>NZ_JAZARC010000002.1:0-812962 GCF_036231865.1 Janthinobacterium sp. P210005
TACTCACCCGTTCGCCACTCGCCACCAGAGCAAGCTCCGTGCTGCCGTTCGACTTGCATGTGTAAGGCATGCCGCCAGCGTTCAATCTGAGCCAGGATCAAACTCTTCAGTTTAATCTCTGTTACTTTGCCGTTTTACCGGCACCATCATTACTGATGGGTCGCTCACTCAAAAAACTGACAGGCTACTTCCGAAGAAGTATCCTATTTCATTATTTCTTGTGAACATTTGATATATTTTAAGTATTACGCCAATCCGAAGATTGACGCTGCACTTACATCAAATGCCCACACTTATCGACTGTTAATTGTTAAAGAACTGTATTCGGTTACTGCTTTCGCGCTATCGACAAAGCGTTGTGTTTGTCAGCTGCGAAGAAGGAAGAGTATGAAGCGTTTCGGCCATTTCGTCAACCTTCTTTTTTACTACCCAGCCTCGGAAGGCTGTCCCTTTTGTGCCGCAAACCAGTGCGTCTTATCGGGGAGGCGAATCATATCAAAGACCGTCGAAGTTTGGCAAGCGCTTTTCCAAGAAAGCGTGCATGCCTTCTTTTTGTGCAGGCGTACCGAAGGCGGCCTGGAACAAGCGGCGCTCGTAGGCGACACCATCCGTCAAGGTGGTTTCAAAGGCGCGGTTGACGCAATCCTTGATCATCATGGCCACCGAGGTCGGCATGGCGGCAATAGTCTTGGCGGCAGACAGGGTTTCTTCCAGCAACTTATCGGCCGGCACGACGCGCGACACCAGGCCGATGCGCTCCGCCTCGGCGGCATCGATGGTGCGCGCCGTCAACAGCAGATCCATGGCCTTGGCCTTGCCGATGGCGCGCGGCAAGCGCTGCGTGCCGCCCGCACCCGGCGTGACGCCGACCTTGATTTCCGGCTGGCCAAATTTGGCGCTGTCGGCGGCGATCAGGAAATCGCACATCATGGCCAGTTCGCAACCGCCACCGAGCGCATAGCCGGCCACCGCGCCCACCACAGGTTTGCGCACGCGCAAGATATGTTCCCAGTTGCGGCTGATGTAGCCCTGGGTAAAGGTGTCCGGGTAGGTGTAATCGGCCATGGCGGCGATGTCGGCGCCGGCGGCAAACGCTTTTTCGCTGCCAGTGAGCACGATGCAGCCGATATTGTCATCCGCATCGAACTTCAGCAAGGCGTCGCCCAGCTCATTCATCATGTTGTCGTTCAAGGCATTCAAGGCCTTCGGGCGATTCAGGCGGATAAGCGCCACTTTGCCCTGGATATCGATGATCAAGTCTTCGTATTGCATATAGTCTCCTCTGGATGAACACGGTGACAACGATTGTAGCGGCTAACGGCAGCGGCGCGGCAGGTGCGCTGCTATTATTGTGAGCCTGATCATTTCATATCGAGCAAGATATTTTCTCCTCCCTCTTCCAGTACTGCGCCCATTACCTGCGCGGCGACGGCAGCGCCGCCAGCGTGAATTTCCGCCGCCTGTGGTTCAGCAACGGCCTCAATTGCTTCGGCGCCCAGATCACCTCGCTGGCCCTGCCCCTGTGCGCGGTGCTGTTATTGCATGCGACGCCGGAACAGATGGGCGTGCTGGTTGCCTTGCAGGCGCTGCCGTTCGCCCTGTTCGGCTTGCCCGTCGGCGTGCTGCTGGACCGGCGCAGCAAGCATCCGATCATGCTGTTCAGCGAAAGCATGTCCGGCCTGGCCCTGGCCAGCGTGGCAGTGGCCTATTGGTGCGACGTGCTGTCGATGCCGTGGTTATATATAGTGGGGTTCATCATCGGCACGGGCTTCGTCGTGGGTGGCGGCGCCGAGCAGGTGTTTCTGACTTTCCTCGTGGGCCGCGATGGCTTGATCGATGCGCAGTCGAAATTTGCCGCCACCGAATCGGCGTCGCGCCTGATCGGCCCCGGCCTGGCCGGCGTACTGGTGCAAGTGCTGTCCGCACCCGTCGCCATCCTGTGCACGGCGTGCGGCTATCTGATTTCCGTCTTCAATTTGCGCGCCATGAGCGTGCGCGATCCACGGCCGGCGCCATCCGACAAGCACGCCTTGCGCGACATCGCCGACGGCTTGCTGTTCGTGTGGCGCGAACCGCTGCTGCGCGCGCTGGCCTGGGGCGCCGGCATCTGGCACTTCCTGTTTTACGCCAGCATGGCCTTGATGGTGCTGTTCGCCACGCGCGATCTGGGCATGAGTCCTGGCGTGCTGGGCATGACGCAGATGCTGGGCGGCGCCGGCGTGCTACTCAGCGCCTTCATCGTCAAGCCATTGACGAAGCGCTACGGCGCCGGCCGCACCATCCTGATCGGCCTGGCATCCACCTCCGTGTGCTTTGCCCTGACGCCGACGATTCCGGCAGCACTGTTCGGCAGCGCGGCCGCCAGCGCCGTGGCGTATGCCATATTGATGTTCTTTTTCGATTGCGGCGTGATGCTGTTCTTTATTCCCTACCTGGGCCTGCGCCAGAAGGTGACGCCCGACCCCATGCTGGGCCGCATGACATCGACCATGCGCTTCCTGACGGTGGCGACGGCGCCGCTGGGCGCGCTGGCCGCCGGCTGGATCGCGGAACACTTTGGCGTGCGCAATGGTCTCGCTTGCATCGCGGCCGGCAGCATCCTGTTGACGGTGGCCATGGTATGGGGCACGCCGCTGCGTAGCGTGCGCACCTGAAGCGATGAACGGGCATACACTGTTAAAAGATTGCCTTGGCGACATTATTCACGCCAAAGCCTGTGAGGTTTGATTTATATCAAGGTTTTAATTGATGTAAATCCATAAGCTGTCTGACATCACTTGAGGAGCACGCTATGTTTAACACCATCTTATTTCCCACCGACGGCTCGCCGTTGTCCGACAAAGCCGCCGAGACCGCCCTCGCCTTCGCCCAGCTGAACAAAGCCAAGCTGGTTGCCATCAGCGTGGTGCAGCCCTTCCCGTTCTCGCCGATGGCCGACGGCGGCATCGTGCTCGACGCCAGCCTGTATGAACAGCAGATGCAAGAAGCCTCGCAACGCGCCATCGACAAGATCGGCGCAGCGGCAAGCGCTGCCGGCGTGCCTTTCGAAGGCGTGGTGGCCGTATCGCCGAGCCCGCACGATGAAATCGTCAATGCGGCGCAAACCTACCATTGCGACATCATCCTGATGGCCTCGCATGGCCGCAAGGGCTTGAACAAGCTGTTCGTGGGCAGCGAAACGCAAAAAGTGTTGGCCCACACCCATTTACCCGTCATGGTCCTGCGCTAACCTTGCGCTAGCGCAATCCCCGCCCGGCGCCGCGAGAAACTCAGCGCGCCGGCGCCTGCTTCGGCAACAACACCCACACGGCGCCGCTCTGTTTCATGCGGCCCGCATTCTCGGCAGCTTCCGCGCCAAAGCCAAAGAAATAATCGATCCGGATCGGCCCGCGAATGGCGCCGCCCGTATCCTGCGCCATCACCAGGCGCTGCATGGGAATTTCGCTATTGGCTTGCGTGGTGGACAGGAACACGGGCGCACCCAGCGGCAGGAAGCGCGAATCGATGGCCACCGAGCGCTGCGGCGTCAGCGGCACACCCAGCGCGCCCTTCGGCCCCACTTTCGGATCGGGCAAGCGCTCTTCCTTGAAGAAGACATAGCTCGGGTTGGCGTTGAACAATTCATCCTTGCGCGTGGGATGGCCCGCGATCCACGCCTTGATGCCCTGCGCGGACGCCTGGCTCAGGGTCAGCTCGCCCTTGTCGACCAGGTAGCGGCCGATCGATTTATACGGATGGCCGTTTTGATCCGCGTACGCCACGCGCACGGTTTCCTGCGTATCGGTCAGCTGTACGCGCCCGGAACCCTGCACTTGCAGGAAGAACGCCTCGACTTCGTCATCCACCCACAGCAATTCCTTGCCAGTGACGGACGTGGCGCGCTCGATGTCGGCGCGAGTTGCGTACGGTATCACCTTCTTGCCGACCAGCTTGCCCCGCAAGCGCATGTTTTTCAGCTCCGGATACACGCCGGACAAGTCCACCGAGACCAGATCGTCAGGCACCTTGTACAGCGGTGTCTGGTATGGACCGCCGCGCTTGCGCGCGCCGTGCAGCAATGGCTCGTAATAACCGGTCACCAGTCCAGTATTGGCGCCATCGGCGGTGAGGACTTGATTTGGCACAAAGAAGGTCTCGAAAAACAGGCGGATGGCCTTGTCGCTGTCGGCATTGACCTGG
Source organism: Janthinobacterium sp. P210005 (assembly GCF_036231865.1). Lineage (NCBI taxonomy): Bacteria > Pseudomonadati > Pseudomonadota > Betaproteobacteria > Burkholderiales > Oxalobacteraceae > Janthinobacterium > Janthinobacterium sp. P210005. Next base: position 4,180 of record NZ_JAZARC010000002.1, read on the forward strand.
CGCGCAATCGTGCACGATTCCTTCCAGTCCGGCCGTTTCACCAGCACGCCGCACGAAGCCATGAAGGCGGGCCAGGCGGCGCGCATGTCGTCGCGAGCCCAGCCTGGCAAGGCGGCAAACTTGGCGGGCACGAAGGTGGGCGCCGCCACATCCGTGGCATCCTTGGCATCGGCCGGCTTGGCAGGCACAGGCTTGACGACGGTCGGCGCAATGGCGGGCGCCTTGCCGCTGGAAGCAGCGGGCGGCGCGACGGGCGGCGTGGTGCAGGCGGACAAGACAAGCGCGACGGCGCCGATTGAAACGGGTAGACTACCGCGTGTAAACAGACGGCTGGTAAATGGGCTGCGGGTAAATAACATAGGGATGCGTATGTGGATCTTGATGATAGAGGCGCTGGTGGCGTTCTTCTTGCTGGCATTTATAGTCTGGTGGACCATGTATTCGGGCAAAAAGCCCGCACCGCCGGCACGCAAGCAGCTCAGTGAAGAACAGGACGCCACCGAAAAACTGAAATGAGGGGGCAAGCCCCCGGCGTTTCCTTAATGCAGGGTACGCGGCACCGACAGCACGAACTCGGGAATCGGCGCTTCGAACTGATGGCCGTCTTCGGCCACGCAGAAGTATTCGCCGTGCATTGAGCCTTGCGGCGTGCCCAGCATGGTGCCGCTCGTGTATTCGAACTGCTCGCCCGGCTGCAACAGCGGCTGGTGGCCGACGGCGCCCAGGCCGCGCACCTCTTCCACCTTGTTGTTCGCATCCGTGATGACCCAGTGGCGCGAAATCAGTTGCGCGCCAGCCGTGCCCGTGTTGACGACGCGGATCGTGTAGCTGAACACGTGCCGCCCCTCGTCCGGTGCCGATTGATCGGGCAGATATTGCGTTTTGACCGTTACCGTAAATTCATAAGTCGCCATCGTCATTCCTCTTCAGACATTGCCAGTCATATTGTGTGTCGCGCGCGACGCAATGGCCATCGCGCGATGCGTATTCTGTGTTTCACCGTACTTCAATGAGGCATGGTAACGGCGTCAGGCGTAAAATAGCGCAAATCGCATTTTCTATCCTTTGGCTACTTCACCATGACAACATTCCGTATCGCTCCCAGCATCCTGTCCGCCGACTTTGCCCGCCTGGGCGAGGAAGTGCGCAACGTCGTTACCGCCGGCGCCGACATCATCCACTTCGACGTGATGGATAACCATTACGTGCCGAACCTGACCATCGGCCCGCTGGTGTGCGAAGCGATCCGCCCGCACGTGCAAGTACCCATCGATGTGCATCTGATGGTCAAGCCTGTCGATCGCATTATCCCGGATTTCGCCAAGGCTGGCGCGAACATCATCACCTTTCACCCGGAAGCGTCGGATCACGTCGACCGTTCCTTGCAGTTGATCCGCGACAATGGCTGCAAATCGGGCCTGGTTTTCAACCCGGGCACGCCGCTGCACTACCTGGAACACGTGATGGACAAGATCGACATCATCCTGATCATGTCCGTCAACCCGGGCTTCGGCGGCCAGTCCTTCATTCCGCAAGCACTGAAGAAAATCGCCGAAGCGCGCCGCATGATCGACGAATCGGGCCGTGACATCATGCTGGAAGTCGATGGCGGCATCAAGATCGACAACATCGCCGCCGCTGCCGCCGCCGGCGCCGACACCTTTGTCGCCGGCTCGGCCATCTTCGGCAAGCCGGACTACAAGGCAGTCATCGACGCCATGCGCGCCGAACTGGCCAAAACGGTGGGCAACTGATGCAAACGGGCATGGTGAAGGACCACGTACTGGCTGGCGTGCGCGCCGCCATCATCGACCTCGATGGCACGATGCTCGACACCGTGCCCGATTTTCATGTCGCCATCAATGGCATGCGCGCCGAACTGGACCTGGCACCCATCAGCGCCGACGCCATCAAGTTAATGGTGGGCAAGGGTTCGGAAAACCTGATCCGCACCGTGCTGGCGCTCGACTTCGATGACGCCGGCGTGGAACAGCGTTTCGAGCAGGCGATGGAGGGCTACCAGCGTCACTACCTGGCCATCAACGGCCAGTTCAGCACCCTGTATCCGGAGGTCGAAGCGGGATTGTCGGCGATGCAGGCGGCGGGCCTGCGCCTGGCCTGCGTCACCAACAAGCCGATCGCCTTCGCCCTGCCCCTGCTGAAACTGAAAAACCTGGACCAGTATTTCGAGATCGTCTATGGCGGCGATTCGCTGCCGCAGAAAAAACCGCACCCCATGCCGCTGCTGCAAGTGTGCGCGGACTTCGACTTGCCGCCATCCAAAGTAGTGGCCATCGGCGACTCCTCGAATGACGCGCAAGCGGCCAGGGCTGCGGCTTGCCCCGTACTGACGGTACCGTATGGCTACAATCACGGACACTCTATACACGATACCGATTCCGATGGTATAGTAAAGACACTGCTCGAAGCAGCCCGTTTTATTGGCATGCAAAACTAACCGGCATACTGACCAAACCCAACACCATATCGTGAACACGTTTCTCATCAAAAAACACAATGTCACCCAAACCGGCTCGATTGAGGCCTGGCTTTGGCGACGCTGGCAATCCTGGCAGGCTTAAGGGCCGAGCCGTTACGATTGCTGCCGGTTGTACACACGTCGTTTGCGCATATTGCGCACGTTGCGTGTCCCGGCAAGTTTTTTGATAACCCACCGCAGGGTTTGTGCACTATGCACACTCATACCCTGACGGCATGGAGAGAAACATGACCGAACTCGAATTCAAATCGCTGGCCCAGCAAGGCTACAACCGCATCCCCCTGATCGCGGAAGCGTTCGCCGACCTGGAAACCCCGCTCACCCTGTACCTGAAACTGGCACAGTCCCAACAAGGCGGCAAGAACACCTTCCTGCTCGAATCCGTCGTCGGCGGCGAACGCTTCGGCCGCTATTCCTTCATCGGCTTGCCCGCCACGAGCGTGTTGCGCAGCTATGGCAAACGCACCGAAATCGTCAAGAACGGCACCGTGATCGAAGAACACGAAGGCAATCCGCTCGACTTCATCGAACAATTCCAGTCGCGCTTCAAGGTGGCCCTGCGCCCCGGCATGCCGCGCTTCTGCGGCGGCCTGGCCGGCTACTTCGGCTACGACACCGTGCGCCACATCGAGAAAAAACTCGCTGGCGGCGCGCCGAAAGATGACTTGAAGCTGCCCGACATCCAGCTGATGGTGACGGAAGAACTGGCCGTCATCGACAACCTGTCCGGCAAGCTCTACCTGATCGTCTACGCCGACACCACGCAACCCGAATCGTTTTCGAAAGCACAGCAGCGCCTGAAGGATTTGCGCATGATGCTGCGCCGCGGCGTCGATGCGCCCGTCACCAGCGCTTCCGTGCGCACGGAAACCATCCGCGACTTTTCCAAGGAAGACTACCTGAAGGCCGTTGCCAAGGCGCATGAATACGTGATGGCGGGCGACCTGATGCAGGTGCAGATCGGCCAGCGCATCCGCAAACCTTATGTGGATTCGCCGCTGACTTTGTACCGCGCCTTGCGTTCGCTCAACCCGTCGCCGTATATGTACTTCTATAATTTCGGTGACATGCAGATCATCGGCGCCTCGCCGGAAATTCTGGTGCGCAACGAAAAGACGGCGGACGGCGGCAAGAAAGTCACGCTGCGCCCGATCGCCGGCACCCGTCCACGCGGCGCCACGCCAGAGCGCGACGCCGAATTGTCGGCCGAGCTGCTGGCCGATCCGAAAGAGATCGCCGAGCACGTGATGCTGATCGACCTGGCGCGCAACGATATCGGCCGCATCGCCGAGACGGGCAGCGTGCAAGTCACCGACCGCATGGTCATCGAAAAATACTCGCACGTGCAGCACATCGTTTCGAACGTGGAAGGCAAGCTGAAGGATGGCCTGTCGAACCTGGACGTGCTGCGCGCGACCTTCCCCGCCGGCACCCTGACGGGCGCGCCGAAAGTGCGCGCCATGGAAGTGATCGACGAACTGGAAATCACCAAGCGCGGCATCTACGGCGGCGCCTGCGGCTACCTGTCGTTTGGCGGCGAAATGGATGTGGCGATCGCCATCCGCACGGGCGTGGTCAAGGACGGCATGCTGTACGTGCAGGCCGCGGCCGGCATCGTGGCCGACTCCATCCCCGAAATGGAATGGCAGGAAACGGAAAACAAGGCGCGTGCCGTACTGCGCGCCGCCGAACAAGTGCAAGATGGCCTGGATGGAGGGTTTTAAGATGCTGCTGATGATCGACAACTACGACTCCTTCACCTACAACATCGTGCAGTATTTCGGCGAGTTGGGCGAAGATGTGCGGGTCTACCGCAACGATGAAATCACGATTGCACAGATCGAGGCGCTGAACCCGGACCGCATCTGCATCTCGCCCGGTCCGAAAGCGCCGGCACAGGCCGGCATTTCCGTGGAAGTGCTCAAGCACTTCGCCGGCAAGAAACCGATACTGGGCGTGTGCCTGGGCCACCAGGCCATCGGCGAAGCGTTTGGCGGCAACGTCATCCGCGCCAAGCAAGTCATGCATGGCAAGACTTCCCTCATCGCGCATACGGGCGTGGGCGTTTTCAAAGACTTGCCCAGCCCCTTCACAGTGATCCGCTACCACTCTTTGGCGATCGAACGCGCCTCGCTGCCTTCCTGCCTGGAAGTGACGGCGTGGACGGACGACGGCGAAATCATGGGCGTGCGCCACCGGGAATACGATATCGAGGGCGTGCAGTTCCACCCCGAATCGATCCTCTCGGAGCACGGCCACGCCCTGCTGAAGAACTTTCTCGAGCGCTGATTTTCCGCGCACGCCACGGCGTGCCATCAGTGTCCTCCTGCGCCATCATTGAAGAAGGAAGCATCATGCCGATCACACCACAAGAAGCCCTGCTGCGCTGCATCGAACACCGCGAAATCTTTCACGACGAAATGCTGTACCTGTTCCGCCAGATCATGTCCGGCGAAATGTCGCCCACCATGATCGCCGCCCTCACCGTGGGCTTGCGCGTGAAAAAGGAAACCATCGGCGAAATCGCCGCCGCCGCGCAAGTGATGCGCGAGTTTTCCACCAAAGTGCCCATGGCCGACACCACCAACCTGCTCGACATCGTCGGCACGGGCGGTGACGGCGCGCACACGTTCAATATTTCCACCGCCTCGATGTTCGTGGCGGCGGCAGCCGGCGCGCGCGTGGCCAAGCATGGCGGGCGCAGCGTGTCTTCCTCGTCCGGCAGCGCCGACGTGCTGGACTCGCTGGGCGTCAACATCAACCTGCAGCCCGAGCAGATCGCCCAGTCGATCGCGCAAACGGGCATCGGCTTCATGTACGCGCCGAATCACCACGCGGCCATGAAGCATGCGGCGCCCGTGCGCAAGGAGCTGGGCGTGCGCACCATCTTCAATATCCTGGGCCCCTTGACCAATCCCGCCGGCGCGCCGAACATTTTGATGGGCGTGTTCCACGCCGACCTGGTCGGCATCCAGGTGCGCGTGCTGCAGCGCCTGGGCGCGCAGCACGCCATCGTCGTGTATGGCCGCGACAACATGGATGAAGTGTCGCTGGGCGCGGCCACCATGGTCGGTGAACTGGTCAACGGCGAAATCCGCGAATATGAAATCCATCCCGAAGACTTCGGCATGTCGATGATCGCCAGCCGCAACCTGAAGGTGGCCGATTCCGTGGAATCGAAAGCCAAGATGATGGAAGCGCTGCGCGGCGAGCCCGGTGCCGCCGCCGACATCGTGGCCCTGAACGCGGGCACGGCGCTGTACGCGGCCGGCGTGGCCAGTTCGATCGAAGACGGCCTGGCGCGCGCGCGCACCGCCGTCAGTTCGGGCGCAGCCCTGGCGAAACTCGCGCAATTCGTGCAGGTCACGCAACAGCTGGGCACCCCGGCACAAGCGTAAGCTGCCGCCCTCCTTTATAGAATAGCGACCATCATGTCCGACATACTCGATAAAATCCTGGCCGTGAAAGCCGATGAAGTGGTCAGGGCCAAGGCCCGCCGCAGCCTGGCCAGCCTGCGCGGCGACGTGGAAAGCGACAGCGCCCTGCGCGCCGGCCTGCGCGGCTTCGAAGCGAGCCTGCGCCAGCACATCGCCGCCGGCAAGCCCGGCATCATCGCCGAAGTAAAAAAGGCGTCGCCGTCGAAAGGGGTCATTCGCGCCGACTTCCGCCCTGCCGACATCGCCGCCAGCTATGCCGCGCATGGCGCGGCCTGCCTGTCCGTGCTGACGGATGAACAGTTCTTCCAGGGATCCGTGGAGTACCTGCAGCAGGCGCGTGCCGCCTGCACCATTCCCGTGCTGCGCAAGGATTTCATGGTCGACATGTACCAGATCTATGAAGCGCGCGCCATGGGCGCCGACTGCATCCTCCTGATCGTCGCTGCGCTCGACCATGGCCTGATGGCGGAAATGGAAGCGTGCGCCCACGAACTGGGCATGGGCGTGCTGATCGAAAGCCACGACGGCGACGAACTGACGGCGGCCCTGAAACTCAAGAGCGCATTGATCGGCATCAACAACCGCAACCTGCGCACCTTCGAAACGTCGCTCGACACGACCATCAAGCTGTTACCGCGCATCCCGCAAGACAAATTGATCATCACGGAATCGGGCATCCACGGCACGGCCGACGTGCAACGCATGCGCGATGCGCACATCCACAGCTTCCTCGTGGGCGAAGCGTTCATGCGCGCGCCCGACCCCGGCGTGGAGCTGGAACGCCTGTTCAGTTAAACCATGGTAGGCTGGCGGTCATGAAACACGGAATTATCGTCCTTGCCGCCGCCAGCCTGCTGTCGGCCTGCCAGACTGCGGCCCCGCCGGCGGTGAGCACGCCCACGTCCACGTCCACGCCCCCTCGCACGCCAGCCGCGATACAGCTCGCGGCCAGCATCGACGCCTACAAGTCGCTGGTGGCGCAGCAGATCATGGCGGCCAACGCCGCCTACACGTTCAGCGGGCGCCTGCCGCCCATGCTGCCGGCCATCGTCGTGCTCGACCTGAGCGTGGGCCCGGACGGCGAGCTGAAAAGCGTGCACGTACACCGTTCGCGCGACAGCGAAGCATCGGCCGCGGCGCTGGCCGCCGTGCGGCGCGTGCCCACCCTCTTTCCGCCGGCGGCACACCTGATGCGCCGCCACGCCCGGACCTTCGATTTCTCCGAAACCTTCCTGTTCAACGACCAGTACCAATTCCAGCTGCGGACCTTGTCCGGTCCACAGTAAACGCGGCGGTATCGAGTTCGATACGGTCGCGTCCCCGTTCCTTGGCCAGGTACAGGGCCGCATCGGCGCGCGACAACAGCTGCTCCAGCCCTTCCACCACCGACGCCTGGCAAGCTACGCCGATGCTGACCGTACACGGCGGCAGCCCTGTATGACTGGGCTCGCGCAGCAAGGCACGGATGCGTTCGGCCACGCCCAACGCATTATGCGCCGGCATGTCCGGCATCAGCACGACGAACTCCTCGCCGCCGAAACGCGCCACGCAATCCGATTCGCGCAAGGCGCCCTTGATAACGGTGGCCACGTGCGCCAGCACCCGGTCACCCACCGCGTGGCCGTGGCGGTCATTGATCAATTTGAAGTAATCGAGGTCGATGCTGAGCAATGTCAACGGCAAGCGGCGGCGGCGCAGATTGTCTATCTCGCGCGCATAGGCGTCGCCAAAGCCGCGCCGGTTCAGCACCTGGGTCAGCGGATCATGGGTCGAGCGGCGCTCCAGTATCTGCTGCAGGCGGCGCGTCGCCATCGTCATGAAGCCCACCGTCAGCAGCAGCGCCATGAAATTGGCGACCGCCAGATAGATGCCGGCCGGCGTGCCGGCCACCGTCAGGTTCACGCTGGCGCCGCCATGCAGCAAGGCAGACACGCCGCGCGCCAGCACCACGACGGCTTGCATCAGCATCAGCGCGGCAAAGAAAAAACTCGAGAAATGGCGCTCGCCGTGGCGCCACACCAGTTGCACCTGGCGCGCATAAAACAGGAAGACCAGCAGGGAAAAGACCGCCACGCGCGCCGAGAAATCGGGGTGCGCCAGCAACCACCAGCTATTGCCGGCGATGGCCAGGGCAAGTATCAGCAGATAGGCGCGGCGGCTGGGCGCCAGGCCAAAGAATTTTTCCGTGCCCAGCATCGACAGGCCGATGCCGGCCACCAGCGCCGCATTGGCCGCGATCATGGACAATGCCGGCGGCAGCACTTCGCGGGTGCCGAACAGCAGGGACGCGCACACCAGCAACAGCAAGCCGGCCGCCCAATGCCCCAGGCCATGCACCTCGCGCCGGAAACTGCGATACACCGAGAACATGACGATGCTCATCGCCCCGCACATCAGCGTGGTCATCAGCATAATCGTTCGAGGATCGAGGGTTTGCACGTTGGGCGCGATCTAAAAGAAGCGGTTCGGCAATTTTAGTTTAGTTAAAGAAAAATTAGTTCATTTGCAGTAAATATGATGGCAAGCCGCCAGTTTCACCGGATAAGTTGCATTTGGGAAATTGCTGCTTGAAATAAAAACCGGCCAGTGACGGCCGGTTTTCTGTCTTACTGCATGAGCATCATGCCGCGCTAGGACGCTTCGGCCCCGTGGCTTTCTTCGGCGCCGGCAGCAGCGCCAGGCTGACGCCGGGCACGCGGTCGCCTTGCAAGACGGCTGCAAACGTCATCAGCTCGTCGCGGCGGAAGGCGTGGATGGCCACCTTGGCGCCGACGGCGTAGCGGCCCAGCAAGGTGTCCAGGTTGGCAGGGTTACCCGTCACGCGCAAGCCATCGATGGCCACCAGTACGTCGCCCGCCGACAAACCGGCCACGTGCGCCGCGCCGCCCTGGTGCACCTGCGCCAGCTTGGCATCGTTGCCGTCGCGGCCCAGGTTGACGTCCAGGCTGGCCTTTTCCGCCTTGCGCGCGTCGCTGTATTTCACGCCGAACGGCGCCAGCAGGCGCGCCAGCGGCACGTCGTCCGTGCCGCGGATGTAGCGCTCGAAGAAGGGCTTCATCCGCGTGCCGGCAATTTCATCGAACAGGGCTTCGACTTCGGCCGGCGTCACGCCGCGGCCTTTGCCTTCTCCCTTGCCCTTGTAGAAATCGCGGCCATAACGCTGCCACAAGGCCTGCATCACGTCGTCCAGCGACTTTTCACCATTCGTCTTGGCGCGGATCGTCAGGTCGAAGGCCAGCGCGATCAGCGAACCCTTGGTGTAGTAGCTGACGATGGCGTTCGGCGCGTTTTCATCCTGGCGGTAGTACTTGCCCCAGGCGTCGAAGCTGGAATCGGCCACGCTTTGCTTCGTGCGGCCGCTGCCGCGCAGCACGCTGTTGACGGTTTTCCCCAGCAATTTGAAATAGGCCGCTTCATCGATCAGGCCAGCGCGCACCAGCATCAGGTCGTCGTAATAGCTGGTGAAGCCCTCGAACAGCCACAGCAGCGGCGAATAGCTTTCCGCCTGCAGGTTGTACGGCGCGAAGGCGGCCGGCTTGATGCGCTTGACGTTCCAGGTGTGGAAGTACTCGTGGCTGCACAAGCCCAGGAATTTCAGGTAGCCGTCGCCGATTTCCGTGCTGTTTGAAGCCGTCGTCGGCAGGTCGGCGCGCGCGCAGATCAGCGCCGTCGAGGCGCGGTGTTCCAGGCCGCCGTATCCGTCGCCGACGGCCATGGTCATGAACACATAGCGGTCCATCGGCGCTTTCTTTGTCTTTGGCTCGAAGAAGGCGATCTGCGTTTCGCAGATGGCTTTCAGGTCGCGGCACAGGCGGTCCAGGTCCAGGTTCGGCACCTTGCCCGTGACGACGATATCGTGCGGCACGCCATGCGCGGTGAAGGTGGCCAGCGCGAAGTCGCCCATTTCCACCGGGTGGTCGATCAGCTCATCGTAGTTGGCCGCCTGGTAGCTGCCGAAGCCATAGCGCTTCGCTTTCAATTCCGGCAGGGTGGTGGCGACTCTCCAAGTCTTGCAGGCCGCATCCTTCGGCTGCACGATATGCACTTCATGCGGCTCGGCCTCCTGGCCCAGCACGCGCAGGAACACGCTGGTGCCGTTGAAGAAGCCGTGATTCTGGTCCAGGTGGGCGGCGCGCACGGACAAATCCCAGGCATACACGTCATATTCGACGGTCAACGGGCCCTTGCACGGGGCGGCTTGCCACGAATGCTTGTCCAGCTTGGTCAGCGCCACGGCCTTGCCATCGGACTCGGCGCGGATGCTGACGATATTGCGCGAAAATTCGCGGATCATGTAGCTGCCCGGAATCCAGGCCGGCAAGGCAAATACCTGACCGATGGCGGCCGGCGACTTGACGGTCAACGTCACCTTGAACATGTGACCGGCCAGGTCAGCGGCGGCAATGCTGTAGATGATGCCGGCGGCCGGTGTGGCTTTCACTGCGGTTTTTGCCGCGGCTTTGCTTGTGGCTTTGCCGCTTGCCTTGGCTCCCGCCTTGGCGGTGATTTTTTGAATCGGTGCTTTCTTCATGTTTTCCTCGTGTCTGGCATGGATGTTCTACAATCGCCCGGGCGCGCCAGGCGCCGGCGACAAATCGTCAGGTGTATCAATATCGCGCAAGATGCCGCTGTCGTCCACTGCTACTTCGCACACGGCATGGCTGTTGACGATGCTGCGCGCGCCCTGGTCGCCATCGAGTGCCAGCAGCAGCGGCAAGTGAAAGGCGCTGAACGCGACAGGATTGCCGCGCCGTCCCCGGAACACGGGCACGGCGATGCGCGCGCCATCGCCGATGGCGTGCGACAAGGCGGCGATTGTAGCCGCTTCCACACTCGGCATGTCGCCCAGCGCGATCAGCCAGCCCGGCGCGCCGCGCACGTGACCGATGGCGCAGGTGAGCGAGGCGGCCATGCCCGTGTCGGCATCATGGCAGACGCGCACCTCGCAGCCCAGCGCACCGAGCTGGCGCGCGACCTCGGCATCGTCGGGGCGCACCACGGCCAGCACGCGCGGCAAGGCAGCCAGCATATTCCTCGCTGCCGCCACCACCACCGGCAGACCCGCGTGCGGTCCTTCCGCCAATGGCTGCAATAATTTGTTCTGCACGCCGGAAGGGTCAAACCTGCGTCCCCTTCCGGCTGCCAGCAAGATGCCGACCGTGCTCAAAAATCCGCTACCGTCATGCGGCCGCCAAATCGAATGGCAGCTTGCGCAGGCGCTTGCCCGTCAGGGCGAACAGCGCGTTGGCGAAGGCGGGCGCCAGCGGCGGCACGCCCGGCTCGCCCATGCCCGTCGGCGCATCGCCCGACGGCACCAGGTGCACCTCGATCACCGGCATGTCGGGCATGCGCGGCACGGGGTAGTCGCCGAAGTTCTGCTGCTCCACCACGCCATCCTTGAGCGTGATGGCCGCGCCGGGAATCGTCATGCCCAGCGCCATCAGCGCGGCGCCCTGCACTTGCGCCTCGATCGTCAGCGGATTGACGGCCAGGTTGCAATGCACGCCCGCCCACACCTGGTGCAGCTTGGGCGCGCCTTGCACCACCGACGCCGTCACCACGTAGGCAACCACGGAATTGAACGATTCATGCATGGCCACGCCCCAGGCTTGCCCCTTCGGCAGCTTCTTCTTGCCGTAGCCGGACTTGGCCACGGCCAGGTCCAGGGCGGCGATGTGGCGCGTATGCTTGGCGTCGATCAGCTGCTTGCGGTAGGCGACGGGGTCCATCTTCGCCACGTGCGCCGCCTCGTCGATCAGGGTTTCCATGACGAAGGCCGTGTGCGTCGAGCCGACGGAGCGCCACCACAGCACGGGCACGTTCGCCTTGGCCGTGTGCACGGACAGTTTCATCGGCAGGGTGTACGGCTCGCCCATGCCTTCGACCATGGTGCCGTCGACGCCATTTTTCACCATGAAGGCTTCGAACGGCGTGCCGGCCATGATGGACTGGCCCACGATGGTATGGTCCCAGGCGAGGATTTTCCCTTTGGCGTCGAGGCCGATCTGCGCGCGGTGCACGTGCGACGGCCGGTAGTAGCCGCCCTTGATGTCATCCTCGCGGCTCCACATCAGCTTTAACGGGCCGCCCTTGCCCGCCGCCCTGTATGCCTTGGCGACGTTGACGGCTTCGACCACGTAGTCGGACGAGGGCACGGCGCGCCGGCCAAAGCCGCCGCCGGCCATCATCGTGTGCAGGGTGACCTGCTCCGGTTTCAGGCCCGAGGTCGCCGCGATGGCCGCCTGGTCGCCCGTCTGGAATTGCGAACCGACCCACATCGTGCATTTGTCCGCCTGCAGGTCAACGACGCAATTGAGCGGCTCCATCGGCGCATGCGCCAGGTAGGGGAATTCATACACGGCTTCGATCTTTTTCGGCGCCGAGGCCAGCTTGGCCATGTCGGCAGGTCTGGCGACGGTGCCCGGCGTTTTCGCCAGCGCCTTGAAGGCGGCCAGCTGCTTGTCGCTGCTGACCTTTTCCACGGCGCTCGTGTCCCATTCGATCACCAGCGCGTCGCGCCCCTGTTTGGCCGGCCAGTAGCCTTCGGCGATGACGGCCACGCCGCTGCCGCCACGGTCGGTTTTGACCTCCAGCACGTCCAGCACGCCCTTGATGGCTTTCGCCTTGCTGGCGTCGAATTTCGCCACTTTCGCGCCAAACACGGGCGGGCGCGCCACCATGGCCACTTTCGCGCCAGGCGGCTTGAAGTCGATGCCGAACTGCTGCTTGCCCGTGGATTTGGCGGCCGCGTCCAGGCGTTTCACTGGCTTGCCGATGATGGCAAAGTCGCGCGGGTCCTTCAGCTTGACGGTGGCGGGGACTGGCTGGCGCATGGCCGCGTCGGCAAATTCGCCAAACGTGGCCTTTTGTCCGCCGGGGCCATACAGCACGCCCTTAGCGGCGCGCACCTGGTCAGGGCTGACTTTCCATTGCGCGGCGGCGGCGCCCACCAGCATGGCGCGCGCCTTGGCGCCGATTTCGCGGTACTGCGTAAACGAATGGGCGATGCTGCCCGAACCGCCCGTCATCTGCATGCCGTAGGCGGCATCCTTGTACTGCTCGCCGGCAGGCGCCAGCGCGCCGTGCACCAGGCTCCAGTCGGCGTCGAGTTCCTCGGCGATCAGCATGGGCAAGCTCGTTTGCACGCCCTGGCCAAATTCCAGCCGGTTCACCTGCACCGTCACCGTGTTATCGGGGGCGATGTGCAGGAAAGCGTTCGGTGCATACACGGGCTTGGCGGGTGCGGCATCGGCAGCCTGCGCCAGCTTGCCTGCACCCGGCAGGAAAAAGCCCAGCATCAAGCCGCCGCCGGCCACCGCGCCCGCCTTCATGAAACCGCGCCGCGACACGCCATCCGCCACGGTAACAGGCGCCGATGCCAGCGCCGCGCCCAGGGTCACCCCGCCATGCTGCAATGCTTCCTGATTCAACCATTCGATACGCATGTCGCTCTCCTCAGGCCAGGGTCTTGGCCGCGTCCTTGATGGCCGCGCGGATCCGTTGATAGGTGCCGCAGCGGCAGATATTGCCGCTCATGGCGCCGTCGATGTCGGCATCGCTGGGCGCCTTGTTGGTGCGCAGCAGCGCCGTCGCGCTCATCACCTGGCCGCTTTGACAGTAGCCGCATTGCGGCACATCGTGCTGTACCCACGCCGCCTGCACAGCCTTGCCCACCTGGTCGTTTTCCATCGCTTCGATGGTGGTGATCTTTTGCGCGCCGACGGAGGAAATCGGCGTGATGCACGAGCGGATGGCCTGGCCGTCGAGGTGCACCGTGCAGGCGCCGCACAGCGCCATACCGCAGCCGAATTTGGTGCCCGTCATGTTCAGGTTATCGCGCAACGCCCACAGGATGGGCGTGGAAGGATCGGCATCGACCTGCGTGTCGCGTCCGTTGATATTCAGGGTAATCATCTGCTGCTTCTCCTTTTTGGAATTGTTATGGCGTCTACAAACAACACTTGATGATACGACAGCGGAAAAAAGTGCAAAAAAAAGCGCGCCTTGCGAGGGCGCGCCGTCCAGCCTTCCTGGCGACAGCCCGGATTACTTAATGGTCGAGAATTTCTGTTCCAGCGTCTTTGCATCGACTGCGCCCGGAATGCGGCTGCCGTCGGCAAAGAAGATGGCTGGCGTGCCCGACACGCGCAGCTGCTGGCCCAGCGCCAGGATTTTTTCATGCGGGTTGGCGCAATTGGCAGCCACCGTGGCCGGCGCCTTGCCGTTCAACATCCAGTCGTCCCAGGCCTTGTTGCGGTCCGGCGCGCACCACACATTGCGCGATTTGACGATGGAGTCCGGCGACAGGATGTTGTACATGAAGGTGTAGACGGTGACGTTGTCGATTTCCTTCAGCGCGTTCTGGCGGAAACGCTTGCAGTAGCCGCAGTTCGGGTCTTCGAACACGGCGATCACGCGCTTGCCATTGCCCTTGACCGATTTCATGGCCGAATCGAGCGGCAGGTCGGAGAACTTGATGCGATTGACTTCGTCCAGGCGCACCTTGGTCAGGTCCTGCGACGTCTTGGCGTCGAAGACGTGGCCGACGAACAGGTATTGCGCGGTTTTGTCCGTGTACAGGATGTCGCCACCCGTACGCACTTCGTACAGGCCGCCGTACGGGGTTTCTTTGACCGAATCGACCTTGGCGCCTTCGCCCAGGCGCGGCTCGATCAGCTTCTTGATGCCCGCTTCCGTCGGCGTTTCCGCGCCGGCGCACGACATCATCAGGCCCGAGGCCAGTACCAATGCGATTCTGCTCATTTTTATCACTATCACTTCTCCACTTGAAACGCCTGGCGGAACTGGCATCTGGCCCGGCGCCGTTACCTATTTGACAAAACGATCGCCGCAGACCAGCTGCGGCAACCTTGAATTTTCACTGCTGCCATTATCCGGCGATATCTTAAGATTCACTGATATCTACTGATTTCCCAGTGCGTGCGAAATCATTTTCCGCTTCAGGGCCGGTAATTTATCCAGCAAGTTTAATCCCAAATTGCGAACCACGCGCAACGGCTCCAGATCGGCGCCGAACAAACGCGCCAGTCCATCGGTGGCCAGCTGCATCAGCAGCACGTCTTCCTTGCGCGCGCGCGCATAGCGGGCCAGCACGCGCTCGTCGCCGATGCCGCGGTGCGCCTCGCGCTCGGCGATGGTCTTGACCAGCTGCGCCACGTCGGCAAAACCCAGGTTCATGCCGTGTCCCGCCATCGGGTGCACCACGTGGGCGGCGTCGCCCACCAGGGCCACGCGCGGCGCCACCATGGCGTGCGGACGCATCAGGGTCAGCGGAAACGCGCGCACCAGCTCCGGCTGCAATGGCGTCAGCTTGCCCAGCTTGTCGTGGCAGTAGGCGGCCAGGCGCGCAGCCAGGGCGTCGGCCGGTTCGGCCATCAAGGTATCGGCCAGCGCATCGGGCGCCGACCAGACCAGCGAAACGCGCTCGCCAGGCAGCGGGAGCAGCGCGACGATGCCTTCGCTGCCCGTGAACCACTGGTGGGCCGCGCCATGGTGCGGCTTTTCGCAGGCGAAGTTGCTGACCACGCCCCGCTGGCCGTACGAGCGGTAATCGAGGCCGATGTCGCACTGGCCCCGCACCCACGACTGGGCGCCGTCCGCGCCCACGACCAATGCGCAAGTGATGGTGTCGCCGCCATCGAGATGCACGATGGCCGAGTCGTTCGTCCATTCCAGGCGGCTGGCGCGGCCCTGCACCACGTTGACGTTCGGCGCGAATTTCAGGGCGGCGTCCAGCGCCTGGCCCAGGTTGCGGTCTTCGACGATCCACGCCAGGGTGCCCACATGGGCACCGTAGGCGTCGAAACCAAGCCCGCCCGCCTGCGCGCCGTCGCCGTTGACCAGCATGGCGTCGACGGGCGCCACCCTGTCGGCTTCCAGGGCGCCCCATACCTTCAGCGACGACAGCAGCTGGTGCGCCGTGTGATTGAGCGCGTACACGCGCACATCCCAGCTGGGCTCGACCGGCTTGCCAGCGGATGCGGGCGGACTCACCGGGGATAACAGGGTGACGCTTTGTCCTGCCTGGGCAAACGCCAGCGCCGTGGTTTTCGCGATGGCGCCATTGCCGACGATGCAAACGTCGCTGTGGCTATGCATGAAGCGCCGCATGGTAGGGGGAGTGGGACTGTTCATGCGGCCATTATAGCGTTTGCCCCACCTGTTTCAGATAGTCCGGAAGTACAGGACGCGTGTCCCAGATCAAGCGATGCCATGAAAGACGGGCAGCACGTGGTCCGCGATCTCCTGCATCGTCTCGGCCAGCGGGCGGCGGTTCTGCCGCAACTGCAAGCCGATGTGCCGCACGCCGGCGTCGCGCATGGCCGTCAACTCGGCGATCAGGCCGTCGCGCCCCGTACGTGCGCCAAAGCGGAAGCGCTGCAGCGGCAAGTTCGGGGCCTCGTCCAGGTCCAGGTGAATGAAGCTGACGTAGGGTTTATCTTCCCCGGCGACGGCGCGCCATTGCGCCGAGCGCCGCGCATGGTCGTCCGGCGTGCCTGGATAGGCGAGCCAGCCATCCATTTGCTCGCCTATCCAGGCGGGCGACTGCTGCGCCAGCCCCGCCACCAGCAGCGGCAAGGGCGCGGACGGCTTGGGCAGCAAACGGATGCCAGGCGGCAGGCGCCTCTCGCCCCAATCGCGCAGCATGGCCACCTGTTCGCGGAAGGCCGCGCCGCGCTGCTCGAAGTCGCGGCCGAAGACGGGATATTCGACAGGACGGTCGCCGCTGGCCACGCCCAATAGCAAACGCCCGCCGCTCAACTGGTCGACGCTGGCCGCCGCTTTTAACGTCAATACAGGCTCGCGCAGGGGCAGCACCACGGCGGCCGTGCCCAGCAAGATGTTCTCCGTGATGCCGGCCAGGTAGCCAAGATAGGTAAACACCTCGAAGACCTGGGCCGCGTCGCCGAAGGACGGGTCATACAAAGGCACGTCGCGCAGCCACAAGGCCCTGAAACCGAGGCGGTCGGCCAGCTTTGCCAGCGCCGCATGCTGTTGCAGGTCCGGTTCGCCCGGCACGCGGCCGGACGCCGCATTCGCCTGGCGCCCCGTGGACGACCAGTCATTATCGAGCGGCAGTTCCAACCCGATGCTGAAACCGCCCTGCCCGAGCTTCGTCATGGCGCCCATATCAATCCCACTGCGGCGCCAGGCCGTCCGGGTTGGCCAGGCGTTCGCCACGCTCCAAGGTCGCCATCTGCGCCATCTCGTCCGGCGACAGGGTGATGCGCTGGAAATGCAGGTTCGCTTCCAGGTTGGCCCGTTTGGTGGACGACGGGATCACGGCAAAGCCCTGCTGCAGCGACCAGCTCAGGGCCACTTGCGCCGGCGTCACGCCATGTTTTACCGCGATGGCCATGATGACGGGATCGACGACCACCTTGCCGTACGCGAGCGGCATATAGGCCGTGATGTGGATGCCCTGGCTACGCGCAAAGTCGATGACGGTGCGGTTTTGCAGGAACGGGTGGATTTCGACCTGCTGCGTGGCGATTTCAGACGCGCCCACCGCAGCGATGGCTTGCCGCAGCTGCGCATTCGTGAAATTCGATACGCCGATGGCTTTCGTCAGCCCCTGCGCCTTGGCGTCCGCCAGCGCCGCCATGTACTCGGCGACGGGAATGGCGTCCTGCGGCGACGGCCAGTGGATCAGGGTCAGGTCCAGCTGCTCCAATTGCAGCTTGTGCAGGCTGTCCTTCAGGCTGGGAATCAGTTTATCGCGCTGCAGGTTCTCGATCCAGATCTTGGTGGTGACGAACAGCTCGTCGCGCGGGACGGGGCTGGCGGCGATCGCCTGGCCCACTTCGGCTTCGTTGCCGTAGATTTGCGCCGTGTCGATATGGCGGTAGCCGACGTCCAGGCCCGTGGTGACGGAATCGATGACGACCTGGCCCTGCAGGCGGAAGGTGCCCAGGCCGATTTCAGGGATGGCGGTGCGATTTGTGGTGGCGTTCATGCGGTAATCCTCTCAAGTCAATGTCGATGGCCACACTATGCGCCCATCCTTTATTGAGAAAAATACCGCTGATATCAAATCATATTTGACCTACAAGCAAGTAAAACCATGCCCATGCAGGAAATCGGGGAAAAGTCGCAGCCGGCTCTTGCATTCCCGTTTTGGTCTGCTATAATTCGCCACCTTGGCCTGGTAGCTCAGTCGGTAGAGCAGAGGATTGAAAATCCTTGTGTCGGTGGTTCGATTCCGCCCCGGGCCACCAAGAATACGTTTCACGTTCAAAAACGCCACCTTCGGGTGGCGTTTTTGTTTGTGGACTGTCTATACAACACGCAGGCCGTTTCCGGCCCGCAACCACTCCCCCGGCGCCGTCAGCGCCGGGCAAACATCCCTCTTACCACATCAAATCATCAGGAATCTGGAACGCCGCATACGGATCGTCCTCGTCCACTTCCGTGCTGGCCTGTTTCACGCGCACGACGATGGCGGGGTCGCGTTCGGCGATTTTGTCGGCGATGATGCGCGGCACCAGTTCCACGGCGCCGTTCAGGCAGATGATGACCAGGCGACCCGCCACCAGGTGTGCTTGCACGGCGGCCGTCACGTAGATGCGCTCGATCTTGTTATTAAATGTAAAGTTGTACGGCACGTCGCCGTTGTTGCCCTTGCTCTGGCGGTTCTTTTGCACCATTTGCGCGATCTGCGCCACGATGGCCTTCTGGTTGGCGGCCGCGTCGCGCTGGGCGTTCAGTTCGCGCGCCCGCTCGGCATTCTTGCGCTGGGTCTCGAGCGCGGCCAGGCGCACTTCGTCGACGCTTTGCGTGCCGCTCTTGCGCTCGTCCTTTTTCTGCTTGCTCTTGTCCTGGTTGGCCAGCTTGACCTTCTTCTTGTCGACCAGGCCGGCCTTTAAAAACTGCTCTTGCAACGAGACCATAACTACTCCGTATTGAGGGTGCGCCGGCCAAGGCAGCGGCATCGGCCGGTGGAAAGACGCTAGCATAGCAAAAAACAGGGGCGCTGCCGCCGCAACATGGCTGCCTGGGCCGGCTGGCGGGCGCCTTCTGCCTGCCAGTAACAAAAAGACACACTCGAGTGGAAATTTTGTTGATAAATGTCATATAGTTAGTTACGTTTTGCATATCGGCATTCTGTGCCGATTGCATCGCCCCCTTCCACCGACTGCGTCTACAAGGATTTGCCATGAAACAATTAATCGCCCTCTGCATCGCCGCCGCGTTTGCCAGCACCGCCTTTGCCGCCGCACCGGAAGCGGCGCCTGTCGCCAAGACGGCCCAACAATCGAAGATGACGACCTGCAATGCGGACGCCGCCGGCAAGAAAGGCGATGAACGCAAGACCTTCATGAAGGAATGCCTGAGCGCCAAGCCGGCACCGGCCATGACGCAGCAAAACAAGATGAAAGCGTGCAATGTCGACGCCAAGGACATGAAGGGCGATGCCCGCAAAGCCTTCATGAAGGAATGCCTGAGCGCGCCGAAGAAATAAGCGCCTCGCCTGTTTGCCCCACAACGCCAGCGTCGACGCTGGCGTTTTTTTTCACGGCGAGGCGTACGCCTGCATGAGGCGGTCAAGGAAACCGAACAGCTGGCCGTTCATGACGTGCCAGTCGTGGCTGCGCAAGACCGCTGGCGGCTGCACGAAGCGGTGCGGCTCCAGCATGGCCAGTTCGGCTTCCGACGCGGCGATCAGCAGTTCGACCACCTCCGGCGTGAACTCCATATGGCACTGGAAGCCGTACACCAGCTTGCCGTATTCGATGATCTGGCGGGGGCAGCCTTCGCTACAGGCGATGACCTTCGCACTGTCAGTCAGGCCAGGCATGTCGCTATGCCAATGCCCGGTCTCCAGCACGTCGCCGAAATGGGCAAACTTGTCGTTCGCCCTTCCTTCCGCCGTCAGCATGACGGGGAACTTGCCGATCTCCTTTTCAGGGCTGTGCGCCTGACGCGCTCCCAGGGCGGCGCCTATCAGTTGCGCCCCCAGGCAGACGCCGACGACCGCCTTGCCCGCCGCGGCACATGCGGCAATCAGGGCCTGTTCGGCCGCGGCGTCGAAATGCGGGCATTCCTCGCGCGTCGTCGACGGCGATTGCGGCCCGCCCATGACGACCAGCAGGTCGATGTCCGCGATGGACGGGGGCAGCGGCTCATGGGCATGGACGCGGGAATACGTGGCCGCGTAGCCGCGCTCGCGCACCCATGTCTCGTAGGCGCCCGGCGCCTCGAACGCTTCATGCACGATGAAATGGACTTTCATGATGTTCCCTTTCTGTGGCGAGGAATTAAAAAACTATGGCCGGCCCAGCACCTGGGCCAGCACGCCGGCGAACGCCTGCGCGCCCGCTTCATCCATGCTCGACACGGTGATCCGCAATCCCTGCGCCGGCGCTTGCACCCCAAACGCTTCACCACCGCGCACCAGCCAGCCATGCCTGGCCAGCGCCAGCACGGCCGCCTGGCTGCTGCCCGGCAGCGGCAGCCACAGGTTCAAGCCATCGGCAGGACTGGCGCAGACCAGGCCTTGCGCCGCCAGCGCATCGGCCAGGATGCCGCGGCGGCGCGCATAGTCTGCGCGGGCCAGGGCCACCTGCGCCAGCACGTCCGGCGACGACAGGCAGGCGCTCACAGCATCCTGCAAGAGATGGCTGACCCAGTTCGTGCCGGGCGCCAGGCGCAGGCGCAGGCGGCGGGCGGTCTGTCCGTCGCTGGCGACAACGGCCAGGCGCAGGTCGGGGCCGAAGATCTTCGATACCGAACGGACCAGCGCCCAGCGCCGGGCGGCAGGGGGAATCACGTCCCGGTAGCCAGCGACGGACAGCAGCGAAAAATGGTCGTCAACGATGACCAGCACGTGCGGATAGGCGGCCAGCACGGCGCGCAGCTGAGCCGCGCGCGCCGCGCTCAGGCTGCAGCCGGTCGGGTTGTGCGCGCGCGGCGTCACGATGACGGCTTGCGCGCCTTGCGCCAGCGCCCGTTCCAGCGCTCCGGCCTGCATCCCCTCGGCATCGACCGCCACGCCAACGACGTGCAGCCCCGCGATGCGCAAGGTGTTGATGCTGCTGACGAAGCAGGGGTCTTCCACGGCCACCTTGTCGCCAGCGACCAGGTACGCGCCCAGCAGGCGCTCGACCGCATCGACCGCCCCATTCGTCAGGGTAATGTCGTGCCCTTCCGGGCAATCGCCGGCCAGCCAGCGCCGCGCCAGGGCTTCCAGCGCCGGGTCCAGCGTGGCCTCGCCATACAGGCGCGGGCGGTAGGGCTTGCGCGCCAGGGCCGCGCCGATATCGGGCAGCCAGGCCAGGTTCGGATTGCCGCCGCCCAGGTCGGCCAGCGGCGAACCGGGCAGCAAGCCTTCCTGCTCGCCGGGATCGCGCTGCGCGCGGATGGCCGTGCCCAGGCGCCCTTGCGTGACCGCGATCCCGGCCGTCACCAGGCGCTTGTACGCCAGCGACACGGTATTGCGGTTGACGCCCAAGGTCGCCGCCAGCTCGCGCACGGTCGGCAGCGCCTGGCCCGGCGGCAGTTCGCCCGCCTGCGTCAGCGCGCGGATGCTGTCGAACAGCTGCGCCGCGGTTTTCCCCGTCATCTTCATGATGGTCTCAGACATGATATA
Source organism: Janthinobacterium sp. P210005 (assembly GCF_036231865.1). Taxonomy (NCBI): domain Bacteria; kingdom Pseudomonadati; phylum Pseudomonadota; class Betaproteobacteria; order Burkholderiales; family Oxalobacteraceae; genus Janthinobacterium; species Janthinobacterium sp. P210005. The sequence continues at coordinate 25,727 of NZ_JAZARC010000002.1, forward strand.
TTTTGGCATAGGACAATCATACATCACTGCGGCGACTCCTGCCGCTCATAAGGCTGACACAAGGCTGACACATGAACAATGACACTCCCCTGCCCACTCCCACCATGCACGCGCAGCATGGGCGCTGGCCGCAGGCCGTTTCCGTGGACGACTTCCGCCGCAATCTGGCGGCGGTGCATGCGCGCATGGCGGCCGCATGCCAGCGGGTCGGGCGCGATCCGGCCGGCGTGCGCCTGCTGCCCGTCAGCAAGACCAAGCCCGAGGCAAGCCTGCGCCTGGCCTATGCCGCGGGTTGCCGCCTGCTGGGGGAAAACAAGCCGCAGGAAGCGGGCCGCAAGTGGGAAGCGATGGCGGACCTGGCCGACCTGCAATGGTCGGTGATCGGCCATTTGCAGACCAACAAGGCCAAGCTGGTGGCGCGCTTTGCCAGCGAGTTCCAGGCCCTCGACAGCCTGCGCGTGGCCGAGGCGCTGGAACGGCGCCTGCAGGCGGAAGGGCGCGGGCTCGACGTGTTCGTACAAGTGAACACCTCGGGCGAAGCCAGCAAGTACGGCTTGCCGCCGGACGAAGTGGCTGCTTTCCTGCGCCAGCTGTCCGCCTTCCCGGCGCTGCGGGTGCGCGGATTCATGACATTGGCCCTGTTGTCGGCGGAAGCGGTGCGCGTGCGCCGCTGCTTCGTGCTGCTGCGCGAACTGCGCGACCGCCTGCGCCAGGACGCCCCGCCTGGCATCAGCCTCGACGAGCTGTCGATGGGCATGTCCGGCGATTATGAAATCGCCATCGAAGAAGGCGCCACCGTCGTGCGGGTCGGCCAGGCCATCTTCGGCGCACGGGACACGCCGGACAGCCACTACTGGCCCACGGCGCAGACGAAGTAGGCGGCCCGACGCGCCCCGCAGGTAGCCGCGCAGTCAACCATGCCGAATGATCAAGATGACATGCATAAAGATAGCGCGTAATATTTTTACCATACTGCTCAGCTCGGCAGCACAGCTCCTGGGGAAAGGACGGCAGCGTGGCCGCGTCAAACGATCTCGCGCACTGGCGCGGACAGATTTTTTCGCGCCTGCTGCAGGTGGTGTTGCTGCTTGGCATCATCACCGCCATTCCCAGCGCCTTGCTGGCGGCGCGCGAAGCTATCTGGTCCATAGTCGCCCTCGACGTGCTGGCCATCGGCTGGATCGGTCTCATCTGGCATCTGCGCGCCATGCCCTACCGCTGGCGCGTGTGGCAATTCCTCATCGTCGCCTACCTGGTGGGCGTGGGCCTGCTGTTGAAAATCGGCCCCGTCAGCCAGATCTACATGATGCTCATGCCCGTGCTGGCGGCCCTGCTGCTGGGGATGCGGCCAGCCTTGTCGACCCTGGCCCTGACTTCGCTGACCATCTTTTTCCTCGGCTTGCATCCCGACGTCGCCCTGCACGTGCAGGGCGTGCCCGACTCCCCCGTGCTGCGCGCGCTGATCGTGGCCCTGAACTTCCTGTTCATCGCCGCCGTGCTGACCCTGTCCTGCGCCTTCCTGCTGCGCCACCTGGAACGCAGCAGCCAGGCCCTGTCGCAGCTGAACGCCGATCTGCGCTTGACGGCCACGGCGCTGGCCCGCCTGAACGACATGGTGATGCTCGCCGAAGTGACCGATGCCCCCGGCGGCGCGGCGCCCGCCACGCGCATCATCTTCGTCAACGACGCCTTCGAACGCAGTAGCGGCTATGCGCGCGCCGAGGTGCTGGGCCGCAGCCTGCTGTTCCAGCAGGGCCCCGCCACCGATGCGGGCGAGCTGGCGCGCGTCGCCGCCGCCATGGCCAACGCCCAGCCGGCCAGGGCGGAATTGCTCAATTACAACAAGGCCGGCAAGGCGTACTGGGTCGAAGCGGAACTGGCGCCATTCACGGATGCGGACGGCAAGCAGACGCACTGGGTGGCCGTCGAGCGCGAAATCGACGAGCGCAAGAAATCGGAAGCGGACATCCACCGCCTGGCCTTCTACGACGTGCTGACGGGCCTGCCCAACCGGCGCCTGCTGATGGACCGCATCGGCCACCTGCTGGCCGCCGCGCCGCGAGGAAATACAATCAGCGCGCTGATGTTCATCGACCTCGACCACTTCAAGCACATCAACGACGCGCGCGGCCACGCCACCGGCGACGCGCTGCTGCGCCTGGCCGGCGAACGGCTGGCGCAGCTGATGCGCAAGGCCGACACGGTGGCGCGCATCGGCGGCGATGAATTCGTCGTGCTGCTGGCGCACCTGGCCGAAGACCTCAACAGCGCCGCCCGCGCGGCGGCCCAGGTGGCCGAGAAAATCCGCGCTGCCATCGCGCGCGACTTCGATATCGACGGGCAGTCCTATCATTGCAGCGCCAGCATCGGCGTGACCCTGCTGCCGAAAGCGGGCCAGCAGGCGCACGACCTGCTGCGCGAAGCGGACATCGCCATGTACCGCGCCAAGGCGGAAGGACGCAACGGCATCGCCTTCTTTGAAGCGGCCATGCAGGCGGGCGTGGAACGCCGCCTGACCCTGGAACGGGCGCTGGCGCGCGCCCTCGATGCCCATGCACTGTGCATGCACGTGCAGCCGCAGGTCGACCGCCATGGCCGGGTGACGGGCGCCGAATTGCTGATGCGCTGGCCGCAGGCGGACGGCAGCCATATCGCGCCCGGCATCTTCATTCCCATCGCCGAGGAATCGGGGCTGATCGTCAGGCTCGGGCACTGGGCACTGCGCGAGGCGTGCCGCGCCGCCAGCCTGCTGGCGCGGGCCGGGCAGCCCGTCGCCCTGTCCGTGAATGTCAGTCCGGCCCAGTTTCGCCAGCCCGATTTCGCCGCCCGCGTGCAGGCGGCGCTGGCCGAACACGGCACGCCGGCCGGCGCCCTGATCCTGGAACTGACGGAAGGCCTGCTGATCGACCAGCGCGACGCCTCGCTGGCGCGCATGCGCGAACTGGCGGCCCTGGGCATCCGCTTTTCCATCGACGATTTCGGCACCGGCTATTCCAGCCTCGCCTACCTGACCTCGATGCCGCTGTACGAACTCAAAATCGACAAGCGCTTCATCGACGACACGCCGCACGATGCGCGCGACACGGCCATCGTGCAAGCGATACTGGCCATGGCGCGCCACCTGGGCTTGCGCGTGGTGGCCGAAGGCGTGGAAACGCAGGAGCAGGCCGACTTCCTGCTCGCCCACGATTGCGACGGCTTGCAAGGCTACCTGTATGCGCGGCCCATGCCTCTGGACGACTTTCTGGCCTGGCTGGCCCGGTATCAGGCTTAGCTTTCCGACATTTCCTGTACGAAACTCCTCCGCTAGAATACCGGCCTCATAGCCTGTACCTTCACCATCCCCTTTGATTAAAGTGATCCCCGATGCGTCTGGTTCTTCCCCTGCTGCCGCTCTTGCTGCTCTCTCTGCTCCCCGCCGCCCATGCGGCTCCATCCACCGCACCCACGCCCATCACCCTGGACCAGGCCATGGCCGATCCCGACTGGATCGGCACGCCCGTCGAAGCGGCATGGTGGGGCTGGAATGGCCAGCTCTACTACAAGCAGAAACGCCTCGGCTCGCCCCTGCGCGACACCTATCAATTGCCGGGCGCGAACGCCAAATTCAATAGCGGCAAGAAGGTCGACGATGCGCAGCTGGCCAATCTCGACGGCCAGCACATGGTGGTCAACCGGGCCGGCACGCGCGCCATCCTGCTGCGCAACGGCGACTTGTTCGAGCGCGACCTGAAAAGCGGCGCCTTGATCCAGATCACGCGCGGCGTGTCCGCCATCAGCGACCCGCAATACTCCGCCGACGGCGGCGCCGTGCAATACCGCAGCGGCACAGACTGGTTCAGCTGGAACCGGCATGACCGCCTGAGCGCCCCCGTGGCCCTGTTGCGCGCCGTCAAGGACCCGGACGCCAAGCCGGAAGCGGACGCCCTGCGCGAACTGCAGCTGCGCCTGATCGTCAACCTGGCGCGCCAGAAGGAAGACCGCGACGCCAGCCGCGAACGCCGCCATGAAGAGCGCCGCCTGGACGCCACGCGCGCGCCGGAACCGATCTACCTGGGCGACAAAGTCACCATTTCCGGCAGCGCCCTGTCGCCGGATGGCCGCTGGCTGCTGTTCGTCACGCAGGACAAGGCCGCCGAAAAGGGCAAGCTGGGCAAACTGGCCCGCTACGTCACGGAAACGGGCTATCCGGAAGCGGACGACGAGCGCACGCGCGTGGGCCGCAACATGCCGATCGCGCAAAGCCTGAAACTGGCCGACCTGCGCACGGGCCAGGTGCGCGACATCGCCTTCGATAACCTGCCCGGCATCGCCGCCGATCCGCTGGCCGCCATGCGCGCCGAACAGAAGCTGCCGGCCCTGAAAGGCAACCGTGCCGTGCGCATCGACGCCCAGCGCGACGGCATCGCCTGGACCGACGACGGCGGCAAGGCAGCCGTGCGCATCCGCGCCATCGACAACAAGGATGGCTGGCTCGCCAACGTCGACCTGGCCAACGCCGCCCTCGTGCCCGTGCACCGCATCAGCGACACGGCCTGGGTCAACCGCCGCGCCGACGAATTCGGCTGGCTGCCCGACAACGCCACCCTGTGGTATCTGTCCGAGGAAAGCGGCTACGCCCACCTGTACACGAAAACGGGCGCGGCCCCGGCGCGCGCCCTGACCAGCGGCCAGTGGGAAGTGAGCGCCGTCGAATGGAGCCGTGACGGCAAAACCGCGTATTTCATGTGCAACCGGCAGGCGCCAGGCACGTATGAAGTGTGCGCCAGCACGGCCAAGGAGGGCGGCGCGCGCGAAGTGACGAATTTGAAAGGCGTGGAAAACTTCGGCCTGTCGCCCGATAACGGCAAGCTGCTGCTGCGCTATTCCACCAGCTATATGCCAGCCCAGCTGGCGACGATTTCCGTTGCCGGCGGCAAGGCGAATATCCTGACGGATACGCGCAGCGAGGCCTTCAAGGCGCGCAGCTGGGTCATGCCGGAACTGGTGCAAGTGCCGTCCACGCATGGCGCGGCGCCGATCTGGGCCAAGCTGTACCGCCCGGCCCAGCTGGAAGCGGGCAAGAAATATCCCATCGTCATGTTCGCGCACGGCGCCGGCTACCTGCAGAACGTGACCGAGCGCTATCCCGTCTACTTCCGCGAACAGATGTTCCACAACCTGCTGGTGGAGCAGGGCTACATCGTGCTCGACGTCGATTACCGCGCCTCGCTCGGCTACGGCAGCGCCTGGCGCACGGCCATCTACCGCCAGATGGGCCATCCGGAACTGGAAGATTTCATCGACGGCGCCCACTGGCTGGCGCAGCAGCACCAGGGCGACATCAAGAACGTGGGCATCTATGGCGGCAGCTATGGCGGCTTCATGAGCCTGATGGCCCTGATGCGCGCACCGGAAATCTTCAAGTCCGGCGCCGCGCTGCGTCCCGTGACGGACTGGACCACCTACAACCACGAGTACACGGCGAATATCCTGAACACGCCGGACGTCGATCCGCAAGCGTATAAAATCTCGTCGCCGATCGAATACGCCGATAAACTGACGGGCAATCTCTTGATCGCCCACGGCATGATCGACGACAACGTGTTTTATCAGGATTCCGTACGCCTGTCGCAGCGCTTGATCGAGCTCAAAAAGGATAACTGGGAAATGGCCAGCTATCCGATGGAGCGCCACGGCTTCGTGCAGCCGGAAGCGTGGTATGACGAGTACCGCCGCATCTACCAGTTGTTCCAGAGAACATTGAAATAAACCCCGATGCCCGCTTGATGCGGGCATTTTTCATGGACTCATTCAGTCAAACGGCACGGGCCGCGGCGTCGTGTCCGACGATGGCGGCAGGATCGGCAGCACGATGTGCGGCTGCTTGCCCGTCAGGGTTTTCAGGAAAGCCACCAGCTTGCCATTTTCATCGGGCGTGAAGGTGCGGCCCAGCTGCAAGCGGCCCATCACGTCGACGGCTTGCGTCAGGGTTGCCGCTTCGCCATCGTGGAAGTAGGGATACGTCAGCTCCACGTTGCGCAGGGTCGGCACCTTGAAGTTGAAACGGTCCGCATCCTTGCCCGTCACGGCCGAGCGTCCCTCCGCCGTCATCGCCGTCTTGTACGGCTCGACGACACCCATCTTCTGGAAGGTGTTGCCGCCCACGGCGGGACCGTTATGACAGGCGATGCAGCCGCTCGATTTGAACAGCTGGTAGCCGTCCAGCTCGTCTTTCGTCAACGCGCTCTTCTTGCCCGACAGCCATTGGTCGAAGCGGGAACCGGGCGTCACCAGCACCTCTTCAAAGGCGGCGATGGCGCGCGTGACTTGCTCGATGGTCAATTTATCCTGGCCAAACACTTGCCGGAACTCCGCGCGGTAAGCGGGAATCGAGGCCAGCACGTCGATGGCAAGCTCGTGCGTAAAAGCCATCTCGCCGGGATTGGCGATGGGGCCGCCAGCCTGCTCCTGCAAATCCTTGGCGCGGCCATCCCAGAATTGCGCCACGTTCATGCTGGAATTGAGCACGGTAGGCGAATTGATGGGTCCGCGCTGCCAGTTGTGGCCAATCGACGTCTTGATGTTGTCCGTGCCGCCCATGCTCAGGTTATGGCAGCTATTGCAGGAAATAAAGCCCGAACGCGACAGGCGCGGATCGAAAAACAGTTTCTTTCCCAGCTCGACCATGGCCGGATTGGCCACCTTGGCGGCGGTGATCGGCTGGATCGGTTCCTTGTCGGCGGCGTGCAGCACGTTGCCGAAAGTCAGGCTGGCGATGAAGAGGAAGGGGGATAAGGTGCGGCGCATAGTCTAACTCCTGGAAACATTCCCGAATCGGCGGCGCGCGCCGGCGCGGGAATGCAGCGCACCGGCCCGGTTGCCACCCGTACATCGCTGGTTGGATGTTGATTTATATTAACTTTGACTAGTTAATAAGGAAAATGACCGGGATCAAGGTTCTGCCCAAGTTCGAATCGCGCTTGCCATTTACGCAAGCGTGGCACATGATGAGCGCATGCAAACGCCAACCTACTCCGCCCTGCTGCGCGCCGCGTGCGCCAGCTTCCTGCTGCTGGCCGCCAGCGCCTGCGGCAGCGCCCCCACGCAAGATGATGCGCCGCCCGCCCCCGGCAATGCCGGCTTGCTGGCGCAGATCCAGGCGGAAGTGGGCGCCGCCGCGTGCGATTCCACCCAGCAATGCCAGACCATCGCCATCGGCGCCAAGGCTTGCGGCGGCCCCGAGCGCTATCTGGCGTGGTCCAGCAAAAGCAATGACGGCAAGAAACTCAAGGCACTGGCCCAGGCGCAAGCCGAGGCAAGCCGCAAACAGCAGCAGGCGGACGGCATGATGTCGACCTGCTCCATCATCACGGACCCGGGCGCCACTTGCCAGGCAGGGCGCTGCGTGCTGCAAAAGAGCGGCCTGGGCGGCAGCTCGGCCATGTAAAAAAGCCGCTGATTCAGCGGCTTATGAGGTTCGGCAACGCGTCAGGACTGCAATTGCAAGGTCTTGACGATCTTGCTTTCCACCTTCTCGCCTGCGCCCGACATGGCATTCTTGCTTTCCTTGCGCAGGAGCAATAAATGGTCGCCGCTGACGCCATACTGGCGCGTCTCGTCCGTCTTTTGCGTAAAGCTGATGACGACAAAGGCGCGCCCGCTCACATCCACGTGGAAATGGCTGGCCAGCGGCGTGCCGTCCGCCGCGATCCACACATCGAGGCCGCCTTCGAACTTCTTCACATACTTGCGGTCTTTCTCAGGCACCTTGTCGAGCGACAAGGTAAAGCTGAGCAGGCGCGCCGGCTTGCCCTTGTAGCTATCCATTTTTTCGCCGCTGAACACGGCTTCCTCGATTTCGCGCGACAGGGTATCCGCCGCCGACACCATGGAGCGCAGCTCCGTCGCCTTCATTTCCCCCAGCGCAAAGCCGATCGGCGCCTTGGCCTTCGGATCCTTCACCTTGGCGCGCTGCTCGGCCTCCACTTTCGCCAGCACCTCCTTGCTGTAGAGCACTTGCAAGCCCGCCGGCCCGCCCTCGACCGCCACCGTGGCCTGGCCGCTATCCTCTTCCGCCGCCTTGCCCTCGCCTTCGCGGCGCCAGGTTTTCGATTCGACCTGCGCCTTGATCGGCATCTGCCCCTGCAAGCGCGCCAGCGCCGCGTTCAGCTCGGCCAACCCGTCGGCCCGCGCCGCGCCGCACAACAAACCGAACAAGCCCGCCACCGCCAGGCCTTGCACTCCAATACGTCGCTGCATCGCCACATCCCTTTCGGTCATACAAGGATGCCAAAACACCATGTTTTGGCCATCTGTTGCATTTGAACACAGCCAGCTCTGGTCAGGTGGAAAGTCTTTCTGCTATAATTCGCCGCCTTGGCCTGGTAGCTCAGTCGGTAGAGCAGAGGATTGAAAATCCTTGTGTCGGTGGTTCGATTCCGCCCCGGGCCACCAAGAATAAAAAAACGCCACCTTCGGGTGGCGTTTTCTTTTGTCCGGCACCGCCGTTCCCCCTCTGGCAAAACCGTGCGCGTGACTTTTTTCTGTCGCCGCCGAACCCATTGTGCGAGAATGCCCCTCCCCACTGGATGGTGCGCATGATGATCAGACTCGCCGCAATCACAACCGGAATGACACTGCTGCTGGCAGCTTGCAAGCCCGCGGCCACGGCGCCCGCGCATGACATTCCTGCGGCAATGCGCCAGACCGCGACCGCCCTGCTGCAGTCGAAACTGCTGCACGCGACCTCGATAGCCCTGGTTTATCGCGGCCAGGAGTTCATCCTGCATCAAGGCGAGCTGGAGACCGGCAAGGCCAATCCGCCCAACGATACAACGCTGTATGAAATCGGCTCAGTCAGCAAAACCTTTGCCGGCCTGCTGCTGGCGAACGCCGTGCTCGATGGGAAGGCGACGCTCGACGATCCCATACAAAAATACCTGCCGGCCGCCTACCCGAACCTGCAGTCGCAGGGGCAGCCCGTGCGCTTGCGCCATTTGATCACGCACACCAGCAATATGCCGGGCATGCTGCCATTGCAGGTGAACACCGTATTGCAGGATTTCACGGCGCACGCCACGCCGGCAAAGCTCAACGCAGCCTACGCCAACTACGGACAACCCCAATTCTGGCAGGACTTGCATACAGTCAACATCAACGGTCCGCTGGGCAAGGACTACGCCTATTCCAGCGCCGGCACCGAACTCGTTGCGCACGCGCTCGAAACCATCTACGGCCTGCCCTATGAAGTGCTGCTCACGCAATTTCTCGCGCGCGAAGCCGGCATGCACGATACCAGGCTGAGAATCGCAGCCGGGGATAGCGACAGGCTGGCGCCCGGCTACCACAGCGACAATCCCGTCATCACGACACCGATGCCGCAACTGCCCTGGGGGGCCGCCGGCAACCTGAAGTCGACCATGCCGGACATGGCGAAATACCTGCGCCTGCAATTGAGCGCCCATCCCGCCGTCGTCGAATCGCACAAGCCGCTGCTACGCTTTCAGGATGACTTCAGCATTGCCTATTTCTGGAACATCGGCACGAATCGCCAGCTGGGCACGCATTACGTCCACCATGGCGGCGTGCCGCGTGCGCAAGGCTACGCCTACATCGTTCCCAAATATCAGCTCGGGGTCTACATCATCACCAACCAGAGCGGCGACGCCACCGCCGGCGCCATGGAAAGCGCGCTGGCGCATATCTTCGACACCGTGGCATCCATGGAAAGCGCGCAGTAGGCCGGGCCTTGTTTGGCACATCTTCGTACCGCTGCTTCGATTCCGCCCCGGGCCAGCAAGAATGCAGCAGTACTGATCAAGACGCCACCTTCGGGTGGCGTCTTTGTTTGCTGGCGCCGAAAACAATAATGCCGTATGACAATATGACTTAAGTTACAATCATGCAATTTTATAAATTGCATTCCCATGACTCATTTGCGTATTATTTCAGCGACCAGCTTAATGCTCGCCTTGAGCGCCTGCGGCGGCGGCAGTACTTCACCGACATCGCCTCCCGCTCCTCCCCCGACACCGCCCACACTGCCAACGCCCCTGCCGCCCGAGGTCAGCGCCGTTTCGCCCGCCAAGGCCAACATCGGCATGGTCACCACCTTTACTGTGACTGGCAGCAATCTGCCGGATAACATGCAGTTTGCGTTGACGGACTGCGCAGGTATCGCCGAGCTCAGCGGGGGTAACAGCACGCGGCGTCAATTCAGCTGCACGCCGACCGGGCAATCGGGAGCGCGCCAGGGTGCCGTGTCCGCGAGCGCCGGCGCCGCATCGCCATTGCACAAGCTCTCCATCGACTATCAGGCGATTGCCGCATTCGTCACCAGCCTGAATTGGCGCTACGCCGCCCTCAAATCTGACGGCACACTCTGGGGCTGGAACCCTCTCCAGCCCGTACCGGTCAAGATCGGCGACGGCTACGCCGATGTTGCAGTCAGCATCGCTGCCACCCTGGCCATCAAGAAAGACGGCTCGCTTTGGAGCTGGGGCAACAGCAATGACGCAGGCATCCAGGGCAATGGCACGAGCGGCTCAAACGCCACTCCTGTGCAGATCGGCAGCGATTTCCTCAAGGTCGTCGTCAAAGGCGAGAGAAGCGTCGCCGGCGAAAACGCCGAAGCCCTGAAAAAAGACGGCAGCCTGTGGGTCTGGGGCGCGCGTAGCCTGCAGCAACCCAACGCCATCGAACCGGAGCTGACGCCGCGCATGATAGACACGGGCTACGTGGATATCGCCCGTGGCAGTGGCGGGGCGTCACTGGGCCTCAAGCGCGACGGCTCGGTGTGGACATGGACCCAGAATCTGGCCAACCAGCCATTTACACCGGTCAAGATCGCGGATGGCTATATTGCGATTGCCACCAGCTACGATGCGGTCTATGGCTTGAAGGCGGACCATTCGCTGTGGAACTGGGGCGGCAACGCGCCCAACCAGGCACCCGCCGCCACACCCACTGCCGCCACGCCGGTCAAGGTGGGAGATGGCTTCATCAGCATATCGGCAGGCACTTATTATGCGCTTGCCGTCAAGTCCGACGGCACCTTGTGGGCAGGCGGCGATGGCAACAACGGCCAGTTCGGCGATGGCCAATTCAATCGCGGCGTCTTCCGGCAAGTCGGTACCGGGATTGCCGCCGCATGGGCTGGCAGCGCATGCTCCTTCATCCAGAAGAGCGATGGCAGCTTGTGGGCGGCAGGCTTCTGCGACCTGGGGGATGGCAAATATGCGCGCTACATTCTCACGCCGGAACCCGTCACGCTGTAATTTTCCCAACTGCCCATCCGGTCACCGTCCTGGATTTACGTGACATCAAAGGCCTGGCTCTGGCACAGCCATGGCCGTTTCAAGGCGGCGCCAGCACAGGCGTCACTATTGAGAATGGACAAGTTCGATGAGGCCTCTGGCACTTGTATTTAGCGCGTGTGTGCTCGTTGCATGCGGTGGCGGAGGCGGTGGTGGCGACTCCCCGCCGGCCCCTGCCGCCCAGGCAGATTTGACCGTCAAATAAGCGTGCCAGGCAGCACCAGGCCCTCAGTCGCGGTGCTGCCACTCCAATTTGAACAGCCACAGCAACCTTCGGGTTGGCTGTTTGTCCTTGCACAAAACCTCCCCCCCACCCCGCCGCTATGTACGCAAACGTACGGACTGCGGCTGTCCAAAAGCACATGCTGCAGGCAGACCACATCCCTTCCCGCCGCCAGCGCCCTGCGCGACACGGCGCAACGGCTACCTGATCCGATTCTCTCCGCCATACCGCCATGCGAAACTCGCGCCCGACGCCGTCGAGCCGTTCCGTACATCACGGCACACTGCCAAAGGATGCATCATGAAAACTACCCTGATATTGCTCGCGCTCGCCTCTACCCTCGCCCTGACCGCTTGCCAGCGCGAAGCGCCACCCGCGCCTACCGTCGTACAAGTCGTTCCCGGCCCTGCCGGCGCGCCTGGTCCTGCCGGCGCTACCGGTGCCAAGGGCGCCGAAGCCCCTGCCGGCGCGACGGGTGCCACCGGCGCCACGGGCCAGACGGGCGACAGCGGCATGCAAGGCAACGATGGCGCCAAGGGCGACGCTGGTGTTGCCGGCGATGAAGGCGCCAAAGGCGACACGGGCGCCAAGGGCAAGACGGGCGACACGGTGATTGTCGTTCCGCAACGCTGATACGCCTCACGCCAGACACCACAACGCCAACCCCTGCGGTTGGCGTTGTGCGTATGCGCAGTACCGCACAGTAACATCGGCCGCATCGGCCTACTCTGTTGTCATGACACAGGGAGATATCGCATGCTGACGATCATACTGATGCTGGCCCTGCTGGGCCTGGCTTTACTGTTTGCGCCCGGCCCCGTGCGCCGCGCCTTGCTTGCGCCGCACCTGCTCGCGCTGTTCAAGCGCATCTTGCCGACCATGTCCGAGACGGAACGCGACGCGCTCGAGGCGGGCACTACCTGGTGGGATGCGGACCTGTTTTCCGGCCGGCCCGACTGGCCCAAGCTGCTGGCGTATGGCCGCGCCACGCTCACCGCCGAGGAGCGCCACTTTCTCGAGCACGACGTCGAACGGCTGTGCAAACTGGTCAACGACTGGGAAACGCAGCAGCAACTCGACTTGCCACCGCAAGCCTGGGACTACATGAAAAGCCAGGGTTTCCTCGGCATGATCATCCCGAAACAATACGGCGGCAAGCAATTCTCCGCCTACATGCATTCGCAAGTGGTGATGAAGCTGTCGAGCCGCTGCTCGGCGCTGGCCGTGACCGTGATGGTGCCCAATTCGCTGGGGCCGGCCGAACTGCTGTTGCACTACGGCACCGAAGAACAGAAAAACCATTATCTGCCGCGCCTGGCTGCCGGCACGGAGATTCCCTGCTTTGCGCTGACCAGCCCGTATGCGGGTTCCGACGCGGCCGCCATTCCCGACCTGGGCGTCGTGTGCATGGGCATGCATGAAGGGCGCGCCACTGTCGGTTTCCGCCTCACGTGGAACAAGCGCTACATCACGCTGGCGCCCGTGGCGACCTTGCTGGGCCTGGCATTCCAGACCAGCGATCCAGAACACTTGCTCTCCGACAACGATGCGCCCGGCATCACTTGCGCCCTGATCCCCGCCAGCCACGACGGCGTGGTGATCGGCCGCCGCCACCATCCCTTGAACGCCGCGTTCCAGAACGGCCCCACGTCCGGTCAAGATGTCTTCATCCCCATCGACTGGGTCATCGGCGGCCAGGCGCAAGTGGGGAAAGGGTGGCGCATGCTGATGGAATGCCTGGCGGCCGGGCGCGCCATTTCGCTGCCCTCGTCCAGCGTCGGCATGGGCAAGATGGCCGTGCGCGGCACCGGTGCGTATGCGGCCGTGCGGCGCCAGTTCAACATGCCAATCGGCAAGTTCGAAGGGGTGCAGGAAGCGCTGGCCCGCATGGGCGCCAACCTGTACTTGATGGACGCGGCCCGCACCCTGGCCGCGCACGCCGTCGACCTGGGCGAAAAGCCGGCCGTCATTTCCGCCATCGTCAAATACCACGTCACGGAGCGGGGCCGCGCGCTCGTCAACGATGGCATGGACATTCTCGGCGGCAAGGGCATCTGCGTGGGACCGAACAATTTCCTCGCCAGCGCCTACCAGCAAATCCCCATCGCCATCACCGTCGAAGGCGCCAACATCCTCACGCGCAGCCTGATCATCTTCGGCCAGGGCGCCATCCGCGCGCATCCGTATGTGCTCAGGGAAATGGCCGCCGTCAGCGAAAGCGACGGCCGCAAGGCCGTGCGCGATTTCGATGCAGCCTTCTTTGGCCACGTGGGCTTTGTCCTGAGCAACCTGGCACGGGGGCTGTGGTACGGCCTGGGCGGCGCGCGCCTGGCAGCCGTGCCCGACGACGGCGCCGCGGAACTGGCGCCCTATTACCGCGCCCTGACGCGGCTGTCGACGGCGTTTGCCGTCATGACGGATATGTCGATGTTCGTGCTCGGTGGCGAACTCAAGCGCCGCGAGCGGCTGTCCGCCCGGCTCGGCGACGTGCTGGCGCAGCTGTACCTGGCGTCATCCGTGCTGAAGCGCTATGAGGACGATGGCCGTTTCGCCGCCGACCTGCCCTATGTGCACTGGTCGCTGCAAGATGCACTGGTCAAGGCCCAGCAAGGCTTGACGGGCGTGCTCGATAATTTCCCCACGCGCGGGCTGGCCGTGCTGCTGCGCACCCTGCTGTTCCCGTTTGGCCTGCCACACCGTCCGCCATCCGACGAACTGGGCAGCGAGGTGGCGCTGGCCCTGCAAACGCCGGGCACCGACCGCGAACGGCTGCTGGCCGACGGCCATGTCGCCAGCGACGCCGCAGATCCCGTGGCCTGCGCCGAGCGGGCGCTGGCCCTGCTGCCCGACGTGCTGCACATCGAAAAACGCCTGAAAGACACGCCCGCAGGCGCAACCCTGCGGCACTTGCCGCAAAGCCTGTCCGCCATGCAACAGTGGCTGGCCGCAGCCAAGGCAGCAAGCTTGGTCAGCTGCCAGGAGCACAATACCTTGCTGGAATATGCGCGCCTGGCCGATGGCTTGATCCAGGTCGACGATTTTCCGGCCGAGGCGGCGCAGCCAGCACACTTGCCGGTACACGAGGCCGATACCGGCGGCCGCGCCGCCTAGGCGAATTTGCGACCTATACTGAATGGAGCGGGCGCGGTGCCCGCTCTTTGCAGAAAGGAGTCGATCATGACACGCAAATTCATCGATTGCCGGGAATTTCCAAGCGACACACATTGCTCGGTGGCCATATCGGCCGACAGCGAGGAAGAGCTATTGGGCATTGCCGTGGAACATGCGGTCTCGGTACACCACCACCACGACACGCCGGAGCTGCGCCAGCAGCTGCGTCAACTGTTCAAGGACGGCATGCCGCCCGAACACCTGCCCATGACGGGGCAGGCCGGCAGCAGCGGGGCCTCGCACGCGCACTAGCCTGCCAGGGCTTGCGCCGGTTTCTGCAAGCGCAAGCCCAGCACGAGCGGTACCAGCGCCGCGTACACGACGATCACGGACAGCCAGACGGCGCCGGGCCAGTGCGCCCTGACGCCAAAGTAAATGCTGGAAAACACCAGCGGGCACAGCACGGACGCCAGGCTCACGGCCGAGGCCAGCACGCCCTGGAACTGGCCTTGCCGGTCCTCGGCAACTTGCCGCGTCGCCAGCGACTGCAAGGCCGGCGCGCCGATGCCGCCCAGGGCGAACACGGGCATGATGGCGAAGATCATCCAGCTGCGCGTGGCAAACGCCATGACGAGCAGCGCGATGCAGGCGCAAGCCACACCCGTCAGGATGGTGGCGCGTTCGCCCAGCAGTTTCACGGCCGGACCGGGCAAGAAGGCCTGGGCCAGCGCCTGGCACACGCCAAAGGCGCCCAGCGACAGGCCGATCCACAGCCCGTTCCACGCGAACGCGTCGTGTCCCCACAAGGCCCAGCACACGCCATACACTTCCCCGGCCGCGCTGAAGGTAAAGAAGATGACGGTGATCGGCAGCAAGCTTTTCTCAGAGAAAACCCAGCGCAAGGGGCGCAAGGGATGCAATGCCGCCAGGTCGATTTTTCCGCGTGTCGGCGTTCGTGATTCGGGCAAGCTCAACCACGCCAGCAACAGATTGCCCGCATTCAAGACGGCTGCCGCCATGAACGGCAGGCGCAGCCCGTAATCGCCCAGCGCGCCGCCCAGCACGGGGCCGATGATGAAGCCTGCACCGAACATGGCGTTGAGCAAGCCGAAGCGGCGCGCCCGCTGGTTCTCGGCCGAAATATCGGTGAGGTAGGCGGTGGCCACGGAAACGTTGGCGCTGGTCAACCCCGCGATGGCGCGCCCCAGCAGCAGCATCCACAGGCTGGGGGCGAAGGCTAGGAACAGGTAATTGACGGCCGCGCCCACCAGCGACAGCAGCAGCACGGGACGCCGGCCCAGGCGGTCGCTCAACGCGCCCAATACCGGCGCAAAGATGAACTGCATCAACGCGTACAGGGCCGTCATGATGCCGATATACGGCGCCACGTTATCGGCATGCGTGACGTCACGCAGCAGCGCTGGCAGGATGGGGAAGACCAGGCCGATGCCGACGGCGTCCAGTACGACAGTGGCGAAAATGACGGGCAGCGCCGCCACGGGAAGGGATTTCTTCATATACTCAATCTAAATATGTACTCAGTACATAAATAGTATTCCCCATCTTGCCGCATCATCAAGCGTTATCTGTACTCAGTACACTTCGTGTATGATCGGGGCAACATGACGATTCCTGCCGACCTCCGCTCCCGCAAACGCCTTGCCACCAGGCAAGCCATCTCGAATGCCGCCACGCGATTGTTCTTCGTGCACGGCTTCGAGCAAGTGACGGTGGACGAAATCGCGGCGGCCGCCAGCGTGGGACGCATGACGGTGTTCAACCATTTCCCCCGCAAGGAAGACATGTTCTTCGACCGCGAGGAAGAGGGACGCGAACTGCTGCGCGCCGCCCTGCGCCAGCGCGATCCCGCCATCGCTCCCATCGAAACCCTGCGCCTGCTGGCGCACCGCCTGGCGGCCGAGGACAGTCCCTACCTCACGTTTTCCGCCGCCGGCCAGGGCTTCATTGCCACCGTCGAGGCCAGCGCTACCTTGAAGGCGCGGGCGCGGGCGATCCGCGACGAGCTGGCGCACGTGGTGGCGCAAGCGCTGAGCGACGCCACGGGGCGCGATGCAAGCGATCCCCTCGCCCGCCTGGCGGCCAGCCTGCTGCTGGCCACGTGGAGCACCGCCCTCGTCGAAGCGCATCGTGCCTTCGCGCAACATGGCGACGCGCAACTGGCCAAGGCCGGCTTCCTGTCCCTGGTAGACCGGGGACACACGGGCTTGAACGCCGCCATGGCGGGCACGCCCTACGCCTGAAGCGGCAGCCCCGTCGTTCAGGCAGCCAATCGTCTGTCGCAGCGCAAGCCCTCGTACTTCCCTGTTTCATTTGCCGGCACCTGGGCTTGCGTACCGTCTGGCGCCTTCCTATCATGAAACCACGCGCTGGCAAACGATGCATGCAGGCCGGCACGCGGGAACAGTCCTCCTGCTTCCCGTCACCATACCCATAACCGCATGCAGCCGCTGGGAGGTACACGATGAATACCTTGACGAACGGCCAGCTCAATGAGTTGCAAGCCTCATTGAGAGGGCAACTGTTACAAACGAACGACGCCGGCTACGACAGCGCGCGCGCCGTCTGGAATGCGATGATCGACCGGCATCCGGCCCTCATCGCGCGCTGCGCGGGCACGGCCGACGTGCGCGCGGCGCTGGCGTATGCACGCGACCACGGCCTGCCCCTGGCCGTGCGGGGCGGCGGCCACAATATCGCCGGCAGCGCCTTGTGCAACGATGGCATGGTGATCGACCTGTCGGGCATGCGCTCGGTGCATATCGATCCGCAACAACGCCGCGCCCACGTCGAAGGCGGGGCCACCTTGCACGACTTCGACCACGAGGCGCAGGCGTTCGGCCTGGCCACGCCGCTGGGCATCAATTCCACCACGGGCGTGGCAGGACTGGCCCTGGGCGGCGGCTTTGGCTGGCTCAGCCGCACGCTGGGCCTGGCGGCCGACAACCTGCTGGCGGCCGACGTCGTCACGGCCGACGGCCAATTCCTGCATGCGAGCGCGATGGAGCATCCCGACCTGTTCTGGGCCTTGCGTGGCGGCGGCGGCAACTTCGGCGTGGTCACGCGCTTCGAGTTCCAGCTGCATCCGGTGGGGCCGCAAGTGACGGCCGGCCTCATCGTGTTTCCCTATGCGCAAGCCAAGGCGGTGCTGACGAAATACCGCGATTTCGTCGACGGCATGCCCGATGCATTGACCGTCTGGGCCGTCTTGCGCAAGGCGCCGCCGCTGCCCTTCCTGCCGCCGGAAGTGCACGGCCAGGACGTGCTGGTCCTGCCCGTCTTTTCACCCGTGCAATCTGCCGCCATGCAGGAAGCGATCGAGCGCATCGGCAGCTTCGGCCAGCCGCTGGGGATGCACCTGGGCAGCATGCCGTACACGGCCTGGCAACAGGCGTTCGATGCCCTGCTCACGCCGGGCGCGCGCAATTACTGGAAGTCGCACAACTTCACGCAGCTCAGCGACGCGGCCATCGATACCGTCATCCGCCATGCCGGCAAGCTGCCGACGCCGCAATGCGAAATCTTCCTCGGCCTGCTGGGCGCGCAGGCGAGCCGGCCGGCGCCGCAGGATACGGCCTATCCGCACCGCGACGCCCTGTACGTGATGAACGTGCACACGCGCTGGGACGAGCCGGCCGATGACGCGCGCTGCATCGCCTGGGCACGCGAGTTTTTCAACGACGCGGCGCCGTATGCGACGGGCAGCGTGTACGTCAATTTCCTGACCGAGGATGAAAGCGGGCGCACGGCCGACGCGTATGGCGTGAACTATCCGCGCCTGGCGCGCATCAAGAAGCAATACGATCCCGCCAACCTGTTCCGCGCCAACCAGAACATCTGTCCGGCCGCCTAGGCTGCCACGGCGCAGCGCCTTGCAATCCCTTGATCCAGGGCAATGCAATGCGCTCGCCGCCCGCTTACAATCGCCGGCTTTGCCCCTCCTCCATGCGCCACGCTCCCGAACTTCTCCTGCCTGCCGGTTCCCTGGCCAAGATGCATGCCGCCTTCGACTATGGCGCCGATGCCGTCTACGCGGGCCAGCCCCGCTACAGTTTGCGCGTGCGCAATAACGATTTTTCGACCTTGCAAGCCTTGCAGGAGGGAATTGATGGCGCGCATGCGCGCGGCAAGCAATTTTTTGTCGCAAGCAATATCTTCGCCCACAACGCCAAGCTGAAAACGTATTTGCGCGACATGGAGCCGGTGATCGCCATGCGCCCGGACGCCCTGATCATGGCCGATCCGGGCCTGATCATGATGGTGCGCGACAAGTGGCCGGAGATTCCCGTGCACCTGTCCGTGCAGGCGAACGCCGTCAACTGGGCCGACGTGAAATTCTGGCACCGCATGGGCTTGACGCGCGTGATCCTGTCGCGCGAACTGTCGCTCGACGAGATCGAGGAAATCCGCCAGCGCTGCCCGGAGATGGAACTGGAAGTGTTCGTCCACGGCGCCCTGTGCATCGCCTATTCGGGCCGCTGCCTGCTGTCCGGCTACTTCAATCACCGCGACCCGAACCAGGGCACGTGCACGAATTCCTGCCGCTGGGATTACAAGGTGAAAAATGCCACCGAAGACGCCAGTGGCGACCTGGGCGGCATGCAAGTGGTGCCGCTGGAATTCCACCAGGCGCTGGCCGAGGCCGACAACAACGCGTTTTCCGCCCTGCACCAGCAGCCGCGCCACCCGCTGGCCGACCAGCCCTATCTGATTGAAGAAGCCCAGCGCCCGGGCCAGCTGATGCCGATCCTCGAAGACGAGCACGGCACCTACATCATGAACTCGAAGGACTTGCGCGCCGTGGAACACATCGAGCGCCTGGTGAAAATCGGCGTCGATTCGTTGAAGGTCGAGGGCCGCACCAAATCGCTGTACTATGCGGCGCGCACGGCGCAAGTCTACCGCCAGGCCATCGATGACGCCGTCGCGGGCCGGCCTTTCGATATCAGCCTGCTGGGCCAGCTGCAAGGCTTGGCCAACCGCGGCTATACGGATGGTTTCTACCAGCGCCACCACACGCAAGCGCACCAGAACTACATGCGCGGCGCGTCCGAGGCGGACCGCAGCCAGTACGTGGGCGACGTGCTGGGCGTGACGGACGGCTGGGCCAGGGTAGACGTGAAAAACCGCTTTGCCGTGGGCGACCGCATCGAAGCCGTGCATCCGGGCGGCAACCGCGACTTCACGATTACCCGCATGCTGGCCGACGATGGCAGCGAGATCCAGGTGGCGCCCGGCAGCGGCCACTTCGTGCGCATCGAACTCGACGGGTCCCTCGACAAGGCCTTGCTGGCGCGCTATTTGTAACCGCCAGTCTGGAGCGCGGAGTGGCGAACCAGTATGTAAGTGTTTGATTTGACAAGAAAAATTCCCGCTGGCACGGCCTAAATAATTTGTTTAGGCTTCAACATTGCTATACGATACGGCCACCCTACGCCCGGGGGCCTTATCGGCATCCCGCGCGTCCCTGACACGTTCACCGGAATCCCCGATGCCACCTGCCACCTCTGCCCTGATCACCAATGACGCCGTCGTCCTCGGCCTGCTCGCCATGACCCTGGGGGCCGTTTTCTGGACCGCCTCCCGCCAAAATGGCTTCTGGAAAAAGTTTTACACGTATATCCCGTCCCTGCTGATGTGCTATCTGATCCCGGCGTTGCTCAACACCTTCGGCATCATCGACGGCAACACGTCCGGCCTGTACGCCGTGGCGCGCGACTATCTGCTGCCCAGCGCGCTCGTGCTGCTGTGCGTGGCCATCGATTTCGGCGGCATCATCCGCCTCGGCCCCAAGGCCATCATCATGTTTCTCACCGGCACACTCGGCGTGATGCTGGGCGCCCTCGTCTCGTTCGAAGCGCTGCGCCTGATCCACCCGGAAACGGTGGCGGGCGACACCTGGCGCGGCATGACGACTGTCGCCGGCTCGTGGATAGGCGGCGGCGCCAACCAGGCGGCCATGAAGGAAGTGTTCGAAGTGGACGCCACCCTGTTCGGCCAGTTCGTCGCCGTCGACGTGCTGGTGGCCAACGTCTGGACGGCCGTGCTGCTGTTCCTGGCTGGCCGCGCGGGCGCCTTCGACCGCTGGACGGGTGCCGATTTGACGGCCATCAATGCGCTCAAGGACAGCATCGAAAGCTACCGCGCCCAGCACGCGCGCGTCGCCACCCTGACGGACATCATGATCATCCTCGGCGTGGGCCTGGGCGTGACGGGACTGTCGCACTTCCTGGCCGGCCCCATCATCAGCTGGATCAATACCTTGCCCGCCGCATGGCGCCTGCAGGATTACAGCCTGACGTCGAACTTCTTCTGGATCGTCGTGCTCGCCACCACCTTCGGCTTGCTGCTCAGCTTTACCCGGGCGCGCAGCCTGGAAGGCGCGGGGGCATCGACCATCGGCTCGGCCATGCTGTACGTGCTGGTGGCCGCCATCGGCATGCACATGGATCTCGGCGCGCTGCTCGACAAGCCGTTCTTGTTCCTGCTGGGCCTGATCTGGATCGCCGTGCATGGCGGCTTGATGCTGCTCGTCGCCAAGCTGATCCGCGCACCCCTGTTCTTCATGGCCGTGGGCTCGCAGGCGAACATCGGCGGCGCCGCGTCGGCCCCCGTCATCGCCAGCGCCTTCCACCCGGCCCTGGCCCCTGTCGGCGTGCTGCTGGCCGTGCTCGGCTATGCGCTGGGCACCTACGGCGCCTACATCACGGGCTTGATCTTGCGCAGCATGGCGGGGTGACGCTTCTGGCAGCGCGGTAACGACAACGCCAGCCTTCGGGCTGGCGTTGTCGTTGGCTCACGAATCAGCTTGCTACCGGCCATCAATAGTTGCTAGGGAGAGACATAAAACATAAATAAATAATAACTTTGTGCTATATATGGCATGAATTGAGATAATATTTTAAAGCAACATATTTTCAAGAAAGTAAATTCTTTAATTGCTTTAAAAGCATCATCGCACGCAACAGGGCATAGCCAGCCTCCCCCCCCCACTCATGAATGAACGTTTCCCCACTCCGTTGACTAATATCAAGTCAGTATGGACCGGCAGCATGCGTCCAACGCCCGCAGAAATGCGTGAGTTTCCTTACGATACGTCGTCGCCACTCCCCCATAAAAAGCTATTGGTATGCGCAGCGCCACGTGCATCGAGCAAACGCCTGGCCCGCCTGTTACTCGGCGCAGGGATCGGCGTGCCGCTGGAGTATTTCAACGACAATAGCGTGCAGGCGCTGACGGAGCGCTGGCAAATCAAGAAACAGGATTACCTCGCGCATATTTTTGCCAGGCGTTCTGCGAATGGCCTGTTCGCATCGAATATCCAGTTTCCCCAGATACAAAAGTGGCCGTATCCACACGACTTTACCGCCTTGTTCGAAGGAGCGACGGTCATTCATTTGATCCGCGACAACAAGCTCGCCCAAGCGGCATCCCTGGCGACCTGCATGATCACGGGGCGCTGGGGTTTCGAAGTCGCCCCGGTAACAAAAAATTACTCGACCTGGCGCCTCAAACTGGCGGCGCGCAAGGCCATGCAGCTGATTGCCGTGGATGAGCAACTCTGGCAGGACTGGTTCAAGCAACGGGGTATCGAACCGCTCGTCATCAGTACCGAACGTGTCAACCGGCACGATCTGACGCTGATCGATGACATCGCCGCCTTGCTCGGCGTCAATGCCGATGCGGCAAGCGCCCAACGCATGCTGGACGTGGACCAGGGCGCCTACCCAGGGGACCAGGAACTGAAATCGCGCATGCGCACGCTCGTCGAAGAACTTGCGGCACGCGGCTAGTCAACGCCCGGGCTTCCCCGTTTTCATTGAACACACACAACAAGACAGGACGAACATTGAATATCTTTATGGTGCGCCCCACCACTCGCAATATCGGCAACGATCTCATCGGCTACGCTACGGCAGAGCTCCTCTATGAGGTGTTCGGAGCGGCCACCAATGTCGTCAGCATTCCTGCCTTGAAGGGACCGCAATTTGGCGGCCTGGTGCCACGCCAGATTTACGATATGAACCGCCTCGCCGACGCCGTCATCGTGGGCGGAGGGAATCTGTTTGAAAACGGCCAGCTGTCCTATGATGCCCAGGCCGTCAATGCCTTGCGCCGGCCGATGATGCTGATGGGGCTATCCCACGGCCGCATCACGGGCCGCGACGGGCAAATGGAAGACCGCACCGATGCGCTCAGCCCGACTGCGATACGGCACCTGGTCGAGCATGCCAAGGTGGCCATGGTGCGCGACACGGGTTCGCAGGAAATCCTCGCCGACCTTGGCGCCAAGGTGACGGTCGGTGGCTGCCCCACGCTGTACCTGCCGCCGAATGCCGAGGGCGATGCCGCCAAGGGCGGCGTGATCATTTCCATCCGTCACCCCATGCGCATGAGCGTTCCGGCCACCTTGCAGTGGCGCATCGCCGAAGACTTGCGCCGCCTGATTGCCGCCCTGCGTGCCGAATATGCGCAACCCGTCTACCTGGCTTGCCACGACTACATCGATCTCGAATTTGCCGCCGGCTTCCCGGAAGCGGCCCCCCTGTACTTTGACGAAGTCAGCCGCTACATCGAAGCGCTGCGCACCTGCAAGCTGCACGTCAGCTACCGCCTGCATGGTTTCCTGCCCTGCCTGGCCATGGGCTCGCACAGCATCAACCTGTCGTATGACGAACGGGGCCGCTCGATGCTGTCGACCATCGGCATGGCGTCGTGGGATGTTGATCTGATGCAAAGTGGCGACTGCGTGAGCGCCATCATGGACCGCGCGCGCTCGGTCGCGCAGTATCGCCGCGCGCGCCAGGACGCCCTGCCGCTGATACAGGAGTTGCGCCAGATCACGGTGCGCGGCTTGCAAACCTTGCGCACCCTGGCATCGGAGCAATGAAGATGAGCGCTCCATCCTCGACACAGGGCGTGTGGCTCAAGTGCCACGTCCGTGAACTCGCCCCGTGGGCAACGATGACCGAGCGCGTGCTCAGCGAAATTATTTCCACGGTCGAACAAATGAAGGGCGCCGCAGCAGCCCAGGTGCTGCGCCAGCATGGCATCGAGCGGCTGCACGAAGTGATCGACACCGACGATGTGACGTCCTTGCGCAATCAGGTGCTGGAACGCTTGCGCCAGCCCTTGCTGGCCATGGCGACGGCCGTCGGCCGCCAGATCCTGGGCTGGGACGGCGATTTCTATGTGGATGACTATTTGATCCTGCGCATCAACTTCCCCTACGAAGTGGCGCGCAAGACCAATCCGGCGAGCGAAAATCCCGGCATTGGCCGCCTCAGCGCGACCGTGCGCGAGCAGTTTCAGGCCCGTAAGGTCATCGACCCCGTGTACGCGCCGAAAGACTATCACCGGGGCCACCCGCCCGCCGCCTGGGCGCATGGTCCGCACATCGATAGCTGGGCTGGCCATTCGCGGGACGGACGCAATATCTGGTGGGCCATTGGCGAGGTGCCGGCGGAAGCGGGCATGGTGCTGTATCCGGAACTGGCCAACGCCTCGCTGCCCTGCGAGCGGCGCACGCTGTACCTGCAAGCGGGCTACCGCCTGCCGGTGCCGACTTATCTGCCGCTGGCGGCAGGCGAGATGCTGGTCTTCGATCCAGAAGTGCTGCACGGCACGCACCTCAATACGACGGACGCGACGCGCGTGGCCATCTCCATGCGCCTGAATGCTTCCCGCCCGACCTTCGATCCCGCCTGTTTTTACTCGCGCGAATTCTGGCGCCGGGCCGCCGATATCGAGCAGGGCCACGATGAAGTGCTGCACCTGCGACGCGAAGACAATTTCGGCGCGCCCGTCGTCGCCGCCCCCGTGCAGACGCCGGCAGCCGTTCCCGTCGTTGCCGGCCAGCTCGACCAGGCGAGCGGCGTCATACATGGCCAGCTTCCTGCTGCCGGGTCCGACACGCAGCGCATCATCGTCGATGCCGCGCCGTATCGCATCATGCTGGTGCGCACCAGCGACGGCACCCGCGCCTACGATGCGGCCTGCCCGCATTACGGCGTGGACCTGGCCGATGGCGGCTGCGACAGCGACAAAGTGTATTGCCCGGCCTGTGCCATCTCGTTCGACTTGCAAACAGGAAAATCGTCCTGCCCGTCATTGACACTGCAACCGTATGACATCCGGCAAGACGGCGCAGCCATCCGCATCCGTGTTGCGCCGCCAGAAGCCGTGGCGCCATGAGCGTCGCCCCCGTCAGCGTCATCATTTGCACCAGGAACGGCTGGTCCAGGGGGTTTCTCGACGACACCTTGCAATCGCTGCTGGCCCAGTCCCGGCCCGCGCAGGAAATCTTGCTGATCGACGATGCCAGCAGCGACGGCACTGCCGCTTACGTCCACGCTGCCTACCCGCACGTGACCATCGTGCACAATGCGGGCACCGGCCTGGCGGCCGCCAGGAACACGGGAGTGGCCGCCGCCCGTTGTCCATGGGTGGCCTTCATCGACGACGATGACATCTGGCTGCCTGAAAAACTGGCCGAACAACTGGCACAGGCAGAAGCATCCGACACGCCAGATGCGATTGTGTATGCATCGCAAGTTGCCACGCTTAACAGCCATGGCGGCAATCCCGTGGCTTGGGCAACGCCACGGCAATTTGCCGCCTGGCCCGCCTGCCTGCTGGGTTCTCCCATCCAGCCATCCGGCGTGCTGCTCAGCAAACGACTGCTCTCCCGTATCGGGCCATTCAGCGAACAGTTGAAGGAAGGCGCCGCTTACGACTACTGGATACGCTGCCTGAGTGCCGGCATGTCCATCCACTACAGTAGCAACGTCCTGCTGCACTATCGGCAACATCATCCACAAATGACCGCAATGTCGCGCAAGCTCGAGCATTTCCTGCATATCGACGCCATGCTCACGCCGCACCTTGCGCGACTGGCGCCAGCACTGGCCAATACGATCCGCTCAGCGCGCAAGCTGAACAATCTGCGTTCCCTGCTGAACCATACCGGTATACCGGCAGCAACACGTTACTGGCGCGCCAGCGCCCCTTGCCCGGTGCCCGGCCTGCGCACTCTTTCCTATTTCTTGCTGGATACTGTTGCATGCCGGGCTCCGCACCGGATTCGCCACACGCTGCGGCAGCGCGCCATGCAGCTGCTCATCGGCAAGGAAACGCCCTTGCCCGGGCTGCGCCCGAAACGATCCGGACACCTGACGTAAAGGTCCGCAACGCCAGCACTCACGCTGGCGTTTTTTGTTTTTCGGTCACTTTTTCCACCAGACCACTCTCTGTTTGGCCTCGCCGCTTGATGGGAAAGCGCGCCCCACAATGTAGCAGAAACCCCTCAAAACCAAATTTCCGCACCATTTTCGTGCAAAATCTGCGATGATAGTTGCCCAAATAACCGATTACCTCCATGGAATTCTGATGAAATACGCATCTGCTCACGAGTATGTCCAGCATGTCGCCGCACGCAATCCAGGTCAACCCGAGTTTCTGCAAGCCGTCACCGAAGTCATGGAGAGCTTGTGGCCATTCCTGGAACAGCATCCGAAATACGCGGAACAAGGCTTGCTGGAACGCTTGATCGAGCCGGAACGCGTGGTGATGTTCCGCGTGTCGTGGGTCGATGACCATGGGCAAGTGCAAGTCAATCGCGGCTACCGCATCCAGCACAGCATGGCCATCGGGCCGTACAAGGGCGGCATCCGCTTCCACCCGTCCGTGACCCTGTCCGTGCTGAAATTCCTTGCATTCGAGCAAACGTTCAAGAATGCCCTGACCACGTTACCGATGGGCGGCGGCAAGGGCGGCGCCGATTTCGATCCGAAGGGCAAGAGCCCGGGCGAAGTGATGCGTTTCTGCCAAGCCTTCGTGAGCGAACTGTTCCGTCATGTGGGTTCGGACACGGACGTGCCGGCCGGCGACATCGGCGTGGGCGGGCGTGAAGTGGGCTATATGGCCGGCATGATGAAAAAACTCAGCAACCGCGCCGACTGCGTATTCACGGGTAAGGGCGCCAGCTTCGGCGGCTCGCTGATGCGTCCGGAAGCGACGGGCTACGGTACCGTGTATTTCGCCGAAGAAATGCTGAAAACGCGGGGCCGCTCGTTCGAAGGCATGCGCGTGTCCGTGTCCGGCTCGGGCAACGTGGCGCAATACGCGGTGGAAAAAGCCATGGCCATGGGCGCGAAAGTCATCACCGTCTCCGATTCGAGCGGCACCGTCATCGACGAGGAAGGTTTCACGCCGGAAAAGCTGGCCATCCTGATGGAAATCAAGAATCATCTGTATGGCCGGGTCAGCGATTACGCCGCGCGCACGGGCGTGCGCTTCGAGGCGGGCGTGTCGCCATGGCATGTGCCGGTCGACATCGCCCTGCCCTGCGCCACGCAAAACGAACTGGACATCGACGCTGCGCGCACCCTGATCGCCAATGGCGTGCAGTGCGTGGCCGAAGGCGCCAACATGCCCACCACCATCGAGGCCGCCAAGGCCTTCGAAGCGGCCGGCGTGCTGTACGCGCCGGGCAAGGCCAGCAATGCGGGCGGCGTGGCGACTTCCGGCCTGGAAATGAGCCAGAACGCGGCCCGCATATCGTGGCCGCGCGAAGAAGTCGATGCACGTTTGCTGCAGATCATGCAAGGCATCCATGCCGCATGCAAGCAATACGGCACGCGCGCCGACGGCACGGTCAGCTATGTGGATGGCGCCAATATCGCCGGCTTCGTGAAAGTGGCCGACGCCATGCTGGCGCAAGGTGTCATTTAACCCCAAGACAGATACGGGGAGCATCTTGAGAATTAACGACACCTGACAAAACCGTAGCGAGCGGAAGAGAGAGGTGGCCGAGAAGCGCAACCGTACTCGGGTACGGTGAGCATCGCAGGCCGCCTATATCGACGCGCAGTAGGTTTGGTCAGGTGTCCTACGACATTTCAGGTTTCATCAGGCTCTTGCGGCTGATGGTGCGGCCCGATACCATGAACTCGCCGTTGCCACGGTAGTGCAGGGTTTCGGGCAGCTTGGGCGAGGTGGCCACGTGGGCTTTCACGCACTCGAAAATGAAGAAGCCGCCCTTGGGATTGCCCGCCACCTGGGCCAGCTTGCATTCGAAGTTGGCGTAGCACTCGGCGATCAGGGGCGCGCCCACCTGCTCGGCCGGCTGGGGCGTCAGGCCGAAGGCCGTGAACTTGTCCGTGTCTGCGCCGCTGCAATTGCCGATGGCGACCACCTGGTCGACCATATCGGCCGTGGGCAGGTTGATCACGCACTCCATGCTGCGCTTGATCATTTCATAGCTGTGGTTCGCGTCGGAAATGAAGCAGCCCAGCAAGGATGGCGTAAATTCCATCAGCATGTGCCAGGCCATGGTCATGACATCGCTTTCGCCCTGCCACGTTGAACTGACCAGCACCACCGGCCCCGGTTCGAGGAAGCGCCGGATGTCGGCGACGGGATAATCTTCTTTGTGGTAATTTTTCATGCAGTCTCCAGGACGCGGTACGCCACAGCATAGCCCAACGGCGCCTTGCCGGGCGCGCGGCTGGCCGCTGGCGGCGCTCATCCGCGCCGCGATTTGTGCCGTTCGTCGCAAATTTCTCCCCAATGGAGATGTTGCACAATAGAATACACTGATCAACTACTCAAGGAAACCGCCATGCGTCCTCTGCTCCTGTTGTCAGCCCTGTCCCTTGCCTGCCTCTCCACCCTCGCGCATGCCGACGAGCAAACCCGCACGGTCGGCGCCTTCAACGCCATCGATATCCGCGGCCCCATCAGCATCGAAGTCGAATCGGGCAAGGAGCAAAGCCTGCTGCTGCGCGGCGACCAGAAATTCCTCAGCGGCGTGATCACGGAAGTGGTCGATGGCGAACTGAAAATTTCCATGAAGGACAAGGACATCAAGAAGACCGAGGGCGACCCGCGCATCATCATCACCATGCCGACCTTGCGCAAGCTGATCGCGGAAGGCGCGGGCGAAAAGATATTGACCAAGCTCAATGGTCCAAGAGTCGACATCAGCTACAAGGGTGCGGGCCGCCTGGCCGCCGATGGCCAGGTCGACTGGCTGCGCCTGAAGGCGCAAGGCGTGGGCGAAGTCGATACGAAAGCCTTGCTGGCGAAAAACGTCGACGTCAATTTCGAAGGCATCGGCTCCGTCAAGGTGTATTCCTCGGGCGAACTGAACGCCGTGGTGCGCGGCATGGGCGAACTGACGTATTACGGCAAGCCGAAGATCGTGCACAAGTCGATCGCCGGCATCGGCAGCGTCAATGCCGCCAAGTAAGATTTCCTAAAACAACAAGGCCATCAGGCCAGGGGAGACCGCATGACCGCAACACCCGAAACCCAGGATAACGATGCGCCGCTGGTGCTGCGCGAAGACGAGGGTGGCCTGGTCACCCTGCGCCTGAACCGTCCCTTGCAATTCAATGCCCTGTCCGAAGCCATGCTGGCCGCGCTGCAAGAGGCGCTCGATGCCGTCGCGCAGCAGCCGCACGTGCGCTGCGTGGTGCTGGCCGCCGAAGGCAAGGCTTTTTGCGCAGGACACGACTTGCGCCAGATGCAAGCCACGCGCCAGCTTGCGTATTATCAAACCCTGTTCGCGCAATGCTCGCGCGTGATGCAAGCCATCCAGGCCTTGCCCGTGCCCGTGATTGCCCGCGTGCACGGCATCGCCACGGCGGCCGGCTGCCAGCTGGTCGCCAGCTGCGACCTGGCCGTGGCGGGCGCGTCCGCGCGCTTTGCCGTCTCCGGCATCAACGTGGGCCTGTTCTGCGCCACGCCATCCGTCGCCCTGTCGCGCAACGTATCGCCCAAGCGGGCCTTCGACATGCTGGTGACGGGCCGCTTCATCGACGCCGACACGGCCGCCGACTGGGGCTTGATCAACGAAACGGTGGCCGACGCGGCGCTCGACGACGCCGTGGCGCGCCTGGCGCAGCAGATCATGGCGAAAAGCCCGACGGCCATCCGCTACGGCAAGCAAATGTTTTACCAACAGCGCCAGCTGCCGCTGGACGACGCGTATGCGTATGCGGGCGACGTGATGGCGCGCAACATGATGGAAGAGGATGCGCAGGAAGGCGTTGCCGCCTTCCTTGAAAAGCGGCCGCCCGGCTGGGCGCGGCCGTAAAGCAGCTTAACGCTGTTCCTTCATCTGCTGCTGGACAGAAAGACTCAAGGTGCCGAGGTCTTCCTTGCCCAGCAGCGGCAATTGCGCCAGCAGCTGCATCAGGGCGGAACTGCCCGTCACGTCCAGCTCGGACGACTGCACCAGCACCGTGCCGGCGCCCGTGAAGTCGATCTGCTTTTCCTCGCCCGACAAACTGAAACCGGTGAGCGCGCCGGCGGCCGAGGCCCAGCCCTGCACGTGGGCGTAATCGTAGTGGTACGACGGGCTGGGGCAATCGGCCCAGCCCAGCACGGCCTGCTCATCCACGCGGCACGGCAGTTCCAGGAAATGCACGGGGCCGTTCGACGAGGCGATGACTTTCCCTGTGCCGATCATGGTCAGATAGCCGGGCAAGGTCGATTCCTGGCAAATCACATCCTTCGTAAAACCCAGCAGGTTTTTCGCGCGGATGGTCATGTTGGCGTTGTCCAGGTCGTAGCACGCCAGGTCGTTGCCGTTGTCGCCCAGGATCAACTGGCCTTGCCCTTGCGCCACGACAAAGTGGTGCACGTATTTCGGTGCATTGAAGGCATTGCGCACGATCAAGTCGAGCACGCTGCTGCCCATGGCTTCGAAGCGCAGTTCGCCATAGAAGGCGATCATCTTGCCCTTGCGAATGAATATCTGTTCCTTGACGTCGATGACATACGAAAAACGGTTCAGGTTATCGTTCTTCGGCAAGGTATCGGGATTGTAAATCGTCATGGCTTACCTTTCGCTCGCTTGGATGTAGACCGTGCCCTGGCCCGTGAACTTCACCTGGTACGATTCGCCGGACGCCTGGCCGACGAAGGTTTTCCAGTTCAAGTCCGTGACGATGGTCGAGCTCAGCTGCCCCGTGTGGCCGATATACGCTTGCGGGTCGACAAACACGGGCACGTCCGGCGTGACGGGCAAGCCGATGGCATTGCCGTCCGACAAAATTGCCACTTCGCCCGTGCCTTGCAGCGTGGTGGTAAACAAGCCCTGGCCCGAGGCCATGCCGCGCACCACGCCCTGCACGCCGCCCTGGTTGCCGAGGAACATGGTGCCGGCCGTCAGGCGCGCATCGAAGGCCAGCAGGGAATCGCTTTCCACATAAAACGTTTCGCCGCGCACGGGGACGATGGTGACGAACAGGCCGCCCTGCGCATAAAACACGCTGCCCGTGCCGCGCGCCGACATCAGGGCATAGCCCTCGTTCGTGACGGCGCGCATGGCCAGGCTTTGCACGCCCTGGCCGGCCAGGAAGGAACGGCTGAACGCCACGTCGCCCTGGTAGGACACCATGGCGCCCTTGCGCGCGAACACTTCTTCATTGCCGAGTTTGACCTCAAGCATCTTTTCATTGATTTGCTGATAGACAGGCATCGCGGGTCCTCGCTGACTTAACGTTCGGCGGGCTGGATGAACACCACGCCCTGGCCTGTGAATTTGTGCTGGTACGATTCGCCCGAGCTCTGGCCGATCATCGTGCGCCAGTTGACGTCGAAAACGAATTCCTGGCGGATATCGCCCTTGAAGCCGACGAAGGCGTCCGGGTCCACGCGCAGCGGGTGCGCGGGCGTCACTTCCAGCATGATCAGGTTGCCGCGCGAAATGACGGCCAGGTTGCCGTGCCCTTCGACGGTGGTGGAAAACAGGCCCTGGCCCGAACTGGCACCGCGCAGACCCGCAAAGCTGGTGCCCGTCTTCAGGCTCGTGTCGTAGGCCAGCAGGCTGCTGCTTTCGATGGTCAGCTTTTCGCCCGTCAACGGAATAACGGTGATCTCGGCCGCATTCTGCGCGAAAAACACGGTGCCCGTGCCGGCGGCCTGCATCACCTGCATGCCTTCGTTCGTCACCTTGCGCTTGAGCGCGCCGAACAGGCCCTCGCCGCCGAGCAGGGATTTTTCAAATTTGATGCTGCCCGTATAGGCGACCATGGCGCCGGCAATCGCCAGCACTTTTTCATCCTGCAGGCGCACTTCCAGCAGGCGGTCGGTATTGGTGCGGAAACTGGTCACGCGCGACTCCCCAAGAATGCCAGGGCACAAAGCCATGGCTATCCGACAAGATACCGTTGGCGTTACCTCCATGCAAGTGCTATTCCTCCCGAACGGGGGGAGTGAATAAAAAAAAAAGCGTGCCCGAAGGCACGCCTTGCGTTCAAGCAAAGAACGGTTTACTCAGCCAGCACCGGCTTGGCGCCGCGCGCGTTCTGGAACAGCGGCACGGGATCATTGGTATTGACCTCGACCACCGTCACGCCCTGCACCACGCCAGCCACCTGGTAGCCGACGGCGCCCAGGTGACGCTTGCCTTCGGCCAGGTTGGACCAGCTCAGCGATACAGTCGCCGTGCCGCCCGTGTAGGCCGTGCCCGGCATCAGCGCCTTGAAGCCGCCATTCGACAAGCCCGGCGCCAGCACCCACGACGACAAGGTGTAGTCGGCCTGGCCGTTTTGCGGCGCAAAACCGATCACGCACACCTTGTAGGTGCCGGCGGCGGGCAGGCGCAGTTCCACTTGCTCATTGGAACTTTCATTGCCGCTGCTGCCGACCAGCACATTGGCGGCGTTGTAGACCTCCATGTCCATGTCGGTATTCGCGCCGCCCGTCGTTTCCGCATCGTAGGTGGCAAAGCGCGCCGCCAGGGTGCCGGCCGGGATCACCACATTGTGCACGTTCACGCCCGTGGCGCCGCCCGCCTTGCAGGCAGCCGATGCGGCGGCGCCCGTCGTCGCCTGGCCGATCGTGCGCGCCTGGCGCACGGCTTCGACGAGACCCGACTTGACGCCCACCAGCGCGCCCGAGAAGCCCGTGCCCAGGGTCAGCACCTTGCTGCCCGTGGCCGCTTCGCTGCTGACCAGCGGAATGGCCACCAGCGCCGTGCCGCGCGCCGTCAGCGGGCTGCGCACCGTGTGCGTGCCATCCGTCCAGCTCAGGGCGCCGTAGGTCCAGGTATTGGCCGGCGCCGTGGTGCGCGTCAGCTTGACCTGGTACTGGCCCTTGGCGCCCGGCGCCAGGCTCAGGCTCGTTGGCGTCACCGCCACCGTATAGCCGGGCAAGCTGGCCGAGACGTTGTAGACGGCGCTGCTGGCGCCCACGTTGGTCACCGTGCGCGTCAGGGTTTGCGTGCCCAGCACGTTGGCCGCCGTCAGCGACGCCAGGTTCAGGTTATAGGCCGCGATCGTACCGATGGCCTGGCACGTGGCGGCGCTGTAGACCTTCAGGTTCAGGCCGCACAGGAAGCGCGCATAGTCGATTTCCGACATGTCGTACACGAGGCCCGGATCGGCCGCGCTGTTCGGCGCGATGTGGCCGGCGCCCTGGCCCCACGGCAGCTGGCCCGAGTTCTTCGCCGTGGCATCCCACGACACGGAACCGTTCAAGCCATCCGAATACGTGCTGAAGGCCGTCGTCATCAGCGCCGACTTGATGGCCGCGGGCGACCAGTCAGGATGCTGCTGCTTGAGCAGTGCCGCCACGCCCGCCACGTGCGGGCTGGCCATCGAGGTGCCGGAATAGAAATCCCACTCGGCCGCCGGCGCCACGCCGCCTGCCGCCACGGCATCGCGCTGCGCCTGCGTCAGGTCGGCCGTCACGCCGGCCAGCACGTTGGTGCCGGGCGCCGAGAGATCCGGTTTCAGGATGTTCGCGTTGGCCACGTTCGGTCCGCGCGAGGAACGGTCGCTGACGATCGGCGCCAGCACCGTCGTGTCGGCGGTGGTGTGGATTTCGCCCAATGCCGCCGTGCCGTCGGGCGTCGCCGCCATGAAGGCCTTCAGCGCGTCGCCCTGCGCCTGCGCCAGGTGCACGGTCGACAGCGCGTGCGCCTGGTTGATGACGGTGTTGGCGCCGCCGGCCACGTTGGCGATGATCACGCCCGCCGCGCCCGCCGTTTTGGCGTTCGCGCTCTTGTTGACCAGCACGTTGCCGCCACGGTCGCACACGAGTATCTTGCCCGCCACTTTCGCCGGGTCCAGATACGCCGACGTGGCATCGGCCACGCCGAAGCAGCGCAGCAAGTTGACATCCGTCGGCAGCACGCCGGCCAGGCCCGCGTCGCGCGACTGGATCAGCGGCAGCGCCGGCGTATTCGCATTGCTCGATGCGCCTTCCAGTTTCGAGCCGCTGCTGAGAGTGACGTTGGCCGCGTACAGGCGGTTGTGGGTGGAATTGGCCACCGTCGCCAGCCACGGGCTGATGTGCGAGACAGGCGCCGGCACGTCGGGTGCGGGCGTGGCCGGGCCGGAATTGCCGCCGGACGTGGCGACAAACACGCCGGCTGCCGCCGCGCCGAGGAAGGCCACTTCCGTCGGTTCGTCGAAAGCGCCGCCGCCCGCGTTCGGGCCGATGGAGAAGTTGATGACGTTCACGCCATCCTTGACCGCCTGGTCGATGGCGGCCACGCTGTCGGCCGTGGCGCAACCGTTGCGGCCCGTCGAGGCGGCCGTCCAGCACACTTTATAGGCGGCGATGCGGGCGCGCGGCGCCATGCCGGACGCCTTGCCCAGCGACACGCCGTTCGAGGTGGCCAGGGCGCCATTGTTGCCGCCCGCCGTGGACGCCGTATGCGTGCCATGGCCGCCGTGCCCCGTCAGGCCGGCGACGGAATCGCGCGGCGACATGAATTCCGTCCAGTGCAGCGCCGACGTGGCGGCGCGGTAGTAGCGCGCGCCGATCAGCTTATTGTTGCAATTCTCGGCGCTAAAGCCTTCGCCCGTCTGGCAAGTGCCCTGCCAGCTGGCCGGCGGCGCGCCATACACGACGTTGTTGCCGCTGTGGCTGGGCACGCCATTCTCGTCGAGGCGGTCGGCAAAGGCCGTGTTCTCGGGCCAGATGCCGCTGTCGACGATGCCGATGATGATGTCTTCGCCCGCGTGCGCCTTGCCGCCCAGCTGCTCCCAGATGCCGCCCGGCTTGTCCAGGCCCAGGAAGCTGGGCGTGTAGCTGGTGTCGAGCTGCAGGATGGAATCGGCGCTGATGCTGGCCACGCCGCTGTTTTTCTTCAGGGCGCGCACTTCATCGTCCGTCAGCAAGGCGGAAAAACCGTTGAAGACGACGCTGTACTGGTGCGTGATTTCCGCCGCGCTGACGGTGCCGGCCACGGCGGCCTGTTTGGTGTCGAGGTAGCTCAAATAGGCCTGCACGTCGGCGGCGCCCACGTTGATGCGCGCCCCCGGGGCCGGCTTGGTGGCGGCCAGGCCGTCGACCTGGCCCGTGTAGGTGGCGGCCGGCTTGTCGACCAGTTGCACGATGTAGGAGCGGCGTTCCTGCGCCTGCGCCGCTTGCGCCAGGCTGGCGGCCAGCAAGAGGATGCCGAGTGAAACGGGACGTAATTTCATCTCATGCTCCTTGCACGGTGGAGGCGGCGAACTTGCCGCTGCGGCGGCGCGACAGCATGCCGATGGCGCCCAGTCCGGCCAGCATCAACATGTAGGTCGACGGTTCCGGCACGGCGCTGATATTGATATTGTCGAGCGCAAACTGGCCCTGGTTGAAGGCGGGGAAATCGAGGGAATTGCTGCACGCGCCCGTGTCGTTGAAGATGCACGCGTTGAAGCTCAGGCCCGTAAACGCATAGTTGCTGAAGCCGCCCAGCAGGGAAGCGCTCTGGAAATGGTAATTGCCATCGCTGCCCTGGCCGGGAAACGCCAGCGAGGTGCTGATCACCTGGCCGTCGCTGAGGGTGCCGCTCAGCTGCAGCTGGCCCCAATTCTGGTTCGGCAAGCCGGACACGGGGGCGATAAAGGAATAATCGAAACCGGCCAGGGTGAATGCCTGGTGGTCGGCGCGCGTGAAATTCACGCCGCCATCGTTGAGGATAGCCAGGTAATTGCCGGTGGCGCCCTGCGGGCAGGCGGCGATATCGCACGACGAACCCACGCGGCCATCGAGGATGGCGCCCACGCCGCTGACGCCGCCGCCGGCCGCCGTCGTCGGGTCGGCCAGGAACAGCAGGTTGTAGCTCGACGTATTGAGCGTCTGGCCGCTTTCATACACGTCGGGACGCAAGTTGTCGAAAGTCAGGACACCGGCCAGGGCCGGTGCCGAGCCCAGCACGGACAAGGTGGCCAGCGCGGCAAGGACGGCGACGCGACCGCGGGTAGCGGGCGGATTGGCGGTGGCGGGCGATACCCGCGCATGTGATAAACGATTCATTCTATTCCCTTGATTGTTGTGGATAGATAGGTCGGCAGGTCTGACGCCCGCTTTCAGCTTTTTCACAAAAGTGTCAACAAATATAGCAAATCGTATAAAACAAATATCATATTTTTAATATCATTTATTTATTTTTTATCTAACTCCGCGAAACTTTGTTTTGTTTTATCTATGAAAGTTTGAGGAATCTCAACGTTACATTTGAACAACAAGAGCGCACACTGCAGACGCGTACGCCAGCGGACCGGCCCGACTTCGGATAAGCTCGAAAACCGCGCCTGCCGCGTCGTCCTCCCCGTCACATCGCGGTACACCTGTTCCATCCTGGAACACTTGCCTGTCCCCTCCGCCCCGCATGAGCGGCCCCTCGCGCCCTTGCGCCGATGGCATGAAGCTTGCACAACAAGAAGATCGACCGTGCTCAGGGAGCAGCATCATGGAACACCATCAATTTGGCGCCCAGGCAAGCGCGCACGCCCGGCCGCGCCGGACCGTCCTGCTGTGCTGCGCACTGGCGCTGGCTTTTTTCCTGCTGGCCGCCAGGCTGGACCTGGCCGAACGGCTGACGCAGTCGCTCTGGCGCCAGGAGCATTGGCAGCTCGATGAACTGGCCCTGAGCCTGCTGGTGCTGGTGCTGGCGCTGGCCGGCTTTGCCCTGCGGCGCGGCCGCCAGGTGGCGCTGCTGCTGGCGCAAAACCGCGCCCTCACGCAGCGCCTGCTGCGCGCGCAGGAAGAGGAGCGCTGCGCGCTGGCGCGCGAGCTGCACGATGAAGTGGGACAGGACTGCACGGCCATCCGCGCCGCCGCCAGCTACATCCTGCGCGCGCGCGAGGGCGACCAGGCAAACGTGCAGGCGTGCGCCGCCAGCATCGCCCGCTCGTCGGAAGCGCTGCACGCGATGGTGCGCACGATGCTGCGCCGGCTGCGCCCGCCCGTGCTCGACAGCCTGGGATTGGCGCCGGCGCTGCAGGCGCTGTGCGACAGCTGGACCCAGCAGCACGGCATCGCCTGCCATTTCGCGCCGCACGCCATCCCCGCCGGCCTCGACGACAGCACCGCCACCGCCATCTACCGCCTGGTGCAGGAAGGCTTGACGAACGTGGCGCGCCACGCGGGCGCCGACCGGGCCACGGTGGAATTGCGCGCCGATGCGCACGGCTTGCTGCACCTGGCCATCGAAGACAATGGCCGGGGTTTGCGCCAGGACAAGACGCCAGCAGACGGTTTCGGCATGCTGGGCATGCGCGAGCGCGTGGCGGGCTTGCGCGGCCACATCCGCTGGATCAGCGCGCTGGGCAACGGCTTGCGCATCGAAGTGGCCCTGGCGGCACGGTGCGTGGCATGAGCGCCATGAACGCCATGCACAGCGGCATGCGGCCGATCCGCGTGATGCTGGTGGACGACCACCCGGTAGTGCGCACGGGCTACCGGCGCCTGCTGGAACAGGGCGGCGACATCGCCGTCGTGGC
The DNA here is from genome assembly GCF_036231865.1 of Janthinobacterium sp. P210005. Lineage (NCBI taxonomy): Bacteria > Pseudomonadati > Pseudomonadota > Betaproteobacteria > Burkholderiales > Oxalobacteraceae > Janthinobacterium > Janthinobacterium sp. P210005. Next base: position 63,109 of record NZ_JAZARC010000002.1, read on the forward strand.
CGAGGCGGGCAATGGCGAAACGGCGTATGGCTTGTACCAGGAGCACGCGCCCGACGTCTGCGTGACGGATTTGTCCATGCCCGGCATCGGCGGCCTGGAATTGCTGCGCAAGCTGCTCGCGCGCGACGCGGGCGCCCGCGTGCTGGTGTTTACCATGCACGACACGCCCCAGCTCATCGCGCGCGCGTTTGACGGCGGCGCCTGCGGCTTCGTCAGCAAGCAGGCCGACCCGGAACACCTGGTCGACGCCGTGCGCGCCGCCCACGCGGGCCGGCGCTACCTGGACCCGCACAGCGCGCCCGGCGTACTGCAAGGCACGGCCAACATGGAAGCGGACCGCTTGAGCAGCCTGAGCCAGCGCGAATTCGAAATCTTCCGCCTGCTGGCCGAAGGCCGCAGCGCTGCCGACTGCGCCCGCCTGCTGCACGTGAGCTGCAAGACGGTGGCCAACCACCAGACTTGCATCAAGGAAAAGCTCGACGTGCCCGGCCCCGCCGCCCTCGTGCACCTGGCGCTGCGCAATGGCATCATCGAGCAAGTCCATCCTTAAAACGCATAGCGCACGCCCACATTCACGCTGCGCGGCGCGCCGGCCGCATAGAACGTCGCATTGACCATCGGATAGTCGCCGTTCACGGCGGGCAACGGGCGGGCGGCGAAATTGCCGTTGGCGTCGAAACCCGTCGCGCCCAGCTGGGCCGCCGTCGCATATTTCCGGTCGAACAGGTTATTCACCTGGGCAAACACGCTGAGCCGTGGCGTCAGCTGGTATTTGCCGTTCAATTCCACCACGGCATAGCCTCCGCTCTTGCCCGCGCCCAGGTAGGCTGGCCCGCCCGCCTGGTGCGCATTGTTTTCATTGCCGCGCGCATACGCGCTGGAGACGGCCGTCATGGCCAGGCCCACCGTCCAGTCGTGTCCGCCCTGAATATCCACGTGCGCCTTCAGGATATGGCTGGGCGTCAAGGGAATGCGCTTACCGGGCGTGATGACGATATTGCCTTCCAGGCCGGGCGCGTCCGCATCGCTGCTGCTGTTGGCGCTGCCGTTGACGAGCTCCCGGCTTTGATACGTCGCCTGCAGCCACGTGTAGTTGACGCCGAAGTCCAGCATGCCCGCCTTGCCATCCAGCGCCAGCTCCACGCCCTGGTGGCGCGTCTTGCCGAAATTCTTGAAATAGCCAAACCCCGCCTGGTTGTCGGCCACGAACAGGATATCGTCGTGATTTTCCGCGCGGAACACGCCGGCACTCCAGCGGGCCACCTCGCCCCACTGGCCGCGCACGCCCGCTTCCCACGTCTTCGTGATGACCTGCTTTAGTGGCGGGTCGCCGGCCATGGCGTTGGGCAGGCGGCACGGGTTTTCCGGGTCGGCGCAACCGAGCTCGATGGCCGTCGGCGTGCGACTGCCTTCGTTGTAGCCGAGATACGCGCTGATGCCTGCGGCCGGCGCATACGCCAGGCCGATGGCGGGATTGAAGCGGCTGAAACGGTGGTCGCCGTCCAGCGAACCGCTGCCGCCGCCGGGCGTGATGGCGTCGCGGTTGCGCACCGTGCTGCGGTTGTAGCGGCCGGAGACGGTCAAGGTCAGGTCTTGATTCAACGCAATGCTGTCGCTCGCATACACGCTCCACGTGCGCATGCGCCCGCTCAAGTCGACCCGGTTGTCGACGGGCGTGCCGTCGTCATCGATTTCCGTGCCGTCGGCAAAGAAGCTCACAGGCGTGATGCTGCGGTCCGGGTTCAGGTAGCCGAACTGGCTCGTCTGGCGGAACGTGGCGTGGCTCGTGTCATAGGCGGCGCCGGCCGTGACGGCATGGCGCGCTCCCGCCAGGTCGGCCAGCACGGTGAACTGGCCCGAAAACCCATAGTTTTCCTGCCGCGTATGGCTGCGGTTGAGCATGCCATTGCATTTTTCGGCCGGCTCGTCGTTCAGCAGCACGTTGGCGATGCAGCGCCACTTGGGAAAAGGCGTATTGGCCGCGTTCGCCCCGCTGGCGGGAAAGCCCGTGTAGCCGGCCGCCGCCAGGGCCGCCCGCTCGGCCGCGCCTGGCTGGTAGACGGACTGGTCGAGCGACTCGTCGTTCAAGTCGCCATTGAACGTGTGCGTGTCGATCTTGCGGTAGTACACGTTGCCGGACAGCAGCAAGGCCGCGCCGGCCTGGTGCTTGCCCGTCAGATTCAGCAGGGTCGACTTGTTTTCCGTCAAATCCGGCTTGGTATACACGCTGCGGTAATCGCGCGCCAGCATGCGCTGTTCCTGCAAGCCGTTGCCCGTCAGCGCATTGTCCGCGTGGGCCACGGTGACGGCGATGTCCGTGCGCGCATCGCTCCAGCCCAGCTTGCCAAACACCTGGCGCACGTCGGACGGCGAATCGTCGCGCCAGCCGTCTTCCTTAAAGCGGTTGCCCGTCACATACCAGTGCCAGCCCTGCGCATTGCTGCCGCCATGCTCGACCTCGACGGCGCGCCGTTTGTCGGAACCCAGGCGCGCATCGATGGCGGTGCCGGGGCTGCTGCGTCCATCCTTGGTTTGCAGCGCCAGCGCGCCGCCCAGGGTATTCAAGCCGAACAGGGGGTTCGAGCCGGGCATCAGGGTCAGCGATGCGATGGCCATGCGCGGGATCAAGTCCCAGCTGACGACGTCGCCGAACGGCTGGTTCAGGCGCATGCCGTCCAGGTACACGGACAGCCCTTGCGGCGTGCCCAGCAGGGGCGACGCCGTATAGCCGCGGTAGCTGACGTCGGGCTGGAACGGATTGTTCTGTACCTCGTTCACGACGACGCTGCCCAGGTTGCGGCGCAGGAAGGCGGAGATGTCGAGCGCGCCGCTGCGGGCGATCTGCTGCGCGCTGGCCGTCTGCACGGGCGCGGCCAGGGTGTCGCGCGGCTGGTCCACGGTGGGCAGCGGCATGCTGCCCGTGATGATGACGGTGGGCAAGTCACCCGAGGTGGCCAGGCTCGCGGCCAGGCTGGCGTCAGCGGCAAGGTCAGCGGCCTGCGCCTGGCACAGCGCCATGGCGGCGGCAGCCAATAAAGTCAGTTTCATGCTAGTCCCCAGTGATTTTATCGTGGTTTTTATTAATGTCCAGTATCGGACAACCACCGGGAGATGGACTAGGGAAAAACTCCCGCCGTGCGGGGGAACTAGCGTTGCAAGGGCAGGTAGCTCTGTTTGAGCTGGCGCAACACGAAACTCGATTTGCTGTGGCGGATGCCGGGAATTTTATATAAACGCTCGCGCAGCAGGCGTTCATAGTCGCGCGTGTCGCTCACCGCGATGCGCAGATAGTAATCGTAGTCGCCGGAGACGAGAAACGCTTCCAGCACTTCCGGGATCATGGCCAGCGCGTGGCCGAATTCGAACAGGGCCTGGTCGGAATGGTCGTCCAGCGTCACTTGCACGATGACGGTGTCGGCCAGCCCCACCTTGGCCGCGTTGACGTTCACCGTGTAGCCTTCGATGACGCCAACGTCTTCCATGCGCTTGATGCGCGCCCAGCATGGCGACGAGGTCAGGCCCACCTTGGCGCTCAGGTCGTGCAGGCTGATGCGGGCATCCTGCTGCAGGGCCGTCAGGATGGCGAGGTCGAATTTATCCAGTTTCATTCTGTCATATCCTTATTTCACAGCAAATTTTACTGAATATCGCATTCTATACGAGAAAACCAGCAGCCTTTTCTGCCGCATCAGGCAGAAAATAAGGCCATGAAACCCGATCCCGCTCCCCTCCTCGCTCCCGCCGCCGACCTTGCGCCGCGCAACGGCGCCAGCACCCTGATCGACACCCTGCTGGCCCTGGGCGTCGACACCGTCTTCGGCTACCCGGGCGGCGCCGTGCTGCCCCTGTACGACGCGCTGCACGCGCAGCCCCGCCTGCGCCACGTGCTGGTGCGCCACGAACAGGCGGCCGTGCACGCGGCCGAAGGCTATGCGCGCAGCACGGGCCGGCCTGGCGTCGTCTTCGTCACCTCCGGCCCCGGCATGAGCAACACCACCACGGGCTTGCTCGACGCCCTGTGCGATTCGGTGCCCGTCATCTGCATCAGCGGCCAGGTGGCCAGCACCAGCATCGGCACGAACGCCTTCCAGGAATGCGACGCGCTGGGCATTTCGCGCCCCGTCACCAAGTGGAACCGGCAAATCCGCGCGGCCGAGGAAACGGCCGCCGTCGTGCACGAAGCATTTGTTCAAGCCACGCAGGGACGGCCCGGCCCCGTGCTGGTCGATTTTCCCAAGGATCTGCAGCTGGCGCCCGTCACGCAGCACGCGCCGCTGCCGCCCGCCGCATCTGCCGCTGCCCTGCCGCAGCCCGCCGACCTGGAACGGGCCGCCAGCCTGATCGCCGGCGCGCGCCAGCCCGTGTTCTATGGCGGTGGCGGCCTCGTCAATTCCGGCCTGGATGCCTGCGCCGCCTTCCAGCAACTGGTGAAACTGGCCGCCGCGCCGTGCACCCTGACCTTATTGGGCCTGGGCGCCTTTCCCGCCTCGCACCAGGCCTTCCTCGGCATGCTGGGCATGCACGGCACCCTGGAAGCGAACCTGGCCATGCACCATGCCGATCTGATCGTCTGCGTCGGCGCCCGCTTCGACGACCGGGTCACGGGCCGCCTGGATGCGTTTTGTCCTGGCGCAAAGGTCATCCACATCGACATCGACCCGGCCTCCATACACAAGGTGGTGCGCGCCGACGTGGCCCTGCGCGGCGATTGCGCCCCCGTATTGGCCGCCTTGCTGGCACAGCTGCGCGGACGCCTGCTGGCGGACCGCCAGCCGTGGTGGCAGCGCATCGACGCCTGGCGCGCCCAGGACAGCCTGGCGTTCGACGATACGCCGGAGGTGATCGCGCCGCAGGCGCTGATGCGGCGCCTGCAGGCGGCGCTGGACAGCATGGACGGCGGCGACGCCATCGTTTCCACCGACGTGGGCCAGCACCAGATGTGGGCGGCGCAGCATTTGCGCTTCGAGCAGCCGCGCCGCTGGCTCACCTCGGGCGGCGCCGGCACCATGGGCTATGGCTTGCCGGCCGCCATCGGCGCGCAGATTGCCCATCCGGGCAAGCGCGTCGTGTGCATCAGCGGCGATGCGTCGATCTTGATGAATATCCAGGAACTGGCCACCGCCGTGCAGCACCGCCTGCCCGTGAAAGTGGTGCTGTCGAACAATGGCTACATGGGCATGGTGCGCCAGTGGCAGGAACTCATCCATGGCGGGCGCTACAGCCACAGCTACACGGAAGCGCTGCCCGATTTCGTCGCCCTGGCGCGCGCGTTCGGCTGGCAGGCGCACACGGTGAGCCGGCGCGAGGAGCTCGACGCGGCGCTGGCAGCCTGCCTCGCGGCCGAGGGCCCGTACTTCCTCGACGTGCGCGTGCATGGCGCGGAAAACTGCTTCCCCATGATGGCGCCCGGCGCGGGGCACCATGAAGTGACCTTGCGCAAAGGCGTCGTCTACACCGGGTAACAAATCCTGTTCAACTCCACACCCTGTATATCCAGTAGCTTTCATCGTCGCGCATGGCGCGCGCCAGCTCGGTGGGGCTCAAGCCCGTGATTTCGCGCGTCTCGCGGCAAAAATGGGCCTGGTCGGCGTAACCGCCGCTGGCGGCGACGTCGGACCAGGACGCCGTGCCCTGCAAGATGGCGCCGCGCTCGTCGAGAAACAGCTGTTCCGCGCGGCGCATGCGGCGCAAGGTGCGCATGGGCTGGCCGGCCCAGGCCTTGATGCGGCGCTCGATATTGCGCGCGCTGCTGGCCAGGCCCGTCGATGCCGCCTGCACGGCCAGGCGGCGCACCCAGTCCTGCACGGCGCCGGCAGGATGGTCGCCGCTCTTGCGCGCCAGCGCCCAGCGCGGCGCGAGAAAATCCTCCACCAGCCTGACGCGGACCGCATCGTCGGGCGCCGCCAGCACGGCGTCCGACAGGGCCAGCCAGTCCCCATCGAACAGCGCGTCGAGCGGGCGGAACTGGTCCAGCAAGCCATCCATCGATACGCCCGACAACGCATGCAGGGCGGCCGGGTAAAACATCACCACAAACGTATGCACGGGGCCGGGGTTGTAGCTGACCAGCGGATACGAGCGGGGGCCGCCGAACAGCGCGGGCGGCATGCGCACGTCCCGCAGCGACAGGCCCGGCGCTGCCGCTTCCACGTCGCCCGCGACGGTCCAGACGATGCTGCACATGGGCGCGGCGGGAAAGCGGTTCAGGCGCTGCGCCGGCGGCAGCGGCGCGCAGCCCGTGGTGTCGCGCACGAGGAAGGCGCGCACGCAGGAAGCGAGCGCCGTGCGCGGCGCGATCAGGCGGGTCAGGGGCGTAGGGGCGGCAGGCATGGCGACGATTGTACCGGCAATTTCCGGCCGCGCCCGATGTCGTATTCGTTCAAGACGCGGACGCGCAAGCGCGCTACAGTGAAGTCATTGTCGCCATCCACCAGGAGTACGCCATGCCCCCGCTCGATCACGCCGCCGCGCCCGCCACCACGGCCCTGCGCCAGATTCGCCGCCTGCCGGGGCCATTCGCCCTGCCCATCGTCGGCAACAGCCTGCAGATCAAGCTCACGCGCATCCACCGCGACGTGGAAGAGTGGGTACGGCGCTACGGCCCCTACCTGCGCGCCTGGTTCGGCCGCACCCTGGTGCTGGTGGTGGCCGACAGCGAGGCCGTCGGCGCGGTGCTGCGCGACCGGCCCGACGGCTTTCGCCGCCCCCTGAGCAGCTCCATCGTTTCCGAGGAAATGGGCGGCATCCCCGGCCTGTTCCTGGCCGAGGGCACGGAATGGCGCAACCAGCGCCGCATGGTCATGGCCGGCATGGCGCCCGGCGCCGTCAAGGCCTACTTCCCGGCGCTGGCGACGGTGGCGCAGCGCCTGCAGCGGCGCTGGCATCTTGCCGCCACGCAAGGCCAAGCGATCAACCTCGATGGCGACCTGAAACGCTACACGGTCGACATCATCGCCGGCCTCGCCTTCGGCACGGAGGTCAATACGCTGGAAGCGGGCGAGGACGTGATCCAGCGGCACATGGACGCCATCCTGCCCGCCGTGGCGCGGCGCAGCCTGTCGATGTTCCCGTATTGGCGCTACGTCAAGCTGCCCGTCGACCGCCGGCTGGACCGCGACGTGGCGGCCCTGTCCGCCGCCGTGGCCGACCTGGTGCAGCAGGCGCGCACGCGCATGGCACGCGACCCGGCACGCCGCGAGCATCCGCCCAACCTGCTCGAAGCGATGATCGCCGCCGCCGACGAAAAGGACAGCGGCGTGAACGACCGCGCCGTGGCCGGCAATGTGCTGACCATGCTGCTGGCGGGCGAGGATACGACGGCCAATACGCTGTCCTGGATGATTTACCTGTTGCAACGCCATCCGCACACCCTGGCGCGGGCGCGCGAGGAAGTGCGGCGCCTGGCGCCCGACGCGGCCCGCTTCACGATCGAGCAGATGGATAGCCTCGACTACCTGGGCGCCTGCGCCAGCGAAGCCATGCGCCTGAAGCCGGTGGCGCCCTTCCTGCCCGTGGAAGCGCTGCGCGACACGGTCATCGCCGATATCGCCGTGCCGGCCGGCACCCTCGTGTGGTGCGTGATGCGCCACGACACGGTGTCCGATGCGCACTTTCCCGACGCGCAAGCCTTCCAGCCCGAGCGCTGGCTGGCCGAAGGGGGCGAGGCGAACAACAAGCGCGCCGCCATGCCCTTCGGCGCCGGCTTGCGCACGTGTCCGGGCCGCTACCTGGCCTTGTTGGAAATCAAGATCGCCATGGCCATGCTGCTGGGCAGCTTCGACATCGCCGGCGTCGACACGCCCGATGGCGGCGAAGCGCAGGAACTAATGGGTTTTGTAATGTCGCCCATCGGCTTGACGCTGCGCCTGGCGCGGCCGCAGTGATACCATGGGGGAAGTCCCATTCATTCGACCTCCCCATGACCATCCGCCTGGAATCGCCGCAGCAAGCCGACGTGCAAACCCTGATCGCCGAGCTTGATGCATATCAACAGACCCTGTATCCGGCCGAGTGCGTCTACTCGCTGGACTTGGCGTCCGTGCCCTCCGATACCCTGCTGTTTGCCGTCGCCCGCGATGCGGCGGGCACGGCACGGGCCTGCGGCGCCATCGTCGTCACGCCCGCTTTCGGCGAAGTCAAGCGCATGTACGTGCACCCGGACAGCCGGGGCCTGGGCCTGGCGAAACGTTTGCTGGCCTTGCTGGAAGAGCAGGCGCTGGCGCGCGGCTGCCGCTTGCTGACCCTGGAAACGGGCATCCACCAGCCCGAGGCGATCGCCCTGTACGCGCGCCACGGCTACCAGCGGCGCGGACCGTACGGCGACTATCCCGACGACCCATTCAGTGTCTTCATGGAAAAACCGCTTCAGGCGGCGGCATGAGCGCGCCCAGCGACAGCCTGTTTGACATCCGCGCGCGCCTGCGCGCCTTTGCCGACGAGCGCGACTGGGACCAGTTCCACACGCCGAAAAACCTGGCCATGGCCCTGTCCGTGGAAGTGGCGGAACTGGCGGAACACTACCAGTGGCTGGCCACGGGCGCGGATAGCGAACTGGACGAGGCGAAGCGCACGGGCATCCGCCACGAACTGGCCGACGTGCTGATGTACCTGGTGCGCCTGGCCGACAAGAGCGGCGTCGACCTGCACGCGGCCGTGCTGGAAAAGATGCAACTGAACGCACAGAAATACCCGGCGCAGCAGGTGCGCGGCGACGCGCGCAAATACAGCGAATACTGACACGCCCACCCGTGCGTGGCGGATGCGAAAAAAGGCGTAGCATCAAGCCATGCGTATTTATCGATTACTGCTGATCATAGGCTTGCTCCACGGCCCTATTGCGCTGGCGCAAACCGCGCCCGTGCCGCAGGTGAAGGTGGACGCCACGCGCGACCCCGTCGACAAGTCCTACCGCAAGATGCTGCAGGGCGTGGACCGCTTCGAGCGCGACCATGCGCTGGCGCCGCAGGCCGTGCTGCGCTTCCGCTTGCTGCCGCGCCAGCCCGGCGTGGACATGGCGGGCGTGCAACTGCGCATCGCCGGCGACACGGTCAGCATCCCCTTGCCCCTGGCTGAAGACAACAGCTTTGCCCCCGTGCGCAATGCGCAAGCGGCGCGCGAAGATGCCGTGCTGCTGGCCAACCGCAAGGCCACCACCATGAGCTGGCGCGCGCAAGTCATCACGCCCGGCTTGCCGCCCGGCACGCGGCGCCTGGGCGACCTGCGCCTGGAATGCCGCGCCGGCATGGATTCGGGCCTGATCTCGAACGACCCGCAAATCATCGCCTGGCTGTCCAGCATGCTCTACAGCACAGATAAAGTGTGTTCCGAGCCGGATGGCAATTATCTGTTCTTCACGGACCGTCCCCTGTTCGGCGTGACCCTCGTGCACGGCGAGCGCCGCCTGGCGCTGCCGTTCACGATGCTGTACGCGGGCGGCGAGCAAACGCCCGCCTCGCTGCCCTATTGCGATTGCCAGGTCTTGCTTGACCGCACGTACTACGCGCCCTTGTGGGATAACAACTGGCCGGACGACACCCTGCTGGAATTTACTTACATGGACGAGGTGGCGCCATGAAGTGGCTGTCGCTGATCTTGTTGACGCTGCTGGCCGCCTGCTCCGGCACGCGCGCCTTGCAAGCAAGCAAGAATGTTCCCTACGCCACCCTGGAACAGACGGTGCAAGTGGGCAGCAGCACGCGCGAACAGGTGCGCGCCGCACTGGGCGACAGCACGTCCATCCGTTTCGAAAGCGGCAAGGAAGTGTGGATGTACACCTATCCGGCGGCCTCGGGCGCGCAGGGGGAATATGTGATTCTGTTTGGCGGGGATGGGGTGGTGAAGCAGGTGCGCGGCGGCGAGGTGTATCAGGTACGGAAGTGATTCCCGCCAGCATGGCGCTGGCGGGACTGACATGCTTATCGTGCCTTCAGCAAGGCCCGCGACGCGACGCCCGCGCCCACGCTGCGGCCCACGCCGGCAACCTTGCGCTTGGGCGACGCCTTCAGCTTGAAAATGCCGATCGACTGGGCCACGCTGTCGGTGCGCTGCGCCAGGTTGGTGGCGGCCGCGGCCGCCTGCTCCACCAGCGCCGCATTCTGCTGCGTGATGCCATCCATGTGGATGACGGCCTGGTTGACTTGCCCGATGCCCTGGTTCTGCTCGCGCGTGGTCGAGGAAATCTCGTCCATCACTTCCGTCACGCGGGCTACCGAGGCGATCACTTCCGCCATGGTGGCGCCCGCATTGCTGGTCAGCACGCTGCCCGCGTTCACGGTGGCGATCGAATGGTCGATCAGGTTTTTCACTTCTTTCGCGGCCGTTGCCGAGCGCTGCGCCAGACTGCGCACTTCGCCGGCCACGACGGCAAAGCCGCGACCGTGCTCGCCCGCGCGGGCCGCTTCCACGGCCGCGTTCAAGGCGAGGATATTCGTCTGGAAGGCGATGCCGTCGATCAAGCCGATAATGTCGAGAATCTTGCGCGACGACGAGCTGATCTCATCCATCGTAGTGACCACTTCGCTGACGATGGTGCCGCCCTTGGCCGCCACGGTGGACGCCTGCGCCGCCAGGTCGTTGGCCGTGGCCACATGGTCGGCGCTGTTTTGCACGGTCGACGTCAGTTCTTCCATGCTGGCCGCCGTCTGCTCCAGGCTGGACGCCTGCGATTCCGTGCGGCTGGACAAGTCCATATTGCCCGTGGCAATTTCTGCCGTGGTGATGCGGATATCCTCGAAGTTGGCGCGCACGTCGCCGATGATGCTGTGCAAGTTGATGTTGGTCTGGCGCAAGGCCGCCATCAATTGCCCCATGTCATCGTCGCGCACCTTGTCGATGACGCCCGTCAAGTCGCCGCCGGCCATCTTGCGCGCTACCGTGATGGCGTCGCCCAGCGGGGCGACGAGGGAATTGTGCAGATGGGCCCAGAAATACAGCATCAGCGCCACGGCGGCGGCGGCGGCACCGCTGAGCCAGCTGCGCGTGGCCGTGCTCGTGTCACCGTCGATATTCCACACGGCGCAGCCGAGGATGGCCAGCACCACGCCGAAGACGATGCAATGCAGGGCCAGGTCTTGCGACAGGCTCAGCTTGCTCCACTCGGCCAGCTTGGCGGCCCAGCCCTGGCGCACGACGCGGCCATTGCGGATCGCCAGGTTGGCGGAATTGCCGTCTTTGAAACTTTTATACAGGGCTGCCGCTTCGTTGATCTGCTCGCGCGTGGGCTTGGTGCGCACGGACATATAGCCGATCGGGCGGCCGCTTTCGATGACGGGCGTGATATTGGCGAAGACCCAATAGAAATCGCCATTCTTGCAGCGGTTCTTGACCATGCCGGTCCAGGGCATGCCCGTCTTGATGGTGTCCCACAGGTCGGCAAACGCTTCGGCCGGCATATCGGGATGGCGCAGGATATTCTGTGGCGCACCCAGCAGTTCCATTTCTGAAAAACCGCTGACTTCAATGAAATACTGATTGGCGTAATTGATGTTTCCCTGTAAATCCGTGGTGGAAACAATCGTCATGCCTTCATTTAATACGTATTCATTTTGCGTGATAGGCGTATTGACCCGCATCGTCGCTCCTCTATTTTTTTCAACTAGCATAACAAAAACATAAAAACAATATACCACATCAAGCACCCATGATATATCGCCTCGGCGACAGTGACGCCAGTCAAACAATTTAATAAAAGTCAATTTATTTATATTTTAGGATTTACTTTGATTCAACTCAATTGATTTTATTGAAATGCAAAATTTAAATTGCGTGCACATACAATAATTAATAAAAAATTATATATCGATGCAGCAGGCAATAAAGATGGCGTTTACGCCGATAAAAAGATGCAAAGGAGCCGTGGCCATTGCCGGCAGATGGCAATACCTGCCGCCAACCATAACGCGGCAATCATGTTTATTTCTTGAGGGAAAATAAAAACTGGCGCGAATGCGCCAGTGGGGGATGTGTCTCCAATCCGCGACACAGGCGCCGGAGCGCCCGTGGGGATGGCTTATTTGTACGTTTTACGGGGTGGCGACTTCGGACGCGGCGGCGCAGGCTTGCGCTCCGTCGTGCCATCGTCCAGGCTGATGCGCAGTTTCTGGCCAGAAACGACGACCGATTTCAGGTGGTCGAGGATTTCCGGCGGCATGCCTTCTGGCAAGTCCAGCACGCTGTAGTTGTCAAAGATATCGATGCGGCCGATATGCTTGGCTTCCAGGTTCGCTTCGTTGGCGATGGCGCCGACGATATTGCTTGGCGTTACGGCGTGCTCACGGCCCACTTCGATGCGGTAAGCCGTCACGCCCGGGCGTGGACGTTCCTTCTTCGGCGCGCGCGGGGCAACTTCGCCCGCGTCCGCCGGTGCATCCTTGAACGCTGGCGCGGACTTGGCGGCGAACGGCTTGCGCGGCGCGGCTGGCGGCGCCAGGTCCGGCGCGTCGCCGTCGCGGCTGATGCGCAGCTGCTGGCCCGCCACCCACACGGTTTTCAGCTGGTCCAGCAATTCTTTCGGCATGCTATCCGGCAAGTCCAGGACGCTGTAGTCGTCATAGATTTCGATGCGGCCGATGTTTTTCGAATCGATGCCCGCTTCGTTGGCGATGGCGCCCACGATATTGCCCGGTTTCACGCCATGCTGATGACCTACCTCAATGCGGAAGGTTTGCATGCCGGCGTCGGCTGGACGCTGGATGCGTTCCTTTTTCGGGAAGGCCGGGCGCTCGCTGCGCTCGTTGCGGTCGAAGCGGTCATTGCGTTCGAAACGGTCATTGCGTTCAGGGCGGTCAAAGCGGTCTTGGCGCGCAGGACGGTCGTCTTGCCACGTGGCTTGCTCGCGCGCCTTGTTCTTGTCCAGCAACAAAGGCACATTGCCACGCGCCATCTTCGCCAGGGCGGCGGCGATTTCGATGGCGGGAATGTTTTGCTCGCGTTCGAAATCTTCGATCAGCGACTGGAACTGCTCCAGTTCGCCCAAGGCCAGGGTTTCGCTGATCTGTTCCTTGAACTTGGCGATACGCACGTCGTTGACGGCCTGGATCGTCGGCAGTTCCAGCATGCCGATCGGCTGGCGGGTCGAGCGTTCGATGGCTTTGAGCAAGTTCTTTTCACGCGGGGTGATGAACAGGATCGCTTCGCCGCTGCGGCCGGCGCGGCCCGTGCGGCCGATGCGGTGGGTGTAGCTTTCCGGATCGTGCGGCACGTCGTAGTTGACGACGTGGCTGATGCGCTCGACGTCCAGGCCGCGGGCGGCCACGTCGGTGGCGACCAAAATGTCGATCTTGCCGTCTTTCAACTGCTGGATCGTGCGCTCGCGCTGGGCTTGCTGAATGTCGCCATTGATGGCGGCAGCCGAGAAGCCGCGGGCTTGCAGCTTGCCGGCCAGCTCTTCCGTACCCAGCTTGGTGCGGGCGAAGATGATCATGCCGTCGAACGCTTCCGCTTCCAGGATGCGGGTCAGCGCGTCGAGCTTGTGCATGCCCGACACCAGCCAGTAACGCTGGCGGATGTTGTCGGCCGTGCCCGTCTTGGCGGCCACCGTCACTTCGGCCGGGTTCACCAGGTAGGTGGTGGCGATGCGCTTGATGACGGAAGGCATGGTGGCCGAGAACAGGGCCGTTTGATGGCCTTCCGGCGTTTCTTGCAAGATGCGTTCGACGTCGTCGATAAAGCCCATGCGCAGCATTTCATCGGCTTCGTCGAGTACCAGAGTCTTCAGCTTGGACAGGTCGAGCGAACCCTTGTCCAGGTGATCGATGACGCGGCCAGGGGTACCGACGACGACGTGCACGCCGCGGCGCAAGGCCGACAGTTGCGGGCCGTAGCTTTGGCCGCCGTAGATCGGCAGCACGTGGAAGCCGGGGATGTGGGCGGCGTACACCTGGAACGCTTCGGCGACCTGGATGGCCAGTTCGCGCGTCGGTGCCAGGACCAGGGCTTGGGGTGAGCTTTGTTTCAGATCGATGCGCGACAGGATAGGCAAGGCGAAGGCGGCGGTCTTACCCGTGCCTGTTTGCGCCTGGCCCAGCACGTCGCGGTTCGCGAGCAATAATGGAATCGTCGCCGCCTGGATAGGCGACGGTGTTTCGTAACCGACATCCTTGAGCGCGCGAATCAGCGGCTCGCTCAGGTTAAGGTCGGAAAATAAGGAAATTGGTGTATCAGACATGAAATCACTCACAAGTTCGCTCGAATCGCCCAATGCGAAAGAGTGTATCTGCTAGTTTACTCTTTACTGGACCTTACCGGGTGGCTGCATGCCGCAGAACGCCGTTTTTTGCGCCATATCTACGTAAAAAAGGCAGAAAAATCGGCGATCCGCACGCATTTGGCGCGTGATTTTGCCAACATTAAACGATACACAACAATATGCCGGCTGCGCCTGTTCTGCGTGGCAATAGCTACGGCGGGCGCCGCGCCGCCATGGCGCCCGCCCCCGTTTCAGGTGCGCAAGAACTCCAGCAAGTCCTCGTTCAGCCTATCCTTGTGCGTCGTCGCCAGGCCGTGCGGCGCGCCCGCATACACGAGCAATTTGCTACCGATGATGAGCTCGGCAGTGCGCCGCGCCGAGGCGGCGATCGGCACGATCTGGTCGTCGTCGCCATGGATCACCAGGGTCGGCACGTCGAATCTGGCCAGGTCGCCCGTGAAATCCGTTTCCGAAAACTGCTTGATGCACAGGTAGGCGGCCGGCATGCCCGCCTGCATGCCTTGCCGCCAGAAACTGTCGCGCACGCCCTGCGACGGCTTCGCGCCGGGCCGGTTGTAGCCATAGAAGGGCTCGCTCAAGTCGCGGAAAAACTGGCTGCGGTCGGCCTGCACGCCCGCGCGGATGGCGTCGAACGCGGACAGCGGCAAGCCCAGCGGATTATCGGCCGTCTGCAGCATCAGCGGCGGCACGGCGCCCACGAGCACGGCGCCGGCCAGGCGCTGCGTGCCGTGGCGGCCGATGTAGCGCGCCACTTCGCCGCCGCCCGTCGAATGGCCGACGAGGGTGGCGCCCGACAAGTCCAGCGCGGCGATCAGGGCGGCCAGGTCGTCGGCATAGGTATCCATGTCGTTGCCGCCGAACGGCTGGCTGGAACGGCCATGGCCGCGCCGGTCGTGCGCGATGACGCGGTAGCCGTGCGAGGCCAGATAGAACATCTGGTCTTCCCAGGCGTCGGACGACAATGGCCAGCCGTGGCTGAAGACGACGGGCGGGCCGCTGCCCCAGTCCTTGTAGTAGATCAAGGTGCCGTCGGCGGTACGCAGGGTATTGCTCGATTGGAAGTCAGGGCGAGTCATGGAACGCTCCTTGTCGGTGGACCAGCAGCCATTGTGGCCCCAATCGGCTGGCGCGCGCCGCGCGCTACGCCATAGCATTGCGGTAGAGTAAGATTACCGCTGCTTTGCTTTCCCGTATTCACTTTTGGAGTTGTCATGCGTTTTCCCTTCGTCCTCGTCGCCAGCCTGTTCAGCACGGCTACCCTCGCCCAACCGCTCGTTGCCGAGGCGCCCCTGCGCGCCCACCTGTCCTTCCTGGCCGACGACTTGCTGGAAGGACGCGGCACGGGCCAGCGCGGTGGCGACCTGGCCGTGCGCTACCTGGAAACGCAGGCGGCCGTGGCCGGCTTGCAGCCGTTGCCGGACGGCACGTATCGCCAGGCGCTGACCATCGTCGGCAGCAAGGCATTGCCATCGAGCACAGTGACCTTCAGCGCGGGCGGCAAGACCTTGTCCCCCGCCTTCGGCCAGGACATCGTCTTTGGCGCGGCGAATGGCCAGCAGAAAGTGGCGTTCGACGCGCCCGTCGTATTCGCCGGCTACGGCATCCGCGCCCCCGAAGAGCAGTGGGACGACTTCAAGGGTGCTGATTTAAAAGGAAAAATGGTCATCCTGATGGTCAACGACCCGCAGCCGACCGTTGCCGAACCGAACCGCTTTGCCGGCAAGTCGCTGACCTGGTACGGCCGCTGGGTCTACAAGTACGAGGAAGCGCTGCGCCAGGGCGCCGCCGGCGTGCTGCTGATCCACACGACGGCGTCCGCGTCGTATCCGTGGTCGGTGCCGGCCAATGGTTTCGGCCATGAACGCTTCAACCTGGCCGGCGCGGGCAATGCGATGGAAGGCTGGCTGCAGGAAGACATGGCGCGCGCCCTGTTCCAGGCGGGCGGGCAAGACCTCGATGCCTTGCGCGCGCAGGCGGAAACGCGCGAATTCCGCCCCGTGGCCTTGAACGCGACGGTCAAGGTGGTCTTGAACAGCCAGATCCGCAGCATCGAGCAATTCAACGTGGCCGGCATCGTGCCGGGCACGGATCCGAAACTCAAGGACGAAGCTGTGATTTACTCTGCCCACTGGGACCACCTGGGCAAGGATGACGAAGGCAGCGCCCGCTCAGGGCAAAGCGACCACATCTACAACGGCGCCATCGACAACGCCTCGGGCGCGGCGGCCCTGCTGGCCATGGCGCAAGTTGCGGTAAAACAACCTGCACGGCGCACGCAGATCTTCCTGTGGCCGGCCGGCGAGGAAACGGGCATGCTGGGCAGCACGGCCTACACGCGCAAGCCCCTGTGGCCGCTGGCGAAAACGGCCGCCGACCTGAACCTCGACAGCATGAATTTCGTCGGCAAGACGCACGACATCGGCGTGGCCGGCGCCGAGCGCAGCAGCCTGTACGCGAGCGCCGCCAAGGTGGCCAAACGCATGGGCCTGCGCCTGGCGCCCACCATTCCCGACCTGTCCGGCGCGTTTTACCGGGCCGACCATTTTGCGTTTGCCAAGGCTGGCGTGCCCGCCTTCAACGTGGGTTCGGCCGTGTTTTCCGGCGACGGCTCGTTCGACTTCGTCAAGGAGCCGAAAGCGTCCAGCGAACGCCTGGTGGCGTTCAAGAAGGATTACCACCAGGTAACGGACGAATACCACCCGTCGTGGGATTTATCGGGCATGGTGCAGCAGGCGCAATTCACCCTGAACCTCGGCTATGAAGTGGCAAACGACAAGAATTTGCCTACATGGAACAAGGGCGAGGCGTTTGGCAAGGTGAAACGCTAGGCGCCATGCAAAACACCGGCATGTGCCGGTGTTTTTTTAAGAGTGCTGGACAAAATGTTCAGGGCTAGGCGTGTTGCCGAAGACAGTACGAATGTACGGCGAGGCAACGCAACAACGCCATGGACTTTTTGTCAGGCGCTCTAAATTGCCATGATGCGTTTCAGGTCGACGAAGGCCGTTTCATACAAGTGCTGGAAGGCGCCGATCATGACGTCTTCCACGCCTTCGGCCGCGTCGAACTCGCTAGCCCATTCCGCCACGCACTCATTCGCGCCCGGCTCGCCCGTGACGCGCAGGGTGGAGCGGTAGTTCTTGACGGGGATCGGCCCCGAAACGATGGTGTAGCTGTAGCTCTTGTCCGCCTCGCTGTAGCTTTGCAGGCGTTCGGCGATGATGGCGCCGTCCGTGGTTTTCAGGCGGCGCACGCGGCCGCCGTGTTCGGACAGGCTGGTCTTGATCGAGCTCGACCATTCAGCCAGCGACTGGAAGCCGCCGATAAAATCCCACACGCGTTCGGCGCTTGCCGCCAATGTTACAGAAACAATTACTTGGGCCATCTTTAATTCGGTTCCTCATCCAGGTTTGCCGGGCGTTGCCCGGCACAGCCGCTATTTTAGCGCCCATGCGGCTTTGCTGCTGGGCGGATATCGACATGGACGTCGGCGGCTGGCCTGGCTGACGGGAACGCCTTACAGGTTTTCCGCCAGGAAAATCAAGGAATTGCCGTGCGCGTGGGCGGCGGCGCGCTGCTGGTAGCTGTCGCGGTGGGTGCAGTTGAAACCGTGCTCGGCGCCCGGGTAGATGTGGATTTCCACGTCTTGCCGGTCTTCGAAGCGTTCGGCGATCTTTTGCACGGCTTCCGGCGGAATGTGGCTGTCCTGGCCGCCGAAATGCATGAGCAACGGCACCTGGATGCGGTCGGCCAGGTCCAGCTTGTTCTGGATGCCGCCGCCGTAATAGGCGATGGCCGCGTCGACCAGGCCAGCCGCGGCCGTCTGGAACGATAAACGGCCGCCGAAGCAGTAGCCGACCGAAGCCAGCTTGCCCGTCACTTCCGGACGCGCGCGCAGGACGGCGATGGTGGCCTTGATATCGCTCAAGGCATGTTCGTTATCGGTAGCCTGCATCAGTTCGACGGCGCGCTTCCAGCCGTCCGCGTCATAGCCCAGTTCGATGTGCGCACCGGCGCGCCAGAACAGGTCGGGCACCAGCACCACGTAGCCATCGGCCGCGTACTGGTCGGCCACGGCGCGGATGTGCTCGTTGACGCCGAAAATTTCCTGTAACAGGATGATGGCGGGGCCCTTGCCCACGTGCGGCACGGCCAGGTAAGCCTGGAAGCTGCCGTCCGGGCCGGCGATATCGATCCACTGCGATGTTGTGCTCATAGAAACTCCAGTCTGAGGTTGGGGGGAATGCCACAGCCAGGCATGTTACTGGTTTTTCCCTCTTTCTGCGCCCACCCTTTGTCCTGGCTCAATACATCTCGCGCAGGTAAATCACCGGGCCCGACTTGAAGACGCCAAAGACGACGGTGCCCACGGTGCTGGGCAAGTACGCGATGCCGGGCACGGACACATCGACGCTGCCGGTCTTGCCGGCGCCGGGCGCCGCCACAATCAGGCGTCTATTCGGCGGCAAGATGCCCTTGTCGAACGTATAAGTAATAGTCGTGCCAGCGGGAAATGCAAAGTCCTTGCACACCAGTGTTTTCTTACAATTGGCAAACACCACCTGCGCGCTGCCGAAGGCGCTGATGCTGTCCAGCAGACTGGTGACCCAGGTCTTGCCGTCCCAGTACTGCGCCTGCACGGCCAGGCGCACGGGATAGCGCTCGGAACCGTAGTCATGCGGCACCATCAGGCGGCCCGTGAGCACGGTCAGCTGCGCTTCCTTGCCATCGGCCGGCGCCGAGCTCACATTGCCAGCCGCCGGATAGGCATACGTCGCGCGCAGCAGCAGCCCCGTCGGCGATGCCAGCGCTGTCGGCTGCTTGGGCACGGCATAGGCGGCGGGGAAGCTGTAGGCGATGGCGCGCGTGGCAACGCCATTGGTAAAACTGGTGACGGGTACGCCCGTCACGGCCGCAGGTACTGTTGCCCCATCCGTCAGCGTGCTGCCCGATGGCGCCGTGGGCGGATATTTGTTGTTCCCCGTGGCCGCGTCATACGGGACCAGCGGCACCTGCGTTTTGTTGATGTCGGCATTCCTGGCGTCGAAGTTCTTCGTCTCGTTGCCGGCGGCCGTCTGGGCGCGGATGGTCAGGTCGAAGGGCTGGCGCGAATACACGGCGCGGTTGCCGGCGCACACGAGCGGCGCGCTGCACGGGAAAGGAAACGGCATCATCACGCCCCCCCCGATATCCACTTGCTTGACGACCAGTTCCGTCACAAAGTGGTGCGGATAAAAGAGCACGGGGTCGCTCGTCCCCGGCGACGTCAGGCTGCTGCCCAGATAACCGTTTTGCAGCGCGGCCGTGAAATTGATCTTGCCCACTTCGGGCCAGATCAGCGGCGGCGCCGCGATGACGCCCCCTTTTTTCAAGAAATCGAGATCGCCGCCGACCGTCGGATTGGCAGGCGTGTTAACGTCCGGGTTTTCGTAGACCGGCGCCAGCAAGATATTGCCAAGCACGACTTTTTGCACGGCGACACCGCTTTCGTTGCCGAAATTCTTCGTCACGGCACCGGCCGCGTTGACGGCCGACAGCATGATGGTCGTACCGGACGTCAAGGGCGCCGCCGCCAGGCCCGCGCGCTGAATCAGCGCCAGCTTCGTGAACAGAAATTTCGCTGGCGCCACGATGACCGTGCCGCTGCCGCTCATGTCCAGGCCGTTATCGCTGCCGCTTTTCGGATTGTAGGCAGCCGTCAGGAGCAACGCTCCCGCATCGGCATACAGCATGTTCGGCTTGGCCACGCCATCGGCGCCAAACGTCACATTCACCTTGGTGCTCGCCACGGCGCAGCTGCTCTGGTCGCTGCCAGCCAGGGCGACATAGCTATTTTGGACGCTGTCAAAGATGCGCGCAGGCAATGTTCCCTTGTCCGGATTGCTGTACCCGCAAGTCAGGTTCAATTGCTTGGTCTGGCTGGCGAACATGGGCACGCACACGTCCCTGTTGCCGGACGAGGTCTGCAAGGCGCTGATTTCCAGTTCGGCCACGTCCTCCGCGTAGCGCGGAACGCCGCTTACCTGGAAGCCGCTTGAAAGAAAGCTGATCTGGCAATTGCTCGTGTTGCCGCCGCTCTTGCACACCAGCGCGCCCGTCGTGGCGGGCGTGCTGACCAGGCTCAGGGTGGCGATGCCCACCGTGGTCTGGCGCACCGTGACATTGGGATTGACGCCGCTGGCATCGATCTGCGTCGGCACGCCGCCCGGGCTGACGGTGACGCTGGGGCTACCCTTGTACACCGTGCTGCAGCTGGCGTCGGCGCAGGCAGTCACCGTCACCGTGGGCACCTGGCAAGTGAGCGCCGTCAGCGGGTGCTCGATCTGGAAATGGTGCAGTCCGGTCGGCGTGCCGGGCCCGCACTTCGGCCCCATCGGTTCATTAAAGGCCCAGCCGCTGTTGTTCGTCACGCAACTGCACGGGTTCGACGGCGTATACGCCTTGCAAGTGATGGTTTGCTGCACCCGGCCCTGCCAGCCCAGAGTGATGTGGTCGACCAGCGCATTGCCCGTGATATACGCGTTGGACGAGTCCAGCGTGACGTTGCCGCCCTCGACATTACCCTTCACGCCATTGCCGGAGGCGATGCTCAGGGAGCTGGACGCTTTCACGTCGCCCGTGACCAGCAGGCCCGAGGCCTTCAAGTCGATGGTCGGCGACGTCAGGTTGCCCTTCACCTGGCTGCCCGAACCGACTGTCAGCGAGGTGCTGGCCGTGATATCGCCCTGCACCTGGCTGTTCGCTGCCTCGATGCTGACGACGGGCGCCTTGGTGGTGCCATTCAGGTTGCTGCCCGAACCAAGGCTGAAGGAATTGACCGCCGTCACGTCGCCGGTAATCGACACGCTGGAACTGGTGGTGATGCTGCTGCCGTTGACGGGTCCCGTTATAGTCGAGCTGGAGCCGATGCTGACGTTGCCGCTGGCCTTCACGCTGCCCGTGATCGTGACCTTGGAATTGCCGCTGATCGAGCCGCCGCTGATGGCGCCATTCAGCGTCGAGCCGGAGGAAATGTCGATATTGCCCGTGGCCGTGATATTGCCCGTCACCTTCACGGGCGTGCCGCCCAGGGAAACGGACGCCGCCGAGATATCGGCCACGAGCACGGTGCCGCCCTGCGACCCCACCTTGAAATTGCCGCCCTTGGCCGTCAGGCTGCCGCCCGTGATCTTCAGGTTGGGCGGATTGACATTGCTGATGTCGATATTCTTGTTGGCCGTCAGGGCCGCCGTGCCGCTCATGCTCAGGCCCTGGTTGTAGTCGATGCTCACATCGCTGTTGACTGTCACGCCATAGCCGCTGGCGATGACGACGTTGTCGGTGCTGCCCATGATCAGGCTGGCGCATGTGTATTGGGTGCTGGACGCCGGCAGGGTGCAGCCGCTGACGGCGCCGCCATTGAAATTGAGCGTGGCCGCGTGGGCAAGGGTTGAGCCCAGCAGCAATGTCAGGGCGGCAAAAATGTGGAGTAAGCGCACGATATCGAGGAATCCGGTGGGTGGGGAGCCAGCGGGCGCGCGGATTATTTCATGCTAACCTACGCCATCGCTGTTGTTGCATTATGGCAGTATTTATCCCCCTCGCGCATATCGCATGATCAAGCAAAGCCCCAAAGAATTTCCCCTGCGCACCGTCGACATCATCGTCTATCCCGGCTTCAAGGCGCTCGAAGCCATCGGCGCCATGAAAGTGTTTGACTACGCCAACACCCATTTGCGCCTGCGCAATCTGCCCGGCGGCTACGACGTGCGCATCGCCTCGACAGCCGTCGGCCCGGTCGAGTCGGACACGCTGATGTCGCTGCACGCCAGCAAGGCGCTCGATGTGAACCGCCTGCCCGACCTGGCCGTCATCGTCGGCTGCCACCACGTCGAGCAAGTCTTGCAGGACATTCCCGCCCTCGCCGCCTGGGTGGCCGAGGCGGCGCCGCGCATCGATACCCTCGCGGCCCTGTGCACGGGCTGCTTCTTCCTGGCCGAGGCCGGCGTGCTCGACGGCAAGAGCGCCGCCACGCACTGGAGCGCCGTGGACAGCCTGCGCCAGCGCTATCCATTGATACAGGTCAATGCCGATGCGATTTTCGTGCGGGAAGGGAAATTCTGGACGTCGGCCGGCGTGACGGCCGGCATCGACCTGGCGCTGGCCCTGGTGGAAGACGATTTCAGCCGCGATATCGCGCTGGAAGTGGCGCGCGACCTGGTCGTGTATCTGAAGCGGCCCGGCGGCCAGTCGCAGTTTTCCGTGCACCTGTCGAGCCAGATGACGACGCACCCGACCATCCGCCAGTTGCAGGGCTGGATCATGGAGCATCTTGCCGAAGAGCTTACCGTGCCGCTGCTGGCGGCCAGGCTGGCCATGAGCGAACGCAATTTTACGCGCGTGTTCCAGCGCGAAACGGGCACCAGTCCCACGGAATTCATCGACACGGCCCGCTTTGAAGTGGCGCGTCGCTTGCTGGAAGACAATGTGTCTTCCTTAAAACAGGTGGCCGTGCAGGCGGGCTTGCACAGCGAGGACAGGCTGCGCCGCCTGTTTCAAAAGAAACTCGCCATCACGCCACGCGATTACCGCGAGCGCTTTTCCAGCACGGCGCGCTAGGCGCAGCGGGTATCAGCGCGGCTTGCCGTGACGCACGTGGCGCGTGGCCAGTTGGCGGCTCTGCCGGGCCAGCGGCGTAAACAGGAGTGCGCACAGCAGATACGTGGCCAGCAGCGCCAGCCAGATGGCGGGCGTGGCGAGGCTGGCGGCATTGCTCCACCACAAGGCCAGCAGGGAAGACAGGGCCGCGCCGAGGAAGACGGGCAGCATGCGGCGCAAGGTCGCGAGGTAGGCAGTGGCAAACATGGACGGCTCCCGAAGCAAGGCGGTGATGCCTTCACACTAGCAGGGGCAGGCAGCGAAGTACAGCGCGCCGCCCTGCCCCGTCCGTCAAGTGTTGCGCAATGAGTACAGTCAGATAAAATTAATACAACACGACGGAACGGATCGATTCGCCGCTCTTCATCAGGTCGAAACCTTCGTTGATGCGTTCGAGCGGCAAGCGGTGCGTGATCAGGTCGTCAATGTTGAGCTTGCCTTCCATATACCAGTCGACGATCTTCGGCATGTCCGTGCGTCCGCGCGCGCCGCCGAAGGCCGAACCGCGCCATTCGCGTCCCGTCACCAGCTGGAACGGACGGGTGGAAATTTCCTGGCCCGCCGCCGCCACGCCGATGATGAAGGACTTGCCCCAGCCCTTGTGCGTGCACTCGAGCGCCTGGCGCATCAGGGTCGTGTTGCCGACGCACTCAAACGAATAATCGGCGCCGCCATCCGTCAGTTGCACGATGGCGTCGACGACGTTTTCCACTTCATTCGGGTTGATAAAGTGCGTCATGCCGAACTTGCGCGCGATGGCCTGGCGCGCCGGATTGATGTCGATGCCGATGATTTTGTCGGCACCCACCATCTTCGCCGCCTGGATCACGTTCAGGCCGATGCCGCCCAGGCCGAACACGGCCACATTGGCGCCCGCCTCGACCTTGGCCGAGAACAGCACGGCGCCCACGCCCGTGGTGACGCCGCAGCCGATGTAGCAGACCTTGTCGAACGGCGCGTCGGAGCGGATTTTCGCCAGCGCGATTTCCGGCACGACGATGTAGTTGGAAAAGGTGGACGTGCCCATGTAGTGGAACAGCGGCTGGCCATTCAGCGAAAAGCGGCTGGTGGCGTCCGGCATCAGGCCGCGGCCCTGCGTGGAGCGGATGGCCTGGCACAGATTGGTCTTTTGCGACAGGCAGAATTTGCACTGGCGGCATTCCGGCGTGTACAGGGGAATGACGTGGTCATCCTTTTTCAGGGTCGTCACGCCCGGACCCACGTCGACGACGACGCCGGCCCCTTCATGGCCGAGAATGGCGGGAAAGATGCCTTCCGGGTCGGCGCCGGACAGGGTGTAGTAATCGGTATGGCAGATGCCCGTGGCTTTCAGCTCGACCAGCACTTCGCCGGCGCGCGGGCCGGCCAGGTCGACTTCTTCGATGGTCAGCGGGGCGCCCGCTTTCCAGGCAATCGCGGCTTTGGTTTTCATGTATGTCATTCCTGCTCGGTTTCAGATGCGCCATTATCAGGCGCCGGCGGGCGCGGCGGCGCAAGTGCCGGCGCGCTTGTCTGAAAACGCGGCGCATTTGTCCGATGCCACCGTACGTTTGCGCCAGCTCAAACTTCCCGCCGCCAAGACGCGCATTCTTGGCACAAGCCCATCCCCTCTTGAGCAGCCATTGCGTCGTTCCCGCAGGAGACTGACATGCGCCACTTCCTTTCCCGCTTGCCGCTGCCCTGGCTGGCCCCGCTGCTGGCATGCTGCCTGGCGCTGCTGGCCGCCTGTGGCGGCGGCCATCACCACCCTGCGCCGGGCGCCACCACGGGGAACCTGACGGTCACCCTCGGCGGCTTGCCGGCCGGCGTGGCGGGCGCCGTCACGGTCACGGGGCCTGCGTCGTACAGCAAGACGCTGACGGCCAGCACCACGCTCACCGGCCTGGCGCCCGGCGCCTACGCGGTGAGCGCCGCCAGCGTGACGCAAGGCACGGGGACGCTGGCGCCCACGCCCGTCACGCAGCAGGTGCAAGTCACTGCGGGGGCGATGGCCAGCGCCAGCGTCACGTATGCGGCAGCCACGCCGCTGGCCCTGCGCCTGCAAGAGGTGGCCAGCGGACTGGATGCTCCCCTCTTCCTCACGGCGCCGCCCGGCGACAGCCGTTTGTTCATTGTCGAACGGGCCGGCCGCATCCGCGTGGTGCAGAACGGCAGCCTGCTGGCCACGCCCTTCCTCGACATCGGTACGCTCACCACCACCAGCGGCGAACGGGGCTTGCTGTCGCTGGCCTTCCATCCGCAGTACGCCAGCAATGGCTATTTCTTCATCTATTACACCAACCTGGCCGGCGACATCGTCATCGAGCGGCGGCAAGTGTCGGCCGGCAACGCCAACGTGGCCGATCCCTTGTCCGCGCTGGCCATCCTCACGATTCCCCACCCCACCTTCAGCAACCACAATGGCGGCTTGCTCAGCTTTGGCCCGGACGGCTATCTGTATGCGGGCACGGGCGACGGCGGCAGCGGGGGCGACCCGCCCGGCAACGCGCAAAACACGAATGTGCTGCTCGGCAAGCTGCTGCGCCTGGACGTCAACGCCAGCAGCGTGGCCCAGCCGTATGCCATTCCACCCGGCAATCCCTTTGCCTCGGCAGGCGGACGCCCTGAAATCTGGGCCTACGGCTTGCGCAACCCGTGGCGCTACGCCTTCGACGTGCCGGCCCTGCTGCTGTATATCGCCGACGTGGGCCAGGCCAGCTGGGAAGAGGTCGACGTGCGGCCCGTGGGTCAGGCGGGCAACAACTATGGCTGGAACATCATGGAAGGCGCGCAGTGCTACAACAGCGTCAGCTGCAACCAGACGGGGCTGGTCTTGCCCGTCGTCACCTACGGCCACGATGCAGCCGGCGGCTGCTCGATCACGGGCGGCTATGTGTACCGGGGCGCAGCACTGCCGGAACTGGCGGGGCAATACCTGTATTCCGACTACTGCAGCGGCTGGCTGAAAAGTTTCAGCTACAGCAATGGCACGGCCTCCGCCGTGACGGACTGGGGCATCGCGAACGTGGGCAACATCGTGTCGTTCGGCCAGGATGGTCAAAACGAGCTGTACATGCTGAGCGGCACAGGGAAAGTCTACCGGATCGTACGCAAGTAGCGCCCCTGCGCGATGCCTGCAGCACACGGACGATGGGACGTTTTTCGACGGGACGCGGGGAACCGGCTAGAATTGGTTTTTTCCGCCGCGCCCTGCGCCCCAGCTCAAGAGAACACCATGGCCCGTTTGAAACTTGAATTCCCCGAAGACCAGTACTGCTATTCCTCGCAACTGACGGTACGCACGACGGACATCAACGCCGGCAACCATCTCGGCAACGATTCCATGATTTCCATGATTTCCGAGGCCCGCGCCCGCTTCCTGTTCGAATATGGCGTGCGCGACATCGAAGCGGACGGTACCGGCATCATCGTCACCGACCTGGCCACCACCTACCGCGCCGAAGCCCATGCACGCGACCAGTTGCTGTTCGAAGTGGGCGTCATGGATTTCAACAAGTATGGCGGCGACATCACCTTCCGCATCACGCGTCCGCGCGACAGCACCCTGATTGCCATGGCCAAGTCCGGCTTTGTGTTTTTCAACTATAAGCTCAGCCAGGTCGTGCCCATGCCGGAAGATTTCGGCAGCAAGTTCCCGCAGGTGAACTGGATCGATTGAGGCGCGGTACATTCCGGCCATCATCCTGTATGCTTGTCAGGATGATATGTAAAATTGACCTGCGCCGCGCCGGCGCCTGCCTGCTGGCCGCCGTCTGCGCGATGGCCGCCCCCGGCATCGGCCATGCCGCGCCGCAAACCGTCATCCTGTACGGCGACGACGACTATGCACCGTACAGCTATGTGGAAAACGGCGTCTTCAAGGGCATGTATGTCGATATCCTGCGCCAGGCGGCCAGCACGATGCCCGCCTACCGGCTGGAACTGCAGCCGCGCCCCTGGAAGCGGGGCCTCGATGCGCTGGAAAAGGGCCAGGTTTTCGGCCTGTTTCCGCCCGGACGCAAGACGGAACGGCCCTACGTACAGCCGTATTCAGCCATGCTGTACCGCGAATCGGTGGTGCTGTTTTGCCATGACGCCGTCATGCGCACGCCGCGCACGCGGTTTCCCGCCGACTTTGCCGGCCTGACCATCGGCGTCAATACGGGGTTTTTACTCTCGGAAAAACTGATGGCGCCGGCCCGCGAGGGACTGCTGCGCCTGGAAGCGGCCAAGGGCAATGAAGCCAATCTGAAAAAACTGGCCTTGCGGCGCATCGATTGCTACGCCAGCGACCGCGGCGCGGCACGCCACACGGCGCGCCGGCTGGGCGGCGAACTGGCCCGTTACGGCTTTGCCTTGCACGAAGTGCTGGAATTGTCGTCCGAAGCCACGTATATCGCCTACAGCGCGCGCAACACGCCGGCCTACAAGGCCGATTTCGTCGCGCAGATGAATGCCGCCCTGCTGGCCCTGCGGCATAGCGGCCAGCTGGCGCGCATCGAACACGCTTATTTGCGTTGATCAGCCCGGCACTTCGCGCCGCGGCAAGATCATTTGCGTACCGGACTCTTCACTTGCGCGCCGAACGTGCTCGCAAACCAGTCATCGATCATCTGCTTCTCGTAGCGCAGCTTGTCGCCGCTGGAATAACGATTGATGCGCGTCAGATAGGACATATCGGACAGGGCCGCATCGGCGCTGCCGATGACCTTGCCATCTTGCTCCAGCACATAGTGCAAGCGTATGCGCGGCCAGTCGGCCTGGCCGGTCATCACGCGGAAATCCTGCGCAGAGCGCATGGCGGGATTTTCACGGCCAGCCATATCCAGATCCGTCACATCGATCTTCAGGGTTAGCCCGGGCTTGAGCGCCTCTCCCCGTTTTGCGAAGTGCGCCGCCAAGTCCTTGAGGACATTCTCACGCTCCGTCCGATCGAAAGACACATCCGAGAATTGTTCCGGCTTGGTGAAATGCACTTCCGTGCCCGCCCAGGCGGCAGTGCTCGCCAGCAAGGCAAGACCAGCAATGAAGGTACGCGTCGTTTTCGTTTTCATGATGAGTCCTTTCAAGAATGTGGATGGCCTGCGGCCATTTTTTACTTCTCAATATAGCGCGATGCGTTTCATTCTAAAGGGAAACTAATACATTGTTACTTTTCTTGCACCGCGTAACGAACGAGGCTTCGTCCCACCGATTTTTTTTACAGATTCATTGGCAATATTAATTAAAACAAAGTATTGTCTTGAAAATATAGTTGCCTAAGCGATAAAGTATACATAGTGCCGGCAGCGTGGATTTAAAGTGCTTTTTTGATATGCATGTTGCATGAGTTTAGTCAATTATTCTTGCTTGTTGTTAATACTTGGCTGTCAGTCTACAATCGATAAAATGCGCCCGAAAAACGCGCAACGCCAGTAGTGGCGCACAGGCAAGCCTGGCGCGGGCGTCTCAGTATTGCGTCAGTTATGCCTTTTAGCGGAACTCGCCCTTATGTCATTTTTGTCTTCAGCATCGCCCAAGTTACCTCCCTGGAAAGTCCTGCTCGTCGACGATGAACCCGACATCCATGACATCACCGAACTGACACTGAGCCGTTTTCGCCTCGAGGGCCGCGCCCTGAGTTTCGTGCATGCCTACAGCGGCGCCGAAGCCAAGCAGGTGCTGGCGCGCGAAGCAGGCATCGCGCTGGTGTTTCTCGACGTGGTGATGGAGCGCGAAGACAGCGGCCTGGAAGTGGCGCGCTGGATGCGCGAAGACCTGGGCAACCAGTTTACGCGCATCGTGCTGCGCACGGGACAGCCGGGACAGGCGCCGGAAGAACGGGTGATCGTCAACTACGACATCAATGACTACAAGGAAAAGACGGAACTGGACCGCACCAAGCTGTTCACCACCACCTTTGCCGCCCTGCGCGCCTACCGCGACATCATGAAGGTGGAAGAGGCGCGCCAGGCCCAGCTCCATTACCGCGAGGGACTCGAGCGCGTCATCGCCGCCTCGGCGCACATCTTCAAGCAGCGCAACCTGCGCGACTTCGCCAGCGGCCTGCTGCAGCAAGTCGTCGCCCTGCTGCGCCTGGAAACGAGCATGCTGCTGCGCCTGCGCGGCGCCAGCGCCATTTCGGGCGAACAGGACTATGAAATCCTCGCGCAGATCGGCGACACGGACGACGGCATCCTCAGCCCTTCCCTGCTGTCGCAGCTGGACGACGCCAAGAGCAACAAGATCTCGCGCCTGCACGGCGACACCTATGTCGGCTATTTCCCGAACAGCAGCGGCAAGGCGTCCTTGCTGGTACTCAAAGGCGTGGAAGAAATCTCCGACCTCGATGCGCAATTGCTGGAAGTCTTCTGTTCCGGCGTGGCGATCGCCTTCGACAACATCCTGCTGACGCAGGAAATCACCGATACCCAGGCCGAGCTGATCCTGCGCCTGGGCGACGTGGTCGAATCGCGCTCGCACGAAGGGGGTAACCACGTGCGCCGCATGGCCGAAGTGTGCCAGCTGCTGGCGCAGGCGTCCGGCATGTCGGACGAGGAAACCATGGTGCTGCGCCATGCGGCGCCCATGCATGACATCGGCAAGATTTCCACGCCCGACGCCGTGCTGCTCAAACCGGGCAAGCTCGACGCGGCCGAATGGGAAATCATGAAGCAGCATCCGACGGTGGGCATGTCCATCCTCGACGGCTCGCAGCGCCCGCTGTTGAAGGCGGCCGCCGTGATTGCCCACCAGCACCATGAAAAATACGACGGCAGCGGCTACCCGCAAGGCCTGGTCGGCGAGCACATCCACAAATACGCGCGCATCGCCGCCGTCGCCGACGTCTTCGACGCCCTCATGCACAAGCGCTGCTACAAGGACGCCTGGCCCCTAGAGCGCGTGGTGGGCTACCTGCGCGAAGTCAGCGGCAGCCACCTGGACCCGCAATATGTGGAATTGCTGATTGCAAATCTGGATGCGGCGCTTGCGTTGAATCAACGTTTTCCAGACTAGCAGACCGGATTACGCGGTTCGTCCAAGAACCAAGTGCCCCCCTGAGCAATACGCACGCCGGCAAAACACGCTTCGGCCCAGGTCTCCAAGACGGGCATTCCGGGCCAAGCGGACCTGAAAAATGTCGAGGGCAAGGCGCAGCGACGCAGACAGTACGCATGTACGGCAAGGAGCTGCAACGCCGCCATCGGCATTTTCTCAGGCCCGCGTCTCCGGCCCGCCGCTTTTAGGTTTTCAAGGACACATCATTGAACCCGAGCGGGAAGCGGATCTTGTAGTGCAATCCCATCCCTGGCGCGCTGACCACCTTCACCGTGCCGCCCAGCGGCCCCGTCACCAGGTTGTAGAGGATATGCGCACCCAGGCCGCTGCCGCCGGAACCGCGCTTGGTCGTGAAGAAGGGGTCGAACAGCTGGCCCAGGGTGGCGCTGTCCATGCCCATGCCGTCATCGCTGTAGTCGAGTTCCAGCATCTCGCCGGCCGTGCGCACGCTGATCCTGATCTTGCCCGGCTCGCCTTCGACAAAGCCGTGCACCAGTGAATTGACCACCATGTTCGTGACGATCTGCGAGACGGCGCCCGGATAGCTGCGCAGCTGCACCTCGGGCGCGCAATCGATGTCCACCTTGACGGGCTTGCCCTTCAGCTTGGGCTGCAAGGACAGCAGGATTTCATCGAGGTATTTGCGCAAGTTGAAGCTGCGCAATTCGTCCGACGACTGGTCCACGGCCACCTGCTTGAAGCTGCGCACCAGCGCCGCGGCGCGCTGCGTGTTCGTCGTCATGATGCGCAAGGTCTGGTCGATGATGTCGAAAAATTGCCGCAAGCCATCTTCATCGAGCTGGCCGCCTTCCAGGTCTTCGCGCGTGAGCTTCAATTCCTGCACCAGGTGGCTGGTGGCCGTCACGCAAATGCCCAGCGGCGTATTGATTTCATGCGCCACGCCCGCCACCAGCCGTCCCAGCGAAGCCAGTTTTTCCTGACGCACCAGTTCCGATTGCGCCTCCTGCAAGGCGCTCAGGGCGCTGTTCAGGGCCGCGTTCTGCTCTTCCAGCGCTTCCTTGGCGCGGCGCATGGCGCTGTCGGCCTGGATGCGGGCCATCGCCACGGCCACGTGGCTGGCCATGAAGGCCAGCACGTCCAGTTCCGCCTGGCCATACACGACGGACGTGTCATAGCTTTGCACGATGATCACGCCATATTTCCGGTCGCCCAGCAGCATGGGCGCGCCCATCCAGCTGGCGATGCTGGTATTGCCCAGCGGCTCTTCCATCTCGCCGCTGGCCACCAGCGCCGCATAGCTGTCCGCATCGAGCAGGCAAGCCTGGCGCCGCGCCAGCACATAGGAACTCATGCCGATGCCGTAATGAAAGCGTTTCACGGGCGCCTGCGCATCCTTCTCGTCGACGAAATACGGGATCGTGATGTCCTTGTTGTCCGGGTGATACAGGGCGATGAGGAAATTCTTCGCCGTCACCAGCTCGCTGATGATGGCGTGCAGGCGAGCGTACAGGGTCGTCGCATCGGAAGCCTGCGCCGACAGGTTGGCGATTTCATACAGCGCATGCTGCAGGTTTTCCGCGCGGCGCCGCTCGGCCACCTCGTGCGCCAGCAGGGCCGTGCGCTCCTGCACCGCCTTTTCCAGCCGGTCCATGCTTTGCATGCCTTGCAGCGCGCTCGACACGTGCGTGGCGATCAGCGCGAACAGGGCCTGGTCTTCCAGGCTGAAGCGGTGCTGGGCGTCGTAGCTCTGGATGACGATGGCGCCCAGCACCTGGTGCTGCTGGTCCAGCAGCGGACAGCCGATCCAGTGCTCGGCCGCCGTGCCGCCGCCCCAGGCGCCGCCGCCGATGGCGCGCATGGCGTCGTCGTCGGCCGTCATCACCAGCTGCTTGCGGTTGACGATGACCCACGCCGTGGGCGACTGCGCGGCGCTGGCCAGGCGCACGCCCTCGTCCGGGTCGGGCGCGGCGTCGAATTCGTCGACAAAATAGGGAAAGCGCACGAGGCCGTCGTCGCGGTCGCTGAGCGCGACATAGAAGTTCGCCGCATACATGATGCGTCCCAGCGCCGCATGCACCGCCTGCAGGAATTCACTGATATCGCTGCAGGTGCTCGAGCGCTGCCCGATTTCCAGCAACACGGTTTGAACGGCTTCCAGGCGGCTGAGGCGGCTTTCCATGGGTGACTATGTACCTTGTGCAAGTATATGTTCTGAAAATCAATATTATCAGTTCAGCCCAGCCTTGGCACGGCATAAAACGGAGAATCTTGCCTTGAGGCAGAGCAACACACGCCACGCGCGCATTTGCCACGCTGGCAATACAGTGGCAGACTAGGCCCCTTCCTACAGACCAGACCGTCCTCATGACTGCCACGCTACGCGCCTCGCTTCGCCCCTACACCCTCGCCGGCCTGCTGGCCTTTGCCGCGCTGGGCATGCCGCCGCTGTGCGCTGCGCCAGCCAAGGCGCCGGCGGCGGAAACGGCCGATGGCGGACGCTATTTCGGCCCCCTCGTCGCGGGCAAGATGCATGGCCAGGGCCGGCTCGAGTATGCGAGCGGCGCGTTTTACGAAGGGGGCTTCGCGCGCGGCGTGTTTTCCGGCCAGGGTAAGCTGCGCCAGGCGTCCGGCGTCGAATACACGGGCGCGTTCAGTCAGGGCGCCTTCGATGGCCTCGGCCGCTACACCTCGCCCAAGGGCGAAATTTACACGGGCAACTTCGTCAAGGGCAGCTTCGAGGGCGTGGGCCGCTTCCAGGGCGCCGACGGCGCCACCTTCGAAGGCCATTTCAAGCACTGGCGCCCGCACGGCGCCGGCAAGCTGACCGACACGGACGGCACCGTCTTCGAAGGCGAATTCGTCCAGGGCCAGGTGCAGGGCAAGGCCACCGTCACCACCAGCGACGGCATCCATTACGAAGGCGAGCTGAAGGACTGGAAATTCGAGGGCCAGGGCGTGCTGCGCACGGCCGACGGCGACGAATACCGGGGCGGCTTCAAGAATGGCCAGTTCGACGGCAAGGGTGTGCTGCGCTACGCCGTGGCGCAGGCGGACGGCCGGCGCGAAGACAGCGGCAACTGGACGGAAGGCCAGCTGGACGACCCGGCCCTGGACAAGCTCACGCGCGACAATATCGAGCTGGCCCTGTACAACCAGCGCACCTTGCTCGACGGCGCCCTGGCGCGCATCGCGCCGCGCGATGCGGCGAAAAAGATCAATCTGTATTTGTTGGGCGTGGCCGGCGATGGCGCACAGGAAGTGTTTCACCGCGAAACGGCCTTCGTGCAGCGCCAGTTCGACCGCGATTACGGCACCGTGGGCCGCTCCTTGATGCTCGTCAACAGCCGCAACACGGTGGCGCAGCAGCCGATGGCCACGCGCACCAGCATCGCCGCCAGCCTCGACGCGCTGGGCGCGAAGATGGACAAGGCCAACGACATCCTGTTCCTGTTCCTCACCAGCCATGGCTCGCCCGAGCACGAACTGGCGCTGGCGCAAAACGGCATGGACCTGCACAGCCTGCCCGCGCAGGAACTGGCGTCCATGCTCAGGCACAGCGGCATCCGCTGGAAAGTCATCGTGATCTCGGCCTGCTATGCGGGCGGCTTCATTGCCCCCTTGAAAGATGACAACACCCTCATCATCACGGCCGCGCGCAGCGACCGCACTTCGTTCGGCTGCGACGACCAGAACGATTTTACGTATTTCAGCGAAGCGTATTTCAAGGAAGCCTTGCCGAAAAGCAGCAGCTTCACGGAAGCGTTCGACAAGGCCAAAGTGCTGGTGCAGGCGCGCGAGGCGGCCGATTTCCGCGAAGGCGGCATGGAAGCGGAAGAGCATTCCGAGCCGCAACTGTTCCAGGGCAAGGCCATCGCCGCGCAATTGAAGGCGTGGCGCGCCCAGCCGCGCTGACATGGGCACGCCCGCCCGCCTTTCTGTACAATAGCCGTCACCATGCGTAAATTCTTCCTCATTTTGCTGCTGTTCGTGCTTCCGCTCCAGATGTCCTGGGCCGCGGCGAGCGCGTATTGCCTGCACGAGGAAGGCAAGGCGGCGCAGCACCTGGGCCATCACAGCCACCAGCACAAGGCGGATGCGGACAAGCAGCCCGCGGGCGATAAAAAAGTGGCGGACCAGCAGAAAAAAGGCCAGCCGCACAGCGATTGCAACGTCTGCCACGGCATCGGCCACGCATGGCTGCCGGCCGGCTCCAGCCTGCCCATCGGCGACATGGCTGCCGTGAACGCGGACACTTCCCCCTTCTTTTACGCTTCCCACATCCCGGACGCTCCCAAGCGCCCCGACTGGTCGTCGGCCATCTAGGCCGACGGGACGTCCCCTTTTGTCATAACGCAATGCGCGCCCTGAAATAATCCGGGCGCAAGCCTGCGCGTCCCGTCGAATTCTTTTTCCATACCTTGGAGAATTCGATGCACCGATCCATTTACCTATTGCTACTCTCCGCCGGCCTGCTGGCCGGCAACTTTGCCCACGCACAATCTGGCGTGGAACCCGCCGCGCCCCTGACCCTGCCTGCCGCGCTGGCCCTGGCGGAGGGCGGCAACGCCACCCTGTCGGCCGCCCGCCATGAACTGGCGGCGCAAGGGGGCGCCCTGCAACAGGCGCGCGCCCTGCCCAATCCGGAATTGCAAACCGTGCTGGAAGACACGCGGCGCGCCACGCGCAGCACCACCGTGCAGCTCAACCAGCTCATTGAACTGGGCGGCAAGCGGGGTGCGCGCGCCGCCGCCGCCCAACGCGGCGCAGACCTGGCGCAGGCGGGCCTGTCCCTGCAACAGGCGGACACGCGCGCCGCCGTCACGTCCGCCTTTGTCGACGTGCTGGCCGCGCAGGAAGGCTTGCGCCTGGCCGACAGCGCGCAGGCGCTGGCCGCGCGCGCCAGCGACATCACGGCGCGCCGGGTGACGGCCGGCAAGGCGTCCCCGGTCGAGGAAACCCGCGCCAGGGTGGCCGAAGCGAGCGTGCGGCTGGAACTGAACCTGGCGCGCAGCACCCTGGCCAGCGCCCGCCAGCGCCTGGCCGCCCTGTGGGGCAATGCCACGCCCCGCTTCACACTGGCAGAGGGACGCCTGGAAACCTTGCCGGAGCTGCCCCCAGCCAGCGAACTGGCGGCACGCATGGCCCAGGCCCCTGCCGTGCGCCAGGCGCAAAGCGCGCTGGCCCAGCGGCAAGCCATGCTGGACGTGGAACAGCGGCGTGCCACGCCCGACGTCACGCTCAGCATCGGCATGAAGCGCTCGGAAGAGCTGGGCCGCAACCAGGCCATCATCGGCCTGGCCCTGCCGCTGCCCCTGTTCGACCGCAATGCGGGCAACAAGCTCGACGCCTTGCGCCGCAGCGACAAGGCCAGCGACGAGCTGGCTGCCGCCCGCATCGCCGTGCAAACGGCCGTGGCCGCCGCCAGCGAACGCCTGGCCACGGCCAGGCTCGACGTGGAAAGCTTGCGCCAGGACATCTTGCCTGGCGCGCAAAGCGCCTACGACGCGGCCAGCAAGGGCTTCGAGTTCGGCAAGTTCGCCTTCCTCGACGTGCTCGACGCCCAACGCACCTTGCTGCAAGCCAAAAACCAATACCTGCGCGCACTGACGGAAGCGCAGCACGCCGCCGCCGACATCGAGCGCCTGCTGGGCACACCAGCTCCTCTGTAAGGAACACCCTCCATGAACATCACACGCAACAAAAAGCAGACAATCGCCATCGCTTCCATCGCCGCCGCCGGCATCGTGCTGGCCGTTCTCATCCTTGGCACGGGCAATTCCAAGACCCCGCCGCCCGCCGCCGCCAAGGCGGAAGCGCATGCGGAAAAGAAAGACGAACACGGTCACGAAGAAGTCGAAGGCAAGCTGGAATTGACGGCGGCGCAAAGCCGCGCAGCCGGCGTCGTCATCGCCACGGCCGCGCCCGGCCGCATCAAGACGACGGTGGCCCTGCCCGGTGAAATCCGCTTCAATGAAGACCGCACGGCCCACGTCGTGCCGCGTCTGGCTGGCGTGGTGGAAGCCGTGCACGCCGACCTGGGCCAGCTGGTCAAGAAGGGGCAAGTACTGGCCGTCATCGCCAGCACGGAACTGTCGGAACAGCGCAGCGCACTGCTGTCGGCGCAGCGGCGGCTGTCGCTGGCCCGCTCCACGTATGAGCGCGAAGAAAAACTGTGGCGCGAGAAGATTTCGGCCGAGCAAGATTATCTGCAGGCGCAGCAAGCGTGGCGCGAAGCGGAAATCGCCGTGCAAAACGCGCAGCAAAAGCTCAGCGCGCTGGGTGCCAACTCCACCAGCAAGGGGCCGCTGAACCGCTACGACATCCGCGCGCCGTTCGACGGCATGGTGCTGGAAAAACACATCACCTTGGGCGAAGCCGTCAAGGAAGATGCAAACATCTTCGTCATTTCCGACCTGTCGACCGTGTGGGCGGAAATCGCCGTGCCCGCGAAAGACCTGGCCACCGTGCGCATGGGAGGCAAGGCGGAGGTGAAAGCGTCCGCGTTTGATGCCAGCGCGCAAGGCACGATCA
Organism: Janthinobacterium sp. P210005; assembly: GCF_036231865.1. Taxonomy (NCBI): domain Bacteria; kingdom Pseudomonadati; phylum Pseudomonadota; class Betaproteobacteria; order Burkholderiales; family Oxalobacteraceae; genus Janthinobacterium; species Janthinobacterium sp. P210005. The sequence goes on from NZ_JAZARC010000002.1 coordinate 99,461, forward strand.
CCTATGTGGGCGCGCTGCTGGGCGAGCAGACGCGCACGGCCAAGGCACGCATCAGCTTGCTGAACCCGGACATGGCGTGGCGCCCAGGCCTGTTCGTCACGGTGGAAGTCGTGTCCGGCGAAGCGGACGCGCCCGTCACCGTGCAGAGCACGGCCATCCAGACGGTGGAAGACAAGCCCGTCGTCTTCGTGCAGGTGAAAGATGGCTACCAGGCCACGCCCGTGGTGTTGGGCCGCAGCGATGGCAGCTTGACGCACATCAAGCAGGGCCTGGCCGCCGGCACGCCGTACGCGGCGCAAGGCAGTTTTGTCCTGAAGTCCGAGCTGGGCAAGGACTCCGCCGGTCACGAACACTGATCACGTCAAGGCTAAGGAAACCATCATGTTTGAACGCTTGATCCGCTTTGCCATCGACCAGCGCTGGCTGGTGATGCTGGCCGTGGCCGCCATGGCCGGCCTGGGCATCTACAGCTATCAAAAGCTGCCCATCGACGCCGTGCCCGACATCACCAATGTGCAGGTGCAAATCAATACCCAGGCCGCCGGCTATTCGCCGCTGGAAACCGAGCAGCGCGTCACCTTCCCCATCGAGACGGCCATGGCCGGCTTGCCCAACCTGGAGCAGACGCGCTCGCTGTCGCGCTACGGCCTGTCGCAAGTGACCGTGATCTTCAAGGATGGCACGGACATCTATTTTGCGCGCCAGATGATCAACGAGCGCTTGCAGGAAGCGAAGGAAAGCTTGCCAGCAGGCATCACACCGAAGATGGGCCCCGTTTCCACGGGCCTCGGCGAAATCTACCTGTGGACGGTGGAAACGCAGGACGGCGCGAAAAAGCCCGACGGCACGCCGTACACGCCGACGGACTTGCGCGAAATCCAGGACTGGATCATCAAGCCGCAGTTGCGCAATGTCACGGGCGTGACGGAAATCAATGCCATCGGCGGCTACGCCAAGCAATACCAGGTGGCGCCCTACCCGGAAAAACTGGCCGCCTACGGCATCAGCCTGCAAGATGTGGTGACGGCGCTCGAGCGCAACAACAGCAACGTGGGCGCCGGCTACATCGAACGGCAGGGCGAGCAACTGCTGATACGCGCGCCGGGCCAGGTGGCGTCCAAGGACGACCTCGGCAACATCGTCGTCGCCAATGTGCAGGGCGTGGCCATCCGCATCCGCGACGTGGCCGACGTGGTGCTGGGGCGCGAGCTGCGCACGGGCGCGGCCACGGAAAACGGCCGTGAAGTGGTGCTGGGCACGGTGTTCATGCTGATCGGCCAGAACAGCCGCGCCGTCTCGCAAGCCGTCGACAAGAAGATGGTGGAGATCAACCGCAGCCTGCCGAAAGGCGTGCACGCCGTCACCGTGTATGACCGCACGGTGCTCGTCGACAAGGCCATCAATACGGTGAAGAAAAACCTGCTGGAAGGCGCCGTGCTGGTGATCGCCATCCTATTCCTGTTCCTTGGCAATATCCGCGCGGCCGTCATCACGGCCATGGTGATTCCGCTGGCCATGCTGTTCACGTTTACGGGCATGGTGCAATACCACGTGAGCGCCAACCTGATGAGCCTGGGGGCGCTGGACTTTGGCATCATCATCGATGGCGCCGTGGTGATCGTGGAAAACTGCGTGCGCCGCCTGGCCCATGCGCAGCAAAAACTGGGACGGCCGTTGACCTTGCAAGAACGTTTTCACGAAGTGTTTGCGGCATCGCAAGAGGCGCGCCGGCCCTTGCTGTATGGTCAGCTGATCATCATGGTCGTGTACCTGCCCATCTTCGCGCTGACGGGCGTGGAAGGCCGCATGTTTACGCCGATGGCCCTGACGGTCGTCATCGCCTTGCTGGGCGCCATGCTGCTGTCGATCACCTTCATCCCGGCCGCCGTGGCGCTGTTTATCGGCGACAAGGTGGCGGAGAAGGAAAACGCCATCATGCGCGCCGCCAAGCGCTGGTATGCGCCGCTGCTGGACAAGGTGATGCGCAACACGCCCGTCGTGCTGACGGGTGCGGCGGTGGCCGTGCTGCTGTCTGGCTTGCTGGCCACGCGCATGGGCAGCGAATTCGTGCCCAGCCTCAACGAGGGCGACATCGCCATCCAGGCCTTGCGCATCCCCGGCACCAGCCTGACGCAATCGCTGGCCATGCAGCAACAGCTGGAAAACAAGCTGATGAGTAACCACAAGGAAATCGCCCGCGTATTCGCCCGCACGGGAACGGCCGAGATCGCTTCCGACCCCATGCCGCCGAATATTTCCGACGGCTACATCATGCTCAAGCCCCGCGACCAGTGGCCGGAACCGAAGAAATCGCGCGGGCAATTGCTGGCGGAAATCGAAGCGACGGCCAGCAGCTTGCCCGGCAACAATTACGAGTTTTCGCAACCGATCCAGCTGCGCTTCAATGAACTGATTTCCGGCGTGCGCAGCGACGTGGCCGTGAAACTGTTCGGCGACGACATGCTTGTCCTCGACGGCACGGCGGCGAAGATCGCTGGCGTACTGGGCAAGATTGCGGGCGCCACGGAAGTGAAGGTCGAGCAGACGACGGGGCTGCCCATGCTGACGGTGCAGATCGACCGCGAGCAGACGGCCCGCTACGGCCTCAACATTGCCGACGTGCAAGCGGCGATTGCCACGGCCATCGGCGGGCAGGAAGCGGGCACCCTGTTCCAGGGCGACCGCCGCTTCGACATCGTCGTGCGCTTGCCCGACAGCCTGCGCAGCGACCTGGAGCAACTGAAACGCTTGCCCATCGCCCTGCCCCTGGGCGCGGCGGCGGAAGGCCGCGCGCGCTTCATCCCGCTCGGTGAAGTGGCCAGCCTGCAAGTGGCGCCTGGACCGAACCAGATCAGCCGCGAAGACGGCAAGCGCCGCATCGTCATCAGCGCCAACGTGCGCGGCCGCGACATCGGCTCGTTCGTGGCCGACGCCACGCAGCAGCTGCAAGCGCAGGTGGCCATTCCTGCCGGCTACTGGACCAGCTGGGGCGGCCAGTTCGAGCAATTGCAGTCGGCGACGAAACGCCTGGAGCTGGTGGTGCCCGTGGCGCTGGCCCTCGTCTTCGTCTTGCTGTTCGCCATGTTCGGCAATGTGAAGGATGGCTTGCTCGTGTTCAGCGGCATCCCGTTCGCCTTGACGGGCGGCATCGTCGCCCTGTGGCTGCGCGACATTCCCATGTCGATCTCGGCGGCTGTGGGTTTCATCGCCCTGTCCGGCGTGGCCGTGCTGAACGGCCTGGTGATGATCGCCTACATCCGCCAGCTGCGCGAACAGGGCATGCCCTTGCAGGAGGCGATACGCGTAGGGGCCATCACGCGCCTGCGGCCCGTGCTGATGACGGCGCTGGTGGCCTCGCTGGGCTTCGTGCCGATGGCCATTGCCACGGGCACGGGGGCTGAAGTGCAGCGGCCGCTGGCCACCGTGGTGATCGGCGGCATCCTGTCGTCGACAGCCTTGACCCTGCTGGTGCTGCCGCTCTTGTACCGGCTGGCGTACCGCAAGGAAGACGAGGTGGAAATGCACACCGCGCCCGAAGGCGCGGCGGTACAGCTGAGTAAATAGAGGGAAGCGCTACCGCAATCGGCTTAACCCGGCCGGCGGTAGCCGCCTTCGATCCAGTTCGCCGCTGCGGTGGCGTTGAACTTGAAGGCGGCCGAGGTGCGCACCTTGGCGATCTGTTCGCCGTCGGCGTCGTAGGCGCTCAGTTCCGCATACGGGTGGTCTTCGTCGGGCACGATGTCGAACATCACCTTGATCTGCCCCTCGTCGGTGGCGACGAACAGGTTCTTGTGCAATTGCGCATGCAGCTGCTGCTCGTGGCGGCGCAGCACTTCCGAGGCCGTCTTGACCAGCGTGTTGAACGCGTTGACGTCGAGCGGCTTCGGGTTTTTCTTGTCGCGGCCCATGGTCCACGGGCCTACCAGGGCTGGCTCCGGTTCGCCATCCTTGATCATGGCCACGGCCCAGCCTTCATCTTCCTCGTTCTTGATCACGCGCGCCGTCCAGCCATTGCCTACCCACAGGCGCGGCTCCTGGATCGGGGCGTCGTTGTCCTGCTCGGCTGCTTCGTCGGAAAAATCGGGGAAATCGGTACTCATGGCGGTGCTCGTGATGGAAGGTCGGGGCTAGCATGATAGTCGAAAACGCCCGCCCGTGCCGCCTTGCCGCAAGCGCGACGGCACGTCATAAAACACGAGGCAGCCTGCCGCCACGGCGGCTGTCAGCACATGGACATGGCAGGCCGGTTGGGCCAGGTCAGCGGCGGACCGGGCGGTACCCAGCGCGGGTCGATGGCCGGCAGCGGCGCATGGTAATTGAAGGGGTTGATGATGATCGGCGGTATCGCCGATGGCGCGCCGACGGGCTCGGCGCAGGACTGCGTGGCGCTACGCTGGCGCATGATGCGATGGTCAGGGGGGGATAGCGATTGATCCCCGGTATCTGCAAACAAAAGCATGTTGCCCTCCTTGCGAGACTGAGGTATTCAGTATAGGACGGCTTGCGCGCATTACAAGAAAAGAAATCTTGTTCCAGATCAGCGTTTTTCTGCCCCCCAGCGCCTTCCATACCGTGAAAATGACGGCCTGTCGCACGCCGCTGGCGGCGAGCCGGGCGCATCCCTACAGTGTGAGCATGCAACACCCCATCACCCACACACCGAGGCCTATCATGAAAAAATTGCTCACCTTCGTCCTCATCGTCATGCTCGCCTGCCTGTTCCTCGACAAGATCAGCGGCAGTGGCAGCGACATGCACATGCAGTTCAACGGCGACGATGTCGACGGGCCGCTGGAGTGGCTGTTCGGCCTGGTGTTTGCCGGCGGCGGCTTGCTGATCGCCGCCATCGCGGTGGTATGCGCGGCCGTCATCACGGGAGTGGTCCTGGCCGGCGTGGGCGTGGTGCTGATCGCGGTGGTGGCGCTCTGCGTGGTACTGGCGCTGGCCTTGAGCACGCCCGTGCTACTGCCGCTGCTGATTCCCGTCGCCATCGTCTGGCTGATCGTCAGCCGCAACCGCAAGCAGGCGCAAGCGCGTCAGCACAGCCTGTAATCACTGCGCCATGAACTTGCTGAGCACGCCGTCGCCGCCGCCGTCATTCTGTTCGATGCGGTTGCGCCCGCCCCGCTTGGCCCGGTACAGCGCCTCGTCGGCGCGCGCCAGCACGGCATCGCAATCGGCATCGGTACCGGCCATGGCGGCCATGCCGATGCTCACCGTGATGGTGATCACAATGCCGCCATCGATGGTCAGCGAACTTTCCGCCACGCGCCGGCGCAGCCGTTCGGCAAACACGGCGGCGGCGCTCAGATCCGTGCCAGGCAGCAAGATGGCGAATTCTTCGCCGCCCACGCGGCCCGGCACGTCGACCTTGCGCAGCGCCTGGCACATCAGTGCGCCCAGGTGGCGCAGCACGGCATCGCCCACCGCGTGGCCGTACTCGTCGTTGACGCGCTTGAAGTGATCGATGTCGAGCATCAGCACGCTGGCGCAGCTGGCCAGCTCGCGCTGCAGCCGCGCATGCTCGTTTTCCAGCGCCGCCATGAAATGGCGCCGGTTCGGCAAGCCGGTCAAAAAATCCGTGGTGGCCAGTTGCAGCAGTTCCGCGTTCATGCGCTTGCGCTCGGTGATATCGAGCGAAGACACCATGACGAAATCGAGGCTGTCCGCATGGCCCGGCATCACCAGCAAGCTCAATTCATTTTGCCGCGCCGCACCATCGAGACGCACGAAGCTGCTCTCGCACTCGTACAGGTGGGCGCCGCCAGCCAGCGCCAGCAGCGCATCGCCAAAGCGCGGCAAGGCGCTGTCGTCGAAATTCTGCGCCAGGCCCAGCGCGCCGCGGCGCTGGTCGTCTTCGTTGGCGCGCACCTGCGCCAGCGCGGCGCCGTTCGCATCGATGATGCGCACCATCCCCGCCAGCCGCTGCAGCGCCTCCGGATGGGCCTGGAAATGGGCGCCCAGGTCGCGCACGCCCGCTTGCTCAAGAACATCGAGCGCGGCGCGCACGGCCGACCAGTCCTGTTCCCACAGGGCCACGGGCGCATGGTCGTACAGGCTGCGGAAACGCGCTTCGCCGGCGCGCAGGGCCAGCGCCACTTGCGCCTGCTCAATGGCCATGCCGGCCAGATGCGCCGCCTCGCTCAGCCGCGCCAGGTGCGCCGCACCCGGCAAGGTGGGCTGGCGGTGATACGCCATCAGCACGCCCAGCAGCTTGCCCGAGCCGCCACGCACGGGTTCGGCCCAGCACGATTGCAGCTGGGCCCGCCACGCCAGTTCCATCGTCTCTTGCGCATCGGCAACGGCGTGCAAGTCGCCGACGATCACGCGCAAGTCGTCGCGCAGGGCTTGCGCAGCGATGCCATGCACGCCCTGCAGGGTGTCGAGGTCATGGCCATGGCTGGCCAGATTGAAGAATGCAGGCAAGCCCGGCGCCGCGCCCAGCACCAGGCGGTGGCGGCTTTCATCGAGCAGCAAGATGCTGCACAGCATGGCAGGATGGTCCGCCTGCACGCTCAGCACCACGCTTTCCAGCACCCGTTCCAGCGGCGCGCCCGTGGCCAGCATTTCCAGCACTTGCCGCCGCGTATGCTCGCGCCGTTCCATCTGGCTGCGCTCGCTGATATCGCGAAACGTCCACAAGCGCGCCTGTTCATTGCCCAGTTGCATGCTGCGCACATATTGCTCGACCACCCGCCCATCGCGCAGGTGCAGCACGTCGCGCCGCTCGCGGTGGCCGTGCGGCGCATGGACGCGTGCTCCGAGGAAAGGCGCCGCCTGCTCCAGCTGGCTTTCCACATGGCGCACCAGCGCCGCGCCGTCGGCTTGCCAGTCGAGCGCATCGGGCACTTGCCACAGGTCGCGGAAGCGCCGGTTCGACGTGAAGATGCGGCCATCGATGTTGTCGACCAGAATGCCGTCGATGGTCGAATCGAGGATGCTGCGCAGCATGGCCTGGCTGCGCTGCGCCGCCTCGGCCATCGCCAGCACGCTCGCCTGCCCCTGCTCCAGCTGGCCCGTCAGTTCGCTCGAACGCGCCAGCGCCACCTGGGCGCGGGCGCGGCCCGCCGCCAGCAGCCAGGCGGTCAGCGCCAGCACGATGCTGGCCAGCAAGCCGGTCAAGGCCACCAGGCGGGGCCGCGCCAGCAGTTCGCCATCGAAACCGGGCATGGCGCGCACGCGCAAGGTCCAGGCATGGCCGGCGATGGTGATCGTTTCCTGCGCCACCAGGCTGTCCGAGGCGGCAGACGACAAGGCGCCCGGCAAGCTGTCATACATCAGGGCAGCCTCGGCCAGTTGCGCGCCATCATAGATTTCCAGGTCCAGCTGGCGCGCGCTCTCGCCGCCCACGCCCGCCATCAGGTCGCCCATGCGAAATGGCGCAAAGACCCAGGCGCGCAAGGCGGCGCGCCGCTGCTCCACGCTGCCGTGCAGCAAGCTATTCTCATACACGGGCAGCACGATGAGAAAACCATGCGACTGGGCGCTGCCGCCATCCTGCACCAGGTGGATCTTGCCCGTCATGGCGGCTTGCCCCGTGTCGCGCGCCTGTTCGAGCGCGGCGCGGCGCACGGGTTCGGAGCCGATGTCGTAGCCGAAGGCCAGCAGGTTGCTCTCGCTCAAGGGTTCCAGATAGGTGATCGGCGCATGCCAGGCGCGCTGGCCGTGCGGACGCACGGCATAGCCGGGATAGCCTTCCGCGCGCACGCTCGCTTCGTGCCGCGCCAGGGCGGCGCCGGACAACAGCGGCAGGTAGCCGATGCCATGGATGCCGGGAAAGTGGCGGTCCACCTGCTGCACCGCCAGGTAGGCATGAAATTCGCGGCGCGTGACTTCCTGCGAACTGGCATACAGTCCCTGCACCCCGTGCAGCACCTGGATATAGGTCTGCATGCGGCCGGCGATGTTATTGACCAGTTCGTGCACGCGGAAATCGAAATCGGCCCGCACCTGCTGTTCGCTGGCATCGTGGGCATTGCGCCAGGCGCCATACGTCAATCCCAGGCACAGCGCCAGCACCAGCGCGGCCAGCACGCGCGGTCCCACCCAGTGCGACACTGGCCCAGCAAACCACGACGTAGACGCGCGTGTAGGCATGACAGGATGACAAGCAGAACGGATATCAAACCGCTTCACGGCCAGCGACGTGGCTGGCGGCGGGCTGCAGGACTACCATCGGTAGTCGATGAGAATGATAGTACGTTACAGCGGGCGGCCTTGCAATGCTGAATATTGTATTAAAAAAATCACATATTTCGCCAATGCAATGATGTGTGCTCCAGGAAAATTCGATGCCGTGAAAACAATCCACCACTCGCTGATATGATCGCCCCGCAATCCATCACCTGGGAGTCGCGTTTGCAACAGGATAGCTGGCAGGGAACACTCTGGCTGGCGCCGGACTTCGCCATCTTGCATGGCGCGGCGGGCGCCACGGCCAGCCACGCCCATTATGCGCACCAGTTGATGCTGAGCACCGGCGCGCCTTTCACGGCCGAGCTCGACGGCATCGTCCACACGGCGCGGCACTTGCTGGTCGATAGCCTGCGTCCGCACGTCATCCTGGCCGCCCCGGCGCCTATGCTGACCATCTATGCTGAGCCGCAGCGCCTGGGCGGCCCGGCCCTGCTGGCAGCGGCCGGCAGCGCAGGCATGCCCAGCCTGGACAGTCTGGCCGCCGCGCTGCAGGCGCAGCCGCGCGAACACTTGCCCGATCCCCGCTTGCGGCGCGCGCTGGACAAGGTCGACACGTTGTTGTCAGGCAAGGTCAGCGCGGCCGCCGTGGCCGAGGCGGCGCATTTGTCGCTGAGCCAGCTGGAACGCCTGTTCAGCGCCCAGCTGGGCTTGCCCGTGCGGCGGCTGGTGCTGTGGCGCCGCCTGCGCCTGGCCATCCGTTTCATTGTGCTCGGCAGCACCCTGACGGAAGCGGCCCACGGCGCCGGTTTTGCCGATGCCGCGCATTTTTCGCGCACCATGCGCAGCCTGTTCGGCGTGCGCGCCGACCGCAGCTTGCGCCAGCTCAACGTCAAGCTGCTCGATTGAGGGGCACGCGCAAGCCTTCCGGCAGTGCGGGCGCGCGCACGCCCTCTTCCGCGCGGAACGGTTCCAGCAGCTGCGCCCCGTACGCGGCCGGGTAATCGGGACGGCTGCCGATGCCCAGGTCCTCGCCCCGCATGCGGTAGCCGGGCGCGTCGAAACGCGTGCCCAGCAAGCGGTCCCAGCAGGTAAAGAACAGGCCGAAATTCACGTCGCCCGCCGTGCCGTACTTCATGTGATGGAAACGGTGCAGGGGCGCCCAGGCAAACACGTGGCGTAGCGGCCCCATGCGCATGTCGACATTCGCGTGCTGCAGCAACAGCTGGATCGCCACGGCAAACGCCAGCACGGCCATGACACGCTCCGGTATGCCCAGCAGCAACAAGGGCAGCATGCCGCCCGCCGCTTCCAGCAGCAGGTGCAGCGGGTGTTTCATCCAGCCGTTGAAACCGTACAGGCGCGTCACGCTGTGGTGCACGGCATGCAGTTTCCACAAAAAATAATAACGGTGGCTCAGGTAATGCACGAGCGTGATACCGCAATCGGCGATGAGGATGGCCAGCAGCAGCTGCGCCCAGAACGGCAGTTGCAGTGGCCAGAACGTCCCCAGCGCCAGGTGCCCGGCCAGCAGGGGGAAAGCCGCCAGGCCCAGCAGGTACAGCGCTTCATTGACGAGCGCATGCAGGCTGTCGCGCCAGCCATCGCCGTGATCGTGGTTCCACGCGCCGTCATACGGCAGACAGCGCTCGGCAAGAAAGGAAGTGAGAAGGGCCAGCAGCAGCAAGGGCGGCAAGCCCCAGAGAGAGCAGTGGCAAACGGCAATCAGGCAACTGGCGGCGCCGATGAAGCCGGCCCAAAACACGGGGCCGTACAGCGCGGCAAAGAGGGATTTCATGGCAAGGGACTCCTGTGGCAAAAACCACAGCATCGCTTGCACTGCTGCCGCGCCGCTTGAAGAAACGGCGCAACCTGTCTTTTACGTTGCTGCCTTGCGCGCCGCGTATTGCTGGTAGCCTTTCGCGCGCAGGGCGCAGGCGGGGCAAGTGCCGCAGCCATAGCCCCAGTCGTGCAGCTGGCCCCGCTCGCCCAGGTAGCACGTATGCGTGCCGCTGCGGATCAGGTCGACCAGCGGCTGGCCGCCCAGGTCTTCCGCCAGGTCCCAGCTTTGCGCCTTGTCCAGCCACATCAGCGGCGTTTCCAGCTTCAGGCGCGTATCCATGCCCAGGTTCAGGGCCACTTGCAGGGCCTTCATCGTGTCGTCGCGGCAATCCGGATAGCCGGAAAAATCCGTCTCGCACATGCCGCCGACCAGCACCGTCAAGCCGCGGCGGTAGGCCACGGTGGCGGCCACCGTCATGAACAGCAAGTTGCGTCCAGGAACAAATGTGTTCGGCAAGCCATTTTCCTGCATGACGATCTCGACGTTCTGCGTCATGGCCGTATCGGAAATGGCGGAAATCAGGGACAGGTCGATCATGTGATCCTGGCCCAGGCGGCTGTCCCACTCGGGCGATTGCCGGCGCATCTGTTCCAGCACGCCGGGACGCACGGTCAGTTCGATCGCATGGCGCTGTCCATAGTCAAAGCCGATGGTTTCCACGCGGCTATAGTGTTTCAAGGCCCAGGCCAGGCAGGTGGTGGAATCTTGTCCACCGCTAAAGAGCACCAGTGCGGAGTCCGTTGCTAGCATAATTTCTTTCTTTGAGTTTTATTCTGTCCAATAGTGCGCAGGGAAACGAGATTCCCCATGCAAAAAATACTTATTCGTCCGCCATCAGTTTACCTATTCCGGTAACATGCAGTCAGCATTTACTCATCTGGAGCACCATGTTTTCTGCACGACCCATACGGCATACGGTTGCCGGCAAGGCGATACGACCACGAATTTTGGCACAAGTAGTGACAAAAGCAATGGGTCAACTGACACTGGCGGCCGCCGGCAGTGTCATCTTGCTGTTCCCCATCGCCCAGGCCGCCGCGCAGGAAGGGGCGCAACAGAGCGCGCAAGACGCGCCCGCCGACAGCGCCGCCACGGAAGCGGCGCCCGCCCTGCTGCAGTACGAGGTCAAGGTCAATGCACCGGGCGACCTCGATGAGTTGCTCGAAAAAAACCTGGACCTGGAACGCTTCCGCGGCAACCCGCGCATGGACCGCGAGCAATTGCAGCGCCTCGTCCGTGATACGCCCGAGCAAGCCAGGAACCTCGTCGCCACAGCCGGCTACTATACGCCCGTCGTCACGGTGCGCGTCGATACGAGCGGCGCCAAGCCTGTCGTCATCGTCGACGTCGATCCGGGCGAGGCGGTCACCATCGACAAGGTCGAGCTGGAATTGCGCGGCTTCAACCCCACGCCGCCGCTGGCCGCCAGCGAGCCCTACGATACGGAAGCCCTGAAGCGCAGCTGGTCCCTGAAGACGGGCAGCGTGTTTCGCCAGGCCGACTGGGAATCGGCCAAGCGCGCCCTGCTGCGCGAAGTGGTGCAGACGCGTTACCCGCGCGCCCAGCTGGTCGACACGCAAGCCGTGGTCGACCCGGAAACGCATAAGGTCTCGCTGCTGGTAGTGCTCGACAGCGGCCCCGAGCTGCGCTTCGGCGAGCTGCGCATCGAAGGCTTGAAACGCTACGATCCCAGCATCATCCGCAACCTCGACAAGATACGCCCGGGCGAGTACTACAGCGAATCGGCGCTGCAATCGTTGCAGGCGCGCCTGCAGGACACGGGCTACTTTGCCAGCGTGGAAGTGAGCGCCGACATGAGCAGCATCCTCAGCGAGCAGATCGAGGCCGGCCAGGAAAGCCAGCAAGCCGAGGCCGAAGGTGCCAGCGCCGGGACCGGGGCCGCCGCCGAAGCCAAGCCCGTCAACCGCGGCCCCGCGCCGCTGCTGCCGCTGGTGGTGCGCGTCACGGAAAACAAGCAGCAGAACGTCAGCGCCGGTCTCGGTTTCAGTACGAACACGGGCAATCGCGCCCAGCTCAACTATGACAACCTGAACGTGTGGGGCACGCGCTTCAAGAGCGCGATCACCATGGAAACGAAGAAACAGGCGGCGCACGCCAATTTTTACTTTCCAACGACCGAGCGCGGCTACAACGACAGCGCGGGCGCCTCGTTCGAGCGCAGCGACATTTCCAACGAAATCACGGCCGTCACGACCATCTCGGCCAAGCGCAACTGGGGCGGCACCAACCTCGAGCGCAGCCTGACGTTCGAGTTCCTCAGCGAGGACAAGACGGTGGTCGGCCTGGAACAGACGCGCAGCAAGAGCTTGCCGCTGACCTATGCCATCACCAAGCGCAGCCTCGACAGCCTGCTATTCCCCACCAGGGGCTACGTCATCAACGCCCAGGTGGGCGGCGCCCTGCTGCCCGTGCTGACGGATGAACGCTTCGTGCGCGTGGCCGGCAAGGCCGTGTATTACCGTCCGCTCGGTGAAAAAGGCGAGCTGATCGTGCGCGGCGAAATGGGCGCGCTGGGTTCGAAGGAAAAACGCGGCGTGCCGGCCGTCTACCTGTTCCGCGCGGGCGGCGACCAGTCGGTGCGCGGCTATGGCTACCAGGAACTGGGCGTGAAGGAAGGCGACGCCACCATCGGCGGGCGCTACATGCTCACCGGCAGCGCCGAATACCAGTACTGGTTCAAGCCGAAGTGGGCCGTTGCCGCCTTCTATGACGCCGGCAACGCGGCCGATACCGTGAAGGCGGCCATGACGCCGAAATCGGGCTACGGCCTGGGCGGGCGCTACAAGAGCCCCGTCGGCCCCATCAATGTCGACGTGGCATATGGCCACGCCGTCCACGCCTACCGTTTGCACTTCTCTCTGGGATTCACTTTCTGATGTCCGATATTACTACCGAGTCCCCCAACGGCGCCGCGCCGCCACCGCCGGCGAAAAAGGCCCGCCGTTGGCCCCGCTATGTGGCGATCGCCGTCGCCAGCCTGGCCGTGCTGCTGGGCGCCGCCTTCTGGTTCCTGGGCCGCGAATCGACCCTGCAGATGCTGGTGCAAAAAGTGGCCAGCGCCAGCGGCGGCGAAATCGCCGTGTCGGGCGTGTCCGGCTCGCTGTACAACCGCATGCACCTGGGCCACGTCAGCTACCGCAGCAAGACGCAGCACATCACGGCCGAGAACATCGACATCAACTGGTCGCCGTTCCAGTTCTTCTCGGAAGGCATCGCGATCAGCGAACTGCACGTGGCCAGCCTGTCCGTGGAAAGCACGGCGCCCTCCGAGGAACCGTCGACGATGCCCGCCAGCCTGGCTTCGCCATTCAAGATCGGCATTGCCGACGCGCGCCTGGACAAGGTGACCTTGGTGAGTCCGGGCGGCAACACGGTGTTTGAAAAGATCCATTTCACCTTGTCGGGCGACAAGACGCAATGGCAGCTGGAAGACGCCTCGGCCCTCACGCCCTTCGGCCAGGCCACGGCCAGCGCGACGATTGCCGCCACGCAACCGTTCAAGCTATCTGGCAAAGCCGGCTTGACGCAGATCAACCCCGCCGCCGGCGAAAAACCGGCCGCCCTGGCCCTGCAACTGGGCGGCGACCTGAATGTGCTGAACGTGACGGCCAAGGGCAGCGCGGGCGCGGCCACGGCCGACGCCCAATTGGCGCTGGCGCCGTTCGACCCCGTCATCATCCTGCGCTCGGCCAGCATCAAAGGCCGCAACATCAATCCGGGCAAGTTTGACGCGACCTTGCCGCAGGCGGACCTGAGCCTGGAACTCGACGCCGCCATCGATACGCGCCCAAGCGCGCAAACCGTCTCGGGCAAGCTGGCCATCCTCAACCACGCGACACCGGGCCCCATCGACCAGCAAAAGCTGCCGCTGCGCCAGTTCGAGGCGAGATTGGGCGGCACCCTGACGGCCACCACCCTGGAGTCGGCCCTCATCGATTTCGGCACCGCAGGCAAATTCACGGGCAGCGGCAAGCTGAACCGCGACGCGGCCGATGCCCCCATCGGCAATGCGCAGCTGACCTTGCACACAGACAAGATCGACTTGCAGCACATTTACAGCAGCATCAACAGTACGAAGATCGTCGGCGATATCGTGCTCGACAGCGACGGCAAGACGCAAACCCTGCGCGCCAAGCTGGGCGAAGCCAAGCTGCGCCTGGACGTGGAAGCCACCCTCGCCGATTCTCTCGTGCAATTGCGCAAGGCGACCTTGCAAGCGGGCAAAAGCAGCGTCAACGCGACGGGCCAGATCAGCCTGAAGGATGAGCAACCGTTCAAGGCCGTGGCCAGCACCAGCCGTCTCAATCCCGCCGACTTCGGCGCCTTCCCCGTGGCCGACCTGAACCTCGACGTGCGCGCCAACGGCCACGTGGCGCCGCAATGGCTGGCGAATGCGGACTTCACCGTGCGCCCCAGCAAGCTGCTCGACCAACCCCTGTCCGGCAAGGGCAAGCTGACGGCCGATGCGGCCCATTTCAGCGGCATCGACGTGCAATTGGCGCTGGGCAAGAACAACGTGACGGCCAAGGGCAACTTTGGCGGCGCCAGCGAAAAACTCAACTGGAATGTCGATGCGCGGCAACTGTCCGCCCTGAAGTCCGACTTGCTGGGCAGCGTGCTGGCCAGCGGCGTGGTGCAAGGCACCATGCAGCAGCCGCGCACGACGTTTGTTGCCGATGCGAAAGGGCTTGGCTTGACCAGCGGCAAGCGTCCCGCGCCGGACAGCGCCATCCATGCCAGCGGCGACGTGGGCTTGACGGGGCCGAAGCAGGCAGCGGAACTGAAAGTGACGGGTTCCTTGCAAAAGATCAACCCGGCCGCGTTTGGTGCTGCACTGCCCAACGGCAACGTCAACGCGGATTTCAACGGCAGCGGCCGCCTGAGCGGCGACTGGCAAGTGGCCCTCAACCTGGCCCTGCGCGAATCGACCTTGCAAAATGCCCCGCTGGCCGGCTATGCCAAGCTGTCGGCCAATGCGAAACGGGTCGACAGCGTGGATACGGAACTGCGCCTGGGGCCGAACAGCCTGCTGGCCAAGGGCGCGCTGGGGGGCGCCACGGACAAGCTGACGTGGAAACTTGATGCGCCGCAACTGTCGACCCTGGGCCCCCGCTTTGCCGGCGTGCTGCAAGCGTCCGGTTCCGTCAGCGGCAAGATGGACGCGCCGGCCGCGCAGCTGACGCTCGATGGCAGGGATTTGACCTTCTTTGGCGACCAGCAATTGAAATCCATCAAGGGCAGCGCCAGCGTGGGCGCCGGCCAGGGCGCGCTCGACCCCATGGTCAGCAGCCTGGACATTACAGGCTACAGCACGCCCACCTTCAAGCTGGGCAGCGCCCGCCTGGCCACGACGGGCACGCGCGGCAGCCATACCGTGAGCCTGGCGGCGCGCAACGACGATTTCGATGCCACCGTGCAAATCCGCGGCAGCCAGAGCGGCGCCAGCTGGACGGGCACGATCGACAGCCTGCAAAACAAGGGCCGCTATGCGCTCGTGCTGCAAGCGCCCGTGCCCGTGAAAGTGGCGGGCCCTGCCGGCAGCGGCGTGGCGGGCCTGGGCCAGCCGGAGCAGATCAGCGTGGGCAACACCGCCATCAAATTGCCTGCGGGCAGCATCACCATGCAAAGCCTGGTCAAGAACGGCCCCCGCTGGACCAGTTCCGGCCAGGCGGCCGGCGTGGCGCTGACGTATCTGGCGCAAGTGATTCCCTCGCTGCAAGCCAATGCGCGCAGCGACCTGACCCTGGGCGCGCAATGGTCGCTCGACATGCAGGTGCCGACGGCGCAGCAGAAAGATCCCTCCCTGGCGGGCATGCTGCACATCTACCGCGAAAAAGGCGACGTAACGGTGGGCGTGGAGCAGCCGCTGGCGCTGGGTTTGCGCACCCTCGACGCCCGCGTGGATGTTGCCAACCAGCAGCTGCGCCTGGCCGTGAAACTCGACGGCGCACGCGCGGGGCAGAGCGATATCAATGCCACCGTGCAAATGCTGGGCGGACGCATCAGCAACGACAGCGCCCTCTCCCTGACGGGCACGACCAGCATCGATACACTGGCCTGGCTGGCGCCGCTGACGGGCCAGCCGGGCCTGGAACTGGGCGGCGCCCTGAAAGTGGCGCTGTCCGGCAGCGGCACCATCGGCGCGCCGCAATTGAATGGCGACATCAACGGCAGCAAGCTGCTGGTGAACTGGGCCGACCAGGGCTTGAAATTGCGCAATGGTGTGCTGCAAGCCAAGCTGGCCGGCGATCAATTGCAATTGCAGCGCCTGAGCTTTGACGGCGGCGATGGCAAGGTGCAGGCAGACGGCTGGGTACGCTTTGCGAATGGCGAAGCGAGCCTGGAACTGAAATTGATGGCCGACCGCCTGCAGGCGCTGTCGCGCCCCGACCGCACCTTGATCCTGTCGGGCAACAGCACCCTGGTGCGCAACGACAAGCGCTTCAGCTTCGAGGGCAAGTTCAAGGCCAACCGCGCGCTGATCGAACTGGCGCCGCAGGATACCCCCACGCAAAGCAGCGACGTGGTGGTGCTGGGCAAGGAAGTCAAGGGCAGCAAGGAAGCACCATCCTTGCCATTGAATATCGACCTCGAGTTTGACCTGGGCAATGCCTTCCACCTGCGCGGCATGGGCATCGATGCGGACCTGGCGGGCAATGTGCGCGCCAGGGTCATCAACCGCGCCGCGCCGCGCGTGACGGGCAGCATCAAGGTTGTCACAGGTCAATACGCCGCCTACGGACAAAAGCTGTCGATCGAACGGGGCTTGATCGCCTTCACGGGCGCCTACGACAACCCGTCGCTGAACATCCTGGCCGTGCGCAAGCGTCCCGAAGGCGAAGCCTTGTCGGAAACGAATGTGGAAGCGGGCGTGGAAGTGCGCGGCACGGCGCAGGCGCCGACAGCCAAGCTGGTGTCTACCCCGAGCGTATCGGACAGCGACAAGCTGGCCTGGCTGATCCTGGGCCACGGCGCGGAAACGGCGGCCGGCGATGAAATGGCCTTGCTGACGACGGCCGCAGGGGCCCTCTTCGGCGGCTCCGGCGGCGGCTTGCAGGGCAAGCTGGCCAATTCGCTGGGACTCGACGAAGTGGGCCTGTCGCAGGCGCAAGGACTGGAAAGCACGGTCGTCACCGTCGGCAAGCGCCTGTCCTCGCGCGCCTACCTGACGTTCGAGCAAGGCACGAGCACGGCGACGAGCCTGGTCAAGCTGCGTTACAAGCTGAACCGCCGCATCACCCTGCAATTCCAGACCGGCACGAACAATGCCCTGGACGTGTTGTACACGTGGGCGTTCGACTAATCAGACGTTGAAGTGCAAGAAACAACAAAGGGCGCCTCGGCGCCCTTTTCTTTGATCTGCCGCAAAGGCAAACTTACTCGGCCACGTCGAGACCCCGCTCGATCATGCCTTCGACGTACGCGCGCAGGTATTGTTCCAGCGCAGGGCCGGACAGCACGTTGGCCGTCAGCGCGCCATGGGGCGAGCCTTTCAGCACGCCGTCGTGGTACACGCGCGCAATCCAGGCCACGTCCGTGCCCTGGGTGTAATCGAGTTCATAGTCGAACGATTCTCCGCTGACTTTGCGTGTGTAGACTTCCTTGACAATTGCCATCTAAAACAGCCTTTCTTGACGAGATTAACTGGGATGCGGGTGCGGCACGGGATCGTCCTGCGGCACCGGGTGCACGGGCCCCGGATGGTGCCCGGGCGCTTCTTGCGGCTCCGGCGCCGGCATGGGTTCATCGACGGGCGCCGGGTCGGGCGCGCGGTGGGCATGGATGACGGACATGGCTGGCCTCCCGGTGGACAAAAGAAGACCATACCACGAGATGCCCGCCGCCTGTCCATGTTTGCCTGCCGGCCTGACGTCCGCGGCCGGCGGCACGGCGTGACAAGGCATAGTGCTTGCATGCCATATAAATGTCAACATGCAACTTTTACCGTTTGACAAGCATCGCCGCCCGTCCCCATCTGGCTTACAATCGCTGTTTTACCCGTACCCGATTGCATACATGGAAACCACCACCCTCGCCCTGCTGTTACTGGTCCCGCTGCTGGTCTGGCGCATCTACTCGCGCCTGAAGAAACTGGTGGCGCGCCAGAAGTCGCAGCTGTGGCGGCACTGGACGGTGGCGATCGCCTTCCCCGCGCTGCTGCTGTTCCTGGCGACGACGACGAAGTTCGACGTCCTGCCCCTGTCCAGCCTGGGCGCGGCCGCGCTGGCCGGCGGCTGGCTGGGCGTGCTGGGCTTGAAGCTGACGCGCTTCGAACAGGTCGGCAAGGATTTTTTCTTTACCCAGCACCGCTACCTGGGCCTGGCCATCACCATGCTGTTCATCGCCCGCCTGCTGTACCGTGGCATGGAAATCTACCTGAACTCGCGCCTCGACGTGCCCGTGCCGCCGCCACCGTTCGGCCAGAGCGCGCTGACGATGGCCGCCTACGGCCTCGTCATCGGCTACTACGCCGTGTATGCGTGGGGCCTGGTGCGCTGGCGCCAGCGCAACCAACCGCTGCAGGCGCCCGAATAAGTCATCCCGTCAGTAGTACTGGCACAGGCCTTCGCAAGTCGTCACCGACAGCGCCTGGCGTATCGTCGCCAGCGCCGGCGCCAGGGCGGGATCGAGGTCCTTGTCCGCATCAGCCAGGCTGCCCAGCAAACGCTCGCGCAACGGCGGCGCCATCAGCGCGACGTTCGGCGTTGCGTACTGCGCCGCCGCTTCCAGCATGCGCTTCTTTTGCGCCACGGTCCAGAACGGCACTTGCACGAACTGCACCACGCCGACATACAGGGTGGTCGAGCCCTTGCTGAAGGCGCGCGCGCGCATGCGCTCCGTACCGCTCACTACCTGCAGCGACTGGCTACTGAATTCCTGCTCCATCAAGCCAATCAAGTGCGCATGGCAATGCATGCCAAAGGCAAAAAAAGTACTCATTTCATCGCCATAATTGGCCAGGTTCTCCGTTACCTGGTCATTGCGCGCCTGCTGCAACTCGGCGCCGGACAGCGGCAGCGGCCGCTCGCTGCCAAACGTGTAATACGCCTTGCCGATGTTGGTTGCCCGTTCGCACAGAGCCACGCTCGGGTTGATGTCCTGCAACGCCGCAACGGGCGCCCGGAACAGGCCCGGCGCGTCGGTAATCCGGGCAATCAACGCTGCCACTTCAGGGTCGCCGAGGCGCGGCAAGCCGCTTTGCAGCGTGGCCTTGGCCATCAGCGCTTCCAGGCGCGCGCTGGCTTGCTGGAAATCGGTATAGCTGTCGGCCCAGGCGGCGGGCGCCACGAGGGCAGAGGAAAGGCAGAACAGGCGGCCGAGGCGGCGCAACGGCATGGAAATCGACAGGGACATGGGATCAGGAAAACACTATTGGAAAATTGGCAATTATAGGCAATCTGTATCCACAGTGCATTTAATTATGTTTTAAACCACGTTTTACCTAGGTGATGATGGTGACGCGCGGCCAGCGCGCCGCATAATCCTTGCTGGCCAGGCGCTGCGCATAGCCGTCCAGGCTGATGCGCGCCGGGTTGCGCCGCACCACCATATCGAACAGGTCATCGAGACCATGCGGCGCGATGATGCCGATCCCGCCGTCAGGCTGCAGCGAGATGCCGACCGAGGTGGCAAACTCGGGCCAGGTGGCGATGGCGTCTTCCAGCGACCGCAAGGGCGGCACGGCATAGCCGAACGCGTCTTCGAACCACAGGTGCACCCGCGCCTGGTTGCAGACCTCCCACGGCACGCCGGGCAGCACGGTTTCCAGGCGCTGGCGCAGTTTCTCCTCGCTTTCCGGATGCACATCGCGCGCATCGAAATACGCCACGTCGACGTCGCTCAAGGCCGACGCTTGCGCGTGGCCATGCAAGGCATCCCACACGAGGTTGCGCACGGCGCCGGCGCCGATGCAGCAGTGTGGCAAGCCCAGCTGCGCCACAGCGTGCAGGACTTGCATGCACCACGGCGTGGCGCCGGCGATGGCGCGCAAGCGCGCCGCCAGTGCTTCCTGCCTGCTCATGCAGCTAGGGGCGGATCTGCGGCGCCACGCCGTCGTGGCTAACCGTGCCTTCGACATTGCCGAAGTACACATCCAGGTCTTGCTTCGGATGGAAGTTGCGCAACTTGACTTGCAAGGTGGTGGGATTGATTTTGGTAAACGTGCCGGGGAAACACAGGCTGACCAGCTCGTCCGACTTGCCCTTGATCAAGTTCAAGGTAAAGTCTTCGATGCCATTCTTCCAGGTATTGCCGGTGGTCAAAATGTACGACACCCACACGGCATTGACAAAGCCGCTTTCACCCTGCTGGGCCGCTAGGCGGTTCCACGTCTTGTAGAAGGCCTTGTCGCCGCAGTATTTCTTTTCAAATGTATTGCCATCGCCCAGGTAGGACGCGCCCGGACCGGCCGCAACGAACGGCGCATATTGATGGCGCACGCGCACGACTTTGCCGGCAGGGAATTTCTGCTGCCACAGGTAGATGACTTTCACGGTCCAGGCCGGTACCCATTCCTCGTCGTACAGCTGGGCCAGCAAGCCTTCGCGGATCATGATCTTGCTCTGCGCGGCCGTCAGCGGCGCCACTTTCTTGTCGAACGGCGTGTGCGAGGGGAAATACGCAATTTGCGCATCGGACAAGCCCAGCTGGCGCAAGCGGGCCGTCACGTCCTCTGCGTCGAGCTTCGCGACGAAGGTGGTTTTATAGTCCTTGCGCTTGCCGTCAACGTCGACGGTAAACTGCTGCGGCTGGCCATAATACGTGGGCGAGCCGTGGTAGCCGGAAGCGTATTCGGGCAGCGGGAAGAAGATCGTCTCTTCCACATCCGTTTTCGACTCATTGAGGAACTCGTATTCGACCTTGATCAATTCCGCGCTCACGCTGAGCACTTCCTTTTTCATGGCCACGGCATCCGTCTTGCCGAACAGGATGCCGCCCGCGCTCACGGAGCCGATGCCGTCGTTGGCCATGGCGGGCGCCGAACACGCCAGCGCCAGCGCGGCAGATGCCAGCAAGGTGCGCACCAGCATCACGCCACCTTGCCCGAGACGGGATCGACCCGGCGCTGCAGCACGAAAATCGGTTGCGCCCATTGGGTATCCTTTTTCTTCTTGCTCGTAATCAAGGTCAGTTCCGATGGATCGTAGACATCCGTGTTGTGCGTCAACGGCGTCGTCATCAGGTATTGCGCTTCCGTGTTCTTCAGGAATTCGCCAACCAATTGAATGTTGCGGATATCGAGGTGGGCAAACGGTTCGTCGATGAAGACGAAGCCGCCGGAACCGTCTTCCGATTTCAGCAAGCCGATCAAGAGCACCAGCGATTTCATCACTTGCTGGCCGCCCGACGCTTCGCCATCGTTCATGCCGATGACGCCCTTGCCGTCGAACTTGAAGCGCACGTGCAAGCCCGCCTGCGACAGCTGCACGTCGTCGTTTTCCAGGCGCACGGGGTCGGCATGCACTTCGATGCCGGCCAGTTCGCCCAGCTCCTTGATATTCTTGCTGTAGGTCTTGATGGTGTAGCGCAAGCGCTCCATGTAGGCGCCACGCGCATTGCCCGTCGCTTCGATGGCGCGGTTGTTCTGGTAGCGGCGCTCGTCCGTTTCCGACTGGCGGCCATGCAACTGGTCCGACAGGCGGTGGTGCTGGTCGATGACGGTGGCGTCGAGTTCCCAGTCGTCGCGCGCCAGGCTGTTTTGCAGGCTGGCCACGCGCAAGTCGACCTGGTGCGCATTCTGGTGCTCGGCCACGAGGGCCGCGCGGCGTGCGGGACGGCGCCAGCTTTTCGGCAAGTGGCGCCACGCATGGCGCAGGGCCAGCAAGGCGCGCGCATGCTCGGCGCGCTGTTCAATTTGTTTCTTGTAGCCCAGGCGCGAGCCCGCTTCCGCCTCGGACAGGGCCAGGCGCGCGTTTTGCCACACGGTATCGGCACGCGTGCGCGCCACGGTGGCGTTCTTCGTCAGGTTTTGCAGCTCGCCCAGGCGGCCGCCCACTTCCAGGCGCTCTTCCTTGAGCGGCTTCGAATTGCGCAGCGCTTCGGCGAACTCTTCCTGGCGGGCGCTGAGTTCCTTGGCCGCGTCGACGCCGGCGATGCGCGCTTTCAAGGCGCCCACTTCGGCCGCCAGCTTCGAAATCGCCAGGGTCAGGGTGTCTTCCTGTCCTTCCAGGCCCGGCAGCGAGCGCAGCAGCGCTTCCAGGCGGCCGCTGCGGCCAGCCTGGCCGAAGCGGTAGCGCGACGCTTCCACGAACAGCGAGCGCCCGCCGCGGCGTTCGCGGTGGTAGGCCTCGGGCGTGATCCACTCTTCGTGGTTGCCCAGTTTGAAGCCTGCTTCGACGGAATCGACGCGCGCAATGCGCGACAGCTGCTCGATCAGCCAGCTGGGCACGGGCGCGGAAAATTTCACCACGGCCAGCAGGCTCTCGTCTTTCGCGACAGGCGCCGTGACCAGGTCGGGCACGATGAAGTGGCGATAGCGCTCCTTCTCGGCCAGACGATAGGCGGCCGCCGCATCCTTGGCCTTGTCCAGCAGCACCACCGAAGCGTAACCGCCCAGCACGCCTTCGACGGCGCCCTGCCAGCGGCTGTCCGTCACTTCGACGATGTCCGACAGCATCGCGTGGCCAATGCCCGCATCGCGCAGCGCGCGGCGCATGCCGCGCACATTGTCCGGCTCCGGCATGGCCGTCTTGCCTTGCAGCGCGGCAATAGTTGCCTGTTCGCCCGCGATGCGCGCGGACAAGGCGTCGCGCTGTTGGCGCTGGCGCAGCAATTCCGCTTCCTTCTGTTCCAGCTGGGCCGCCACTTCGGCGATGTCGCTGCCCGAGTCGGCCGCCAGCTTGTGCAAACGGTCTTTCTGCTCCAGCAGGCTGTCCAGCGGTTTGAGCTTGCTATTGATCAAGGACAAACGGCTCTGCAAGCCGATCGATTCCTGTTCCAGCAAGGTTTCGTTCATTTGCGCGTCGGACAGAGCCTTCGCCTGCGATGCCAGCGCGTTGCGTTTATCGGTCAGCTGCTGGTCCGCCTGCGCCATCGGTTTGCGCGCATCGCGCAATTGCCGGCTGGCCGTGGCCGCTTTTTCGCGCGCCTCGTGGTATTGCAGGCTGGGCAGCACTTCTTCCAGCAGGTTGCGGCGCTCTTTGTGCAGCCCTTCCCACTGGTGGTAATTGGCCACGCGCAGGCGCAAGCCTTCCAGGTTGGTCTTCGACGCTTCCAGTTCCGTCTCGAAACGTTTCAGTTCCACTTCCGTGTCGCGCTGGTGGCGCTTGGCTTCGTCGTAGGCGTCCAGCACCTCCTTGTCGCCAAACACCTGGAACACCAGGTCGAGCAGCTGGCGCGGCGCATATTCGCACAATTTGTCCGTCTCGCCCTGCTCCAGCGCCAGCACTTTCGACATGGCGGGCGACAGGCCCGCATTGGCCAGGCGCTTGCGGTAGTTTTCCACGCCGAGCCAGTCGTTGGCGTCCGTGATGTCCTCGATCTGCACATTGCCTGGACGCATCAGATACTGGCGCTTCCAGTCGCCGCCGTTCTTCTGGATCTGGCAAAACAGGGTCACTTCATCATCGCTGAAGAAGCCGGAGCTGCGGAACGGGCGGTTCGACAGCTGCTTGCCCACGTTCTTGTTGTCGACCACGGCGCGCAGCCAGGCCGTCTGCTGGCCCGAGTGGCGCGCATAGTGTTTATAGGTGCGCCCCATCGAGCAATCGAGGCCGAACAGGGTGCGCAAGGCGTCGAGCAAGGTGGTCTTGCCCGAGCCGTTCTGCCCCGCGATGGTGATGATCTTCGCGTCGAGCGGAATATTCTTGATGCGCTGCCAGTAATCCCAGTGCACCAGTTCAAGTGATTTGATATGAAACATGGGCGCTTTCAGTGAGGGAGGTCGGACGCGGGCTCATCGCCGTCGTCGGGCAGGTCGCCGATGTCGGCGGACAAGTCGTCCGCCAGGTCGGCGTCGGGCAATGTATCGCCGCTGACGGCCACCAGGCGCGCCGGCGCCCGCTTGAACACGTCAGCCAGGGCGCCGTTGATGATGCGCTCTTTCAAGACGTCCGTGTCCATCATCAGGTCCAGCAGCGGGCCTTCCAGGATGAAATCGCCGCGCCGCTCGATGAAGCCCAGCTTGGCCAGCGTGCCCAGGTTCATGTCCATGCGCGTCTTCTTGCCCAGCTTGTCGCCGAAGTCCGACAGCAGCGCCTTGTAAGAAATGCCGATCGACGCATCTTCCGCGCGCGGCAACGGTTTTTCCGTGCCAAACATGTCGTTCTGGTCATCGTCCGCGTGCTGGTGCGTTTCCTGGCGTTCACGCTTGGGCAGGATAATCTGCGCCCACAGCACCACCAGCAAGGCCACGCCATCGCGCGCCAGGCCGAAGTTGTTGTTTTGCCACACGTCGCGCGCGCCGAAAATCTTCGGCTCGATGGTGCGCGTCAGTGCCAGGGTGACATGGTCGGCGTACACGTTGTCAAGCAGTTTCAAGCCGCAGGCCAGCAGGCGCGCATCGATCTCGGCGCGGAACAGCTCGTCGGACAGCACGCGCTTGACGAGCTTGTCGTCGCGGCGCAGGGTTTGATGCGTGAGCAGGCGCGCAATCAGGATTTGGGAATCGTCATTCATCAAAGGTGGCGCCATCTAAATCAAGTGAAACATTCAGTGAAAGCGAGGCGATCGACATGGCCGCCACGTGGGGGTCGGTCAGTTGGACCATCTCGTCGGTCGGTGTAAAGGTAATCGGCAAACGGGCCAGTTCGGCCGTGGATCCCTGCAAGCTCGCTTCGGAGACGTCGCCCAGCAGCGGCAGCATGGAGGCGCGGTACGAGGCCACGGCAAAGCTGGCCGGCAGCAGGGAATCCTGCACGGGCACCGATTTCGGCCCTTCTTCGCCGATGCTGGGGAAATTGCCCAGGCTGGCGAAGTTCGACAGGCGTTCGAGCAAGTCATCGAGTTCGAGTTGCATGGCGGGACCGTCGCTGATGGTGGTGGGCGCGTCCTCTCCGCTGGGCAGGCCCGTGTTGATGACACCCGCCGCCCGTTCGGACAGCAGTTCCGTTTCGGCCACATCGATCATCTCGGCCGGCGTGGAGAACAGGGGCACGACAGGCTGGTCGATGGCGCCCTCGGCCAGGCTGGCCAGGTCGTCATGCAGCAAGAGCCAGCGCTTGATGTCCGTGGTCGACAAGCCCGACTGGCCCAGGTGGACCCGCTGGCGCTCGATCTGGTTCAGGGCGCGCGAAAACATGCCTTGCATGTTCAGCAATTTACTTTGCGCGCGGCCGATCGCCTGCGCCGCCTTGTGCGTGGCGCTGTCCGCGTTTTCATCGGAGGTGATGGCCACGAGGATCTCGGAACCCTTCTCGACCCAGTCGCACGCCATGTTCCACTTCGCTTGCGCCGTGCGCAGGCGGAATTCGGAACCGGAGGCAATCGCGTCGGAGAATTCTTCCGTCAAGTCCACCAGGCGGCCCAGCAAATGCTGCAATTGCTCGACCGACACGCCACCGACGGCTTGCGCGCCCGCCACCTGCGACAGCAGGAAACCCATTTCCGCTTCATCTTCCGTCTGCCCCAGGCCCAGCAAGCTGTCGATGGCGGACAGCACATTGCGCGCCATCGGGGTCACGCGGTACACGCCCTGCTGCGCATCCCAGGCCAGCAACTGGTTCGAGCGCAGGCGCAGCAAGACCGTTTCCAGACTTTCCGGCAACAGATACGCAAGTTTCGTATTGATATCGGCACGCGTATAGGCGGACGTGGCCGCATCGGACGCGAGCTCGCGCAACACCAGCAGACGCACCAGCACGCCATCGAAACCGCCGTGGAACAGGGCCGTAAACACTTGCAGCAGGGGCTGCGCCCGCTTCAAGTGAAAAACTTGCTCAATTTCATCGGCCGAAATATTGGGCTGGAAATGCGCCTGCAAGGAATCGTGATGCTCTTGCTCTGTCTGATTTGCATCCGTAGCCACGGCTGCACTTGCCATTATATCAATCATTCTTTTCCGGATGAGTGTTCAGCGGGCGGCGCTGCGGGCTAACGCGGCGCTGCGGGGCGGGGGCGTCAGTATATCAGTTCTGACATGCAATTTAGCGCATGGGAGGGGGCGGTGCGGACATGGCGCAACACGGCCGGTGCGCCGTGTCGGGCCAGGACGATGAAATGGGGGGCCAAACACGGCATGCCTGGCCCCAAGCCATTAGTGAACACTTACTTCCTGACGATCTTTTGCAAGGTTTGCTCGACGTAATCGCCGTCTTCATCGGCGAACGTCACCTTCACGGGATACCATTCCAGCGACGGCGCCAGCCACAGGTCCACTTGCTGGCCCTTCTTGTCCGGCGGCGGCGCCTTGACCAGGTGCACGGCTTCCACCAAACCCTGGCCCGTGGCGACCGTCTCCTGCTTGACGACCTTGAAGGTCCACGGTTCGGCGTCATGGCGGCCGGCAACGAAGAAGCTCCATTCCGAGCCGGGCGTGAATTTTTCCGGGGTGGCGCGCGCCACGCTGACCAGTTGCCAGACGGTGCTGTTGCGGTCCTGCTCGCCGCCTTTCAGCGGATACGTTTCATCGCCTTCGCTGAAGACGATGCTCTTGCTGTCGCGCTTGAAGGTGGTCGTGGCCGCTTCCTTGCGGAAACGTTTTTCCACGAACTGCGCCGGCGCCAGGCCGTAATCGTCGACCGTGCCTTCGCTGCGCTGTTCCAGGATCTTGCCGAACAGGGCGGCCTTGGTTTCGGCCAGCAGCGAGTACTTGCCGTCGCCGGCGCGCCAGTTGCTGACCGATTCGCCGGACAGCGCAATGCCGCGTTGCTTCGCCTTGATCGAATAGACGAGGTCGGCCGACGGCGCCAGCTTGTACGGGCGCTTGATGACGGGATGGTCCACGGGTTCGTCCGCCGCCATGGCGGGCGTCAGGGTGGCCGCCAGCAGGCTGGCAGCCAGGACGCGTTTCAAGGTAGTCAAAGTAGTCATTTATTTTCCTGTTGATTCATTTACGGAGATCTTGGTCACGGTTTGCGTGGTCAGCGCCCCGTTCGCTTCGGTATTGCGTATTTGTACCGGATACCATTGCATGGACGGCGCCAGCCAGACATCGAGCTGCGACGAATACGTGCCGGGCTTCGGCGGCCGGCGCAGGTGCCACGTCACCAGGCGGCCCATTTTCGTGTCCAGTTCTTCCTCGCCCACCAGGTGGAAGCGGAACACGGTCGCTTCCTTTTCCTCGCCGACGAGAATATCGATATTGCCCACCAGCTGGTTGACGTCGGCACGGCCGATGGCGGCCAGCTGGAACGGCACGGTGGCCTTGTCCTGCGCCCCTTCCTGCCATGGCGCCGTGGCCGTCGTGGCCGAAAACGTGATGGCCTTGGCGTCGCGGTTGAAATGCGTGGCCGTTTGCGCGCGGCCCTTGCGTTTCTCCGTGGCCGTGACGGGCACGATGCCGCTGCCATCGATCTGGCCCTCGCTCGTCAGCACCAGCAGGTTGATGCGCGTGATCAGCATGCTCAAGCCCACTTCCAGTTTCAGCTGATACGTGTCGCCCCGGTTGTCCCACGCCATCGCGGCCACGCCCTGCCACTTGGTGCCGTCCGCATCGCGCCGGTCCACGTGCAGGTCGAACTGGGCCGACGCGGGCGCGTTCGTCTTGTAGCGCCGTGCCTGTTCGACGGCCGGTGGCGGCGGTTCGCTGGCCGGCGCGGGCGCGGCGGCCACGGCGGGCGCCGGCGCCGTGATGGCCGGAGCCGCCACGGCGGCCGGCTCGCTCGTGGCCGGGCCTTCCGGCACGTCGCTGACGGGCGCCGTCAACTGCGGCGTTTCGCTCGACGCCAGCTCCGTCGGGGGAGGCGGCGGCGGCCTGGGCTTGGGCACGGGCCGCAGTTCGGGCGGCGGCAGCGGCACCACCGGCAAGGGCTTGGGCGGCTCGGCGATCAAGGCCATGCTGACCACCTGCGCATGATTCTGTCCCAGCGGCACCATGCTGGCGCGCGAGGTGAGCCATTCCAACGCCACGTAATGCAGTACGCCGATGACCGCGACAAAGATGACGGTACGGCGGCGCGGTGGCGAAAAGAAGGAGTCAGGCATCATAGGCCGTAGTGTAACGCTTCCGCCCCGCTTCCCGCTTCTTGCCCGTGCTCAACTCTTAATGTTTTATGTAAGAAAATGTTGGCGGCATTGCGTCAGTTGCAAGCCGATATCTGCTACGCTAAGGCTATCCACCTACCAGGAGATTTCGCATGGCAAACCCGCAAATGCCCCAAATGCCGGGCGCAGCAGTTGTGACCGATACGCTCGACTTCGTCAAAAACCTGTGGGGCAGCATGAGCGTGCCCGGCATGGGCATGCCTGGCATCACGGCGCCCACCATGTCGGTGGAAGAGCTGGACAAGAAAATCAATGACTTGAAGGCCGTCGAAGCATGGCTGAACCTCAACACCAGCATGCTGCGCGGCAGTATCCAGGCGCTGGAAGTGCAGCGCGGCACCATCGCCACCTTGAAATCGATGGGCGCGTCCCTGGCGGCAGCCATCACCCAGCCCGGCGCCAGCGAAAAATCCGTGTTTGAATCGGTGCCCTACGCTTCCGCGTTTTTCCAGCAAGCCACACCTGCGGCGCCTGAACCGAAACCGGCGCCTGCGCCCGCACCGCCACCCGCTGCGGCGGCGCCCGCCGATGCCGGCAGCCAGGCCGGAGCCCAGCTGGCCAATCCAAGTGCCTGGTGGAATTTGTTACAAGATCAGTTCACGCAAGCCGTCTCGACAGCGATGTCGCCCGACGCCGCCAGCGCGGCAGCGGCCAGCTTTGGCAGCGTGAGCAAAGCCAAGCCAGCGGCCAGCAAGCCGGCCAAACCTGCCGAAGCAGGCACGGCAGCCAAGGCCAAGGCCCCGCTGCGCAAGGCGCCCGCGAAACGCGCAGCGCCCAAGGCCAAAGCACCAGGCAAGGCCTGATGTTTCAAGCCGGCAATATGATCAGGCGATACGATGAATGCGGATCGCCTCGATCATGTTGTCGGCCTGGCGTTTTACGTCACCGATCGTGATCAGGCCTTCGTCGGCCAGCGCCTTGGCGTGCTCGTACGAAGACTGGAATGTTTCCAGCGTGTCTCCCTTGGCGGCGACCGGGCGTACCCAGGCAACGGCGCCGACCTTCATTTTTTTGTATACTTCATTGACCACATCACGCATAGTTTCTTCCTTATTGTTGTAAAGCAACTCAAGCACGGGCGAACCCACGCTGGACCCTAGTTTATCATCCGGCACGCTCACGCACGGCTTTTCCCCCTTTTTCCGCTGCCGGCGGCGCATTTTCCGGCGCCGCGACGGCGTCTTCCGGCCCGGGCGGCGGCGTCAGCTGCACCAGTTGCTCCATCAATTGCGCGAAGCGCTGCTGCCCTGGTGCAATTTTGTCTACATACAACAACACTTCCATGGCCTCGGCCGCCAAATCGGCCTGAAACCCACGCTGCTGCAGGAAGGAAACGATGATTTGCGCGGAATTGAACAGGATGCGCAAGTTGTTCGGCAGTTTTTCGCGCGCCGCGCGCATCCAGGCGACCGCTTCGTTGAGCTTGTCCGTCTTCCACAGCAGCACGCCCTTGTTCATCAAGTCCGACGCTTCCTTGCGCGAGGCGATGATCAGGCTCGTGCCTTCATCGCCCATCTTCGCCTTGTCGAAAATCTTTTGCACTTCGTCCTGCACCACCTGGTTGTCGTGGTTGTTCTTCACCACGTAGCACAGCAGGCCGGCCGGCGCATCCTTGACGCCGACGGCGAACAGCAGGGTGGCCAGCTCCATGCAGATGGCCTTCTCGGGCCGCGCCGGGTCTTCCAGCAGCATGGCTTCGAGCTCGTCGCCGCATTTGCGCGCGCGCCGGTAATCGCCCGTTTCGTGGTGCACCATGCCTTCCGTGATCTTCGCGCGCAAGCCGATCTGTTCGGGCGAGAATTCGCGCTGCGCCAGCAGCAGCCATTGCAGCGCCTCTTTCGCATCCTTTTTCAGGCCGCACACGCGCGCCAGACCCAGGTAGGCGTCCGGCGTCTTCATGACGGAAAACTCGCCGATGGAAATACACTTGCGGAAAGCCTTTTCCGCCATGCTGACATTGCCCACTTTCAGGGCCGCCAGTCCCAGGTTGCGCTGGCGCGGCACGGAATTGGGCGACAGGCGCGCCGCCTTTTCCAGCACGCCGCACGCTTCCTCGTGCTGGCCCATCAGCTGGTAGGCGACGGCCATCTGGTCGTAGGCGTCGATGTAGTACTTGTTTTCGACGATCACGCCCTGGAAGATCTGCCGCGCCGCCTCGTGTTCGCCGTTATTCATGCGGATCTTGCCCAGGCCCGCCTTGGCCCAGCTGTAATCGCGCTCGGCCAGCACTTTTTCGTACACGGCGCGGGCTTTTTCCGGCTCGCCGCTTTTCAGCAGTAAACTGGCCTTCATGCGCAGCAATTCCAGCTCGTGCAGCTTGTTGACCTCGATCTGCGCGTCGCACAGCTTGGCCGCGCGCAGATAATCCTTTTCCATGCAAGCCTGGTCGATTTCGCGGAACACCTGCTTCTTGTGCCACACGCGGTTCAGCCGCGTCAGCAGCACGCCTTCCGTGATCGGCTTGATCAGATAGGCGTCGGGCTGGTGCTCGGCCGCGCCCATCACGGATTCCACGCTTTTTTCGGCCGACACCATCAGCCACACGCTCGATGGCGCCGTCAGGTTGCGCACGCGCGTCTCTTCCAGCACTTGCTGGCCATTCTTGCCTTCGCCCAGGTTGTAATCGCACAGCACCACGTCGTAGCGCGTCTTGGCCAGCAGCTTCATGGCTTCGCCGCCGCTGGCCGCCTGGTCGATATGCCGCGCGCCCAGGTTGCGCAGCGATTCGCGCAGCAGGATGCGGATGCCGATGAAATCGTCGACCAGCAGATAATGCTTGTCGGCCCAGTCGGTGCTGCCCGCTTCGGCGGCGGTGGCGTGGCTGTCTGTCGTCATGGATTCCTCGTTCAGGGCAGGCGCAGGATGAAACAGCCGCCGCCCAGCGCGCCGCCATTTTCCAGGGCGATGCTGCCGCTGCTGCCCCGGTGCTTGTGCATCTTTGCCACTTCGCTGGAAAAATACAGGCCCAGTCCCGTGCTGTTGGTGGAAAAATTCACGCCGGCCGCCATGCCATCCATGGCCGCGCTGCCCGCGTCCAGCAAGGCCTGGGTATAGCCGTCGCCATTGTCTTCCACGCGCAGCTCCAGCATGTCGTCGTGCTCCCGCACGGACAGGCGGATCGTGTCTTTCGTGTAGCGGATGGCGTTGTTGATGGCATGCGCGAGCACGCCGATGACCAGGTCTTCATCGAGGGTCCAGATCAGCTCCGGCGGACAAGCCGTCTCCAGCAGGATGCCTTTCGAGGCCAGCAGGATCTTTTCCTGGTCCACCACCTGGTCGATGACCTGGCTCACCAGTTGCGGCTGCACGTCGAAGGGGTAGCCGGGCTTGCCCACTTCCTTGTACAGGGCCAGCAGCTGGATCAGGTTATCGTTGAGGCGCTTGGTCTGGTACAGCATCTGCGCCATCTGCAGGTAGGCGGGGTCGGCCTGGGGCGCGGGCTTGGCCTGCTCGGCCGCCAGCAGCGACTCCAAGGTGCCGCTGACAACGCTGATCGAGTTTTTCATGTCGTGCACGGTCGACGCCAGGAACAGGAAAAGCTCGGGCGAGCTGTGTTGATCTTCCACCGGATATCTCCTTGGGGGCCGCGGCTTGAATATTGCCAAGGATAAATTATACCGCCAGCCTGCGGGCGCCTGCCAGCCAGGCGCAAAGTCCGTGACATGACGCAACAATGCCGCCCCCGCTGGCGCAGGGGCGGCATCGGCTTGACAAGGCGGCAAGATCAGCGGCGCGCGCCCGCCAGGCGTCTGACCACGACGATCATGCGGTCGATTTCCTCATACGTGTTGTAGAAGGCAAACGAGGGGCGTACGGTCGCTTCCACGCCGAAGCGGCGCAGAATCGGCTGGGCGCAGTGGTGGCCCGAGCGCACGGCGATACCCTCGTCATTGAGGGCGCGCCCCACTTCCGCCGGCTCGTAACCGGCCAGCACGAACGAGGCCACGCTGGCCTTGTCCAGCGCCGTGCCGATCAGGCGCACGCCGGGAATGGCTTGCAAGTGGTGCGTCGCGTATTCCAGCAGCGCGTGCTCGTAGGAGGCGATGTTTTCCAGGCCGATGCGCTGCACGTAGTCGATGGCCGCGCCCAGGCCCACGGCATCGGCGATATTGCCCGTGCCCGCCTCGAAACGGTTCGGCACGCCCTGGTAGACGGTGCGCTCGAACGTGACGTCGGCGATCATGTTGCCGCCGCCCTGCCACGGCGGCAATTGCTCCAGCAAATCCGCCTTGCCATACACGGCGCCGATGCCCGTCGGACCGAACACTTTATGCCCCGAAAACACATAAAAATCCGCGCCCAGCGCCTGCACGTCCACGCGCAGGTGCGACACGGCTTGCGCGCCGTCGACCAGCACGCGCACGCCGGCCGCATGCGCGAGCGCAATGATCTGCGCCACGGGCGTCACCGTCCCCAGCGCATTCGACACCTGCGTCACGGACACCAGCTTGGTGCGTCCGTTGAGCAGCTTGCGGAATTCATCGAGGATGATCTGGCCGCTGTCATCGACGGGAATCACGCGCAATGTCGCGCCCTTCTCGGCAGCCAGCTGCTGCCACGGCACGATATTGGCGTGGTGCTCGAGCTGCGAGACGATGATCTCGTCGCCGCTGCCGATGTACTTGCGGCCAAAGGTATTGGCGACCAGGTTGATGCCTTCCGTTGCGCCCCGCACGAAGATGATTTCATTGGCCGAAGCGGCGCCCAGAAAATTCGCCACCTTGGCGCGTGCCGCTTCATACGCATCGCTGGCGCGCGCCGCCAGCGCGTGCGCCGCGCGGTGGATGTTCGAATTTTCGTGCGCATAGAAATACGACACGCGGTCGATCACCGACTGCGGCTTGTGCGTGGTGGCCGCATTGTCGAACCAGGCCAGCGGCTTGCCGTTGACCCGCTCGGCCAGCACGGGGAAATCGCGCCGCACGGCGTGCACGTCGAACGGCGCCGGCGTCTGGTGCTGGCCAGGCGTCGCCGCCGAGGGCAGCTCGGTCTGGAAATAGAACGCGGGCTGGCCACTGGCTGGCGAGACGGGCAGCTGGCGCGCGGGCGCCTGCTGCGGCGTGGCAAACAGACCCCGCACATCGTCGGGCACCGCCTGCCCTTGCCCCTGCCGCGCCAGGCCATCAAGGCCATTGCCCGACACGGGATAACCATGCGCGCCACCGATAAAATAATACGGCGACGGCGCAGCCGGCGCATTGATCGCCGACAAGCGCGGCGTCGGTACGGACGCGGGGGCCGGCGCAATGGGCGCTTCCAGGGGCGCCGTCACGGGCGGCACTTGCGCCGTCGCCACGCTGGGAGCGATGGCGGCGAACGCAGGACCGGGTTGCGGCGGCGGACGGTTCGCATAGCGGGGCGCCGCATCGAGCACGCTGCCGGAACCGCCGAGGCTGGGCGACTTGTCCAAGCCCGGCAGGCGCGCGAAAAACTCGCCCGCCAGGCGGTTCAAGGTCGCTTCGTCGGGTAAAAACGGGACGGCAGGCAAGCCCGCCGCGCCATCACTTGTAGGTGTCTGGGTAGTCATGGTATTTACCGATCTCCACGTCTTCCAGTACGGCCAGCGCATCGTCGGTCAGCACGGCCAGCGAGCAGTACAGCGAAATCAGATAGGACGAAATCGCGTGGCGGTTGATGCCCATGAAACGCACGGAAAGACCCGGGCTTTGCTCGCCCGCCAGGCCAGGCTGGAACAGGCCGATCACGCCCTGGCGCTGTTCGCCCGCGCGCAGCAGGATGATCTTCGTCTTGCCGTCTTCGATCGGCAGTTTGTCGGACGGCACCAGCGGCACCCCGCGCCACGTGAGGAACTGGGAACCGAACAGGCTGACGGTCGGCGGCGGCACGCCGCGGCGCGTGCATTCGCGGCCGAAGGCGGCAATCGCCAGCGGGTGCGCGAGGAAGAAGCCCGGTTCCTTCCACACTTTCGTCAGCAGTTCGTCGAGGTCGTCCGGCGTGGGCGCGCCCGTCAGCGTAAAGATGCGCTGGTCGTCGTGCACGCTGGCCAGCAGGCCGTAGTCGGGATTGTTGATCAATTCGCTTTCCTGGCGCTCCTTGATCGTTTCGATGGTCAGGCGCAGCTGCTCCTTGATCTGGTCGTGCGGGCTGCTGTACAGGTCCGACACGCGCGTGTGCACGTCGAGCACCGTGCTGACGGCATTGAGGAAGTATTCGCGCGGCTGGTCGTCGTAGTCGACGAAGGTTTGCGGCAGTTCCGACTCGTCGCGCTGCGAGCAGGCGACGCGCACGTCCTTCGGATTCTTCACGCGGTTCAGGCGGTAGATACCCGCTTCCACGGGCAGCCATTGCAGCAGGTGCACGAGCCAGCGCGGCGTGATCGTGGACAGCTGGGGGACGCTCTTGCTTGCATTGGCCAGCTGGCGCGCGGCGTTATCGCCCAGCGCGAACTGGTTCTCTGTTGCTTCTGCCATGACTACTCCTGATGAGAAAAGTGAATATGCTTATCTGAAAAACAAATAAAGTATCAAGCGTCTCCCCTGATCTCTCAACATGCTATCGCCACCAACGCGACGTTTTAATCCACCCGCATTAATCCACCAGCTCCGGCTCGCAGCGCGCCATCAGTCCCGCCAAGCCGATGCCCAGCGCGCCGGCCAGCTTTTCTACCGTCAGCAGCGACGGCGTGGCGGCGCCCCGTTCGATCTCGCCGATGAACGAGCGGTTCAAGTCGGCCGCTTCCGCCAGGCGCTCCTGCGACCAGCCATGCCCTTCGCGCAACTGGCGCACGGCCAGTCCAAACTGTTTGATCAACATGCTGTCCTCATGGGTGGTGGGCAAAAGCGGGGTGGGATGGCGCCGGCAACTCCGGCGCCTCCTGCTGGTTATGCGCTTGCGTGACATGGCTGCCGGGCGCGACGCTGCGGGTCAGCCAGACATTGCCGCCGATGACGGAGCCCTGGCCGATGGTCACCCGTCCCAGGATCGTCGCCCCCGCGTAGATGACCACGTCGTCCTGCACGATGGGATGGCGCGCCAGTCCCTTTTTCAGCACGCCATCGGCGCCGGCGGGAAAGCGCTTGGCGCCCAGGGTGACGGCTTGATAGATACGTACCCGTTCGCCGATGATGGCCGTCTCGCCGATCACCACGCCCGTGCCATGGTCGATGAAAAAGCTGCTGCCGATGATGGCGCCCGGGTGGATGTCGATGCCCGTCTGCGAATGGGCCACTTCGGCGATGATGCGCGCCACCAGCGGCGCGCCCAGTGCGTACAAGGTATGCGCCAGGCGGTAATGGATGATGGCCAGGATGCCCGGATAGCACAGCAGCACCTCATCGACGCTGTGCGCGGCCGGGTCGCCATGGAAAGCGGCCGCCACGTCCGTGTCGAGCTGGGCACGGATGCGCGGCAGCGTGCGGGCGAAGCGCTGCACGATGGCCAGCGCCTGCTGTTCGATGGACACCGTCTGCTGCAAGCCATGCTGGCGCGCGTGGTAACTGAGTTCGCGCCGCACCTGTTCGTGCAAGCCCGTCAGGGTCGTGTCGAGCGTGTGGCCGACAAAGAAATCCTCGCTCTCCTGCTGCAGGTCGAGGGGCCCCAGGCGCATGGGGAACAGGGCCGCGCACAGGGCTTTGATGATGTCATGCAAATGCTGGCGCGACGGGAATTCGCGCGCGCCGCACTCCTGGTTGCTGGCCAATCCTTCGCGCCACTGCTCGCGCACGGCGCGCAATTCATCGACGATCTGGCGCAATTCCCATTGCGGCTGCGCGGCTAGGGAGGCAGGGGGGATGGCTCGCTGGTTCATGGTGATCCTGAAGGGAGATTTAATCTTGCAGCCAGGGCAGCGCATGCCAGCGCCAGCCACCGCTGTGGCCACGCTGCTGCTGCTCGTCGAGGTCGCCCTCGAAGCCTTGCGCGATATTGAAGACGTGCGTGAAACCGGCCTTGGCCGCCGCTTCGGCAGCTGCGGCCGAACGCTTGCCGCTGCGGCACAGCAGCACCACGACGGCGTCCTTGCCGCCCACTTTCGCTTCCAGTTCGCGCGTAAAGCGGGGATTGCGGTTCATGGACGTGCCGGTCGCCCACGCCACGTGCAGCGAGGCGGGCACGTAGCCGACGAAGGTGCGTTCTTCATTCGTGCGCACGTCGACCAGCACGGCTTTGCCGGCCTGCACCAGCTGCCATGCATCCTGCGCACTGACGATGCCCGCATACGGCAAGCCTTGCGCCTGCGCCTGGGTGCGCGCGAGATTGAGCACTTCGTCAAACGCCGCCTCGCCGTGCGCGGCGCGGGGATCGAAAATCAGTTCTGCAGCAGCCATCTTTCCACCTCTTTATTCCGTCGTCAAAAACCAGCACGAGTCCACTGTAGCGAACTTATGTTGTTCGGAAAACAAATTAAAAAGAGTTTGGAAAGCTGAAAAACGTATATGGAGATATTGCAGCGTAAAGCCGGGGTCAGACCCGCCAGGTCTGACCCCAGAACTTGTTTGGGGGGTAAATTAGAAAAAGACCAGAATCAATATGCTCTACGGCGCTCTCGTAATAAAAAGCGCGCAGGGTCCAAAGCGGCGGCCAATTGACTCTCCAGCGGTAGCGGTTCGCCCTCCAGCTGGCAAGCCAGCAGCTCGGCCGCCAGCGGCGCCCAGATCAGGCCGCGCGAGGCGTAAGCGAGCAAGCCGAACAGGCCGGGCCAGCGGGGCACGTCGCGCAGGCGCTCGCAGCGCCCTGGCACGCCGGGGTCGGGCAAGGCGCCCGCCAGCGGCAAACGGTCCGGCGCCACGCAGCGAAAGCCCGTGCGCCCGGCCAGCGGCGCCTCGAACGGGGCCACGCCAAGGATGTCGGCGATCTTCGCGATGTTTTCTTCCTGGCTCGATGGGCGCAACGTGGTGTCCGCGTCCGCATCGTAGCTGGCGCCCACGCAGACGACACCCTCGTGCGCCGGTGTCATGTAGGCTTCGCGGCAGACGACGAACGGCAACGAAGGCAAGCTGCCTTCGGCCAGGTGCGTGACCTGCCCGCGCACGGCGTCCAGCGGCAGGCCGGCCGCCTGCTCGACATCCACGGCCCCCGTGCCCGCCGCCAGGATGACGGTGGGCGCGGCCGCGATCAGGGTACCTTGCGCATCGCGCACCAGCCATTCCTGATCGCCGCGTTCCAGGCGCAGGGCGCTGCTGGAAAAGCGCCGCGTGAGCAAGGCGCCGCAGGCATCGAGCATGGCGGCGCAGACGGAGGACGGGCGCGCCCAGCCGCCCTGTTCGAACCACCAGGCGCCATCGGGCGCCGGCGCGCCCAGCATGGCCGCCGCCTCGGGCGCTTCCAGCCAGCGGGCGAATTCGCGCGGATACAGGCCGCTGGCGGCGATCTGCCGCTGCACCTGCGCATGCGCGTCATCGCGCGCCAGCTGCAGCACGCCGCATTGCGCGCCATCAAAGGCGCTGCCGATACCGCCCAGGTCCTGCCAGTAGCGCAGCGAGTACAGGTAGGCGGCGCGCACCAGGCGCGTGGCGATATTGTCGTCCTTCGACAGCTGCGGCATGAAGATGCCGGCCAGGTTGCCAGACGCCTCGCTGGCCGGCTGCGCGTGGCGTTCTATCAAGGTCACCTTCCAGCCGCGCGCGGCCAGGCGTTCGCAGGCGGCCGCACCGGCCACGCCCGCGCCGATGACGATGGCGCGCCGCTCGGGCGCCACGGCAGCCACGTGCTCTGCGCGCCGCACATAAAACATGGCGCGCAAGCGGCTCTCGTCGAAGACAAAACCGTTCTTTTGCAGCGCCATGCGCTGCGCCTCGTCCAGGTGCACGGCCTGCAAGCGGGCGCCATCGACCATCAGGCGCGCCAGCACGGGCGTGGCTGCCGGCACCCAGGCCAGATGCACTTCGTCGACACGCGCCGACAATTGCGCCAGGCAGACATCGGGTTCGCCG
The DNA here is from genome assembly GCF_036231865.1 of Janthinobacterium sp. P210005. Classification (NCBI taxonomy): domain Bacteria; kingdom Pseudomonadati; phylum Pseudomonadota; class Betaproteobacteria; order Burkholderiales; family Oxalobacteraceae; genus Janthinobacterium; species Janthinobacterium sp. P210005. The sequence goes on from NZ_JAZARC010000002.1 coordinate 137,489, forward strand.
ATCAGCACATCGAGCGTGACGAGTCCATCGTGCGACACCATGCGGTGCAGGCCCGGTACGCAGGGCGGCCACTGCGCGCGCCACTGCTCGGGCAAGTGGTTGGCGTCGACGGGACGCGGCGCCAGCGCGATGTAATGCAGGCGGCGGCCGCCATGCGCCGCGCAAACGGCACGCAAGCGGGCGCCGTCAAAATCCGTGTCGAGCAGGACCAGCGCGCGGCGCATCAATGCCCCGCGCGGCAAAAGCAGGCGGGCGCATGGTCGTCGACCATGCCGATGCCCTGCATGTAGGCGTAGATGATGGTCGAACCGACGAACTTGAAGCCCCGCTTGAGCAAGTCTTTCGACAGTTTGTCGGACAAGGCCGTCCTGGCGGGACGCTCGCCGGTCTGCCAGCTGTTGACGATGGGCTGGCCATCGACATACGCCCACAGGAAGCTGTCCAGCGTCTGCCCTTCCGCGCGCAGGCGCAGATAGGCTTGCGCATTCGTGATGGCGGCCGCCACCTTCAGGCGGTTGCGCACGATGCCCGGGTCGAGCAGCAGCTGCGCCACCTTGTCCGGGCCATACGCGGCGATCTTTTCCGCATCCCAGTTATCGAAGGCGGCGCGGTAGGTGTCGCGCTTGTTGAGGATGGTTTCCCAGCTCAGGCCAGCCTGCGCGCCTTCCAGGTTCAGCATCTCGAACAGCCGGCGCTCGTCGTGGCAGGGCACGCCCCACTCCGTATCGTGGTAATCGAGATAACGGGGATTGGCCGGATTGGCCCAGGCGCAGCGGGTAATATTCATGGTCGTGTTCTTCAGGTGCAGGCAAGTGCCAGTATAGTTTATCGGCCGCGCAGGAGGCGCCCCAATTCCTGCAAGCCGTGCGCCATCTCGGCCGGGGGAATCGCCGCAAAGCCCAGCAGCAGCCCGGGCGGCGTGGCGCACTCCGGCCCCGCCGCCGGATCGGCATAGTGGCCCAGCGGACGCAATTCGATGCCCCGCGCCAGGCCCGCGTGCGACACCGCTTCCTCGTCATGGCTGCCGCGAAAATACGCGCACAGTTCCAGGCCGCTGTCGGCCGGACCGCAGGCGAGCTGGTCGTCGAGTTCGCGCGCCAGGCCACGCACCAGCAGGTCGAGCCGCTCGGCATTGCTGTCGCGCGTGCGGCGGATATGCCGGCCAAAGTGGCCCTCGGCGATGAAGTCGGCCAGCGCCATCTGCGGCACGATGGCCGTGTGGCGGTCCATCACGGCCTTGGCCTGCACCAGCGCTTCGGCCAGTGCGGGCGGCGCCACCATGTAGCCCAGGCGCAGGCCCGGGAACAGCACTTTCGACAAGGTGCCCACATAGACCACGCAGCCGGCCCGGTCCAGGCTTTGCAGCGAGGCCAGCGGCGCGCCCGTGTAGCGGTATTCGCTGTCGTAATCGTCTTCCACCAGCCAGGCTTTGTTTTGCGCGGCCCAGGCCAGCAAGGCCAGGCGGCGGGGCAAACTCATGCTCACGCCCAGCGGCATTTGGTGCGATGGCGTCACGTACGCCAGCTTCGCCTGCGGGCAATGCGCCACGCCATACGCCACGTCCAGCCCCTGCGCATCGACGGGCACGAGAAAGACGCGCGCGCCGGCCGCGCGCAGCGGGCCGCTGGCGCCCCGGTAGCCGGGCGACTCCATCCAGGCCGCGTCGCCTGGCGCCAGCAGGATGGTCGACAGCAAAAACAGCGCCTGCTGCGAGCCGGAGGTGATGACGATCTGCTGCGGCGTGCACTGGACGCCGCGCGACGCCTTCAGGTACACGCACAGCAGTTCGCGCAGCGGCAGGTAGCCGGCCGGGTCGCTGTAGCCGAAATGGTGATCGGGACGGCGCCAGCGCCGCGCTTCCAGGCGGTTCCACACGTCGAACGGGAAATGGTCGATGCGCGGCATGCCGACGCGAAAGGCGCGCAGCGGCCCCCGGTGGAACGCCACCTGGCGCATGGCCGCCACCACGCCCTGCCCGCGCGCCGACAGGGGCCGCAGCAAGCCCGGCGCCGCGGCAGGGACAGGCAGCGGAACGTCGCGGCTGACAAACGTGCCGCGCCCCACGGCGCCGTCGAGATAGCCTTCGGCCGCCAGCTGCGCATACGCATTGAGCACCGTCTGGCGCGACACGGCCAGCAGGCGGCAAAAGTCGCGCGTGGGCGGCAGCTGCATGCCGGGACTCATGCGGCCATCGAGGATGGCGGCCTTGATGGCTGCATACAGCTGGCGAAACAGCGGCTCGCTGGCGCCGCGCTGCAGCGGCAAGGCGGCGATAACCTGGTGCAGGTGGGAAACTGGCATGGTGGCATTCTTGAATTGGTAGCTTCAAGATAGCACTTATTGGCTGTTTTAAATAGCCAAGACTGGCGCTAAGATGGCGCATCCCCCTCACTCTTGCGGAGCACCCATGCATCAATTTTTCGCCACCGTGGCCTGGCAGCGCGACGGCCAGGATTTCGCCGGCCAGCGCTACAGCCGCGGCCATGAATGGCAGTTCGACGGCGGCCTGACGGTACCCGCCTCATCCTCTCCCCTGTCCGTGCCGCTGCCCATGTCGGTGGCGGCCAACGTCGATCCGGAAGAAGCGCTGGTGGCCGCCACGTCGAGCTGCCACATGCTGTTCTTCCTGTCGCTGGCAGCGCAGCGCGGCTACGTCATCGACGACTACCGCGACGACGCCATCGGCGAGCTGGGAAAAAATGCCGCCGGGCGCCTGGCCATGACACGCATCGTGCTGCGTCCGCGCATCGTCTTCACGGGATCGCCGCCCTCGCCCGAGGCGCTGGCCGCCCTGCACCACGACGCGCACGAGCGCTGCTACATCGCCAATTCGCTGACGGCCGACGTGGTCGTGGAAGGAGCGCACTAAATGTACACGCCCACCACCTTCCGCGAAGAGCGCCTCGAGGTGCTGCATGGCCTGATAGCCGCGCATCCGCTGGGTGCGCTGGTGCGCCATGGCGCCGATGGCCTGTGCGCCGACCACCTGCCGTTCGAGATCGCCGCGCCCACGCTTGATGCGCCATTCGGCATCCTGCGCGCCCACGTGGCGCGCGCCAACCCGCTGTGGCGCGCGGCCGGCGGGAGCGATGACTGCATGGTGATCTTCCAGGGGCCGCATGCCTACATCACGCCCGCCTGGTATGCGGAAAAGCAGCGCAGCGGCAAGGAGGTCCCCACCTTCAATTACGCGGTCGTGCACGCGCACGGCCCCCTGCGCGCCATCGACGACGCGGCGTGGCTGCTGGCATTGGTGGAGCGCCTGACGGCGCGCCATGAGGCAGATCAAACCGCGCCTTGGAAAGTGAGCGATGCGCCGGCCGGCTACATCGAAAAACTCTTGAAAGCCATCGTCGGCATCGAGATTCCCCTCACGCGCATCACGGGCAAATGGAAGCTGGGGCAGAACCGCAGCATGCAGGACCAGGCCAGCATGGCGCAGGGCCTGGCGCTGGACACGCAAGCCGGCGCGGCGCAGGCCCTGGGCGCGCTGATCGCCGCCAACGTCAAGTCAGCCAGCTGACAGCCGCCGAAAACGTCAAAAACGACAGCGCCGTCGAGACCAGAATGATGCGGGCGATGCGCGCCGTGTTTGCCCCAAAACGTTCCGACAGCAGCGAGACGTTGCTGGCGCTGGGCAGGCAAGCCACCAGCACCATGCAGGTCAGCGCAAACGGATCGAGCGGTGCACCCAGCGAGATGGCCGCGTGGCCGATGCCCCACACCAGCAGCGGATGCAGCAGCAGTTTTTTCAGCGCCACGGGCACATACTCTCCCAGTGGCGCCGGGTCGCTCGTGCTCATTTGCGAACGGGCCAGCACGGCGCCGATGGTAAACAGGGCCACCGGCGAGGCGGCGTCGGCCAGCAGGCCCACCGTCTGCATCAAAGGCTTGGGCAAGGCCAGTTCCAGCCACGACGACAGGGCACCGAGCACAATCGCCCACGGCATCGGGTTGCCCACCATGCCCTTCAAGGCATTCATGACGGCCGCGCGGCTGCCGTGCGCGCCGCCGCTGCCGATGCGCGACAGGGCGATGCACAGCGAGCTGGTAATGAGCATGTCGACGACGATGGTGACGATGACGGGACCCGAGGAGCGGGGACCGAGCAAGGTCAATAGCAGGGGCACGCCCATGAAGCCCGTATTCGGGAAAGCCGCCACCAGCGCACCGAAGGCGGCGTTGTTCCAGTCGATGCGGTGGCTCAGGGTCATGGCCGTGGTGACGCCCACCATGATCAGGGCGCACAGCAGGTAGACGCCGAACACGCTGGCGTCGAGCAGTTGCGCGATGGGCGTGGCGGCGCCGAAGCGGTACAGCATGCAGGGCAGCGCGAAGTACAGGACAAAACTGTTCAAGCCGCCGATGGCGGCCAGCGGCAGCAGCTTGCGCCGCACGGCCAGGTAGCCGCACAGCACCAGGGCGAAGAAGGGAAAGGTGATGGCGAGGATGGTCAGCATGGAGCGCCATTGTAGCGCGCTGCACCGGCCGGCCGCCTGGCGCAAAAAAAGGCCGCTCGCGCGGCCCAAGGAGGTTTTCGGAAAAACGCAGGCGGCCCGCTAGGGCTTGAGCTGGGCGCGGATCTCGCCGGCCGGATAGGCGGCGCTGTGCACGTTCACGTACAGGTTGCCGGCCTGGTAGCTCGCATACTGGGGCGGCGTGAGCATGGTGCCGGCCGGCACGGCAAACATGCCTTCGGCGGTTTTCACCAGCGGCACGATGACGGGGCCGTTGGCGCCGGCGGGCGCTTCATGGATGTGCGCGACGGTGGCCACCATGCCCGTGTAGCGCACGCCGCCGCTGACGCCGCGGTCGTGGGCGACGCGGATATTGCTGCTGCCGCTGGCCGTGCTGGTATTGGCCGGCACTTCCTGCGCGCCCGTCAAGGTGACGTCATGGCCGCCCGGATGATGCGGGCCGTGGGAACAGGCGCCCAGCAGGGCGGCCAGCGCCAGCACGCTGGCGGCGCGGCGTACGTGTTGTTGCAGTGTGCTCATCGCAATACTCCCTCAACGGACATCGGATCACGGATGGCGCCCTGCCCGTACAGCCGAGCCGGGCGTACGCCGCACTTGAGTTGCATAGTGCGACAGTAACGCCATGCCGCCGTGTCCGCTTTGCTGTACGCCAAACTTGCTGCTCGCCTGCCACCCCGCGTTCAGGCCAGGTGGCCTTCCGCCACCCAGCCGCGGTTGGCGGCCGGCGCCTTCGGCTTGGGCGCGATGCCGCTGCTTTTTTCCGCATCGAGGATGATGCTGCGCATGCTGTCGCTGGCGGCAGGCCCTGGCGCGAACGCGTAGTACTCGTCGTTGATGGGCAAACCCGTCGTGGCGTCGACCAGCACCGGATCGGCGGCCAGGCCCGTGTCGCGGCTGGCGATGACGAGGCTGGCGCCTTCGGGGGCGAAGTTCTCATTACCCCAGGCAATAAACGCCAGCAAGACGGGCTTGAAGGCGCGCCCGGACTTGGTCAGCACATAGTCGTAGCGGGGCGGCTTGGCGCAATACAGGCGGCGCGTCATCAAGCCCCCTTCCACCAGGTCGGCCAGGCGGCGCGTCAGGATGGTGGGCGCAATCTTGAGGCTTTTTTCAAATTCGTCGAAACGCGTCTTGCCGTAGAACGCTTCGCGCAGGATGAGGATGCTCCACCATTCGCCCACCTTGCCCAGGCTGCGTGCGATCGGGCAAGGCAAATTATTAAAGTTGGTATGTTTCATGACCATCTCCTCACGTTGATTCAACACAACAATCGAAAAAGTATTTCAGTTGCAATACGGAAACTTAGTTACTATCATCTTGAAAGCTACGCTCACCCCATGATGGCGGCCTGAAAATACGCACAAACTCACACTTTTCTTGTTCCAGTACAATCATGGCTCGTTCTGTCCCCCTCAACCCGGTACGAAAAACGGTGTCAGCCTTGCCATGCGGCGTCGCTGACCACGCCCGTTTTTCGCCAGATGTATCCAAGATGACTCCTTTGAAGCTTGCCGTACTGCCAGCCCTGTTTGCCCTTGCCGTTTGCCAGACCACCACCGCCGGTACCGTCTCTTCCGCATCGTTCCAGGCCACCTTCGTCGTCCACGATGCGTGCACCATCGTCTCGCAGCGCGGCAGCGCCCAGGTGCGCTGCCAGCACAACACGCCCTATTTTCTGCACCAGCAGGCAACGTCATCGGGCGCCGGCCTCGTCACCGTCACGTTCTAAAAATAAATCGTTGCCGTCACCGTGTCCTTGTAATCGCCAGGGCGCGGCGACACCTGCGCCGGCACCCGGCCGTAGATCGTCAGCGGCACGCTGGCGCCCGTTCCCGTCCCCGTCACCATGCTCGTGCCTGCCGTGCCATCGCCCCATGGCGCACCATCGAGGGTGGCGGACAGCAAATAGCTGACCTTGTCCGTGGTCACCGTGTTCTTCATTTGCCGGTTGGCCACATTGGCCGCCACGCTGCCGCCGTTCAGGGCAATCTGGTAGGCATTGTTATTGACGCAGCGCACCGACAAGGTGCTGGTGCTGCGCAGATTGCCCGTCAGGATGGAGGCGTTCGCAAACGCCATCGGCGTGGCCGTGATGGTGCAATCGTTGACAGCCGTGGCATTCACCGTGAAACCGAAGCTGCCGCTGGTAGCCGTGCAACCCTGCAAGTTGACGAGGCCATACGTGGTGTAGGTGTAGGTGCCGACGCCGGCAAAGCTCGACGTATAGACGGTATTGGCGTTGGCGACCGTGGGCACGGCGGCCAGGGCGGTGCCGGCAGGAATCTTCGCGTACACGGTAAAGGTGGTGGAATACGTGCCGGGCGGGGCCAGCAAGCCGGCCGACAGGATCATGCCGAAGGTCGACGGCGCGCCCGCCACGCCGGCGCCGCCCCAGATCTTCGCCGTCGCATACGAATTGTCCACGTACACGTTGTACTCCATGCGGTTGCTGCCATTGCCCAGCTTGCGCGGCAGGGCCGACGTGGAATTCGTGCCCAGCCCCAGCGAAATGCACACTTGCGCATTGGGCGTGAGCAATTGCCCCAGGTTCAGCGACGAAAACAGGCAGCTGAAGGTCCCCGTGGCCTGCGCCACGTGATCGGTGCCGGAAATCGGGCTGACGGTGCCGAAATCGATATTCGTCACGCTGACCGTGCAGGTGTCGGCCGCCTGCGCCACGCCGCCCCAGGCGCAGCCCAGCAGCAGGGTCAGCCATAGCAACAGGCGGCGCATCAGCGGCCTGCCCCGGCGCTGGCAGCGGCGCAGCGCAACGGCCCGATCACGGGCAAGCCGCCCGCGGCCGGACGCACATAGGCAAAACGCAGCGTGCATGCGCTGTCGCCCTCGCCGACTTGCAACTCGTTTTGTTCGAGCAGGTCGTCGACGAAAACGATGCCGTCGAATCCCACCACCGTCTGCTTGCCGCTTTGCACGTGCAACACGGGCAAGCCCGTGGTCAGCGCCTTGCCCTGCGCATCCTGGACGATGACGGTGGCCGCGCTGTAGCGCTCGATGGGAAAGGCCGCCAGCACGCCCGCCAGGTATTGCGGCACGACATTGATATTACTCACAGGCACCCGCGCATCAACATCAAGCTCATCCGTGGCGATGCTGATCTGGTTATTGCCATAGGGATTCAAATTCGGCACCAGCAGATAGCCGCCCCTGCCCGTCACGCCGATCTGGCGGTTTTCATGCAGCACAGGAATATTACCCACGCCGCCCGTGGAGACCAGCGCAAAACCGTTGCCCACCTGGCGCGCCGCCTCGATATGGCCATCCATCAGCACCAGCGCGCCGGCCGCGCCCAGCGAAGAGGCACTGCCCATGCTGCTGCTTTGCGTGCGCGCGCTCACGCGGCCGTCGTTGCCCAGGTATTCCACTTGCGCCTGCCGGTAGGCATTGCTGCCCGCCGTGCCAGCCTGCACGCTCCAGCCGAAGCCGCCGCCAAAGTCCGCCGCGCGCTGCGCACTGACGCTGCGGCCGCTCTCGCCGTTTTGCCGGCTGCTGTTCACGCTGAGGGCCAGATTGTTGTCGAAGGCCATGCTCAAGCCAAAGTAAAAGCCCCGCTTCTCGCGTTGCCGCAAGTCCTGGAACAGGCTGGCGTTGAAGAACAGGCCATGAAACAGGGTGGCCGAATAGCCCACGGTGGCCAGTTTCGATGGCGGCGCGCCAGGCGTGCGGTAGCTGATATAGCTGCTGCTGATACTGCTTCCTGCAGGCAATGGCAAGCTGACGGTGAGGCGATCGGCCGCGCGCACCACGGCGCTGCCGTCGCGCGAGGCCAGGTCGCCAAAGCCGGCGCTGGCGCGCACGCTTTGCACATCGACACTGAAACGCGGCCCCATGTATTGATAGCCGGCACCCAGCTGCGCACCACGGCTGCGGCCGGCGCTGGCCGACAGCGAACCGCTCAGCACGCCCGCCTGGCCCAGCCGCACCAGCGCGCCCGCCCCCGCCTGATACAGGCCGGCGGCCAGTTCCGCATGGCCTTCGAGGGTGAAGCTGTCGCTGACGCCGTGGCGGCCGGAAGCGCTGGCAACCAGTTGCCGCTCATAGCCGAACAGGCGACGGCCATAGTCGCGCCGCACGGCGCCCGCCTCGACCGAGTAATCGCTCAAGCCGCTGGCCAGCATGCGCGTATCGACATACAGGGGCAGCACGGTCGTCACGCTGCGCCCCAGCGCATCGCGCGTGATAATGGTGGCTTGCCCTGCGCCATTGATGCCGGCCACCTGGTTCAGCACAAATGGCCCGCTGGGCACGCTGGCAGCATATTGCTGCACGCCATTGACATACAGGCTCAGCGACGAAGGCACGAGCGCCGTGCCATCGACGGAAGCGACGGGAAAGGTCAGCAGGTCGGGGCGCAGCTGGAAATTCTTGCGCCACTGCACGCCGCCGACGCGCACGGCGCGGCTCCAGCTCAGCGACGAAGAAATAAGGTCGCCCACTTGCCACGTTTGCAAGGTGTCGGGGTCGGCGTGGCTCCAGAAGGTGTCAAAGCGCATGTACTTGCGCTGGTCCGACCCCAGGTTCACGGTGCCGGTATTGCTGAAGACCCCGCTGTCATTGAAGTAGCGCAAGTCGTTGAAGATGGCGGCGCGGCGCGTCCGGCCCAGTTCCGCATAGGCTTCGTAATTGAGGACGGCACCGGGCGTGACCGTCGATGGCGGCGTCTGCGCCGCCGTGCGCGCGCTGATGCGGTAAGGCGAGCGCAAGTCGTCCGCCACCCGCAGCGACACGCTCTGGCGCGCCGCATCATATTCATAGCTGAGTCCGGGAATCGCGTCCAGCGCCACCTCGGTCTGACCGGGTGCGACCAGGCGCGCGGGGTCCAGCCCCAGCTGCTGCAAGTTCGCCACACTGCTGCGCAAGCCTTTGCCCACCTGGGTAAAGCGCAAGATCAGCCCGGTTGATTCAGCATTCACAGTGACCTCCAGATACAGTTCATTCGGCGCCGCCGGATCGCTGGGCAAGCTGGCAGGACCCGGATCGGCGCCCGTCAGGCCCGCCGTGCCATCGGCCCTGGCCAGCGGCGCCATGACCAGCAACAGCCACGCTGCCAGTGCGCGTTTCATGGTGTGGCCGCTTGCGCCCGGGGCGCGCAGCAGGCCGCCCCGTCATGGCAGCCATGTTCAAGGTGTCGAAGTCTTGGCAATGAGTGCCTTGGCATTCACATTTACCGCAATACTCAACGGCCCATCCAGTTCGGCCTCCCTGGCAACGGGCAGGCGCCAGACGCGCATGCGTGCCGCCAGGACATAACCAAACAGCCCCTTGCTGATGACAAACTCCTTGCCCGCCGGGTTCGTCAACGTCATCGCACCGATCTGCGCATGGAAATTGCCGCTGTTCTTGATGCGCAACATCCACTCGCCCTGTTCGCGGAAAACTTGCCAGTCAAGCACTTCCTTGCCCGGCGCCCCGGCCGGCAGCACGAACACGGGCACCGAGTAGCGCAGGCGGATATCGACGCCGCTGCGGCCCGCCTCATCCTCGCGGCTGACTTCATCGATGAGCACGCGATACGTCTTTTCCTGCGCGACAGGACCAGCCTGGGCACGCACGAGGCGGATGGTCTGCCGGCTGTTGGCGGCGATTTCGACGATCGGCGGACTGGCCACCAGTTCCTGTGTCGGCGCCAGCGTTTCCTCGCCATCGCGCTGATCCCAGACGAATACCCGCACTTGCCCGTAGATGGGCTGGTCACCGAGGTTTTGCAGGGTGAGGCCGGCCGCATTCTGCGCCGCGCGCAAATTGAGCGTCACCGGCGAAATCTGCAGGCTGGCACCGTGCGCGCCCGCGGCGCAGCAAGCCAGCAGCGCCAGCACGCATTTCATCAGGGAAACAACACCGGCCTTCACGCGGCGCCTGGCTTAAAAGTAAACGGTGGCCGTGATGGTCGACTTGTAGGTATCGGGCGCCGGTGTCGCCTGCGGCGGAATATTGCCGTACACCGTGATCGGCTGCGAGGAGCCGTTGCCCGTGCCGCCGACGGTATTCGTGCCCTGGGTATCGCCCCACAAGGTGCTGCCGGCCGTCTGGTACAGATTGAATTGCACCGTCCCCAGGTTGCCGCCGGTACCGCTCAGGTAGCGCGTCGTGCCGGTCGAGCCGGTGCCCGTTCCCGCCGTCAAGCCCACGTTATACAGCGTGGTATTGGTGCAGGTGACATTCACGGTCGTATTGACGTTCACGGCAGTAGCCAGTACACCCTGACTTTGGCCAAAGTCGAGATTGGCCGCCGCGATGGTGCAATTGGCGATGATCTTCAGGGTGACGTCGAAGGTGGTGCTGGCGCTGCCATTCAGATACACGGCTGCGTCGGCGCCACGTGGCAGAAGCGCCGTGGCGGCAATAGCCACGCTGGCGGCAACGATAAGACGGGGGAAAATAACTCGCAACATGATACCTCCTGATGATGGAACATCATTAATGAGCCCGCCAATTTGAGGGGCGTCGAGGATAGTCACGGTATTGCCGGCGTTTTCTTGGGCACGCAAACCAGGACGACAAAATACAGGTGCCAGGAGTCAGGAACCCGGGGACTCCGGCACTTTTTGCAGCATTGGCAAAACAGATTTTTTAGCAATCGACATTGCTTAAAATCAATGCACGAATGAATTATTGGCGATCTGGGAAATCCGCGCTTCTTCTGGCGGAGAAACATCTTTTGAAACACGAGAAAAGCAGAAAAAAAAGAAAAAGCGAGGCATAATAAGCCACAACTTGCTATTTGGTTAAGTCATCCATGCCATGCCATTGACCAGCGAAACCATCAAAAAGAACATCTTGCTCGTGGACGATTCCGCGTTCGAGCAGCGCATGCTGATGGAGCTGCTCAGCGAGCAGCCCTATCGTTTCAGCATCGCGTTCAACGGCTACCAGGGCTACCAGCTGGCACTGGCCACGCATCCCGACCTGATCCTGCTCGATGTGCGCATGCCCGAGATGGATGGCTACACGGCGTGCCGTTTGCTCAAGGCCAATCCCGAAACGGAACAGATACCCGTGATCTTCCTCAGCGGCGCAGATGCCGCCAAGGAACGCATCATGGGCTTGCAGGTGGGGGGCGTGGACTACATTTCGAAGCCATTTACACCGGAAGAACTGGCCGCGCGCATCCATATCCACCTGGGATTGATGCGTAAAAGCAACAGTACCCTGCCGGCGACGACGCCGATCAGCGACAAGCTGCAGCATCCCGACCTGGTCTTCGTTAATGCCGTTAAGCAACTTATTCTCGACAACCTGGGCAGCCTGCCGAACCTGTCCGAAATCGCCCGCAGCGTCGGCACCTACCGCGAAAAGCTGACTCTGATGTTCCGCGAGCAGACGGGCATGACGGTCTTCGCCTTCATCCGCGAAGCGCGCATTGCCCGCGGCGTGGAATTGCTGCAGCAGACGGACATCGACGTGCAGGATATCGCCCTGCTGATCGGTTTTCACAACGCGGGCAACTTCGCCACGGCCTTTCGCGAACGCATGGGCGTGCCCCCCAGCGCCTACCGCCAGCGCCTGCAGGAGCAGACGAGCCAGCGGCAGGCGGCGGGCGGCTAGAACTTGTAGTTCAGCTTGAGCGCCGCAACGCGTCCGCGCGGGTCGGCCTGGGTAAAGTCAAAGCCGGTGGAGGCATAGTCCCAGGGCGCGCGCTTGTTGGCCAGGTTTTGCACGATGAAGGTGACGTTCGCCTGTGGCGTCACCTGCCAGCTGCTGGTCGCGTCAAAGGTGCTGAAGGCGGCCACCGATTCATCGAGGTGCGTCTCCTGCGCATAGCTGCCCACATAGTTCCAGGTCAGGGTCGACGACCATTTGCCCTGTTCCCAGGTGGCCGACGTGACGCCGCGCCACTTCGGAATGGAACCGAAGTGATTGGTGCCGGCGCCATTGGTCAGCGGCGCGCCATCGGACAGCGGCTCGGCAAAGCGCAGCACGCGGCTCAGCTGGCCTGCCAGGGTCAGCTTGCCCCAGTCCTTGTCGACAAAGCGCTGGCGCAGGTCGATATCGATGCCCGACACTTCGCGCTGTCCCTGGTTGCGGAACTGGCGGTACAGGGTCGTGATGCGTCCATCGGCACCGCGCGTGATCTGTTGCGGCGCAGTATTTTCATTCTCGAGGATGGTGGTGGCGCTGGCCGTGCCGATCACGCCATCCTGCTTGATGCGGTAGTAATCGAGGCCGATGCTCGAGCTGCTGGTGGGCGACACCACCACGCCCAGGTTCAGGTTTTTCGAGCGCTCGGGGCGCAGGTTCGGATTGGCGATCGTCATCACCGTCACGCCGCGCGCCTGCGTCGGCGTCAGCGGATCGCGGGCATCGATCACGCTGGTATAGCTGACGGCCGTGCTGTCGGTGATTTCCGGCAGCGACGGCGCGCGGAAGGCGCGTGAAACGGTGCCGCGCAGCAACAACCATGGCGCCGCCTGGTAGCGCGCGCTGGCTTTCGGCGAAAAAGCATTGCCGAAGTCGCTGTAATGGTCGGCGCGGCCGGCCACGTTGACGGACAGATCCTTCACGACGGGCACGTTGAATTCGGCGAACAGGGCCGACACATTGCGCGAGCCGTTGATGATATTGAGCGCGGGGCGCAGTTCCGTACCCGACAGCACGGCCGTCGAAGTTTGCGAATCCATCTTTTCGCGGCGCCATTGAGCGCCGGCGGCAAAGCCCAGCGGGCCCGCGGGCAAGGCCCAGATATCCTTGGCCGCCGAGAAGTCGAGCGTGTCGAGCGTCGATTCGGCCGGGCGCAGGGTCGACAGGCGCAGGCGGTTGCGCACCGCTTCGCTGTTTTGCGATTGATCAAAGAAATTGTAGCTGCCTTCGGCCAGCACTTTCTGGAATTCGTAGCGGTTGACGAAGTTCTGCACCGTTTCCTCCAGCTTGCTGCTGGAATGGGCCACGGCCGTATCCCAGTCCCAGCCCGCCCAAGTGCCCTTGGCGCCGGCCAGCGCGCGGTAGAAGGTGACGCGGTCCTGCTTCAGGCGCGGCCCCAGGTCGAACAGGGTAGCCGTGAAGGGCAAGGGCGTCGTGCCCGGATTGTTCGGGTGCCCCACGGGCAGCACCACGGGGATGGTGTCGAGCAGCTTGGTGCTGTTGTTCCACACGCGCGTGGCGTTATTCACGCTCAACGGCGCGCTGAAGGTCTGGTCGGCGCGCGAATAACTGTGCAGCAGGTCGACATAGGCTTCCGTGTCCGCGTTCAGCTTGAGGGTGCCGCGCAGCGACGAGTGGATGCGCTGGATGCCCGGAATCAGCGTTTTATACGGCGCCGGATTGTAGGCCAGCACCTGGCCGCTGCGATCGGGATTGATATCGTTGTACGGCACCAGTTGCAGCGGGCCGCGCACGCCGCCCAGGGTCTGCGTGGGATCGTTGCCCGCGTAATTCGTGACAGCCCAGCCCAGGCTGCCGCGCTGCTGCTGGCGATAATCGGCATCGCGCAGCCATGCCACGTCGCTTTGCTGCAGCTTGTCGCGCTGCTGCGCGTCGACCGAGAAGACCACGCTGTAGCCATCTTCCTCGAGCTTGCCGAAACCCGTTTGCAGCGCCGCGCTCTTTTCATGCTGGCCCGTGCCTTGCGTCGAGCCGCCCCATTGCGCCGTGATGTCCGTGCCCGTGAATTCCTTGTACAGGATGATGTTGACCACGCCGGCCACGGCGTCGGAGCCGTACACGGACGAGGCGCCATCCTTGAGCACCTCGATGCGCTGCACGGCCGCCATCGGCAGGCTGTTCAGGTCGACGAAGGTCTGCTGCAAATCCTGCGCCGTGGCATAGCTGGCCACGCGGCGGCCATTCACGAGGATCAGGGTGTTTTGCTGGCCGATGCCGCGCAGCGACAGGCCCGAGGTGCCGGCCGAGAAACTGCCCGTATATTGCTCGTTGTAGCTGTTGCCGCTGTTGGCGGAGATGGCGCGCAGTACGTCCGACACGCTGGTCTTGCCGCCGGCTTTCAATTCCTTGGCCGTGATGACCTGCACGGCGCTGGCGCCCTCCTTTTCGCTGACGCGGATGTTCGATCCGGTGACATTCACGCGCAGCATGTCGTCCTCGGCATGGGCAAGAGTGGTGACAGCGGGAAAGGCGGCGGCGATGGCAAGACTGATGGCGAGTGGTTTGAACATGGTTTCCTCTTATTGGGATTGCAGCCTTTTTCCGATAAAAAAGGCCGAGCAGGGGCACGCGGACCGGGTGGGCCAGCGGGCAAACGACAACGAAATGGATGGAGTGACTTAGGGGATGCGTGGACGGGCACGCATCGGCATCCACTGCGCCATGCATTGCATGGTCAGTTGATAACAAGTAGCGTAAAAACTGGCAGAAGGGGTAGAACGCAACATAAAAGACACCGGTAAGCGGGGAAAGGCCACTATATCCCGGCGTCTTTATCGCGTGAACGAATTAAAAATTGATTGTATATACGATTTGAATCTAAGGACTTGTCGTTTGACAACATTCAAGCATCGGCATGCGCCACTGGCGCCAGCGCCGCGCGGCGCGCCTGCACGCTCCACCAGTACCAGGAAACCACGGCATTGACCCAGTAAGCGGCATACAGCACAGCCGTCAGGTGCAGGCCGCGGCTGTAGTACAGCGGCACGGCCACGGTGTTGACCAGCAGCCAGAAAGCCCAGGTTTCAATGCGCCGGCTCATCAGCAGGAATTGCGCGATGATGCTAAATACCAACACTGCCGAATCGATGAACGGCGCGTAGGCATTCGTAAAGCGGTGCAGCAGCATGCCGTAGATCACCACGGAGGCGATGCCGGCCGGCACCACCCACGCCAGGCTGCGCCAGCCCGTGCGCGTGATCGGCAACGGCTTGCCGCCGGCGCCACGCCGCCATTGCAGCCAGCCGATGACGCAGGTGACGATGAAAAACAGTTGCAGCATCACATCGGCATACAGGTTGACCTGGAAAAACAGCACGGCAAACAGCACGCAGCCGACCATGCCGATCCACCAGGAATGAATATTATTGCGTCCGGCCAGGATGATGGAGGCAGTCATCAGTACATTGGCGGCGATCTCGAGCGGGGCAGTCAAGCGGTCTTCCTTTGCGGGGCAGTGGTGGCACCGCGCCACTATAGCCGATTACACTGCACGGTGTTCGCCGCGCCGGAGGCGATTTCCATGGAGGAAAGCGGCAAAAACCGCGCAAACATCGAGGAAATGCGAACCAGGCCCGCCTTCCGCAGCCTCAGCCCTTGACTTCCGCGGCCATTCTGGCAAATTGAATATCAAGTTGAAACTCCTGGAAACCTCCACATGCGCATGCGCCATCTCCTGTTTGCGGCAATGCTCGGCATAACTGCCCTGCCCGCCGTGGCTTGCCGCATGACGATGGCGCTGGAACAGTGGCCGCCATATATCTACCGCGATGCCCGGGGCCGCTTTACGGGCCTGGACCTGGAGTTGCTGCAAGCCATTTTCAAGGAAGCCCGGTGCACCCTCGTCACCTTGCCGGAATTGCCCACCGCACGGCGCCAGCTGCTGTTCCAGAAAGGGGGGCTGGACCTGATGCTGGCCGCGTCCGAGACGCCGGAACGCCAGTCCTATGCCCGCTTTTCCCTCTCGTATCGCGACGAAGCCGTGGGCCTCTTCAGCAAATCCGGCGCGCCCGCCGGCCACCGCCAGATCGCCAGCTTCGCGCAACTCATGCGCGGCAACTCGACCTTGCTGGCGCCCAAGGTGGGCTGGTATGGCGCGCAGTACGCGGCGGCCCGGCCGGCGCTGGAAAAGGCCGGCCGCCTGAATGCGTTCGGCAGCTTCCAGCAAGGCGTGCGCATGCTCGATGCGGGCCGCGCCGACCTGCTGCTGGGCGACGTGCTGGCCGTGCGCCACGAAGCGCGCCTGCAGGGCGTAGCCTTGCACACCCTGCCCTTCCTCATCCTGCGCGCCCCCGTGCACCTGATGCTCAATGCGCGCACGACCAGCGCCGACGACCTGGCGCGCCTGAACGCCGCCATCACGCGCCTGGAACAGCGCGGCGCGCTGGCGGCGATACGCAGCAGCTACGAAGCGCCGTAGCCGCGGTCAGCCCTTGCTGGCCGCTTCCAGGATTTCCAGCTTCGTTTCACGGCCATTCTTTTGCACGCCCTGCGCCTTGTCGTAGCTTTCGATCAGCGCGCGGTACGGCGGCACGATGTGGTCCGTCATGATGGCGGCAAACTCCATCGCATCGGCGCGGTTCCAGGTGCTCATCACTTCAGCCAGCACGGCATACGTGTCGATCGGCACGGCGCCCGCCTGCGTCACGCGCGCCATGGTGATATCGGTGGCCATCTTCGACCAGTTGCCCGAGGCGTCGATGATGGCAAACACCTTGTAGCCGGCCGCCAGCGCGCTGATGGTGGGAAACGCCATGCACACGCTGGTGAGCGTGCCGGCGATCAGCAGGGTCTTGCGGCCCGTCTTTTCGATGGCGTCGACCCAGGCCGGATTGTCCCAGGCATTGATCTGGCCCGTGCGCGGGATGTAGACGGCTTCCGGGTTGAAATGGTGGATTTCCGGGATCAGGGGGCCGTTCGGGCCGTCGGGTACGGAAGCGGTGGTAAAAGTCGGCATGTTGGCCAGGCGCGACAGCTTGGCCAGCGCCGTGACATGGCCGCGCAGCACGTGCTGCTCGATGTCGCGCACCAGTTGGAACAAGCCGCTCTGGTGGTCGATCAGCAGCATGACGGCGTCGTCGGGATCGATCATCGGCGGCAAACCGTTGAAATTGGCGGGGGTGCTCATGGTGGTCTCCTCAAAAAACCATGCCGCGGGATGCGGCATGAGTACTGCACACACTACTTCTCGATGCGGGCGAAGCGGCCGCTGTTAAAATCCTCGAACGCCTGCGCGATTTCCGCTTCGCTGTTCATGACGAAGGGGCCATGGCCGACGATGGGTTCGTCGATCGGCTCGCCGCTCAGCAGCAGCACCACGGCGTCGTTGTTCGCCTCGATGGTGATGCTGTCGCCATCGCGCTCGAACAGCGCCATCTGCGCTTCGCGTACCACGCTCTCGCCGTTGACCAGCACCGTGCCATGCAGGACGATCAGCGCCGTGCTCCAGCCTCGGGTCACGGGCAGCTGCGTCAGCTTGCCCTGGGCCAGGCGCAGGTCCCACACCTGCATCGGCGAGAACGTGCGGGCCGGGCCATGCTGGCCGTCGAAGTCGCCGGCGATCACGCGCACGGAACCGGCATCGTCCGGCAGCGCCACGACGGGAATGGTGTCGCTGGTGATGGCCTGGTAGCCGGGCGCCGTCATCTTGTTTTTCGCTGGCAGGTTCACCCACAGCTGCACCATTTCCAGGGTGCCGCCCGACTGCGTGAAGGCGGGCGAGTGAAATTCTTCATGCAGGATGCCGGCGCCGGCCGTCATCCATTGCACGTCGCCGGGACCGATCACGCCGCCCTGGCCCGTCGAATCGCGGTGCGCCACTTCGCCCTTGTAGACGATGGTCACCGTTTCAAAGCCGCGGTGCGGGTGCGAGCCGACGCCGGGCGGACGGGTGCCGGGCGCAAACTCGGCGGGGCCTGCATAGTCGAGCAGCAGGAATGGGCTCAGCTGCTTGCCATGGCCGTTATACGAAAACATCGAGCGCACGGGGAAACCGTCGCCGACCCAGTGCTGGCGGGGTGCGCTGTAGATACCTGTGACTGTGTTCATCTCGATCTCCTGTTGGGGTTTGCATTACGATGAAGACAGAATACGCTTGCAACGATGCAGGCGGTAGACGGTAAAATATGCCATCAGCGTTCTAAAAATAGAACGATCAAGGAGGCGGCATGCAGGATCTGAATGACTTGTATTACTTTGTGCAGGTGGTCGACCATGGCGGTTTCGCGCCGGCCGGGCGCGCGCTGGGCATGCCGAAATCCAAACTGAGCCGGCGCATCGCCCTGCTGGAAGAGCGCCTCGGCGCGCGCCTGCTGCAGCGCACGACGCGGCATTTTTCCGTCACCGACGTGGGCCAGACGTTTTATGAACATTGCAAGGCCATGCTGGTGGAAGCGGAGGCGGCACAGGAAGCCATCGAGCTGACGCGGGCCGCGCCGCGCGGCACGGTGCGCCTGTCCTGCCCCATCGCCCTGCTGCATACGCTGGTGGGTCCCATGCTGGCCGGTTTCATGCGCGCGCATCCGCAGGTGACCCTGCTGCTCGAAGCGAGCAACCGCCGCGTCGACCTGGTGGCCGAAGGCATCGACGTGGCCATCCGCGTGCGCCCGCCGCCGCTGCCCGACAGCGACCTGGTGCTGCGCGTGCTGGCCGAACGCAGCCAGTGCATGGTGGGCAGCCCGCTGCTGTTCGCCGGCGCGCCCGCGCCGCAGGCGCCGGCCGACCTGGCCGACTGGCCCAGCCTGGCCCTGGGCGTGCCGCAACAGCACTACCAGTGGGATTTGCATGGCCCGGACGGCGCACGCGCCCAGCTGCGCCACGTGCCGCGCTTCGTCACGGGCGACATGCTGACCTTGCGCGACGCGGCCGTGGCCGGCGTCGGCGTGGTACAGCTGCCGACCATGATGATCACCGAGCAGGTGGCCGATGGCAGCCTGCTGCCGCTGATGGAGCAGTGGCGGCCGCAGCGCGAAATCATCCACGCCGTGTTCCCGTCGCGGCGCGGCCTGCTGCCGGCCGTGCGCGCGCTGCTCGACTACCTGGCGCACGGCTTCGCCGCGCTGGAGGAAGAGTGAGGGTTTTCAGGTACGATGGCATACCCTCCCATCGCCTGGATGCCGCATGCGTTTATTGATCCTGTCGGACCTGCACCATGAGCTGTGGCGCGACGAAGCGCCGCAAGGCGACCTTGCGCTCAGCTGCCCCGATGCCGTCATCCTGGCCGGCGACATCGACACGGGCGCCCGCGCCGTCGCCTGGGCCGCCACCGCGTTTGCGGGGCTGCCGGTGCTGTACGTGCATGGCAACCACGAAGGCTATGGCCACCACCTCGACAAGGTGCGCCAGGAGCTGCGCAGCGCCTGCGCCGCCACGGACAACGTGCACTTCCTCGACTGCGGCACGCACGTCATCGCCGACCCGGCAGGCAACGCCGTGCGCTTCCTGGGCGCCACCCTGTGGACGGATTTCCGCCTGCTGGGCGACGACACGCGCCAGGCGGCCATGCGCGACGCGGAAGCCGTCATGAACGACTACAAGCGCATCCGCCTGGCCAACATGGGCTTTCGCAAGCTGCGCGCAGCCGACACGGCCATGTTCCACGCGCAGCAAAAAGCGTGGCTGGCACGCGAACTGGCGCAGCCTTTCGGCGGCAGCACCGTCGTCATCAGCCACATGGCGCCGTCGCTGCTCTCGGTCGACGATGCCTACGGCAGCGAAGGCTGTTCGCCCGCCTATGCCTCGCGCCTGGACGAACTGGCCGCGCAGGCGGACCTGTGGGTGCATGGCCACATCCACGCTTCGCGCGATTACCGCATCGGCCGCTGCCGCGTCGTCTCGAATCCCTGCGGCTACAAGACGCGCAGCGGCGCGCCGCAAAATCCCGCTTTTGATCCGAACTACATCGTCGAGCTGCCGGCCCGCTAATCGTCAGCTTTGCGGCGGCCCGCCAGCCATTGCTGCAGGCGGTGCTTGCCGGCCCGGCGCGCCGCGCGCGGCGACGCTACCGACTGGTGCGCGCCGGCGCCGCCGCGCAGCCTGGCGGCGGCCACCAGCGGATTGCGCGGCTTGGGCGTGGCTTTCACTTTGATTTTCATGGTATTTCCTTTCAATCCGGTCGTCCAAAACAAAAAACCCCGGCGAGTTTCCTCACCGGGGTTTGAAGGACACCGGCTCGGGATCGGCAATGCTGCCGATGGCCCCGAGCGTCATGCGCGGGGCTAGTGGTCGTACAATTTGCTGCCAGCCTGCTCGAACATGGGTTTCCTTTCCGTTATCTGGTTAATCTGCACTGCGGACGCTGATTCTGCGCCGTATGCTGCAGTGCGTCAACCGCTTTTCATGGCGCATGCGCCAACGTTGTTATTTTGTCGCAGCCTCGCCAGTCATGGCTTGTTCCTTGGCGATGCGGGCGTCGAGCTTCGCTTCATTTTTGGCAGCGTAGTTGCTGCACGCCTGCGCATCGATGAAAGGATTCGGCGTGACGCCTTCCAGCAGTTGCGTGAGCTTGCGGTCGCCGTCCGAGTGGTCGGGGTGCGCCGAGATCAGGATGTCGCACGGCAGCCTAGCGAAGTCCTGCATGACGCGGCGAAAGGCCGGCGTCAGGTCCGCATGGCGTTCATCGCCCAGGTAGTGAAAGTCGTCGGCAGCCACCGGCGTGAGGCTGGCGCCAAACACCACGTTCAGGCATTCCTGACGCTCCGCATCCTCGCACGACACCCAGGTCCAGCTGGTGCTGCCCGGCGTATGGCCAGGCGTATGGCGCGCCGTGATGGTCACGTCGCCCAGTTGCAGGGCTTCGCCATCGGCGATCTCGCGCACGTTGTCCACGGCCGGCATGGGATCGATTTCGCCCGCTTGCGGATCTGCGGCAAGCACCGCTCCCGCGCGCAGCGCCTCCGCTCCCAGCGGGCTGGCGATCACTTGCGCGCCGCTGTCGCGGGCCAAGGCGGCGATGCCGCCCGAATGATCGAAATGCGCTTCCGTACTCAGGATGAACTTGATGTCTTGCAGGCGAAAGCCCAGCTCGAGGATATGTTCCTTGATGGCGGCCACCGATTGCGGCAATGCACCATCGATGAGGATCAAGCCTTCGCGCGTGTCGATCAGCACCACGCTCAAGCCGCCCACGCCCACGTAATACGTGTCGCCGTGGATGCGCGCCGGTTGCTGCGGGCGGTTCCACTGCGCCGCATACGGCGAGGCGATCGGCTGCGTCAGGGGATCGACGGCGGGCGTGGCGGCATGCGCCGTCAACGGCAGCGCCATGGCGGCCAGCGCGATACTGAGCAAGGTCTTGGGAAGGAAGAAAGGCGGCATGCGGCTCCAGGAAGATAGGCAGTATGAATCAATGCCACAGGGTAACGTCGCTACCCTCGCGCGGTCAAGCAGACGGGCGTGGTGACTTGCGCTACGATAGAGGCCCATCGACTGCCGTGCGCCTTGCCGCGCCCACTGCCATGCGTTTGCTGATCCTGTCCGACCTGCACCTGGAAGTCTGGGGCGAAGACACGCCCGCCATCGACCTTGCCGCCTGCCGCCCCGACGTGGTGATCCTGGCCGGCGACATCGACACGGGCAGCAATGCCGTCGCCTGGGCCGCGCGCACCTTCGGCGCCCTGCCCGTGCTGTACGTGCACGGCAACCACGAAGGCTACGGCCACCAGCTCGAACGCATGCAGGACGCCGTGCGCGACGCCTGCGCCAGCGCGAATGCGCACGGCGCCAACATCCGCCTGCTCGACGGCGACGCCGTGGTACTGAACGGCGTGCGCTTCCTCGGCATCACGCTGTGGACGGATTTCCTGCTGTTCGGCGCGCAGCGCCGGGAAGAAGCGCTGAACGCGGCGCAAGCCTACATGCCCGACTACAAGCGCATCAGCACTGGCGGCGACACGCCCCGCCTGCTGTGCGCCAGCGACACGGCGCAGCTGCACGCGCAGCACCGCGCCTGGCTGGAGCGGCAACTGGCGCAACCGTTCGATGGCAAGACGGTCGTCATCACGCACATGGCGCCATCGATGCTGTCGGTGGAAGTGCAGTATGCAGACAACCTCGGTTCGCCCGCCTTCGCCTCGCAGCTGGACGCGCTGGTGGCACAGGCCGACCTGTGGGTGCATGGCCACATGCATGCCTCGCTCGACTACCGCATCCAGGACTGCCGCGTGGTCTGCAATCCCTGCGGCTACAAACGGCCGGACGGCACGCCCGAGAACGAACGTTTTGACACAGGCTTCATCGTCGAGCTGGCCAGCGCGGCTTAACGTTTTCCATAGCGCAGCTGCGCCACGCCGCTGGGCAGCTGGCGCGTGCCGTCCAGGCGCCAGTCGCTGCGCGGCAAGCCATCCTCGAACAGGCGCACGCCCCGGCCCAGCACCACGGGCAGCACGGACAAGGTGACACTGTCGACGACACCGTCGCGCAAGCCGGCGCGGATGACGGCGCCGCCATCGAGGTACACGTGGCGGCAGCCTTCCGCTGCCAGTCCCTGCAGCACTTCCCGCACGCTGCCTTCGCGGCGCTGCTCGCCATGGCGCGGCGCGAAGTCGCGGTGGCTCAAGACCACCACGCGCTTGCCCGCATACGGCCACGGCTCGAAGCCCAGCACGGCGTCATACGTGGTGCGGCCGATCAGCAGGGTATCGACTTGCTCCATCAATTGCGTGTAGCCGGTGGCCTCGGGCGAGTCGGGGGCCAGCTCGGCCAGCCAGGACAGGTCGCCGTTTTCCCCGGCGATGCAGCCATCGAGACTGATGCCGAGAAAAACGCTGACGAAAGGTTTTTGCATGAGTGTTCCTTGATTTAATTCTACAGTGTAGAATTATGCCCATGAAAATCCCAAAACTTCAAGCCATGGAATCTCCCGTGCGCCGAGCGGGTCGTCCGCGCAGTGCCCTGCCCGCACTGGACAACGCCAGCATCCTGCACGCGGCCCTGGCCCTGCTGGAAGAAAAAGGCGAGGCATTTTCCATGCGCGCACTGGCACAGAGCCTGGGCGTCGACGCCATGGCCCTGTATCACTACTACGCGGGAAAAGAGGAATTGTTGCTGGCCTTGATGGTGCAGCGTTTTGCCGCGCTCGATCCGCAGCAGCCGCCGTTTACGCGGCGCCAGACAGCGCCACGGCGGGTGCGGGCGCTGTGCGCCCTGTACCTGGAACTGGTCAGCACCACGCCGTATTTCGTGCGCCTGATGGCGCGCGGACTGGTGGAGCAAGCCGACGTGGCCGAGCGGTTTATGGCACTGTTCGAGCTGGCCGTCGACGGTCTCGCGCTGGACAAGAAAACCCGCTTGCGCGGGCGCGATGCGCTCGTCGATTTCCTGCACGGCTATGCGCTGGCGGGCAGGCCGGTGGACGAGACGCACTGGCACGCCTCGGTTTCCCTGATCCTGGCCGGCATGCAGGCCAGTGTTGAAACAAGCGCTTAATTGAACTGCTTGAAATCCGGCTTGCGCTTCTGGAAGAAGGCCGTAAACGCTTCCTTCGCCTCGGCGCCGCCCAGCATGGCGCTGAACAGTTTGTTTTCGTCGGCGATGGCCGCCTTCATCGGCTCCATGCGGCTTTGCTTCATCAGGCGCTTGGTGGCACGGATGGAGGCGGCCGGCAGGGCCACCAGCTTGGCAGCCTGGCCTTGCGCGAAGGTCATCAGCTCGTACAAGGGCACGACCTTCGACACGAGGCCCATTTCCAGCGCCTCGCTTGCCGGGAAGGACTCGCCCAGCATCAGCTTTTCCGCCGCGCGCGGGTAGCCGGCCAGTTGCGTGAGCAGCAGGCTGGAACCGAATTCCGGGCACAGGCCCAGCTGCGTGAACGGCATCGAGAAGCTGGCATTGTCGGCCGCGTAGACCAGGTCGCAATGCATCAACAAGGTCGTGCCGATGCCGATGGCCGGGCCGGAAACGGCCGCCACCACGGGCTTGCTGCTGCCGTACAGGGCGCGCATGAACTGGAACACGGGCCGGTCGTGGTCGAGCGAGCCATCCTTCGGGCGCGCTGTCTTCATGAAGTCATCGAGGTCGTTACCGGCCGTGAAAATCTCGCGCTTGCCGCAGATCAGGATGGCGCGCACGTCGTCGTCCGTCTCCGCCGCCACCAGCGCATCGGCCAGGGTCTGGTACATGGCGCCCGTGATCGCATTCTTGCGTTCCAGGCGGTTGAATTCCAGGGTCAGAATGCCCTCGCTCTTGCTGCACAAAATATCCATGTCGTCTCCAAAAAGATAAAGGGCGCCGGGGTAATCCCGCAGCGCCCTGTTTTATTGCTTTAGCCCGTCGAACTTAGACGCGCTCGAAGATACCTGCTGCGCCCATGCCGGCACCCACGCACATCGTGACCATGCCGTACTTCTGCTTGGTGCGCTGCAGCGCGTGGATCACGGTGGCTGCGCGGATGGCGCCGGTGGCGCCCAGCGGGTGGCCCAGGGCGATCGCGCCGCCCATCGGGTTGA
Organism: Janthinobacterium sp. P210005; assembly: GCF_036231865.1. NCBI lineage: Bacteria > Pseudomonadati > Pseudomonadota > Betaproteobacteria > Burkholderiales > Oxalobacteraceae > Janthinobacterium > Janthinobacterium sp. P210005. Next base: position 162,024 of record NZ_JAZARC010000002.1, read on the forward strand.
CTTTCGATGGATCCAGGCCCAGGTCGCCGATGACGGCCAGCGCCTGTGCGGCAAACGCTTCGTTCAGCTCGATCCAGTCCAGCTGGTCTTGCGTGATGCCGGCGGCGGCGCATGCTGCAGGAATGGCGAATTTCGGACCGATGCCCATGATTTCCGGCGGCACGCCGCGCACGGCGAACGAGGAGAATTTCGCCAGCGGGGTCAGATTATGCTCGCGCAAGATTTTTTCGCTGACGATCAGCAGCGCGCCGGCGCCGTCGGACATCTGCGAGCTGTTGGCGGCCGTGACGGAACCCTTGGCCGCGAAGACCGGTTTCAGTTTTGCCAGCGACTCCATCGACGAATCGGCGCGCGCGCCTTCGTCGGTGTCGACGGTGCGGCGCGTCACATCAACCTGGCCGGTAGCCAGGTTCGGCGTGCGCGTGATGATTTCCACGGGCGTCGTTTCGGCCTTGAAGAAACCGGCTTGCTGCGCGGCGATGGCGCGGCGGTGCGATTCGACGGAGAACGCGTCCTGCTGTTCGCGCGACACTTTCCATTGCTGCGCCACTTTTTCGGCTGTCAGGCCCATGCCGTAAGCCATGCCGATGTTCTCGTCGCTGAACATGTCGAGGTTCATCGACGGGTGGTGGCCCATCATCGGCACCATCGACATCGATTCGATACCGCCGGCGATCATCACGTCGGCTTCGCCCACGCGGATGCGGTCGGCCGCCATGGCGATGGCCGTGATGCCCGAAGCGCAGTAGCGGTTGACGGTGACGCCGCCCACGGTTTTCGGCAAGCCGGCCAGCAGTACCGAGTTACGCGCGATATTGAAGCCCTGCTCCGCTTCCGGGAACGAGCAGCCGATGATGGCGTCGGTGATCAACGCCGGGTCCAGGCCAGGCGCTTGCGCCAGGGCCGATTGCAGCACGCGCACCAGCAGGTCGTCCGGGCGGGTGTTTCTGAACATGCCGCGCGGCGCCTTGCCGATCGGGGTGCGGGTTGCAGAGACGATGTAGGCGTCTTGAAGTTGTTTGCTCATTTTATGCTTTCAAAGATGTTGAACGAGGTTCGTGTTCTGTCGAATGTCCGGGGTAGAGGCTTATCGCTTCTGCGACAAATACCAGTCCACCGTCACCTGTGCCGCCAGCGTGCCTTCGGAGTCGAAGATATCGACTTCCACGGGAAACGCCACCTTGCCGTCCTGCGCCAGCTGCGCCTTCAAGGCAGCCAGGTCGCCCGGTACCCGGCCTTCGGCGCGCGTCGCGCCCCGGGCCACCTTCTGGTACTGGATGCGCGACTCCTTGGCCACCGGGCGCAAGCCCAGTATCAGCTCGGCGAAGCCGCCCGCCATGGCCGCGCCGGAAGCCGTTTCGGCCAGGGTAAACAAGGCGCCCGCATGCTGCGTGCCCAGGTGATTATTCAGTTTTGGATCTTCCGGCAGCGACACCTTCGAGGTGCCGGCGCCGATGTCGTCGATGCTGATCCCCAGCAGCCGCACGAAGGGCAAGGTGTCCATCATCTGTTGTTTGATACGGTCATACACCATGCTTGGCCTCACGCGCAGTAATACTCTAAAAACCAGGGACAGGATCGTCATCGACGTTGTGCTTAGTTGCGTACCGGTTTACCGGTTTGCATCATGCCCATGATCCGTTCCTGGGTTTTCGGATGGTTCAACAGCTCCAGGAATGCCTTGCGTTCCATATCCAGCAGCCACTGTTCGCTGACGAAGCTGCCCTGGTCCACGTCGCCGCCCGATACGATCTCGGCGATCATCTCGCCCAGCTTGAAATCGTGCGCCGAAATGAAGCCGCCGTCGCGCATATTGACCAGCTGCGCCTTGATGGTGCCCCAGCCGTAACGGCCAGTCACCTGGATCAGCGACGGCAGTTGCGGACGGAAGCCCGCGTCGAACATGGCGCGCGCTTCGACCTTGGCCACGTGCAGCAGCTCGTAGGCGTTGAACACGATCACGTCGTCTTCCTTCAGGTAGCCCATTTTCTTCGCTTCCAGCGCCGATTTCGACACGTTGGCGGTAGCCGCATTGGTGAAACCCGTTTTCAGGAATTGCAGGATGTCGTTACCCTTGGCTTCCTTGTAGGCGCGCTGCGCCGCTTCCTTCAGGCCGCCGCCGGCAGGAATCAGACCCACGCCCACTTCCACCAGGCCGATATACGACTCGATCGAGGCCACGCGCTTCGACGCATGCAGCGCCAGCTCGCAACCGCCGCCCAGTGCCAGGCCAGCGACCGCGGCGATCACCGGCACGTTCGCGTATTTCAGCGACATGAAGGTGTTCTGCAGTTCGGCGATGATCGGATCGACGGCTTTCACGCCGCCTTGCATGAACGCCGGCAGGGCCGATTGCAGGTCGGCGCCGGCCGAGAAGGCGCCGCCTTCGGCTGCGTCGGCGTGCCAGATCACCAGACCCTTGAAGTTCTTTTCCGCTTCGGCCAGCGCCAGTTTCAGGCCATTGATCACGCCTTCGCCGATCACGTGCATCTTGGTCTTGAACGAGATGATCAATACATCGTCGCCCGTATGCCAGACGCGCACGGATTCGTCTTCGAAGACGGTGGTGCCGGCGGTCTTGCCGTCGATGGCGCCGCTGCCCAGGACTGGCGCGCGGAATGGCTGGCGGTCATACACGGCCAGGGTCGAACGGGGCACGAAGCTGTTCGACACGGCCGAATACGAACCTTCCGGCGTGTGCACGCCGCCTTGTTCAGCGACCGGGCCTTCGAAGACCCAGGCTGGCAGCGGTGCATTGCACAGCGCGTGGCCGGCGTCGATGTCTTCCTTGACCCAGTTGGCCACTTGCAGCCAGTTCGATGCCTGCCACGTTTCAAACGGGCCCACGTTCCAGCCGAAGCCCCAGCGCATGGCGAAGTCGATGTCGCGCGCATTGTCGGCCACGGTGTCCAGATGGATGGCGATGTAGTGGAAAGCGTCGCGGAAGATCGCCCACAGGAACTGGCCTTGCGGGTTCGTCGATTCACGCAGCGCCTTCATCTTCTTGACCGGATCCTTTTCTTTCAGGATGCGGGCGATGATGTCGGCAGCCTTGGCGCCGCCGGCCACGTATTCACCGGTGGCGAAGTCCAGGCGCTGGATTTCCTTGCCGACCTTCTTGTAGAAGCCTGCGCCGCTCTTCTGGCCCAGCGCGCCTTTTTCCACCAGCTGTGCCAGCACGGCCGGCGTCTTGTAGACGGCAGCGAACGGATCGTTCGGCAGGTAGTCCTGCATGGTCTTGATCACATGGCCCATGGTGTCCAGGCCAACCACGTCCGCCGTGCGGAAGGTGCCCGACTTGGCGCGGCCCAGCTTGGCGCCCGTCAAATCATCGACGACGTCGACGGACAGGCCGAATTTTTCGGCTTCATGCACGATGGCCAGGATGCCGAATACGCCAACGCGGTTGGCGATGAAGTTCGGCGTATCCTTGGCGCGGACCACGCCCTTGCCCAGGGTGGTGGTCAGGAAGCCTTCCAGCTGATCGCTGATCTCGGGCTTGGTGAACTCGGTCGGGATGATCTCGACCAGGTGCATATAGCGCGGCGGGTTGAAGAAGTGCACGCCGCAGTAGCGCGATTTCAGGTCGGCGTCGAAGCCTTCGGCCAGCTTGGTGATCGACAGGCCCGAGGTGTTCGAGGCGAAGATCGCGTTCGGGCCGATGTGCGGGGCCACCTTCTGGTACAGGTCGTGTTTCCAGTCCATGCGCTCGGCGATGGCTTCGATGATCAGATCGCAACCGGCCAGCAGGTCCAGGTTGTCTTCGTAGTTGGCCACCTGGATCAGCGCGGCGTCATCCTTGTTGCCCAGCGGCGCAGGCGACAGCTTTTTCAGGTTCTCGATGGCGCGCAGCACAATGCCATTCTTCGGGCCTTCCTTGGCCGGCAGGTCGAACAGCACGACCGGCACTTTCGCGTTGATGCAATGGGCGGCGATCTGCGCGCCCATCACGCCGGCGCCGAGGACGGCTACTTTTTTAACGATGAAATTGGTCATATTTTCCTCAAGTCTTAGAACAGGTCTGCGTCGAGTGCCATCAGGTTGGCCGAACCGGAACGCGCCTGACGGATCAGGGTTGCCGTTTCAGGCTGCAAGCGGGCGAAGTAGAAACGTGCGGTAGCCAGTTTGGCGGTGTAGAACTTGTCGCCGCTGGATTCTTTTTCGAGGGCGATCTTGGCCATCTGCGCGAACAGGTAGCTGTAGATCATGTGGCCGACGACGCGCAGGTAAGGCACGCATGCCGCGCCCACTTCGTCCGGATTCTGGAATGCCTTCATGCCGATTTCCATGGTCAGCTTGGTGACTTTGTCGCCCAGGTCGCCCAGTGGCGTAACGAATTCGCTCATCGCTTCATCGGTGCCGTTGTCTTCGACGAAAGCCTTGATCTTTTCGCCGAACTTGCGCAGCTTGGCGCCGTTGTCGCCTAGGATCTTGCGGCCCAACAGGTCCAGCGACTGGATCGTGTTCGTGCCTTCGTAGATCATGTTGATGCGCGCGTCGCGCACATACTGCTCCATGCCCCATTCCGAGATGTAGCCGTGGCCGCCGAACACTTGCATCGCATCCGAGGTGGCGATCCAGGCGTTGTCGGTGATGAAGGCCTTGATGACGGGCGTCAGCAGCGCCACTTCATCGGCCGCTTCCTTGCGCACGTCGGCGTCTGGGTGGTGCAGTTCGCGGTCGATCTGCAGCGCCACGTAGGAGGTGAACGCGCGCGCGCCTTCGGCGTAGGCTTTACCGGTCAGCAGCATGCGGCGCACGTCAGGGTGCACGATGATGCGGTCGGCCGGCAGTTCCGGGTTCTTGATGCCGGACAGCGAACGCATTTGCGTGCGGTCCTTGGCGTAGATCAGCGCGTTCTGGTAAGCGATTTCCGTCAGGCCCAGCGACTGCATGCCCACGCCCAGGCGGGCCGCGTTCATGAAGACGAACATGGCGTTCAGGCCCTTGTTCGGCTGGCCGATGATCCAGCCTTTCGCGCCGTCCAGGTTCATCTGGCAGGTCGAATTGCCGTGGATGCCCATTTTTTCTTCGATGGCGCCGCAGGTGATCGGATTGCGCTCACCGACAGTGCCATCCGCGTTTGGCAGGAATTTCGGCACCAGGAACAGCGAAATGCCTTTCGAGCCTTCCGGCGCGTCCGGCACGCGGGCCAGCACCAGGTGCAGGATGTTTTCCGCCATGTCGTGCTCGCCGGCCGAGATGAAGATCTTGTTGCCGGTGATGGTCCAGGAACCGTCCGCCTCAGGCAGCGCTTTCGAGCGCAGCAGGCCCAGGTCGGTGCCGCAGTGCGGTTCGGTCAGGCACATGGTGCCCGTCCATTCGCCCGACACCAGCTTCGGCAGATACACTTCCTTCTGGTGGTCGGTGCCGTGTTCCTTCAGGCACTCGTAGGCGCCGTGCGACAGGCCTGGGTACATGGACCAGGCCTGGTTCGACGAGTTCAGCATTTCATAGAACGAATTGTTCAGCACGACAGGCAAGCCCTGGCCGCCGTATTCCGGATCGCACGCCAGGGCCGCCCAGCCGCCTTCGACATACTGCTTGTAGGCTTCCTTGAAACCCTTAGGCGTGGTCACGCTTTTCGTGACGGGGTCGTGGTGGCAGCCTTCGCGGTCGCCGGAGTGGTTCAGCGGGAACAATACTTCGGAGGTGAATTTGCCGCCCTCTTCCAGCACCTGGTTGATGATGTCGGCGTCGACGTCGGCGTACGACGGCATTTGCTTCAGTTCTTCTTCCACTTGCAGGAACTCATGCAGGACGAATTGCATATCCCGGATTGGCGCGACGTATTGACCCATAATTTTCTCCTGAAGGCGATTAGCTAAAGTGTTGTACTTGTAAGTGCGTGTGCGTTGTTGCGGATACTGCCTGACGGCTTATTTGCTTGTGACGGAATTCTGGTACGACGCCAGCAGGCGGACAAAGCCCGCTTGCGCCCGTTCGATGCTGCCCGGCACGCGCAGGAAGCGCGCATCGTGATGCAGGGCCAGGATCAGGCCATACATCTCGTACACCAGCTGCTGGGCATCCGTGTCCGCTTTCAGGTCGCCCGTGGCGATCGATTGCTCGACACAGCGGAGCAGCGCGCCCTGCCAGGCCCGCACCATGGCCACCAGGGCTTCACGGATGGGACCGGGACGGTCGTCATACTCGACGGCGCCGCTGATATAGATGCAGCCGGAAGCGATTTCCACGCTGACCCGCTTGACCCAGCGCGCAAACATCGATTGCAGGCGCTGGATGCCGCGTGGTTCTTTCATGCTGGGAAAAAAGACTTCTTGCTCGAAACGATAGTGGTAAAGCTTCAGCACTTCCATCTGCAAGTCTTCGCGCGAGCCAAAGTGGGCAAACACGCCCGACTTGCTCATGTTCATTTTGTCCGCAAGCAACCCAATGGTCAGGCCTTCCAGGCCGTCGCGGCTGGACAAGTCCAGCGCCACGTCGAGGATGGCTGCACGGGTCAGTTCGCCCTTGCGCATGAATTTGACTGAAGTATTCAAGAGGTCCGTTCTAAAAGTGATGTTGCCGATTTGGCGGACTGAAGCGAGGGTAAAAAAAAGCACGCCTCGAAAAAATCCGAACGCTCGTACTATTATCCACTACCACGTAAAAGTCAAACGGGAACTTTAGAGCCGGCGTTCTATTGGTGCAGCGCAGCATTTTCAGGCTGCGTGTTTACAGCGATTTCAGGAGGGCAAAAGCGTCGCGCGCCCTTGCCGCTCCACATCAGGCGAGCCTCAGGAAAGGTCGCCTGCCTTGCTCAATTGACGGCGGTCGCGCTTGGTCGGCCGCCCCTTGATGGTGGTGCCTGGCTCGCGGAACAGCTTGCGCTCCTCGGCCAGCTGCTCGCGGCGGGCGATGCTGGCCGGCGTTTCGCCATACAGCAGGCGCGCCACGGGCGCCGCGCCGCGCTTGTCGGACAGGCCTAGCACGGCCACTTCCCACGTCTCCGCGCCATTATCGATGGCCAGCTCGTCGCCCACGCGCAGGCTGCGCGCCGGTTTCACGCGCTCGCCGCCCACTTTGACCTTGCCCGTGTCGACGGCTTCGCTGGCCAGCGAGCGCGTCTTGAAGAAACGTGCCGCCCACAGCCATTTGTCCAGCCTTACCGTTGTCATCTCATTCATGCGTACTTGCCTACTGAAAAAATGCGCATCACCAGCCGGTACACGAGGAACGCGGCTTCGTAGCCGATGCGCCGGAAACGGCCGATGTGCTTGAAATCATCCTGGTGAATCACGATGCCGTCGGCGACGCCCTGCTCTATATGCTGGCGCAAGCTTTGCGCGAACGCCACATCCTTGATGACCACGTTCGCTTCCTGGTTCAGGAACAGGCTCAGCGCATCGATATTGCTGGAACCGACCGTCGCCCAGTCATCGTCGACGACGGCCACCTTGGCGTGCAGCTGCGTCTTGCGGTATTCGACGATTTTCACGCCGGCGGCCAGCAGTTTCGGGTAAAACGAGTGCGCCACGGCGTCCTGCATGCGGAACTCTCCCACGCCGATCAACAGCACCACGTCCACGCCCCGCTGGGCCGCCTGGGCCAGCGCGCGGCGCAGCTTGTGGCCGGGCGCGAAATACGGGTTGGCCAGCATCACGCTTTTCCTCGCCTGGCCCAGCGCCTGCAGGTAGGCGCGCTGGATGGTGCGGCGGTTGCGCAGGTTGTCGCGCACGACAAAGCCGGCCACCACGGGGTTCTTCGCCAGCTCCTTGCTGACGACGCGCATCTTGCGGTACAGCTTGATACGCCGCACCAGGTTCATCTTGCCCAATCTTGCCCACTGCGCCTGCACTTCTTCGTGGATGGCGTCCACCAGCGGGCCCTTCACCTGCACGGCGAAATCCCAGCGCGGCGCTTCCAGGCTGATGTTGTGGTCGTAGTCGCAAAACATGTCGTCATTGATATTGATGCCGCCCACCAGGGCGATTTCACCATCGGCCACGCAGATCTTGCGGTGCGTGCGCGTGATGCCGCGCCGGAACCACGGATTGAAGATGCGGTGGTGCACACCCGCCGCTTCCAGCTCTGCATGCATGGCGTTGACCCGGCGGTTGCCCGTGCCGAACCAGTCCGTGATCATGCACACCAGCACGCCGCGCGCGGCGGCACGCTTGAGCGCATCGAGCACCAGGGCGCCCGTGGCGTCGTCGGCAAAGATATACGTTTCGAAATACACTTCCGAGCGCGCGCCGTCGATGGCGGCGATCAAGGCAGGAAAGTAATCGGTGCCGCAATACAGCAGCTGGATGTCGTTGTGGGCGATGAAATTGACTGTGCGCATGCCGGCAGTCTACGCGAGTTTCAAAGCGGCAACTATCGGCGCGTGGTCCGACAATTTGGCCCACAGGGTGCCGTGCATCACTTGCGCGCCTTCCACATGGAAACCGCGCACATAGATGCGGTCCAGGCGGAACCACGGCAAGGCGGCGGGAAAGGTACGCGCCGGCACGGGAATCGGCGTTTTCGTCTGGCGCCGCGCCAGGGTACGCACCAGGTCGCCCAGGGCCGAGTTCGAAGCCCGCTGGTCGAATACCTCGACCACACCGAGCGCGTTGCGCAGCTTGTCGCTGAGCGTGTTGCGCCAATCGTTGAAGTCGCCCGCGATGATGACGGGCTCGCCATTCGGCGCCGACTCCATGACGGCGTCGATCAGCGCCTGCGTCTGGCGGCCCCGCCCCGACTCGAACAGGCCCAGGTGGACGACGTAGCAATGCACATCGGCCTGCGGCGTCTTGAGCACGCAATGCAGGATGCCGCGTTGCTCGTAGGCATGGTCGGACACGTCGTGGTTGGTTTGCGAGGCGATGGGAAACTTGCTCAGCAAGGCGTTGCCATGGTGGCCATGGTCATACACGGCATTCATGCCGTAGGCGGAATGGTGCTCGGGGCCGGCAAAGAACTCGTGCTGCGACGCTTCCGGCCAATGCTTGTGGCCGTTCTTCTCGGCGCCATAGCGGGCCGCATTACGGTCGTGCTTGCCTTGCACCTCTTGCAAAAAGACAACATCGGCATGGAACAGGGCAATCGCCTGCTTTAAAGCATGCACGCGGGGCAAGCCCCGCACGGAGGAGACACCCTTGTGTATATTATAAGTTGCTACGCGGATTTTCATGCATTGATTCTACTCCCAGACAGGCCCCGCGCGGCGCCGGCGTAGGTGCGCGTGCGCGCCTAAAACCCACAATCAGGCCAGCATGCGTCCCACGCCCGCCGTCACGCTGACGATCAACGCCGTGATGCCCGCCGCCCAGACGATTTTCACCAGCAACGGTGCGCCGCGCCAGGCCACGGTGCGCTTGCCCTTGGCAAACGCACCCGGGTGCAGCAGCCAGCCGATGGCCATCAGCGGCATGCCGATCGGCGGCGTGCGGCCGGGCACGGTGGAGCTGAACAGCAGGAAGATAAAGCACAGGCAAAAAACGATGCCCAGGGTGCCCAGCAGTTTTTGCTGCGCAGTCAAATGTAACCAGTTCAACATGGAATGCTTTCTAGGAAAATCAGGTGGGACGCGCCAGACCCGTCATGGCCGGCAATTGCAAGATCGCTTCCGCGTTGGACGACGAGAAACAGCGGTCGGCCGCCGCCAGATACGGCAGCCACGCATACTGCAAATGCTCGCGCGGACTCAGGGTGACGGCGATGTCGCGCGGCACTTGCACGCTGAACACGTGTTCCGTGTTGCGCGTCACGCCCGGCGCATAGCGGTGGCGCCAGATCGGATAGATCTCGTACACATTCGATAAGTTCCAGTCGCGCAGCACGATATCGTGCCCATCGGCAACGATGCCGGTTTCTTCCGCCAGTTCGCGCGCAGCCGTCTGCAGCAGCGGTTCGTCGACGGCGTCGACGGAACCCGTCACGGATTGCCAGAAACCGGGTTGGCCCGCGCGCTCGATCAGCAAGACGTCAAGGTCCGCCGTATGGATGACGACCAGCACGGAAACGGGAATTTTATGGCTCATATCAAGAATGAAAAAGGCGCCTCGCAGCGCCTTTTTTTGCCTCAGCAAGTAAAACGGTAGCGGCTGCCTGGGCAGCCGCATGCTTCATTACACTACTTTTGGCTCGGTGCTGCGCAAACGGATGTGCAGTTCGCGCAGTTGCTTCTCGTCAACTTCCGACGGCGCATGGGTCAGCAAATCTTGCGCGCGCTGGGTTTTCGGGAAGGCGATCACGTCGCGGATCGATTCGGAACCCGTCATCATGGTCACGATACGGTCCAGGCCGAATGCCAGGCCGCCATGCGGTGGCGCGCCGTATTGCAGGGCGTCGAGCAGGAAGCCGAATTTCAGCTGCGCTTCTTCGGCGTCGATCTTCAGTGCGCGGAAGACCTTGCTTTGCACTTCTTCGCGGTGGATACGGATCGAACCGCCACCCAGTTCCCAGCCGTTCAAGACCATGTCGTAGGCCTTGGCGATGCAGGCGCCCGGATCGCTTTCCAGCATGTCTTCATGGCCGTCTTTCGGCGCCGTGAACGGATGGTGCGTCGCCGTCCAGCGGTCCGCTTCTTCGTCGTGCTCGAACATCGGGAAGTCGACCACCCACAATGGCTTCCACACGTCTTCGAACAGGCCGGCTTTCTTGCCGAATTCGCTGTGACCGATTTTCACGCGCAGCGCGCCGATGGCGTCGTTGACGACCTTGGCCTTGTCCGCGCCGAAGAAGATCAGGTCGCCGTCTTGCGCACCGGTCTGCTCCAGGATCGTGGCCAGCACGTCGGCAGGCAGGAACTTGACGATCGGCGACTGCAAGCCTTCAGGACCCTTGGCTTTCTCGTTGACCTTGATGTAAGCCAAACCCTTGGCGCCGTAGATGGCGACGAACTGGGTGTAGGCGTCGATTTCCGAACGGGGCATGCTGCCGCCTTGCGGTACGCGCAGGGCTACCACGCGGCCGCCCTTCATGTTGGCGGCGCCGTTGAAGACCTTGAATTCGACCGACTTCATGACTTCGGTCAAGTCCGTGAAGGCCAGCTTGACGCGCATGTCCGGCTTGTCGGAGCCGTACAGGCCCATCGCTTCGGCGAAATCCATCACCGGGAACGGGTTCGGCAAGTCGATGTTCAGCGTGTTCTTGAAGACGACGCGGATCATGTCTTCGAACAGGTCGCGGATTTCCTGTTCCGTCAGGAACGAGGTTTCGCAATCGATCTGCGTGAATTCAGGCTGGCGGTCAGCGCGCAAGTCTTCGTCGCGGAAGCACTTGGTGATCTGGTAGTAACGGTCGAAGTTGGCGACCATCAACAGTTGCTTGAACAACTGTGGCGATTGCGGCAAGGCAAAGAAGCTGCCCGCGTTCACGCGCGACGGCACCAGGTAATCGCGCGCGCCTTCTGGCGTCGACTTGGTCAGCATCGGCGTTTCGATGTCGATGAAGCCCAGCGCGTCGAGGTACTTGCGCACTTCCATCGTCACCTTGTAGCGCAGGCGCAGGTTGTTTTGCATTTGCGGGCGGCGCAGGTCCAGCACGCGGTGCGTCAGACGCGTCGTTTCCGACAGGTTGTCGTCGTCCAGCTGGAACGGCACGGGCACGGAAGGGTTCAGCACTTCCAGCTCCGAGCAGACCACTTCGATCTTGCCCGATTTCAAGTTGTTGTTGATCGTGCCTTCGATACGGTTGGTCACGACGCCCGTCACGCGCAGGCAGAATTCGTTGCGCACGGCTTCGGCGACCTTGAACATCTCCGCTTGTTCCGGGTTGCAGACGATTTGCACCAGGCCTTCACGGTCGCGCAAGTCGATGAAAATCAGGCTGCCGTGGTCGCGGCGGCGATGTACCCAGCCGCACAGGCTGACGGTTTGTCCCAGCATGGCTTCGGTAACGAGGCCGCAGTATTCAGTACGCATAGACATAAAATTCTCAGTTCAGGTTAGTGAGTGTTCAATCCGGCCACGTCCCGCATGGGACGCCTGCCTTTATTCTTTGGCTGCCGGGGCCGGTACAGCAACAACTTCCGCAGGCGCCACCACGCCCATCGAGACGATATATTTGAGCGCCGCATCGACGCTCATGTCGAGTTCGACGACATCGCTGCGCTTCATCATCAGGAAAAAGCCCGATGTCGGATTCGGCGTCGTCGGCACGTACACGCTGACATAGTCGCCCACCAGGTGGTTTGCCGCATCACCGCCCGGCACGCCGGTCAGGAAAGCGATGGTCCAGGAGTTCTGGTGCGGATACGGCACCAGCACGGCCTTGCGGAAGGCATTGCCCGACGGGGAAAACAGGGTATCCGACACTTGCTTGACGCTCGAATACAGGGAATTGACGATGGGTATGCGTTGCAGCAATTTTTCCCACAGTTTCACCACGTAATTGCCGACCAGGTTATTCGTCAGCAAGCCCGTGAAGAACACGATCAGTACCGTCAATACCGTGCCCAGGCCGGGAATGGTGCTCAGCGCGGGAATCTGGCGGCCGAACCAGACGCTGGGCTGCGTACTGCCGGGCACCAGCAACAGCGACTGGTCCATCGTGCTGATGACCAGATTCAGGACCCAGGCCGTAATGGCCAGGGGCACCAAAATCAGTAATCCGGTAATAAAGTATTTACGCATCGGTTTCTCGGTAAGGGATCGTATCGGCGCGGCGCGCTTTTCAGTCCGCTTTCGGCGCAGCGGCAGCCGGGGCGGGCGCAGGGGCCGCGGCAGGCGCGCTCTCGGCGGCCGGGGCGGGTTTGGCGTTATCGGCCGGGCCCGTCGGAATGGCCGTGGTGGGCGCCGTGCCGCCGCGGAAATCGGTCGCGTACCAGCCGGTGCCCTTCAATTGGAAACCGGCGGCCGTCAATTGTTTCTTGAAACTGGGCTTGCCGCACGACAGGCACACCGTCAGTACTGGATCGGAGATCTTTTGCAAGACGTCCTTGGCAAAACCACACTCGTCACAACGGTAAGCGTAAATCGGCATCTCTACTCCGAGAAAATCATCAAAAACCCTGAATTATAAAGCTTTTCCTTTGTCGCCAGCGGAAATTGCCCCGCCCGCCTCAGTCCGCCCGGCGGCGCCAGCTCATCCAGCGCTCCTTGCCGGCAAAGACGGCGATGGAATCGTCGACGGCGTCATCGGCCAGGCAATCGAAATGCGGCGCCAGCAATTCCTGCAGTGTCTCACGCGATATGCCGAACGGCGGCCCCTTGGCATTGTCGTCAAAGAAAAAGTAACCGGCCAGCATGGCACCGGGCGCCAGCAGCTGCGCCCAGCGGGCCGCCACTTGCGGCCACATGGCGCGCGGCATGGCGCACAGGAAAGCCCGTTCATAGATCAGGTCCAGCGGCGCAACGGGTTCCCAGGCAAAGAAATCCGCTTCCACCACCCGCCCTGCCCGCTCACCCAGCTGGATGCGCGCGGCCGCCACGGCACCGGGCGAAAAGTCGATGGCCGTGGCATCCCAGCCGTGCTCCAGCATGAAGACCAGCTCATACGCCGAGCCACAACCGGGAATCAGGCAGCGCAGCGGCGCCGGGCTGCCGGCAACGAAGCTGCGCAGGCGCGCGGGCACGCCGCCGTGGTCCCAGGGCGTGAATTGCTTCTCGAAACGCTCGTCCCAGAAGGCGGGCGAGAGCGGGTCGCGGGTGTGGAAGTCAGCCATCACTTACGTCCTCAGCCAGTTAAAACGGCAGTTGATGCCAGCGCATGAACACTTGCAAGCCCAGCGCACCGAGCGCGAAAGCGCCCACGAAGTAGACGATAAAGCTCAGCAGGCGGTTCGTCTGGCGTTGCTCCGCCAGCAAGGTTTTCATCAATTCCACCTCGTTTTCGCGCGGTTCGCCATGCACCGTCAAGGCCTGGTGCAGCAAGCGCGGCAGTTGCGGGAAGATGTGCGCATAACGGGGTGCCTCGGCGCGCAGGCGCTCCATGAAGCCTTGCGGCCCCACCTGGTTGCTCATCCATTTTTCCAGGTAGGGCTTGGCCGTTTGCCACAGATCCAGTTCCGGGTCCAGCTGGCGGCCCAGGCCTTCGATATTGAGCAGGGTCTTTTGCAACAGCACCAGTTGCGGCTGCACTTCCACATTGAAGCGGCGCGAGGTCTGGAACAGGCGCAGCAAAACTTGTCCAAAAGAAATATCTTTCAGCGGACGGTCGAAGATGGGCTCGCAGCAGGCGCGCACGGCCGCTTCCAGCTCATCGACGCGCGTATCCTTCGGCGCCCAGCCCGATTCGATATGCGCCTCGGCCACGCGCTTGTAGTCGCGGCGGAAGAAGGCGAGGAAGTTTTGCGACAGATAATCCTTGTCGTAGTCGTTCAGGGTGCCGACGATGCCGAAGTCCAGCGCGATGTAGCGGCCGAACGATTCGGGCGCGATCGATACGAGAATATTGCCCGGATGCATGTCCGCATGGAAAAAGCCATCGCGGAACACTTGCGTGAAGAAAATCTCCACGCCATCGCTGGAGAGTTTACGCAAGTCCACGCCGGCCGCCACCAGGCGCTCCGTCTGCGACACGGGGATGCCATACATGCGTTCCATGACGATGACGCTGCTGGAACAGTAATCCCAGTGCATTTCCGGCACCAGCAGCAAGTCCGAGTTGGCGAAGTTGCGGCGCAGCTGGCTGGCGTTGGCCGCCTCGCGCATCAGGTCCAGCTCGTCGTGCAGGTATTTGTCGAACTCGCCCACCACCTCTTTCGGTTTCAGCCGCTTGCTGTCGGCCCACAGGCGGCTGGTCCAGTCGGCGGCGATGTGCATCAGGGCCACGTCTTCGTCGATCAGCTTTTTCATGCCTGGACGCAAGACCTTCACGGCCACTTCGCGGCCATCTTTCAGGGTAGCGAAGTGCACCTGGGCAATCGAGGCGGACGCCACCGGTTCGCGCTCGAAGCGGGCAAACAGCTGGTCCGGGTGCGCGCCCAGGGACTTGGTGATCTGCGCGACGGCCAGGTCGGAATCGAACGGCGGCACCCGGTCCTGCAGGCGCGCCAGCTCTTCGGCGATGTCGAGCGGCATCAGGTCGCGCCGGGTCGACAGCACCTGGCCGAATTTGACGAAAATCGGACCCAGCTCTTCCAGCGCCAGGCGCAGGCGCAAGCCCCGTGGCGACGACAGGTCGCGCCAGAAAATCAAGGTGTCGATCAATTTGGCGGTGCGGGGAACTTGCAGACCAGAAATCGCTATCTCATCCAGGCCGTACTTGATGGAAACACGGATGATTTTAAACAGGCGCAGGAATTTCAATATCATGTAGACAAATCCGGTGAGGAGGGCTGCGGCTGGACGGCGGCGGCCGCCTTTTCCAGCCGGGCAAGGCGCTTGGCCAGGCGTTCGACGTCGTCGCGCACGCGCGTCACGCCAGCGGAATACTCTTGCAGGGTAGAAGGACGGATCAGCATGGGCTGTTCGTCGAGAAAATATTCGGCCACGTTTTCCGCCAGCTTTTGCTGGCCCGTGCGCACAAAGGCGGCCGCATCCTTCGCGCCGGACACGAGGCGCGTGGCCAGCATGGGGCCGACGACCTTTTCCAGGTCGTGCTCGGCTTCCCAGCGCAAGCCCTTGCTCAATTGCGAAATCGCATTGGCAAACTCGGCATCGCCTTCGATCTTGACGTAGGAAAACGCCCGCTCGCGGTTTTGCAGGATCAGCGGCACATCGGACAATTTCACGCGGATGGTGACGTTGGCCGGCATGTCGGCCGGCGCCGCTTCCAGCATGCCGGCGCTGTCGACGCGCAGGCGCAGGGCTACGGCGCCCGTGTCGATGCAGGCCAGCTTGCCGGCGTGCACGGCCAGTTGCTGGCGCGCCCACGGCTCCTGCGCCAGCAAGTGGTTGATTGTCGCGATGACGGGCGTCATCAGGGAGAGATCGGAAAGTGGTGCCATCTATATACTGCGCGCCGCGCGCGCCCCCAAAAAGAAAAAACCGCCCATCAAACAAGGTGGGCGGTTTCGATCTTACCAGTTCAGCAGGAAATATCTGTCAAGCATCATGCATTCCGCATGGACTTAAGCCATTATTCAGCAAGTTTTTACAATTAATTCAATTGCTGGATGCCTGCCAGAACCCAGCCGCTATTTCCGCTGACGGGTTTCGACATATTCCACACTTCCGCGAACGGTTCCGCTGCGGCGCCCGGCGCCGAACGGATCAGGCCCGTAAACTTCACGCTGGCCAGGTAGTCGTTGACGCTCGTTTCGATCCCCAGCAATTCGGCATCGATGGTGACGACATCCGTAAAGTCTGGCTGCGCGCCCCGTTCCTGGATTTGCATGCGCAATTCCGCATACACTTCCGGCGACGTGAATTCGCGGATATCGTTGACGTCCGCCTTGTCCCAGGCCGCTTGCAGGCGAATGAAATTGCTTTTCGCGTGGCGCAGGAAGGCGTCCTTGTCGAAGTCGCTTGGTACACCCCATGGCGCGGCAGCCGGGACCGGCTTATCCAGGCCTACGCCGGACGAGACGGGTTGCAGCGGCGGCAGCGGCGGGATGCGCGAACCGATGTCAGGCACGTTGCCCGCTGGCGCAGGCTGGTTGCCGCCAAAACCGGCGAACGGCGCATTGCCGCCGGCATTATTGTCGCGTTTGCCACGTACCATGCGGTAGATGAAGAACGCCACGCCGGCCAGCAAGGCCACCATCAGCAGGGTGCTGATCATGCTGGCCAGGGCGCCGCCCAGGCCAAAGTGCGACAGCAGCGCGCCCAGACCCAGGCCCAGCAAGGCGCCGCCCAGCAAGCCCTTCCAGCGGCTCGGCGCCTTGGCGGCAGTGGCCGGCGCGGGGGCTGGCGCAGGTTGCGCCTGGCGTGGCGCGGCGGCCGGCGCCGGGGTTGGTGCCGGCGCGGGCGCCTGGCGGCCCACGTTTTGCGACTGGCGGCCAAACGAACGGCCACCGCCCATGGGACGGGCCAGCGCCTCGCCCAGCATGGATACCGTGGTCGCGGCCAGCATCATGCCGACCATAAATTTCTTCAATTTCATTCCATCTCCTAAAATCACCGGCTTGGTGAGTTACAGCTTGAGTTACATCTTGATGCCGGTATGCAAAGCGGCAATGCCTGCCGTCAAATTGTAGTACTGCACCCGCTCCAGGCCCGCCGTTTCCATCATGGTCTTCAGCGTTTCCTGGTCCGGATGCATGCGGATCGATTCTGCCAGGTAGCGATAGCTTTCCGCGTCGCCGGCGATTTTCTGTCCGAACCACGGCAAGACCGAGAACGAGTACAGGTCGTACGGCTTTTGCAGGGGCGCCGCCACCTTGGAAAACTCCAGCACCAGCAGCTTGCCGCCCGGTTTCAGCACGCGGCGCATTTCCGCCAGCGCCACATCCTTGTGCGTCATGTTGCGCAAGCCAAAGGCCACGCTGACCCGGTCGAAATAATTGTCGGGGAATGGCAGTTTTTCCGCGTCACACAACAAGGTGGGGGTGAGCAAGCCGCGATTCAAGAGGCGGTCGCGGCCTACGCGCAACATCGATTCATTGATATCGGTCAACCAGACTTCGCCGGTAGGGCCCGCCTGCTTGGCGAACGCCTTCGACAGGTCGCCCGTGCCGCCGGCGATGTCGAGCACCTTGAAACCGGGGCGCACGCCCGCGTTGGCAATGGTAAACGTCTTCCACAGACGGTGCAGCCCGCCCGACATCAAGTCGTTCATCACGTCGTATTTGGCAGCGACGGAATGGAACACCTTGGCGACTTCGCGCACTTTGTCGTCTTCTGCAACTGTTTTGTATCCGAAATGGGTCGTATTGGTCATGGTAGGCAGTCTGTTTGAACTTGGGAGCATTATACAAGCGGCAGGCGCATTTCCCCGTGACGCCGGAGAAGGTATTGCCTTTCCACTGCATTCGCGGCCAGCATGGCCGCCCGGGCATACGCCGCCAGCGCCCCCCGCCGGTCGCCCTGGCGGCGCAGCAAGTCGGCCCGGGCCGCGTGCAGATAATGCGAATTGGCAAGGCTGGGCACGGCTTCCAGGCGTTCAAGCCACGCCAGGCCGTGCTCGGCGCCATGCGCCATCGCGCAGGCGATCACGGCATTGAGCAAAATCAAGGGTTCCGGCTTGTGCCGCAACAAGGCGCCATACAGGGCGCTGATCTGGCGCCAGTCCGTCTGGCTGGCCGTGACGGCCTTGGCGTGCAAGGCGGCAATGGCTGCCTGCAGTTGGTAGGGCCCTGGCGCGCGCGCCGGCAAGGCTCGTTCCAGCACGGCCAACCCCTCGGCGATCAAATCTCCCTGCCACAGGCGCCGATCCTGCTCTTCCAGGGTCAACAAACAGCCTGCGGGCGAGAGGCGGGCCGGGCCTCGCGACGCCTGCAGCAGCAGCAAGGCCAATAGCCCCTGTACTTCCGGCTGGCCGGGCTGCAGGCTGTCGAGCAGCCGCCCCAGGCGCAGCGCTTCCGCGCACAGGTCGGCGCGCAGCAAGCTATCGCCGCCGCTGGCGCAATAGCCTTCGCTAAACACCAGGTAAATCACGTGCAGCACTTGCGCCAGCCGTTGCGGCCAATCCTGGGCCGGCGGCAACTCGAAAGGGATGCGCGCTTCGGCGATCTTGCGCCTGGCGCGCAAAAGCCGCTGCGACAGGGCCGCTTCCGCCACGCCGAAGGCGCGCGCGATCTCGCCTGTGGACAGCCCACACAGGGTGCGCAGGGCCAGCGCCACCTGCGCCTCGGGCGCCAGCGCGGGATGGCAGCAGATGAACAGCAGGCGCAGGCGGTCGTCCTCGATGGCTTGCGTTTCATCAAGCATGGCCGCCGGCAGGCAGGACAGCACGGCCTCGGCCTCGCTGACGCTCTTGCCCGCGCGGCGCACGTGATCGAGGCCCGCGTTGCGCGCCACCGAGCTGAGCCAGGCCGCGGGATTGGACGGGATACCCGCCTGCGGCCACAGTTCCAGCGCCTTGCGGCACGCTTCCTGCAATACATCTTCCGCCAGGCCCAGGTCGCCGAAGCGCCGCATCAGGCCAGCCAGCACCCTGCCCTTTTCCTGGCGAAAGACGCGTTCGACGGCCGCAATGGCGTCACCGGCCATATTTATGCCGTGACAGGCCGTACTTCGATGGTGCCCAGGGAAGCCGCCGGACAACGCCCGGCCCAGGCCAGCGCCTCGTCCAGGTGGGCGCAGTCCAGCAGGTAATAGCCGCCCAGCTGCTCCTTGGTTTCCGCGAACGGCCCATCCGTGATGACAGGCTTGCCGTTTTGCACACGCACGCTGGTGGCGCTGCGCACAGGCGCCAGCTCGGCGCCGCCGCGCATCACGCCCGCCGCCTCCAGGTCCTGCGTATAGCTGACAAAGTCGGCCATCAGGCTGGCCATCTGGCCCGCTTCCATGGCGGCATAGCGCGCCTCGTCGGCGTAGATCAGGATCATGTATTCCATAGTCTCTTCTCCAAAAGAAAAATGCCCGCAAGCGCGGGCATCCATACGACGAACGGGGCGGCGGCAATCCGACAAGATTACCGCATTATTTTTTTGACTTAGTGTTTGTGCCCGCAGCTGGGTCCATGGACGTGTCCGGAAGATTGCTTGACCGTCATGTCCGCCTTGGCATCGCGGCCGCTGTCGCCCGGGTAGCCGGCGGCTGCCAAGCGATCCAGGTAATCCTGCCACAGGGTCGCTTGCTCGGCGCCCAGCTTGTACAGATAGGCCCAGGTGTACAGGCCGGAATTGTGGCCATCGCTGAAGGTGGGCTGCACGGCGTAGTTGCCGACCGGCTCCAGACCCGTGATGCCGACCAGGCGCTTACCTAATTGCAAGGTTTCCTGGCCCTTGCCATGGCCCTGCACTTCGGCCGACGGCGAGTACACGCGCAGGTATTCGAACGGCAAGGCAAATTCGCTGCCGTCGTCGAACGCCACGTCGAGCACGCGCGACTGGTTGTGCACGGTCAAGCCGGTGGGTTGGGGTGGTGCTGCTTTTTCAGTCATGACAATACTTTATGCGGATAAACGTTGAAGGATGGCGTCGCGCAAGGCCGGCAGCAGGGCGCGGCGCGCGGCCAGCACCTCGGGCGCCGTTTCGCGCTGGATCACCGCCCAGCTTGGGTTCGGGAAATGCGCGTCGTCGCGGTAGCGGGGAATCACGTGCCAGTGCACGTGCGGCGTCATGTTGCCGAAACTGGCGACATTCACCTTTTCCGGCTGCATCACTTCCCGCACGGCCAGTTCGACTTGCCACACGACTTCCATCACGTAATTGCGCTCGCCGGGCGTCAAATCCGTCATTTCCTTCACGTGCTTGTTCCAGATCACGCGGCAAAAGCCGGGATAGGCAGAATCGTCGACCGCCACGACGGACAGGCGCTCGCTGCGCCACAGCAAGGTCTCCAGACCCTGCTTGTTGGCGTAGCCGTCCAGCAAGTTGCACAGATCGCAACTCGCGGACATCACACGAGCACCCGTTCGATGCCGCCGTCATTGGCGCGTTTCACGTAATCCGGCATCCAGTTCTCTCCCAGCAAGTGTTTGGCGATTTCGACGACGATGTAATCGGCCGTCGTGCCCGAATCGTCATTGTAGCGCGACAAGCCTTGCAGGCACGATGGGCAGCTGGTGAGGATTTTGACGTCGCCCGTGAAACCGTCGCCGCGCAACTTGTCGGCGCCCTTGACCATCTCTTCTTCCTTGCGGAAACGCACTTGCGTGGAAATGTCCGGGCGCGTGACGGCCAGCGAACCCGATTCGCCGCAGCAACGGTCATTCTTCTCGATCTTCACGTTGTCCACCGTGCTGATCAGGGAATTGATGGTCTTGCCCGATTCCTGCAGCTTCATCGGATTGTGGCATGGCTCGTGGTACATATAGCGCGTGCCGTTGACGCCTTCTAGCTTGACGTTTTTCTCCAGCAAATATTCATGAATATCCATGATGCGGCAGCCAGGGAAAATCTTTTCAAACTGATACGTGGCCAGCTGGTCGTAGCAAGTGCCGCACGACACGAGCACCGTCTTGATGTCCAGGTAATTGAGCGTGTTGGCCATGCGGTGGAACAGGACGCGGTTATCCGTCATCATCTTCTCGGCCTTGTCGAACTCGCCCGCACCCCGTTGCGGATAACCGCAGCACAAATAGCCCGGCGGCAAGACCGTCTGCACGCCCACCTCCCACAGCATCGCTTGGGTGGCCAGGCCCACTTGCGAGAACAGGCGCTCCGAACCGCAACCGGGGAAGTAGAACACGGCTTCCGTATCGGCCGTGGTCGTCTTCGGATTGCGGATGATCGGGATGACCTTGTCGTCTTCGATATCGAGCAGCGCGCGCGCCGATTTCTTCGGCAGGTTGCCCGGCATCTTTTTGTTAATAAAATGAATCACCTGCGCCTTGACGGGCGGCTTGCCCGTCGATGGCGGCGGCGCTTTGGTTTGCTTCTTGGCAAATTTCTTCAGCAAGTCGTGGCCCAGGCGCTGCGCCTTGTAGCCCCAGCCGATCATGACCTTGCGCGTAGCGTTGATGGTCACGGGATCGGTGGCGTTGAGGAACATCATCGTGGCCTTGGTGCCCGGATTGAAGCTCTTCTTGTCCATCTTGCGCAGCAAATTGCGCATGTTCATCGACACATCGCCAAAGTCGATGTTGACGGGGCAAGGCGTCACGCATTTATGGCATACCGTGCAGTGGTCGGCCACGTCCTCGAACTCTTCCCAATGCTTGATGGAAATACCGCGGCGCGTCTGCTCTTCGTACAGGAAGGCTTCGATCAGGGACGAGGTCGCCAATATCTTGTCGCGCGGCGAGTACAGCAAGTTGGCGCGCGGCACGTGGGTCGAGCACACGGGTTTGCACTTGCCGCAACGCAAGCAATCCTTGACGCTGTCGGCGATGGCGCCGATATCGCTTTGCTGCATGATCAAGGACTCATGCCCCATCAGGCCGAACGATGGCGTGTAGGCATTGCGCAAGTCGGCGCCCATGCCTGGCAGGTTCAGCAATTTACCCTTGTTGAAACGGCCTTCCGGATCGATGCGCTGCTTGTAGCTGCGGAATTCGCCGATCTCTTCTTCCGTCAGGAATTCCAGCTTGGTGATGCCGATACCGTGTTCGCCGGAAATCACGCCATTGAGCGAGCGGGCCAAAATCATGATACGGCCCACGGCTTCGTGAGCGTCCTGCAGCATTTCGTAATTGTCCGAGTTGACGGGCAAGTTCGTGTGCACGTTGCCGTCGCCCGCATGCATGTGCAGCGCGACGAACACGCGGCTACGCAAGATGCGCGCGTGGATGGCGGTGGCCTCGTCGAGGATCAGCTTGAACGCGGCGCCGTTGAATATCTGGCGCAGCTGGGCGCGGATCTCTTGCTTCCAGGTAATGCGCACGGTGCGGTCCTGCACCACGTCGAACAGGGTGGCGTCCGGCTGCGTTTCCAGGCGCGCATCGAACACGGGCAGCAAGCGCTCCATGCCCAGTTCGGCCAATTCGCCCTTCACGTCCGCCAGCGGACGGTCCAGCTGGGCCAGCAGATAGGTCCAGCGGCTCGTCACTTGCGCCAACAGCTGCTGCGCCTGCTCGGCGCGGTCGCCCAGCATTTCCGCATCGTCGACCCGGTCGTCGGACGCATCGTCGCTCTTGCCTACTGGCAAATTACCCTTGCCAAAGAATTCGCTGAGGGCCTCGGCCAATTGCAGTTTATTCTTGATCGACAGCTCGATATTGATGCGTTCGATACCATCCGTGTATTCTCCCATGCGATTGAGCGGGATCACGACATCTTCATTGATCTTGAACGCATTCGTGTGCTTGGCGATCGCCGCCGTGCGAGCACGGTCGAGCCAGAATTTCTTGCGCGCTTCCAGGCTGACGGCGACAAAGCCTTCGCCCACGCGGGTGTTGGCGATGCGCACCACTTCCGACGCCGCTTGCGCGACAGCATTTTCATCGTCGCCGACGATGTCGCCGAACAGGGCCATCTTCGGCAGTACGCCCCGCTTCGACTTGGTGGCGTAGCCGACGGCGCGCAGGTAGCGCTCGTCCAGATGTTCCAGGCCCGCCAGGCGGATGGTCGTGTATTGCTCGCCTTTCGCCGGCAAGCCGTCGAGGTAATCCTTGATTTCCACGATCGACGGGATCGCGTCGCGCGCCTGGCCGAAGAATTCCAGGCAGACGGTACGGGCGAACTTCGGCATCTTGTGCAAAATCCAGCGCGCCGACGTGATCAGGCCGTCGCAGCCTTCTTTCTGGATGCCCGGCAAGCCGGCGAGGAATTTATCGGTGACGTCCTTGCCCAGGCCTTCCTTGCGGAACTTGCGGCCAGGAATTTCCAGGATTTCCGTCTTGAACGGCGCGTTCGGTTTCGTCGCGTCGCGCGTGCTCGGGTGACGCCATTCCAGCTGGAAACGTGCCAGTGCGATATCGTGGATCTTGCCCAGGTTATGGTCGAGGCGCGTGACGTCGAGCCAGTCGCCGTTCGGGTCGACCATGCGCCACGAGGCCAGGTTGTCCAGCGCCGTGCCCCACAGCACGGCTTTCTTGCCGCCCGCATTCATGGCGACGTTGCCGCCGATGCAAGAAGCATGCGCCGACGTCGGGTCGACGGCAAACACGAAACCGGCCTTTTCCGCCGCTTCCGACACTTTATTCGTGATCACGCCGGCGCCCGAATTGATGGTCGCGTATTCGTGCGTGAGGCCCGGCAAGACCGTCATTTCCACGGCGCCCAGGGTGATGAGTTTTTCCGTGTTGATGACGGCCGACATCGGCGTCAGGGGAATTGCGCCGCCCGTGTAGCCGGTGCCGCCGCCGCGCGGGATGATGGTCAGCCCCAGCTCGATGCAGCCCTTCACCAGGCCGGCCATTTCCTCTTCCGTGTCGGGCGTGAGCACGACGAACGGGTATTCCACGCGCCAGTCGGTGGCGTCCGTCACGTGCGACACGCGCGTCATGCCATCGAAGCGCACATTATGCTTTTCCGTATAGCGTCCCAGCACCTTGACCGTGCGCTTGCGCAAGTCATAGGTCTTGCGGAATTCGTCGCCAAAGTCGGCCACGGCCTTGCTGGCCGCTTTCAGCAGCAGCTCCACATTGGCGCTGCGCGCTTGCGCCACTTCGGGCGCTTCGCCACTGGCGGCCACGTCGCCGCCGGCCGCGTCGATGGACAGGCGGCGCTTGTCGACCTCGGCCAGGCGGTGATGCAAGGCATCGATCAAGCCCTGGCGGCGCTTCGGATTGTCGAGCAAGTCATCCTGCAGGTAGGGATTGCGGCGCACGACCCAGATGTCGCCCAGCACCTCGTACAGCATGCGGGCCGAACGGCCCGTCTGGCGGGCGCCGCGCAGCTCGTCGAGCAGGCGCCAGGAGTCCTCCCCCAACAGGCGTATGACGATCTCGCGATCGGAAAACGACGTGTAGTTATACGGGATTTCGCGCAGGCGGCTTGCTGCGGGACCATTCGGCGTTTCTGCCAGTAAAGCTTGGATATGTGCGGGAGCGTTCATGGAGTGTGGTGACGATGTGGACTGGACCCTAAAGGCCCATTTTATCTTATTGCGCCGCACCATGCGGGAACAGCCTTATGCCGCCCAAGGTTTAAGCATCGCACCCGTCACCATAGCAAATACGGAAAAGCCCTATTTTGCATGAATAAAAAACCAGTGTTAATCATTTTTTGACGCAAAAATGCCAAGAATCAGAGTCTGCTGCAAACTATCGAACTGCCCAAAAATGGGGCAAAACGGCGTTGCATTACGCCCCGTTTGCACCCACTTTACGCCAGCATTTGTCCAATCCGGTGCCATACGCCATCGGGCACGTACAGCAGCAAGCCCGTCATGGTCAGGTAGCGCGCACACTTGCCGACGGCCATGTAGGCCACGCTGGGCCAGAACGGCAGCTTGAGCCAGCCGGCCAGGGTGCACAGCGGGTCGCCCACGATGGGCAGCCAGGCCAGCAGCATGGTCTTGGCGCCATAGCGGGCCAGCCAGCGGAACCAGCGCGTGTCGCGTTCCTTGGCAAACGCCTGCTTGGCCCGGTAGCCCATCCAGTAGTCAACGACGCCGCCCAGGGTGTTGCCCAGGGTGGCGACGCCGATGGTGGCCCAGAACAGCGCGGGATTGGCCTTGATGACGGCAAACACGGCCGGTTCCGAGCCGAGCGGCAAGAGGGTGGCGGAAATAAAGCTGATCAGAAAGACCGATGTCAGCCCGACTTCCGGTGCTGCGATCAGCTGCAGCAGCCAGGCGATTGCGGATTCGATCATGGAACACTTCGCGATGCAGTAAGGCTCTCCATTATAATGAAGAGCAGCTTGCGCGCCGCACAATCCGCGCCGGCCGGCACAGGCCTACCCGCCCGCAGTTCCACAGAGCATTATTGTCGCCAGGCTATCCGCCGCGGCGCCGCCGCTATCGCCCGACACGCTCCAGACCCTTTCTGGCCCAGAATCACTTGCTTGCAGACTATGAACATCGACTACCTCAAGAAAATCCTGACCGCCCGCGTCTATGACGTCGCTACCGAAACGCCGCTGGAACTGGCCCCTGCCCTGTCGCAGCGCCTGAACAACCAGATTTACTTCAAGCGCGAAGACATGCAAAGCGTGTTCAGTTTTAAGATTCGTGGCGCCTACAACAAGATGTCCAAGCTGAGCGAAGCGGACCGCAAACGGGGCGTGATTTGCGCCTCGGCCGGCAACCACGCCCAGGGCGTAGCCCTGTCGGCCGCGCGCATGGGTTGCCGCGCCGTCATCGTCATGCCGACCACCACGCCCCTGGTGAAGGTCGAGGCGGTCAAGGGACGCGGCGGCGTGCACGTGGAAGTGGTGCTGCACGGCGAGTCGTACACGGATGCCTACAACCATGCGCTGACCCTGGAAAAGGAACAGAAGCTGACCTTCGTGCACCCGTTCGACGATCCGGACGTGATCGCCGGCCAGGGCACGATCGGCATGGAAATCCTGCGCCAGCACGCCGGCCCCATCCACGCCATCTTCGCGCCCATCGGCGGCGGCGGCTTGATCGCCGGCATTGCCGCCTACGTGAAACAGATTCGCCCCGACATCAAGATCATCGGCGTACAAAGCGTCGATTCGAACGCCATGGCCCGTTCGCTGAAAGCGGGCGAGCGCGTGACCCTGAACGATGTGGGCCTGTTTGCCGACGGCACGGCCGTGCGCCTGGCCGGCGAGGAAACCTTCCGCCTCGTGCAGGCGTATGTCGATGAAATCATCACCGTCGACACGGACGCCATCTGCGCCGCCATCAAGGACGTGTTTACGGATACGCGCAGCATCCTGGAGCCGTCCGGCGCGCTGGCCATCGCCGGCGCCAAGGCGTATGTGGAACGGGCCAGCTTGACCAAGCACCCTGTCAACAATGAAACCCTGGTCACCATCGCCAGCGGCGCGAACATGAATTTCGACCGTTTGCGCTTTGTCGCGGAACGGGCCGAACTGGGCGAATTCCGCGAAGCCGTGTTTGCCGTCACCATGCGCGAACAGCGGGGCAGTTTCAAGCGTTTCTGCTCGCTCATCGGCGCGCGCAACGTGACGGAATTTAACTACCGCATCAGCGATGAAAAAGCCGCGCACGTGTTCGTCGGCATTCAAATTGCCGACCGACATGAATCAAGCGTGCTGGCGAAGACTTTCGAGGAACACGAATTCAAGACCCTGGACCTGACCCACGACGAGCTGGCCAAGTCGCACATCCGCCACCTGGTGGGCGGCAAGAGCCGGCTGGCACAGGACGAGTTGCTGTACCGCTTCGAGTTCCCGGAGCGCCCGGGCGCCCTGATGCGCTTCCTCGACAGCATGGCGCCGAACTGGAATATTTCCCTATGCCACTACCGCAGCCAGGGCGGCGACGTGGGCCGCATCCTCATCGGCCTGCAAGTGCCGCCCGATGAAATGGGAGAATTCGCCCGCTTCCTCGATACCCTGGGATACCGTTACTGGGATGAAAGCAGCAATCCCGTCTATAAGCTGTTCCTGGGGTAAGCATCACCTCCCGGCGGCGGCTACTCGCCGTCGGGAGAATTAGGCTACCATGCGTGCTTGACTGAATTCACGCCACACGACCATGACCACCACCAACGACCTCGCCGAACAATCCCCGCTGGGCAAAAGCTCCGCCTACCGCACCGATTACGCGCCGGAACTGCTGTTTCCCATTCCGCGCCAGGGCAAGCGCGACGAGCTGGAATTGCGCGGCACATTACCGTTCTTCGGCCTCGATATCTGGAATGCGTATGAGCTGTCGTGGCTGAACCAGCGCGGCAAGCCGCAAGTGGCGATTGCCAAGGTCAGCGCGCCGGCCGATTCGCCGAACATCATCGAATCGAAGTCGTTCAAGCTCTATTTAAACTCGTTCAACCAGACCAGGCTGGACAGTCCGGATGCGCTGCTGGCCTTGCTCAAGCAGGATTTATCGAAGGGTTTCGGCGCGCCCGTGCAAGTGGAACTGACCTTGCAGGACGATTTCGGCAAGCTGAAAATGGGCGAATTCGACGGCGTGCTGCTCGACCGCCTGGACCTGGAAATCACGCAATACACGCCTTCGCCGCTGCTCTTGAAGGCGGCGCTCGATGAAGCGCCAGTGGAAGAAAAACTCGTCTCGCATTTGCTCAAATCGAATTGCCTGGTGACGGGCCAGCCCGACTGGGGCAGCGTGCAGATCGAGTACGCAGGACCGCAGATCGACCAGGAAAGTCTGTTGCGCTACCTGATCGGTTTCCGCGAACACAACGAATTCCACGAGCAATGCGTAGAGCGCATCTTTGTCGATATCTTGCGTCAGTGCAAGCCTCAAAAACTGTCCGTGTATGCGCGCTACACGCGCCGCGGCGGCCTCGACATCAATCCCTGGCGCAGCAACTTCAGCACCGGGGCGATGCCGGGCAATCTGCGCAATGCGCGCCAGTAACGCCAAACAACACCCCGCAACCATGCCAACAGGAATGTTGGCTGTGTTTTAAAACAACGTTGCAGTAGTGCCGCAGAGCATGTCAAAGACGCTGAAAAATCGGAAAATCGGCATTCGGCGGCGGAAAAACCGGCGCACCGCGTGTTTTTAATCAAGAAATAGCCGATACACGCCGATGTTATTTTTTTGCTAAAATGATGACCACGTGGGCTGTAGCGCCCACTGCGCTCGCAGCGGGCGTATACTGTTGAGAATTGGCGTTACAGGCCGCCGAAACAGGCCTATAATTCGGCTCGCAAGCCCTCTGCGCATTGCACCATTTCATTGAGTGTCATGACTAATCTTAGCAAAATATTATCCCTCGAGAACGTCCTGCTGGACCTGGAAGTCTCCAGTAAAAAGCGCGCCTTCGAGCAAGCCGGCCTGATCTTCGAAAACAATTACGGCATCGCCCGCTCTACCGTCTCGGACAATCTGTTTGCCCGCGAACGCCTGGGCTCGACCGGTCTGGGCCATGGCGTGGCCGTGCCGCATGGCAGGGTCAAGGGCAGCAAAACCTTGAAAGCGCCGCTGGGCGCCTTCGTGCGCCTGGCCGAGCCGATTCCATTCGAATCGCCCGATGGCAAGCCCGTCAATCTGCTGTTTTTCCTGCTGATTCCAGATCATGTCACCCAGCAACATCTGGAAATCCTGTCGGAAATCGCCGAAATGTTTTCCGACGACGCCTTCCGCACGGCCTTGGCCACGGATCCGGAACCGAAATCCGTGCATTCGCGCATCGTCAATTGGCAACCCAGTCTGCAAGCGGCAGGTTAAACTTCAGGTATTCCTCCACTCCTGAAGAAGACTGCCATGTTGCAAACGCCGCTGACGATACAACGCCTGTACGACGATAATCGTGAAAGTCTGCAACTGGGCTGGTTCGCCGGCTTCCCCGGCGGCGAGCGCCTGATCTCGGGCGACGTCTCGTCGGCCGCCGACCAGGTGGGCCACTTGAACCTGATCCATCCGGGCCGCATCCAGGTCTTCGGCCACCAGGAAATCAATTATTACCAACGCCTGAAGGTCAACACGCGCACCCACGTGATCGGCGAACTGATCGCCGGCGGTCCGCCCGCGCTGATCATCGCGCAAGGGCTGGAAACGCCGCCCGACATCCTCGCCATCTGCGACGAGCAAAACATTCCCCTGTTCTCCACCCCGCTGCCGGCCGCGCAAGTGATCGACTTCCTGCGCGTCTACCTGTCGAAAAAACTGGCGCAGCGCATCATCATGCATGGCGTGTTCATGGACGTGCTGGGCGTGGGCGTGCTGATCACGGGCGACTCGGGCTTGGGCAAGAGCGAACTGGGGCTGGAACTGATCTCGCGCAGCCACGGCCTGGTGGCCGACGACGCCGTCGAATTTTCGCGCATCGCGCCCAACATGATCGAAGGCCGCTGCCCGCCCCTGCTGCAAAACCTGCTGGAAGTGCGGGGACTGGGCTTGCTCGATATCAAGGCCATCTTTGGCGAAACGGCCGTGCGCCGCAAGATGCGCCTGAAGCTGATCGTGCACCTCGTGCGCCGCAACGCGCTGGAAGAAGAAGTCGAGCGCCTGCCATTCCTGTTCCCCACGGAAGACGTGCTGGGCTTGCCCGTACGCAAGGTGGTCATCCCCGTCGCCGCCGGCCGCAACATCGCCGTGCTGCTGGAAGCGGCCGTGCGCAATACGATTTTGCAACTGCGCGGCATCGATACCTTGCAGGAGTTCATGGAACGGCAGAGATTAGCAATGAGTGGCGACTAGTCTGCAGTGGAGTTCACCCTTGCAAGGGCGAACCGTTGCGCAGGCACGCAGCAGTGCTGCGTGAATTCCCTGCTTCACCAACGACTTGCCATGAGTGGCGACTAGCGTTGCAAGAAGCACGCCCTCTTTTGTTTAACCAATACTACAGTCCAAATTGCAATAATTTGTAAAGATAGTTGCCTTGGGAGCGGAGCGCCGGTCTTTATTGTATGATCGGGTTATGCATATCGTCCTTATCACCGGAATATCCGGCTCCGGTAAATCCGTCGCGCTCAATGTGCTGGAAGATACCGGTTACTATTGTGTCGACAACCTGCCACCGGCCTTGCTGCCCAGCCTGGTGCAGACCCTGCTCGACGAAGGTACACCGCAACTGGCCGTCGCCGTCGATGCGCGCAGCGCCGAGTCGCTGACCAGCCTGCCACACAATGTGGCCCTGCTGCGCGACCAGGGACACGACGTCAAGGTCATGTTCCTGACAGCCACCACGCATTCGCTGGTGGCCCGCTTCTCGGAAACGCGGCGCAGCCATCCGCTGTCGCACGAATTGCGGCCGAACCAGAATCCGGCCAGCCGCCGCACCCTGATCGAGTGCATTTCGGAAGAGCGCGAACGCCTGTCGACCATCGAACAGCTGGGCCATGTGATCGACACGTCGGAACTGAGCGCCAACAAGCTGCGTGCCTGGATCAAGGATATCGTCGCCTCCGAACGCGCGCCGCTGACCCTGTTCTTCGAATCGTTCGCCTTCAAGCTGGGCGTGCCGCTGGACGCCGATTTCGTCTTCGACGTGCGGGCCTTGCCGAACCCCTATTACGACCTGGCCTTGCGCCCCCTCGATGGACGCGACGCACCCGTGATCGCCTTCCTCGACGCGCAGCCCAGCGCGCTGGAACTGCTGGCCGACATCCGCGCCTTCATCGAGAAATGGTTGCCGTCATTCAAGTCCGACAACCGCAGCTACCTGACGGTAGCCCTCGGTTGCACGGGCGGCCAGCACCGCTCCGTGTACATGGCGGAGCGGCTGGCGCAATATTTCGGCCCCAACGAGCGTGTGGTACTGCGCCACCGCGAGCGCAGCTAGTTAATCGAGGTGGCGCAGCGGATGCGCCGCGGCCGGCCAGACGGGCGTAAAGAAGCGCGCCACCATGGCCGCGTCGACTTCGTCCAGGCTGGCGGGGTTCCAGCGAGGGGCATTGTCCTTGTCGACCACCAGCGCGCGCACGCCCTCGAGCACTTCGCCATGTTCGAAATTGTGGCGTACGACTGTGCGCTCCAGGCGCAGGCAATCGGCCACGCCCAGGTGGGCGCCCCGCTGCAGCAATTCCAGGGTCACCGACATCATCAAGGGCGAACGCAGGCGCATGGCCGCCAGCGCCTTGGCGGCGAACGCACTGTCGTCCTGCGCCAGCGAAGCCATGATGGCCGCCACGGAGCCGGCGCTGAAATGGCGGTCCAGCGCTGCGCGCGCCGTGGCCAGGGGAGAAACGCCTGCCTCGGCCTGGAATGGTGCCGCCAGCGCCTTGATGGCCACCGGCAAGGCCTCGCCCGGCGTCGATTCAAACAGGTCCAGCAGCGCCCCTATCTGCGCTTCGGGCAGGCAGACATCGGCCAGGCCCGTGTACAGGGCGTCGGCCGCGTTGATCGTCAAGCCCGTCAAGCCCAGGTACAGGCCCAGTTGGCCGGCCAGGCGGGACAGGAAATAACTGCCGCCCACGTCCGGGAACAGGCCGATATTGACTTCCGGCATGGCCATGCGCGTGCGGCCCGTCACGATGCGCAAGCGGTTGCCTGGCCCGGCTTGCGCCACGCCCATGCCGCCGCCCATCACCACGCCATCCATCACGGCGATATACGGTTTCGGGTAAAAATGAATTAAATGATTTAAAGCATATTCTTCCGTAAAGAAATCTTCCAACAGGGCGCTGCCGCCTTGCGGCGTGGCCAGACCCGCATCGTAAAAGAAACGGATGTCGCCGCCGGCGCACAGGGCTTTGTCGCTGCTGGAGCGGATCACGACGGCGTCCACCTGCGGATCGTCGCGCCAGGCCAGCAGGGCCGCGCTCAGGGCACGCACCATCTCCAGCGACAGGGAATTCAAGGCTTTCGGACGGTCGAGCACGATGTGCCCGGTGCGGTTGCGGATGGAAGTCTGGACGAAGTCGCTCATGGCAGGCAGGAAAGAAGTGAAAGTGCGAATATTCTAATGCCTGCGCGGGGAACATTGCGTTCCGCTGGGCGCAAAAAAGGGCGCAATGTGCGCCCTTAGTTGATCACAACTGCTGGAAGCGGGTGGCCTTAGACGGCGACGACGGCTTCTTCCTCGGAGTTGTCTGGCAGATGCTTGATCGCCTCTTTACCGTGCCCTTGCACTTTGGTTTTGTATTTCATCACTTGCCTATCGAGCTTGTCGATCAGCGTATCGATCGCGGCGTACAGGTCGTGCGCCAAGCTTTCCACATAGACAGTCTTGCCGCTCAAACGCAGGTTGACTTCAGCCTTTTGACGTTTTTCTTTCTCTTTGAGGTTATCCACGGTCAGAATCACGGCGATATCGATGACTTGATCGAAATGACGTTTCACGCGCTCCAGCTTCGTTTGTACGTATTCACGGATGGCTGGTGTCACTTCGAGATGATGTCCGCTGATGGTGAGATTCATACACACTCCTAAAGATGATCGGGTTCGTGCGGTCCATCCTATCCGGCCCGCAGAGGAACCGAAAAAAACTTACAAACACTTACGCAGGCTCACTGGCGGAATTTTTAATGCTTCCCGGTATTTGGCAACAGTACGTCGCGCAATCACCATGCCTTGTTCCCCCAGCATGTCCGCAATCTTACTGTCGGATAAAGGATTTTTAGGGTCTTCTGCTCCTGTCAGTTGCACGATCAATGCCCGTATCGCCGTCGATGACGCTTCGCCCCCCGCTTCGGTGGCGACGTGGCTACCAAAGAAATATTTCAACTCGAACATGCCGTGCGGGGTCAGCATGTACTTTTGAGTTGTTACCCGCGAGATAGTACTCTCGTGTAAACCCAGTGTATCAGCTATTTCACGGAGCACAAGGGGGCGCATGGCAACGGCCCCATGCGAGAAAAAGTTCTTTTGTCTTTCTACTATCGCCTGTGCCACGCGCAGGATCGTGTCGAAGCGCTGGCGCATGTTCTTGATCAGCCACTTGGCCTCCTGCAACTGTGCGCCCATGGCGCCCTCCCCCTTGCCCTGCTTGAGCAAGTTGGCGTACATGGCGTTGACGCGCAGGCGCGGCATGACGTCGTTGTTCAAGGTCACTTGCCAGCCATTGCGCGCGCGCTTGACGACGACGTCGGGCACCACGTAATCGGAAACGTCCGAGGCGAACACGGCGCCCGGATGCGGATTGCACTGGCGAATCACCGTCTGCGCTTCGCGCAAGTCTTCATCGTCGCAATCGAGGGCTTTTTTCAGCTTGTTGAAATCGCGCTGGGCAAACCAGGCCAGGTGCTTTTCCACGATCACGAGGGCCATGCGCCGCGTCACCATGGCGATGTGCGGCAAGCGCTTGATTTGCAGAGCCAGGCATTCGGACGCGTTGCGCGCGCCCACGCCCGGCGGATCGAAACTTTGCAGCAGCGACAAGGCCGTGCGCATCTCGTCGGCGTCGATTTCCAGCTCTTCCGGCAGGCGCGCCAGGATGTCGTCGAGCGACTCTTCCAGGTAGCCATTGTCGTCGAGCGCGTCGATGATCAGCTCGACCAGCGCGCGGTCGCGCAATTCGAGCACCGTCACGCGCATCTGCTCCATCAGGTGTTCGCGCAGAGTGCAGTGATGGGCCTCCAATTGCGGACGCGAATCTTCGTCGTCGGGCGCCTTGCCCCGGCTCGCCTCACTCCAGTCGCTGTCGCCGCCATCCGCGGCGGCCGGGCTGTCGCCCCCCTCGCCGTCAAACGCTTCCGCTTCGGCCGGCGCTACGGGCGCCTCCTGGCCTGGTGGCTGGGGCGGCGCTTCGGCCGGTGCGGCCGTGGAGCTCAAGGCCCCGTCGGACAGCAGGCGCAGCGAGCGGTCGAGCGGATCATCGAGGCGTTCGAGCAAGGGATTGTCCGTCAGCAATTGCTCGAGTTCCTGGTGCAATTCCAGAGTAGACAATTGCAACAGGCGTATCGATTGCTGCAACTGCGGCGTCAGTGCCAGGTGCTGCGAAGTGCGCAGCTGCAATGATTGTTTCATTGGCTTACATGCGGAAGTGTTCGCCCAGATAGACCCGGCGTACCGACTCGTTCGCAATGATGTCGTCGGGGCGTCCCGACGCCAGCACCGAGCCCTGGTTGATGATGTAGGCGCGGTCGCAAATACCCAGCGTCTCACGCACATTATGATCGGTGATCAGCACGCCGATATTGCGCTCCTTCAAGAAACGCACGATGCGCTGGATCTCGATCACGGCGATCGGATCGACGCCGGCGAACGGCTCGTCGAGCAGCACGAAACGGGGATCGGTGGCCAGCGCGCGGGCGATTTCCACGCGGCGGCGTTCGCCACCGGACAGGGACAGCGCCTGGTTCTCGCGCAGCTTTTCAATCTGCAAGTCGGCCAGCAATTTATCCAGCCGCTCCTCGATCTCGGCCTTCGTCAGCGGGCGGCCTTCGACGGTCTGGATTTCCAGCACGGCGCGGATATTGTCTTCCACCGTCAGCTTGCGGAAGACGGACGCTTCCTGCGGCAGGTAGGACAGGCCCATCTGCGCACGGCGGTGGATCGGCAGGCTGGAGATATCCACGCCGCTGATATCGATGCTGCCACCATCGGACGGCACCAGGCCGACGATCATGTAGAACGAGGTGGTCTTGCCGGCGCCGTTCGGGCCCAGCAAGCCCACCACTTCGCCGCATTCGACTTGCAGCGAAACATCATGCACGACTTGCCGCTTGCCATAGGTTTTTTGCAGCCCGCGAACGATCAGGGTGCTGCCGCAACGTGTATTTTCCATTATTTCTTTCCTGGCGCGGGCGTGGCCGGCGCTTTCTCCGCTGCCGGCGCCTTGGTCTTCGGCTGGATCACCATGCGCACGCTGCCGCCATCGGCGGTGCTGGTGCCGCTGTTGGAATTTTCCATCGCAAATTCTTCCTTGCGGCTGTCATACGAGATGAAAGCGCCATTGGCCACATCGGTGACTTTCGCGCCTTCCAGGCGCGTCAGCTTGGCTCTGGAAAACAGTTTCACCACTTCCGTCTTGTTGTCGTATTCCACGCGCTCCGCTTCGCCTTCGACCCACAGGTCGCCCGCGCCATCACGCTTCTGGCGGAAGGTCGCAAGCTTGCCGGGATCGGCCCAGAAGGTGATGAACTGGTAGCCTTGCGGGTCTTCCGTGATCAGGGCCCGGCCCGCCTTCATGGTCAGGGTCCCCTTGACCAGCACGACGTCGCCCGTCAGGGTGCGCACCTGCTTGACGTCATCGACGTGGCCGCTGCGTGCCGTGATGACGGCTTCCTTCTCGGAATCGGCCTTCTCGGCATGCGCCGCGCCCATGATGGCCAGCGAAAATACGGTCAACAGCAAGATGTTCTTCATAGTATGGTTTCCTTGTTTCATTCTGTCATTTTGCCGCCGCGGCCGGGCGCGGTTTCGGCGGGAGGACCATGCGCAGCGCATTCTGCACTTCCACCACGCCGGTGGCGTTATTCGCCTTCATGCCGACGCCATTGATGCGCGAGGCGCCCGTCAGGATATCGACAGGCACGTCCGTTTCCATTCTTTCCTCGTCCGGGAACACCGTCAGCGCTTCCGTCTTGACCGTCAGGTTCTGCGCCTTCGGACTGGCCACGCGGTCGATCACGACCTTGCGGTGCAGTTGCAGCCGGGTATTGTCCTGGTCGATATGCGCCAATTCCGCATTCATGTTCATCGGCGGCATGCCTGGCGTGAGCTTGCGCACGAAGGGCTGGTCGATATCGGACGAATCGTCCAGCGGATAATGCGTGAGCTTGGTGCCCGACACGATATAGCTGGGCTTGCCCGTCAAGTCCATGCGCACCATGCTGAAATTGGTGATGAAATAGTCGGGTTCATCCAGATGCTTGCTGGCCGTGATGTCCTGGCCATTCTTGTTCATCACCTCGAGCAGCCAAAAGCTGCCCAGCGCGACGACAACCGCGCCCAGCACGGTAAAAATCATGCGCCAGCGATGGGCGCCTCCTGGCTTACGCATAGGGCTTCACTCTTTCAAAGGTCACTGGCGAGGCGGCGCGCCTCACTCCAGGAACGGCGCCATGACGCGCGCATAGTTGTCCTGGGCGCGCAGCAGGAATTCGCAGATCTCGCGCACCGCGCCGCGGCCGCCGCCAGCCTGCGTCACATGGTGCGCCAGGCCCTGCGCCTCCGGACGCCCGCCCGGCACGCTGACGGCAAAGCCCACGCGCTTCAGGATGGGCGCGTCGATGACGTCGTCGCCGATATAGCCGCATTGCTCTTCCGTCAAGCCCGTCAGCGCCAGCAATTCGCGAAACGGCGTCAGCTTGTCGTGGCCGCCCTGGTGCACATGGGTAATGCCCAGGTCTTGCGCGCGGCGCGCCGTGATGGCCGAGCGGCGCGCGCTGATGATGGCCGTCTGCACGCCCGATTCCTGCAGCAGCTTGATGCCCAGGCCATCATACACATTAAACGTTTTCATCATCTCGCCGTCCGGGCCGAAATGCAGGCTGCCGTCGGTGAGCACGCCATCGACGTCAAAGATCATCAGTTTGACCTTGGCCGCCCGCGCCAGGTTGTCCGCCACGCTGTCCATCAGATCACCTTCGCTTGCGTCAGATCATGGATATGCAGCGCGCCCACCAGCTTGCCGTCGGCATCGACGACCAGCATCTGGTTGATGCGGAACTGCTCCATCACGGCCACGGCATCGACGGCCAGGCGTTCGGGCGCGATGCTGCGCGGCTGCGCATGCATGACGTCGCGGATCGCCACTTGCGTGAAATCCTGCACGCGCTCAAACATGCGGCGCAGATCGCCATCCGTAAACACGCCCACGGGACGGTTGTCCGCGTCGACGACGGCCGTCATGCCCATGCCTTTCTTCGTCATTTCCTCCAGCGCCTGCAGCAAGGAAGCGTCCACGGGCACCTTGGGTACGCGTTCGCCGCTGCGCATGACGTCATGCACGTGCGTGAGCAAACGGCGGCCCAGGGCGCCGCCCGGGTGCGAGCGGGCGAAATCTTCTTCCTTGAAGCCGCGCAAGTCGAGCAAGGCCACGGCGATCGCGTCGCCCAGGGCCAGGGTGACGGTGGTGCTGGCCGTCGGCGCCAGGTTCAGCGGACAGGCTTCTTTCTCAACAGAAATATCCAGGTGCACGTCGGCCAATTGCGCCAGGCTCGAATTGGGCTTGCCCGTCATGGAAATCAGCACGCCGCCCATGCGCTTGACGACGGGCATGATGGCCATCAGTTCCGATGATTCGCCGGAGTACGATATGGCAATAAAAGCATCGTCCGACGTGACCATGCCCAGGTCGCCATGGGCCGCTTCGGCCGGATGCACGAACAGGGCCGGCGTGCCGGTGGAAGCGAGGGTGGCGGCAATCTTGCGCGCGATATGGCCGGACTTGCCGATGCCGGAGACGACGACTCTTCCCTTGCATTGCAGCAACATCGCCACGGCGCGGCCGACGCTGTCGTCCGTGGCCAGGCGCGCATGCAGCGCAACGATGGCGTCGGACTCGATCTGCAAGGTGGTGCGGGCCAGCACGACAGCGCGCTCGGTCGTCGCTTGCATGTCAATTCGATCAAAAGCTTTCAGCATTGTTTTTTCATGGGTTACACTCATGCCCAAAGTATAAACGAATTAGGAAAGCAAAAAACTTGCCAGTCACAACAAACAACGATTTCCATTGACCGTACCGGGCAACCCATGTTTTCCTCGCTTGAACTGACCCTGATGTTACTCGGCAGCGCCGTGCTGGGCGTGGTCGCTTTCAGAATGTTGCATTTGCCGCCCATGCTGGGTTACCTGGCCGTCGGCATCGTCATCGGCCCCCACGCGCTGGGCCTGGCGGCGGAAAACGAGGCCAGCCACACCCTGGCCGAGTTCGGCGTCGTCTTCCTGATGTTTTCCATCGGGCTCGAATTTTCTCTACCCAAGTTCCTCGCCATGCGGCGCATCGTCTTCGGCCTCGGCATGGCGCAGGTGGTCACCACCATCATCGCCACCGTCGTCTTCGGCTGGTTTGTCGCCCGCTACCTGTCCGCCTACATCCACCTGAGCTGGCAAGCCGCGTTCGCCCTGGGCGGCGCGCTGGCCATGTCGTCGACGGCCATCGTCTCGAAAATGCTCACGGAGCGGCTGGAACTGGAAAGCGAACACGGCCGCAAGATCATCGGCATCCTGCTGTTCCAGGACCTGGCCGTCGTGCCCCTGCTGATCCTGATTCCCGCCCTCACCCGCGATTCGGACAACCTGGCCGAAACCCTGGCCTGGGCAGGCGGCAAGGCCCTGGTGGCGCTCATTTTGCTGCTGTTCATCGGCCAGAAGATGGTGCGCGGCTGGTTGACCATCGTCGCCAAGCGCCGCTCGCAAGAGTTGTTCATGCTCAACCTGCTGCTGATTACCCTGGGGGCGGCGTGGATCACGGAACGGGCAGGATTGTCGCTGGCCCTGGGGGCCTTTGTTGCCGGCATGCTCATTTCCGAGACGGAATTCAAGCACCAGGTGGAAGAGGATATCAAGCCCTTCCGCGACGTGCTGCTGGGCCTATTCTTCATCACCGTCGGCATGCTGCTCAATATCCGCGTGGTGCTCGACAACTGGTGGCTCGTGCTGCTCTTGCTGTGCGGCCCCGTGCTGCTGAAATTCGCCCTGATCGCGGGCCTGGCCCGGCTGTTCGGCTCCAGCAACGGCGTAGCCTTGCGCACGGGGCTGGGCCTGGCGCAGGCTGGCGAATTCGGCTTTGTGCTGCTGAACCTGGCAGGCGGCATCAAGCTGATGGACCCGTTCGTCGTGCAGGTGGTGCTGGCGTCGATGGTGCTGTCGATGCTGGTGGCGCCCTTCCTCATCGCCAAGTCCGACGCCATCGTCATGAAACTGGCGGCCAACGACTGGATGATGCAATCCTTGGCGTTGACGAAGATCGCCACGCGCACCATGGCGTCGCAGAAACACGTGCTGATTGCCGGCTTCGGACGCAGCGGGCAAAGCCTGGCCACCCTGCTGGCGGAAGAAAAGATCGAATACCACGCGCTGGACCTGGACCCGGAACGGGTGCAGGAAGCGCAGCTGGCCGGCGCGCATGTCTCGTACGGCGACGCGGGCCGGCGCGAAAGCCTGGTGGCGGCCGGTATCTACCGGGCCAGCGCCGTGGTAATCACGTACGCCAACACGCCTTCGGCACTGAAATTATTGCATTTACTCAACGAAATGGCGCCCACCTTGCCCGTCATCGTGCGCAGCCACGACGATACCGACCTCGACCAGCTGAAGAAGGCAGGCGCGGCCGAAGTGGTGCCGGAATTGATGGAAGGCAGCCTGATGCTCGCTTCGCACGCGCTGATCATGATGGGCGTGCCCCTGCGCCGCGTGGTGCACCGCGTGCAGGCCGCGCGCGAGGAGCGTTATGCCTCGCTGCGCGGCTATTTCCACGGTTCCAGCGATGCGGGCGACGATGCCGAGCTGGAACGCCTGCATACGGTCACCGTCAGCGACGGCGCGCATTGCGTGGACTTGCCCTTGAGTGCGATCGACGTGGCCGGCTGCGGCGCGTTTGTCACGGCCATCCGCCGCGGCCGCGGCCGCCTCGACGTCACCCCCGAGACGCAGCTGGCCAGCGGCGACGTGGTGGTGCTGCGCGGCACGGCCGACGCCGTGGCCAAAGCAGAAACATTACTATTGAAATAACTATTCGGACGGTGCCTGCCAGCTGATGACCTTGTTACGGCCATCGGCCTTGGCCTGGTACAGGGCCTGATCGGCGTGCGCCACCAGTTGCTGCGCCACCGTTTCGATCGGTAGCAGCGCCGCGTCCGCTTCCAGGCTGGCCACGCCGATCGAGACGCTGACCCACGCTTGCGCGCTGCCCGGCAAGTCGAACATGGTGCCGGCGATGCTGGCGCGGATGCGTTCGGCAACGAACGTCGCACTGTCGAGGTCGGCGTCGATCAGCAGCACGACGAATTCCTCGCCGCCGAAGCGGCCCAGCGCATCGGAACGGCGCAATTCCGTGCGGATGCGCGTGGCCACTTCGCGCAGCACTTCATCGCCACCCTGGTGGCCATAGGTGTCATTGACCAGCTTGAAATGGTCGATATCGATATACATGCATGAAATGCAATAATTCTGGCGCCGCGCGCGGGCGATTTCTTCCAGCAGCCGGCGGTCGATATAACGGCGGTTGTAGACGCCCGTCAAGGAATCGGTCAAGCCGATGTATTTCAGCATTTCATTGCTGATCACGTTTTCCAGGCAAATGGCGATGATGGATGCCATGTGCTTGATGAAATCCGTGCCCAGCACGGGCGTAAAGCGCGTCACGTCGCTGCTGGCCAGGTTCAGGCTGCCGATCAGGCGCTTGTTGCGCAGCAAGGGCACCAGGGCCACGCTGCGCAAGGGCGAACCGATGCCCGGGAAACGCGGGCCATGCACGGCGGCATCAAAGGCGCCCAGCAGCGGCAGCGGCGGCAAGGCCGCTTCGCCCTCGGCCACGGGTACCGACGGGGCAAAGCCCAGCTCCGCCACGGCATGTACGAACAGCAACTGCGGGAAGGCGCTGAAATCGACGCCCAGCTTTTCCATCACCAGCACGATATCGTCATCCTCGTCGAGCAGGCTCAAAGTGACGCCGTCGAGGTCGGAAATCACGGGCAAGGTGCGGAAAATGGTGCCGATCAGCTCGGGAAACGTGGACGCGCCGACGATTTCCAGATCAAACGCCTGGTGGCGGCACATGATGTCGTGGTTGCGCTCGACCTGTTCCAACAGGAAAGCCATGCGCGCCCGCAAGGCCTGGTTTTCGGCTTCGAGGCTGGCAATGCGCGGGTCCGGCGGTATTGCTTGATTCATAGAAACCTTAAACCCTTCTGTGCGGGCGCCATGCTTAAAATGCCAGTTCGAAACCGATGTCCTGCCCCACTACGATACGCTCATCGCCGCCTTCGGTGACGATGGCGTTCATGCCGAAGCAGATGGCGCCGTCAAGCTCGGGCTTGGCGCGGTAGCCATGCATGACGTCGAGCGGGTCCGGTCCGGGCACGCCCGTGGCCTGGTCCACCGACGGAATCGGGCAGCGCGAGCACGGCTTGACGGGTTTTAACACGGTTGCGCCGAATTGCAGGAAGTCGGCGTAGTCTTCCTCGAAGGCGCCGATATCGCCGATGACGAGATTGGGACGGAAACGGTTCATCGGCAAGGCCTCGCGGCCGGCGACGCGCAGCTTGTCATTGACGTCGGCTAGCGAGGCGCTGCCGGCGATCAGCACCGGATAGCCATCGGCAAACATGGTCGAGGCGGCCACGCCATCCGTCCACTTCGTGCTGGTGGCGCGCACCACGTCCGGGTGAAAGCGCACGAGGCGGCACGGCACGCCGATGGCGTTGGTAAACCAGGTGGCCGTGACGTCGTCGCAATCGTAGGCGCGCACGGTATCGTCCCACACTTGCACGTCCAGCATGGGCGCCAGTTGCGGATGCGGCAAGCCCAGCTCGATTTCCAGCCGCAACATGCCCGGCGCGCGCAATTCCAGGGTGGTGGCCTTGATGGACGGCACGATCAGCGCCATGCGCGGATGTTCGCGCTGCGTCAGGAAACGGCCGTGCTCGTCCACCACCATCCATTCGCGGTCGAACACGTATTCGCTCATCAGCCCTGAGCGCGTCAGGACCGCCTCACGCAAATGGATGCCGGCGCACGATTTGATCGGATACAGGATGATGTCGGACAGGATAGCCATGGACAGGGGAGAAGGAACAGTGTTGCTGCTTCAGCCAGGAAGTTATTCAAAAACGAAGTATGGCAGCAAAGCGGGCAAGCGTAAATCCGCCAAGCCCAGCCGCAGTGGCCGGGCCGGCGTGACGGCGATCAATACGTGTAGAAAATACGCTGGATTTCTTGCGTACTATTGGTTTTGGTCAAGGCCAGCATCAGCAGGATACGGGCTTTTTGCGGGTTCAGGGTGTCGGATACGACACTGTCGAGTTCATCGTCGTTGGCTTCGCCATTGCGCGCCACGATGCCCTGGCCGACGCGGCTCGAACGCACGATCAGCACGCCCTTCTGGCGCGCTTCCACCAGGGCCGGCTTCATTTGCGCGGCCACGCTGCCATCGCCCACGCCCGCGTGGATGATGCCCTTGGCGCCGGCGGCGATGAAGGCGTCCATGCCGACGCGGTTCATGTTGGCGTAGCCGTAGACGATGTCCACTTGCGGCAAGGCATCGAGCTTGCTGATGTCAAATTCCGACTCCAGCGTGTGCTTGCGCGTCGACTGGCGGTAGAAAAAGGCCTTGCTGCCCTGGATGTAGCCGAGCATGCCCAGTTCCGGCGACTTGAAGGTGTCCGTGGTCGATGTATTGGTTTTGGTCACTTCGCGCGCGGCGTTGATCTGGTCGTTCAAGGCCACCAAGACGCCCTTGCCTACGGCTTCCTTGCTGCCCGCCAGCATCACGGCGTTGTATAGGTTGATGGGGCCGTCAGCCGAGATGGCCGTCGATGGACGCATGGCGCCCACCACCACCACCGGTTTATGGCTCTTCACGGTCAGGTTCAGGAAGTACGCCGTTTCCTCGATGGTGTCGGTGCCGTGCGTGACGACCACGCCATCGACATCGCTCGAGGCCAGCAGCACGTTGATGCGCTTGGCCAGGGCCAGCCAGTGGCTATTGCCCATGCTTTCGCTGGCGATCTGGAACACTTGCTCGCCTTTCACGTTCGCCACTTTTTTCAATTCCGGCACGGCCGCGATCAGGCGCTCGACACCCACGGTAGCCGAGGTGTAGCCGACGGTGGTGGTGCTGTCGGCGCCGCTGCCGGCGATGGTGCCGCCCGTGGCCAGGATCACCACATTCGGCAATTTGACGGCCGCCTGCTGCGCGCGCGCGGGGGAAGCGGCGATAAAGCCCATCAGCATGGTAGCCAGCATCAGCTGTGCACAAGAATGGAATTTGCGTGAAAACATGGTGCTCCCGTGAGGTGTACTGTCAAAAATAACAAAGTCGTGTGCAAATTATATGTCATCCATGCCGGGGCAAATCCCGAATTCATGCGTATCGCGCAAACGTGCGCGCCTTCCCTTGCGCTACAGTGGCGCCATGTCCACACTGCCGCCCATCCGGTC
Organism: Janthinobacterium sp. P210005; assembly: GCF_036231865.1. NCBI lineage: Bacteria > Pseudomonadati > Pseudomonadota > Betaproteobacteria > Burkholderiales > Oxalobacteraceae > Janthinobacterium > Janthinobacterium sp. P210005. Next base: position 204,887 of record NZ_JAZARC010000002.1, read on the forward strand.
TTGCCTCCTCCTGCCGCTCGTCTTGATGGCGCTCAATGCCTGCGCCACGCAAATCGAACTGCGCACGGCGGCGCAACAGGAACAATGGGGGCGTGAAGCGGCCAGCCAGGGCGACTGGACACAAGCCATGCGCAACTACGCGGACGCCGTCGGGAACGTCGAACTGGGCCACGGCGATCTCGCTTGGCAAGCACGGCTGCACCACCAGGCGGGACGCGCCGCCAGCGGGGCCTGCCGCTACGATGCGGCCGAATTTCATTTCCGCCAGGCCATCGCGCTGGCGAAACGCAGCAAACAATCGAGCGCCCTCGGCTACAAGGCCCTGATCGACCTGTATGAACGCCAGGGCAAGGCGACGGAAGCCTTGGCCGTGCGCAATGAACTGGGGTTTCATCAATCGTGGGCACTGGGCGCCTTTGTCGACCTGGAATCGCTGCCGGCAGGCAAACCTTGCGGAGTTGCTCGATGAGTATCGCACGCCCCTTGCTGGCCGCCTCCAGCCTCCTCGCCGCCATGGCGCCGGCGCGCGCCGTCGAAGCACCGCTGCCCTTATCGCTGCCCTTATGGGAAGCGGGCGTGTTTGGCGGCACGGCCGTCACGCCCGCCTATCCGGGCGCCAGCGAACGCTCGACGCGCAGCCTGGCCCTGCCCTATCTGATTTATCGCGGGAAAGTCTTGCGCGCCGACCGCTCCGGCGTGGGCGCGCGCCTGTTCAATACGGAGCGATTCGATTTCGATATCGGTTTTGCCCTGTCCTTGCCGGCCAGATCCAGCGACGTGCCGGCCCGGCGCGGCATGCCGGACCTGGGTACCCTGGTGGAATTTGGCCCGCGCCTGAAAGTCAAGCTGGCCGAGCCGACGCGGCACAGCCGCCTGGGGCTGGAGCTGCCCTTGCGCGCCGTCATCGAAGCGCGCGGCGGCCTGCGCCGCCAAGGCACCACCTTCGAGCCGCGCCTCGTGTATGGGCTACAAGGCGGGCAGCAGGCCTGGCATGTGGACGCCAGCCTGGGCGCCGTGCTGGGCAATGCCGCCATCAACGATTATTTTTATGGCGTCAGTTCCGCATTTGCCACCGGTCAGCGCCCCGCGTATGCGGCAAAAAGCGGGCTGATGCTCACGCGGCTGGGCCTGGGCGGTTCCTACCGGCTGCAGCGGGACTGGCGCGCCTTTGCCTTTGTACGCTACGATACTTACACAGGCGCCGCCAACCGCGCCAGCCCCCTGCTGCGCCAGAACAGCGGCACCTCGGCCGGCATCGGCCTGATGTGGACGTGGCAACGTTCAAGCAGCCTGGCGCAGGGCCCGGACGAGTAATAACAAGACGGCTTAAAACTCCGTCGTGGCCGACAACATGACCGTGCGCGGCGCGCCCAGGCCCAGGCTGGTCCATTGCGGCAGCGCCCAGTACGCCCTGTTGCCGACGTTCGTCACGCTGGCGCGCACCGTCAGGGGCCGGCCCGCCGCCTTCGTCGCATAGCGGGCGCCCAGATCAAACACGGTGCGGCCCGGCACGGACATCGAATTGTCGGCATTGATGTATTGCTTCGATGCCGCCGTCGCGTTCGCCGTCAGGGTCACGCCAGGGATGGCGGGCGTATCCCACTCAACGCCCAGCTTGGCTTGCAGCTTGGGCACGCCCGTCGCCTGCTTGCCCTGGTTGGCGCCGCCCATGGTCTTGCTCAAGACCGGGTCGACATACGCCACGCCGCCCATCAGGCGCACGTCGCGCAGGGGCGAGCCGAAGAAGCCCCAGTCGATGCCGCGGTTGCGTTGTTCTCCGCCAAAGGAAAAGATATTGCTGACCGGGTCGACATAGCTGCTGGGCCGCTTGATTTCATACACGCTGACCGTATGCGCGAACTCGCCCAGGTCGACCTTGACGCCAAGCTCCGCCTGCTTCGATTTGTACGGCGCAAAGACCTCGCCCGAGTTGGCGGCCGTCAACGGCGCCGTGGCGCCCTGGCTCAAGCCTTCGATGTAGTTGCCGTACAAGGACACCGTTTTGCTGGCCTTGACCAGCAGGGCGACGGCGGGCGTGGTGGCGCTTTCGTCATAGCGCGAGGTGCGCGCGCCCGTCTTGATGTTGAAGTTATCGCTGAGCACTTCCTGACGGCGCAAGCCCACCGTCAGCTGCACGGTGTCTTGCGCAAAGGAAAGTGTATCGACCAGGCCAAAGCTGGCCAGGCGCAGTTCCGCCTTGGAAATTTGCGGCGCGTCGAAGCGCGTCGCCGGGCCCCAGACGGGATTGTAGATGTTCGTGATCCAGTCTTTCGCCAGGGTATTGCGGCGGCCGTACTGCTTGTCCGTGTGGTGATAATACGTGGCGTTGACGGCCCATTGATGGCCGATGTCGCCCGTGCGCAACTTGCCCCGAAAACCCGCTTCCGCCGACTGTTTTTCCACGTCGAAGCCCAGGTCGGCGACGTTGGTGCGGTAATCGCCGGCCGTGTTGAATACCTGGATCAGATACGCGCCCGTCGACTGGTAGTCGGCCCGGCTGGCCCCCACGGCCGCATACGCCATCACTTGCGCGTTCAAGTCCAGTTCGCCACGCAGCATGGCGCCCTTGTCCTTGGTATCGTAAAACGCCCAGCTGGGATTGAGCAGGGTTTCCGCTTTCGGCGGACGCGGCACGGGCAAGCCGGGGGCCAGGTTGACGCCCCGGTTCAAGCCATCGGCGCGGTCCTCGCTGTGATACAGGTCGGCGGACAGGCGCGCGCCATTGCCACGCCAGTCCAGCCCGACCGAGACGAGCCGGGTCTTCTTTTTCTGGTGGTCGATGGCGCCGTCGCCATCGCGGTAGACACCGTTGACCCGGATGCCGAATTGTTGATTCTCGCCAAAACGTTGGCCCAGATCAATATGCCCGCCCCATTGCGAATCCGACATGTACGACGCCGTCACGCGCGCCAGCGGCGCATCGCCCGCGCGCTTGGGCACGAGGTTGATGCTGCCGCCCACGGAACCGCCCGGTGGCATGCCGTTGAGCAAGGCCGATGGCCCTTTCAGCACCTCGATGCGCTCGAACATTTCAGGCGACGTGCGGTAGTACGGCGAAATGCCGTACAGTCCGCCAAACGCAACGTCGCCGATATTCGAGCTGAAGCCCCGTATCGAGTAATTCTCGCCGATGATGCCCGTCATGCCGCTGCTGAAGACGGTAGGGTCGGCGGCGGAAATCACGTCGGTGATGTCGCGCGCCTGCCGGTCTTCGATGAATTTATCCGTATAGCTGATGGTGTTGAACGGCGTTTCCATGAAATCCTTGTCGCCAAGAAATCCCACGCGGCCGCCGGATGCCACTTGTCCGCCTGCGTAGGCATCCGTCACGCTGTTGCCCTTGCCCCACACCGTTACGGCCGGCATAGTGGCGGCGGCTTCGGCGGCGGCGCTGTGCGCCGGTTCGCGGCGCACCGTGTAGCTGCCATTGCCCTCGCGCACGGCTTGCAAGCCATGGCCGCGCAGCAATTCATAAAAGCCTTCAGGCACGCTGTAGCTGCCGGACAGGCCGGCGCTGTTCTTGCCTTGCAGTAAGCTAGCCTCGACCGTCAATTCGACGCCCGCCTCGGCCGCGAAAGTGTTGAGCGCCAGGCCCAGCGTACCGGCCGGCACGCTGAACGCTTGCCGGGCCTGGCCCGCCCCCGTTTGCGCGTACGCTGGCGGGGCCGCCACGCCCAGCGCCCCCACGGTCAAGCCCGTGATGAGCGCCAGTTGCACGGCGGTGGCGATACGACTCAGGTTCAAGGCGGGAAGATGGCGGGTTGCCATGCGTTGGGTCATAAAGTAAATCCTTTCAGAAGGGATGATTGCTTGTTCTCACCCTATCTCCCGAACGAAAAGGCAAAACCCTCAATGCAAATACGACTCATTACGAAAATAATTTATCTCACTGATAACCCTTGAGCACGTCGTCGATCACCCGTTTCAGCGACGTCACGCTGGCCGCCGTGATGTACCAGGCATCCGCATCGACGAAGACCACGCGGCCGTTCTTCCAGGCATTGGTCTGGCGCAACAGCGGATTGGCCATCTGTTCGGCCGTCATGACGGGACGGTGTTCCATCACGGCCGTGCGGTCCACCACATAGATGATGTCGGGATTGGCTTGCTGGATGAACTCACTGGAAATGGGTTGGCCATGCAAGCCCGCCTCGATGGCCGAGCTGGCAGGTTTCACGCCCAGCGCATCGAACACAAAACCGTAGCGTGACCGCACGCCGAAGGAGCTGAAGGCGCCGTTGTTATGCAGCACGATGAGCGCCTTCTCGGGACGCTCCTGCGTCACCTTGCGCGCATCCGCCACCTTGGCGTCGAGCTCCGCGGCTTTCCGGCTGGCAATGTCTTCCTTGCCAAAGATGCGTCCCAGTGTCAGCAAGTGTTGCTTGACAACTTCGATGTGCTTGCTCTCGCTGTTCTGGTAATCCACGTCGAAATGCAAGGTGGGCGCGATCTGGCTCAGTTCCTTGTAATGGTTGGCCTGGATCGACGTCATCAGTATCAAATCGGGCTGGAGCGCGTGGATATGCTCGAGATTCGGCTGCACGATGGCGCCCAGGTCGCGGATGCCCTGGTCATCCTTGTAGCGGGTGAGGAAATGCGGCACGTAATCCTTCACCATGCCGGCCACGGGCACGCCCAGCTGGTCGAGGAAATCGACTTCGTTCATGTCGAGCACGGCCACCCTCTGTGGGCGCTGCTTGAGCACCGTCGTGCCCAGCTTGTGCTCGATGGTGATGGGCGCAAACGCCTGCGGTGACGCGGAGGCGGCAGGTGCTGACGGCGTCGTGGCTGCCTTGTCGGTGCAGCCTTGCAGGGCGGCCATGGCGGCGAGCAGCACGGCCAGCGCGCGGCGGGATTTGTTCCAGATCATCTCAAGCTCCTGTGGGGGTAAAGTAATTGCAGACGCAGCCGCGCTCGTTGCGCACGATGTGGAAATCGATGTCGTACAGCGCGCGCAAGCGCTCTTCCGTCACGACTTCGTGGGCGGGGCCGGAAAAGCGCACGGCGCCGCCCTGCATGGCGACGATGTGGTCCGAATAGTTGGCGGCGAAATTGATGTCGTGGATCACCAGGATCACCGTGCGGCCCTGCTCGTCGCACAGGCGCCGCAGCGCGCGCATGATTTGCACGGCATGCTTCATGTCGAGGTTGTTGAGCGGCTCGTCGAGCAGCAGAATATCCGTCTGCTGGGCGATCGTCATGGCCAGGAAGGCCATCTGCCGCTGGCCGCCGCTCAGCTCATCGACATACGCCAGGCGCAGATGCTCCAGCGACAGGAAGGCGATGGCGTCATCGATGGCTTGCCGGTCCTGCTCTGTCAACGCGCCTCGGCTGTAGGGAAAGCGGCCGAAGGCGACCAGCTCTTCCACCGTCAGGCGCAAGTGAAAATCGGGCGACTGGCGCAGGGTGGCCACGAGTCGCGCATAGTCCCGGATCTGGATGGCTGCAATGCTGCGCCCGTCTATCATAATCTCGCCGCCTTGCGCTTCCTGCAGACGCGCGATGAGCATCAGCAAGGTCGTCTTGCCGGCGCCGTTCGGGCCGATCAAGGACGTCACTTTTCCCCTGGGAAACTGCGCGCTGACCTTGGCCAGTACGCGCTTTTCGCCGTAGCTTTTTTCAATCTGTTTGACGTGGATCATGCTGTGCCTCGGGTGCGGACCATGAGCGCGAGGAAATAGGCGCCACACACCAGGTTGACGAGGATGCCAACGGTGGTCCGGTAGTTGAAAACGTGCTCGACCAGCAACTGGGCGGCCAGGAAGATGACGATGGCGATGGCGCAGCCCAGCGGCAAGGTGACGCGATGGCGCGCCGTGCGGGCCAGGGCGTAAGTCGTGTTCGCTACAAAGATGCCCATGAAGGCCGTCGGTCCCAGCAAGCTCGTCGACACCGCCACCAGCACGGCGATCAGCGCCAGCTGCAGCCGCACCATGCGCCGGTAATCGATACCGAGCGAGATGGCCTGTTCGCGCCCCAGCGCCAGCACGTCGAGCGCCGGCAAGGTTTTCAGCACGGCCACGCAGGCGGCGCCCGCCAGCACGGCCGAGTACAGCAACTGCACGGGCTGCGCCTTGTTGAACGAGGCCTGGCTGAATCCTTGCAAGATGGCAAATTCACCGGGACTGATGCGCAACTGGATGAACTGGGTAAATGTGCCGATCACCATCGTCAGCACGAATCCCAGCAGCAACAGGAAATACACGTTGTTCTTTCCATCACGAAACAGCCAATAGTGGATGGCCCAGGAATACGCGAGCATCAGCGCAATCGACACGACAAAATTGCCGTTCTGCCCCAGCAGCACGACGCTGTGCATGCCCATCGCGAGGATCAGCAGCGATTGCAGCAGCAAATACACGGCTTCGTAACCCATGACGGCCGGCGTCAGGATGCGGTTGCCGGCGATGGTCTGGAACACAATCGACGACACGGCCACGCAAACGCCGCCGATGACGATGGCGGCCAGGCGCGACATGCGCTTGGGAATGACGTAATCGACATCCAGATTTGCGCCGATGAAAAGGAAAGCGAGCGCCAGGGCCAACACGGCCAGCCAGAGCATGCGCTGGTTCAAACGGCGCCTCATCGCCGCCCCCGGATGATCAACATGAGGAACAGCACGCCCCCCACGCCCCCTGCCGTCAGGCCGATGGGCACTTCGAATGGATAGATCAACAAGCGCCCGGCGATGTCGCAGGCCAGCAGCAGCGACGCGCCGCCCAGCGCGACGATGGGCAGGGTGCGGTCCAGCTTGTCGCCGTAGCGCAAGGCCACCAGGTTGGGGATGGCCAGCCCGACAAACGGGATCGCCCCCACCGTGATCACCGTGGCAGCCACCGTGACGGCCACCAGCATCAGGCCCAGCGCCACCGTGCCCCCATAGTTCAAGCCCAGGCTGGTGGCCATGCCCTCTCCCATGCCCAGCACCGTAAAGCGCTGCGCATACAGATACGTCAGGGCAACGATGGGCAGGATCAGATAAATGATTTCATAGTTGCCCTGCACGATCTTCGAGAAATCGCCCAGCAGCCAGCCCTGCATGCTTTGCAGGATGTTGTTGCGGTAAGCATAAAACTCGGCCACGGCGCTCAGCACGCCGCCATACACGAGGCCGATGACGGGGACGAGTATCGTATTCTTGAAGCGGATGCGGCGGATCAGGGCCACATACACGAGGCTGGCGGCAAAGCAGAAGGCCAGCGCGAACGCCATCTTGCCGGCCGTGCCCGCCGCGGGCGCCACGGTGAGCGCCACGAGAATGCCCAGCTTGGCCGCGTCGAGACCGCCCGAGGTGGCCGGTTCAACGAATTTGTTGCGCACGATGTGCTGCAGGATGACGCCGCACACGGACAGGCCCACGCCCGTCAGCACCAATGCCGCCAGGCGGGGCAGCCGGCTGGCCGTCAGGGTCAGCCATGCATCGGCGGACGGCGCGCCGGACGAGGACAACAACTGTGCCCACTCCATCTGCCTAGCGCCCACCAGCAAGGACGCGCAGCACAGCAGGAAGAAGACGAAGAACAGACGCGCGCGTGTCAAATGCGGGACTCCGTGCCTGCCTGGCGGGCGGGCGCGGCGATGCGCCAGCCCTTGGCCTCCTGGCGCTGGGCCAGGAAGTGCGCGTACAGGCCGTGCTGCGCACGCAAGGTGGCTGGCGCGCCCTGCTCGCGGATCGTGCCACCGTCCAGCACGACGATCTGGTCGGCCATGGCCACCGTCGACAACTGGTGGGCGATGACGATCACCGTGCGCTTGCCGCGCAGCCGCGCCAGCGCTTCGGCGATGGCGGCCTGGTTTTCCGCGTCAAGCGCGGCCGTCGCCTCATCGACCAGCAAAATCGGCGCATCCTTGACCAAGGCGCGGGCAATCGCGATGCGCTGGCGTTCGCCGCCGGACAGGCGCGCGCCGCCCTCGCCGACCAGGGTATCGAGTCCCTGCGGCAGGCGGGCGATGATCTCGGCCACGCCCGCCTGCCGCGCCGCTTCCAGCACCTCGGCATCGGTGGCGCCGGGCTTGCCGATGCGAATGTTGTCGCCGATGCTGCCCTGGAACAGATAACTGTCCTGGAATATCTGGCTGATCTGGCCAGCCAATTGCTCGCTGGACATATCGCGCACATCGACGCCGCCCACCAGCACCGCGCCTGCGCTGGCGTCAAAAAAGCGCGCGATCACGCGCACCAGGGTCGTCTTGCCGGAGCCGGACGCGCCGATCAGCGCCGTCATGCTGCCCGGCGCAATCTGAAGGTTGATGCTCGTCAAGACGTCGGCCTGATCCTGTGCATAGCGAAAACCTACGCCGCGCAATTCGACGGCGCCGTCGCGCGGCGCTTGCGGCTTGTCTGCTTCCGGCAGCGGCTGCACGGCAAAAATATCGCGCGCCGCGTCGAGCGGGCCGCGCGCGCCGCGCAGCACTTCGCCATAGCTGGCCACTTCCTGTAGCGGGTCGACAAAGCGCACCACCAGCAGCAAGGCCACGATGACGGCGATGGCGTCGCCCGCGCCGGCAGCACCGCCCGCCAGGCTGTCAAGCCACAGCGCGGCGGCGGCCAGCAAGGCGGCAAAGATGGCTTGCACGGTCCAGGCGTTGAGCACGGACGACAGCGCAGACAGGTAAATGAGCCGCGTGCCCGCGTGGCGCTGCGCGTCGATCGCTTGCTGCAGGAAACGCGTGCCGCCGTCAGCTGCACCACTGCCGTTGCCATTGAATGCGCGCAAGACGGATTGCGCTTGCGCAAACTCAACGAGGCGCTGGCTGGTCTGGGCAAAATGGTGGTGATAGGCATCGTCGGCGCGCTGGCCCAGGTACGCGGTGAGCCGCAAGGCGCCGGCCAGCAGGGGCAGCGCCAGCAGCGCGATGAGACCCAGCTGCCAGTGCAGCGCGAACAGCGCGACGACCATCACGACGGGCGTGACGGCGCCGCAGATGACGGGCGTCAACACGTGGGCGGGCAGCTGGGCCACATTCATCATGCCTTGCGTGATGACGTGGCCCAGTTTTGCCGTGTTGTCCGGCGTGAACCAGCCGACGGGCAGGCGCGCCACGTGGTCGCCCAGGCGCTGGCGCGCCCCTTGCAGCACCGTCACTCCCACGCGCACGCCGGCCTTTTCTACCTGGCGCCGCCAGGCCCAGCAGGCAACCAGCCCGGCCAGCAGCACCAGCAGCCACAGGGCCGCGCCACCCACGTCGCCACCCAGCAGGCGGCCCAGGGCCAGCACCAGCGCCGTGATGGTCAATCCGCTGAGCACGCCATACGCGAGCGCCATGGCACAGTAGCGGCGGAACACGGGCGCGTCATCGCCCAGCAGTTGAATAAACGTTTTCAGCATGGCAGCACCGCGTCTTCCTGGAAATCCGGATAGCCGCCCAGCGCCAACAGTTGCGCATAGCGGCCCTTGTCGGCGAGCAAGCCGGCATGGCTGCCCTGTTCGACGATGGCGCCGTTCTCGACGACGACGATGTTGTCGGCATGCATCACCGTGTCGAGCCGGTGCGCAATGATGAGCAGGGTGCGGTCCCGGGCAAAGCGCGACAGCGCGTCCTGGATCGCCACCTCGTTTTCCGCATCGGCCGCGGCCGTCGCTTCATCGAGCACCAGCACGGACGGGTCGAGCAGCACGGCACGCGCGATGCTTACGCGCTGCAACTCGCCGCCGGACAATTGCGCATCTTCGCCGATGACGGAATCGTAGCCGCGCGGCAAGGCCAGGAGGCGTTCATGGATATTTGCCAGGCGCGCCGCCTGTTCGATCTCTTGCATGCTGGCCGATGGCCGGCCCAGCGCGATGTTCTCGCGCACGCTGGCGTGGATCAGGCGCACTTCCTGCAGCACGAAACCGATGCGCCGGTACAACTCGGGCGTGGCGATGTGCCGCAGGTCGACGCCGCCCAGGGTGATGCGCCCCTCGGTCGGGTCGAAAAAGCGCAGCAGCAGCCGCGCCAGGGTCGACTTGCCGGAACCGGAAGCGCCGACGATGGCCGTCACCGTGCCGGGCTGCAAGGTCAGCGTGATATCCGACAGCACCTTGTTGTGTCCATCGTAGGCATAGCCGACGCCTTCCAGGCGGATCTCCGTGCCGTCGGGCAACTGCTGCTCATCCGGCGCCGGCTGCGCCAGCACGGGCGTATCGAGCAAGGCTTGCACGCGCTGGGCCGCTCCCGTGGCGTTGTTGAGGTCATGCGTCAGGTAATGCAGCAGCAGCATGGGCGCGGAAATGCCGGGCGCCACGAGGGCGAACGGCAGGATATCGACGGGCGCCATCCAGTCCAGGGCCACGAAGGCCGTGCCGGCAAGCACCACCACGCCCAGCACGGCGACGGGCGCGATCAGCGCGTTGGCATTCGCCATCGAGCCGACCAGCGGACGGGTAAACGCGGCAAACGCCTCGGCAAACGCATCGACGGCCGCGCGGTAGCTGCCGTGCGCGCGTCCCGTGGCGCCGAACGCCTTGACCACGGGAATGCCGTTGACGAATTCCACCACGGCATTATTGATGCGCCCCATGCCGGCGACGAATTGCTCCATGTTGCCGCCGCTGGCTTTCATGGCGCGGCCGAAGAACAGGAAGAAGCCGGGAAACGGCAGGATGGCGATGAGGGCCAGGCGCCAATCCATGGCGAATAGATACACGACGGAGATGGCGATGGCGCCCACGGCGCGCCCCGTTGTCGTATAGAAGTGCGCCGTGAGGCTGTGCAGGGTATTGATGTCGTCCTGCATCGCCTGCTTGACCTCGCCCGAGGCCCGGCTGGTGAACCAGCCCAGCGGCACCTGTCCCAGGCGCTGCATGGCTTGCAGGCGCAATCGATGCGTGAGGCGGTTGTCGGCCAGGTGCGCGGCCAGTTCTCCCAGCGACATCAGGGCCATGCCGAGGAACAGGCAGACGACGCTGGCGACGATGATCTGCCACACAGCGCCCGGCGCCAGCGCGGGGGCCATGGCGATTTGCGCGATCTGCGCGATGCCGGCCAGCGGCACCAGAGTGAGCATGGATCCCGTGCCGGCCAGCACGGCGGCGGCGATCAGGCGTCCGCGGATGGGGTGCAGTATCCGGCTGATCGGGCCGGGCTCGCGGCGTTGGCTACGCATGGGAAAAACGGGAAAAAACGTGCATAAGGTCAATGGATAAGGGTGGCTCTCACCCTATATCCCGAACGAGAATGCAAAACCCTCAATCGGGCCCGGAAAATTGTCAGGCAGCGGCCTGGGGTATGGCTTGCACCGTCACCCAGTAGCGCGTGCGCGCGAGGATTTGCACGGGCAAGGCCAGCGCCAGGTTATGCAGCGCGCGATCCGTGTCGCGCAGGGAAAACACGCCGTTGACGCTCAAGCTGGCGACGGCCGGGTCGCAGCGCAGCAAGCCGGGGCGATAGCGGGCCAGTTCCGCCAGCAGCTCGTCCAGGCGCATGTTGTCGGCCACCAGCACGCCCTTCGTCCAGGCCGCGGCGCTGGCCGGCACGGGGGCGGCCGATTGCACGATGTCCGCCGAGAAGATGGCGCTGTAGCCCGTGGCGATGCCCACGGCGTGGCCGGGCGCATGCGCGAGGCGTATTTCGACGGCGCCCTCGAAGACGGCCACGCGCGACGTGTGTTCGTCTTGTCGCAAGGTAAAACGCGTGCCCAGCGCCTGTACCGTGCCGTGGCGGCCCTGCACGCGGAACGGCCGCTGTGCCGGGTCCGGGTCGTGCGCCGTGGTAACGAGGATTTCGCCGCTGCGCAGGATCAGCAAGCGCTCGCTGGCGTCGAAACGCACGTCGATGGCGGAAGCGGAGGCGAGCATGACGCGCGTACCGTCAGGCAAGGTAATCTCGCGGATCTCGCCCGTGGCCGTGCCGTGGCCGGCCGTGGCCACTTGCCAGGCATCCGTGCCGCGCAGCATGTACGCCATGCCGCCCACGGGCAGCAGCACGGCCAGCAGCTTCAGGGCACGGCGGCGATTCAGGTAGGCGGCGGGCGCCGGTTCGCGCAGCGCGTGCCGGGCCGCATCGCGCGGCACGCTGTGCAGCTTGCCCTCGAACGCTTGCAAACGCTGCCAGGCGATGGCGTGATGCGGATGGGCCGCGCACCAGCGGGCACAGGCAGCCCGGTCTTCGTCGCTGGCGTCATCGGACCACAGGCGCGCCATCCACTGGGCAGCCTGCTGCACGACGGCGGGCGCGATCACCACCTCCATGGCTCAGGCGTCCGACGCGTGCATGGCCTGGTAGCAGGCCAGCAAACCGGCGGCGATGTATTTTTCGACGGACGAGACGGACACCTGCAATTCGGCGGCGATGTCGCGATAGCTGAGGCCATCGAGTTTGCACAGTAACAGGGCCTTGCGCGCCTTGGCGGGCAACTGGTGCAGCACCGCATCGATTTCCGTCAACGCCTCGATCACCAGCGCGCGCTCTTCCTCGGACGGCGCCAGCGCCTCGGGCACCAGGGCCAGCACTTCCAGGTAGGCGGCCTCGATCTGGCGGCGGCGGTACAGGTCGATGACCATGCCGTTGGCGATCTGCGTCAGGTGACGGCGCGACTCCCCGGCCGGCGGCATGCGCCCCGTCTTCATCAGGTGCAGGTACACATCGTGCGCCAGGTCGGCCGCATCGAAGGCATTGCCGAGTTTACGGCGCAGCAAGCCACGCAGCCAGTGATGGTGGTCGGTGTACAGACTGCTGACTTGCTGCTGAAGCGCTAACTCGGCGGTGCTCACGATACCCTTCCTGTCGCCAACGGCCGGCAAGAACAGGCGCATCGGATTATAAATGAGAATTATTCTCATTGTACGCCGAGTGACGAGGAAAACGCAATACGGCGACGGGCAGCAAACGCCCTCAGCCCTGCTGCCGGACGGGCCTGAACAGCCTGAACGCGACCCACAGCGAAGGCCGGTAGACGTGCAGTGCGGCAGCGAGCAGCACGCCCCACGCCAGCGGAGCAAGCACCCCCAGGCGCTGGGCAAAAAACGCGTGGCCCGCCGCCAGCAGCGACAGCAGGACGGTGCTCAGGTACAGCGAACGACGCGGCAGCGGACGCCAGACGCGCATGCCCAGCTCCGTCTTGACGACGAAATACACGAGGAAGCCCAGCAGTTGAGACACGGCGGCGCCCGTGGCGCCATGGCGCGGCACCAGCACGGCGCCCGCCAGCAAGGTGCCCAGCAAGCCGGCAGCAAAGGCGGCGATGGAAAATGCCGGACGGCGGGCCAGATTGATGCCGACGCCGGTCACTTCCGCCAGGGCATACAGCAGCGGCTGGCCGACCGTGGCCACCGCCATGTACGCGACGCCGTGATAGTTGGGAGGCAAGACCCAGCCGATCAACCAGGCCAGGGCGCCCGCCAGGCAAAAGCCCACCACCACGATGGCCTGCGCATGGCGGCAAATGGCCGCAATATTCGACAGGCCGCCGCCGGCCGCGGCCCACTTGTGTACTTGCGGTATCCAGACAATCGTAAAAATCGATTGCACCAGCCAGGCGCCGGCGGCCACGCGCGTGGCCAGCGCATAAATGCCGAGTTCGTCAAAGCCGGCAAAGAAACGCAGCAAACCCATGCCAGCCGACAACATGAACATATAAAAAATCCCGCTCACCAGCAGGGGCGCAGCCTCGGAAAGCAGGCGCCGCAGCAGCACCCGGTCCACGGTGGTGTTCCAGGCTTGCGCCAGCGATACGCGCGCATGCCACAACAGCCATAGCGTGACCAGCCAGGTGGTGGCCACGACCAGGCTTGCCAGGTGCACGAAATTGCGCTGCGGATCCCACCACAGGACAGGCAGCAGCAACAGCAGCGACATTTTCGGCAATACCTGCGCCAGGCTGAATACCCAGGCGCGCTCCTGCATGCGGAACAGTTGCGCGATCAGGCGATTGGCCAGGGCGCTCAGCATGCCGGCGGCGAACAGGACAGCCAGTGCAGGTTGCGCCACATCAAATAACAGTTGCGCTACGGGCGCGGCAAACACGAGTATCACGGCCAGCGCCACGGGCGCGAGCAGCACGGCCGGCAGCAGGCACGCTTTCAGCAAGCCGCTACGCGCGGTGCTGTAATGGTATTCATGCAGGAAAGCCTTATCCAGCCCCAGTGACAGCAGCAAACCGGCCACCGTGCATGCGGTCATGAAGAAATCCAGCTTGCCGATGTCGGCAGGCGGAAACAGCCAGGCCACGGCAGGCACGGTGGCCAGGCCGCACAGCAGCGACAAGATGGGGCCGGCTGAAAAACCCGCGAGACGGTTCAGGCGCATCGTTCAGCCGGGCCGGGCATCTCAGCCATGCCTGTCGTTGGAGAAACGATAGGGCACCGTGTCCGAATCGGCCGGCACGCGCCAGTGGTCCGGCGCATCATAGCGATACGCATGGTCCACCGCATTGACGAGGATGGCAAGAGTGCTGCAGTAATTTTGCACGCCATGCCAGACGCGCGGCGGCACGACGAGCAGGCCGGGACGCCTGGTGCCCAGCTTGAATTCGTTGAGCATGCCAAAGGTGGGCGACTCCTCGCGCGCGTCGTACAGCACCACGCGCATCTGGCCCGCCGCCACGAACAGGCGGTCCGTCGTGATGGCATGCGCATGCCAGGCGCTCAGTCCGCCCGGCTCCAGGGTCGAGGCGAATATCTGGCCTATCTGTGCCGCATCGGGCACCCATTCGGTGCGGAAAATTTCGGTCAGGCTGCCGTACGCCGTCAAGACAGGCTTGATTTCCTGAAAGATCACGCCATCGATCAAGGAAGGCGTTGCCGGCTTCCATTCCTTGGTAATGCTGACGCCATCCTGCTTCGCGCCAGCCAACAACCAGTTATCTTTCTCAACCACCAGATTTACCCCTAGAATTTTTATTAAAATGCTCTTATGTATTGCAACCGTATTATCTATCGCTGCGACATGTCCTTCAATCCCCGGCGGCGGCGTAATTCACGTAAAAATGTGCCTTTGCGCCAATATTTGAGCCAGAAGCCGGGATGCGGCGGCCACAGCCCCAACATATAGCAAAGACGGCGTGACAATGCTTTCATGGCCGTTATCGCGGACTGTAGCGGTGCAATAAGACGCTCACGGCCCACCTTGCCATACAGCGTGGAGACAGCCTGCAGAATATTCAGCGGATCCTGCATGTGCGCCCACCAGAACGCATGCTCGGCGTGTTGCCGCTCCAGGTAGGCATTGCTGCGGCTGCCAGACTGGATCAGGATGGCGCCGATGCGGGGGTGGGCCAGCATCGGCCGTCCCGCGCGATACACGCGGTGCAGCCAGGCTTGCGACGGCCAGCAGCGCACTTCCCATGAGGGTTGCCATGGGCCGATCTGCAGGGCCAGCTCGCGCCGCATGATCCACAGGGTAGCGGGCACGTCCATCCACGGACGGTACGGTTGCACGCCATCCGCCAGCGCCCCCACCATGTGATATCCCACCGGCAAAACCACCAGTCCCTGGCCAAAAGCCAGGTCGGCCCCGGTGCGCTCGAGGACCTCGATACTGCTTTGCAAATGATCGGGCAACCACAGGTCATCGTGGTTCAGGAATGCCAGATAGGTGCCGCGGGCCAGGCTGACGCCGACATTGTTGGGCCCCGTCTGTTCGCCGTAATTGGTTTCCAGATTCACAAAGCGGATGCGCGCGTCGCCGAACGCGGCGACCACCTCGGCGGTATCGTCGGTGCAGCAATCGCCGACAATAATCAGTTCCCAATCCTGCACGGTGCTGGCGAGTGCAGACTGAATAGCGTACCCGAGGATATTGCTCCGGTTGTACGTGGCCATGACGATGGAAACGAGCGGCGGTTTCTCCGGCTGCATGGCAGGCCTTTTCAAATAGACAAACAAAAAATGCCGCCCAAGTGCATTGAGCGGCATTTCGCAATGGACGAATGCAATATGTTGCTGGCGCTTGCCAGCAAGCATCTGTCCTTAGACGTTGAACAGGAAGTTCAGCACGTCGCCATCCTTGACGACGTATTCCTTGCCTTCGGCGCGCATCTTGCCCGCTTCCTTGGCGCCCGCCTCGCCCTTGTAGGCGATGAAGTCGTCATAGGCGATGGTTTGCGCGCGGATGAAGCCGCGTTCGAAGTCGGTGTGGATCACGCCGGCCGCCTGCGGTGCCGTGGCGCCGACAGGGATGGTCCAGGCGCGCACTTCCTTCACGCCTGCCGTGAAGTAGGTCTGCAGGCCCAGCAGCTTGTAGCCGGCGCGGATCAGGCGGTCCAGACCAGGCTCTTCCATGCCCATGTCGGCCAGGAAAGCGCCCTTGTCGGCATCGTCCAGGTCGGCGATTTCCGCTTCCAGCGCCGCGCAGATGGCGACGATGGGGGCGTTTTGCGATTGCGCATAGGCCGTCAGCTGGTCCAGCAGCGGGTTATTCGTGAAGCCCGAGTCGGACACGTTGGCCACGAACATGGCCGGCTTGGCCGTGATCAGGCACAGCGGCTTGATCAGTTCCATTTCATCGGCATCCAGGCCCATCGCGCGCACGGGTTTCGCGTCGTTCAGGTAAGGCATCATGCGTTCCATGATGGCCAGCAGCTTGGCCGCATCCTTGTCGCCCGAGCGGGCTTTCTTGTTTTCGCGGTGGATGGCCTTTTCCACGGTGCCCATGTCGGCCAGCGCCAGTTCGGTCTGGATGACTTCGATATCGTCGAGCGGGTTGATCTTGCCGGCCACGTGGATGACGTTGTCATCTTCGAAGCAGCGCACGACGTTGACGATGGCGTCCGTTTCACGGATGTGCGACAGGAACTGGTTGCCCAGGCCCTCGCCCTTCGATGCACCGGCCACCAGGCCGGCGATGTCGACGAATTCCACGATGGCGTTAACCATGCGTTCCGGCTTGACGATGGCGGCCAGCGCATCCATGCGTGGGTCCGGCACTTCGACGACGCCGACGTTCGGCTCGATGGTGCAGAACGGATAGTTTTCAGCCGGGATGCCGGCTTTCGTCAGTGCATTGAACAGGGTGGACTTGCCGACGTTCGGCAAGCCGACGATACCGCATTGGAGACTCATGGGAAAACCTTTAAATAATCAATTTTGCCGGCAAGCGGCTGGTGCAAAAACGGCCTGTACAGGCGTTTTCTGGATAATCTTGCTGTAATAAATCTGGTAAGGGTCAATTGTACCTCTATGCACCCTACTCTTCAAAAAAACCGCCCTCTGTGCCGCTAACTGTCGCCATCCCCGTCGTCCGGCTGCGACGCATCGAATTCCAGGATGTCGCCGGGCTGGCATTCGAGCATCTCGCAGATTTTCGACAGGGTATCGAAACGCACGCCGCGCACCTTGCCCGACTTTAGCAGCGACAGATTCTGTTCCGTGATGCCGATGAAGGCCGCCAATTCCTTCGATTTCACTTTTTTCCTGGCCAGTACCAGGTCGAGGCGCACGACGATGCCCATCAGATGAACCCGCTGTTTTCATCGGCCAGGCGCTGGCCTTCGTGGAGGATTTGCGCCAGCGCAAAGAACACGGAGCACAGCAGCAAGGTCCACAGGTCGCCGCCCGTGACGTCGACCACCAGGCGCAACTGGCCCGCGCCCTCTTCCAGCAAACCGAACAGCATGCCGCGCACGGTCGGCTCCAGCAGGGTCAACAGCGTTCCCAGCAGCAAGCCGCCCGCGAAACGGCGAAAGTGCGCCGCCACCTGCGGCGTAAAGTACACGCCCTGCTCGAACTGGCGCAGGACCCGGGCCAGCTGGCGCACGGCATCGCCCAGCACCAGCAAGGCCGGCAAGGCCAGCGCCAGGCCCAGCACCCGCTGCCACCACGGCATGGCCGCCAGGTGCTCGAATGGCTGGCTCTGCAGTTGCAGCATCAGCTCGTACATGCCGGCGCCACCCAATGTCCCATGCGCGGCCGGCGCGGGCGCCAGCCAGCCCAGCACCGTCAGCAGCAGGTACAGCACGAAGAACGTCGTCACGCCATGGCGCACGCGCCGGCTCAATACAGCGGGGCCTGACTGATTTTTTTTCATATTTAAAAGTATACGAAAGTACAAAGTGCCGCTAGAATAAATTATCGTAAAACAATAATTAAATCATGTTTTGCGACCATTTTAACATGTTCACCCTATCCTATCGACTGGAGACACCATGAAAACCCTGCTTGCCTCACTCGTTTGCAGCACCGCCCTCCTGCTCGGCGGCGCCGCCCGCGCGCATGACTTGAACGCCATGCTGCAGCAGGCGCTGGCCGACAGGAGCGTGCCGGCCATGGCCATCCTGCTCATTCGCGACGGCAAGATCGATGCGCAGGCGCAGGCGGGCGTGCGCGCCAACGACGGCCATGACGCCGTACGCGCCGATGACGTGTGGAATATCGGTTCCGACGGCAAGGCCATGACGGTGACCCTGATCGCGCGCCTGGTGGAGCGGGGCGTGCTGTCGTGGGATGCGCCGCTGTCCAGCATGCTTCCCGCGCTGAGCGCCGGCATGCGCGCCGAGTACCGCGACGTCAACCTGATGGACTTGCTGGCGCACCGCGCCGGTTTACCGCCCAATCCGGACGAGGACTGGATCAATTCCACCTACACGGATGCGCGCTCCTTGCCCGTGCTGCGCCTGGAATACGCACAGCGCGCGCTGGCCGACGCGCCGGTGGCCGCACCGCGCGGCGAATCGCATTATTCGAACAGCGGCGCCATGATCGCCGCCGCCATCGCGGAGCGGATCACGGGCAGGACCTATGAGGAACTGATGCAGGCGGAAGTATTCGGCCCGCTGGGCATGCAGGCCGCGTTCGGTCCCACGGTGCGCGGACAAAACCTGGGCCACAAGGAAGGCAAGCCGATCGCCGGCTTGATGGCCAGCAACCCGCTGATGATGGCGCCCGATGGAGAAATTCACCTGAGCATGGCTGACTGGGCCAAGTTTGCGCTCGATCAACTGCAGGGCGAAAAAGGCAAGGGCAAGCTGCTGAAACAGGAAACCTATGTCTTGCTGCACACGACCCAAGGCGACACGAACGCGGCCCTGGGCTGGGGCGTGATGCATTTCCCGCCCCAGGCGCCGCAGCGCGTGCTGACCCACCTGGGCTCGAACGGCTACTGGCACGCGCTGATCGCGCTGGCGCCCGGCAGCGGCGACGGCTTGCTGATCGCCGCCAACGCGGGTGAAGGCAGCAGCGCCCAGGCCAGCCAGCAGCAGATGGCGAAAACCATCATGGCCGGCTTCGGCAAGGCGGGGAAATAATTACGCGGTGTGCAACTTCATGGTCGCCGCCTCGAACTTGCCCTCGACGATCAGCGGCATGACTTGCAAGGATTTGTCGATCGCCTGCTCGATCAGCTCCTGGTCTTCGCGGCGCGGGCGGTGCAGCACGAAATCGGCTACCTGCTGCTGCAGGCTCAGGGTGCGCGGATGGCCGATGCCCAGGCGCAAGCGCCAGTAATCCTGCGTGCCCAGCGCGGCCGTGATGTCCTTCAAGCCATTATGGCCGCCGGCCGAGCCGCCCTTCTTCAGGCGCGCGATGCCGGGCATCAGATCGAGTTCGTCGTGCACGACCAGCACTTCATCGGCGGCGATCTTGAAGAAACGCGCCAGCGCGCCCACGGACTGGCCCGAGCGGTTCATGAAGGTCAGCGGTTCGAGCAGCCAGACTTCGTTGCCGCCGATGGAGGTCTTGGCCAGCATGGCGTTGTAGCGCGAATCGCGCTGCAAGCGCGTGCCGGGCAAGCTGTTGGCGAGGTTGTCCACCAGCCAGAAGCCGGCATTGTGACGGGTTTGTTCGTATTCGGGTCCCGGGTTGCCGAGGCCGACGATCAGGCGTATGGGCATGGCTGTGTCTGCAGTGTAAAAACGTATTATCGGTGAAAACAGGCAGAAAAAAACCCGTCCGGAGCGAACCGGACGGGTTTTTCCTTGCGACTACCGCATTGCTGCGGCGGCAAAATTACTTCTTGTCAGCAACAACTTCAGCAGCAGCGGCTTCAGCAGCAACGTGGCCAGCCGGTACCGAAGCGGTAGCGATGGTCAGGTTGGCGCCGTGGGTGACCGCGGTCACGCCAGCTGGCAGGACCAGGTCGCCAACGTGCAGCGAGTGACCGACGTCGATGTTCGACAGGTCAACGTTGATGAATTCTGGCAGTTGGCCTGGCAGGCACGAAACTTCGATTTCGTTGGCTACGTGGCTGATGGTCGCGCCGTGCAGTTTGACTGCTGGGGAAACGTCAGCGTTCGTGAAGTGCAGAGCAACTTTCACGTGGATAGCTTGCTTAGCGTCAACGCGTTGGAAGTCAGCGTGCAGAACCAGTTGTTTGTATGCGTGGACTTGGAAGTCGCGCAACAGAACTTGCTGGGAAACGCCGTCGATTTCCAGGTCCAGGATCGACGAGTGGAACACTTCTTTTTTCAGCGCGTGGTACAGGGCGTTGTGATCCAGCGAGATCAGCACTGGGGCTTCAGCGCCACCGTAGACGATACCAGGGGTTTGGCCGGAAATGCGCAGGCGGCGGCTCGCTCCGGAACCTTGCAATTCGCGTTTAAATGCGATAACTTTCATGTGAAACTCCAAGAAGAACAAGGCTTGCGCCTTGTGTTATGAAGATTCCCGCGACCAGGAATCTTCGAAAATGGGCGCATACGCGCCCCGAAAACTAAAATACTACGGCGCAACAGGCAAAAAGCCGGTCGCGCCGCAGGTGACGTCTGTTGCTGCTCTTGTCGAATTAATCGATAAAGAGGGAAATAACCGAATCGCCCTTGATGATGCGCTTGAACGTCTCGGCCAGCAGCGGCGCGCACGTCAATTGACGGATCTTGCCGCAGGCCAGGGCCGCTTCGGACAGGGGGATCGTGTCGGTCACGACCAGCTCATCGAGTGGCGAGGCCGAAATACGGTCGATCGCCGGGCCCGACAGCACTGCGTGCGTGCAATACGCCACGACTTTTTTCGCGCCGCGCTCTTTGAGCACTTCGGCAGCCTTGGTCAGGGTGCCTGCCGTGTCGACCATGTCATCCATGATCACGCAGTTGCGGCCTTCGACTTCACCGATGATGTTCATCACTTCCGACACGTTCGCTTTTGGACGACGCTTGTCGATGATGGCCAGGTCGCAGCCCAGGCGTTTTGCCAGGGCGCGCGCACGTACCACACCGCCGACGTCCGGCGACACCACCAGCAGATCCTGGTAGTTTTTCTTTTGCAGGTCGCCCAGCAAAATTGGCGAAGCGTAGATGTTGTCGACTGGGATATCGAAGAAACCTTGAATCTGGTCAGCGTGCAAGTCCATGATCAGGACGCGCTCGACACCGGCTTCTTCCAGCATGTTCGCCACCACCTTGGCCGAAATTGCCACACGCGCGGAGCGTGGACGACGGTCTTGGCGGGCGTAGCCGAAGTAAGGAATCGCGGCGGTGATGCGGCCAGCGGAAGCACGTTTCAAGGCATCAACCATCAGCATGATTTCCATCAGGCTGTCGTTGGTTGGAGCACAGGTGGATTGCAAAACAAAAACATCCTTGCCGCGTACGTTTTCGTTAATCTCGACCATTACTTCGCCGTCGGAGAATTTCGAAACGTTTGCTTTACCGAGAGGGATGCCGAGGTTTTTTGCGACCCCCTCTGCCAACGCTGGATTCGCGTTGCCGGTAAAAACCATCAGGTTTTCGTAAGCCATGGGAGTCCCAAGAGGTGATATAGAAGTCTTGAAAAGCACTAACCGGGCATAGGCCCGGTCAGTCATTGTTTAGAATATGCCGCGTGGCGACATATCTGCTTTTTCCCGTACTGGACGCCAACTTCGCATCGACAGACTACGGTGAAATGGTGGCAGGGGAAGAAGGATTCGAACCTTCGCATGCTGGAATCAAAATCCAGTGCCTTAACCAGCTTGGCGATTCCCCTACGTTACTGACTGCTTGCCGTCATGTTGGCCAGTATTATACCGACTATTTGACGCTAAGCAAAATCTTTTTTTGCTCTTTACAACACCGTGAGCATCGGGTGGCGATTCAGCGCTTTTGCCTTCCAGGCGATCCAGACTGGTGGCACATTGCTGAGCACCGCATCCGCTTCTTCCTGACTGCCAAACGCACTAAACACACAAGCACCGGAACCAGTCATCCTGGCCTCACCGTAAGCACCCAGCCATTCTACCGCATCTGCTACCGGCTTGAAAAGACTGCATGCCACTTGCTGTAAATCATTCTTACCAAACCCGCCCGCATCGTTTCCTTCTGCGAGGTGCCTGGAAAAGTCCGCTATTGTGACGGGTTCGGTATTTCTCGTCAAGCCTTCCGCGCAAAAAATTGCGGCGGTAGGTACTTGCACGCCCGGCTCGATCACCACATACCAGCATTCGGGCGTGGCGACGGGCTGCAGGGCCTCGCCCACGCCTTCGGCAAAGGCGTTTTCGCCAAAGATGAAAAATGGGATATCGGCGCCCAGCGGCAAGCCCAGCGCCATCAATTCCTCCCGGCTCAAGCCCGCTTGCCACAGACGGTTCAAGGCCATCAGGGCCGTGGCCGCATCGGACGAACCGCCCCCCAGGCCGCCGCCCATGGGCAGCACCTTGTCGATGGCGATATCGACGCCGCGCGGCAAGGCGCCCGTGCGGCGCAGCACTTCCGCCTGCAGCAGTTTCGCGGCGCGGATGATCAGGTCCTGCTCTTCCGGCACGCCGGCCAGCGCCGTCACGCGGCGGATCAGCGTGTCGTCGCGCAGCGCGAAGTGCAAGGTGTCGCCATGGTCGAGCAACTGGAAAACCGTCTGCAGCAGATGGTAGCCATCGGCGCGGCGGCCGTTAACGTGCAGAAATAAGTTCAGTTTGGCGGGAGCCGGGCAATGATTCAGGGTCGTCAATGTCATGGTGCAGGTGTGGATGGGGCGGCATCGAGCACGATGCGCAGCGAGACGGCATCGGCCTGCGCGCTGGTGGTGCGTTCGGCATCGATACGCCGCGGTTGGGGCAAGGCGCCCGGTGTATTCTCAGCAGCATCTTGCCACGACACGTAGCGCAAGCGCCAGCCGTCTTTGGTTGTCACGCTGTCATTGGCCGGTGATGCGACGAAGCGCTTGCCATCGGCGCCCACGGCATAACCTTGCAGCCAGTCGCGCAAGCCCGACACGGGCAGGGACCAGCCCAGCATCTGCGCGCTCAGGGTATCGACATCGGGCGCGCTGCGCGGCGCCTTGCCGCTTTGCGTCAACACGGCCTGCTGCGGCGTGACGGCGATCGTCGCCAGGGTGCTGCCGACGGGCGTATACAGGGTCACATCCGTGCGCGCGGCCGTCTGCAGCCAGTTGAAATTGACGGTGGCCGATTCGGGCTTGTCATCCTTCTGGTACACGACGTTCAGACGGCCCGTCAGCTCCACCTGTTCGCGGTAGGGCGCGACGGCGTCGCCCGATGGCGCGGCGCCGGATGAAAAGGGAGAAGTCAGGGTCGAGCAGGCCGAGAGGGCCAGGCACAGGACCGTCAGGGGCAGGAAATGTTTGGACATGGGTTTGGACATGGGCACAAGGAAAAACCAGCGCCATGGCGCTGGTTTCTCATAGTTGAGTTAATCGATTCAATCACAAACTGACATTCAAGCGCGCCAGGGTGCTTTTCAGCGCATCGTTTTTCGGATCCTTGCCTTGCGCCTCGCGCCACAGCTTTTGCGCTTCGGCCTTGTCGCCCTTCTGCCACAGCACTTCGCCCAGGTGGACGGCGATTTCCGGATCGCTGCGCACGGCATAGGCGCGGCGCAGCGCGTTTTCCGCGGCCGCCAGGTTGCCCATGCGGAACTGCACCCAGCCCATGCTGTCCATGATGAACGGGTCGCCCGGCGCCATCTGCAAGGCTTTTTCGATCAGCGCATGGGCTTCCGGCAGGCGGATGCCACGTTCGGCCAGCGAGTAACCGAGGGCGTTATACGCGTGCTGATTGTCGGGCGCCAGCGCCATCACGCGGCGCAGGCTCGCTTCCATCAGCTCGAGTTTATCCAGGCGCTCGGCCAGCAAGGCATAGTCGTACAGCAGTTCCGGATTATCGGGGAAGCGCAGCAAGGCGTTTTCCAGCACCGTATAGGCGCTTTGCACGTAGCCGGCATCGCGCAGGAATTGCGCATCGACCAGCAGCACCTGCGCCTGGCTTGCCGGATCGTCCGTTTCGATTTCCGTCAGCGCCTTGCGCGCCGCATCGAGATTGCCGCCACGGGCGATCAGCTGGGCGCGGCGCAAACGCGCCTCGACATAACCGGCGGACGCACTGTTGTCGATCTTGTCCAGCCAGGCGATGGCGCCGGCCGTGTCGCCGCGCGTTTCGGCGATCTGCGACAGTATCATCAGGGCCTTGAACGGATCGCGCGCGTCGCCAGGGGATTTGTCGAGCACGGCCAGGAAGCGCTTGAAATACTGCTCCGCGCCCTTGGTATCTTCCAGCTGCAACGCCACGATGCCGAGCGCATACAGGCCGCCCAGGTTGTCGGGCTGACTTTTCAGCAGCAGCAGGAATTGGTCGCGCGCCGGCTCCAGCTGTTTTTGCTCGACCAGCAGGCGCGCATACGCGCCGCGCACCTCGACAGCGTCCAGATTCTTTTGCAGGAAGGCGGCCAGCACCTTGCCTGCCGCCTCGGGTTCGCCCGTCACCTGCGCCAGGGTCAGCGCGGCCAGCTCGGAGTTCGGCTTGATCGCCAACGCCTTGTTCGCTTCGCCGATGGCGCGTTCACGCTCGCCTATCGACAAGGCGCCCTGCGCCAGCACCAGGTGGGCTTCGAACATGTCCAGGTAGGGCTGCACCAGGCGCGTCACCATCGAATAGGCATACAGCTTGTCATTCGAACGCGACAGGATCTGCTGCATCTGGAACAGGGCCACGCCGCGCGCGCCCGGCGGTGCATTGGCCAGGCGCTCGGCAAAAATCGGTTCCGCTTCTTCGATCTTGTCCGTCAAGACGACGAAGCCGAGGAAGAACTGGGTCGCCTCATCCGATTCGGGCGCCAACTCGCGCCACAGGCGGATGGCCGCCAGCGCTTCGCCTCCCTGCTTGGCGGCCAACGCCATTTCGGAGGCGCGGCGCGCCAGGCGCGGATCACGCGTCTGCTGCGCCGCCACCATCATCGTCACGTACGGCCCTTGCCACTGGCCGCTCTTGAATTCCATTTCAGCCTTGGTCAGCTTGTACAGCAAATCGCTGCTCAACTCGACCTTGGGCAGCTTCTCGCCCTTGGCGTCGTCGTCGGACTCGGTACCGGCCGCTTGCGGCGCAGCGGCCGCAGCGGGGCTGGCCGCCCCATCGGCGGGGGCAACAGGCGTCTGTGCCATGGCATGCGTGGCCATCAGGGCGGACAAGGTTACAATGGCGAAAGCGTTTTTCAAAGGCTGATCCTGGCTAAACGGCAAAGTTTGATTCTACGCCCAACGCGGCTATCGCGTACTTCACGTATGTAACGAAATATATACGTCGTGGCGGCGTAGCGTGCCCGGGCCAGCCATCGGCCGGCGACCCGCCTGTTTTTTACCCGGTTTTCCATCATTCGAGCCCTATGCCAGAATTGCCAGAAGTCGAAGTCACACGGCGCGGTGTCGCGCCCCACATCGAAGGGCGCGCCGTGCGTGCCGTCGTGCTGCGCCGCGACGGCCTGCGCTGGCCCTTCCCCCCTGCCCTGGGCGAACAATTGTCGGGGCAAACCATCGGCCTGACGGGGCGGCGCGGCAAATACCTGCTGATCCACTTCCGCCACGGCACCCTGATCATCCACCTGGGCATGTCGGGCCATTTGCGCGTGCTGCCCACTGGGACGGAGGCGCAAAAGCACGACCATTTCGACCTCGTCGTGGAAGACGCGGACGGCAGCAGCCAGGTGCTGCGCATGACGGATCCGCGCCGCTTCGGCGCCGTGCTGTGGCATGACGAGGCCGACGGCCCGCTGGACGGCCACGCGCTGCTGCGCGGTCTGGGCACGGAACCGCTGGAAGGCGGCTTCACTGGCCAGCTGCTGTTCGAGAAAACGCGCAACAAGGGCACCAACATCAAGCAGGTGCTGATGGCGGGCGACATCGTCGTCGGCGTGGGCAATATCTATTGTTCCGAAAGCCTGTTCCGCGCGGGGATCAACCCGAAGACGCCAGCCCGGCGCATCGGCCTGGCCCGCTATGAGAAACTGGCGCAATCGATCCGCGACGTGCTGGCCGAAGCCATCGTGCAGGGCGGCAGCACCCTGCGCGACTTCATCGGCGTCAACGGCCAGTCCGGCTACTTCCAGCAGACGTATTTCACGTACAACCGCGCGGGCAAGCCATGCCGCGTGTGCGGCGCGCCGATACGGCAAATCGTGCAGGGACAGCGTTCCACGTTTTACTGCGTGAATTGCCAGAAATAGCCACACTCACAGAGGGAGCCAGATGGTCAGAGACTTGGAACAATACAGCGCATGGCGGCAGGACGTGCAGGCCGCCTTGCAGGCATACCGGCAAGCCGCCAGCGCGGCGGGCCTGGTCGACGGCGCCTCCGCGCTGCGCCTGGCGCGCTGTGGCTCCCGTCTGACTGACGACCGCCTGTCCGTGGCCTTCGTGGCGGAATTCTCGCGCGGAAAATCCGAGCTGATCAACGCCATCTTCTTTGCCGGCTATGGCCAGCGCATCCTGCCCTCGGGCGCGGGCCGCACCACCATGTGCCCCACCGAGCTGCTGTACGACGCGGCCTGGCCGCCATCGATCCGGCTGCTGCCCATCGAGACGCGCGCCCAGAACCTGTCGACCAGCGACTACCGCGACCTGCCCGCCGCCTGGACCGTCTTGCCCCTGAATATCGAGGCGGGCGGCGACATGCAGGAAGCCATCCGCCAGGTCAGCCTGACAAGGAAAGTCAGCCAGGAAGAAGCGGCGCGCTACGGCCTGTACGACGCCGACGATGCGGACGCGCCCTCGATGCTGGACGAGGACGGCCAGGTGGAAATCTCCATGTGGCGCCACGCCATCATCAACTTCCCCCATCCGCTGCTGAAACAGGGCCTGGTGATTCTCGACACGCCCGGCCTGAACGCCATCGGCACGGAACCGGAACTGACCCTGAACCTGATCCCGAATGCGCACGCGGTGCTGTTCATCCTGGCGGCCGACACGGGCGTCACGCGCAGCGATATCGAAGTGTGGCGCAACCATATCGGCGCCGGCGCGGGGCGCCTGGTAGTGCTCAACAAGATCGACAGCATGTGGGACGAATTGCGCGGCGATGCCGAGGTGGCGCAAGCCATCGAACGCCAGCAGGCCAGCGTGGCGCATCTGCTGACGCTGGACGCGGGCCAGGTGTTTCCCGTCTCGGCGCAAAAGGCCCTGGTGGGCAAGATCAACCACGATGCGGCGCTGCTGGAAAAGAGCCGTTTGCTGCCGCTGGAGACGGCCCTGTTCGAGGAGCTGATCCCCGCGCGCAAGGACATCATCCGGCGCCAGCTGGCGTTCGACCTGGACGCCATCGAGGCGGCGCAGCAGGTGCAGGCGGCGGCCCGCGCGCGCGGCATCGCCGAGCAACTGCACGAGCTGCACAGCCTGCGCGGCAAGAACCAGAGCGTGATCGCGCACATGATGCGCCGCGTCGATATCGAGAAGAAGGAATTCGACAGCAGCCTGTTCAAGCTGCAGGCCACGCGCGCCGTGTTTACCCGCCTGTCGACGGAACTCTATACAAGCTTGGGCATGGATATCGTGCGCAACGATATCGATGGCGTACGCGCCGCCATGCAGCGCAGCCGCTTTTTCACGGGCTTGCGCGAAGCCGTGCGCCAGTATTTCGAGCGCATCACCCGGAACCTGGACCGTTCGGAAGGCAAGACGGCCGAGATCACGGAAATGATGAACGTGATGTACCGAAAATTCGCCACCGAACATGGCCTGGCGCTGGCCTTGCCGATGCCGTTTTCGCTGGCCCGCTACCGCCAGGAGATCGCCGATATCGAAGCCGTGTATCACAAGCAGTTCGGCACGGCCACCTTGCTCACCACCAGCCGGGTCGTGCTGATGGAGAAATTCTTCGACACCATCGCCTCGCGCGTGCGCCGCAGTTTCACCAACGCCAACGACGACGCCAGCGCCTGGCTGAAAGTCATCATGGCGCCCCTCGAAGCGCAGATCGTCGAATACAAGGAACAGCTGAAACTGCGCTTTGCCTCGATCCAGCGCATCCACGACGCCACGGGCAGCCTGGAACAGAAAATCGCCGGCTTCGAAGCCAGCCTGGCGGCGCTCGAACGCGACAAGGCGCAGCTGGCGCAATTGCTCGCTGCCTTGCGCACGGCCAGCGCCACATAAGACACGCAACAACACGCCACAAGATACTGGAACCCTGCATGAAACGTCTGCTGCATCCGCTCTCGCCCGCCACGGGCGTGGCCCCCATTGAAGATTATATCGACCCGACTTTTTCCGCCACCGTCATCGCCTGGCAAAAGCAGCATGGCCGCCATGCGCTGCCGTGGCAAAACACGCGCGACGCCTACCTGATCTGGCTGTCCGAAATCATGCTGCAGCAAACGCAGGTCACCGCGGTACTCGGCTACTATGCGCGCTTCCTCGAACGCTTCCCTACCCTGCGCGATCTGGCCAGCGCCCCGGTGGAAGACGTGATGGCGCAGTGGAGCGGCCTCGGTTACTACACGCGGGCGCGCAACCTGCACAAGTGCGCGCAGCGCGTGGTGGCCGAATACGACGGCGTCTTCCCCAGCGACCCGGCCTTGCTGGCCGACCTGCCCGGCATCGGCCGCTCGACGGCGGCCGCCATCTCCGCGTTCTCCAGCGGCACACGCGCAGCCATCATGGACGGCAACGTCAAACGCGTCTTCGCGCGCACCTTCGGCATCGATGCCTATCCCGGCGAAAAACGGGTCGAGGAAGCCATGTGGCGCCGTGCCGAAGCGCTGCTGCCGGAGACAGGTATCGAAGCCTACACGCAGGGCCTGATGGACTTCGGCGCCACCCTGTGCACGCGCAGCAGCCCCGATTGCGGCCGCTGCCCGCTGCAGCCGCGCTGCGTGGCCTACGCTACGGGCCGCACCAAGGATCTGCCGGTGCGCAAACCGAAGAAAACCAGCCCGGAAAAACACGCCGTCATGCTGGTCATCATCGACGATGGCCAGGTGCTGCTGGAGCAGCGCCCAGGTTCCGGCATCTGGGGCGGCTTGCTGTCGCTGCCGGAACTCGATGGCCACGTGCTGGCCGGCGAAGACTGTCCGCGCGACATCGATCAGGATGCGCTGACGCGCGCCGTGGCGCCGTTTGGCGCAATCGAAACGCAGGAACGGCTGCTGCCCATCGTACACGTGTTTACCCACTACAAACTGCACATCGCTCCCTGCCGCATCACCCTGGCGCGCCGCCTGGCGCTGGCCGGGGAAGCGACGCACGTCTGGTATGACGGCGCGAAAATCGCGGACGCGCCGCTGCCCGCCCCCATCAAGAAACTGCTGCTGGACCTGTTCGGCGATGCGCGCGCGGCGCAACGCAGCATGTTCTAGTGCGGCATTTTTTACTGCTCGCGCTGGCGGCGCTGTGTCTGCACGGCGCCCACGCGGCGAACGACCTGCCCGAGGTAAGAATTGGCGTACTGGCCTACAAGGGCGGCGACGCCGTGCAGCAGGACTGGTCGTACGTGACGCGCCACCTGCAAGCGAGCATTCCCGGCATCCGTTTCACCCTGGCCGACTACGACCAGGCGGGCCTGACGCGCGCCGTGCAGTCGCAATCGATCGCCTTTGCCATCACCAGCAGCGGCCATTACGTGGCGCTCGAGCACAGCGATGGCGCCAGCCGTATCGCCACCCTGGAATCGCCATGGACGGAGTCGCCGCGCCAGGCCATCGGCTCGGCCATCGTCGTGCGCAGCGCGTCGCCACTGCATGACCTGGCCGACCTGGCTGGCAAGAACGTGATGGCCGTGGCGCCCGACGCTTTTGGCGGCTACCAGATCGCCGCGCGCGAACTGCGCGAAGCGGGCATCGATCCCACGCATGATTTTGCCAGCCTGCGCTATAGCGGTTTTCCGTCGCAGCAGATCATCGACGCCGTGCGTGCGGGGCGCATGGATGCGGGCATCGTGCGCACCTGCCTGCTCGAACAGATGGTCGCGCGCGGCGAAGTGCGCGCCGAGGAACTGCGCGTGATCACCACGCGCCCGATTCCCGGTTTTCGCTGTGCCAGCTCGTCGCGGCTGTATCCGGACTGGCCCTTCGTGGCCCTGCGCCAGACGCCGCCCGCGCTGGCAAAAAAAGTGGCGCAAGCCCTGCTGGCCATGCCGCGCACCGACGAAGGCTACAGCTGGACGGTACCCAGCGATTACCAAATCGTCGATGAGCTGTTCCGCGACCTGCGCATCGGTCCCTACGCCTACCTGGACAAGCTGACGTTCGAGACGGCGCTGCGCCGCTACTGGGGCTGGATGCTGCTGGTGCTGGCCCTGCTGGTGGCCTGGGCCGTGCACACGGTGCGCGTGGAATACCTGGTCAGCCGGCGCACGGAGCAACTACGCGCCGCCCAGCACCAGCAGCGCGCGCTGGAAGAGCAGGCGCGCCAGCGCCAGGCCACGCTAGACCACACGGCGCGCCTGGCGATTCTGGGCGAAATGGCCAGCGCCATCGCGCATGAATTGAACCAGCCGCTGGCCGCCATCGGCAATTTCGCGCGCGGCATGGCGCGCCGCATCACAGCGGGTCGGCTCGATGCGGCGCCCCTGCTCGACGGCGCGCAGGAAATCGCCACGCAAAGCGAACGCGCGGGCGCCATCATCCGTCACATTCGCGCGATGGCGCAAAAGCGTCCCGCGCACAGCACGGCCTTCGCCCTGGCCGACGCCGTGGAGCAAGCCGTGGCCCTGTTCCGCGCAGCCCATCCGCAAGCCAATATCAGCTGGCGCCACGAGGCGGTCAGCGCGGCACCGCGCGTGCTGGCCGACCCGCAGCAAGTGCAGCAGGTGCTGCTCAATTTACTGAAAAATGCGCTCGATGCGCAGCTGGAAAACGGCAATCCGCAGCACCCCATCGGCGTGCTGCTGCACCGCGAAAACGGCGCCTGCACGGTGGCCGTGCGCGACGCCGGCTGCGGCCTGGAAGCGGCGCAGATGGCGCGCCTGTTCGAACCCTTCTTTACCACCAAGGCCGAAGGCCTGGGCCTGGGCATGTCGCTCAGCAAAAGCATCATCGAATCGTTCGGCGGCAGCCTGTCGGCGCACGCCAACGCCGATGCACCAGGCTTGACGGTCTGGTTCCGCCTGCCCGAAGATACCGGCCTGGGAGCCAACAAGGAAACACCATGAATGAAAGCGATGCGATCATCTTTGTCGTCGACGACGACGCCGCCATGCGCCGCTCGCTGGCCTATCTGTTCGATTCGGCGGGCTGGAAGGTCGAGACGTTCGAGTCGGCGCGCGACTTCCTGCAGCGCTACGCTGGCCATGTGCCCGGCTGCCTGCTGCTCGACGTGCGCATGCCTTTGATGAGCGGACTGGAACTGCAACAGGAGTTGAACAACAGGACCGGGCACGCCATCTCCCTGCCAGTGATTTTCCTCAGCGGTCACGGCGACCTGGCCATGGCCGTGCAGACGATGAAGGCGGGCGCCTGCGATTTCCTGGAGAAGCCGTGCAAGGACCAGGTGCTGCTGGACGCCGTCAGCCGGGCCGTGGCCCGCAGCGTGGAAGAAAGCCGCAGCGCCGCCAGCGCGAATACGGCGCAATCGACGCTGGCCAGGCTCACCGCGCGCGAGCGCGAGGTGGCATTGCTGATGGCCGAAGGCAAAGCCTCGAAAGTCATCGCCCGCGAACTGGGCATCAGCGACAAGACGGTGCAGGTGCACCGCCATAACACGATGGAAAAACTGGGGTTGCATTCAGCAGCCGAGGTAGCCCGGCTGCTGATGGCCAGCGGCGAGATTTAAGCCCGCACGATACGCGCCGGCAGCCCCTGCCGCACCGACGTGCCCGAGACGGGATCGACAAACACGTTCTTGTCGCCGCGGCTCGGGTCCGTCAATCCCAGGTCATTCAGGTTGATGCCCGCGCCGATGGCCGGCTCATCTGGCTGGCGCAGCTTGCCGATACGGTGGGCGCGCGCACCGTGCTCCTTGTGGCCGAAACCGTGTTCGACGGCGATCACGCCCCGCTGCACGCCATGGCGCAGCATCACCGTGGCCCTGGCCCTGCCGCCAGGCGTTTCCAGGTAAATGGCATCGCCATTTTCCAGCTTCAAGCGGGCTGCATCGTCGGGATGCACGGCGACCGGGTTGTCCGGATGGATGCCGCGCAAGCGCCGCGCACCGATGCTGTAGGAATTCTGCAGCGCCGATTTAAAGCTGATCAACTCGAACGGCCACTCGCTGGCCGGATAGGTTTTGCGCACGGACGTACCGTCGGCAAACGCCGCCACTCGCCACGCGGGCGTGCCGGGGAAACGCTTGCCGCTCAAGCTGTTCTTGCTCACGCCCAGGCCCTCGTTGTACAGCATCATCGGTTTCAGATAGCGGTGTGTGGACCAGTCCTCCGGATACGGCGTCTCGTCGATCACGGGTGCAGGAGCTGCCGGCGCCTTGGGATTCGCCGGTGGCGGCAGGCGCAGGCCGAACATCTCGCCATAGCTCTGGTAGCGCCCTCCCCGCGCCAGCATGAAGGCCACCTTGCGCCACTCTTCCGGCTTCAAGGTGCGCTCCAGTTCGGGGCGGATGCGCGCCACGCCGGACAGTTCGATATCGTCGTCGCTAGCTTCTGGCACGGACGTTTTCCCTTGCCAGGCGATGTTGGCGCCGCCCCGCAGATACCAGTCTTCCGCGCGCTGCAAGGGGAAGCGCTGGCCATCCATGTCTTGCAAGGCTTCCGGACCGAAACCGGGCAAGTCCATCGTTTTCGCCAGCGCGATGAAGAACGATTCCATGCAGATGGTCTGGCCGTCCGGCGTCTTTTGCACGCGCGGTTCGACCACGGGCCAGCGCGCCGTGCTCATTTTGACTGGCATGCCGCCCCAGGCGCCAGCCCAGCCCCAGCTTTCATACAGCAAGGTATCGGGCAGCAGGTAGTCGGCAAACGCCGAGCTTTCATTGATGAAGGGGTCGATGGCGACGATCAGGGGAATCTTCTTCGGATCGGCCAGCTCCTTGCCGATCTGCGCGCGCAAGCCCGTGATGCCGTAGACGGGATTGCAGCTCCACAGAATCAGCGCCTTCAGGGTGTACGGGTAGCCGTTCATGGCGCTGGTCAGCCACTCGGTGGCCAGCGCGGGCGCATTCGGATACCACGGCGCCTTCGCCGGATACGCCTTGCCCGCTTCTTTCTTCAGCTTGAATTCCGAGGTTTTTTCATACGGCACATTGCGCCCGATCGGCATGCCGGCCGCCTTGATCTCGCCATCGAAACTCTCGAGGTTATAGCGCGGACCGGGTCCCGCATCCTTGAAGCTGCCGCCGTTGACCAGGGTGCCGCCCTTGCGATTCAGGTTACCGATCAGGGTATTGAGCATGACCAGCGCATACGCGTTATAGAATCCCGCACCCGACATCATGCCGCCGTGCGCATTGACGGCGGCGCGCTTGCCATGACTGGTGAGTTCCTGCGCCAGGCCTTCGATGATGTCGCGTGAAATGCCGCAGGCCGCCGCGTATTCATCCATGCTGTGGCGCTGCGCTTCCTCGTTGAGCATCGTCATGGCCGTCTTCAGGTGCAGTGGTGCACCCGCCACGTCCAGCGGGCCGTCGAAGAACAGGCGCGCCTCATCCTTGGCGGCATTGTGTGGCACGATCGCTTGCGTGGCGAAGTCGATCACGCAAAAGGCGTCGCCATCCTTGTAGCGCTCTTCTTCCGACAACTCCACCGCGCCCATATCCGACGCGCGCAGGTAGCGGCCATCGCGTGGATGGCCCTTCTCGTTGATGATCAAATGCGTGGCATTGCACCAGGCGGCCTCGCCCGCCGCTTCCGCCACCTTCAGGTTCGGTTGCACGAGGAAGTTGCGGTCATAGCGTTCGTGCTCGATGATCCAGCGGATCATGCCCATGGCCAGCGCGCCATCCGTGCCCGGCTTGATCGGTACCCAGCGGCTGCGGTCGCCCGCAGCCAGGCTGTCCGCATTCGTCAGCACGGGGTCGACGACGACGTAGCTGAATTCGCGCTTGCCCGACCTTGCTTTCGCGATCAGCGTGCCCTGGCGCTTGAACGGGTTGCCCGCATTGCCCGGCGCCGTGCCGACGAAAATGCAAAATTCCGTATTTTCCAGGTCCACTTTCGCGTGCGGCATCTTCTTCATGTCGCCGAACATGGCACCCGAGCCGCTGCGGTAGGCGCCGCCACAATACGAACCGTGGTTGACCAGGTTCAAACTGCCGTACGACTGCTTGAAAAAGCGCGTGCCGAACGCCAGGCGGCCATCGTCGGTACTGCACATCAGGCCCACCTGGTTCACTTGCGGGCCCAGTTCCGGCTGCGTCGGATCGATCGGTTTTTCAAGCTCGCGCAAGGCGCGCAGCCCCTGCACGTGGCCTTCGCCAAACAGGTCGCCGCCTTCCGTCACTTCCTTCACCAACTGGTCGAAGGCGATCGGTTCCCACTGGCCGCCGCCGCGCGGTCCCACGCGCTTCATGGGCGCCAGTACGCGGAACGGCGACTCCATCTGTTCCAGCACGCCGTTGCCGCGGCCGCAAGCCGTCGAACGGCCCTTCAGCCCCTTTTCCTGGAAGCGCGACAGCGACACAAAGCTGTCGCGGATCGAGGTTTGATACGGCAGCGCCGGGTCGGCCGACAGGGGGCTGTAGGGATTGCCCGCCACGCGCAGCACCTTGCCGCTCTTTTTATCCAGGCGCACGCGCACGCCGCAAAACGTGGTGCAGCCCATGCACATGGTGTAGCTCACTTGCTGGTCGGGATTGACCGTCAGCTTGCCCGTGGCCGTATCGACGGAAAACTCGGGCGGCAGGGAATTGCCGTGCAGTTTCTGCACGGGCTTATCCTTGCCCAGCGCGTGGTCGACCATGCGGCCGGCCGTGGTGGAAAAGCTGGCGGCAAACGCGGCCAGGCCGCCGCCGATGGCGCCGTAGCGCAGCAGCTTGCGGCGCTTTTCGTGCTCGTCTTCAGGCGCGCCGTTGTCTGCGTTGTGGTGTACTTGATCGTTCATCGTTAACTCCTCAGTGCGTGGCCATGGCGGGACGGCTGCGCGTAGCGACGACGCGTCCCGCCCATGGCAAAAATTCCAGCATCAGCAACAGCAGCGCGATCCACAGGCCGGCCGTGCCGATGATCCCCATCAAGCCATCGTTCCCCATCGGCAGGTGGTAGTCGTACAGGCCCGCGCCCGTCTTCGGGATCGTCTGGCCGCCGATGAAAATCGTCCAGCGCATCATCCAGGCGCTGTGCAGCGCAATCAGGCCGTTGACGAGGCCACTCGTGGCCGGGCGCCAGATGGCCAGCACCATCGGCACGATGGACGACAGCACGGCCCAGGCAGCCGTGAACTGCCATTGCGGCATGCCGGCCACCTGGGTGAACGCCATGCTGTGGCTGGCGCTGACGCCGGAGAGACTCACGAACAGCCAGCCGCCGCCCAAGGCCAGCACCAGCGCCAGCGACAGGGCCAGCGCGCGGTTCAGGGACACTTCCAGCGCCTGGTCGCGGCCCGGCAGGCAGCGGTTGAACAGCAGCGCCAGGCCAACGGCCCCCACGAAGGCCGTGGCGGCAAATTGCGCCGGAAGGAAAGGCGTGAACCACAGGGGACGGGCACGCACCACCATCACTTCCATGCCCGTGTACAGGCCCACGACGAAGGCGGCCAACAAGGTGAAGGCAGCGGCGACGCGAATGGCCCGCAAGGATGCGGCGCCGCCGCGCCCCAGCAAACGGTAGGCGAAGGCCAGGCGGTCCTGGCCCTGTCCCCGTGTGGCGAAGTCCACGCGCAGCGCCAGCCACGCGTACAGCATCAAACAGCCCAGATACAGGGGGATGAAGAACGAGCCCCACGACATCCACGACTGCGGCTGGAAGTAAATATAGAAATGGTAGAAGCGGCCCGGCCCGTGCAAGTCGGCCAGCAGCGCCACGGGCGCCGTCATGCCGCAGACGAGGGATGCCAGCAGCGCGATGCGTCCCAGGCGTTCATACGCCTTGCGGCCAAAGACGAAGTACGGCAGCGTCAGCATGAAACTGCCATAACTGAGGCCGATGAGGAAAAAATACTGCACCGCCCACGGCAGCCATGCCGCTTCGCGCGTGACGTTGAGAATTTCGGTGATGTGGCTGTCCATGGTTTATTTCCCGTGTTTGCTCGGTTGCCAAAGAGTCGCTTCGCCCTCGACGTGGCCGGCGAAGCGCGTGTCCAGTCCCAGGTAAAACACGTGGGGCTGGGTGCCCTGCTCGGGTTTCAGCACCTTCACCTTGTTCTCGGTCAGCAGCTGGTGCACCACGCTGTCCGGGTCATTCAGGTCGCCGAAGATACGCGCGCCGCCCACGCAGGTTTCCACGCAGGCAGGCAGCAAGCCTTCATCGACCCGGTGCGCGCAGAACGTGCATTTGTCGGCCTTGCCCGTTTCGTGGTTGATGAAGCGCGCGTCATACGGGCAGGCTTGCACGCAGTAGGCGCAGCCCACGCAGCGGTCGCCATCGACGACGACGACGCCATCCTTGCGCTGGAACGTGGCGCCGACGGGACAGACGGGAATGCAAGGGGGATTGGCGCAGTGGTTGCACAGGCGCGGCAGCATGTAGGTGCCGCAGCGGTTCTCTTCCTTGACTTCATAGGTCGAGACGACGGTGCGGAAGCTGTTTTCCGGCACGGCGTTTTCCATGATGCAGGAGACCGTGCAAGCCTGGCAGCCGATGCATTTCTGCACATCGACCACCATCGCCCAACGCTGGCCGCCTTCGCCCTTGGTGGCCGCCTTGCCTGGCAGCGGCGCGATGGCCGCCCCGATGGTTACGGCTGGCAAGGCGCGCAAGAAACTGCGGCGCGATTCAATCATGACACTCTCCTTGACTATGGGCGGCAAGCCCTTGTTGACTTGCTGCCATGATAGAAAAGAAGGCGCTACGGGGGTATTGGGATGATCGGGTGGGGACCTAGATGATCATGCCAATTGACAGAGGAGAGGAATGGGGGTAATGCGCTTACAACTCGTCGAGCGAATACAGCCTGCGGTGCTCGCGGATCGCGTAGCGGTCCGTCATGCCGGCGATGTAGTCGGCGATCTTGCGCGCCTGCTGCGTGACGTCGCCATCCCTGAGTTGATAGTCGGGCGGCAGCAGGGCCGGTTCGGCCATGAAGCTGTCGTACAGTTCGCGCACGATGCGGCTCGCCTTCACGCGCATGCGGTTGACCTGGTAGTGGCGGTACAGGTTCGCGCGCAGGAACCGCTTGAGCTCCGTCGCATCCTTGCGCATGGCGTCCGAAAAACGGATCAGCGGGGGACTGGCGCGCACTTCGCTGACGTCGCGCGGAGCGGCGTCCGCAATCAGGGAAGTCGACGTGACGATCAGATCGTCGGCCAGGGCCGTGATCAGGCGGCGCAAGGTTTCGTAGATGGCGCGCCGGCCCGACAGGCCGGGAAACGCCTGCTGCACGTCGCGCCACAGGCGGCCGAAGAATTCCACCTCTTCCAGCTGGGCGATGGTAATCAGGCCGGAACGCAGGCCGTCGTCGATATCGTGGCTGTTGTAGGCGATTTCATCGGCCAGGTTGGTCAGCTGCGCTTCCAGGGTCGGTTGCGTGCGATCGATGAAGCGCTGGGCCACGGGGCCCAGTTCGCGCGCATGCGTCAGCGAGCAGTGTTTCAAGATGCCTTCTCGCGTCTCGAACATCAGGTTCAAGCCATCGAAGGCGCCGTAGTGCTCTTCCAGGGTGTCGACCACGCGCAGGCTTTGCAGGTTGTGCTCGAAGCCGCCGTGCGCCTGCATGCATTCGTTGAGCACGTCCTGGCCCACGTGGCCGAATGGCGTGTGGCCCAGGTCATGCGCGAGCGCGATGGCTTCCACCAGGTCTTCGTTCAGGCGCAGGTTGCGCGCGATGGAGCGGCCCACCTGCGCCACTTCCAGGCTGTGCGTCAGGCGGGTGCGGAACAAATCTCCCTCGTGATTGAGGAACACCTGGGTCTTGTACTCGAGGCGGCGGAAAGCCGATGAATGGATGATGCGGTCGCGGTCGCGCTGGAACTGGCTGCGCGAGGCGTGCGGCGCCTCGGCAAAGCGACGTCCCTGCCCCTGTGCCGAATGGGCTGCGTACGGGGCGAGGAAGTCTTCGGGCAGCATGTTATTGCACTCCGGCGGCCAGGGTGGCCAGCACCAGTTCATGCGGTGCGGACGTGATGTTCGGGCTGCCCAAGGGTTGCAACAGGATGAACTTGATGGCGCCGCCCTCGTTCTTCTTGTCCACTTCCATCAGTTCCAGCCAGCGCTCGACGCCGAGGTCCGGCGCCTTCACCGGCAAGCCGGCGGCGGCGACCAGCGCGCGCACGCGCTCCACGGCCGCCTGGTCGATATAGCCCATGCGGCACGACAGGTCGGCCGCCATCACCATGCCGCAGCCGACGGCTTCGCCGTGCAGCCAGTGGCCGTAGCCCAGGCCCGCCTCGATGGCGTGGCCGAAGGTGTGGCCGAAATTCAGGATGGCGCGCAAGCCGCCTTCGCGCTCGTCCTGGCGCACCACGTCGGCCTTGATTTCGCACGAGCGGGCGATGGCATAGGCCAGGGCGCCCTTGTCGCGCGCCATCAGCTTGGCCATGTTCGCCTCGATCCAGTCGAAGAATGCCGCGTCGATGATGGCGCCATGCTTGATCACTTCGGCCAGGCCGGCCGACAGCTCGCGCGCCGGCAGGGTTTCCAGGGTCGAGGTGTCGGCGATCACGGCGCGCGGCTGGTAGAAGGCGCCGATCATGTTCTTGCCCAGCGGGTGGTTGATGCCCGTCTTGCCGCCAACGGAGGAATCGACCTGCGCCAGCAGGGTGGTGGGCACCTGCACGAAGCCGATGCCGCGCATGTAGCTGGCGGCCGCATAGCCGGTCAGGTCGCCGATCACGCCGCCGCCCAGCGCCACCAGGGTGGTCTTGCGGTCGCACTTGTTGGCCAGCAGCGCGTCGAAGATCTGCATCAGGCTGGCCCAGTTTTTATATTCTTCGCCGTCCGGCAGGACGATGCTGATCACCTCGCGGCCATCGCTGGCCAGCGCCGCCTGCAGGCGGCCCAGGTACAGGGGGGCGACGGTGGTATTGGTGACGATGGCCACCTTGTGGCCGCTGATATGGCGCAGCAGCGCGTCGGCGTCGGCCAGCAGGCCGGGACCGATGGCGATCGGATAACTGCGCTCGTCGAGGTCTACGCTCAACAACATTTTGGATTGCTCGTTCATCGAAGGCTCTGCATGAATGACGCAGTTGGGCGAGGCCTCGCATTCGAGGCTGGCCAGCTGCATCAGGATGGTCTGAACCATCGATTGTACGTTAGGACGGCCCGTGTCGATCACAATGTCGGCCACTTCCATGTAATGGGGCTCGCGCTGGGACGTCAATTCTTCCAGCTTGCGGCGCGGGTCGGCCGTCTGCAGCAGGGGGCGGTTCTTGTCGTGGCTGGTGCGCGCGAGGATGTTGCTGACGCTGGCACGCAGGTAGACGACCGTGCCCCGCTCCTTCAGATAGGCGCGGCTGTCGGCGTTGAGGATGGCCCCGCCGCCTGTGGCCATGACGATGCCTTCCTGGGCGCTCAGGTCACGGATCACCTCGGCCTCGCGCCGGCGAAAGCTGGCCTCGCCCTCGATTTCAAAGATCCACGGGATGGTCGCTCCCGTGCGTGCCTCGATTTCGTGGTCGGAATCGACAAAGCGCAAGCCCAGCTTGCGGGCCAAAATGCGCCCGATCGTGGTTTTGCCTGCGCCCATGAGGCCGACAAGAAAGATATTACTGTTGGAAATTTCGGACACTTTTTATATCAATCAGAAAATAAGCAGGCACCGCCTCTACGGCGCCCGTTTCCCCTTACGTCAAGGACAGGAGAATGTCAGTCTAAACGGGTAACTGGTGGCGTTACCCAGCGGCGTCGTCACTGTTACATTAAACGTGCTGACCACATTCGCTACACAATTTGTCGGCGTCAGGCTGTTAATTGTAACGGCATGCCGGCCTCCCTGGTTACCTTGAATGTTGCCTCCGGTACGGTCATCCACGCCAAGCGTGTTGTGCGGATAGATATTTTGTATGCTGTCCGGAGTGATGGATCCAACGCCATTGATCATATTCGTGATCGCGACCGTGGTCCCGGAAGGCATGGGGTTTTGATGCAAATCGCTGAATCTCAAGCTGAATTGACGCACTGCAGCGGCTGAAACGCTCCCAAGATCATAGGTGCTGCGATCCAGGCTGACCTGGGCCGACTGATCGAACAGCGTGACATTTTCGGGACGGCTGCCGCTCAGGAAGATGGCGATCTTCGCGAACAACGTCTTGCTGCCGTCCGAAGTGCTGGCGCAGATGGTGGCAAGACCGGGCCACAGGCTGTCGGCCGTGCCGCCATTGCTGACATCATTGCAGGGCGTGACAGGTGGATTGGTGGCCACACGCGGGTTCTGGCTGCGGAAGTCGACCGAGCAGCCGCCGTTCATGGTGGTGCAGCCGCCCATGCTGGACGAGCCGATGGCGCCCAAATTGCTCTGAAATGCCACCGGCGTGCCGTCAGGAACAGGGTTGCCCGCTTGGTCTGCCAGCAAGATAGTGACGGTCGTGGCAGGGGTGCCTACGGGGCTGTCATACGACCAGCCTTCCACGCTGGACTTGACGGAGCTGAGCGAAAACGCCGTTTGCACAGGCAAACCCGTCGTTACCAGGATGGAATCGGACAAGGTGGAAATGCCAGAGGCCAGGCTGGCCTTGACGCGGAAGGTGGTCGGGGTGGTGCCGGAACTCACGGTGGTGATGACGTCACCATTGGCATCCGTGGTGTCTTTCACTTTATTGAGCGTCATGCCAGGGCCGTTCAACAACGAAAACGTCACTTCCTGGCCGACCAGCGGTTTGTTGAAAGTATCGAATACGCGGAAAGTGAGCGTAGCCATTTCCGTGCGCGCTATGCCGCCCTGCCCTTGAATCACGATCGATTTACCTACCGGGCTGACGCTGGAAAATTGTACCGATGCCGGCGCGACGCGGCCGATCGGCAGCGTCGCGTGATACATGGAAGCGCTAGCCGCGACTGTGGCATTGACCATATCGTAGTCATTGCAACCCAGGTCACGGAAAACAGCTGTGGCCTTGCCATTGACTACCGGCACGCCGCTGGTCACGCTAGCCTTGCCGGCCTGCACGCAAGTCGAACTGAAATTTACCGTCTGGCCTGATCCCGTGTACAGGCTGGTGCCAGCCATGACATCAACCGTGACGTTGGTGGTGCCATAGGCCGGGATGCTGGCGGGCGAAAATTGCATGTTACTCGCTATCAGATCGGTGGCTCCCAGCACATAATTGATCTGGCTGCTGGCAACGGCACCATTGGCCGTCGTGGTCGCCCGCAACGTGGCGGCGCCGCTGGCGGACAGGCTGAATGGCCGCAGCGTGACGCTGGCCGTACCTGTCGCATCGGTCAGTGCCGTCCCTACCGATGGTGACATCACTGCCATGGTATTGTCAGTCGAGAATGCCACCAACACGTCGCTGATCGGTTTTCCGTTCAAATCGGTCACCAACGCCTTGGCCGTCAGCGGCGCGGCGCTCGACAGCGCGTTACTGGCGCTGCCGCCGTTAAGCAGCGATAGCGTCATTTTGGCGCCCGATGCCTGGGCCGCCTTGATGTCATAGCTCGCCTCACCGCTTACCGTGGCGGTGCCTGCCGCAACAGTGGCCGTCAGCTTGCCCGCACCGGTAACCGTCGCATTCAAGGCCGAGACGGTGATGCTGGCATAGCCCTTGGCGTCGGTCAACGCCGTGCCGTTGGTTGACGACAACGATACCAGCGTGGCATCGCTTGAAAACGTGACCACCGCATTGCCGATGGGCGCACCATTCTTGTCGCTGACAAGCGCCTTGGCCGTCAACGGTGTCGTGCTGCTCAATGCATTGCTGGGCAGGCCCGCCCCGTTATACAAGGTCACGCTGACCGCCGCGGCCACGCCGCCCGTCGTGCCGCCACTGCTGCCGCCATCGATGGTCGGATCGCCGCCACCGCCGCCACACGCGGCCAGCAAGGTGCCCAGCGCCAGCAAGACCAGCCAATTCGATACCCGACTCCAATAAGTGTTGCCCCAAGATACATTCCGCATAGTCGCCATCAGTCCGCTTTCGTGTGCATTGTTACTTAAACGTAAAGATGTGACATTAACGTGTTGCTGGCCGATCTGCCACTATTTTCGGCGTAATAAACACCATCAGTTCGGTTTTTTCTTGACTGCGGCCCGTGCTGCGGAAAAAAACACCAAGTACGGGGATGTCGCCCAGCAGCGGCACCTTGCTGTCCGTGCCCCGCTCGGATTGCTGATAAATGCCGCCTAGCACCACCGTGCCGCCATCTTCCACCATCACTTGCGTGCGCACGTGCTTGGTGTCGATGGCGAAGCCGGAGCGGGTTTCCTGGCCCACGCTATCCTTGTTGACGTCCACTTCCAGCACCACGTTGCCGTCCGGCGTGATCTGCGGCGTCACTTCCAGGCGCAAGTTCGCCTTGCGAAAGGTGATCGACGTGGCGCCGCTGCTGGTGGCCACCTGGTACGGCAGCTCGATGCCCTGTTCGATCAGCGCCAGCACCTTGTCGGCCGTCACCACGCGGGGGCTGGAAATGATCTTGCCCCTGCCGTCCGCTTCCAGCGCGGACAATTCCAGGTTCAGAAAACGGTTGGCGGCCGCCGAAAACAGGCTCAGGGCGAAACTGGCCGGCTGCAAGCCATTGATACTGGCGGCCGGCAAGTTGACAAATTGCGTGTTCGGCACGAAGGCGCCGGCGCCGGCCACCGTTTGCCCCGTCGCCTCGCCCACGCCCTGGTAACTGCCGCCGATGGCCGCGCGGCGCCCGCTGCCGCCCAGGGAAAATCCGGGCACCTGGCCCGCCGCCAGGCGCTGGTCCGTAAAACCCAGGCGCGCGCCCAGGTTGCGGCTGAAACTGTCATTCGCCTCGACGATGCGCGCCTCGATCATCACCTGCCGCGTGGCAATATCTGTCTTGGCGATCAGTTGACGGATCTGCTCCAGGCGCGCCGGCACGTCGGTGACGAACAGCTGATTCGTGCGCGGCTCGATCAGCACGCTGCCACGGCGCGACAGCAGGCGGCTGCGCCCTTCTCCCGCGTCCAGGGCGAACACCGTGCGGAACGCTTCGGCCTTCTGGTAATTGAGCTGGAAGATGGCTGACTGCAAGGGTTCCAGTTCCGCGATCTGCGCGCGCGTTTCGAGCTCCAGCTTTTCGCGCGCCAGCATTTCCTCGCGCGGCGCGATCCACAGCACGTTGCCATTGCGCCGCATGTCCAGTCCTTTCGCCTGCAGCAGCACGTCAAGCGCCTGGTCCCACGGCAAGTCGCGCAGGCGCAAGGTCACGTTGCCCACCACGCTGTCGCTGGCGACGATATTTTGCCCCGACGCATCGGCCAGGATGTGCAGGGCCGCGCGCACGCCCACGTTCTGGAAGTCGACGGAGATTTTCTCGCCGGCATATAAACGCGGCGCCGACACGTGCACCACGGCTTCCTGGGCAAGGCTGCTGACGTGCAGACACAGCATGGCGGCCAGCAGCATGCGGTGCGGCCTCATGGCACCGCCTCGGGCAGGCTGGCCTTCGCAGCCGCCCCCGCCGCCTGCAAGGCCAGGCTGCCGCGCCGCTCACGCCAGGGACCATCCGCCTCGCGCAGCAATTCACGGTACTGCAGCGCCTGTTCACTGATATCCGTCACCACGCCGTGGTCTTGCCCCAGATACTGGCCCACCGCCACCCGGTACACGCGCTGGCCCGCCAGCAGCAGCGCGCTCAGGCGCCCATCCTGTTGCACGCTGCCGACCATGCTGATGGCCGGCAAAGCCACGCTTTCCAGCGGTTCGCGCACGCGCCGCAGGTCGGGCCCCGCCACAGCGCCCCGTTGCCCCGGCGCGCCGGCCAACGGCAAGGCGCCAAAAGGATCGCCCAGGGCGGCAGCCGCGTACGGCTGCGGCGCGACAACGGCAAGCGGACGCCATGCCGCAGCGGATGCACCCGCCTTGGACGCCAAGGCCTCTTGCGCCGCCCGCTCCCCCGCTGCGGGCAAGCGATACGCGTGCAGCACGGCATCGAGGGTCAACAGACGATCCTTGCCGAGGGTCAAGGCCAGCCCATGTACCGTGACGATGCGCGGCAAGCGCGCCAGGTCCGCCAGCAGCGCGCCCATGGCGTGGTAGCCGCCGCGCAACTGTATGGCGATCGGCAAGGCGACATACGGCGCTTGCGGCTGGGCCGCGCCGGGCTTGAACAGGGAAAATTGCAGCCCGCGCGACTGGCCTGCGGCATTAATCTGCGTCAACAGCAGCGCCATCGCCTGCTGGTCGGGCAGTTGCTGTTCCAGCAAGGCCAGCTCGGCGCCGGCCTGGCGCTGCTGTGCGCGCCAATGCGGCAACTGCTGCGCCCTGGCTTGCGCCGACAGATACGCGGCACGCAAGCGGACCTCCTCGTCTTGCCCCGCCTGCATGGCCGCAAACAGTCCATCCAGCCACGCAAGGTGCAGCAGGGCCGCCACCAGCGTCGCGGCCAGGGCGGCGCAAGCGAGGCGCGCGGGTAGCGGCCACAGCGACGCGATCTTCAAGCTCAGCATGATCAACCTCCAGGACTAGGGTGCCAAAGCCAGCCGTACCGTCCATTCCACGGCGCCATCGGCCGCGCCGCGCACTTCCACCAATTCCGGGCGGGACCAGGGCGCCGCCTGTTCTAGCCCCAGCAGCAATGCCGCGACCTTGTCCTGCGACGCAGCCTGCCCCTGCAAGCGCACCATCGCTGTTTCCTGGCGCACACTGTGCAAGGCTACGCCAGCCGGCATCGCCCGCGCCAGCGCGTCCAGCATGCGCACCCAGGCATTGCGTTGCTGTTGCAAACTGCCCATGGCTTGCTGGCGCA
The DNA here is from genome assembly GCF_036231865.1 of Janthinobacterium sp. P210005. Lineage (NCBI taxonomy): Bacteria > Pseudomonadati > Pseudomonadota > Betaproteobacteria > Burkholderiales > Oxalobacteraceae > Janthinobacterium > Janthinobacterium sp. P210005. The sequence continues at coordinate 249,836 of NZ_JAZARC010000002.1, forward strand.
GCAGCAGCGCGGCCGTCTCGCCCTGCACCCGTTGGCCAACGACAAGCACGGCATCGACTTGCTGCATGGCACTACGCCAACCCTCCTGGCGGCGCAGTTGCGCGTCGAGCTGGTACCGCAGCCAGGCCCCCGTCGCCACGGCCAGCAGCAGTCCCAGCAGCGCCCCGCCCGCCAGTTGCCACAGCAACAGCTGAATACGCCTGCGCCGTGCCGCGGGGCGATACGGCAACAGGTTGATGCGCTGCACTTGCGCCCGGACCGTCATCGGGCGTACCGGTGCAGAGCCAGGCCCCAGGCCAGCTGGTAGGCCACGCCACCGTCGGGCAGGGCTTGCCAGCCACCCTGCGCGAGCGCCGCCTGCATGGCCATTGCCTCGCTATCCATGACGACGGCCTGCAAGCCCGCCGCCGTGGCCGCATCGAGACGGCGCTGTACGCTGGCGCGCCGCGCCGCCACCAGCAGCACGTCAACCTCCTTGCCTGTTGCGCCAGCCAGCGGCGGCGCGGGGCCGAGTATGAAAAAATCCAGGCTGGCGTCTTCCAGCGCAAACGGCATGTATTGGGCCGCTTCCAGTTCCACGAGGATTTCCAGCTGTTCCTCCGGCAATCCTGCCGGCAGGCGGATCGCATGCGTGATCAGGGCCGTGGCCGGCATGGCCAGCGCCACCCGCGTGCAAGCGCTGCCACTGTCGCGGTGGGCCTGGCGCAAGGCATCGGCCAGGCCGTCCATGTCCTCGACATTGCCTTCCAGTATCACGCCGGGCGTCAGCGCGGCGGCGCCGCAATGCTGGCACGACAGTCTTCCCCGCCGGCGCCTCAACTCGACCACGCGCACGGCATCGTCCGCGATGTCGACGCCCAGCAAGCCGATGCCAAGAAAATTGCTGATGGACATGTTTTTCATAGAGAAACGTCAGCGTGGGAGAGGTTCCTGCCATCCGACAGCCTAGTCCCGGCGACGCTGGCTTGTAAATGGATTTCAGGCCGGAGTCTGCGGCGCGCGACGCCTATCTGGCCGGGCCGTGATCTGGCGCAGAATAATTGTTACCAAATCCTGGTTGCCAGCGGGCCAATACACGCTTATATAGAGTATCGGCAAGTTTCGACACTCTCCCCCGGCCAGCGCCACGGCGCGCTGCCACCCCGGCAAGCTCGCTTATAATTGGCCGGCATAATTAACCGAAAGACATACGACGCATGACATCTTCAAAATCCGCTGTCCCCGCTGGCTCGAAGCCGCCCACCAAGGGCAGCAAACCCAAACGTTTCCTGCTGATGGCCCTGGTATCGCTGCTGGGCCTGGGCATCGTCGGCGTCTTGCTGGTGGTCTTTGGCCTGGCCATGGCGTATCCGAACCTGCCGGCGCTCGATACCTTGACCGATTACAAGCCAAAGATGCCGCTGCGCGTGTTCACGTCCGACAGTGTGCTGATCGGCGAGTTCGGCGAGGAACGGCGCAACATGGTGCACATCAAGGATATTCCCGATGTCATGAAGAAAGCCGTGCTGGCCATCGAGGATGACCGCTTCTATGAACATGGCGGCGTCGATTACCTGGGCATCACGCGTGCGGCCCTGCACAACCTGACGGGCGGTGCCAAGCAAGGCGCCTCGACCATCACGCAGCAGGTGGCGCGCAATTTCTTCCTGTCCAGCGAACAGACCCTGAAACGCAAGGCGTATGAAGTCTTGCTGGCCTGGAAGATCGAGAAAAACCTCAGCAAGGATCAGATCCTCGAAGTGTATATGAACCAGATTTATCTGGGACAGCGTGCCTACGGCTTCGCCTCGGCCGCGCAAATCTATTTCGGCAAGAACATCCAGGATCTCACCGTGGCGGAAGCGGCCATGCTGGCCGGCTTGCCGAAGGCGCCGTCGGCCTACAACCCCGTCGTCAATCCGAAACGCGCGCGCATGCGCCAGCAATACATCCTGCAACGCATGGCCCAGCTGGGCTACATCACGCCGGCGCAGTACGAAGAAGCGAAAAATGAAGAGCTGAAAGTGAAAACCGACAGCAGCGCCTTTGGCGTGCATGCGGAATATGTGTCGGAAATGGCGCGCCAGCTGGTCTACGAGCAATTCAAGGAAGATACCTATACGCGCGGCCTGAACGTCTACACCACCATCACCAAGGCCGACCAGGACGCCGCCTACATCGCCTTGCGCAAGGGCGTGATGGATTACGAGAAACGCCACGGCTACCGCGGCCCGGAAGCGTATATCGAGATTCCAAAAACCAAGGCCGAAGCCGATGACGCGATCGAGACGGAACTCGCCGACCATCCGGACAGCGACGACATCATCGCCGCCATGGTGCTGCAAGCGTCGCCCAAATCGTTGCAGGCAGTCACCTCGGCCGGCGAGGAAATCACGATTACCGGCCCCGGCCTGACGTTCGGCGCGGCCTGGCTGTCGGAAAAAGCGGCGCCGAACCGCCGCATCAAGCGCGGCGCCGTGATCCGCGTCATGCAGGAAGGCAACACCTGGGTCTTGACGCAGATGCCGGAAGTGCAATCGGCGTTCGTCTCGGCCAGCACCACGGACGGCGCCATCCGCGCCATGGTGGGCGGCTTCGATTACAACCGCAACAAGTTCAACCACGTCACGCAGGCGTGGCGCCAGCCCGGTTCGGCCTTCAAGCCCTTCATCTATTCCGCTTCGCTGGAACGGGGCCTGTCGCCGGCCACCATCATCAACGATGCGCCGATCTCGTTCGACGCGGGCCAGACGGGCGGCCAGGCGTGGGAACCGAAGAACTACGACAGCAAGTACGATGGCCCGATGACCATGCGCAAGGGCTTGATGAAATCGAAAAACATGATTTCCATCCGTATCCTGCACAAGATCGGCGCCAAATATGGCCAGGAATACGCGACGCGCTTCGGCTTTGACGCGGACAAGAACCCGCCCTACCTGACCCTGGCCCTGGGCGCCGGCAACGTGACGCCGCTGCAGATGGCGGGCGCGTATGCCGTGTTCGCCAATGGCGGCTACAAGATCAACCCGTACCTGATCGCCAAGGTGACCGATAGCGATGGCAATGTCTTGTCGCAAGCCAAGCCGGACCTGGCGGGCGAGGAAGCCAACCGCGTCATCGACGAGCGCAATGCCTTCATGATGAACAGCATGCTCAACGACGTCGTGCGCTTCGGCACGGCCAATAAAGCCATGGCCTTGAAGCGCCCCGACCTGGCCGGCAAGACGGGCACGACCAACGATTCCATCGACGCCTGGTTCGCCGGCTACCAGGCCAAGCTGGTGGGCATCGCCTGGATCGGCTACGACCAGCCGCGCAACCTGGGCAACCGGGAAACGGGTGGCGGCCTGGCCTTGCCGATCTGGATCAGCTACATGGCGAAAGCCCTGAAAAGCATTCCCGTCGAGGAACGCGCCGTGCCGGAAGGCCTGATCCACGTGGGCGACGAATATTACTATGCGGAAAATCCGCCGGGCACGGGCGTAGGCAGCCTGGAAGGCGCGGCGCGCGGCACGCCGGAGGAAGAAAAAGCGAAAGAAGCCGTCAAGAACGAACTGTTTTAAGATCGTTTGATGCAAAAAGGGCAGCCTGAAGAGGCTGCCCTTTTTTATGACGCACGGCTAAGACAATTACGTCAATACGACTGCCGTGCCTGCCTGCTCGCTGGCCATGGCCGACAGGGCCGCAAACAGTTCCGAGCCGTCGCGCGTGTTGCGCCACTCGTCGCCAACTCTCTTGTAGTGAAAGCCGCCGGAACGGGCCGCTACCCACATCTCGCGCATGGGGGCCTGGCTGTTGACGATGATTTTCGTGCCGTTATCGATGAATTCGATTTCCAGCACATTGCCGCTGCGGCTGCATTCGACGTCGAGCACGTCTTCATCGTTCAGCCGGTCCAGCGCCGCCTCGATCTGGGTCAGGGTGGCTTCGGCCAGGGCCAGGAATTCCGATTCGCTCATGCTACACTCCAAAGATCTTAATCAAACCGTGATTCTAATCGTGAAGTCATCCTCAGCGTTTTATATCGGCACCGCCATTGTGGTTTCTAGCGTCCTGGCCGGCTGCGGCCAGCCCGGCCCCCTGTACCTGCCCAAGCCGCCCGCGGCCAAGGGTGCGCCAGCAAAAGGCCCGGTCGAACCGGCGCCCGTGCCGCCGCCACCGGTCATCGTGCCAGTCACCTAAACGGCACGCACCGGGGTGGCTGCCTTGGCCGCCCTGGCGCTTTTGACTCGCTTGCTCCAGGCGAAATACACGCGAATTAGCAGCAATAGCGCGACGATGAAGCCGAACAGTGTCGGTTGCGCGAAATTGTGCTTGCCCGCCTTCATCCACCAGAAGTGCAGGATGCCCAGCGGCGCGATGATGTAGATCAAGCGGTGCAGCCACTGCCAGCACTTACCCCCCAGGCGTTTCACCATGCCGTTCGTGCTCGTGACGGCCAGCGGGATCAGCAGTACGAAAGCGATGAAACCCACGGTGATGAACGGCCGCTTGAGTACATCCTTCCACATTTCCTGTACATCAAAAAAGTGATCGAACCATAAAAAGGTGGTGAAGTGCAGTGTCGCGTAGAAAAACGCGAACAGGCCCAGCATGCGCCGCAGCTTGATCAGCCAATTCCATTGCGTGAAGCGCCGCAAGGGCGTGACCGCCAGGCTGATGCACAGGAAATACAGGGTCCAGTCGCCCGTGCCGCGCGTGATGAATTCCAGCGGCTCCACCAGTTGCCCCGTGTACGTCAGCCAGACCATGCGGGCAAACGGCAGCAGCGCCAGCAAGAAGATCAGGCTTTTGAATAGCGACAATTGTCTCGGCGTGGGGTTGAGGGCCATGGTCTTTCCTTAAAAGAACTTCTTCAGGTCCATGCCCGCGTACAAGGAAGCGACATCGTTGTAGCCATTGAACATCAGGGTCTTGCGCTTGCGCGTGAGAAAGCCGTCTTCGCCGATGCGCCGCTCGGAAGCCTGCGACCAGCGCGGATGATCGACGTTCGGGTTCACATTCGAGTAAAAACCGTATTCGGACGGCGCCGACAGATTCCAGGACGTGCGCGGCTGTTCCTTGACGAAACGGATCTTGACGATGGATTTGGCGGACTTGAAACCATATTTCCACGGCAATACCATGCGCACGGGCGCGCCATTCTGGTTCGGCAAGGTTTCGCCATACATGCCCAGGGTCAGCAGCGCCAGCGGATGGTTCGCTTCATCGATGCGCAAACCTTCCGTATACGGCCATTGCAGCACGCGGCTGCCCACGCCCGGCATCTGTTTCTTGTCGGCCAGGGTGATGAATTCCACATACTTGGCATTGCCCGTCGGTTCGACCTTCTTGATGATTTCCGAGAAGGAATAACCGACCCACGGGATCACCATCGACCAGCCTTCCACGCAGCGCAGCCGGTAGACGCGCTCTTCCAGCGGCGCCAGCTTCAGCAGCGCGTCCAGGTCCAGGGTCATGGGTTTCTTGACTTCGCCTTCGATGCTGACCGTCCACGGACGCGTACGCAGGGTGCCCGCGTTTTGCGCCGGATCGCTCTTGTCCGTGCCGAATTCGTAGAAATTGTTGTAGCTGGTGGCGTCTTTATAGGCCGTCTGTTTTTCCAGCGCCGAATAGGCGGGATTCAGTTTGGCAGCCAGCTTGGGATTGGTGCCCTGCGCGAAGGCTTCGCGGCTGGCCATTTCCAGCAAGGCCGCGCTGGACATCGTGCCCAGCGCCACTTGCTTGATGAAACTGCGGCGCGATTCGAACACGGCGCGCGGCGTGATTTCGGAAGAATACGGCAACTCAATGCCGTTGGGACTGCGCTTGATCAACATGGCGGCTCCGGGAAAAGGTGATTATTTGTACCTTACACCAGTTTTCCCGGGCCGTTCATGACGCTTCTGTCATGCAAAAAACAATTACAGTTTGCCGTAAGAATGCAAACCGGAAAGGAACATGTTGACCCCCAAAAACGCAAAGGTCGTCACCAGCAAGCCCACCAGCGCCCACCACGAGGCGACGCGGCCGCGCAAGCCTGTCATCAGGCGCATGTGCAGCCAGGCTGCATAGTTGAGCCAGACGATCAGCGCCCACGTTTCTTTCGGGTCCCACGACCAGTAGCCGCCCCATGCTTCGGCCGCCCACAGGGCGCCCAGGATGGTCGCTACCGTGAAGAAAGCGAAGCCCACGGAAATGGCCTTGTACATCACGTCGTCGAGCACTTCCAGCGACGGCAGGCGGTCGACCAGGTAGCCGCTCGATTTGAGCAGGTAGGCCGCCGCCACCATGGCCGACAGGGCGAAGGTACCGTAGCCGATGAAGTTGGCCGGCACGTGGATCTTCATCCACCAGCTTTGCAGGGCCGGCACCAGCGGCTGGATTTCGGCCGCGTCGCGCGTGACCGTGTACCACATCAGGAACACGACGGCCGCCGAAATGACCAGCATGACGAAGGCGCCCAGTTGGCGCGTCGCGTAATGCTGCTCGTAATACAGGTAGAACATGGCCGTGATCAAGGAAAACAGGATGAACACTTCATACAGGTTCGACACGGGAATATGGCCCACGTCGGCGCCGATCAGGTAAGACTCGTACCAGCGCACCAGCATGCCCGTCAGGCCCAGCACCACGCCGGCCCAGCACAGCAGGGAGCCGACGGACGAGCCGAATTCCGAGCGCGCCACCAGGCCGATCCAGTAGAACAGGGTCGACAGCACGAACAGGGTGCCCATCCACAGGATGGCGGACTGGCTCGACAAGATGTATTTCAGGAAGAATTTCTGATTCGCCATCTCCAGATGGCCGGCGTACAGCTCGATGGCGAACAGCGACAGCACGGCTGCCACGGGGATCAGCCAGCGCACGGGCTTCCAGTACCAGCCCAGCCACGCGAACGTGGGCGCCGCAGCCAGCAAGATGGCTTTTTCATAGATATCCATGAAGGCGCCAAAGCGCATCAGGCCGAACAGGGAGGCTGCCAGCAAGCCGGCGCCGTACAACCAATCGATCAGGCTCAGGCGCTTGAAAAATCCCGGTTCCTGCGTATATATTTGCTTGTTTGCCAATTCCATCATTTTCTCCATTCCCGGCGACGCGCAAGCGTCCCGGACACAGCGCAGCTTACGCCGATTGCGGCAGCTTTGCCTTCAAGTTCTCAAATTCTTTTTCAAAATCCAGGGTCTTGCGTTGCGTGCTCATGGCCATCAAGGCCTCGCTGCCGCCCTCGCCATCCTTGATCCACACCCACAGGCGACGCTCGCGGATATAAAACATGGAAAATACGCCGATCACGAGGAACAGGCAACCGAGGTAAACGACGCTCTTGCCTGGCGACCGCGTCACTTGCAGCACGGACGCCTTGATTTCCGTAAAGTCGTCGAGTTGCAGATACACGGGCGCGCCATAGAAGAAGCTGTCGGACAGTGCATTCGTGGCCAGCTGCAGGAAGCGGCCGTGCTTGTCATCGGCCTCGATGGCCTTCAAGCCATCCTGGGCGCGCGCCGCCTGCCACAAGTCCCACAGGCTGCCATTCAAGATCTTCATGAAGATATCGGCCGCTTTTTCTTGCTCGGCGGCAGGAATTTTCTCCAGGAAACGTGAAATGGCGAGGAAACCGCCCTCTTGCCCATTGCCGGCAAAGATGCCCAGGCTCTTCGCCGCCGATTCCTGCAACTGGCTGCGCAAGGCTTCCGCGCCCGCCTGCGGCATGGCGCGCGCCGCATAGCGCGTGGCGGCTTGCTGGCGCAGCGCGGGATCCTGCAGCGCGGCACGCAAGCGCATCCATTCGTTCACGCTGTAATTGTCATCGGCGGGAATGCGCAGATAGCTGAACGGATCGCTGGGGTTGACGCGCATGCCGGCCAGGAACACCGTCGTGCCATCCACGGCGACCGGCTGCATATAGTTCTGGTACTCGCGCGCCTGGCCCGTCTTGTCGCGCAATTTGTATTGCACCGAGGGGCCCACGTTCTTGAGATCCTTGTTGTTCGCGTTCTTCGCGGCGGAACCGAGGCGCTTGTCCAGGCCGACGGCGAATTTATCGTTAAAACTTTCCGCCTTGTTGACGGCGCGCACATCCTGGCCGGCGCTGAGGTTTTCCACGTTGAAGGGACGGAAACCCGACCATTCCACCGTGTAGGAATTACCATCGCTGCGCTCGAGCGGCGTGCTGCCGCCCACTTCGCCGCCGATATCGAAGCGTTTCGTCGTCTTGCCCGTCATCGGATAACCCGTCAACTTGAGCTTGCTGCCGCCATCCTCAAAGCTGGACTGGTACAGGGCCAGGCCCTTGTACAGCAGCGGCTGGTTGACTTTGATGGTTGCTGGGAAACTTTCCCCCGTCGCATGGTCGGTGACGACGACGTCGCTGGCAAACAGCTTCGGCATGCCCGTGCTGTAAAAATCGATGTGGAATTTCTTCAACAAGATCGTGATGGGCAAATCCTGGATCAGCACGCCATCGGCCTGGGGAATGATGGCCGTGTTGCTCGACGAGCCTTCCGGGATCATGGTATTGCCGCGGAACGTGGGGTTCGACAGGCTCAGGCGGTGCTGGGCGGGAATGTCGGCGATCACGCCGCTGCCGGCAAACGGCGTCTTGCCAAAGAACCATTGCTGTATGCGGATCGGCATTTCCGAGTCGAGCAAGCCGCCCACGCAGATGATGACGATGGCGCCGTGGGCAAAGATATAGCCCCATTTATTGGCGGCGCCCCGCTTGGCCGCCACCAGGGTGGCGTTGTCCTTCTCGACCACCTTGGCACGGTAGCCGGCGTCTTTCAGGCGCATCACCATCTGCTGCGCCAGCACGGCGCGCGGCAGCGGCGCCTGCCATTCCAGCTTGTGGTGGAAATTGCGCAGCGATTGCTCGCGCACATTGTCGCGCCAGCTGCGCATGTCCTTGAGCATCTTCGGCGCATTGCGCACGATGCACAGCGAGGTCGAGGCGACGAGGAAACCCATGATCACGAGGAACCACCAGGCCGAATACACGGAATACAGGCTCAGCTTGTCGAAAACGGTGAACCAGAACGGCCCGAACTGGTTGACATAATTGGGCATGGGCTCGTTTTGCTTGAGCACGGTGCCGATGATGGAGGCGACGGCGATCAGGGTCAGCAGGCTGATGGCAAAGCGCATCGACGAGACCAGCTCGACGAATTCAGCCAGGCTGCGGCGTTGGGTCTTTAACTCGATTCCGGTCGTGCCTGTGCTCATACGTGGATACTCATACGGGATATGCAATCTTCAAGAAAATGTGGCATGGAGCTGATAGTTTCTCCGCGCAAGGCGGCAGCATACTCCTGTTTGGCCCCTGCCATAAAAAAGGGCAGCCTGTTGAGACGGCCGCCCTGGTTCATGCGCGCTGGAGCGCCTGGCAATCTCTTGCCACAATGAAAACTTACTTCAGGCCGGCGATGTAATCGGCAACGGCGGCGATCTCGTCATCCGACATGCGGGCGGCGATGGTGTGCATTTGCGCGCTGTTCTTGCGGGCATCAGCCTTGGTGCTGCGGAACATGGTCAGCTGGGCCACCGTGTAATCCTGGTGCTGGCCGGCGATGCGCGGGTACTGGACGGGAATGCCATTGCCCGTCGCGCCATGACAGCTGGCGCAGGCGGCAACTTGCTTGGAAGCAATGCCACCACGGTAGATTTTCTTGCCCAGGTCGATCGTATCCTTGTTTTTCGCGGCGCCCGGCTTGGACAGCTGCGCACCCAGGTAGGCGGCGATATTCTTCTTGTCGGCGTCGCTGAGCATCTTCGCGTACGTCGTCATGACGGGCTGGCTGCGTTCCGGCGTGGTGAAGTCGACCAATTGCTTGTAGATATAGCTTTCGTGCTGACCGGCCAGTTTCGGATTGACCGTGATGGTCGAATTGCCGGCCGCGCCATGGCAGGAGACGCAGGCAGGCAAGCCGCGCGCCGCATCGCCATCGGCGTACAGGGTGGCGCCCTTGGCAGCGTCGGCCTTGACGGCCGGTTTCGCTGCTTCGACCGCGGAGGCAGTTGCCGATACAGCCAGCAATGCGAGCAGCATGGATTTGATAAACGGTGAAAACGCACGATTCATTCAGGCACCCTGAGACAGTGAGAAATTAGTGGTGGACATTGCCGCGCCCTGTGGATTTTTGCTTTATTTTCAGGGCCGCAAGCCGCATCGCTGCTACGCCGGCAACAATAAACAACCCCTTATTGTACAATAGCTTCTTGGCGTTATCGCTCCCTTATCGCTCCCTTTTGTTGCTTTACTACTCCCATGTCAAAACTCTGGCAAGCCCGCTTCTTTACGACCGTCAACCAATTGCGTGACCTGCCCGATACCACGGTGCCGGAAATCGCCTTTGCCGGCCGCTCCAATGCCGGTAAATCGACCGCCATCAACATCTTGTGTAATCAGAAAGGCTTGGCGTTCGCCTCCAAGACACCTGGCCGTACCCAGCACATCAACTACTTCTCCATCGGCGGCGCCCACGTGGCGCAGCACCGCAAGGATGCCACCATCGTCGAAGAGATCGAATGCCTGCTGGTCGACTTGCCGGGCTACGGCTACGCGGAAGTATCGGGCTCGGCCAAATTGCACTGGCAGCGCCTGCTGGGCGACTACGTGCAGCGCCGCGAGCAATTGGCGGGGTTGATCCTGATCATGGATTCGCGCCGCCCGTTCACCGACCTGGACATTCAAATGCTGGAATGGTTCGCCCCGACGGGCAAGCCGATCCACTGCATCCTGACCAAGGTCGATAAGCTGAACCGTAATGAATCCGTGAATGCCTTGCGCCAGGCGAAAGCCAAGCTCGACAGCTATGTGGATGAAGACGGCGTCGGCTTCCCGTTCACCGTGCAACTGTTCTCGGCCCTCAAACGCGTCGGCATCGACGAAGCCAACGACAAGATCATGGAACTGGCCGGCATCAGCGAAGACGGCGCGGCCCAGATGGTCGAATTGATCGACATGGAAGACGACGTCGAGCCGGAATCGGACAAACCGGCTTGATCGAGATCAACGCTGCGTAAAAAAAGGCTGCCCGTTCACACGGTGCAGCCTTTTTTATTGCCGTCAGTTTGACGGGCGCCTAGCGCCGTCCCGGCCCTGGCCGCTTCTCGGAAAAGAATTCCTGGCGCAGGAAAGCCATCAGCTCGGCCGTGTCTTCCACGCGGGCGCTGAGGTTGACGTTACGCCCCAGGCGACGCGATTCCCACACGAAGTCGCCCGGTTTTTCGGCACGGATCAGCTGAATCATCTTCTTCAGGATGGCCGTTTCGATATCGGGCTCATTGCCCAGCTCCACTTTTTCCTGCTTCAGCCAGTTGCGCTTGAAGTTGCCGTTCCAGCCCTTGAACTTGACTTCCGCGCTGAACGAGGTCTGGTTGACGATGGAAAACACGCCGCCCGAATCCTCGCGGTCGCTGCCGGAATTGCGTCCCTGGGCGCCGGCGATATTCGCCTTGGCCACGCGCATGGCGCGGTCGTTTTCGCTTTCCTCGGCCGGCGGCGCGGGATTTTGCGCCTGACGCTGCTTGCGGCGCTGCTCGATCATCGAACTCATGTCTTCAGCGGGCGGCGGCGGCAACGGCACTTTCGACACCAGCGGGGGCGTGAAGGTTTCCAGTTTCGGCTTGTCGCGCGGCACGTCTTTCGTGACCACGCGCTTGCTCGGCGCCGGTGGCGGTTTGACCTTGGCCACTTTCGTGTCCTTCGGTTTCGGCGTGGGTTTCGGTTGCGGCTTCGGTTGCGGCTTGTCTTTCAGCGGCGCAATGTAGACCATCGCGCTTTCCTTCTTCGGCGGCGGGATTTTTTCGATCTTGTCGCTACGCAACAAGACATACGCCGCCAGCAGCACGTGCAGCAAGACGGACACGCCGAGCGCCACCTTGCGCATGGTGCTGGTCCTGGACCCGTAGGCCGGTGGTGGCTGGATGACTTGCCCGCAGGTGGGGCAAACATCGGAATCGGCAGCCATCAAATGGGTCGTGTCATGCAAAATGAATCGTGCTTTCTGTGTAGCGACAAAAGTAATCTTACAGGGCAGCCATAGTGCCAGAGTCCCTTGCTTTTGGGAACACTTCCTCGGCATTTCCAACCCGAAGCGTACAGGATAGCGACTTTCCTTGCAGCGGTATCAGCGTACCCTAGCCGTCCCTTGACGGTTGTTACCGTATGTATCACGGCCCATACAAAACCGGCGCCGCATTCACTCAGGAACGGGGCGCCGGTGCTGGCCGTATGGCGGATCAGGCCTTGTTGTCGAGCGCCACCAATTGCTCGTCCGTCAACGGTCCCGTGCCGCTGTACTTGTCCAGGAACAGATAGATCACGGGAGTGATGAACAGGGTAATCACTTGCGAAAAGAGCAAGCCGCCGACCACGGCCAGGCCCAGCGGCTGGCGCAGCTCGGCGCCGGCGCCCAGGCCCAGGGCGATCGGCAAGGCGCCCATCAAGGCCGCCGCCGACGTCATCATGATGGGGCGGAAACGCAGGATGCAAGCCTGGCGGATGGCCTCCGCCGGCGCCAGACCGTCGTTGCGCTGCGCATGCAGGGCGAAGTCGATCATCATGATGGCGTTTTTCTTGACGATGCCGATCAGCATCAAAATGCCGATGATGGCGATCATGGTCAGGTCCATGCCGAACAGGCGCAAGGTCAATAGCGCGCCCACGGCTGCCGATGGCAAGCCGGCCAGGATGGTCAGCGGGTGGATATAGCTCTCATACAACACGCCGAGCAGCACGTAGATCACGGCCAGCGCGGCAATGATGAGGATGATCTGGCTGGACTGCGAGCTCTGGAACACGGCCGCGTCGCCGCCGTAGCGCGTGATGATGGAGGCCGGCAAGCTCATGTCCTTGGCCATCGCGTCGATCTTGCCCGTGGCGATGCCCAGCGGCACGTCCGGCGCCAGGTTGAAGGCGATGGTAACAGCCTGCAACTGCCCCTGGTGATTCACGGACGTGGGCCCGATCGTTCGTTCCACGTAGGCAATACTCGACAGTTTCACCAGTTCGCCCGTCTTGCTGCGCACGGACACGCGCGTGAGCGCATCGTCATACTGTCGGTCTGCCGTGGCCGCCTCCAGGATCACGTAATAGCTGGCTGCCGACGAATAGATGGTCGACACTTGCCGCTCGCCAAAGGCGCTGTACAGGGCCGTGCGGATGTCGGACATTTGCACGCCCAGCAAATTGGCCTTGTCGCGGTCGATCCTGAGCGACGCCTGCAAGCCCTTGATCTGCGAATCGCTGGTGACGTCGCGGAAGGCCGGATCCGTGCGCATGCCGGCAATAAACTTTTCCGCCCAGTCATTCAAGGCGTCGGGACTGACGCTTTGCAAGGTGTACTGGTAGCGGCTCTTGCTCTGGCGTCCGCCCAGCTGCAAGTTTTGCACGGGCCGGAAATACACGGCCATGCCGGGCACGGTGCTCGTCGCGCGGCGCAGGTTTTCCAGCACCACCGGCATTTTCGGCCGCTCGTTGCGCGGTTTCAAGACCATGAACATGCGTCCCGTGTTGCCGCCGCCGACGAACGAGGTCACATCCTGCACGCTGGGGTCCGCCTTGAGCACGGCCGCCACGCGGGCTTGCAAATCCTGCAGTGCCGCCGAGGAAATGTCTTCCGACGCTTCCGTATTGACCTGGATCTGGCCCAGGTCTTCTTCCGGGAAGAAACCTTTCGGTATCGTGGCGTACAACAGCACCGTCAGCGCAAAGGTACACACGGCAACGAACAGCACCACGTTGCGGTGCGCCAGGGCCTTGTCGAGCAGATGCACGTAACCGTTGCGCAATTTCGTGAAACCCGCTTCGAAATGGCGGCCGATGAAGGTTTTTTCGCCATGGCTGGGGTCGCTGTCATTGTGCTCGCGCGAATCGGCCGGCAGGAAGCGGCTGGCCAGCATCGGCACCAGGGTCAGCGACACGATGGCAGACACCAGCACGGCCAGCGAGACGACAACGGCGAACTCATGGAACAGCAAGCCGATCACGCCCGGCATGAAGAAGATGGGGATGAACACGGCCACCAGCGAGACGGAAATCGAGATGATGGTAAAGCCCATCTCTTTTGCCCCTTCCAGGGCCGCGCGTATCGGTTTCTTGCCCATCTCGATATGGCGTACGATGTTTTCCAGCACCACGATGGCATCGTCGACGACCAAGCCGACGGCCAGGGTAATGCCCAGCAGCGAGACGTTGTCGAGGCTGTAGCCGAGCCAGTACAGCAGGGCCAGGGCGCCCAGCAGGGAAATCGGCATGGTGACGGCAGGAATAAAGGTGGCGGCCGCGCGGTGCAGGAACAGGAAGATCACCAGCACCACCAGCACCACCGTCAGGGCCAAGGTCAAATTGACGTCGTGGATGGCTTCGCGTATCGACAGCGAACGGTCGTTAACCAGACTGATCTGTATCGATTGCGGCAATTGTTCCTTGAACCCAGGCAACAAACGGCGCACGCCATCGACCACTTGCACGGTGTTGGCATCCGGTTGGCGCTGCACCATCAGGCTGATCGAGCGCTCACCGTTGAAACTGCCGACGGCCTTGATCGATTGAAAGCTGTCTTCCACCTCGGCCACGTCTTTCAGGCGCACGGGCTGGCCATTGCGGCTGGCGACGATCAATTCAGCAAAATCGGCCGCTTTCATCATTTGCGGATTGCCCTGGATGGTCAGGGTCTGGCTCGGGCCGTCAAGGATGCCCAGCGGGGAATTCGTGTTCGACGTGCGCAAGGCGGTGGCCAGCTCGTCCATCGTCAGGTTGCGCGCATTCATCAGGTCGGCACGGGCGCGCACGCGCACGGCAAAGCGCTTCTGGCCATTCACGATCACCTGGGCGACGCCAGGCAGGGTCGACAGGCTCGGGGCGATCAGGTTTTCCGCATAATCGTTGAGATCCGACAAGTTCAGCGATGGCGACGTCATCTGGATGAACAGCACCGGCGCATCGGCGGGATTGACCTTGCGGTAGGATGGCAAGTCCGTCATTTCCGTCGGCAACTGGCGCTGCGCGCGCAGCAGGGCCGCCTGCACGTCGACGGCCGCCTCGTTGACATTGATGCTGGCGTCAAATTCCAGGGTCAGCGAGGTATTGCCCAGCGTGCTCGTGGACGTGATCAGGCTGAGGCCGGAAATGGTGGAAAATTGTTTTTCCAATGGCAAGGCCACCGACGAGGCCATGGTTTCCGGGCTGGCGCCGGCCAGGTCGGCGCTGACGTTGATGACGGGCGTGTTGTAGCTCGGCAAGGCCGCTACGGGAATTTGCAGATAGGCCAGCACGCCGGCCAGGATGATGGAGAGGGACAGCAGCACCACCATGACGGGGCGGCGGATGCTCAGTTCGGACAGGTTCATGCTGGCTTGCCCTGCGGTGCGGCGGCGCCATCGGCGGCCTTGTGTTTTTCCGCCAGGCGCACCTTGCTGCCTGGACGCAAGTTCTGCTTGCCATCGACGATGACTTTTTCATCGCCTGCCAGGCCGGTGACGACGGCGCTCGGCCCGAATGCGTACACGCGGGTAATCTTGCGCATCTTGGCCGTGCTGTCCGCCTCCATCGAGTACACGAAGGTGCCGGAAGTACTCGTGATGATGGCGTTTTGCGGGATCACCAGCGCATCCTTGAGGGTGCGCACGGTCAGCTGCGTATTCACGTACTGGCCTGGCCACAAATCGGTGCCACCATTATTGAAACGCGCCTTGATCCGGATCACGCCTGTGGCGGAATCGACGGCATTGTCGATAAAGTTCAGTTTGCCGTCGAGCTGCTTGCCGCCCGCATCGGACAACAGCGCCGTGACAGGCACCTCACCCGCTTTTTGCGCCGCCAGCAAGCCGGACAGGCTGCTTTCCGGCAAGGTGAACGACACGTCGATCGGGTCGAGCTGGGTGATGCTGGTGAGCGACGTGGTCGGCTGCACCAGGCTGCCCGCATAGACATTGATGGCCCCTACCCTGCCCGCCTGCGGCGCGCGCAGGACGGTGTAGCTGGAGTCGACCTGGGCGGCGCGCAAGGCGGCCTGGTCGGCAGCCAGCAAGGCGCGTGCCGCGTCGAGCTGGCTTTGCAGGGTATCGACGGCGCCCTGGGCAATAAAGTTCTTGCTCAGCAAATCCTGGCTGCGCTTGAGCTGGCGCTCGAAGTCCTGCACCGAGGCGCGGTCGCGCAAGACCTGCGCCTGCGCCTTGTCGACATTCGCGTGTTCGCTGCGCGCATCGAGAGTGAACATCAGCTCGCCCTGCTTGACGAACTGGCCTTCGCGGATATGCACCTTGGTAATCGTGCTGGTCGTCTGCGGGTGCAAGTCAACGCTGCTGATCGGCATCACGCTGCCATTGGCTTGCAGCACCATCGGCACATCCTGGCGCACCGGAACGACCACGCTCACCGTCGTCGGCGCCTGTCCGCCCTTGCCCCCTTTGCCATCCTGCCCACCGCTCGCCGCGCCGGGCTGATGATTGAAATACCAGATGCCGCCGCCGATACACAGGGCCGCACCCACGAGGATTGCCAGACTAGTCTTTTTCATTGTTCTGTCACGCTGTCGCAGCGCAGGGCTGCAGGTTGAAGGTAGTTGCCAGGGGGGCATAAAGCACAATATTGTCGCACGGAAATGCTCACTTTCCTGCGTAATACTCAGGCACGATCAGGGTGACTTCCAGTCCACCGTCGACATGATTGAGCAGTGAAACCGTGGCGCCATGCTGTTCGGCGATATTGCGCGCGATGGTCAGGCCCAGGCCCGTGCCGCCCGATTCGCGCGAACGCGAAGTCTCGATGCGGTAAAACGGTTCGAACACTTTAGCCAATTGATCTGGCGCAATGCCTGGCCCCCCGTCGCGGATGCGGATGCGCGCGGCACCCGGGATGCGCTCGACGGCAACCTGCGCGTACAAGCCATATTTGACGGCATTGTCGATCAAGTTCACCAGGCAGCGCCGCATGGCGATCGGACGCGCCATCAGGGCCATGCCTGCCTGCCCGTTGAGGGTGACTTTCTGGCCGGCATCAGCTGCGTCGGAACAGACGCTATCCAACAGGGAATCGAGATCCAGCGCCTGCATCGCTTCCGTGCTATCCATCGAGCGGGCCAGGTCCAGCCCTTCCTTGACCATGCTCTGCATGGCTGACAGGTCGCCCACGAGGCGATCATACAATTCCGTATCGGCCACTTTTTCCAGGCGCAGGCGCAAGCGCGTCAGCGGCGTCTGCAAGTCGTGCGTGATGGCCGCCAGCATTTGTGTCCGCTGGGAAATATGCTGGCGGATGCGCGCCTGCATGGCATTGAAGGCGGCGCTGGCCTGGCGGATCTCGCTGGCGCCCGACAGGGTCAGCGGCGGATGGTTGATGTCGTTGCCCAGGTCTTTCGCCGCCTGCGCCAGCTGCTTGAGCGGACGCATGGTCATGCGCGTGACCAGGTAGGCGAGGATGGCGATGCTGATCAGGAAAGGCAGCAAGGTCATCCAGTCGTTATGTTCGTTGAACGGCGGTTGCTGGCGCGGCGGCAAGACCATCAGGCGCAGCACGTGGCCATCCTGCATGCGCACGTCGAGGTTTTCGCACGTGCCGCCCCATGGTTTGGCGGCAAACATGCCCGGCGTCTGGCGCGGTTTGACGCAGGCGGCCGGGCGTTCGGCCAGCGCGCTGACCTTGAAACCTTCACCCAGCTTGGCTTGCAGCGCGGTGGAAAACTCCGTCGGCGCGCCGGGCGTATGTTCCGTTTCGGGACGCAGTTCCAGGCGCACGCTGCCCTTGTTGGCCACTTTCAGGTAGGCGGCGCGCGAGGCCAGCGGCACCACGTCGGCCGCCATCACCAGCTGCTCAGCCCGCTCGACGGCGTGGTAGTCGCGGTATTGCTCGATGGCGCGCTGGCGCTCGCCCACGGCCAGCCACTGCGTCAGCGCGGCCGAGGCGACGATACCGATCAGCAAGAACATGAAGACGCGGCCCGTCATCGACCCGAGGAAGGCCTTCACGCGTGGGGCTCCACATTGACCTGGCCGGCCAGCACGTAGCCGCCGTTGCGCACGGTCTTGATGATTTGCGGCAAGCGGGCATCTTCACCGAGCTTTTGCCGCAGGCGGCTGATCTGGATATCGATCGAGCGGTCGAACGGGTCGGCGTCGCGGCCCTGCGTCAGGTTCAGCAGCTGGTCGCGGTTGAGCACGCGGTTCGGGTGTTCCAGGAACACGCGCAGCAAGCGGAACTCCGCGCCCGACAGCATGATCACCAAGCCGCTGGGATTGAGCAGGTGGCGCGCCGTCAAGTCCAGGGTCCAGCCGGAAAAGCGGATTTGCTGCGCCTTGTCCGATGGCACGTTCGACGGCATGGCATGGCTGCGGCGCAACACGCTGCGTATGCGCGCCAGCAATTCACGCGGTTCGAACGGTTTCGGCAAGTAATCGTCGGCGCCCATTTCCAGGCCCAGGATGCGGTCCAGCGGTTCATTGCGCGCCGTCAACATGATCACCGGCACCGTCGATTGGGCGCGCAGCTTGCGGCACAGGGTCAGGCCATCGTCGCCGGGCAAGTTCAAGTCGAGCACGATCAAGTCGGGCCGCGTTTCGTCGAGGATTTTCCACATGGCCGTGCCATCTGCCGCGCCCAGGGTGCGGTAGGCGTTCGTTTCCAGGTAGTCCGCCAGCAAGCTGCGGATATCGCGGTCATCGTCGACGATGAGAATTGTAGAAGTGGGTTCCATGGTACGAATTATCCCCACTTCCCCCAGCCTTGCACAGCGCATTTGTATCGTCTTGTATATAGGAGACCCGAAGAAACATATAGATACAAACTGTCTGGCAACGGACACTTCGGGGAAACATGGCGCGTCCAACATGGATTCATGTGCAGCAACATGTACATCCCTCACTTTTACAAAGGAATCCAGATGAACGCCTCAATGACAACCTTGCGCAAGAATTTGATCATCGCCATGAGCGTACTCGGCATGGGTGCGGCATCGCTGACCGTCCACGCCCAGGAAGCGGCCGCCAACGCGCCTGCCGCCAGCACCAAGATGCAACACGATGGCCAGCACCGCGGCGGCAACCCGGCCGAGCGCATGGCCAAGTACCAGGCCCGCCTGCACGACAAACTGAAGCTGACGGCCGCGCAGGAACCGGCCTGGGCCACTTTCACGGCCGCCAATGCGCCGAAAAAACCGATGGGCGACTGGAAAGCCAAGCGCGAAGCGATGACCAAGCTGTCGGCGCCGGAACGCATGGAGCAATGGATCGCCATGTCGAAGGAGCGCATCGCGAACCAGGAAAGCCGCCTGGCCTCGCTGAAAACCTTTTATGCCGTGCTGACCCCGGAGCAAAAGAAAGTGTTTGACGACAGCGTGCCTGGCGGCAAGCACGGCGGCCACCGCGGTGGGCACCGTGGCGCTCACGACGACATGCAGCAGCATCCCAAAGCCGGCTAAGTTGTAGCGGGTGTAAACACAGAAAAAGCCTGCAATGCAGGCTTTTTCTTATTGGCGAGACAAGTGACCGCTTACTGCCCGTCGAGCTTGCGCAACGAGGTCAGGAAGGTGGCGGCGTTCTGGAAACCGATCACGCGCGATTGGGCGATTTCCTGCCCTTGCGGGTTGAACATGATGATGCCAGGCGGGCCGAACAGCTGAAAACGTTTCAGCATGGCCTTGTCGTCCGCATCATTGGCCGTCACGTCCACTTGCAGCAGCACGGCTTGCCCCATCTTCTCGCGTACGGCGGGATCGACGAAGGTCAGTTTTTCCATTTCGATGCAGGACACGCACCAGTCCGCATAAAAGTCCAGCAGGGCCGGCTTGCCATTGAGCTGGGCCAGCGCCGCATCGAGCTGCGCCACGGTCTTTACGCGCATAAACGGCTGCGCATGCACTTGCCCGCCGCCGAGGTGGGCCAGCGGCGCCAGCGGATCGCGGCCACCGCTGGCCACGCCCACCAGTTGCATCGCGCCCAGCACGGCAAATACGAGGCCGAATGCCTTGGCAATCCAGGCATTCTTCGCGCCGCTCTTGCCCACCAGCAAATACATGCCATAGCCGACAAACAGCACCGTCCAGCCCAGCATCTGCACGGCGCCCGGCAGCACGGGCGAGACCAGCCACCAGGCCACGCCCAGCTGCAGTACGCCAAAGAAGCGCTTGACGGCGTCCATCCAGGCGCCGGCGCGCGGGAGCAGGGTGCCGGCCGACACGCCAACCAGCAGCAGAGGTACGCTCATGCCCACCGCCATGGCAAACAAGGCGCTGCCGCCGATGACGACGTCGCGTGTCTGGCTGATGTACAGCAAGGCGCCGGCCAGCGGCGCGGCCACGCAGGGCCCCACGATCAGGGCGGAAATGGCGCCCATGACGAACACGCCCGCCAGGCGGCCCGACGATTGCTGATTCGACACAGACGTCAGCTTGCCTTGCAGGAAAGCCGGCACTTGCAGCTCATACAAGCCGAACATCGACAGCGCCAGGCCCGCCATCAGCAGGGCAAAGAAGCCCAGCACCCACGGATTTTGCAGCTGGGCCGCCAGGCCTTCGCCTGCCAGGCCGGCCGCCACGCCCAGCGCCGTGTAGACGATGGCCATGCCCAACGCGTACGTCAGCGACAGCAGCAAGCCGCGCGAACGGCTGACCTTGGCGCCATCGCCGATGATGATCGACGACAAAATCGGCACCATCGGCAGCACGCATGGAGTAAATGCCAGGCCCAGGCCCAGCAGCATGAACAGGGGCACGATGACGAGCAGCTTGCCGCCCTTCAGGGCCGCTTCGATCTTGCCCATCTCGCTTTGCGCGGGCGCAGGGCTGGCCGCCACGGGCGCTGCCGCTACCGGCTCGGGCGTGCTGGTGATATTGGCCTGGGGAATGCTCATGACGGACACGCCAGGCGACGCCTGCGCCTGCGGGCCGTTGACGGCGGCCGTGTCGACTGCCGGCGCGGCCGGCAAGGCGAACTTCGACGGCAAGCCGCCCGGCGCCATGCTCTGGCCGCCGCCACCGCCCACCAGCTGAGCCGTGGCATCCTGCGGCGCATAGCACAGGCCCTTGTCCGAGCAGCCCTGGCCCGTCGCCTTCAGGGTGAACGTGCCACCCGCTTCCACGGGAATGGTGATGGTGAGGGTCTGGCGGAAGGTTTCCACGTTCTTCTGGAAAGTGTCGTCGAACTTGACCTTGCCCTTCGGATACACGGGCGTACCCAGCTTGGCCCCCACGGCTTCGAACTTGAAGCGCTCGTGGTACATATAGTAGCCATCGGCAATCACATACGTGACGGCGATGGTGGCCGGATCCTGCATGCGGGCGGAAAACTTGAAGGCCAGCTCGGGGTCGAGGAATTCATCGTCGGCACGGGCCTGGGTGGCGCCAAAGACGGCCATGGCCAGCAGCATACAGGTAGCAAGCCAGATCAGCAGTTGATGTAGGGGAGCGGCGCGCGCGGTGGCGCTGGAAGGGAAACGGGACATGAACAACCTTTTTCTGCGGCATCAGCTGTGCCATTCGACAAGAGTCGCGCGGAGCAGGCAGCGCTTGTGCCGGGCCGGCGCGAAAGAAGAATAGTACACCGCAGCAAGGATAGCTGCAGCAGAAAACAAAAAAGCCAGGCTAGGCCTGGCTTTCTTAGATGCAATTACTGGGATTACTCGCCAGCAACTTCAACTGCTTCGGTCGTATCTGGACGATCCATCAGTTCAACGAACGCCATAGGAGCGTTATCGCCGACGCGGAAACCCATTTTCAGGATACGCACATAACCACCGTTACGGTTGGCGAAACGTGGGCCCAGTTCAGCGAACAGTTTGACGACCATTTCACGGTCGCGCAGGCGGTTGAAGGCCAGACGCTTGTTTGCCAGGGAGTCGGTTTTGCCCAGGGTCAGAATTGGCTCGACAACGCGGCGCAGTTCTTTTGCTTTTGGCAGGGTGGTTTTGATCGCTTCGTGACGCAGCAGCGATACTGTCATGTTGCGCAGCATTGCCAGACGGTGGGACGAGGTACGATTCAGTTTACGGAGGCCGTGACCGTGACGCATGATAAATCCTTTCGGTGAGTGTTTAAATTCCAGCTCTTCGATCAATGAGGCAGAAGCTTCATCGCGGGCCGGTTTGGTACTACAAAATAAAAGCCTGGGACACCTGTCCCAGGCAGTTTGCTACAACTACGTATTACTTTTCCAGGCCGGCAGGCGGCCAGTTTTCCAGCTTCATGCCCAAGGTCAAGCCGCGCGATGCCAGCACTTCCTTGATTTCGTTCAGGGACTTGCGGCCCAGGTTTGGCGTTTTCAGCAGCTCGTTTTCCGAACGTTGGATCAGGTCGCCGATGTAGTAGATGTTTTCCGCTTTCAGGCAGTTCGCCGAACGCACGGTCAACTCCAGGTCGTCGACTGGACGCAACAGGATAGGATCGACCAGCGGAGCGCGCGATGGCGCTTCGGCGGCGGCTTCCGTGCCTTCCAGGGCAGCGAACACATTCAACTGGTCCACCAGGACGCGGGCCGACTGGCGGATCGCTTCTTCCGGCGAGATCACGCCGTTGGTTTCGATGTTGATGATCAGCTTGTCCAGGTCGGTACGCTGTTCAACGCGGGCCGATTCAACGAAGTACGATACACGGCGCACTGGCGAGAACGACGCATCCAAAATGATGCGGCCGATGGTCTTGTTCGTGTCTTCCGACAGGCGACGCACGTTACCAGGAACGTAGCCGCGGCCTTTTTCAACCTTGATCTGCATGTCCAGCTTGCCACCAGCGGTCAGGTGGGCGATCACGTGGTCAGGGTTGATCAGTTCGACGTCATGCGGCAGGTCGATGTCGGAGGCCAGGATGGCGCCTTCGCCTTCTTTTTTCAGGGTCAGGGTTACCGAATCGCGGTTGTGGACTTTGAAAACCACACCCTTCAAGTTCAGCAACAGATCGACGACGTCTTCTTGCACGCCATCGAGGGAGGAATATTCGTGGACGACGCCAGCGATCGTCACTTCGGTCGGCGCGTAGCCTACCATCGACGACAGCAGAACGCGGCGCAACGCGTTACCCAATGTGTGGCCATAGCCGCGCTCGAACGGTTCCATCACGACCTTGGCGTGACCTGCACCGAGAGCTTCAACATCGATAATACGTGGCTTCAACAAACTGTTTTGCATGAAATGTCCTTTTCAATACCCTCGGCTCATTACACCGATAAGGCTGATGGCATTAGTAAAACGCCCACTCAAGAAAGTGAGTGGGCGGGAGTCTTGCTAACTACTATTAACGCGAGTACAGCTCGACGATCAGCGATTCGTTGACGTCGTTAGCGATTTCGTTACGCTCTGGCAAGGACTTGAAGGTACCTTCCATTTTCTTGGCATCAACCGAAACCCAGCTAGGCATACCAACTTGTTCAGCCAGCGACAGTGCTTCAACGATACGCACTTGCTTTTTCGATTTTTCACGAACAGCAACGATGTCGCCAACTTTGACTGCGTACGAAGCGATGTTCACAACGATACCGTTCACGGTGAACGCTTTGTGGCTGACCAATTGACGCGCTTCAGCGCGGGTCGAGCCAAAGCCCATGCGGTAGCAAACGTTGTCCAGACGCGTTTCCAGCAACTTCAACAGCGTTTCGCCGGTGTTGCCTTTACGACGGTCTGCTTCAGCGAAGTAGCGGCGGAATTGACGTTCCAGCACGCCGTACATGCGCTTGACTTTTTGCTTTTCGCGCAGTTGGTTACCGTAGTCCGAGGTGCGGGCGCCGGATTTGACACCGTGCTGGCCTGGCTTGACGTCCAGTTTGCACTTGCTGTCCAGCGAGCGACGTGCGCTCTTCAGGAACAGGTCTGTACCTTCACGGCGGGAAAGTTTTGCTTTAGGTCCGATATAACGTGCCACGATACTTCCTTTTTTTAAATGATAACGCCCCAGCCACATGCATGATCAAACACACTGATGCGGTTAGGCGCTAGTCTGATTTGGTTTCAATCAGACGGTGGCTGAAAACGAAAAACCCGTCAAACAGAATTTGACAGGCAAGAACAGCCGGGCAGTATAACCGTTTCCGGCTCCCTGCTCCAGCGTTTTCACACAACTGTACTGAGTTACAACAGACAGCAAAGCAGCTGGCGCCGAAGCGCCCTCTGCAACACTATCTTAGATACGACGACGTTTCGGTGGACGGCAACCGTTGTGCGGTACCGGCGTCACGTCCTGGATCTCGGTGATCTTGATGCCCAGGTTGTTCAGCGCGCGAACGGCGGATTCACGACCAGGACCTGGGCCCTTGATACGTACTTCCAGGTTCTTCACGCCACACTCAACAGCCACTTTACCAGCGGCTTCCGCGGCGACCTGCGCTGCGAATGGGGTCGATTTACGCGAACCCTTGAAGCCTGCACCGCCGGAGGTAGCCCACGACAAGGCATTGCCTTGACGATCGGTGATGGTAATGATGGTGTTATTGAACGAAGCGTGGACATGTGCGATGCCTTCAGCGACGTTCTTTTTAACTTTTTTACGCACGCGTGCTGATGCGGCGTTATTTTGCGACTTAGCCATAATTATTCCCTAGCGGATTATTTTTTCAGCGATTGAGCGGCTTTACGCGGTCCCTTGCGGGTACGTGCGTTCGTACGCGTACGCTGGCCACGGCAAGGCAGACCCTTACGATGACGCATGCCGCGGTAGCAACCCAGATCCATCAAACGCTTGATGTTCATGGACAGTTCACGACGCAGATCGCCTTCGACGATGAATTTACCTACTTCATCGCGCAGCTTTTCCAGTTCGCTGTCATCCAGATCTTTGATCTTTTTGTTGGTTGCTACACCGGTCGATGCACAGATTTTCTCTGCGCGTGGACGGCCCACACCGTAGATGGCC
The DNA here is from genome assembly GCF_036231865.1 of Janthinobacterium sp. P210005. Taxonomy (NCBI): domain Bacteria; kingdom Pseudomonadati; phylum Pseudomonadota; class Betaproteobacteria; order Burkholderiales; family Oxalobacteraceae; genus Janthinobacterium; species Janthinobacterium sp. P210005. Next base: position 274,624 of record NZ_JAZARC010000002.1, read on the forward strand.
GTCAGGCCGATAACGGTATGCTGATGATTTGGGATATTAACCCCTGCAATACGTGCCATTTGTTATTCCTCGATTAACCTTGACGCTGCTTGTGACGTGGTTCCACGCAGATAACGCGGACTACGCCTTTGCGCTTGATGATCTTGCAGTTGCGGCAGATCCGCTTGACTGATGCGAGAACTTTCATTTTTGGGCTCTTTCTTTCGCTTCTTTGGTTTGATTCAGTGTGTTACTTGGTACGGAACACAATGCGGGCTCGGCTCAGGTCGTACGGCGTTAACTCCACCGTCACCTTGTCTCCAGGGAGAATGCGAATATAGTTCATCCGCATTTTACCTGAAATATGCCCGAGCACCACGTGTCCGTTCTCCAGCTTCACTCGAAATGTTGCATTTGGGAGATTCTCAAGAATCTCGCCCTGCATCTGTATGACGTCGTCTTTTGCCATTCGGTATGTTTACCGCGCTTAACGCGTCGGAATTCCGCCCTTGAAATTTGCTTTGCGCAGCAGTGAATCATATTGCTGCGACATCACGTAGTTCTGTACTTGCGCCATGAAATCCATGGTGACAACTACAATAATCAATAAAGAAGTACCGCCGAAATAGAATGGTACTTTCCACTGGGCTTGCATAAATTCCGGCAATAAACACACCAGGGTGATGTAGACTGCGCCGGCAAGTGTCAAGCGTGTCAGGATCTTGTCGATGTAACGGGCTGTCTGTTCGCCTGGACGGATCCCGGGAATGAACGCACCGCTTTTCTTCAAGTTATCCGCTGTTTCCTTGCTGTTAAAGACCAGCGCTGTATAGAAGAAACAGAAAAACACGATCGCCACTGCGTACAACAGCGCATGGATAGGCTCACCAGGCCCCATCGATGCTGCCAAATCTTTCAAGAACCGCACCGCAGGGTTAGCGTTGTCGGCGCCCTTTGAAAACCAGTCCACGATAGTGGCCGGGAACAAGATGATCGAAGAAGCAAAGATCGGCGGGATCACGCCGGCCATGTTCAGCTTCAACGGCAAATGGCTGGTTTGACCGCCATAAATCTTGTTGCCTACCTGGCGCTTCGCGTAATTGACCAATATTTTGCGCTGACCACGTTCGACGAATACAACGAAGTACGTTACCAGTGCTACCAGGATCACGATGAAAATCGCGCTGAAGCTGCCGATCGAACCATTCGACACCTGAGTGAACAAGCCACCCAACGCCGACGGCAGACCTGCTGCAATCCCGGCAAAAATGATGATCGAGATGCCATTACCCAAACCACGCTCGGTAATTTGCTCACCCAACCACATCAAAAACATTGTTCCGGTCAACAAAGTGACGACCGTCACGAAGCGGAATGCAAGACCAGGCTCCAACACCAGACCAGCTTGCGACTCCAGTGCGACTGCAATGCCTAACGCTTGGAACAGTGCCAGGGCAACCGTGAAATACCGGGTGTACTGGGTGATCTTGCGACGACCTGCTTCGCCTTCTTTTTTCAACGCTTCCATCTGCGGTGACACGATCGACAGCAATTGCATGATGATCGAGGCCGAGATATAAGGCATGATACCCAGCGCAAACACTGTAAAACGAGACAAGGCACCGCCCGAGAACATGTTGAACATGCCCAGGACGCCGCCTTCGTGCTCCTTGAACAGCGAGGCTAATTGTGTCGGGTCAATCCCGGGAACCGGGACGTGAGCACCGATACGATAAACCACCAATGCGCCAAGCAAAAACCAGAGCCGTCCCCAAGGGAAACCGGCCGCTGCACTTTTAGCAAGTTGTGGATTAGTCGCCAATTTTCGCTCCGATCAAGCTGTTAGCGGTCAACTCAGGCTACCGAGCCGCCGGCTGCTTCGATGGCTGCTTTCGCGCCAGCGGACACTTTCAAGCCCTTCAAATTCACCGCTTTGGTGATTTCGCCGGACAAGATCACGCGCACGTCACGGGCCAACACGCCCAGAACGCCAGCTTGCTTCAAGACCAGAATGTCGACATCGCCAACAGCCAGGTTGTTCAGATCGGACAGGCGCACTTCAGCTTTGAAGGTTGCGTGCATCGATTTGAAACCGCGCTTAGGCAGACGGCGTTGCAGAGGCATCTGACCGCCTTCGAAACCGACTTTATGAAAGCCGCCCGAACGCGATTTCTGACCTTTGTGACCACGACCCGAGGTTTTACCCAGGCCGGAGCCGATACCGCGACCGACGCGACGCTTGTAGTGCTTAGCGCCTTCGGCTGGTGCAATAGTATTCAATTCCATGATTTGCTCCGTTCGTGTAAGCCCGAAGGCTTACCCGACAACTTTAACGAGATACGATACTTTATTGATCATGCCGCGTACGGATGGGGTGTCTTGCAATTCGGAAACCGAATTTACACGACGCAGACCCAGACCGCGCACGGTAGCGCGATGCGATTCGCGCGTACCGATCAAGCCCTTGACCAATTGCACTTTGACTGTGTTTGTCATTTTGTCCACCTTAAGCCAGAATGTCTTCGACCGACTTGCCGCGTTTGGCAGCGATATCGGAAGCAGTGCTCATTTTCGACAGGCCGTCCAGCGTAGCGCGTACCAGGTTGTATGGATTGTTCGAACCGGTGGATTTCGCCACCACGTCCGTCACGCCCATCACTTCGAAGATAGCGCGCATTGCGCCACCAGCGATAACGCCAGTACCAGGCTTAGCTGGGTTCATCAGGACCTTGGAGGCGCCGTGACGACCAACAACCGTGTGATGCAAGGTACCGTTTTTGAGCGGTACTTTGATCAGGTTGCGACGGGCTTCTTCCATTGCCTTCTGCACGCCAACTGGCACTTCTTTCGATTTGCCCTTGCCCATGCCGACGCGGCCATCGCCATCACCAACTACGGTCAGCGCGGCGAAACCCATGATACGACCACCCTTGACCACTTTGGTCACGCGGTTGATCGCGATCATTTTTTCGCGCATGCCATCATCCGGCTTGTCGCTTTGCATTTTTGCTTGCATTTTTGCCATGATTGATCCTTAGAACTTCAGACCGGCTTCGCGTGCGGCTTCTGCCAACGCTTTCACACGGCCGTGGTAACGGAAACCGGAGCGGTCAAACGCAACTTCGGTAATCCCTGCTTTCAACGCTTTTTCAGCGACGCGCTTGCCGATCAAGGCTGCAGCAGCGGCATTGCCGCCTTTGCCGGATTGGCCTGCCAGTTCAGCGCGAACTTCCGCTTCAGCCGTCGAGGCCGAAACCAGGACTTTAGCGTCCGGGCTGATCAGGTTGGCGTAAATGTGCAGGTTGGTGCGATGCACCGACAAGCGATTTACTTTCAATTCCGCAATCTTGATGCGGGTTTGGCGTCCGCGGCGAAGCCGTGATTCTTTCTTATCCATCGTCAGCCCCTAATTACTTCTTCTTGGTTTCTTTAAGCTTAACCACTTCGTCCGCATAGCGAACGCCCTTGCCTTTATAAGGCTCAGGAGCGCGGTAAGCACGAACTTCAGCGGCTACCTGGCCAACCTGTTGACGGTCGATACCTTTAATCAGGATCTCGGTCGGGGTTGGTGTTGCGCAGGTAACGCCAGCTGGCATGTCATGCACTACAGGGTGCGAGAAACCCAGGGACAGATTCAGCTTGTCGCCTTGGGCTTGCGCCTTGTAACCCACGCCTACCAGGTTCAGCTTTTTCTCGAAACCCTTGGTGACGCCAACAACCATGTTGTTGACCAGTGCGCGCAGCGTGCCGGACATGGCATTGGCTTCGCGGCTGTCGTTCGCCACGTCGAAACTCAGGGTTCCTGCATTGTTTTCCACTTTGACCTGGCCGGTGAGGGCCTGGGAAAGTACGCCCAGCGGGCCTTTTACGGTGATCGCTTGTGCGGAGATGGCGACTTCGGCGCCAGCTGGCACTACGATAGGCATTTTAGCTACTCGAGACATGTGTAACTCCTTAAGCCACGTAGCAAATAACTTCGCCGCCGACACCGGTAGCGCGTGCTTTGCGGTCAGTCATGACGCCTTGCGGAGTCGACACGATCGCCACACCCAAGCCATTCATCACAACAGGGATCTCGTCTTTACCCTTGTAGACGCGCAGACCCGGACGGGACACGCGCTCCAAGCGCTCAATGACGGGACGGCCAACATAATACTTCAAACCGATTTTCAGTTCCGCTTTGCCACCAGCTTCGGCAACAGCGAAATCTTCAATGTAACCCTCGTCCTTCAGGACGCTGGCAATCGCAATTTTGACTTTCGACGATGGCATGGCCACGGTCGTCTTTTGCACGCCTTGTGCATTGCGAATGCGGGTCAGCATATCGGCGATAGGATCGCTCATACTCATTGCATATTCTCCTATTACCAGCTTGCTTTTGTCATACCCGGAATTTCACCACGCATGGCGAATTCACGGAGCTTGATACGACCCAGACCGAATTTACGGAATGTGCCGCGCGGACGACCAGTGATGGCGCAACGGTTACGTTGACGCGTCGGGTTCGAGTTACGTGGCAGCGCCTGCAATTTCAGGCGAGCTTCGTAGCGCTCTTCTTCCGATTTCGATTGGTCATCGACGATGGCCTTGAGAGCTTCGCGCTTAGGGGCGAATTTCGCCACCAGGTCAGCACGCTTGATCTCACGATTAATCAGTGACAGTTTGGCCATGATCAGTTCCTGAAAGGGAATTTAAAGGCGGCGAGCAAAGCTTTGGCTTCGTCATCGGTCTTAGCGGTTGTCGTGATGCTGATATTCATACCGCGCAACGCGTCAATCTTGTCGTATTCGATTTCAGGGAAAATGATCTGTTCCTTGACACCGATGTTGTAGTTGCCACGACCATCAAATGCACGGCCGTTCACACCACGGAAATCGCGTACGCGCGGCAGAGCCACGGTAATGAAGCGATCCAGGAACTCGTACATGCGAGCGCCGCGCAGGGTGACCATCGTACCGATCGGGTAACCTTCACGGATTTTGAAGCCTGCGATCGCTTTGCGGGACTTGGTGGTCACTGGCTTCTGGCCGGCGATCTTGGTCAAGTCAGCAACTGCGTGCTCGAGAACTTTTTTATCCGCGATAGCCTCACCAACACCCATGTTCAGGGTGATCTTGGTCAGGCGTGGAACTTCCATTACCGACTTGTAACCAAACTTGCTGGTCAGGTCGGCAACGACTTTTTCTTTATAGAATTCTTGGAGACGTGCCATGATTTCTTAAGCCTTCACTACTTCGCCGGAGGATTTAAAGATGCGAACTTTCTTGCCGTCCACTTCTTTGAAACCCACGCGATCTGCCTTGCCAGTCGCTGCATTAAACAATGCAACGTTGGACACGTGAATTGGCATGGTCTTATCGACGATACCACCAGTTACGCCAGTCATCGGGTTTGGCTTAGTCGCTTTTTTAGCGATGTTAATGCCGTCAACCACGATATGTTCAGCATCGATACGCTGCTGTACCACACCACGTTTGCCCTTGTCTTTCCCGGTCAGAACGATGACTTCGTCGTTTTTACGAATCTTATCCATTACGACTCCTTACAGGACTTCCGGTGCCAGGGACACGATTTTCATGAACTTCTCAGTGCGCAGTTCGCGCGTGACAGGTCCAAAAATACGGGTACCGATCGGTTCCAGCTTGGCGTTCAACAGAACGGCGGCATTGCCGTCGAACTTCACCAGGGAACCGTCTTGGCGGCGAACACCTTTAGCGGTGCGCACAACCACGGCGTTATAAATTTCACCTTTTTTGACACGGCCACGTGGCGCAGCAACCTTAACGGTTACCTTGATCACATCGCCAATGCCAGCATAACGGCGCTTGGAGCCGCCCAATACCTTGATGCACATTACTTCTTTGGCACCGGTATTGTCAGCCACTTCGAGCCGGCTTTCAGTTTGAATCATAGTATTCTCTTTCCCAACTTAAGCCGAAGAATCCACACAATGTAGACCCACGGTCAGTCTTGGTCCCGCCAGAGCCGCCCTGCTGGGCTTCACTGTTTGGGTGCATGACCTTCATACATCAACTGACCGCGAATGCTACTGTCTGTGGCCAGACACTTTGCGGCGTTACATGAACGAAGCCCGCAAGTATTACATACAATTTGCGGGCCTGCAAGTACTAATTAAAAGCCACCGCCGAAACGGTGGTTTTTATTTAAACGGTTGGTGCGGCTTGAACCACACGTGTCACCGTCCATGCCTTCGTTTTGGAGATCGGGCGACCTTCCTGGATCTCGACCGTGTCACCGGCCTTGACTTGGTTGGTCTCGTCATGCGCGTGATACTTGTTCGAACGCATGATGATCTTGCCATACAAAGGATGTTTTACGTGGCGCTCGATCAGAACGGTAACGGTCTTGTCCATCTTGTCCGAAACCACTTTACCGATCAGCGTGCGCTTGAGCGACTGTTTCACTGGTTCGTTCATTTGGCTTCCTTCAGATTCATTACCGTCTTCACACGCGCGATATCGCGGCGTACCTTCTTGAGCTGCGAAGTGTTGCTCAGCTGCTGCGTAGCGATTTGCATGCGCAGGCCGAACTGTGCCTTCAACAGGTCATTCAGCTCTTTTTGCAGAGCTGGCTGGTCCTTGCCGCGGAGTTCAGATGCTTTCATATACAACTCCAATTATTGGCCGACTTGGCGGATGACAAACGTCGTCGCCAGTGGCAGTTTAGCGGCGGCAAGACGGAATGCTTCCCGTGCCAGCGCTTCATCAACGCCATCCATTTCGTACAGTACTTTACCTGGCTGAATTTCAGCGACGTAGTACTCAGGATTACCTTTACCGTTACCCATACGGACTTCAGCCGGCTTGTTCGAAATCGGTTTGTCCGGGAAAATACGGATCCAGATACGGCCACCGCGCTTGATGTGACGCGTCATTGCACGACGCGCCGCTTCAATTTGACGCGCAGTGATACGACCGCGCGCAACTGCCTTCAGACCGAATTCGCCAAACGACACGGCGGTGCCGCGGCTGTGCGAAATACCGGTATTACGGCCTTTCTGCTCTTTACGATACTTTCTGCGTGCTGGTTGCAGCATGATTATTCTCCTGCTTTCTCAGCTGGTGCTGCTGCGGCGGCCGGTTTAGCGGCGGTACGCACACGTGCACCTGGTGCTGTGGATGGTTTCGCACCGGCACCGGCTGGACGTGGACGGCCAGCTGGCTTGCCATCGTCACGGCGTGGGCCGCGGCTTTTCTTCTCGTCAGCTGGGGTATCGATGACTGGTGCATCGCCGTTAGGCGCGCGGTCACCTTTGTATACCCACACCTTGACACCGATGATGCCGTAGGTGGTCGACGCTTCGCTGGTACCGTAGTCGATATCGGCGCGCAGGGTATGCAGAGGCACGCGGCCTTCGCGGTACCACTCTTTACGTGCGATTTCGATACCGTTCAGACGGCCGGACGACATGATCTTGATACCGAGAGCACCCAGGCGCATTGCATTTTGCATTGCACGCTTCATGGCGCGGCGGAACATGATCCGTTTTTCCAGCTGCTGAGCGATCGAGTCGGCGATCAGTTGCGAGTCGATTTCTGGCTTGCGAATTTCTTCGATGTTCACGTGAACAGGTACGCCCATGATCTTGGTCAGCGCGGACTTCAGTACTTCGATGTCTTCGCCTTTTTTACCAATGACCACGCCTGGACGCGAGCTGTAGATCGTGAAGCGCGCGTTCTTGGCTGGGCGCTCGATAACGATGCGGCCAACGGAAGCGTTCTTCAGTTTCTTTTTCAGGTAAGCACGTGCTTTCAAGTCTTCGTTCAGCATGGCAGCGAAATTACCGTTGCCTGCATACCAGCGCGAAGCCCAGTTACGGGTGACCGCCAGACGGAAACCGGTTGGATGAATTTTCTGACCCATCGTGGCTCCTTAGTTACCGACAGTCACGTAAACGTGACAGGATTGTTTCGAAATACGGTCGCCACGGCCTTTTGCACGCGCGGTGAAGCGCTTCAGGACGGGGCCCTTTTCGACGTAGATCGTTTTCACGAACAATTCGTCGATGTCCGCGCCATCATTGTGCTCGGCATTCGCAATAGCGGATTCCAGAACGCGTTTGATGATCGCAGCACCTTTTTTCGGGCTGAATTGCAAGATGTTGAGTGCAGCGTCAACTTTCTTGCCACGGATCAGGTCAGCAACCAGGCGGCCCTTTTGGTCCGACAGGCGCACACCTTTGAGGATAGCTTTAGTTTCCATTATTTCTTAGCCTTTTTGTCAGCTGCATGGCCCTTGAACGTACGGGTCAGTGCGAATTCGCCGAGCTTGTGACCAACCATGTTTTCGGAAACATAAACCGGCACGTGCAGCTTGCCGTTATGCACCGCGATCGTCAGGCCGATGAAGTCAGGCATGATTGTCGAACGACGCGACCAGGTTTTGATTGGCTTTTTGTCTTTGGCTGCTTGCGCGGCTTCAACTTTTTTCACCAGGTGGGCGTCACAGAACGGCCCTTTTTTCAATGAACGTGTCATGTGCTACCCCTTATTTCTTGCCGCGGCGCGAGACGATCATGGAAGTAGTACGCTTGTTGCTGCGTGTCTTCTTACCCTTAGTCTGTTGGCCCCAAGGCGAAACTGGATGACGACCAGCTGCTGTTTTACCTTCACCACCACCGTGCGGGTGATCGACCGGGTTCATGACCACACCGCGAACGGTAGGACGAACACCGCGCCAGCGCATCGCACCAGCTTTACCGATTTTACGCAGGCTGTGCTCGGCATTGCCGACTTCACCAACCGTTGCACGGCACTCGATGTGCACGCGACGTACTTCACCCGAGCGCAGACGCACTTGAGCGTAGGTACCTTCACGTGCCATCAGCACAACGCCAGCGCCGGCGGTACGTGCCATTTGAGCACCTTTACCTGGCAGCATTTCGACGCAATGCATCACGGTACCGACTGGGATGTTACGGATTGGCAAGCAGTTACCCGATTTGATCGGTGCTTCCGAACCGTTCATCACGTTGTCGCCAACGGCCATGCCTTTGGTTGCGATGATGTAGTGACGTTCGCCGTCGGCGTAGCACAACAGAGCGATATTCGCGGTGCGGTTTGGATCGTATTCGATACGTTCCACTTTCGCTGGAATACCATCTTTGGTGCGCTTGAAGTCGATCAAGCGATAGTGTTGCTTATGACCACCACCGATATGACGGGTGGTGATGTGACCGTTGTTGTTACGACCAGCGGTCTTGGATTTCTTTTCAACCAGGGCAGCGAACGGACGACCTTTGTACAGGTCGGCATTCACCACCTTTACCATGCCGCGACGGCCTGGCGAGGTTGGTTTCATCTTAACGAGTGCCATTATGCAGCCTCCTCGGAGAAGTTGATTTCCTGGCCAGGCTTCAGGCACACGAAAGCACGCTTGGTATGGTTACGACGACCGTTGAACTTGCCGGTGCGCTTTTGCTTACCTTCGCGGTTTGCAGTTTGCACGGACAGAACTTCAACCTTGAACAGCAGTTCGACCGCTGCCTTGATTTCAGGCTTGGTTGCATCCGGCAGTACGCGGAATACAATTTGCTCGTTCTTTTCCGCGACCATGGTGGCCTTTTCGGAAATCACGGGCGCCAACAGCACCTTCATCAAGCGTTCTTCGCTATGTTTCAAAATCGCGCTCATGCCAGCATCTCCTCAATCTTGGCCAATGCAGCTTTGGTGACCAGGATCTTCTTGTAGAACACCAGGGACATCGGGTCTGCGTGACGTGGCTCAACGACGAGTACGTTAGGCAGGTTGCGCGATGCCAGTTCCAGGTTTTCGTTCAGAACGTCGGTGATGATCAGAACCGAATCAAAGCCCAGGCCGTTCAATTTTTGCGACAGCAGCTTGGTTTTTGGCGCGTCGATCGTCAGATCGTCGATGACGATCAGGCGCTCTTCGCGAGCCAGCTGCGACAGGATCGAGCAGATACCTGCGCGATACATTTTTTTGTTCACTTTGTGGGTGAAGTTTTCGTCAGGCGAGTTCGGGAAAATCCGACCACCGCCGCGCCACAGTGGCGACGACGACATACCAGCACGCGCGCGGCCGGTACCTTTTTGGCGCCATGGCTTTTTCGTCGTGTGGTGAACTTCTTCACGGTCTTTTTGCTTGCGGTTACCACTACGTGCATTCGCTTGATAAGCGATGACGACTTGGTGGATCAGCGCTTCATTGTAGTCACGGCCGAAAATCGTATCGGCTGCAGCAACGTTCGAGGCGGCTTGACCTTGCGCATTCAGAAGCTTGAGTTCCATCGTTTAAGCTCCCTTCTTGGCTTTGGTTTTGATGGCTGGCGAGACAACTACCTGGCCATTTTTCGCACCTGGAATCGCGCCTTTGACCAGCAACAGCTGACGGTCGGCATCGATACGGGCGATCACGAGGTTCTGGATCGTACGGTTAACGTCACCCAGATGACCGGTCATGCGCTTACCAGGGAAAACGCGACCTGGATCTTGTGCCATACCGATGGAACCTGGAACGTTATGCGAACGCGAGTTACCGTGCGTTGCACGGCCAGAAGCGAAGTGGTAACGTTTGATAACGCCTGCATAGCCTTTACCGATGGTAACGCCTTGCACGTCGATCTTTTGACCGACTTCGAACAGGGAAGCAGCGACAACATCGCCAGCTTTCAGTTCAGCGGCTTTAGCAGCATCAACGCGGAACTCTTTCAACAGAGTACCGGCTTCAACACCAGCTTTAGCGTGATGACCAGCAACAGCTTTGGTCACGCGGGAAGCGCGACGTTGACCGAATGCGACCTGAACAGCGGAGTAACCATCTGTTTCAGGGGTTTTGATTTGCGCAACACGGTTGTTCGATACGTCCAACACGGTGACAGGAATCGAATCCCCTTCATCCGTGAAAATGCGCATCATACCAACCTTGCGACCGAGAAGGCCTAGGCTCATTTTTTCTCCATTCCCACCTGCGATTGGGCGGGGCTTGTTTAACTACAAAGTAACGTAGGACTCAAAAAAGACGAATCCATACCGAAGCCGGCTAGTATATAGCACAAAAACCCTTGACGCAACAAGTTAACACGAGGTATGTCAAAGTGTTGCGCGACGCCCCTGCAGGAGTTGTCGAACACCTCCCGCAATTGTCGCAGCGCCTCGTCAAAATGAGCATCCATGCGCCCTGACGCCACAAAAAGAAGGGCGCGGACCAGGCTTGTGCCCCGTCCGCGCCCATGCGTCATGCGAGTCGCTGGTCTAGCCGTTGCAGCGCTCCAGGCAATGTTGGAGCAGGTCACGGCAAATCGGGCTGCCGCCCAATGAACCGGTGCAGCCGACATAGCTGCTGTCGCAGCGCGAACGGCATTGCCAGACATCCTCACTCGCCGCGGCATACGCGTAACCGGCACTCAGGCCACAGGCGAAGAGGAAAAAAGCCAGTTTCTTGATCATGGTGCTGTCTCCAGATTGTTATGTTGGAATGAAAGGAACTGCCCGGTGGCGGCAAGCCATCCTTCCTGCCGCCCGCTATTACTCCCGCAAACCGCAACACACAATACCGTGCTGCCCGGAAAGCAATACCAAAGACTACCGCAAACAATACCAACTTAAAACCAATTATTTTCCAAATCAGCAATCTTTTTCATGCCTCACTGGAGCAGGCTCTGACGATTGCTGCCCTCCCCTGCCTACCTGATACCAGTCCACCTTGCGCGTCGCCACCATGATGGCGGCCAGCACGGCGAACAGCAGGATGCTGCCCATCACCAGCGCATTGTTTTCCGAGCTCAGCAAGCCATACAGGGCGCCATACAGCACGGTCAGCGCCACGCCGAAGCCGATGCCGCGCCAGGCGTTGTGCAGCACGTGCACCAGGTAAAAGCTGGTCAGCACGATGCACGCGGCGCTGGCGATCAGATAGGCGGCCAGGAAGGCGATATGCTCGGCCAGGCCCACCAGCAGCAGGAAGAAGATCACCAGCGACAGGCCCACCAGCAAATATTGCACCGGGTGGATCGGCAGGCTTTTCAGGATTTCAAAGATGAAGAAGGCGGCAAAGGTCAGTGCCACGAACAGCAAGCCATATTTCGTGGCCCGGTCCGACTGCGAATACACGTTCACCGGCTCGATGAAGCCCACGCTGAAGCGGTCGATCTGGCCCAGCGGGGCGCTGTCGGGCACCTTGAATTCCCCTTCGATCGTGCTCAGTTGCGTTTGCGCATTGGTGGCCAGCGACGAGATATTCCACGCTACATTGAAGCCCTGGGCATCGATCTGGCGATTCTTCGGCGACGGCAGGAAGCGCCCGCCAAACTGCGGATGGGGCCAGTTCGACTTGATCTGGATCTGACTGTTCTTGGCCACCGGCACGAAATGCTGGCGTTCGATGCCATCGAGGCCCAGGTCAAAGCTGAAGCGCACCTGTTGCGGCGCCGCCAGAGGCATGGCGCCCAGCGGCGCATGCAAGCCGCTGCGGAAGGCAAGCAGGTCGGTACCCTGCTCGAACTCGATCTTTTGTCCGCCCCAGTCGATTTTCGGAATATTGCGGATGCCGCGCACGTCCTCGATGGAGAGGGCGACGAAAGGCTGGCCCAGGGTCACGCGCGAGTCCGGCGACTTGCGCGGCAGTTGGCTGCTGGCCGGCACCGTGAAGTCGCCCTTGAACGCATGCTGGCCGCTGTAGACCAGCACCTGGTGGATGCCGCGGTAACGGCGGTCCGTCTCGATGTTGCCGTTGATCTGCAGATCGTTCGGGTACACGAGCAGGCGACGCTGCACCAAGCGGCGCAGCAACTCCGTGCGCGCAGGCGCTTTCGCTTCCTTGTCATCACCCTTGGCCACTTCCACGCGCTCTTCGTACTGCTCCGTGTAGGGAATCACGAGGATGGGGCCGATGATGGTTTGTTCGCGCACCGAATCGGCGGCGATGCTGTTGACGGCTTCCTGGCGGAATTCCATCCGCTCCTTGATCGTTTCCTGAATCATCAGCAAAGGCAAGCCGATCAACAACATCAGGCCGAACACGATCAACGCTTTGACTAAGAGAGTTTTTTGCATGGCGCATCCTTGAAGTAAGGCGGCCAGTGTAGGAAAGCTGTATGCGCTGACGATGCAGTCCGTGTGAAGCCTGTAAATAAAGTGCGCTAAGCCAGCGGCAGGCACAGGCACGCGCAGGCACCGCCTTCCACATGATTGAGCACCTCGACCGTGCCGCCATGCAGGGAAGCGACCTCGCGCACGAAGGGCAGGCCCAGGCCCGTGCTTTTACCGGCGCTCGGGCGCGGCAAGGAGTAGAAGCGCTCGAAGACGCGTTCGAGCGCATATGCGGGGATGCCCGCGCCGCGGTCACGCACGGCAATTTCCACCTGGCTACCCTGGCGCCGCGCCGTCAGGTCGATGCAGCTGCCGGGCGGGGCAAAGCCGGCCGCGTTATCGAGCAAGTTGCCCAGCGCCTGGCGCAGCAACAGGGGGTCGCCCGCCACGCTCGCCTCGTCGTGCTGCAGCTGCAGGCGCACGCCGCGCGCCGCCAAGGTGGCGGCCCCGTCCTGCGCCACTTGCGCCAACAGGGGCGCCAACGCGATACGCTCGGGGCTATCCAGGCGCTGCTGCTTTTCCACGCGCACCAGGGCCAGCAGTTTGTCGATCAGTTGCCGCTGGCGCGCATTCTGCTCCAGGATGCTGGCGAGAAACTGGCGGCGCTCGGCCGGCGGCATGTCTTCCTGCAGCAGCTCGGCAGAGGCCTGGATGGCGGCGATCGGGCTTTTCAATTCATGCGCCAGCGTGTGCATCAACTGCTCCACATACTCCTTGCCCTCCAGGCGTGTGCGCATCGCCTCCAGCGCCCGCCCCAGGGTGCCGATCTCGTTCTGGCCCAGCGCCGGCAGCGCCACCTTGCGCCCAGCCTCCACGTCGCCGATGTAATGCATCAACTTGCCCAGTGCATGGTGCAGCCACCAGGCGAATGCCAGGCCGATCAGCAGCGACAGCAGCAACAGCACGGCGCCGCGCTGCAATATCTTGCGCTGGCTGCGCTCGACAAACGCCTGCACGCTGGCATTCGGCTTGGCCACCGTCAGCACGCCGATCACCTCATTGCCGTCGCGAATCGGCGCGGCCACGTGCATGACCGTCGACATCTCGTCGTCTGGCCGGCTGCGCGTGCTGCGCGCGCCATACTTGCCCTGCAAGGTGAGGTACACGTCATTCCAGCGCGAATAGTCGCGGCCCACGTCGCGCCCGCTGGAATCGAACAGCACGATGCCATGCCGGTCCGTGATGGTGATGCGGTAATCGAGCGTGCGCTTGCGCACGCCGTTGATATTGACGTCCACGCCATGGCGCGCGTAATCCTGCATGCGTTCTGCCACAGGCGACTGCGCCAGGCTGCCCGCCTTCACGTCGGGCGCCACCAGGCTGGCCAGCAGCTGCGAAGTGTCGACCAGGGTGTCTTCCAGGGTCGAGCGCACACCGGGCTTGACCTGCTCCATGAAGACGTTCAGCAGGAACCATGCGGCCAGCCCGACGATCAGGAAGTAGCCGAGCAGGATGCGCAGGCCGATCTTCATGCGCCGGCCAGGCTGTAGCCGAGGCCACGGTGGGTGTGGATGGGGTCGACTTGCGCATCGATGGCGCGCAGCTTGGCGCGCAGCGATTTGACGTGCGCGTCGACGGTACGCTCGAGCGTGTCCGGCGCCCCGCTCCACACGCGCTCCATCAGCTGCGCGCGCGACAGCACGTGGCCGGGATGCGCGAGCAGGGTTTTCAGCAACAGGTATTCATAGCGGGTCAGGTCCAGCGGCTGGCCGTGAAAGAGCACCTTCGCCTCCAGCGCCCGCAATTCGAAGCGCGCCGGCGCGGCGACAGGCGCGGCTATCGTCATGCCAGTCTCGCGGGGAGCTTGCGCGACACCTGCGCGGCGCAGGATGACGCGGATGCGCGCCACCAGTTCACGAGGTGAAAACGGTTTCGTGACGTAATCGTCGGCGCCGATTTCCAGGCCGACGATACGGTCGATCTCATCGCTGCGGGCCGTCAGGAAGATCACCGGCACCTCGGAAAACTGGCGCAGCCGGCGGCACACTTCCAGCCCGCTCATGTCGGGCAAGCCCACGTCGAGCACCACCAGAACGGGCATCTGCGCGGCTTCGCCGGGCGTTGGGCGCAACGCGGCCAGGGCTTGCTCGCCCAACATCACATGGCGCGGCGCAAAGCCGTCCGTGCGCAAGGCATAGGCGATGCTGTCGGCAATCGCCTGTTCATCTTCCACGATCAGGACAGTCTTGGACATGGCGGCGGCACGCAGTAGTGGACAGACCCGGAGTATCCCTGAAGCACGCAAGCGGCGTCAATCGCGCGCCTTGCCGCGCGCCGGCAAAAAGCCACCCGCCCCAAAAAACTTATAGTATATTTATCGCAGCATGACTCCACTGATACACCGTGCCCAACACCCGTCCGAGGAGACTATGAAGAACCATACCATCAGCCTGCTATGCGCTGTCAGCCTGCTGGCCGCCTGCGCGGCGCCAGCGACGATCACCACCTCCAACGCACAACAAGACGCCTGCAACGCGGCCGAGCTCAAGGGCCAGTTTGGCGAAGCGGAACTGGCTTGCGTACAGGCGCTGCGCAGCGCCGAGCAGGCCGGGGCCAGCGCGGACATCCTCTCGCAGCGCCAGTACAACCTCGGCCGCATCAAGCGCTTGCAGGGCAAGAATGCCGAAGCGGAGCAGCTGTACCGGCAAGCCCTGGCCACGGAAGAAGCGGCGCAGCCACGCAGCGATGCGCGCGTCGGCCGTCGCATGGTGGAACTGGCGTCGGCCCTGGCCGCGCAAGGCAAGTGGCAGGAAGGCACAGGCTACCTGGAACGCGTGCTGCCGTTGCTGCCGAAGCTGTCGTCCGCGTCGCGCACGTATTCGGCGGAAGTGTTGCGCCAGTACGCCAGGCAGCTGCAAGGCGGTCCGCAGGCGGCACTGGGCGCGCGCTTCGACGCGGTGGCGGCCAGCCTGCAATAAGAGACGCCCGGAGCCCGGCCTACGGCTGGGCGACGTGGATGCTGGCCTTGATGTGCTTGAGGTGGGCCACGATGGTGAACGTCATCACCACCAGCAGCGACCAGGAGCTCCATTTGCTGACATGCACCACCGACCAGGCGCCAAGCTGGTTCGGATAGCGCCACACACCCCAGAAGGTGCTGATGTTTTCAGCCAGCCAGATGAAGAAGCCGACCAGCACGAAACCGAGCAGCAAGGGCATGCTGCGGTCGCGGTCGAGCGGACGGAACACCACGGTGGTGCGCGCGTACAAACCCAGCGCGCAGGCGGCCAGGTACCAGCGATAGTCGCCGATGTAATGATGAGTAAAGAAGTTGGCGTAGATCAGTACAGCGATCAGCACCGCCATCCAATATGGCGGATGGTGGCGAATCCGCATGTCGAGCAGGCGCCAGGTCTGGATGATGTAGCTGCCGACCGCCGACATGAAGCCGGAAAACAGGGGAACGCCGAACACTTTGGTATAGGCAAAGTCGGGATAGCTCCACGACTGGATCGTCCCCGATACCTTGAATACTTCCAGCGCAAAGCCGACCGCATGGAACAGGCAAATGGCTTTCAGCTCATCCCACGTTTCCAGTCCGCTCCAGACCATCGCCGCCTGGATCGCCAGCGCCACCAGCAGCAGCACGTCATAGCGCGGCAGGCCGAACAGGCCGGCGCGCGGCACCAGGAACACGGCAGCAAAAAACAGCCCCACGAACAGGCACGACCTCGCCTCCTTGATGCCGAAATACAGGAATTCGGTCAGGAAGCGTGACCAGCCGCGCAGGCGCTGGCGTGGAGTCGCATTTAACAGGTGGGTATCGAGAGCATTGAGCATGCAGCAACTTTATCGATGGGCTGCAGCACTGTAAAGCGATTTTGAACGCAGATAGGTGGCGCCAGTACTGGGCAGCACCAATAGCAATGGGGCCGGGCGCACTCACGATCGTGAGCAGGCCCGGCCCCATCATCAGGCAGCGGGACACCCCGCCGGCCTGGAACAGCTGTCAATACCTGATGCTACGGTATTGTCAGCTGCCCTGAAAACTCTTATTGCAGTTTGATTTCGACATCAACACCAGCTGGCAGGTCCAGCTTCATCAGCGCGTCAACGGTTTTGTCCGTTGGGTCAACGATGTCCATCAGGCGTTGGTGCGTACGGATCTCGAACTGATCGCGCGAAGTTTTGTTGACGTGCGGGGAACGCAGCACATCGAAACGCTGAATACGGGTAGGCAGTGGTACTGGGCCTTTGACGACAGCGCCGGTGCGCTTCGCGGTTTCAACGATTTCCAGAGCGGACTGGTCGATCAGCTTGTAATCGAAAGCCTTCAGGCGGATACGGATTTTTTGGTTTGGTGCCGACATGATATTTCCTTAAAAGAACGAACCGCGCAGTCTGCACGGCAATGAGGTCATACGGGAATTTCTGACGCAACAACCGTCAGGGTCGACATGATAGCACCAAAATGCTTGCCAACCCCGGCAGTTGAATAAAAAGAAGGGCGCCGGGCGACGACGCGTCTTCTTTTCTATTCGCTTAATAATTAAGCGATGATTTTGGCAACCACGCCGGCGCCGACGGTACGGCCGCCTTCGCGGATAGCGAAGCGCAGACCTTCTTCCATCGCGATCGGGTTGATCAGCTTGACGGTGATCGACACGTTATCGCCTGGCATGACCATTTCTTTGTCTGCTGGCAACTCGATCGAACCGGTTACGTCCGTCGTACGGAAGTAGAACTGTGGACGATAGTTGTTGAAGAATGGCGTATGACGGCCGCCTTCGTCTTTCGACAGAACATAGATCTCGCCGGTGAAGTGAGCATGCGGCTTGATCGAGCCTGGTTTTGCCAGAACTTGACCACGTTGCACGTCTTCACGCTTGGTGCCGCGCAGCAACAGACCAACGTTGTCGCCTGCTTGACCTTGGTCCAGCAGTTTGCGGAACATTTCCACGCCGGTGCAAGTCGTTTTGACGGTATCGGTGATACCAACGATTTCGATCTCTTCGCCGACTTTAACAATGCCGCGCTCGATACGACCGGTCACAACGGTACCGCGACCCGAGATCGAGAACACGTCTTCTACTGGCATCAGGAATGCACCGTCAACAGCGCGCTCTGGCGTTGGGATGTAAGCATCCAGCGCATCGGCCAGACGCAGCACTGCGTCAACGCCCATTTCGCCTTCTTTGCCTTCCAGCGCCATACGTGCCGAACCTTTGATGATTGGCAGGTCGTCGCCTGGGAATTCGTACTTCGACAACAGCTCGCGCACTTCCATTTCAACCAGTTCCAGCAGCTCTGCGTCGTCGACCAGGTCGCACTTGTTCAGGAACACGATGATGTATGGAACGCCAACTTGGCGGGCCAGCAGGATGTGTTCGCGGGTCTGTGGCATTGGGCCGTCAGCTGCGGAGCACACCAGGATCGCGCCGTCCATCTGGGCAGCACCAGTAATCATGTTTTTGATGTAATCGGCGTGGCCTGGGCAGTCAACGTGCGCGTAGTGACGCGTTTCCGTTTCGTACTCGACGTGGGCGGTGTTAATCGTGATACCGCGCGCTTTTTCTTCTGGAGCCGCATCGATCTGATCGTATGCTTTAGCTTCGCCGCCGAATTTCTTCGACAGAACCGTTGCGATTGCAGCGGTCAGCGTGGTTTTACCGTGGTCGACGTGGCCGATGGTGCCGACGTTGACGTGCGGCTTGGTCCGTTCGAATTTACCTTTTGCCATTTTATTCTTCCTTAGAACAATGATTTAAATGTAGGGACCGGCATTCTCGTGAAAGCCGGCCCGGAACTTCTATTACTTAGCTTTCGAGCTTACGATTGCTTCAGTCACATGCTTAGGTGCTTCAGCATAGTGCTTGAATTCCATCGTGTAAGTCGCACGACCTTGGGTCGACGAACGCAACGACGTAGCGTAGCCGAACATTTCCGACAGAGGCACTTCGGCCTTGATGATCTTGCCGCCACCGCCAGCAATTTCATCCATACCTTGCACCATGCCGCGACGCGACGACAGATCGCCCATCACGGTACCGGCGTAGTCTTCCGGCGTTTCCACTTCCACGGCCATCATCGGCTCCAGGATGACTGGCGATGCTTTGCGGCAGCCATCTTTGAATGCCATCGAAGCGGCCATGCGGAATGCATTTTCGTTCGAGTCAACATCATGGTACGAACCGAAGAACAGCGTGACTTTAACGTCAACGACTGGGTAGCCAGCCATCACGCCCGAAGTCAGCGTGTCGCGCACACCTTTTTCAACTGCAGGGATGTATTCGCGAGGAACGGTACCACCCTTGATCGCGTCAACGAATTCAAAGCCCTTGCCCGGTTCTTGCGGTTCGATCTTCAGAACCACGTGACCGTATTGACCACGACCACCCGATTGCTTGACGAATTTGCCTTCCGACTCTTCGCACACTTTACGGATCGTTTCGCGGTAAGCCACTTGTGGCTTGCCGACGGTGGCTTCAACGTTGAATTCGCGCTTCATGCGGTCAACGATGATGTCCAGATGCAACTCGCCCATACCGGCGATGATGGTCTGGCCCGATTCTTCATCGGTACGCACGCGGAACGATGGATCTTCTGCTGCCAGACGGTTCAGCGCCAAGCCCATTTTTTCCTGGTCGGCCTTGGTTTTTGGCTCAACCGCTTGCGAAATCACTGGCTCAGGGAAGACCATGCGCTCCAGAACCACGCTTGCCTTGTCGTCGCAAAGCGTATCGCCAGTGGTGGTGTCTTTCAGACCCACAACGGCGGCGATGTCGCCAGCGCGCATTTCCTTGATTTCTTCGCGTTCGTTCGCTTGCATCTGCACGATACGGCCGATACGCTCTTTCTTCTGCTTCACGGAGTTCAACACCGAGTCGCCCGAATTCAGGGTACCCGAGTAGCAACGGATGAAGCACAGCTGACCCACGAACGGATCGGTTGCGATCTTGAACGCCAGCGCCGAGAATTTCTCGTCGTCGTCAGCTTTACGCTCGACAGGCTGTTCATCTTCATCCAGACCAGGTACTGGCGGAATGTCGATTGGCGATGGCAGGTACTCGATGACCGCGTCCAACATGGCTTGTACGCCCTTGTTTTTAAAGGCGGTACCGCACAGCATTGGAACGATTTCGCTGGCGATGGTACGTTGACGCAGAGCAGCCTTGATCTCGGCTTCCGACAGGTCGCCTTCTTCCAGGTACTTGTTCATCAGGTCTTCCGACGCCTCAGCAGCGGCTTCAACCATGTTCTCGCGCCACTTGGCAGCATCAGCGGCCAGGTGTGCAGGGATGTCTTCGTATTCAAACTTCATGCCTTGCGAAGCGTCGTCCCAGATAACCGCTTTCATCTTGACCAGATCGATAACACCGGTGAAGACGTCTTCAGCGCCGATAGGCATCTGAATAGGTACTGGGTTGGCTTTCAGACGCGAACGCATCTGATCGTAGACCTTGAAGAAGTTGGCGCCGGTACGGTCCATCTTGTTCACGAAGGCCAGACGTGGCACTTTGTACTTGTTAGCCTGACGCCATACCGTTTCCGATTGTGGCTGCACGCCGCCAACTGCACAGTAAACCATGCAGGCGCCATCCAACACGCGCATCGAACGTTCCACTTCAATGGTGAAGTCAACGTGGCCTGGGGTGTCGATGATGTTGATGTGGTGAGCTGGGAAGTTGTTAGCCATGCCTTTCCAGAAGCACGTAACAGCAGCCGAGGTAATCGTGATACCGCGCTCTTGCTCCTGTGCCATCCAGTCGGTGGTGGCAGCGCCATCATGGACTTCGCCCAGCTTGTGGTTCACGCCTGTGTAGAACAGGACGCGCTCGGTCGTGGTCGTCTTACCTGCATCGATGTGAGCGGAGATACCGATATTACGATAGCGCTCAATGGGGGTCTTGCGGGCCATAATTAATCCTAAATGAATGGACAAAACCGAGCAGCATTTTTTTGCAAAAATGAGCCCGGCCTCGAACAACAGATGCTTGACAGCCGCCTTGCGGTAGCTGGCTTTATATTAGAAGCGGAAATGCGAGAACGCTTTGTTCGCTTCAGCCATACGATGGACTTCGTCGCGTTTTTTCATCGCACCGCCGCGGCTTTCAGCCGCTTCCATCAGCTCACCGCCGAGGCGTTGTGGCATCGATTTTTCGCTGCGCTTGTTAGCAGCTTCACGCAACCAACGCATGGACAGAGCCATACGACGGACTGGGCGAACTTCGACCGGCACCTGGTAGTTTGCACCACCGACGCGACGGGATTTCACCTCAACCAACGGCTTGGCGTTGTTGATTGCGGTAGCAAAAACTTCGAGTGGATCTTTACCCGATTTTGCTGCGATGTGCTCGAAAGCACCGTAGATGATGTTTTCTGCAACCGATTTCTTACCGGACAGCATCAGCACGTTTACAAATTTAGCGACATCAGTGTTGCCGAATTTTGGATCTGGCAAAATTTCGCGCTTGGGTACTTCACGACGACGTGGCATATCAATTCCTTTCAATCTTCAGTTGAGCGCGCGCTCTTCGCACACTCGCGGACGACCATCATAGTCCTCCACTTACTCGACCAGATGCGGTCGACTACATTCACTTAGCTAGTTGCCACTGAGCGAAACTTGGGTTTGCTGCGTACAACCTATTACTTCTTGCCTGCTTTAGCGCGCTTGGTACCGTACTTCGAACGCGATTGCTTACGGTCTTTAACGCCTTGGGTATCCAGGGCACCGCGAACCATGTGGTAACGCACACCCGGCAAATCCTTAACGCGACCGCCGCGCAGCAGCACAACACTATGCTCTTGCAGGTTATGGCCTTCACCGCCAATGTACGAAATCACTTCGAAACCATTGGTCAGACGAACTTTAGCGACTTTACGCAGAGCCGAGTTAGGCTTCTTTGGAGTCGTGGTGTAAACACGTGTGCAGACGCCACGTTTTTGCGGGCTGTTTTCCAGCGCCGGCGATTTGCTCTTCACGGTCAAAGCGACGCGTGGATTGCGAATCAATTGATTGATGGTTGGCATCGTTATAAATCCAACAAAAAACTACGATTAATAACCCGGGCAAGATGCCCGGCGACTAAAACCTCGTCCCGCTTTCATCTACTGCGCACCGGAGGCGCCCGCAGCCACTCGATAAGGAGCGGCCATGAAATGCCAAGCAATACGTAAACGATGAGCAGAATAAAATCGAGAACTCGCTAGTTTAGACCTTGTGTTACAGGGGGTCAATCAGTTTACCGCTTTTTGCTATAAAAAAAGGCAAAAAAGCGGCACTTTTGTGGCATTTTGACTAATCTTTGGGGGCGGCGCGCGGGTGCCGGCACCTCGCAGCGCTTGATGATTTGGCATTCTTTCTCTACAACCAAGCATCGGGGCCACACATTCTTGTATGACCGCAAGACAACAAAAGGATTGATAATAGCGGACATTTTTCGCTGCCCTCCTTTATGCGCCCCTTGCTTCGCCCCGCCAATCTGTTCCTGCTGCTGACCTACGCCCTGCTGACGGCCGTGCCCTTCATCCCCGCGCTGCTGGGACGTGCGCCCGAGCATCCCTGGCAGATGCTCACGTTCGAACTGCTGGCCTGGCTGGCCGTCTGGAGCGTGTTCAAGCGCCCCGCATATTTCCACTGGCTGCTGGTGCCCGCCTTCCTGGCCCTGCCGACGGAAATCTACCTGTTCATCTTCTATGGCCAGGGCATTTCCACGCACCACCTGGGTATCATCTTCGAAACCAGCCCCAAGGAAGCGATGGAATTCCTCGGGCAAAAAGTATGGCTGATGGGCGCCGTCATGCTGAGCGTGATCGCCTGGTGCGCTGCCAGCTGGTTTGCGGCCGCGCGCACGCGCGACCTCGACTGGCGCGGCAAGACGCGCCCGGCCGCCTTCGTGCTGTTGCTCCTGCTGGGCGGCTTCTGGTGGTATGGCTACGAATTCGGTTTCGACGCCAAAGTCCTGCACAGCGCCCCAGCATCGGCCAAGGCCGGCAACTCGGCGGCCAGCGGCAAGGCGGGCGCCTCCGGCTTCGGCGACGCCAGCTCGGCCGATGACGAAACGGCCGAGGAAGACGAGGAAAGCAGCAAGCCGGAGAACGCCAGCATCGCCGGCGCCGACGAGACGGGCCTGGGCTGGCCCAGCCTGCCTCACTGGGCGCGCCTGCCCTACGCCTTCGACACCGTCAGCAATTCCTGGCCCTTCGGCCTGGCCGCGCGCGGCTTCGATTTCTACAAGGAGCGCAAATACCTGGCCGAACTGGGACAGAAAAGCAGCAGCTTCCGTTTCGGCGCGCACCAGCAACAGCCCGATCCCCATCCGGAAGTGGTGGTCATGGTGATCGGCGAATCGTCGCGCTACGACCGCTGGAGCCTGAACGGCTATGAGCGCGACACCAACCCGCTACTGAAACAGGAAAGCAACCTGGTGCCGCTGGCCGACGTCATCACGGCCGTTTCCGCCACGCGCCTGTCCGTGCCCGTCATCATCTCGCGCAAGCCGGCCACGCAAAGCCTCAAGGATGGCTTCTCGGAAAAATCCTTCCTCACCGCCTACAAGGAAGCGGGCTTCAAGACGTACTGGCTGTCGAACCAGATCTCGTTCGGCCAGTTCGACACGCCCGTGTCCGTGTTTGCCAAGGAAGCGGACGTGGTGCAATTCCTGAACCTGGGCGGCTTTACCAACAATTCGAACTTCGACCAGATCCTGTTCGATCCGTTCAAGAACGCGCTGGCCGACCCGGCGCCGAAAAAACTCATTGTGCTGCACACGCTGGGCAGCCACTGGAACTACAGCCAGCGCTATCCCAAGCAATTCGACAAGTGGCAGCCGTCGCTGTTCGGCGTCGACAAGCCCGTCTACACGGACACGGCCATCAAGCCGCAGCTGAACAACAGCTACGACAGCTCCATCCTGTACACGGACTGGTTCCTGTCGAACGTGATCGGCATGCTGAAGGACGATGGCCAGCGCACCGCCCTGCGCAGTTCTCTCGTCTACGTGGCCGATCACGGCCAGACCCTGTACGACGGCACCTGCCGCCTGGCCTTCCATGGCCACAACACGCAGTTCGAATTCCACGTGCCCGCCTTCGTCTGGTATTCGCCGCAATTCCAGCAGCATTATCCGGACAAGGTGACGCAGCTGCGGCGCCATCAAAAGGCGCGCCTGTCGACGGAAAACATGTTCCACACCCTGCTCGACCTGGGCGATATCCGT
This sequence comes from Janthinobacterium sp. P210005, assembly GCF_036231865.1. Taxonomy (NCBI): domain Bacteria; kingdom Pseudomonadati; phylum Pseudomonadota; class Betaproteobacteria; order Burkholderiales; family Oxalobacteraceae; genus Janthinobacterium; species Janthinobacterium sp. P210005. The sequence goes on from NZ_JAZARC010000002.1 coordinate 298,834, forward strand.
TTTGCCGGCGAACAGCCCGAATGGAGCATCGCCAGCCCCCGCTTCAAGCAGCACAAGCGCTACGTCGACAGCTATGGCTGGACCAACTACGACAACGCCATCATCCGCGGCGATTGCCGCGAAGTGATCGACAAGAGCACGCCGGAGAAACAGGAAAAGTAAGCGCGGCCATCAGGCCCGTTCGAGGACGCCGCCGCAATCGGCCGGCTGCGCCATGTGCGTGCTGAGCCAGTCGAAGACGCGCCCGGCCTTGTCCGCGATGCCGGCGTCAAACCCGCGCTGCGCCAGCAGGGCGATGCCATTCGTGGCCTGCAGCACGCCGGGCGCCAGCAGCAGCGCGCCCTTGTCACCACGGCGCACGCACCATGACGCCAGACAGTCTTCCAGCAAGGGTCCCAGCACGAGGTTGTGCGACGAGACGATCACCAGGTGCTCAGCGGCCAGGCTGTGCAGCACGGCGGCCGCCGCCGCCACCGATTCGAGGTGGTTCGTGCCGCGGAAGATTTCATCGATCAGGAACAAGGCCGGCGCGCCCTCGCTGGCCAGCGCCAGCAATTCGCGCGCGCGCCGCAGTTCGGCGATATATAAACTTTCGCCGCCATCGAGCGAGTCTTCATTCTGCATGCTCGAATACAGGGGCAGCAGGGGCACCCGGGCCGCCTGCGCATAGCAAAAGCCGAAGGCGCGCGCACTGATCAGATTGAGCCCCACGCCGCGCAACAAAGTACTTTTGCCCACCGCATTCTGCCCCGAAATGAAGGCGCCGCGGCCATCGAGCCGCAGCGACAGGGGCTTGGCGCCGTCCAGCAACGGATGCACCATCGCGTCGAGCGACAATTGGCGCGCATCGCTTTCCTGCGCCCAGCAAAACTGCGCGCGGCCGCGCACGTGGCGCGCCAGGGCCAGGTCTGCTTCCAGCTGGGCCACCCGGGTAAAGCTGTCGCGCAAAAAGGGCAGCTGCTGCGCCACCAGCTGGCGCGTGCGGAAATAGCGCTTGACGTTTTTCAGCAGGAGCCAGTCGCCATATTCGACCAGTACCGTATCGATGAAGGGCACGTAATGCAGCAGCGAACGCTCGATGGCCCGCGTCAGTTTTGCCACCTGCGCGCCCTCCACAGCCAATGGCAAGGCTGCCGGCACATCGAGCCGCGCCAGCGCGGCACGGGTTTTCAGCAGATAGCGCAAGGTATCGAGCGTGCGCTCCCACGCCTTGGCGCTTTCGTAAAAACGCGCCTGCACGGTCATCAGCGCCACGCAGGCGGCCACCACGCCGAACAGGGCTGGCCACCCCATCAGCCAGGTAGCGGCGATGGCCAGCAACAAGGCCAGCGGCACCAGCCAGAGCCAGGCACTCCACCAGGGCGCCGATGCCAGCGCCGCACCAAACAGGGTTGCGCACACTTCCGTATCAGCCTGACGCAAGGGCAGGCAGGCGCGCTGCAGGCTGGCCGCCTGGGCCGGATCGTCCAGCAATTGCCGGACGCGCGCAATGGAGGCCGGATCAGCCTGGCCGCCGCTCAGACGCCGGTGCAGCTCCTGCTGGCCGAAGATGCTGGTCTCGCGCGCCAACTGCGCCGCATACTGGTCGAGCAGCAGCTCGTCCCAGGTCTGCTCATCCAGCGCTGGCGCCTCGCCCGCCAGCCGCTGCAGCATTGCCACGTCGCTGCGCGCAAAAGGATAATCGAGCGCCGGCGCGAAGACACGGGCAGGGAAAAGTTGCTGGAGGAACGGATGCATGGCGCCTGTGGAGGAGTCTATGAAAAGTATATTCCCGCAGATGCAGGCGATTGCCAATTTATCAAGTGCAACCTGCGCGGACGGACATGCTGGACAGCGCGGACACGGCGGACAGCCGGACGTCAAATCTTTTCCCCATTAAAATCAAAGACTTAACAACTGGCACGGATCGTGCATTAAGAAAGGTATCCTTCACGAGACCTGACCATGATCCGCGATACTTCCTCCCAAGACGCCGTACTGTCCGCCCCGCCGGGCCAGCGCCACAAGCAACGCGCCCTGCTGCTGGCCGGCGCCGCCGTCGTCATCGGCGCCGCCATCGCTGCCGTTGCGGGCTGGCGCAACAGCGAACATTCCGTCAATGCCGACCGCCTGCGCATCGCCGACGTCACGCGCGGCACCCTGATCCGCGACGCCGCCGTGAACGGACGCGTGGTCGCCGCCATCAGCCCGACCCTGTACTCGACCACGGTGGCCACCGTCACGCTGAAAGCGAAGGCCGGCGACACCGTCAAGAAGGGCGACATCCTGGCCGTGCTGGAGTCGCCCGACCTGTCGGACGCGCTGAAACGCGAGCAGTCGAGCGTGCAGCAGCTGGAAGCGGAAGTGGCGCGCCAGCAGATCCTGGCCAAGAAACAGAAACTGCTGGCCCGCCGCGAAGCGGACACGGCGGAAATCGAGCGCCTGTCCGCCCAGCGCACGCTGGAGCGCTATGAAAGCGTGGCGCAGGTGGGCATCATCGCCAAGATCGATTACCAGAAGGCCAAGGATGCCTTGAATTCCGCCGAGATCCGCAGCAAGCACGCTTCGCAGGCGGCGGGCCTGGAAGGCGAGGACGTGACCCTGGCGCTGAAGACCCGGGTCAACGAACTGGAACGCCAGCGCCTGAGCCGCGACAATGCCCAGCGCAGGGTCGACGAGCTGACCGTGCGCGCGCCCGTCAATGGCTTCATCGGCACGCTGTCGGTGGCCAACCGCAGCGTGGTGCAGGCCAACACGGCCCTGATGACCCTGGTCGACCTGTCGCAGCTGGAAGTGGAGCTGGAAGTACCGGAAACGTATGTGGCCGACATCGGCCTGGGCATGAGCGCCGAGATCGAAACGGGCGCCATCCGCGCCTCCGGCAAGCTGTCGGCGCTGTCGCCCGAAGTGGTCAAGAACCAGGTGTTGGCGCGCGTGCGCTTCAACGGCGAACAGCCGGTCGGCCTGCGCCAGAACCAGCGCGTCTCGGCACGCCTGCTGATCGACGAGCGCCCCAATGTGCTGATGCTGGCGCGCGGCTCCTTCGTCGAAGCCGAAGGCGGACGCTTTGCCTACGTGGTGCGCGATGGCGTGGCCGTGCGCACGCCCATCAAGCTGGGCGCCACCAGCATCTCGGCCGTCGAGATTCTGGGGGGCCTGAAGCTGGGCGACAAGGTAGTGGTCGCCGGTACGGAAAATTTCGCGAACGCGGCCCGCGTCGCACTCAATTAATTTCAGTCAACAAGGAGGCTTCCCATGCTGCGCATGCAAAACCTGAGCAAGATCTACCGCACCCACATGATCGAAACGCACGCGCTGCGCGGCTTCGAGATCCACGTTCGCCAGGGCGAATTCGTCACCGTCACGGGACCATCCGGCTCCGGCAAGACAAGCTTCCTGAACATCGCCGGGCTGCTCGAGGAATTCACCGATGGCGAATACATCCTCGACGGCGTCAACGTCAAGGGCATGGACGATAATGCCCGCTCGCGCCTGCGCAATGAAAAACTGGGCTTCATCTTCCAGGGTTTCAACCTGATTCCCGACCTGTCGCTGTTCGACAACGTCGACGTGCCGCTGCGCTACCGGGGCTTCAACAGCGCCGAGCGCCGCGAACGCATCGAGGATGCGCTGGCCAAGGTGGGACTGGCCTCGCGCATGAAGCATTATCCGGCCGAACTGTCGGGCGGGCAGCAACAACGCGTGGCGATCGCACGCGCGCTGGCCGGCTCGCCGAAACTGCTGCTGGCCGATGAACCGACGGGCAACCTGGACACGCAGATGGCGCGCGGCGTGATGGAACTGCTGGAGGATATCAACGCGCAAGGCACGACCATCCTGATGGTGACGCACGATCCGGAACTGGCGCTGCGTTCGCAACGCAACGTGCACATCATCGACGGCCAGGTGTCGGACCTGGTGCAGCATGGCGCCACGCTGTCGGCCAGGCCACAGCACGCGACCGCCTAGGAGCCGCCATGTTGCACTACTATTTCAAGCTGGGCCTGCGCAACCTGCGCCGCAATCCCGCCCTGACGGCATTGATGGTGCTGACCCTGGCTGTCGGCGTGGCCGCCAGCGTGGCCACCGTGACCATCCTGCACGCCATGTCGGGCGACCCCTTGCCGCACAAGAGCGACCGCATGTTCGTGCCGATGATCGACGTAGTTCCCTTGAAAGGCTATACGCCGGGCACCAAGCCCAGCTTCGGCCAGGCGCAACTCGCCTATACCGATGCGAAGAACTTCATGGCCAGCAAGATAGGCATCCGCCGCAGCGTCATGTACGGCGTGGCCGGCCCCGTGGAACCGGCGCGCAGGGACCTCGGCGCCTTCCGGGCCCAGGGCCTGGCTCCCACACGCGATTTCTTTGCCATGTTTGAAGTGCCCTTCCTGTATGGCCAGCCATGGAGCGAGGCCGACGACGACAGCGGCGCCGACGTCATCGTCCTGAGCCGCGCCCTGGCGGAAAAGCTGCTGGGCACAGTCAATCCCGTGGGCCAGCGCGTGACGGTGCTGGGACGTCCCTATCTGGTCAGCGGCGTGCTCGCTCAGTGGGATCCCGTGCCGCGCGTGCACCGCATCATCGGCAGCAAGGGTGCTTTCGGCACGGAGGATGAATTCTTCATTCCGTTTGCCAGCGCCATTCGCCACGAAACGGGGCATGACGGCGGCATGGCCTGCAGCGGCGTCGAGCGCAGCCCCGGTTACCAGGGCATCCTGGCATCGGACTGCACCTGGCTGCAATTCTGGTTCGAAATGGCCAGCGCCGGCGAACGCAGCGAGCTGCAGGCTTATCTCGACAGCTATGCGGCCGAACAGCGCAAGCTGGGCCGCATGCCGCGCCATGCGCCCAACATGCTGTACGACGTCAGGCAGTGGCTCGATTTCCTGAACGTTGTCGACAACGACAACAAGCTGGCCACCTGGCTGGCCTTCGGCTTCCTGCTGCTCTGCCTGGTCAACACCATCGGCCTGCTGCTGGCCAAGTTCTCCGTGCGGGCGGCGGAAGTCGGCATCCGCCGCGCGCTGGGCGCCACGCAGCGCGACATCTTCCGCCAGTTCCTCATTGAGACAGGCGTCATCGGGCTGGCCGGCGGCGTGCTGGGCCTGTTGCTGGCCTATGCCGCCCTGGCCGTGGTGAGTTCGCAGTCGAAAGAGCTGGGCACCGTGGCGCACCTGGATGTCCCGATGCTGCTGCTGACGTTTGCCGTTTCCGTACTGGCGGCCTTGCTCGCAGGGCTGTTGCCCACCTGGCGCGCCTGCCAGGTCACGCCGGCCATGCAGCTCAAATCCCAATGACACCCACCTTTTCACAATGAGGCCCAACATGGAAATCCGCCCCATCCTGTCGGCGCTGATGCGCAACAAGACCGGCGCCGTGCTCGTCGCCGTGCAAGTCGCCATCAGCCTCGCCATCCTGGCCAACGCCTTGTACATCGTCAACCTGCGCCAGGCCATCGCCGCCCGTCCCACCGGCGTGGTAGCCGAAAACGACATCTTCTATGTCAAAGTCCAGAGCATGGACAAAGGCAGCCCGCAACGCCAGATAGCCGAGCAGAAGCGCCAGGCCGCGATACTGCGCGCCCTGCCGGGCGTGGTCTCCGTGGCGCAAACCACGCAGGCGGTTCTGTCGCGCTCCGGCAGCAGCACCAACGTCGCGGCCAAACGCGGACAGGCCGCGGCCAGCGCCAGCACCTCGATGTACGTCACGCCCGATTCGCTGGTCAAGACATATGGATTGAAGCTGGTGGAAGGGCGCGATTTCCATGCCGACGAGGTCCCGGAAATCAATGAAGACGTCGATGAAAGCTTCCCCAAGGTGGTGATCGTGACGCGCGCCGCGGCGCAAAAGATCTGGCCCGGCGAAACCAGCTTTGTCGGCAAACCCCTGTTCAATGGCACCGGCGACAACGATGACGAGATGCGCGTGATCGGCGTGGTGGAACGGCTGCAGACCCAGGTCGGCCAGGTCGGCGCCCAGGGCGAGTATTCGATCATCCTGCCGGCGCGCCTGACGGGCGGGCGCGATTCGCTGCTATTTGCCGTGCGGGCAGAACCAGGCCAGCGCGACCGACTGATGAAAGAGGCGGAACAAGCGATCCGCAAGTCCAGCAGCGAGCGCCTGCTGGTGCGCACGGATACCCTGGAACAGCACCGCAAATCACGTTATCTGGCCGACCGGGGCTTGTCCTGGATGCTCATCGCCGTCAGCACCCTGCTGCTGCTGGTGACGGCCAGCGGCATCGTCGGCATCGCCAGCCTGTGGGTCTCGCAGCGGCGCAAGCAGATCGGCGTGCGGCGCGCGCTCGGCGCGCGCCGCATCGACATCCTGCGCTATTTCCTGACCGAGAATTTCATGATCACCAGCGTCGGCGTGGCATGCGGCGTGCTGCTGGCATTGGGCTTGAACCAGCTGCTGGTAAGCCAGCTGGAAATGGCGCGCCTGCCGCCCGGCTATCTGGTGGCCGGCGCGCTGGTGTTCTGGCTGCTGGGCGTGGGCGCCGTGTACGGCCCGGCATGGCGCGCGGCCAGTATTTCGCCGGCCACTGCCACCCGCAGTACCTGAGCCGGCACCTGAGTGATATGCTGCGCGCATGCCTACCGTACTGATTATTGACGACAATGCCGCCGTGGCCATCGCGCTCGACGTGCTGTTCTCCCTGCACGAGATCGACGCCGTGCGCGCCGCCTCGCCCGAGGAAGGCCTGCAGCTGCTCGAACGCCACGCCATCGACCTGGTGGTGCAGGACATGAACTTCACGGCCGACACCACCTCGGGCGAGGAAGGCAGCACGCTGTTCCACGCCATCCGCGCGCGCTACCCGGACCTGCCCGTGGTCCTGCTGACGGCCTGGACGCAGCTCGACGCGGCCGTCGACCTGATCAAGTCCGGCGCGGCCGACTACCTGGCCAAGCCATGGGACGACCGGCGCCTGATCGCCAGCGTGCAAAACCTGCTGGAGCTGGGACAAGCCAACCGCGCGCTGCGCCAGCGCGTGGTGGCCGAGCAGCGCCAGCGCCACGCGCTGGAACACGACTTCGACCTACGCGGCATGGTGTGGCAAGACCCGGCCACCGAACGCGTGGTGCACCTGGCGTGCCAGGTGGCGCGCGCCGACGTGCCCGTGCTCATTTCGGGGCCGAACGGCAGCGGCAAGGAACGCATCGCCGCCATCGTGCAAGCCAATTCCCAGGTCGCCAGCGGTCCTTTCGTGGTGCTCAATTGCGGCGCCGTGCCGGTGGACCTGATCGAGGCGGAACTGTTCGGTGCCGAGGCCGGCGCGTACACGGGCATCACCCGCGCGCGCGACGGCAAGTTCGATGCGGCCGACGGCGGCACGCTGTTCCTCGACGAGATAGGCAACCTGCCGCTGGCCGGGCAAATGAAGCTGCTGCGCGTGCTGGAAACGGGACGCTTCGAGCGCCTCGGCTCGAACCGCGAGCGGCAGGTGAAAGTGCGCGTCATCAGCGCCAGCAACGCCGACCTGCCGGCGATGATCAAGGCCGGCACGTTCCGCGAAGACCTGTTTTACCGCCTGAACGTGATCGAACTGCGCCTGCCGCCGCTAGCCCAGCGCCCGCTTGACATCCTGGTACTGGCGCGGCATTTCCTGGGCAGCGAGAAAACGCTCGATGCGCAGGCGCAGGCGACCCTGCTGGCCCATGGCTGGCCGGGCAATGTGCGCGAACTGAAAAACGTCATGCAGCGCGCCAGCCTGCTGACGGCAGGTCCCGTGATCCGCGCGCAGGAGACGGGCTTGCCGCTGGCAGGCGTGCCATCGCTGCGCGCGCCGCAGGATGGCGCCGCGACGGAGCCGGACCGCGACAGCGTCACCGCGGCGCTGACGCGCGCGCAAGGCGTGGTGGCGCAGGCGGCGCAGGAACTTGGGCTGTCGCGCCAGGCGCTGTACCGGCGCATGGAACGCCTGGGCATCGCGCGCGGCTGATGGCAAACCGCCCCATGCGCCTCTCCCTGCTCACGCGCTGGACGGCGCTGATCGTTACCTTGCTGGTGCTGGGCATCGTCATCGCCCTGCTGCTCGCGCATTTTTTACCCGACCAGCCGCTGCTGGTGCTGGCGGGTACCCTGCTGTGCGTGTTGCCGGTGGCCGTCATTACCATCCGCGCCCAGCTGCAGGCGATGCTGTCGCTGTTTCGCGCCCTGAGCGGCACGGTCGCCAGCTACCAGGACGGCGACTTCGGCTTCAGCTTGCGCTGGCCGCAGAACGATGAACTGGCCGACCTGGTGGCGGCCCACAATGCGCTCGGCGACGTGCTGCGCAAGCAGCGCCTGGACCTGGTGCAGCGCGAACTGCTGCTCGACACCATGGTGCAAAACACGCCGGTGGCCATGCTGCTGGTGGCCGAGGGCAGCGCCATCGTCTACGCCAACCTGGCCGCGCGCCAGCTGCTGCATCACGGCCGCCGGCTCGAAGGGCGCCACCTGCCGGACATCGTGCGCGAAGCGGCGCCGGCCCTGGCCGAGGCGCTCGCGCGCCGCAACGACGGCTTGTTTACCAGCGGCGAGGGGGAACAGGAAGAGGTGTATCACCTGGCGCGGCGCAGCTTCAGCCTGAACGGGCGCAAGCACGAACTGCTGCTGTTGCGCCAGCTGACACTGGAACTGCGCCGCCAGGAAGTGCAGACCTGGAAAAAAGTCATCCGCGTCATCAGCCATGAACTCAACAACTCGCTGGCGCCGCTGGCCTCGCTGGCCCATTCCGGTGCCGAACTGGTACGCCGCGGCCAGACGGAACGCCTGCCGCAAATCCTCGCCACCATCGAAGAGCGCACGCGCCACCTGGAAACCTTCATCCTCGGCTATGCGCGCTTTGCCAAGCTGCCCGCACCGCGCCTGGCGCCGTGCGAGTGGCAGCCTTTCCTCGATGGCCTGGCCTCGCAGGCGCCCTTCAGGCTCGACTGCCCGCCGCCCGCGCAGGCGGCCGTGTTCGATGCGGCGCAAATGCAGCAGGCACTGCTGAACCTGCTCAAGAATGCGCTGGAATCGGGCTCGCGGGAGGAGCACATCGGCCTGCACGTCAGCCAGGCGCAAGGGCAGTTGCGCATCGAAGTGCGCGACCGCGGCCCGGGCATGAGCGGCGCCGTGCTGGAAAACGCGCTGGTGCCGTTTTATTCCACCAAGCGCAGCGGCACGGGCCTCGGCCTGGCGCTGGCGCGCGAAATCGCCGAAGCCCATGGCGGGCGCATCACGCTGGCCAACCGCGAGGACGGCGGCCTGGCGGTAACTCTAATTCTTCCCTTGCTGGACAGAAATTAGTTACTGGCGCAACGATTTTTCCATCACATGCTGCGCAATTATTTTTCAGTATTATATTGACAATTAGAGTTTTTAATATTGCAACATAACGAGCGCCATGCCCGTGTATTAGAAATAAGCTATTTAAGTTTGCATAATGATATAAAAATAGCTCATTGACAATGAAATGTCCTGGCGATAATTTATCTGAGCGGTACGGTTTTTTTGAAACATTAATCGTTTTTTCGCGGGGATAAAAATGAAACTGAAATCACTCATCGCAGTAGCACTCTTGAGCGCGGCTTCCATCGGCGTAGCGCAGGCGACAGCGTACAACGTGGACCTGATCAACACCACCGGCAACCTGTGGACGGGCGGCTTCAACGCCACGCCCGATCCGCTCGGCGCCTTTACCGACACCTTCACCTTCACGCCCGACGCCACGTTCGGTTCGACCGCGCAAGCCTTCCTGGCCAACCTGTCGGTCACGGGCAGCGATGCTTCGTCCATCAACTTCAGCAGTGCCAACCTGAACGGCATCGCCCTGACGGGCTTTGGCGGACCCACCGTCTTCGGCTATGCCCAGGGCGAAGTGCTAGCGCCAACCAACCTGCTGTTCAACGGCCCGATGGTCCTGACCGTGATGGGCAACAGCAATGGCGGCAGCTATGGCGGCACCTTCAACCTGAACCTGGCTCCCGTTCCTGAACCAGAAACCTATGGCATGCTGCTGGCCGGCCTGGGCGTACTGGGCTTCCTGGCACGACGCCGCAAGCAATCTTGAGCTCCCCACCAAAAAGACGCTGCGGCGTCTTTTTTTCAGCCGGCTGCTAAACTGGCGCCATGACGACCGACTTCACCTCCACCAGCCATACCGCTTTCAGCCACCCGGGCCACCCGCCTGCCACCACCACCGAACACCGCGGCATCCGCTACCTGCACCTGGGGACCAAGTGGGTGCAGGGCGCCATGCGCCTGGACAAACCCGACGCCATCGAGCTCGAATACGTGCAGATGATGATGATGTGGATGCTGTTCAAGACGCAGCCCAAACGCATCGTGCAGCTGGGCCTGGGCAGCGCCGCGCTGACCAAATTCAGCTACCGCCGCTTCCCCGACGCCACGGTCACGGCCATCGAACTCAATCCGAACGTGATCGCCATCTGCGGCGCCCAGTTCGCGCTGCCGCCGAATGACGCGCGCCTCGACGTGTGCGAAATGAATGCGCTCGACTTCGTGCTCGATCCGGCCAACCACGGCACCGTCGATGCGCTGCAAGTGGACCTGTACGACGAAGACGCGCGCGGCCCCGTGCTCGACACGCCCGAGTTCTACCAGGCTTGCTTCGACTGCCTGACGGACGACGGCATCATGTGCACGAATGTCTTCGGCGACTTCCCCAACTACGACAAGAATCTGCAGGCGATGGAGCTGGTTTTCGACGCCGTCGTCTGGGTGCCGGAAATGGAAGATGAAAACATCGTCGTGCTGGCCTTCAAAAAATCGCCGTCGCTCGACTTCAGCGATTTATACGAACGCGCCGCCACCATCAAGAAGCAGTTCAACCTGCCCGCCAAGAACTGGGTCAACGGCTTGAAGCAGTGGATGCAGGACCAGCAATAAGGTAGCTGCATCACGCCGGCAGCAGTCCGCCCAGGCGGCGCGCCAGGCCATCCATGTTCTCGGCCGGCACCTGGGCATAACCGAGCAGGAAACCATTCCAGCCCACTCCTTCTCCCGTGCCATGCGCGGACAGGGCCAGCGCCACGATGCCGTCCTGCGCGGCGCTGCGGCTCAGCGCCAGGTCATCCCATGCGCCATCATGGAAACGCAGCGCCAGGTGCATGCCGGCCGTGCCGCCATGGATGGATGCGCCCGCGCACGCATGGCGCTGCAGCGCCTCGCTCAAGGCATCGCGGCGCTGGCGATACAGCCGGCGCATGCGCCGCACGTGGCGCGCAAACAGGCCGCTGCGCAGGAACTCGGCCAGCGCCAGCTGTTCCGCCACCCTCCCCCGCGCGGCACCCTGCGCCTGCATCTGTGCGAAGGCCCCGGCCAGCGCGGCCGGCACGACGATAAAGGCGATGCGCAAGGCGGGAAACATGGTCTTGCTGAAGGTCCCCAGGTACACGACGGGCGCGTCGGCCACCAGTCCCTGCATCGCGGCCAGAGGTGGGCCGCCATGGCGAAACTCGCTGTCGTAATCGTCTTCGATAATCAGGGCGCCGGCCACGCGGGCGCGTTCGAGCAGCGCCATGCGGCGCGCGGGACTGAGCACGCTGCCCGTCGGATACTGGTGCGACGGCGTGGTGTAGATGAGGCGCGGCGGCGTGTCGCGCCAGTCGTCATCCGTCGGTGCGATGCCGTCCATGTCGACCGCGATACCGGTCACCTGCAAGCCCGCGCCACGGCCCGCCGCCAGCGCGCCGCCATAGCCTGGATACTCGATCCACAAGGTGTCGCCCTGGTCGGCAAAGGCGCGCAGGCAGACATCGAGGCTGCTTTGCGTGCCGTCCGTGATGAACACCTGGCCCGCATCGCAGACGACGCCGCGCGCGGCGCGCAAATGCTCGGCAATGGCCATGCGCAACGACGGCTCGCCGGCCGGGTCGCCGTAATTGAGCTGGCGCGGCGTCAGCGCGCGCCAGGCGCGGTCCAGCATGCGCCGCCACTGCGCCAGTGGAAACTCATCGAGCGCCGGTACGCCAGGCGCAAACGCGCCCATGGCGTCGACGGGAAACACGACCGACGCATTCACATCCTGTCCCGCCACGCCGCGCAAATGCCGCGCGCGGCGGGACAAGCCACCGTTGCCCCCTGCCGCAGGCGCGGCCGCCGGCACACCGGCGCTGCCGGCGACGACGGTGCCGCGCCGGTCCGGCAAGACAAATCCTTCGCTGGCCAACTGCTCGTAGGCGTACAGCACGGTATTGCGCGCCAGTCCCAGTTCGGCCGCCAGCACGCGCGTGGCGGCCAGCCGCGTGCCGGGCGCCAGCTGGCCGCCGCGGATCGCCGCGCGCAGGCATTCATGCAGCAGGCGCTGGCGCGACCAGCCCCGCCCGCAGTGCGTGCGCTCGAACGCATTCAGCAGCAAAGCGAAGTCCATGCTTCCCCTTCATTGTGGCTCTAAATTATTTGTCGGTTCTGGATCTTTTTTCAGGGCCAGATGCCGATTATAGTGCGGCCTGCTTCTTCAACCAACGGGACTTCCACCATGACCGCTACCGCCCTGCCCCCCAGCCCCCGTACCCGCGTGCGCCGCGTCGCCGAACTGGCCAGCTATGAACAGACCACCCTGCACGCCATCCTCGATGCCGCCTATCTGTGCCATATCGCCTTCCGCGACGACAAGGGCAGCCATTGCATCCCGACCGCCTGCTGGCGCATCGACGGCCACCTGTACATCCATGGCTCAAACGGCAGCCGCATGCTCAAGCAGCTCTTGCTCGACGGCGACGCGTGCGTGACGGTCAGCCATCTCGACGGCCTGGTGCTGGCGCGCTCCGCCTTCAATCACACCATGAACTACCGCTCGGCGATGGTGTATGGGCAGTTTGAGAAAGTCAGCGACATCGGCCAGCAGCATGCGGCCATGGACGCGCTGATGGAGAAGCTGGCGCCGGGACGCCTGACACAGGTGCGCGGCGGCAGCGCCAAGGAGTACGCGGCCACCACCGTGCTGCGCATCGCGCTCGACGAATGCGCCGTCAAGCAGCGCACGGGCGGCCCGCTCGACGATGCGGGCGACATGGCGCATGCCGTCTGGACGGGCGAACTGCCCTTTACGCACGGCCGTGGCGCGGCCATCGCCGATGCGCTCAACACCTGCGACATACCCGCGTATGCCGCCGCCTGGGGTACGGAATCCGCTTGACCGGCCAGCGTGCTTGCCCGATGATCGGCGTTGATGGCGATCGCCACCAATTGACCAACCGATCCAATCACGCATGGAGCAAATGATGATGAAGCGAGTATCCCTGGCCACGGCCCTGACGGTCATGCTGGCCTGTGGCGGCAGCGGCGCGGCGCTGGCCGCCGATGCGGGCGACGCGGCCCTGAAGGCGGCCATCGCCGGCAGTGCGCGCACGCCGGCCAACGCGCTGCGCGACAGCGCCCGCCACCCGTATGAAACGCTGGCGTTTTTCGGCATCAAGCCGACCATGACGGTGGTGGAGCTGGCGCCCGGCGGCGGCTGGTACACGGAAATCCTGGCGCCCTACCTGCGCGACCACGGCAAGCTGATCGCCGCCGGCAACGACCCGCAGTCAAGCAGCGAAGGCGCACGCCGTGGCGCGGCGCGCTTCCAGCAAAAACTCGACGCCAATCCGAGCGCTTTCGGCAAGGTGGAACTCGGCGCCTTCGCGCCTCCCACCACCTACCGCATCGCCCCCAAGGGCACGGCTGACATGGTGCTCACCTTCCGCAATATCCACAACTGGATACCGATCGGCGACGAGGGCATGCAGACCCTGTTCAAGGAAGTGTATGACAGCCTGAAACCGGGCGGCGTGTTCGGCGTCGTCGAACACCGCCTGCCGGCGAACAAGGCGCAGGATGCCACGGCCAGCAGCGGCTACATGCACGAAGCGTATGTGATCAAGCTGGCCGAAAGCGCAGGCTTCAAACTGGCGGCCAAATCGGAAATCAACGCCAATCCCAAGGATACGGCGGACCATGAGGGCGGCGTCTGGGCACTGCCGCCCACCTACGCCAACAAGGATGTGGAGCGCGCCAAGTACACGGCCATCGGCGAGAGCGACCGCATGACCCTGAAGTTCGTCAAGCCATAGCGTAAAAAAGGCCACCTTGCGGTGGCCTTCTGCTTTTACTTCTTGCCTTCCTTCGCCTTCACCGGCACCAGGCTCAAGTCCTGGAAGTCATAGCTGAAATCCGTCTCGGCCGACACGGGCGCCATCTTCACGCGGTCGATGCTGCCATCGGGATTGAGCGAAAACGTCACGTACGCATCGGCGTTGAAATTGCGCTCTTTCCAGCGCACGATGAAGGTGTCGTGCTGCCAGTGTTCCAGCTCGCCCGTCAGGTCCGGCGTGCGCGTGAAGCTGAGGATGTGTTTTTTTCCTTCCGGCTTGATCACGACCTTGCCATACCAGGCATCCTCGTACTCGCCGTCGTACGCCGCCAGCGACAGCGACGGCTGCGATTTGGCTGCGCGCGTGCTCGACGCCGTGCCCTGCTTTTTGACTTCCTCGGCATGCTGGTCCTGCTCCACCTTGGCCACCAGCGCCAGCCAGTCCGACGGCGCCGCCTGCAGGTAATGGTCGAGGATGCGCCATTGCAGCGCCGTCATGGAACCGCCATTTTCCGCATTGGTCAGAATGGCCACGCCCAGCTTTGCTTCCGGCACCATCACCACGCGCGAATAAAATCCCTGCAGCGCGCCGCCGTGCATGGCCACTTTCATGCCCTTGTAGTCGCGCAGCTGGAAGCCCAGGCCATATGCGCTGAAGTTCGGTTTCGTCGCGGCCAGCGCCGGCTTCGGCTCGGCAATCTTGATCGGCGTTTGCGCCGTCCACATTTCGCGGCCCTGCTTTTCGCTGAACAACCGCGCTTCCTTGCCGTCCTTGTTCTTCACGCCGGCGATCTTGCCGCCGTCGAGCAGCACCATCATCCACTTGGCGATATCTTCCGCATTCGTGTTGATGCCGACGGCGCCCACGGCGTTCGGCACGGGCATGGACTTGACGGCGGTGATCTTGCCGTCGATCTTGCTGTGCGCACTGGCGACGTCGGGCTTGCCCGCGTTTTCAAGCAGGCTGGTGGTGGTGCCCGTCATGCCTAGCGGCGCCAGGATGCGCTCATGCATGGCCTCGCCCCAGCTCTTGCCCGCCTTGTCGGCGATGATCTTGCCGGCCACGATATACAGCAGGTTATCGTAGGCATAGCTGTTGCGAAAACTCGTGGCCGGGCGGATGTAGCGCAGCTTCTCGATGATCTCGTCGGTGCTGAAGGTGGTGGTCGGCCACCACAGCAAGTCGCCCGCGCCCAGACCCAGGCCGCTGCGGTGCGTCAGCAGGTCGCGCACGGTCATGGCGCCCGTCACGTAGGAATCGTGCATCTGGAAGCCGGGCAGGTGCTTGGTGACGGGATCGTCCCAGGCCAGCTTGCCATCGTCGACCAGCATGGCCAGCGCGGCGGCCGTGAAGCCCTTCGAGTTCGATGCTACCTCGAACAGGGTCTGCGCATCGACAGCGGCCGGCTCGCCGAGTTTACGCACGCCAAAGCCCCTGGCGGTGACGACCTTGCCGTCCTTGACGATGGCGATCGCCATGCCGGGCACGTCGAACACTTTCAAGGCGGTGGCGACGTCGCGGTCAAGGTCGAAGGCGGGCGCCGGCGCGGATGCGGCGGCAGCGACGGGTGCGGCGTCAAGAGCCAGCACCGGCACGGTGATGCTGGAAAACGCCAGCACGATGGCGGCGGCGAGACGATTCATGGTATGCATGGTCAGGATGTCCAAAGAAGGTTCAATGCGCTTGCGCGGCCATCAATTTATCGACGCTTTCCTGCGTCACCGGGTGGTAGCGTTCGCGCGCCTGCGCATACACGTCCTTGGCCCAGGCATGGCCCTGCGGCGTCTTCATCAAGGCGCTGTACAGGGGCACGACGAACTTCTGGCGGCCCACGCTCATGAGGAACGCCTGCAAGGGCTGGCGCACATCGTAGCCGGCGTTCACGGAGGCCAGATAGAAGCGGTACGCCACTTCATTGTTGCCGCTCTTGCCCACGCCGTAGACCTGATCCAGCTCAAGCAATTGCGCCGCGCTGGCCTTGTTGTTGATATCGTTCAGGAAGTGCATCGATTCGATGGCGATCCACTTGTCCATGCCCAGGTCCTTCGTCGCCAGCTCGCCTTTCAGCCAGGCGTCGCGGTGCTGGTCGAGCAGCGCCAGGCGCGGCGAGACGACGTGCTGCGCGCTGGCCGGCACGCCGGTGCCATACAGCCATTCATCGAGTTCCGCTTCCGGCATGACGTCCGGATGCTGCGCCAGCAGGTTCTTGCGCAGGTAGGCGATGAACTGCTCCGTCGTCACGCTCTGGAACGCGTGCTGGTCGAACCAGCCGCGCAGGAAAGGATCGAATACTGCGCGGCCGGCACGGCGCTCCATGGTGGCCAGGAACCAGGCGCCTTTCGGGTAGATGATGCCGTCGTCCGTGTACGTTTCCGCCGGATTGGCGTCCGCATCGCGCGTGATCAATGCCGTTTTCGCTGCCGGCAATTCCTTGATCGAGGCCGCCAGTTCTTCCTGGTCGACCTGCACGCCCATCTGCGCCACTTCGCTGCCATAAAGCTGTTCGACGATGCGCGTCGTGACGTAGGTGGTAAAGCCTTCGTTGAGCCACATGTGCTTCCACGACGCGTTGGTGACCAGATTGCCCGACCACGAGTGGGCCAGTTCATGCGCGATCAGGTCGACCAGGCTGCGGTCGCCCGCGATCATGGTCGGTGTGAGGAAGGTCAGGCGCGGGTTTTCCATGCCGCCATAGGGGAACGATGGCGGCAGCACGATCATGTCGTAGCGGCCCCAGCCATACGGACCGTACAGTGCTTCGGCTGCCTGGATCATCTTTTCCGTGTCGGCCAGCTCGTATTCGGCGGCCTTGATGCGCGGAGGTTCCGCATACACGGCCGAGCGGGGGCCGAGTTTACGCACTTCCAGTTCGCCGATGGCGATGGCCAGCAGGTACGAAGGAATCGGCTGCGGCATCCTGAATTTCCAGCCGCCCTTGCCCGTCGCCTTTTCATCATTCTCGGCGCTCATCACGACGCGCATGCCCGCTGGCGCATCGATGCGCGCGCTATAGGTAAAACGCACGGCCGGCGTATCCTGCGACGGCACCCACGAACGGGCATTGATACTTTGCGACTGGCTGAACATGAAAGGCAGCTTGCCCGACATGGTCTGCTGCGGCGTGAGCCACTGCAGCGCGATGGCATTGGGGGCCGTGTGATAGTAGACGCGCACTTTGCCCGGCTGGCCCGAGGTGGTGATGCGCAGCGCCTGGCCCTTTTCCGGGTCGGCCTTGTCCAGCTGGTACGGCGCCATCTGCCATGCGCCACGCTTGTCCTGTACCTGCACCTTTGCGATCGACAGATCGCGCGTATCGAGCACCAGAGTGCGCGCCGCCGGGTCGATCCAGTTCAAGGACAGCTCGGCATAGCCAGAGAGCGTCTTTTGCTTGAAATCCGCTTTCAGGTCCAGCTGCAGGTCGCGCGTGCGCACCTGGTCGTAGCGCGCATAGCTGAGGGGATCGGCGTGCGCGGCCAGGGTCACCTGGCAAAGTAGCGCACAGCCCAGCGCGCGCAGGAAGGTCAAAGTTTGCATGGTCGTCTTTTGAATGATTTGCGAAAGCCCCGGTCCGTGTGCGCCGGGGCGTCGCGCAGAATAGCACTTCCGGCGCAGACCTGGCAGAAAAAGCGCCGGACTGGCCGGCGCTGTTTCCCTATTTTGCTTCCGGCCTGGCTTCGGCCTTGGCCTCGGGTGCCTTCAGCGGCACATTAAAATCCTTCATCAGGTTGTTCTTGTCGCGGTCCTGCTTGAACAGCTCCAGGCGCGATGGCGTGATTTTTCTCGGCCAGGCGTTATTGCTGATGTCGATGTCGGCCGTCTCCCAGTACGGGTCCTGCACCAGCCCCACCATCGGCTCGTCCGTGATGATGACCTTGCTAATCTTGTGCGGCGAGTAGCGCCACACTTCGGCCGGCACCCGCTCGATGATCTTCTTGCCGCTTTTCAGTTCGATTTCCAGGATCAGCGGCATCACCAGGCCGCCGAGATTCGAAAAATCGACCAGGTACAGATGCTTTCCCATGTTGTGCTGTTCCAGCAGCTTTCTCTCCCATGGCTCCAGCGTTTCCTGCTCCTCCGCATAGCTGTTGCGGTCCTTGTTGGTGACCGTGAATTCGTCGTGCCGGTTATAGAAATCCTTCAGCGCAGGATCGAGGTCGATCTTCTTCGGCAGCGCCTTGTTGCGCTGGTCCGAGATCGATATGGGCTGCGCGGCCTTCTGCGTCTTCTTCCACGCTTTTTCGATTTCCGGATTCTTCGTGCTCACGCCATATTCGCTGATGCCGTCGATGCTGATGTCGACCGCGTCAGTGGTATAAAACCAGCCGCGCCAGAACCAGTCCAGATCCGTGCCGGAAGCGTCTTCCATGGTGCGGAAAAAGTCGGCGGGCGTGGGGCGCTTGAACTTCCAGCGCAAGGCGTACTGCTTGAAGGCGAAGTCGAACAGCTCGCGCCCTAAAATGGTTTCGCGCAGGATGTTGAGGGCCGTGGCCGGCTTGTCGTAGGCGTTCGCCGTGAACTGCAGCAAGGACTCGGAGTTGGTCATGATGGGCACCTGGTTCTGGCTACGCATGTAGTCGACGATCTTGCGCGGCTCGCCATTCCAGGACGGAAAATGCTCTTCCCACGCCTGCTCGGCCAGGTACTGCAGGAAGGAATTCAAACCCTCGTCCATCCACGTCCACTGGCGCTCGTCCGAGTTGACGATCATGGGAAAATAATTGTGCCCCACTTCGTGGATGATCACGCCGATCAGGTCATACTTGGTCGTCTTTGAATACGTGCGTTCCCCCGTTTTCTTGTCCTTCACGGGGCGCCCGCCATTGAACGAAATCATCGGGTACTCCATGCCACCCACGGCGCCATTGACGGACATCGCGTTCGGATACGGATAGTCGAAACTGTACTTGTTGTACTGCTCGATCGCGTGCACGACGGCGCGCGTGCTGTACTGCTGCCACAGCGGATTACCCTCGTTCGGATAGTAGGACATGGCCATCACGCGCTTGCCGCCGCTATTCAAACCCTGCGCATCCCAGATGAACTTGCGGCTCGACGCCCACGCCACGTCGCGCACATTGGCCGCCTTGAAGTGCCAGGTTTTCATGCCCGTGGCTTTGCCCTTTTCCGCCGCCAGCGCCTCTTCCGGCGTGATCACCAGCAGCGGCGTATCGCTGTTTTTCGCCCGCGCCAAGCGCTCGCGCTGCGCCGCGCTCAACACGGCGGCAGGATTTTGCAGCTCGCCCGTGGCAGCCACCACATGGTCACCCGGCACCGTCAGATACAGCTCGTAATCGCCAAACTCCAGCGTGAATTCCCCTGAGCCGAGGAATTGCTTGTGCTGCCAGCCGACGGCGTCGTAATACGCGGCCATGCGCGGAAACCACTGCGCGACCTGGAAGATCGCGTTCTTGTCGTCTTCAAAATATTCATAGCCGGAGCGCTCGACCAGCACCTTCTGGTCATTGATACTGTAGGACCAGTCGATGCCAAAGCTGATGCTCTGGCCGGGCGCCAGCGCCACCGGCAAATCGATGCGCAGCATGGTCTGGTTGACCACATACGGCAGCGGCTTGCCACTGGCCGCTTTCACGGCGGTGAGCTTGAAGCCGCCGTCAAATTCGCGGCCCGCATGGATGGCGCGCAAGTCCTCGAATTTCAGCGCCTCCTCTTCGCTGCTGCTGAGCCAGGCCTGGCGCGACGGCGCGCTCAAAACGCGGCGCTGGTCGGCGTCCTTGCGCAAGCCATTCTGGTCCAGCTGCAGCCACAGATACGCAAGGCTGTCGGGCGAGCGGTTGTGATAGGTGATCTGCTCGCTGGCCGTGATTTCGCGGCGCGCTTCGTCCAGGGTAGCGCGGATTACGTAATCGGCGCGCTGCTGCCAGTAGGCGTGGCCAGGCGCGCCGGACGCCGTGCGGTAGGCATTCGGCGTGGGCAGCAATTCTTCGAGCTGGCGGAACTTGTCGTCGAAGGACGCGGCGGCGCACAGGCCGGACAAGGGAGCAAACAAGGTCAAACACAAGGCAAGCAAGCGGACAAGGACCGGCATGGCGCATTCCATCTGGGAGTCGTGGACAGACTGCATTCTAAGTCGAGTCTGTTTGCAAATCGATCATTGTTGTCGAAGTCCCACACACCAGGCCGCAACATCCCCCGCCGGCACTGGCGCCGGCGCAGGCATTGGCGTATGATGCGCCTCGAACATTGGGGAGTAGTCGTCCTGCGGTCCTGCCGCGGGAACCTGTATCAACATAATTGGCCCGCAGGCCATGGTGCAGGTGGTTGCAAAACTTGACGAGACCATTGATCCAGGGCGGCCGCATGGGCCGGAGTCGCCCGTGGATCATTGGTTAATTCGTCCGGCCCGCGTACCTCTTGCAATCTCATGGAAGCATTCCTCATCTCCACCGGCATCGTCGGTCTCGCTGAAATCGGCGACAAAACCCAACTCCTGGCCTTTTTGCTGGCCGCCAAATTCCGCAAGCCCTTGCCCATCGTGCTGGCGATTTTCGTCGCCACCATCGCCAACCACGCGTTTGCCGCCGCCGTCGGCGCCTGGATCACCAGCATGCTGGGGCCCGACGTGCTGCGCTGGGTACTGGGCGTCTCCTTCCTGGCGATGGCTGCCTGGACCCTGATCCCCGACAAGCTCGATGAAGACGAAACCAAATTGGCCAAGTACGGCGTCTTCCTGACCACCCTGATCGCCTTCTTCATGGCGGAAATGGGAGACAAGACGCAGGTCGCCACGGTGGCGCTGGCGGCGCGCTACCACGACATCTACTCCGTCGTGCTGGGTACCACCTTCGGCATGATGCTGGCCAACGTGCCGGCCGTCTACCTGGGTGACAAGATCGCCAACCGCGTCCCGCTGCGCCTCGTGCATGGCATCGCGGCGCTGGTGTTTGCCGTGCTGGGTGTGGCCACCCTGCTGGGCGCAGGCGCGGCCCTGGGTTTTTGACTCAATCTTAAATAATTTCTCATTTACAATGTTCATGTCTATAATTACAATATCGCCGACATGAACACTGGCGCGGTGCCACCTGGTGGTCACCGCGCTTTCTTGAGGAATCTATGCATTTGAATGGAAAGATGGCGGCGCTGTGCCTGGCCGCCTGCGCAAGCCAGTTGCCCGCTGCCACGGCGGCACCTACGCCCCCTCAGCTCGCAACGCAATCCGAGCCCGCCGTACGCACGCGCGACCTGCTGTTGCTGGGCGCCGGCCTGATCCTGCTGCTTGGCAGGCGCCGGTCCGAATACGATACGTGGCAGGTACGGCGGCAGGACTAAACCAGCAGTAGCACCACGTACTCGCGGCTCTCGTCGCGCAGGGCGATGCTGTTGCCCCCCTGCGCCACGCCATCGAGCGACAAGCCCGCAGGCCGCCCCTGCGCCTGTTCCACCGTGATGGCATAGCTGCTGGCGCCGAAGCGGTAATGCAGCTTGAAGCTGTCCCACTCTGCCGGCATGACCGGCACCACGCGCAGCACGTCCGCTTCGCGCGTCAAACCGAGCAGGGATTCGACGATCAGCCGGTACAGCCAGCCCGACGATCCCGTGTACCAGCTCCAGCCACCGCGTCCCACGTGGGGCGCCACGGCATACACGTCGGCCGTCACCACGTAGGGCTCGACCTTGTAGCGCTGCACCGCCTGCGCGTCAACGCCGTGGCGCACGGGATTGATCATGCGCAGCAGTTCCCACGCTTTTTCGCCATCGCCCAGGCGGGCAAACGCCATCGCCGTCCAGATGGCCGCATGCGTGTACTGGCCGCCGTTCTCGCGCACGCCCGGCACGTAGCCGCGGATGTAGCCGGGGTTCAGGCTGGATTTGTCGAATGGTGGATCGAGCAGCTGGATCACGCCGGAATCACGGCGCACCAGGCGTGCATCGACCTGGCGCATGGCGCCGGCGACCCGTTCCCTGTTGGCCGCGCCCGACAGTACACCCCAGCTCTGCGAAATCGAATCGATCTGGCATTCCTCGTTCATGTGCGAGCCAAGTGGCGTGCCGTCGTCGAAATACGCGCGCCGGTACCACTCGCCATCCCACGCATGTTCCTCGACATTCGCCGCCAGTTTCGCCGCTTCATCGCGGCAGAACTGGGCAAACGCGGCATCGCCGCGCAGCACGGCCACCTCGGCGAAACGCTGCAGCACTTCGTACAGGAAGAACGCCAGCCACACGCTCTCGCCCTTGCCGTGTTCGCCCACCTTGTCCATGCCGTCGTTCCAGTCGCAGGAACCCATCAGAGGCAAGCCGTGCACACCCAGGCGCAAGCCATGGCGGATGGCGCGCACGCAGTGCTCGTACAGGTCGGCCGACTCGCCCGAACGCACGGGCAGGTCGTAATACGAATCCTCTTCCAGCTTGACGGCGCGCCCCTCGATGAAGGGCGCCACTTCCGACAGCACGTTGACGTCGCCCGTGGCGATCACGTAGCGGCAAGTAGCCAGCGGCAGCCACAGATAGTCGTCGGAACAGTGCGTGCGCACGCCCCGGTCCGACGGTGGATGCCACCAGTGCTGCACGTCGCCCTCGACAAACTGGTGCGCCGCGCACAGCAGCAAGTGCTTGCGCAGCAGCTGCGGCGCCGTGTGGATCATGGCCATCGCATCTTGCAGCTGGTCGCGGAAGCCGTAGGCGCCACCCGACTGGTAATAGCCGCTGCGCGCCCACAGGCGGCAGGCGATGGTCTGGTACATCAGCCAGCCATTGGCGATCACATCGAGCGATGGATCGGGCGTCTCGATGCGCACGGCACCCAGAGTGCTTTCCCAGTGCGCACGCACCGCGTCGAGCGCCATGCGGGCCGCTTCCTTGCCCGCATGGCGCTGTACCATGGTGCTGGCGTCCGCATTGCGGCGCCCGCCCACGCCGAGCAGGAAAACGATTTCGCGCTCCTGCCCCGGCTGCAGCTCGAACGGTACCTGGATCGCTGCGCACGGGTCCAATCCCGTGCCCGCCTTGCCGGACAGGCGCACGCGGCGCAAGGCGGCTGGCTGCGCCAGACTGCCATTGCGGCCGATGAATTCATTGCGGTCGCAAGTGATGGAACGGATGCTGGCATCCGTATTGAAAAAGCCGACCCGGCCCGAAAACTCCGTGTTGTAGTTATTGCGCGCAAACAGGGCGCCGCTGATCGTGTCGACTTCAGTGGCCACGTGCATGCCGGACTTGGCGCGCAGGTCGGCCATCACCCATTCCACATAGCCCGTGACGGACAGGCGGCGCGGCACGCCGCTGTCGTTACGCACCTTGATGACAGAGTATTTGACGGCCGCATCGAGCGCCACATAGGTGCACAATTCGGTGGCGATGCCGCCTTCGCTGTGTTCAAAAATGCTGTAGCCGAAGCCGTGGCGCGTCACGTAGTCGCCGCTGCCGCGCGCGGGCAGGGACGAGGGTGACCAGAACTGGCCGCTCTGCTCATCGCGCACATAGAACGCTTCGCCGGACAGGTCGGAGACTGGGTCGTTCTGCCATGGCGTGAGGCGGAATTCATGCGCATTTTCGCTCCACGTATACGCCTGGCCGGCTTCGGACACCACGGTGCCGAATTGCGCATTGGCCAACACATTCGACCAGGGTGCCGGCGTCTGTTTATTCTCTCCCGTGGTGATCACATATTCACGTCCATCGGGCGTGAAACCGCCCAGGCCATTTTCCAGTATCAGCTCGCGCTGTGGCGCCCGGTGCGGCACGCCGCCATGCTCGCGGGCCGGGTCTTGCAGCAGCGGCGGCATGCGCAGCACGGGGCTGGGCGGACGCTTGACCTGCTCGGCCAGGGTGCCGCGCAAGTCGCTGATGATGGCGCGCGCCACCGATTGCAGCAAGATGCGGTCTTCATTGGCGATCTGCTCGGCCAGGCGCACGAAGATGCCGCCCGGGCGGTCGATCGCCTGCGCATCGATGCCCGAGGCGATCAGGCCCATGATCTGGTCGTGCAGCAGCTGGCGGTAGCCAGATTGCTCTTCGTACCAGATCACCAGGTCAACCACCAGCCCCTTCAGGCGCCAGTAGGCGTGCGCCTGCACCATCTGGCGCGCCAGTTCGATATTGGCCGAATCGCGTATCTGCAGCAGCACGATGGGCAAGTCGCCGGAAATGGCATACGCCCACAGGCCGGACTGGCCGCGCTGGTTCTTGATCAGGATGCTGGCCTCGGCACGCAGGGCCGCATTCGGATAGATCACGGCATTGGCCAGGCGCGCATACAGCTGCGCGTCCGCTTCGCTGGCATTCAACTGGCGCAGCACCACCTGGCTGTGCGTCCAGGCCAGTTCGAACACGCGGTCGGCCAGGTGGCGGTCCTGGTATTTGTCGATCAGGTGCAGCGCCGCGTCGCGCTGCTCCACCATGCCGGTCACGCTGTCGACCGTCACGGCCTGGTCGGGGGCCAAGGTGATGACGTAGCGGATGGCCACGATGGGGTCGAGTACAGAACCCTGGCCGCCACTGAGCGGCCCGCTTTCCTGCAGCGCCAGCGGCAATTGCGCCGTGTTGCCGCGGCCGATGAAGCGCGCGCGGTCTGTCTCGAACGAGACTTCGTAGCGCTCGATATCGTGCACGGTCATCACATGCAGCAGCCACGGCATCTGCTCATCCTTCGAGCGGGGCCGGCGCGTACATAAAATCGCATTTTCATGCGCGAGGATTTCCGTCTGTACGAACAGCTTGCTGAATGCGGGATGGGCTGCATCGGCCGCCGCCGGCGCCATCACCACTTCGGCAAAACTGGTGATCTCGATGCGCCGCTGGCGGTTCGAATTATTGCTGATGCGCGTGCGTCGGATTTCAATGTCGTCCTCGGGCGAGACGACGATTTCCGTGTAAAGGTCCAGGCCATGGTCGGCGCGGCGGAACTCGGCCCGCCCTTCCGAAAAAATCACTTCGTATTTCTTCGGCTCGGCCAGGGTCGGCTGGTACATGGTGGACCAGACGGCACCGTCGTCGAGGTCGCGCAGATAGCAGAAATTGCCCCAGTTATCGCGCGTGCTGTCTTCGCGCCAGCGCGTCAGCGACAGGTCTTTCCAGCGGCTGTAGCTGCCGCCCGCATTGCTCACCATGACGTGGTAGCGGCCATTCGACAGCAGCTGCGTTTCCGGCACGGCGCTGTTGGCTTGCGTAAGGATGCGCATCGGCATGGCCTGTTCGGGGACGCCGCTGCGCAGCACCGCCAGTTCGGCCGTGTTCGAGTAAAACGCGCCGGCCTGCGGCGTGCGTTCCTGCAGCACCAGCAAGGCCGATTGCAGCAGCGGATCGGACTCGAAACGGCGCTGCATCGGGCGGTCGTGCAGCAGGTAACTGAGGGCCAAAAAGCCCATACCCTGGTGGTGCACCATGAAGGAGCGGATGATGGCGCTGCCCTGCCCGCGCGGCAGGCGCGCCGTGGTGAAATCGATGGCTTCAAAGAAGCCGTAGCGGCCCATATAGCCGGCCGCCTGCATCCGCTGCAGATTCTGGCACGACGCCTCCGGCTGCACCATCAGGCCCATCATGCTGGCGTACGGCGCCACCACCAAGTCGTCGGCCAGGCCCCGCTTCAAGCCGAGCCCTGGCACGCCAAACGCGCGGTACTGGTAATTCAGGCTGGCGTCGACCGTGTTGTAGCCGGACTCGGAAATCCCCCACGGCACATCGCGCTGGCGTCCGTAATCGATCTGCGCCTCGATGACGGAGTGGTACGTCTGGTCGAGCAAAGTGTTCGGATAATTCGGCATCACCAGCAGCGGCATCAGGTACTCGAACATCGAGCCGCTCCACGACAGCAGCACGGGTTGCCCCGCCACCATGCACAGCTGGCGGCCCAGGGCGAACCAGTGCTCCTGCGGCAGCTGCCCCTGGGCGATGGCGATGAAGCTGGCCAGGCGCACTTCGGAGGCCAATAAATCGTAGTAGCTGGGGTCCAGGCGCCGTTCGCTAACGTTGTAGCCGATGGCCAGCAGTTTTGTCGACGGGTTGTACAGGAACGCGTATTCGATCTGCGCAAAGTCGCGCGCCTGGCCCGCCGCGTGGGCGATGTCGCGCATGTGGCGTCCCGCCTGGTCGCGGCCCTGCGCCAGCAAGGCGGCCAGCTCGACAGGCAGGCCTTCCGGCGTTTCCAGGTTGGCCAGTTCGCGCAGGGTCGGCATGCGCATCAGCACCGCATCGACATCCACCTGCCCCGCCCACGGTGCCAGTTGCAGCAATTCGGCCAGCGCCGCGCGGCACTGGCGCGCCAGCGCACCCGCCCACATGGCCAGTTCGCCATCCTCGCTTTGCAGTGTCAGCGACAGCAGCGCGTCGGCCGCGCCATTCACCGCGCCCAGGTAGGCATGCCATTCGCCCAGAGTGGCGGGATTTGCCGCTGCCTGCAGCAGGCTCATGCTGTCGCGCATGGCCTTGCCCTCGCCTTCGGCGGCGATGAATTCCTGCAGTACCTGCGCCGTCGTGCGGATGCCCTGCACCACCTGCGCGCCGATGATGGGTGCGTCGTACAGTTCCACCAGTCCCGGCTGCAAGGTCAGCAGATGGCCGGCCAGGTTGCCGCTGTCGACCGTCGAAATGTACATCGGTTGCAGCGCCTTGAGCGTTTGCGTGTCGTACCAGTTATAGAAGTGGCCCTGGAAGCGTTCCAGTTCGCCCATGCTGTGCAAGGTGGCGCGGCTGCGCTCGATCAACTGGCCCAGGGTGAGGTAACCGAAATCGTAGGCCGTCAAATTCGCCAGCAGCGCCAGGCCGATATTCGTCGGCGAGGTGCGGTGCGCCACCACCAGGTTCGGATGCTCCTGCATATTATCGGGCGGCAGCCAGTGGTCATCGGGACCGACGAAGGTATCGAAGTACGCCCAAGTCTTGCGCGCCACGCCGTGCAGGAAACGTCCCTGCTCAGCCGACAGGCGCGCCACGGCCCGCTCGATGGGGCGGCTGATCCACCAGGCGATGGCGGGTGCAACGAGCCATAACAGCAGTACCACGGCGGCGGCCGGCAAAGCTTGCGGGCGCCAGGTCAGCAAGGCGCCAAAGGCAGCCAGCGCCAGCGCGGGCGAGCACCACATGGCGCGCCAGCTGTCGGCCTGCGAGCCGGAAGAACTGTGCAAATTCGAAGCGCGCCAGTCGAGCAAGTGCTTGTGCGACACGCCCAGGCGCCACAGGGTGCGCACGATGGCGTCCAGGCTGATCCACGCTTCGTACGGCAGGAAGACGAGGGTCAGCATGGCGTGCGAAAACTGCACGCCGCAGCGCCGCTCAAAGGCGGCCAGATGCTGGCGCCACAGGGTGTCGCGCGGTTTGCGCAGCAAATCGTACAGGGCGGAAAACACGGGCGGCAGGAAGATGATGGCCAGGACCGCTGCGCTCCAGAAGGCCACGTGCGGCAGGAAGCCCCACACCAGCAGCAGCGACAAGGTGGTGGCCGGCGCCACGACGCTGCGGCGCAGGTTGTCGAACAGCTTCCAGCGCGACAGCATCGACAGGGGATTGCGTTCGCGCTTGCCGGCGCGGCCCGGCACCCGGCCCAGCAGCCAGCCGAGCAGCTGCCAGTCGCCGCGTATCCAGCGCTGGCGCCGGCTCACGTCGGCGTCATAGCGGGCCGGATATTCCTCGTACAGTTGCGAGTCGCTGAGCAGTCCGGCGCGCAGGTAGCAGCCTTCCAATAAATCGTGGCTGAGGATCTTATTGTCGGGCAGGCGCTGGCCCAGCACGCGCTCGAACATGTCGAGATCGTAGATGCCCTTGCCGATGAAGGAGCCTTCATAAAACACGTCCTGGTACAGGTCCGACACGGTGCGCGTGTAGGGGTCGATGCCCGGCTCGCCACCGCACAGCAGCTCGTAGCGCGACGCGTTCGCGCTGGGCAACGCCACGGCCACGCGCGGCTGCAGGATGCCGTAGCCGGCCACCACGCGCGTGCCGGCCGCATCCAGCACGGGACGGTTCAACGGGTGCATCATGGTGGCGATGAATTCGCGCGCCGCATCGCGCGGCAGCTGCGTATCCGTGTCGAGCGTGATCACGTATTTGATCGTGCGCAGGCCGCGCAACTCGCCTTCCACCAGCGAGAATTTGTCGCGCGCGCCGCCGCGCAAAAACGCGTGCAGGTCGGACAATTTACCGCGCTTGCGCTCCTGTCCCATCCACGCATTCTGCTGCGAATTCCACAGGCGCGGACGGTGCAGCAGCAGGAACGGCCCCACATGGCCCAGCTCTTCGGGGCCGGCCGGATCGCCGTTTTCCTTGAACGCGACACCCTCCACGCGGTATTTCTCGTTCAGGCCGCGGATGATGTCCTGCGCCTGGCGCAGCAGGGCTTCGTCGCCCGGCATCGTTTGCGCCTGCGCGTCGACAAAGTCCGTCAGCAGGCAAAAGCGCAGGTTCGGGTCGCGGTTGGCGAGATAACGCACTTCCAGCGCCTCGCACAGTGCCGCCACGTTGTCCTCGCTGTAGATCAGGGTCGGCACGACGACGATGCCGCGCGCATCCGATGGAATGCCGGCCTGGTAATCCATGCGCGGCAGCGGATGCGGCGACGTCATCAGGGTCGCCAGCCAGTTCACCACGGCCACGGCCAGCTGGCTGCTGCCCAGCAGTGCCAGCACGCCCAGCGCCGTCAGGGGCCAGCCCTGCACGCCATGGCGCACGGCGCGCTCAAGCAGCAAGGCGCTCGTCGCCAGGGTCAGGAACGAGATCGCGCCCAGGTAGACGGCCAGCGGCGCCGCGCGCGCCGTATGCTGCAGCGCCTCGATGAAGGGCAGCTTCGCGCCGGCCTGCTTTTCCAGCACCAGCACGCCGCGCCCCACCAGGTAAAAGCCGATGTGGCCGCGGCGCGCGTCATTGCCGTTGCCATGCGTGTGCGCCAGCTGTACCACCATCTCGGCCACTTCCACTTCGCTGCGCGCGCTGCGCCTGGCGATGCGCTCGATGGCGTGGCGGTAGCTGTCGCGCGTGGCGAAATCCATCAAGCCATAGGTGCCGGCCGGATCGAGGCGCAGGGTTTGCTCGACCACGCTCATGGTCTCGACGAATTCCTGCCAATCCATGGTGCCGAGAAAACGCAGGCTGCCGATGCTGTTGGCGATCGACACCTGGTCGGCCGCCTGTTGCCCGATTTCGGACTGGATCTGCTGCTCGATGGTGAGGCCCGACTCGGCCAGCTTGTGCGTCAGCCACGACAGCGCCAGGGTCAGCGACGAACTTTGCCCCTGCAGGCGGCGCGACAATTCGGCCACGAAGGCGCTGGTCATGGGCGGGTTCGAACGGGCCATGTCGGCCACCAGCAGGATCAAGCCGCTGGGATTGCGCTCGGCGATCTCCGTCATCTGGTCGGCCCAGGTATTGGCCAGGTCGCGCTGCATGCGGTCGTCGGCCACGCGCGCGGCGACGCGGCGCAGGTTTTCGATCAGGGCCAGGCGCAGCATGATGGGCACGGCCCACAGTTCACCCAGGGTCAAGGTGGCCACGTCCTGGTAAGCCTCGACGAAGTGGCACAGGTTTTCCAGGTCGACGCGGCCATCGCCGTGCGAGATGATTTCCAGCGCGATCTTGTACACGCGCGGGCAGCCAGCGTCCGCGCCGGAAGTCAGGCGTGGCAACTCCTTGCTGTAGTTCTTCGGCAGGTGGCGCCGCGTGGTGCGGATCTGCTCTTCGATCAGGTAAAAATTATCGAGCAGCCATTCCGAGGCGGGCGTGACCTGGCGCCCGCTTTTGACGGTCGCCGTCAGCTCGTTGACGGTGGCCGTGATCAGGGCTGCATTGTCGGCCAGGCGCGCCAGCAGGCGGTCGCGCCCATGATGCCGTCCCACCGCATGGCCGGCAGCCACGTGCTTGCCGTGGGCGGCCATCTGCATGGCGCTGAATAATTCGGAACGCAAGGGCAAGGCATCGTCGCGCGCGGCGTCGAAGGTTTCCGGTGCAAGGGAATGGTCGCGGAAGATTTCTTTAACTTTGGAAATCTGTTCCTTGATCTGCTGCGTGACAACTGCTGTGTACTCTTTCAACTTGGCCTCGCTAGGTGCGCGCAGGCAGCCAGCGGCCGCCGTCACGCTGGCCCAGTCTGGAAGAACACGATCGGACACTGGCGAAGACGGAAAGCGAAGCGCCGGAGCGTTGCGACGAATCTCAGGGTGTAGGGAGATTTTCTCAACTTCATCGTAGGGGCGCCCTGGACGCAAGACCGTGCGCTAGCGTACATACTCGGCGCTTTAGGGGCGTGCCGGCAAAGAAATCAGCGAGTGAAACGGGAGAAAGATTCCTGGAGGAAATGAATAGAGGGAAAGGAGTAGCGGCACCGTGCCAATGATGACACGGTGCAATATTTCAAGGAAGAAAGTTCAAGCCGCTCAGGCAGCGATGGCCAGCGGGTGACGCGTCGCCTCCGCCATCGCCATGCCGCCGTTGAGCTGCCATGCCGCGCCGTGACCGAGGCGGCGCAGGCAGACGGCGGCGCGCGCGCTGCGGTTGCCGCTGCGGCAGAAAAAGACCAACGGACGCTGCGGCTGCTGCAACCATTCAGCCACCTGTCCCGCCAGGCGGCTCAGCGGTACGCTGCGCACGGCGCAACCCTCGAATACCGTGCCGGCGCACGCCGCGTGTTCATACGCTTCGCGCACGTCGACGAGGATGGCGTCGGGATGCTGGCGCAGGAAGGCGGGCAAAGCGGCCGCATCGAGCTGCAGTTCGGCGCTCGGCACGATACCGTCCCGTACGGTGCGCACGGTACCGCAAATGCCGCCATCGTCGCTTGACGCGCACAGCACGGTGTCTTGCGTCACCAGCGCCGCATCCAGCAAGGGCGTCAACGCCTCGGGCGCCAGCGCGCCGATGAAGGCAAAGCGCTGCTCCAGCAGATACACATGGTTTTCGCCACACTCGACGCGTCGCAGGCGCTGCTGGCCCAGTGCCAGCTCACCGTCGATATCGATGCGGCCCACCTGTTCGATGGCGAGTTCCTGCAGCAAGGCCAGGCGCGCCACGCCATGGTCGGCCGGGGCGGCCGTGTGCACGATGGCGCGCAAGGCCAGGTGCTGGCAGCGGATGTAGGCGGCCAGGCGCGGCACCAGGGCGGCGACGGGATCAATGACGACGCAACTGGCGCTGGCAGCGTCGCTGAGCAGCCAGGTGCACTGGCCATCGACGCTCAACTGGATTATGCCGTCCTGCGGCGATGGCGCCAGCGCCGATGGCAGCAAACAGCTGCTGCGCAGCGCTTCGCCGCAACGCTCGATGCGCGCGCAGGCGGCCGTCACCGTCGCCGCGTCGATCAGGGGGCCAAACGACAAACGGATGGCCGAGCTGGCGCGCCATTGCGGCACGCGCATCGCTTCCAGCACATAGCTGGGGAGCGCCTTGGCGGCGGAACAGGCGCTGCCCGAGCTGACGCGCACGCGCGCCGCGTCGAACAGGTCCAGCAGCTCTTTCGACGACAAACCGGGCACGGAAAAATTGAGCGTCGTCGGCAAGGACAAGTCGAACGGCATATTGAACACGATGCCAGGGAAAGCGCGTTCCAGGCTGGCCACCAGCTGCTCGCGGAAGGCAGCCAGGTCGGCGTGGCTGCGGAAGGTCTTGCCATCGTCCAGCGCAGCCAGCACGGCGCCCAGCGCGGCGATGCCTGCCATGTTTTCCGTGCCCGAGCGCAGGCCCGCTTCCTGGCCGCCGCCCATCATCAGAGGGGTGAACGGCGCGCCAGCGCGCACATACAGCATGCCGATGCCCTTGGGCGCATACAGCTTGTGGCCGGAAAACGGCGCGTAATCGATGCGCGTGGCGGCCAGGTTCAGCTTCAGCTTGCCCAGCGCCTGCACGCAATCAACCATCCAGTACGCATCGGCACCGCGTTCCTGCAGCAGCTGGGCGATGGCGGACAAGTCGCTGACGACGCCCGTTTCATTATTCGCCGCCATCGTGCACAGCATGGCCGCGTCGCCGATCAGCGCATCGAGCGCCTGCAGATCGTGGCGTCCCTGCGCATCGACGGGCAGCTTGCGCACTTCCAGGTTCAGGCCTAGGAGCCGGTTCCAGTGCGCCAGGCTTTCCGGCACGGCCTTGTGCTCGGTCGCGCCATACAGCAGCAGGCTGCCGATGCGCTTGCCCGCGTCGCGCCGTTCGCGCAGCGCGCACAGGGCCGACAGCACGGCCGTCTGGATGCCTTCGGTGGCGCCGCTGTTGAACATCAACCGGCCGTCGCCCACGCCCAGCAGGCCGCTGGCGCGCTGGCGCACGCCATCCATCATGGCCTTGGCCTGCAATCCCGTGGCGTGGGTGCTGCTGGGATTGCCATAGCCCTGCTCCATCGCTTGCCGGGCGGCGGCAACGGCGGCGGGCAGCACACAGGTGGTGGCATTGCTGTCGAGGTAGATTTCTTTCATGATGGCAGTCCGGGGATTCTATAAATAAAGGGGCAGCACTGGCGGCTGAAACGTATGAACAGTCTACCGGCACCCGCCCGTGAAGATATGCCAAAAGACACTGCAAACACGGTAATATGCAGCATGTTCATGCTATAAAAATAGGAATAGTAAAATGCATTCACCAAACAGCCCGCTCGACAAATTCGACTGCGCCATCCTGGCCGCCCTGCAGCAGGATGGCACCTTGTCGATCGCCGCCCTCAGCGAGAAGATCGGCTTGTCGAGCACGCCGTGCTGGAAGCGGGTCAAGCGCTTGGAGGAAGAGGGTTATATCGAGAGCCGCGTGGCCATCGTCAACCGGCAAAAAGTGGGCTTGCCCGTGACCGTCTTCGTCAGCGTGCGCACGGGCCAGCACGATGAAAAATGGCTGCGCCGCTTCGCCGCCGCCGTCATCGTCTTGCCCGAGGTGCAGGAATTTCACCGCATGAGCGGCGATATCGACTACCTGCTGAAAGTCGTTACCACCGACATCAAGGGCTACGACACCTTCTATAAAAAGCTCATCAAGGCGGTGCAGCTGACGGGCGTGTCGTCCGCCTTCTCCATGGAACAAATCAAGTGCAGCACGGAATTGCCTCTGGAATTGATCGCCCACGGCTTGCCTGCCTGAACGTTTTTCCGCGCAGCATGGGGGTACATGAAAACTGCACATGTTGACACCGCACAATCGTTGCCATACGGCAACACATCTGCATCAAATACGGCATTCCTCCCCTATATTTCCCCTATCCGTCGCTATACTGCGCACTTGCCTGTGCATGTTTGGCAACCTCTGCCAGTCGCGCAGGCCCATTCCCAGGGTCGTCCATGCATCTGCTTCGCCACCTTTCCATCCAGAAAAAATTGATGTTCAGCATGGGTTTGTGCCTGCTGCTGTTCATGGGCATTTCATCGTTCCTCAGCGTGCGCATGAGCAGCGATTATGTGCGCGAGCGCGTCGTCGGCCAGGAGCTGCCGGCCCAGGTGGGCGAAATCCGCAACGACGTGCTGCGACAGATCAGCCAGCCGCTGTCCGTGGTACAGACGATGGCGAATGATGTCTTTCTGCAAGATTGGGAAGACGCGGAGTTGGCCGACAGCGGCATGGCCACTTTCCAGCGCTACGCCAGGATGCTCAAGGAAAAAAACAAGGCGGCCGTCGTCAGCTGGAGTTCACAAGCTGCATCCAGGTACATGACCGATGCGGGCCTGATCCGCACGCTGGACAAGCAGTTGCCAGCCGATCACTGGTTCTTCAGCATGCTCGGCGAAAACAAACAGCACACGATCAATCTGGATCGCGATCCGGCCTCGGGCAGTTTCATGCTGTTCCTGAATGCGCGCGGCCAGACGGCCGGCGGCAAGGCCGTCATTGCAGGCATGGGCTTGAGCGTCGACGCGATGGCCGAGACCATCCGCAGCTACAAGGTCGGCCAGACGGGCCATGTCTACCTGGTACGCGCCGACGGCAACCTGCTGATCCACCGCGATCCGGCCTTGGCCGACGGCAAGCATCAGTTGAAGGACTTGCCCGGCTTTAGCGAAGCACTAAGCAAGGCTCTGCTGACCAGCAACAAATACACCTATGCCAGTTATGCGGCGCCGACCGGCAAGCAGCTCGTCGCCGCCTCCTTCGTGCCGGAATTGAATCTGTATGTGATGGCCGAAGTGCCGGAAGCGGAAGTGCTGGGCAACGTCACGCGTTCGGCCCTGATCGCCGCCCTGATCGCCGGCTTGGTGGGCGGCGGCATCGCCCTGCTCATCATTTATGTCATCAGCCGCGCCATCGCCGCCCCCGTCGCGCGCGCGGCCGACATGCTCAGCGAGATCGCCAGCGGGAATGGCGACCTGAGCCGCCGCATGCCCGTCGAATCCGAAGACGAGGTCGGCGCCCTGGCCGCCGCCTTCAACCGCTTCGTCGCGTCGCTGAACGTGACGATACGCGAAGTTCGCGACAGTACCGGGGCGATTGCCAGCGCATCGAGCCAGATCGCGTCGGGCAATCTGGACCTGTCGGCGCGTACGGAAGCCCAGGCGTCGAGCCTGGAAGAGACGGCGGCGGCCATGGAAGAACTGACATCGACCGTGAAACAGAACGCGGATAACGCGCGTCAGGCAAACCAGCTGGTGGTGTCGGCTTCAAGCCACGCCGTCAAGGGCGGCGAAGTGGTCGGACAAGTCGTGCAAACGATGGGTGCGATTACGGAGAGTTCACGCAAGATAGCAGATATTATCGGCGTGATCGACGGCATTGCCTTCCAAACCAATATTCTCGCGCTGAACGCGGCGGTCGAGGCGGCGCGCGCGGGCGAACAGGGCCGCGGCTTTGCCGTGGTGGCAACCGAGGTGCGCAACCTGGCGCAGAGGTCAAGCCAGGCAGCGAAAGAAATCAAGGACTTGATCGTCGACTCGGGCAGCAAGGTGGACGCGGGCAGCAAGCTGGTCGACTCGGCCGGCACTACCATGCAAGACATCGTCGTCTCCGTGCAAAGAGTCGCCGACCTGATGGGAGAAATCGCTTCGGCCAGCCAGGAGCAAAGCCAGGGCATCGCGCAAGTCAATGCCACGGTCACGCAGATGGATGACGCCACCCAGCAAAATGCGGCCCTGGTGGAAGAAGCGGCGGCGGCAGCCCAGTCCTTGCAGGATCAGGCTGGGCGGCTGGCGCAGGTGGTCAGCGTGTTCAAGCTGGAAGAAACCGGGCATGCCGCGCAGCAGCTGGCCGGCAAGCCGGCGCTGCCCAAACCGGTCCGGCCGGCACTGGCCAAGGCAGCGGCACCCGCAGCGCGCCCGACAGCGCCGGCCAGCGATGCGTGGGAAGAGTTTTAAGGGTGTTGCAAAACGCTTAAATCGCCGGCGCTTTCACGCTCGCCGCTTGCTTGAAGAAATCATAAATGCCGCTCTCGCTCATGCGGCGGGCATTCGCCAGTTCGCCGCCCTTGGTGGCGTACAGCACCTGGTTGTTGTCACTCGATACGAGCACGGCAGCGGGGATGCCTTTCTTGAGCGGATTGCCATAGGCTTGCGCCACATCAAGGTTATGGTCGAAGTTACCCACATCGACCTTGACGACCTTGAACTGCTGTTGCATCAGCTCGGCATTCTTGCCTTCCTTCAAGGCCTTGTCGAGCGCGCGGCAATCCTCGCACCAGTTGGCGCCAAAAATCAGCAGGACTGGCACGTGCGCCGCCTTGGCCTCGGCCAGCGCGCGGGCCACGTCGGCCTTGGCGTCGGCCGCCGCGTTGTACGGCAAATGCGGCGTGGCGACAGGGTTGGCCGGCGTCGGGGCGGCGGCAACGGCGGTGCCGGAAAGCAGCAGGCTGGCAACGAAAAGGGAAACGAAACGGGAAACGCGCATGCGGGACTCCTGAGAGAGATCGTGAAGCCAGCTGAACAGCTGCCAGCGGGCGTGATTGTCTAGAATATGCGTACCTGTAGGAAATATCCACCATTTAATTGCACTGTGCTTATGCGAAAAACGTATAAGCACGCCAAGGATAAGCCGCTTGAACATGCCAGACAGACATGCCAGACAGCCTGCCCCCAACGCTATCCGGCGCCGCGCGCATGCTGTGCAGCGCCTATCCCGGCGGCATGCCAGACTCGGCGTACTTCGCCGTGCTGGACCTGCTGTATGAACACTTTTCCGACCGTAACCTGGCCGAGCTGATGGCCGCC
Organism: Janthinobacterium sp. P210005; assembly: GCF_036231865.1. Lineage (NCBI taxonomy): Bacteria > Pseudomonadati > Pseudomonadota > Betaproteobacteria > Burkholderiales > Oxalobacteraceae > Janthinobacterium > Janthinobacterium sp. P210005. Next base: position 334,925 of record NZ_JAZARC010000002.1, read on the forward strand.
ATCGCGGCCGTCGGGAACTTGCTGGCGCGGCACGGCCTGCACGCCGTCTGCGCCGGGGATTAATGCCCGCAGGCAGCGAAATGGAACGCATGGGATAATATCGGGCTCACACAGAGCAACGCGGCCCGAACGCGCCCTCCCCATGACGACTTCTTTCCTGGCACGCTGGCTGCCGCAACCAAACAACGGCAGCCGCCGCGAACAATTGCGCGCCTGCGCGGGCGCCATCTGCGGTCTGTTGCTCACTGGACTCATCTGCCACTTCCTGCTGGCCCCCGACAGCGCCAGTGTCTACCTGATCGCGCCCATGGGCGCCTCTGCCGTGCTGCTGTTCTGCCTGCCGGCCAGCCCGCTGGCGCAACCGTGGTCCGTGGTGGGCGGCAACGTCGTCTCCGGCCTGGTGGGCATGGCTTGCGTGAAGTGGCTGGGATCGAGCGTGGGCGTTGCGGCGCTGGCCGCCTGCCTGGCCATCGGCGCCATGTTTGCCCTGCGCTGTTTGCATCCGCCGGGCGGGGCCGTGGCGCTCACCACCGTGGTCGGCGGCGCCAGCGTGCATGCGGCCGGCTTTGAGTTCGTCTTCATCACCGTGCTGTTCAATTCCGCCGTGCTGGTCGCTTGCGCCGTGCTGTACAACAACCTGACGGGGCGTCGCTACCCGCACATCCAGCAACTGGTGGCACCGCATCCGCACGCCACCAGGGATGACGTGCCCAGCAACCGCCTGGGCTTTTCGCCGGACGACCTCGATGCCGTCTTGCGCCAGCACAGCGAAGTGCTCGACATCAGCCGCGACGATTTGCAAGCCATCTTCCTGCAAACGGAAATGCGCGCCTACCAGCGCCGTTTCGGCGTCGTCACCTGCGCCGACATCATGTCGAAGGATGTGCTCAGCGTGGAATTCGGCACGCCGCTCGATGTTGCCTGGCGTACCATGCGCGAGCACCAGGTGGGCGCCCTGCCCGTGCTGAACCGGGCGCGCCGCGTCATCGGCATCATCACGCAGACGGATTTCCTGCGCCATGGCGGCCTCGACGATTATCAAGGCATGCGCCAGCGCCTGCGCGGCTTGCTGCAGCGCAGCGGCCTGTCCCACGGCGACAAGCCGGAAGTGGTGGGCCAGCTGATGACGCCGTCGCCGCACACGGCCCGCCTTGGCACGCCCATCATCGACCTCGTGCCCCTGATGGCCGACGCCGGCTACCACCATATTCCCATCCTCGACGAGGATGAACGCCTGGCCGGCATCATCAGCCAGTCCGACCTGATGGCGGCCCTGTACGAAAGCCGCTTTGCCGAGGCCGCCGCATGACGCCCTTCCAGGCACTGCTGACCGGTCCCGATGGCGGCCCGGCTGGCACGCCTGTCAGCGCACATTTCTTTGGCACCCAGCTCGCCATCGATGCGCCCGGCCATGGTGTCGACGTGGCGCAGCTGGTCGTCAGCGTGGGCGGCGTCGACGGACCGGAACTGTTCCTGAACTGGCTCGACGAACAAGGACGACAAGCGTCGCTGAAACCGCTCGGCGCGCAGGACATCGCCATCGTCTTGCGCGAAGCGCCGGCGGCGCTGCAGCCGCCACTGCAGCGTTTGTGGGGCGAGCGCCAGCGCAACCGGCGGCAGGTGTCGGGCTGGCTGCTCGGTTTGACGGGCGCCACCGTCGTCGCCACGGCCCTGCTGTGGTGGCAAGGCGGCCATGCCGTCGGCGCGCTGGCGGGGCTGATTCCCCTGTCGACGGAAAAGCAGCTGGGCGAACTGGCCCTGGCGCAAGTACGCGCGCAAGGCAGCATCAGCGAGAGCGGCGTGGCGCAGCAAACAGTGCAGGAAATCGGCCGCCAGCTGACGACCGGTTCGCGCTACCAGTACCGCTGGCTCGTCAAGCAGGACGACACGGTCAACGCGTTTGCCATGCCGGGCGGCATCATCGTCGTGCATACGGGCTTGCTGCGCCAGGCGGGGGATCCGGGCGAGCTGGCCGGCGTGCTGGCGCATGAAGTGCAGCACGTGGAGCAGCGCCATTCGTTGCGACAAATGATCAGCAGCCTGGGCTGGGGCGCCCTGATGGGCGTGACCATCGGCGACATCAGCGCCGTGGCCGCCATGCTGGCGCACCAGGCCGGCACCCTGTATTTCAGCCGCGACATGGAAGAAGAGGCGGATCGCCTGGGTTTGCTGGCCTTGCAGCGCGCGCGAATCCGCCCGGACGGCATGCTGCGCTTTTTCCAGAAGCTCGACGACAAGGACAAGGCCAGCGTACCGGGATGGATTTCCTCACACCCGCAAACGGCGGCACGCGCGCAGCAGATCCGCAGCCTGATCGCTGCCACGCCCTGCTCTGCCTGCGCCCCCTTGGTCAGCCAGCACTGGCAGGCGATGAAAGCCCTGGTCGCGCCAGCGGACAAATAGCAACATTTCTCCCGCACAATTTATCCAAATGCACCGGGCAATGGCGTATGCTTACGCCCCGGCTGTTCCATCTTGAACGGCCACCCCGACCCCGCCAAGAACGCCTATCAAAACCTACTGCGCGTCGTAATTTGCGGTCTGCGATGCTCACTGTACCTTCGTACAGTTGCGCTTCTCGACCACAACTTCCTTCCGCTCGCTACGGTTTTATTAGGCGTTGTAAGCCTCCGTTCATTCCCTCCTTACAAAGGATCTCGCGCATGAAGCATCGTTTTGCCGCCGGCACCCTCGGCACCCTGGCCATCTCCCTGTTGCTCGCCCATGCGCCCATGGCGCAAGCGGCCCAGCCCGCAGCCAAAACCGTGGCCGTCAGCGCGCCCAAAGCGAAGCAGCAGCTGCAAGTGCTGGCCGACCAATACTACGATGCGCTGGCCCGTTTCGAGCCGATCAATGCCACCGAGAGCGGCGACAACCGTTTCGACGACCAGATCGGTTCAGCCATCGTGCCCGCCGCGCGTGCAAAACAATTCGCCCTGTACCGCCAGTACCAGAAGACCCTGCGCAGCATTGCCCGCGCGCAGCTGTCGCACCAGGACCAGATCAATTACGATATCCTCGACTATGAACTGGCCACGGCGCTGAGCTTCGAGCGCTTCCCCGAATACCTGTTGCCCTTGAACCAGATGGACAGCATGCCCGTTACCCTGGCCAATTATGCGGGCGGAGAGGCATCGCAGCCTTTGACCACGGTCAAAGAGTATGACGCTTACCTGAGCCGTATTGGCCAGTTGCCGGGCTGGATAGACCAGGCCATCGCCAACATGCGGGTCGGCATGCAAAAAGGCATCGTGCTGCCGAAGGCGCTGACGGAATCGGCATTGCCGCAATTCAAGAAACTCGTCAGCGCCACGCCGCAGGAGAGCGTCTATTACACGCCCATCAAGAACTTGCCGGCCAGCTTTTCCGACGCGGACAAGGCGCGCCTGACGCAAACCTACACCGTCATCATCGAGGCCAAACTGATGCCTGCGCTGCAGCGCCTGTCCACCTTCATGGAACGCGATTACCTGCCGGCCGGCCGCACGAGCAGCGGCTGGAGCGCCCTGCCCGATGGCGCCAGCTGGTACCAGGCGCGCGTGGCCAGCAGCACCACCACGGATTTGAAGCCGGAGCAAATCCACGCCATCGGCTTGAAGGAAGTGGCGCGCATCCAGGAACAGTACGCGATCGTGGGCCCGAAGATGGGCTACAACGGCCCTGCGGCCGGCTTGCCCGTGTGGGTGTCGGAACAGGCGAAATACCGCCCGTTCAAGACGGAGCAGGAGGTGCTCGACGTCTACCGCAAGCTGAACGTGCTGCTGGACAGCAAATTGCCAGCCCTGTTCACCCTGGTGCCGAAGGCGCCGCTGGACTTGCGCCTGGAACCTGAACTGAGCCGCGACACGGCCGCCGACCACTACACGGCGCCGGCCGCCGACGGTTCGCGCCCAGGCGTGTTCTGGTCCGTCGTCACGGATCCGAAACTGTATGGCGACACGGGCATGACCACCCTGTTCCTGCACGAAGGCAAGCCTGGCCACCATTTCCACCTGGCGCTGGTGCAAGAGATGGACTTGCCGAACTTCCGCCGTTTCGGCGGCAACAATGCCTTCACGGAAGGCTGGGCCCTGTATGCGGAAACCCTGGGCAAGGAAATGGGCCTGTTCGAGGATCCGGCCCAGTATTTCGGCCACTTGAACGACGAGATGCTGCGCGCCGTGCGCCTGGTGGTGGACACGGGCTTGCACACCAAGGGCTGGACGCGCGAGCAGACGATCAAGTACATGCGCGACACCCTCGGCTATGACGCCGTGGCGAAAAGCGAAACGGAACGCTACATGGCGTGGCCGGGCCAGGCGCTGGGCTACAAGATCGGTTCGCTGAAAATCGTCGAACTGCGCCAGCGCGCGCAGCAAGCGCTGGGCGACAAGTTCAGCCTGCCGAAGTTTCACGAAGTGGTACTCGGCGACGGCACCCTGCCCCTGAAGCTGCTGGAAGCCAAGGTCGACCGTTGGATCGCGCAGCAGAAGTAAGCGGCAGCGCCTGAAAACAAAACGGCAGCACCTCGATGGCGCTGCCGTTTTTTTTCGCCGCCGGCGTTTCCAGCTACACCAGCAGCGCGGCGCTCATCGAGTGTACTTCCTCGGCCGATTCGGCCAGGATGCTTTGCAGGGTCTCGTTGTCGATAATGAAATCGATGACGGAATCGGACGGCGTGAGCATTTCCACGTACGTCAGCTGCAAGGGCGACGGCACGGGCGACAGTTGCTTGGCTAACAACAAGGTATCGAGCAGGGAGTCGGGCGGGATGGACAGCAAGCCATCGCGCAAGCCTTCGATGGCTTCGCTCACGGCCAGCGGGATCAGCAGCTTCTTCATGACTTCGCGGGAAATGATCTCTTCGGCGGACTCCATCCAGTGATCCGTATCGTCGTCGAGCAAGCCGGGGAACTCGTCGGCACGCGACAGCAAATAGAAGCCGCCCACCTCATGCACGATACCGGCGAACAGCGCCGTGTCGGCATCGACGTGCGTCACGCGGCGGGCCAGCACGTGCGCCAGCGCCGCCACGTGGGCCGTGTGCTCCCACAGCTGGGTCGCCTTCTGGCGCAAGACGGGGTCGATGATCTTGCTGCCGAACTGGCGCACCACCATGGCCGCCACCAGCGCGTACAGATTGCGGTACCCCATGCGCATCACGGCGGCGCGCACGCTGGTCACGGGCGCCGCATCGCCACGGCTGTACACAGCCGAGTTGGCCAGCGCGACCGTGCGCGCCGCCAGCAAGGGTTCGCCCAGAACCAGCTTGATCGCATGGTCGATATGGCAGTCCGGTTCAGCCAGGGCCAATTGCAATTGCAATGCGGAATTAACACTCGTGGGAAACGTTAATTCTCCCCGTACTGCCTGGGAAACAATTAAACCAAAAGCCTGTAGTTTATTCATCATACGATCAATCCGCCTCAGATATTTTTCCAGCCCAAAATTTCATATGTCAGAAATTGAATACCAGGCCCGGCCTTTAGAATACAGATGGCGTGTCATTCGCCTGCATGGAAGAATCTGGCAATGCCAGCGCATGCAATTGCGATTCATCGCCGATGACAAACAACTTCGGCTGCTGTAATACCTGCAGCAGAAATGGCTGGCCTTCACGCAGACGCCGGCGATAATCGGCCAGCGTATATAAGTTGGGATTGATTTTACGCCTCAAGGTTCGCTCGGCCGGCGCCAATCCCGTCAACAGATCGCCATAATTGGCTTCTTCGCCCACCAGCAGCAAATCGATGGCGCTGCCAGGCATGTCCTGTCCCTTCGCCGTGGCACCCGACACGAATGCCAGGTGCAACTGGGCACGCAAGGGCGCCAGAGTCATGCTGAGGACGCCAACGATGCCGAAAGTTTTCTGCACCAATCCGCTCAATTCCGGATACACGAGGCTTTCCTTGTTGGGCCAGAAGCGCCGCACATTGCCGATCCGCTCCGACGTGATCAGGCCGGACTCATGCAAGCGGCGCAGTTCCCGTTGCGCCGACGCGCTGCCAAGGCCGGTCAGCCGCATGATCTCGTTCAAGTGAAAGCCTTCATTCACGCGGACAAACAGCAATCCCAGCAGTTTCTGCTGGGCGGGAGTAAACAGGGCTTGGGCAATCATGCGCCAAATCTTAGCATGAATAAACTGATAATTGGCGTGGCCCGCCATGCCCGGACATTTGCGCAACACGTGTGCCGGCCGCGACCAGTGGCGGCCGTGCTGGCGGGTACTCGGCATCGCCGGACACGCCACGGCACGCCCCGTAACGGCGCCGAGGAGGAGAATCAATGTGAGTGCTCACTGCAAAGCGCACAGGGCAACAGTAAAAATTCGGGAAAAAGGAAGGTGATTGAATCTGCCCGGCCATCAAAATATATGGATGCCGGACAGATTAATTATATATACCTTGATTCGTTTTAATTTTTTCCCGCAAGCCGATCATAATCAAATCGAGTCCCGCATTAAAACGGTCGTCGATTTCCGCATTAAAGATGGCATCCATGGATGCGAGCACGTGCGGATAATGGTCGGCCGCCATGGCGGCGAAAGCGGCACGCCGGTTCGATAATGCATGCATCGCGGCGCTTCCCGGTCCCGTGCCTTGCGCTTCCATGACAAAACCGAGCACATAATAGAGCAGCGTAAATGCGCTCCAGCTGGCCAGTTTCTCCGATGCCCCGGCTGCACGCATCGGACCGATTAACGCTTCGGCGACGCGAAACACGTTTTCCGATATCACATAGGTACCGCCAAAGACGCGCACGCCATCGCGGCGGGCCGATAACGCCGCGCGCATTTGCGCCGCCACCTGGCGCAACTGCGCTTCCCAGCCCGCATCCGCATCGACGTTCCTTGCCACGTCTTCGATCAGCACGTCGGCCATGCCATCGAGCAAAGCCTGCTTGTTCGCAAAATGCCAGTACAGCGAAGCGGCCTTGATGCCCATCGCGTCGGCTAGGCGGCGCATGGTCAAGCCTTCGATGCCCACTTCGTCCAGCAGCTCGAGCGCCCTGGCCACCACGGCTTCGCGTTGAATTTTCATTTTCCTGTCATTTCCCTTGAAACTCTAACGTCGTTAGTTTACCATTTTGCACAGACTAACAACGTTAGATTGAGAGTGACATGCACAATAGCGATATCGAAGTCATCATCGTCGGCGCCGGCCCCGTCGGCCTGACCCTGGCCTGCGAATTGCGTCTGGCCGGCATCCGCGTGACCATCCTGGAACGGCGGCCGCAACGCAGCGCGCATTCGCGTGCGCTGACCATCCATGGCCGCACCCTGGAAATGCTGGGCTTGCGGGGCCTGGATCAGCGCTTTGTTGCGCTGGGCACCTCCTTGTCCAGCGGTCACTATGCGGGCCTCGATACCCGGGTCGATTTTTCCGGCTTCGACACGCCCCACCCCTACACCTTGTTCCTGCCGCAAAACACGACGGAACGCCTGCTGGAAGAGCAATTGCTGGAAGACGGCGTGGCAATTGTCCGCGGCGCGCTCGTGGAACAGACACAGCAGGATGACGATGGCGTCACGGTGGCCGGCACGTACGACGGCACCCCATTCTGCCTGCGTGCCCGTTACCTGATCGGCACCGATGGCGCTCGCAGCCTCGTGCGCCAGCAGGCGCGCATCGCCTTCGACGGCGTGGCGGCCACTTGCAGCATGCTCATGGGAGATGTGCGGCTGCGCCATCCGCCCGCGTCACCCATGCTGTCCCTGACGAACGCAGCGGGTAGCCTGATGATCGTGCCGCTGGGGCAAGACCGCTACCGCGTCATCACCCTGAATGCCCGCCGTCCCCCGGCTGCGGCGGCGGAAGCGGCCACCGTGGAGGAGTTGTCGCAGGCCAGCACGGCCATCGCGGACTACGATTTCGGCCTGCATGACGCCAGCTGGCTGTCGCGCTTCAACGACGAAACACGGTTGGCCCGACGCTATCGCCAGGGACGCGTCTTCCTGGCCGGCGATGCCGCCCACATCCACATGCCGGCAGGCGGCCAGGGCATGAACGTGGGGATGCAGGACGCAATGAACCTGGGCTGGAAACTGGCCGGCGTGCTCAAGGGCTATGCGCCGGACAGCCTGCTCGACAGCTACCATGCGGAGCGCCATCCCGTTGGCGTGTCGTTGCAGCACAATACCCTCGCGCAAACGGCCATGCTGACGCGTTTTGACGCGCACACCCTGGCCCTGCGCGCCACCATCAGCGACATGCTGGCGCAACCGGACGTCAACCGCGCGCTGGCCAGCGAGTTGTCCGGCTTTGGCGTGCGCTATCCCATCTCGCTGGGCTCTGACGCGAGCGCCGGCAGCGCAGACTGGATCGGCCGGCGCGTGCCCGACTGGCTGCTGCGCCTGGCCGACGGCACGGCCGTGGGCATCCATGAACTGCTGCACGCGGGAAAATGGCTGCAGTTGGTCGTTGGCAATGCCGCGCACGCAGCACAACCGTACCGTTTCGATGCGGCCTGGCTCACTTCGTTGACCATCAAACCCGGCTGCCAGCCACTGGCCGGCATCAAAAGCCTGTTGATCCGGCCCGACGGCTATGCGGACCACGCGGTCTGATTGACTTATCTCAAGACGAAAAAAAACGGCACCCGAAGGTGCCGTTCTTGTCAGCTAGCAGCGCAGATTACGCTTCGTCGCCGTGGTGTTGCTGGGTTTCGATATCCTGCAGCGCTTCGGCAGCTTCGCCAGCCATCGAGGCTTTCTCGGCCAGCAGCAGTGCTTGACGCTCTTCCACTTCCCACGCTTCTTTCTCTTTGCGTGCGCGGTGGAAGGCCAGGCCCGTACCGCCAGGAATCAGACGGCCGACGATGACGTTCTCTTTCAGGCCGCGCAGACCATCGCGCTTGCCCATGATCGCCGCTTCGGTCAGCACGCGGGTGGTTTCCTGGAACGATGCGGCCGAGATGAACGAATCGGTCGACAGCGATGCCTTGGTAATACCCAACAAAACGTTTTCGTAGGTCGCTGGAATCTTGTTCTCAACGGCCATGCGATCGTTCTCGTCCAGCAGTTCCGAACGCTCTACCTGCTCGCCAACGATGTAGTTGGTGTCGCCGGCATTGACGATCTGAACACGGCGCAGCATCTGACGCACGATCACTTCAATGTGCTTGTCATTGATCTTCACGCCTTGCAGACGGTACACGTCTTGCACTTCGTCAACGATGTAACGTGCCAGCGCTTCGATACCCAGCAGGCGCAGGATGTCTTGCGGATCGGCCGGGCCGTCCACGATCATCTCGCCCTTATTCACGACTTGGCCGTCATGCACCAGCACTTGTTTGTCCTTGGTGATCAAGAACTCATGCTTGTTGCCGTCCATGTCCGTGATTTCCAGACGCTGCTTGCCCTTGGTTTCTTTACCGAACGCAACCGTACCCGTGACTTCCGCCAGCATACCGGCATCTTTCGGCGAGCGCGCTTCGAACAGTTCCGCAACGCGTGGCAGACCACCGGTAATATCGCGCGTTTTTTGCGATTCGGTAGGAATACGTGCCAGCACTTCACCCACCGATACCTGTTGACCGTCCTTGACCATGATCAGCGCGCCGACCTGGAAGCCGATCGCCACCGAGTGTTCGGTGCCGGCGATCTTGACTTCTTCGTTCGCGTCGTTGATCAGCTTGACTTGCGGACGCAACGTTTTCGTCAACGAACCGCGACGTTTCGCATCGATCGCCACCAGGGTGGACAGACCGGTCACTTCGTCGACCTGACGGGCTACGGTGACGCCTTCTTCGACGTTCTCGAAACGCACTTGACCGGCGTATTCGGTAATGATCGGACGGGTCAGCGGATCCCACGTTGCCAGGGCCGTACCGGCCTTGATGACCATGCCGTCCTTGACGATCAGGGTCGCACCGTACGGTACTTTATGACGCTCACGCTCACGGCCATGGTCATCGGTGATCAGCACTTCGCCGGAACGGGAAATGACGATTTGCGCGCCCTTGCCGTTCGTCACGTAACGCATGGTTGCCGTGAAGCGGATGGTACCGTTCGACTTGGCCTCCACCGACGATGCCACTGCTGCACGCGATGCCGCACCACCAATGTGGAACGTACGCATGGTCAGCTGGGTACCAGGCTCACCAATCGACTGCGCTGCCACCACACCGACGGCTTCGCCGGCGTTGACCAGCATGCCGCGGCCCAGGTCGCGGCCATAGCACTTGGCGCACAGGCCGAAGCGCGTGTCGCATGTCAGTGGCGTGCGAACCTTGACTTCATCGATGGACAGACGCTCGATCTCTTCGACCATGTCTTCGTCCATCAAGGTGCCGGCTTCGTACAGCGTTTCCTGGGTTTCAGGATTGACGACGTCATGCACCACCACGCGGCCGAGGATACGGTCACGCAACGGTTCGATGACTTCACCACCTTCGACCAGTGCCTTCATGACGGCGCCGTTCATGGTGCCGCAATCGTCCTCGATCACCACCAAGTCTTGCGTCACGTCAACCAGACGACGCGTCAGGTAACCGGAGTTAGCCGTTTTCAGCGCCGTATCGGCCAGACCTTTACGAGCACCGTGGGTCGAAATGAAGTACTGCAAAACGTTCAGACCTTCGCGGAAGTTCGCGGTAATCGGCGTTTCGATAATCGAGCCATCCGGTTTGGCCATCAGACCACGCATACCGGCCAACTGACGAATCTGGGCTGCGGAACCGCGCGCGCCGGAGTCGGCCATCATGTAAATGGCGTTGAACGATTCTTGCGTCGACTTGGTGCCGTCGCGGCGGATCACGTCTTCGACTTTGAGCTGGTCCATCATGGCCTTGCCGACTTCATCCGAGGTTTTGCCCCAGATATCGACTACCTTGTTGTAACGCTCGCCGGCGGTCACGAGACCCGAGGCGTATTGCTGTTCGATCTGCTTGACTTCCGACTCGGCCGTCGCGATCAGGGTGACTTTTTGAGGCGGTACCAGCATGTCGTCGACGCAGATCGAGATACCGGCGCGTGTCGCCAGGCGGAAACCCGATTGCATCAGTTTGTCTGCGAACACCACGGTGGCGCGCAGGCCGCACTTGCGGAACGACGTGTTGATCAGCTTGGAAATTTCTTTCTTTTTCAGCGCGCGGTTCAGGACGGAGAACGGCAGGCCTTTAGGCAGAATTTCCGACAGGATCGCACGGCCGATCGTCGTTTCATAGCGGGTAACCGTTTTCTCGAATTCGCCCGTTTCGGCGTTTTTCGGGTATTCGGTAATACGCACGGTAACGCGGGTCGTCAGTTCGACTTCCTTGTTGTCGTAGGCGCGGATCACTTCCGATACGTCAGGGAACATCATCCCTTCGTTCTTCGCATTGATCGCTTCGCGGGTCGCGTAGTACAGACCCAGCACGATATCCTGGGAAGGAACGATCGATGGTTCGCCGTTCGATGGGAACAGGATGTTGTTCGATGCCAGCATCAAAGTGCGTGCTTCCATCTGCGCTTCGATCGACAGAGGAACGTGGACCGCCATTTGGTCACCGTCAAAGTCGGCGTTGAATGCGGCGCAGACGAGCGGGTGCAGCTGGATGGCCTTGCCTTCAATCAGGACTGGCTCGAAAGCCTGGATACCCAGACGGTGCAAGGTAGGTGCGCGGTTCAACATGATCGGATGTTCACGGATCACGTCTTCCAGGATGTCCCACACGACCGGCTCTTGAATCTCGACCAGCTTTTTCGCAGCCTTGATCGTGGTCGCCAGACCCATCAGTTCCAGTTTATTGAAAATGAATGGCTTGAACAGTTCCAGCGCCATCAGTTTCGGCAAGCCGCACTGATGCAGTTTCAATTGCGGGCCCACGACGATGACCGAACGACCGGAGTAATCGACGCGTTTGCCCAGCAAGTTTTGACGGAAACGGCCGCCCTTGCCCTTGATCATCTCTGCCAGCGATTTCAGCGGACGCTTGTTGGCGCCGGTCATCGCTTTGCCGCGACGGCCGTTGTCCAGCAGCGAATCGACCGCTTCTTGCAGCATGCGCTTTTCGTTGCGCGTGATGATCTCTGGAGCGCGCAGCTCCATCAGGCGTTTCAGACGGTTGTTACGGTTGATGACGCGGCGATACAGATCGTTCAGATCCGAGGTCGCGAAACGGCCGCCATCCAGCGGTACCAGCGGACGCAGTTCCGGCGGCAGCACTGGCAGCACTTCCATGATCATCCAGTCAGGCTTGATGCCCGAACGTTGGAACGCTTCCAGCACTTTCAGGCGCTTCGCGTATTTCTTGATCTTGGCTTCGGATTTCGACTCCTTCAGTTCCACGCGCAGGGTTTCGGCATCGCGGTGGATGTCGATCGAGCGCAGCAGTTCACGGATACCTTCGGCGCCCATGAAGGCGGTGAAGTCGTCGCCGTACTCTTCGTACTTGGCGGCGTAGTCGTCTTCCGACATGATCTGGCATTTTTTCAGCGGGGTCATGCCTGGATCGGTCACGACGTATGCTTCAAAGTACAGCACGCGTTCGATGTCCCGCAGGGTCATGTCCAGGACCATGCCCAGACGCGACGGCAGCGACTTCAGGAACCAGATGTGCGCGGTAGGCGAAGCCAGCTCGATGTGGCCCATGCGCTCGCGGCGCACCTTGGCCAGGGTGACTTCGACGCCGCACTTTTCGCAGATCACGCCGCGGTGTTTCAGGCGCTTGTACTTGCCGCACAGGCATTCGTAATCCTTGATCGGGCCAAAGATCTTGGCGCAGAACAGGCCGTCGCGCTCAGGCTTGAAGGTACGGTAGTTGATGGTTTCCGGCTTCTTGACTTCGCCGTAGGACCACGAACGGATTTTCTCAGGCGAAGCGAGACCGATCTTGATTGCATCGAAGGTCTCGTTGGTCTGTACTTGCTTGAATAGATCGAGCAGTGCTTTCATGTATCACTCCAGAGGTGATTAAATTTCTATATTCCTGAGACTACATTGCCCGGCGTGGTTTCCCAGCCGGGCTTTGTGTTTCCCAAACCAAATGACAGGTGGCTGTCTTTTAGTTGCGTTCGAGGTCGATATCGATACCCAGCGAACGGATTTCCTTGACCAGCACGTTGAACGATTCCGGCATGCCGGCGTCGATCACGTGGTCGCCCTTGACGAGGTTCTCGTACACTTTGGTACGGCCATTCACGTCATCGGACTTGACGGTCAACATCTCTTGCAAGACATACGACGCGCCATACGCTTCCAGTGCCCAGACTTCCATCTCACCGAAACGCTGACCACCGAACTGGGCTTTACCGCCCAGTGGCTGTTGCGTCACCAGCGAGTAAGGACCGGTCGAACGCGCATGCATCTTGTCATCAACCAAGTGATGCAGTTTCAGCATGTGCATGACGCCGACAGTAACCTTGCGCTCGAACGCTTCACCGGTGCGACCGTCATACATGGTCACCTGGTTTTTCGAAGCGGTCATGCCCAGGTTCTTGGCGATGTCGTCCGGATACGCCAGGTCCAGCATGCGGCGGATCTCTTCTTCATTGGCGCCGTCGAACACTGGCGTGGCGAATGGAACACCTTTTTTCAGGTTTTCCGCCAGCTTCATGATCTCTTCGTCGTCGAAGTTGTCCAGCTCTTCAGCACGGCCGTTGTCGTTGTAGATCGTCGTCAGGTACTTGCGCACTTGCTCGACCTTGGTTTGCGCCTTCAGCATTTCGCCGATGCGGATACCCAGACCCTTGGCAGCCCAGCCCAAGTGAGTCTCGAGAATCTGACCGACGTTCATCCGCGAAGGAACGCCCAGCGGGTTCAGCACAACGTCGGCTGGCGTGCCGTCGGCCATGTATGGCATGTCTTCCACAGGAACAATACGGGAAACCACACCCTTGTTACCGTGGCGACCTGCCATCTTGTCGCCCGACTGCAGGCGGCGTTTCACGGCCAGGTAGACCTTGACCATTTTTTGCACGCCTGGTTGCAGCTCATCGCCTTGCGTCAGTTTCTTACGCTTCTCTTCGAAGGCCAGATCGAACTGGTGACGCTTCTCGTTGATCGATTCCTTGATCGCTTCCAGCGCTACCGCTGCATCGTCGTCCGCAGGGCGGATGTCGAACCAGTGGTATTTGTCCAGATCGGCCAGGTATTCCTTGGTGATCTTGGCGCCTTTGGCCAGCTTTTTAGGGCCGCCGTTGACAACTTTGCCGATCAGCATTTTTTCCAGACGCTGGAAGGCATCGCCTTCAACGATACGCATCTGGTCGTTCAAATCCAGACGGAAGCGTTTCAGTTCGTCATCGATAATTTGCTGGGCACGCTTGTCGCGCACGATGCCTTCACGGGTGAAGACTTGCACGTCGATCACGGTACCGATCATGCCCGAAGGCACGCGCAGCGACGTATCTTTCACGTCCGAAGCTTTTTCGCCGAAAATCGCGCGCAGCAGCTTCTCTTCCGGGGTCAGCTGGGTTTCGCCTTTTGGCGTCACTTTACCAACCAGGGTATCGCCGGCTTGTACTTCAGCGCCGATGTAGACGATACCGGACTCATCCAGACGTGCCAGCTGATTTTCAGCCAGGTTCGAGATGTCGCGCGTAATTTCTTCCGCGCCCAGTTTCGTGTCACGGGCCACCACCGACAACTCTTCGATGTGAATCGAGGTGTAGCGGTCGTCCTTGACGACGTTTTCCGAGATCAGGATCGAATCTTCGAAGTTCAGACCATTCCATGGCATGAAAGCCACGGTCATGTTCTGGCCCAGCGCCAATTCACCCAGGTCGGTCGATGCGCCGTCGGCGATCACGTCGCGCTTGGCAACACGGTCGCCCACTTGCACGATAGGACGCTGGTTGATGTTGGTGTTCTGGTTCGAACGGGTGTACTTGATCAGGTTGTAGATGTCGACGCCCACTTCACCAGCGGTTGCTTCGTCATCGTTGACGCGAATCACGACACGGCCCGCATCGATGTAATCGACGATACCGCCACGCAGCGCTTGCACGGTGGTGCCCGAGTCGACCGCAACGGTGCGTTCGATACCGGTACCGACCAGCGCTTTTTCCGGACGCAAGCAAGGCACAGCCTGGCGTTGCATGTTGGCGCCCATCAATGCACGGTTTGCATCATCGTGTTCGAGGAACGGAATCAGCGAGGCAGCGACGGAAACGATCTGGCCTGGCGCCACGTCCATGTACTGGATGCGCTCCGGGGAGACCAGGATGGTTTCGCCGGCTTCACGGGCCGAGACCAGTTCATCGGACAGCATGCCTTCGTCGTTGATGGTCGCATTCGCCTGAGCGATGATGTAGCGGCCTTCTTCGATGGCGGACAGGTAGTCGATCTGATCGGTAATCTTGGAGCCTTCGACCTTGCGGTACGGGGTTTCCAGGAAGCCGTATTCATTCAGGCGGGCATACAGAGCCAGCGAGTTGATCAGACCAATGTTCGGACCTTCCGGTGTCTCGATCGGGCAGACGCGGCCGTAGTGGGTCGGATGCACGTCGCGCACTTCAAAGCCGGCGCGTTCGCGTGTCAGACCGCCGGGTCCCAGAGCCGATACGCGGCGCTTGTGGGTAATTTCCGACAGAGGATTGGTTTGGTCCATGAACTGCGACAGCTGGGACGAACCGAAGAACTCGCGAATCGCGGCCGAAATCGGCTTCGAGTTGATCAGGTCGTGCGGCATCAGGTTGTCCGCTTCGGCTTGGCCGAGGCGTTCCTTGACGGCGCGCTCAACACGCACCAGGCCGGCGCGGAATTGATTCTCGGCCAGCTCGCCCACGCAACGTACGCGACGGTTACCCAGGTGATCGATATCGTCGACTTCGCCGCGGCCATTGCGCAGTTCCACCAGGATCTTGATCACGGCCAGTACGTCTTCGTTCGACAGCGTCATGGCGCCGGTCAGTTCATCGCGGCCAATGCGGCGGTTGAACTTCATGCGGCCCACGGCCGACAGGTCGTAGCGGTCCGAGTTGTAGAACAGGCCGTTGAACAACGCTTCAACGGAATCTTCCGTTGGCGGTTCGCCTGGACGCATCATGCGGTAGATTGCCACTTTCGCAGCCATCTGGTCGGCGGTGTCGTCGATACGCAGGGTTTGCGAGATGTAGGCGCCCTGATCCAGGTCGTTCGTGTACAAGGTCTGGATTTCGGAGATGTTGGCATCGCGCAAGCGGCCCAGCAGGTCTTCCGTCAGCTCATCGTTCGCGGAAGCGACGACTTCACCGGTATCGCCATCGACGATGTTCTTCGCCAATACGCGGCCCAGCAGGTAGTCTTCCGGTACGGAAATGTGCTTGATGCCGGCAGCTTCGATATCACGCACGTGTTTCGCGTTGATACGCTTGTCTTTCAGCACCAGGGTCTTGCCCGACTTGTCGACGATATCGAAACGCGCCACTTCGCCGCGCAGACGCTCGGAGACGAATTCCATTTCCGCGCCTTCGGAGCGCAGGTTGAAATTGTCGAAGACGAAGAAGTTCGCCAGGATTTGCTCATGCGACATGCCGATGGCTTTGAGCAGGATCGTCACTGGCATCTTGCGGCGGCGGTCGACGCGGAAGAACAGGATGTCTTTCGGGTCGAACTCGAAGTCCAGCCACGAACCGCGGTAAGGAATGATACGCGCGGAGAACAGCAGTTTACCGGACGAGTGGGTCTTGCCGCGGTCGTGCTCGAAGAACACGCCAGGCGAACGGTGCAACTGGGAAACGATAACCCGCTCCGTGCCGTTGATCACGAACGAACCGGTGGTCGTCATGAGCGGCAATTCGCCCATGTAGACTTCCTGTTCCTTCATCTCTTTGACGACGGGCTTGGTTGGCGATTCCTTGTCCAGGATCACCAGGCGCACTTTCGCGCGCAGCGGCGACGCGAACGTCAGGCCACGTTGTTGACATTCTTTGACGTCGAAGGCAGGATCGCCCAGAACGTACGACAAGAATTCGAGACGCGCAAAACCATTGTGCGAAACGATAGGGAAAATCGAAGTGAAAGCCGACTGCAGGCCATCATTCTTGCGGCCGGACGGTGCTATGTCCTCTTGCAAGAAGCTATGATAAGACTCGAGCTGGGTCGCCAGCAGGAACGGAACGTGGTGAACGTTGGCGCGCTTCGCGAATGATTTGCGAATGCGTTTCTTCTCAGTAAATGAGTAGTGCATGGACACTCCGTGAGTGACAGAAAGGATAGAAAATTCAGGTTTTGCAAGTGTTCGTTTGCACCGCTGCGTGTGACACAGACGAAACCTCAAGGCTCTGCTTTCCGGCTTGAATCGAATAAAAACTGCTGCTACAACTACATGACAAATACGATGCAGACGACAAAGGAGCCAAAGTCGGATTTCCCCCCTTGCGAGGGGAAACCTCAGACTTTGACTCGGGCGCTAACTGCCGCCGGTACAGATATTACTTGATCGAAGCGGTTGCGCCGGCTTCTACCAGTTTCTTCTGTGCAGCTTCAGCGTCAGCTTTCGACACTGCTTCTTTCACAGTTTTTGGTGCGCCATCGACCAGGTCTTTAGCTTCTTTCAAGCCCAGGCCGGTGATTTCGCGAACTGCTTTAATAACGCCAACTTTGTTTGCGCCGAAGGTGTCAAGGATGACGTTGAATTCGGTTTGTTCTTCAGCAGCTGCTGCTGGGCCTGCTGCAGGACCGGCCGAAGCCATCGCTGCTGCGGACACGCCGAATTTTTCTTCGAATGCTTTAACCAGGTCGTTCAGGTCCATTACGGACATGGCGCTAACTGCTTCCAGGATATCGTCTTTGCTAATTGCCATTTTGAAACTCCTAAATTTATTACGTTAGTTACATCAGATTGGTACTGAGAGAAAAAAGCGCGCGCAATTAAGCGGCTGCTGGGGCTTCTTCTGCTGCTGCTTCTGCAGGAGCTTCGGCGCCTTCGCCTTTTTTCGCTGCCAGGGCAGCCAGACCACGTGCAAAGCCCGAAACCGGAGCCAGCATAACGCCCAACAACTGCGAAATGAGGACTTCACGGCTAGGAATGCTCGCCAACGCGGTGACAGCAGCTGTATCCAGCGGCTTGCCTGCGTAGTTACCTGCTTTGATGACCAGTTTGTCGTTGGTTTTAGCGAAGTCAGCGATGACTTTAGCTGCTGCAACGGCATCGGCCGAGATCGAGTAGATCAACGGGCCGGTCATGGCATCTGCCAGGCTGGCGAATGCGGTACCTTCAACGGAGCGACGAGCCAGAGTGTTTTTCAACACACGCAGGTACACGCCTTGGGCACGCGCTTTAGCACGCAGTTGCGTCAAGTGACCAACCTGGATGCCACGATATTCGGCCACGACGATCGTTTGCGCATTTGCTACTTGTGCGGAAACTTCGGCGACGACGGCCTTTTTGTCATTCAGATTGAGACTCACGGTCAACCTCCTTAAATGATGTTCGGCAATCACAACCGAGTGGTTGAGCGCCTTGCATCGGTTCGAACACGGCGTCCGAAGTCAAGAAGTACTAAACTGAGCGGATGGATTCACGCAGCATGAAGACTACAAAACTTGTTCGGGTACACCATCTGCGTTGGGCACTTGCCGTTGCCGGCAAGCCTATTAACCTTCTGCATGTGCAATCGCAGTCGGCCCAACGGTCTTTGATTGTCTGCCTGCCTGGTGCGAACACCGGGCAGACAGCCCAAAGATGCGCCCGCAGCGCCCGAAGGCGCTACAGGACTTGATTCTGTTACTTAAGCTGCCAGGCTAGCCTGATCAACACGGACGCCAGCGCCCATGGTCGACGACAGCGAAACTTTGCGCAGGTACACGCCTTTGCTCGATGCTGGCTTGGCTTTGTTCAGTGCGTCGATCAGTGCGACCAGATTCGACTTCAGATCTGCGTCAGCGAACGATTTACGGCCGATGGTAGCGTGGATGATACCGGATTTGTCGGTACGGTACTGAACTTGACCGGCTTTCGCGTTTTTCACGGCGGTAGCGACGTCAGGAGTAACAGTGCCAACTTTCGGGTTAGGCATCATGCCGCGTGGGCCCAGGATCTGACCCAGGGTACCAACGATACGCATGGTATCTGGCGAAGCGATAACGATATCGAAAGGCATGTCGCCGGCTTTGATCTGCTCAGCCAGGTCTTCCATACCAACGATGTCGGCGCCAGCTGCTTTAGCAGCTTCAGCTTTTTCGCCCGACGCGAATACTGCCACGCGTACGGTTTTGCCGGTACCAGCTGGCAGCACGACGGAGCCGCGCACCACTTGGTCGGATTTCTTAGGATCAACACCCAGTTGTACCGATACGTCGATCGATTCATTGAACTTGGCCGTTGCGCACTCTTTGATCAGAGCGACAGCGTTGTCGAAAGCGTACACTTTGGTACGGTCGACTTTGGCTTTCAAAGCCTTGATACGTTTGGATAACTTAGCCATTATACAACACCTTCCACCGTGATACCAATCGAACGAGCGGAACCAG
Source organism: Janthinobacterium sp. P210005 (assembly GCF_036231865.1). NCBI lineage: Bacteria > Pseudomonadati > Pseudomonadota > Betaproteobacteria > Burkholderiales > Oxalobacteraceae > Janthinobacterium > Janthinobacterium sp. P210005. The sequence continues at coordinate 354,280 of NZ_JAZARC010000002.1, forward strand.
CGATGGTGCGTACAGCAGCATCCATGTCGGCAGCGGTCAGATCAGGGGTTTTCAATTTAGCGATTTCTTCAGCTTGTGCGCGGGTCAGCGTACCGACTTTGTCGGTATGTGGCTTCGGCGAACCTTTGGTGATCGCAGCAGCTTTTTTGATCAGGTAGGTTGCTGGAGGCGTCTTCATCACGAACGTGAAGGACTTGTCCGCAAATGCGGTGATCACGACTGGAATCGGCATGCCTGGCTCCAGACCTTGGGTCTGTGCATTGAAGGCCTTGCAGAATTCCATGATGTTCAGACCACGTTGACCCAGAGCTGGACCGATTGGTGGGGATGGGTTTGCTTTACCAGCTGGCACTTGCAGCTTGATAAAACCAATGATTTTCTTTGCCATGATGGCTCCTATCTTGGATTGAGTAGTAGCGCCCCGCCGATCCTACCCTGGCGGGGCTCCTCTGACCGGATTTCGCTGAGACTGCCGCGACGCTCCTGGTGGCGCTTGATAATACTTAGACTTTTTCGACCTGGCCGAATTCGAGCTCTACCGGAGTAGCGCGACCGAAAATGGTGACCGAGACGCGCACTTTGGATTTCTCGTAATTGACTTCTTCGACATTGCCGTTGAAGTCGGTAAACGGACCATCCTTAATGCGTACTTGCTCGCCCACTTCGTACAAGGTTTTCGGACGGGGCTTTTCAACACCTTCCTGCATCTGCTTCATGATGCCGTCGATTTCGCGCGCGGAGATCGGCGTCGGCTTGTTCGACTTGCCACCAATGAAACCGGTAACCTTGCTGGTGTTCTTGACCAAGTGCCAGCTTTCGTCCGTCATTTCCATTTCAACCAGCACATAGCCAGGATAGAAACGACGTTCGGTGACGGACTTGACACCATTCTTGACTTCGACAACTTCTTCGATCGGCACCAGGATCTGGCCGAACTGGTCTTGCATGCCCGCGCGCTCGATGCGCTCGGTCAGTGCGCGCATGACGCTTTTTTCCATGCCGGAATAAGCATGCACGACATACCAGCGCTTGCTGCTCACTGGTACGCTCAGCGCTGCACCAGTGTCCGCTACCGGAGCGTCGCCCGGAACGGACTCGTTCGCCGCTTCATCATGCACATTTTCGCTCATTATTTTTTCCAACCCAGAATTACGTCATACAACAAAAACTCGAGCAATTTATCCGTGCCCCACAGGAAAATCGCCATGACCAGCACAAAGGCAAACACGATCGCAGTAATCTGCGTGGCTTCTTTGCGGGTAGGCCAAACGACTTTCTTGGTTTCGCGCACAGCTTCTTTGGCGAAATTGAGAAATTCACGGCCGGTCGTCGAGACATACAAGAGCGCAACAGCAATAACCAAACCAGCCACAAGCGCGCTTGCACGCACCAGAGCTGGTTGGCCTGCCAGGTAATAAAACCCGACTACTCCTGCAATCGCAGCCACTATTGCCAGCGCGACTTTTATCTTGTCACTCGACGTGCTAACGGTTTGCACGGATTGATTTGACATTTTTCTACTTTCGGTGCCCTGCACCTTGACGGTGGCAGGGACGGAGGGCATCGAACCCCCAACCTTCGGTTTTGGAGACCGACGCTCTGCCAATTGAGCTACGTCCCTACGTAAAACTTTCGAGGAGTGCTATTCTACCACCCAGGACGCCCCGGGTGGTAGCATAACATTTCCTTATGCGATGATTTTTGCAACCACGCCGGCGCCGACGGTACGGCCGCCTTCGCGGATAGCGAAGCGCAGACCTTCTTCCATCGCGATCGGGTTGATCAGCTTGACGGTGATCGACACGTTATCGCCTGGCATGACCATTTCTTTGTCTGCTGGCAACTCGATCGAACCGGTTACGTCCGTCGTACGGAAGTAGAACTGTGGACGATAGTTGTTGAAGAATGGCGTATGACGGCCGCCTTCGTCTTTCGACAGAACATAGATCTCGCCGGTGAAGTGAGCATGCGGCTTGATCGAGCCTGGCTTTGCCAGAACTTGACCACGCTGCACGTCTTCACGCTTGGTGCCACGCAGCAGCAGACCAACGTTGTCGCCTGCTTGACCTTGGTCCAGCAGTTTGCGGAACATTTCCACGCCGGTGCAAGTCGTTTTGACGGTATCGGTGATACCGACGATTTCGATCTCTTCGCCGACTTTAACAATGCCGCGCTCGATACGACCGGTCACAACGGTACCGCGACCCGAGATCGAGAACACGTCTTCTACTGGCATCAGGAAGGCGCCGTCAACAGCGCGCTCTGGCGTTGGGATGTAAGCATCCAGCGCATCGGCCAGACGCAGCACTGCGTCAACGCCCATTTCGCCTTCTTTGCCTTCCAGCGCCATACGTGCCGAACCTTTGATGATTGGCAGGTCGTCGCCCGGGAATTCGTACTTCGACAACAGCTCGCGCACTTCCATTTCAACCAGTTCCAGCAGCTCTGCGTCGTCGACCAGGTCGCACTTGTTCAGGAACACGATGATGTATGGAACGCCAACTTGGCGGGCCAGCAGGATGTGCTCGCGGGTCTGTGGCATTGGGCCGTCAGCTGCGGAGCACACCAGGATCGCGCCGTCCATCTGGGCAGCACCGGTAATCATGTTTTTGATGTAATCGGCGTGGCCTGGGCAGTCAACGTGCGCGTAGTGACGCGTTTCCGTTTCGTACTCGACGTGGGCGGTGTTAATCGTGATACCGCGCGCTTTTTCTTCTGGAGCTGCATCGATCTGGTCGTATGCTTTAGCTTCGCCGCCGAATTTCTTCGACAGAACCGTTGCGATTGCAGCGGTCAGCGTGGTTTTACCGTGGTCGACGTGGCCGATGGTGCCGACGTTGACGTGCGGCTTGGTCCGTTCGAATTTACCTTTTGCCATTTTGAACTCCTAATGATTTGATTAGATTGCTCAGGCACACGCCCGACGGTCTGGTTTGAATTGCTTCTGTGCTGCCTGCTGCGAATTCTGGTGCCCTTGACGTGGATCGAACACGTGGCCTCTCCCTTACCAAGGGAGTGCTCTACCACTGAGCTACAAGGGCTGTAATTTGTTGCATGCGATGCATCAAGCATCTGAACGGAAACTGGAGCGGGTGAAGGGAATCGAACCCTCGTCGTAAGCTTGGAAGGCTTCTGCTCTACCATTGAGCTACACCCGCGAGGTATCGTTCACTTTATCTTCACTTACTTTTGCTACTACCCAGTTTTCCTTGCAAAAACTTGGTGGAGGGGGCTGGATTCGAACCAGCGTACTCATAGAGAACAGATTTACAGTCTGTCGCCTTTAACCACTCGGCCACCCCTCCGCGGGAACCGCAGAGTATGAAGCATCTACTCACAACTGTCAACCTTATTTACTGATGCCTGACTGCTGCATTTGCTTATAAAGAAGAAGTTGGCTGCTTCGGGGCGTGATTATAAGCTCCCGATTTGAGAATGTGCAAGGGTTGGCGCGAAAAAGTCTGCTTTTTTTGGATTTTTTTTATCCCCCCTGCCGGGAAACCGCATTTTCCCGTCATTTTCCCCTTTTACCGGGCGTCAGGCGGATGCATCCAGGAGTTGCCGAGAGGCTTATATTTACGCAACAACTGCTGATGCAGGCCCGACAGCACGGGCAATTTGGGGTTGCGCGGGTCCAGGCGGCGCACGCCGGCGATAAACGTCAGCGCCTGCTGCCCCATGCGTTCATCCCAGCCTTCGTGCTCCAGGCATTTCAGCACGGCCACGGCCGCATTGAACACCACTTGCGGATTATCGGGCAGGCGCGTGACGGCTTCGCCCATCAGATCGACGGCGCCGCGGAAATCGCCCTCTCCCGCCCTGGCGGCGCCGGCCGCCACCATGTCGGCCACTTCCTGGCGGCTTTGGCGCGCCAGCGCCTTGGCCAGCTCGTCGCGCCCGGCATGCTCGAACACGGCCATGGCGCGCGTCATGGCCGCACTGTCGGGCGCATTGCGCATGACTTCGCGCATCACCTCGGCGGCGCCGTCTTCGCGCCCATGCGCCAGGCAGTGGCGCGCCAGTTCGGTTTTCAGCATGTTCGAGCCGCCCACGCTGTGGCGGTTGGCGGCCAGCGCCGCGTCGAGCGATTGCTGCAGGCGCTCCTCGTTGCCCGTATGCGCATGCAGCATGGCGCTGCACAGCGCACTGCACAGCTCCGCATTCTTTTGCCCGCCCATCGACTTGTCGAGGTCGCGGATCACGGCGCCCACCTGCAGCGGGTCGCCCTTGCGCACCAGGGTCTGCACCAGGCGCACATGGTCTTCCGGATCGCGGAATTCCGAATACTTGGCCTTGCTGACGACCAACTTCAGGGATTTTTCCGCCATCTCGATATCGTCGGCCGCCAGGGCCGCCTCGCCCAGGCGGCGCAAGCGGCGCACGGCGTGCGGCGACAGGGCCACCGCTTCGCTCAGGGCGGCCTGCGCCAGTTCCGGCTTGCCTTGCGCCAGATGCGTGCGCGCCAGCCAGTCATATGCGTCGAGAAAACGCTTGTTGTTTTCCAGCAATCCCTCCAGGGTGCCTTGCGCCGCTTCGTACTCGCCCAGCAGGAACTGCGTCTTGGCCTGTCCCAGGCGCGCCCAGCCGATGGACTTGGCTGCGTACAGGCCCGCGTAGATCGGCTCGGCGTCGGCCGCTTCGCCCAGCAGCAAATGCAATTCCGCGCGCAAGCGCAGAAAATCGGTGGCGTAGCGGGGATACAGGCTGGCGCCCTCCGCGCAGGCGGCAATCGCCGCGCGCTCGTTGCCCACGTCGATCAGCTCGTACACGGGCACGAAGGCATTGCGCTTGTCCAGCGCGCGGCCGATGCGCTCGAGCATGTTGTCAGCGGTGAAAGGTTTCAGAATGTAATCGGTGGGCAACAGCTCGACGGCGCTGACCACCTTGGCGAAGCTGCCTTCGCCCGTGACCATGAAAAACATGGTCGATGCGTGCATCAATTTGTGGTGGCGCAGGTCTTCCAGCATCTGCTGGCCATCCTGCCCGCCATCGAGATCGTATTCGCACAGGATCAAATCATACGATTTGCTGCCCAGCATGCGAATCGCCTGGCCCGAGCTGGCCGCGTCATCGATCTTCGCCAGGCCGCACAGGTTGAGCATATTGTGCAGGCTGGCGCGCATGCCCGGATGCGGCTCGATGATCAGTGCGCTAAGGCCCTTGAGTTCTTTCATGTCGTGATGTCCGAAAACTCCGCGGCGCGCCACACTGGTGCGTGGCGCCAGCCAGCATGAGGCTGCCGAGTATATGACGGCGCCGCGCGCAAGGGAATGGCGGCGTGCCGAAAAATGCCGACGACGTTGCTGCTCAAGCGACGGCGCGCTCCGGATGCCACAGTTGCGGCTCATGGTCGATCAGTTCCAGCAGCGCCGTCACCACTTCCGGATCGAACTGGCTGCCGCTGCGCTGCTCAATGTATTCGCGCACCTGCGGATACGGCCACGGCTCCTTGTAGGGCCGCTCGTGCAGCAGGGCATCGAAGACGTCGACCACGGCAACGATGCGCGCGGCCACGGGAATGTTGCGCCCTTTCAAGCCATTCGGATAACCGGCGCCATCGAAGTGTTCGTGGTGGCCGCCGGCGATCTGCGCGCCATACGTGAGATAGCTGACGCCGTCGACCATGTTGGCGGCCCGCTCGAGGATGGTGCGTCCGACGCTGGCGTGCAGCTGCATCTGCGCCCGCTCCTCGTCCGTATGCTTGCCGGGCTTGAGCAGCACGGCGTCCGGCGTGGCCACCTTGCCCACGTCGTGCAGGATGCTGGCCAGGCCTATCATGTCGAGCAGCTGCGGGGTCAGCTCGTCGGCATACACGCCGCGTTGCTGCATGCGCCGGGCGATGGCGTCGGACAACAACTGCACCCGCCGCACGTGGCCGCCCGTGTCGCTGTCGCGGAACTCGGCCAGGTCGGCCAGCGCCACCACGGTCGCTTCCTGCGCCTTGCGCAGCTGGCCGAACATGTACAGGTTGTCGAAGGCGGCGGCGATACGCTGGCAAAACACTTCCAGCAAGTCGCGCTGGATCTGCGCCAGCGGCCACGGCGGCGTGACGGAGATGGCCAGCTCGCGGTTGCCTTCCGTGTGGATGAACAGCACATTGGCCGGATGCTCGAACTGGCTGCGCTTTTCCGCGAACGCCTTGTCGATGGTGGACGTGAGGGCATGGTCGGCAGGCATCGCTTCGGACTCGGCCAGCACGGCATACGTGCCCGTGGCGGCCACCACCTCGGGCCGTCCGGCGCCGCCCTGCATCAGGCACAGCACGCCGTCGGCGCCCACGTCGAGGATGGCGCTGACCTGGTTCAGCACGCCGGAAGCGAATTCGCGCAGGGAATGGATCTGATACAGATTGGTGGCGCCGGCGAGGATCTTGCCCAGACCGATACGGCTGCGTTCGAGCATCATCAGGCTCTCGTAGGCGCGCAGGGCCGAGATGACGGTGGTAAACAACTTTTGCGTCGTCAGTTCCGTCTTGGCCTTGTAATCGTTGATGTCGTATTCGATGATGACGCGCTGCTCGGGCGCCTGGCCCGGCTGGCCCGTGCGCAGCACGACGCGCACGATGGAGTTGTTCAGGTCGGCGCGGATGCGCTTGGCGAGGATCAGGCCGGCGTCATCCGTTTCCATCACCACGTCGAGCAGCACCAGCGCGATATCGGGCGTGTCGCGCAGGATGTCGTACGCCTCGCGGCCGCTGTAGGCGGAAAACAGTTCCAGTTCGCGGCCCTTGAAACTGACATTGCGCAGCGCCAGCCGCGTGACTGCATGCACGTCGACGTCATCATCGACGATCAGGACACGCCACAGGCGCTGGTCGGGCGCGGCCAGCCCGGCAGGACTGGCCACCGGCTCATCTTCGTCGAGCAGCCAGTTATCATCTGCATCGGCCTTGAGGTCGGTCATGAATACTCCTAATGGATAAGTTCGATGTGGACGCTGCGTTGACGCATATCAAGCATAATCAGATTAGATGCTGCTTACAACAGGATTCTGCGTACCGCCTTCGCTGGCGGACGGCGACGACGCCGGCGCCGAGGCACCGCTGCGCGTGGCGCCGCCACAACTATCCTGGCCAGGCCCGACGGCCTGGTAGCGCACTTCATACTTGCCCGCGCTGAGCTGCTCCACCAGCAGCTTGTCGTACGCGAGGATGTACAGGTAGCGCACGTTCGAGCGCCGCTCCGTGTCAAACAGCTTGACGAACACGGGCGCCGCATTGCCGCTGTTGTCGATGCTCACGGCCAGCTCATCGCCCTTGTTACCGATCGGGAATCCATCGACATAGCCGGAATGGGTCGGCCAGGGTTCGCCATTCGGCGCCACCAGCGATGGGGACTCGGCCTTGCCTGCCCCATCGCAGGCGGGCTGGATGCCTTTCAGGCTCAGCTGGGACACGGCCAGCACGCGGATCTCCGGCGTCTTCGCTTGCGGCGGCTCGGGCGCATACGGCTTGCCCACGGCCCAGCTGTCGACTGCCACCGCCTCGCCTTTCGACGACGACACGGCACCGGCCGCCGGCGTGGCCGCTTCCGCATGGGGCTTGGCGCCGTCGCGGGCCAGGCCGCTCCAGGCCGACGCCAGCGCGGCAGGCACGGGCTGCGACGTGTCGAGCATCAGCAAGGCGGCCAGCCAGCCCAGCAACAGGCAGATAAACAAACTCAGCCACCAGCGCCAGTTGCGCCAGACGGGTTGCAGGCCGCGCCGCGGCTTGCCCTTCGGCGGCGGCACATCCTGCGCCCAGGCGTGTTCATGCGGCTGGGCATGGCCTTTCGCGCGGGCATCGCGGCCCTTGCCTTCTTCCTGGTGGGTGCTTTCCAGCCATTCGATTTCCCATTCCTCGGCGGCGATCCACTCGTCGTGTTCCTTGCGGCGTTGTGGATCGGACAAGGTGCCATAGGCGCTGTTGAGGATCGCCATGATGCGGGCGGCCTTTTCGTCGCCGGGATTCTTGTCCGGGTGGTATTTCTGGCTGAGGGCTTTGTACGCGGCACGTATGACTTCCTGCGGCGCCAGGCGCGCCACCTTCAGGTTGTCATAGTGTGTATGTATCTTTCCCATCGTTCTATCTTGAAATCGGTGCGCGGCGACGGGTTCTTGCAGGATGGAACCGTGCTGTGTCGGTCATCATATACGATATGACAAGATAATAACCACCGGCGGACAGGAAATTGCAGGGCGATACTGCCCTGCCTTGATATTGCAGGCGCTTACAAGCGGTGACTGCGGTCGCTGGACAACAGCACTTCCGGCAACTCCACGCGGTGCCCCACCACCAGCACCTTGAACAATTCCCCCATCTCGGCGGGCGACACCAGTTTTTGCACGGCGCTCGCCTGCGGCAAATAGGTCTTGACCTGCTCCGGATCGGTGCGCAGCAGCAAGTCGCCGAGACCCGCGCCCAGCAGGAAGGACGCCTGGTTCATGTAGGCGAGCACATCTAGGCCCGCCTCCTGCGCCGCCACCGCCATCGCCGTAAAATCCACGTGGGCCGTGATGTCCTGCAAGCCGGGCAGATAAAACGGTTCCGCGTGGGCGTGATGGCGGTAATGGCACATCAGGGTGCCCGTGGCGCGCAAGTCCAGGTAATACTCATGCGCAGGAAAACCATAGTCGAACAGCACGGCCGCGCCGCCCTTGCCATTGGTCAGCATGCGCGCCAGCGAGCGCATGAAACCGCAGGCGACGCCATGAATTTCCGTGACATAGCCGACCGGCAAGGCGTCCGCCTCGGGCACCTGGGCGGCGATCTGCGCAGCCACATCGGCGCCAGCGGGCCGTTCGACAAACACGAACTGGCCGTCGGCGATGCTGACGTCGAGTTCGCACCAGCCGGCGGGCGTCTTGCTGATCAGGTTGACGGGCATGGCGTCCAGCACTTCATTGCCGAACACGGCGCCCTCGAAACTGTCGGGAAATCCGTCGAGCCACACCACTTGCGGGAAGGCTGCCAGCGCCAGCTCCTGGCGCGCGCGCAATTCGCCGGACAATTCGACGATCGCATACTGTTCGACATGGATGCCGGCATTCGCCGCTTCCGTCAGGATGTCGCAGGCCAGCTTGCCCGTGCCGGCGCCGAATTCGAGGATGCGCGGGGCCGTTTGCGCCATAATAGCGGCTGCCACATGGGCCAGCGTGGCGCCGAACAGGGGCGAAATCTCCGGCGCGGTTGTAAAATCGCCATCTTTGCCCAGCTTGGCGGCGCCGCCGCTGTAATAGCCGAGGTCAGGCGCATACAGCGCCAGCTCCATGAAGCGGACAAAGGGAATGGCGCCGTCATTGCGCGCGATTTCGGCGGCAATCTGGTGCTGCAAGGCATGGGACGCGGCCAGCGCGTCGCTATCGGGTGCGGGAAGAGACATTCCCGCATTGTAGCGAATCGGCGGCGCATGCCGCCAGTGTGGCGTCCACCGAATATCTCAACCATAGCAAAGACATGACAGAAGCAACGACAACGCCATTCGACAGCACTCCCCGCGTCGCCCTCGTCACGGGCGCGGCGCGCCGCATCGGCCGCGCCATCGCGCTGGGCCTGGCGCGCGACGGCTGGGATATCGCCGTGCATTACCGCGATTCGCGCGACGAGGCGCTCAGCCTGGTGAAGGAAATCACCGCGCTGGGCCGCCGCGCGCAAGCGTTCCCCTGCGACCTGGCGCAGGAAGAGGCCGTGCGCCAGCTGTTGCCGCAGGCGCAGGCGGCGCTGGGCCCCGTGACGTGCGTCGTCAACAACGCATCGTTGTTTGCATACGACAATGCGGGCGATTTTTCCGTCGCCGCGCTCGACGCCCACATGCACGCCAACCTGGCCGCCCCCATCCTGCTGGCGCAAGCCCTGTACCAGGCGACGCCGGCAGGCGGGCAAGCCGTGGTCATCAACTTGCTGGACCAAAAACTGTACAATCTCAATCCTGATTTTTTGTCGTACACCCTGTCCAAGGCGGCGCTGCTGTCGGCGACCACCATGCTGGCCCAGGCGCTGGCGCCGAAAGTGCGCGTGGTGGGCATTGCCCCCGGCATCACCATGGTCTCCGGCGAGCAGACGGAAGCGAACTTTGCCAAGGCGCATGAAAACACGCCGCTGGGACGTTCCAGCACGCCCGAGGATGTGGCCGACAGCGTCTGCTACGTGGCCGGCGCGCGCGCGCTGACGGGCACGACCCTGCTGGTCGATGGCGGCCAGCATTTGATCGGCTTGCCGCGCGACGTCATGTTTTTGACCAAATAATCAGCAGCCCTACCAAACAACCAGCACTCCAGCATTCCCTAAAAGGTAAAACTATGTCGTCCGCCCTGTCCCACCCTCGCCTGGCCGATTGCCGCCGCCTGTTCCTGCGCAATTACGAAGTCCTCATCAACATCGGCGTCTACGACTTCGAAAAAAAGGGCGAGCAGCGCGTCCTCATCAACGTCGACCTGTACATTCCCCTGGCCCTGTCGACGCCCAAGGATGACCAGCTGGAAGAAGTGGTCGACTATGACTTCATGCGCGAAACCATCGCCAAACGCATGGCGCAAGGCCACGTGCAGCTGCAGGAAAGCCTGGTCGACGACGTGCTGGCCGCCATGCTGGCCCACCCGCGCGTGCGCGCCGCGCGCGTATCGAGCATGAAACCGGATGTGTATCCCGACTGCGAAGGCGTGGGCGTGGAAGTATTCAAGATCAAGGATGAAGCATGAACAACATGAATGACACCGCCGTACTGGAAACGATGACGGCCGCCGTGGAAGTGCCGGCCAATGTGGAAGCGCAGAAACTGGCACGCAAGAAGGCGGAAAAGATCGCCCTGGAAAACAACAAGCTGCACAAGCGCTTGTGCCGCCTGGTGGGACAAGCCATCGGCGACTTCAACATGATCGAAGACGGCGACAAGGTGATGGTCTGCCTGTCCGGCGGCAAGGATAGCTATGCGCTGCTGGACATCTTGATGACCTTGCGCGAACGCGCGCCGATTCACTTCGATATCGTCGCCGTCAACCTGGACCAGAAGCAGCCGAACTTCCCGCCGGAAATCCTGCCCGCCTACCTGACGGAACTGGGCGTCGCCTTCCACATCGAAAACCAGGATACTTACAGCATCGTCAAGCGCCTGATTCCGGAAGGCAAGACGACCTGCTCGCTGTGCTCGCGCCTGCGCCGCGGCATCCTGTACCGCGTGGCCGACGAGCTGGGCGCCAACAAGATCGCCCTGGGCCACCACCGCGATGATATTCTGGAAACATTCTTCCTGAATATGTTCTTCGGCGGCAAACTGAAAGGCATGCCGGCCAAGCTGCAGTCGGACGACGGCAAGCACATCGTCATCCGCCCGATGGCTTACGTGAAGGAAGAAGACACGCAGCGCTATGCGGAAGTCAAGGGCTTCCCCATCATTCCATGCGACCTGTGCGGTTCGCAGGAAAACCTGCAGCGCAAGCAGATCAAGGGCTTGATGCGCGAATGGGACAAGAAATTCCCCGGCCGCGTGGAAAGCATCTTCTCGGCCCTGTCGAACGTGGCGCCGTCCCACCTGATGGACCCGAAACTGTTCGGTTTCAAGGATTTGAAGGCGGACGGCGTGGCCAACCCCATGGGCGACATCGCCTTCGACGAAGAGCCGTGCTCGACGCCGACCACGTTCGGCACCATCGCGCTGCAACCGCTGTAAAAACCTCCTGTTGTTCCGCCGCCACCGTCCAGGTGGCGCGCGGTATCTTCCCTCCGCCTCTTTCCCCCCGCGTCCATTTGAGGTACCGTAGTCAGCTCTGCCGGTACGCGGTGCGTCACGCGCGCATCCCTGCACGGCGGTCAGCACGCATTCTTCCGACAACCTCACTGGAATGAACCATGACGCCATCCGCGCTCAAGCGCCCCCTGCTGTTTTCCCTGCTCGCTCTCGGCCTCTCCACCGCCTTCGCTGCGCCCGTCCCCACGCCAGGCGACCGGCAAGCCGACCGCTGGGACCTGACGGCGCTGTATCAAGACGACGCCGCCTTCGACGCCGACGCGAAAAAGCTGTCGGTGCAGCTGCAGCAACTGGGCGCCTGCAAGGGACAGCTGAAAGCGTCGCCGGCCCGCCTGAAAAGCTGCCTGGACCTGTACGCCGAGGCGCGCAAGCGCGTCAACACGCTCACCACCTATGCGGCGCAGTATTACGACCAGGATACGGGCGACAGCAAGGGCAACCAGCTGAACCAGCGCGCCGCCCTGCTGGGCAACGACTTCTCCCAGGCGACGACCTTCCTGCAGCCGGAAATCCTCGCCCTGGGCGCCAGGCGCATCGATGCCATGCTGGCGAAAGACAAGGGTTTGCAACTATACCGTTTTCAATTGAGCAACATGCTGCGCAGCGCGCCGCACACGCTCGACGCGGCTGGCGAACAACTGGTGGCGCAGTTCGGCCTCGCAACAAGCTCGGCCGCCAGCGTCTACCGCACCCTGGCCAATGCGGAAATCCCGTGGCCGACCGTGAAACTGTCGGACGGCAAGGAAGTACGTCTCGACCAGGCGGCGTACACGAAATACCGCGGTGACGACCAGCGCGCCGACCGCAAGCTGGTGTTCGACGCCTTCTTCGGCAAGTGGAAGGAATATGAACGCACGTTCGGCGAAACCCTGTACGGCCAGCTGAAGACGGACGCCGCGTATGCGAAAGTGCGCCGCTATGCCGATTCACAAAGCGCGGCGCTCGACGCCGACCATCTGCCGCCCGCCGTCTACCAGACCCTGATCGCGCAAACCAACGCCAATCTGCCCACCTTGCACCGCTACTTCAAGCTGCGCGCGCGCATGCTGGGCGTCAAGGACCTCGCGTATTACGACATCTATGCGCCGCTGCTGAAAAGCGACCGCACCTTCCCGCTGGCCGACGGCAAGCAGATGATGCTCGATTCCGTCGCGCCGCTGGGCCCGGACTACGTCAAGGCCCTCACCGCCGCCGTGGACGCGCGCTGGATGGACGTGTACCCGCGCCCGCGCAAGGTAGCGGGCGCCTACATGAATGGCGACGCGTACGACGTGCACCCGTTCGTGCTGCTCAACTACACGGACAATTACGAAGCCGTCAGCACCCTGACGCACGAATGGGGCCACGCCATGCACTCGGTGCTGGCCAACAAGGCGCAGCCATCGATCTATGCGCCGTACAGCATCTTTGTCGCGGAAATCGCCTCGACGACGAACGAGGCGCTGCTGCTCGACGCGCGCCTGAAGCAGGCCAAGGATGACGACGAGCGCCTGCTGTACCTGGGCGCGGCGCTGGAAAACCTGCGCGGCACCTACTTCCGCCAGGCCATGTTCGCCGAATTCGAAGCGGCCATCCACGGCAAGGTGGATAAAGGAGAGTCGCTGACGGGCGAAGAGATCACGGCCATCTATGCCGGCATCCTCAAGCGCTACCATGGCGAGGCGCAAGGCGTCATGACCATCGATCCCGCCTACGCGCTGGAATGGGCCTACGTGCCGCATTTTTATCACGGCTTCTATGTGTTCCAGTACGCCACCTCGATCGCCGCGGCGCAGGATTTCGCGCAGCGCATCCTCGACAAGGAACCGGGTGCGCTGGCTGCCTACCTGAAGATGCTCAGCTCCGGCGGTTCCGCGTATCCGTATGAGCTGGTGAAGGCGGCCGGCGTCGACCTGGCCTCGCCGAAACCGTACCAGGCGCTGGTCGCGCGCATGAACGGCATCATGGACCAGATCGAGGCGATTGAAAGCCGCCGGGGGAAATAAGCGCCCGCGCGGACCGGAATCAGGCCGGCTGGTCTGATTCCGGCTTGTCCGCCCCCGCTGCCGCAAACGCCGCCGCATCGCTCTCGAACATGTCTTCCAGTTCCTCGCGCGCCTGGCGCGTGAGAGACATGACTTTTTGCTGGTCCTGGAAGTGCGGCGCCACTTCCAGCAAGGTTTTCAGGTTATGCCGGCCAAAGATGCCGGCCGCGCGCTGCGCCCGCTCCGCGCTGAAGCCCACCTGCTGCAGGGTCTGCTCGCCCAGCAGCAGCGCCGCGGCGAACGTTTCGCGTTCGATCAGCGTCACGCCCCGCTTCATCAATTCATAGTAATGCGTGACGTTGCGCGCGCGCGCCAGAATCGTCAGTTCCGGCAGGCGCAGGCGCACGGCGTCGACCAGCGCCAGGCTGTCGTCCACATTGTCGATGGCGATCACCAGCGCCCTGGCCTTCTCGATGCCGGCCGCCACCAGCAGGTCCACGCGCGTGGCGTCGCCATAAAACACCTTGAAGCCGAACTTGCGCAGCAGGTCGATCTGGTCCGGGTCGTGATCGAGCACCGTCACGCCGATCTTGTTGGCTGCCAGCAGGCGGCCGATGATCTGGCCGAAGCGGCCGAAACCGGCGATGACGATGGGATTGTCCTGCGCCTCGATATGGTCGTCGGGGCGGCGCTTCTTCTCGCCTTGCAGGCGCGGCGCGACGAATTTGTCGTGCAACAGCAGCAGCAAGGGCGTGGCCACCATCGACAGGGTCACCACCACGACCAGCAGCGCGGCCGTCTCCGGCGCAAACACGTGCGCGGCCTCGGCGGCGGCAAACACGACGAAGGCAAATTCGCCGCCCTGCGACAGCAGCAGCGCAAAGAACAGCTGCTGGCCGCGGGGAATGTCGACAAACTTCGACAGCACATACAGCAAGGCGATCTTCACCGCCAGCAGGCCCGCCACCAGGGCCAGGATCAGCAAGGGCTGCGCGCGCAGCACGCCGAAATCGACGGACATGCCCACGGCAATGAAGAATAGGCCCAGGAGCAGTCCCTTGAACGGTTCCAGGTCAGAAATGAGTTCATGGCGATATTCGGAGTCGGCCAGCAGCACGCCCGCCATGAAGGTGCCCAGCGCCATCGACAGGCCCACCGATTCCATCAGCACGCAGATGGCGATCACCAGCAGCAGGGCGAAGGCCGTGAAGATTTCACGCAAGTCCGTCCTGGCGATGAAGCGCAGGATGGGGTTCACCAGAAAACGCCCGCCGATCACCAGCGCCGCCAGCACGGCGGCCAGCTTGGCCACGCGCAGCCAGCCCGGTTCGCCGCTGTGCGTGACCAGCCCGCCCAAGAGCGGCACCAGCGCGATCATGGGAATGGCGGCGATATCTTGGAACAGCAAAATGGAAAAGCCGGCAGAACCGGCCGGGGTGCTCATCAGCTTGCGTTCGCCCAGGGTGGCCAGCACGATGGCCGTCGACGACAGCGACAGGCCCAGCGCGCCGACCAGCGCCGTGCGCCAGTCCACGCCAAAGGCCATGGCCACAGCGCACAAGCCCGCGCTGACGACGCCCACCTGCGCCCCGCCCCAGCCGAAAATCGGGCGGCGCAGCAGCCACAAGCGCTTCGGCTCCAGCTCCAGGCCAATTAAAAACAGCAGCAGCACCACGCCGAATTCGGAAAAGCTGAGGATCACCTCGACATTCTTGATCAGGCCCAGGCCCCAGGGTCCGATGACGACGCCGGCCACCAGGTAACCCAGCACGGCGCCCATGCCCAGGCGCTTGGCCAGCGGCACCATGATGATGGCGGCGACCAGGTAAAACAGTATGTTGATGAGAAAGCTGTGGTGTTCCATGCGGATTCCGGAAAAACGTGACTGGAATCGCAATCATGCCTGAAGTGGCGCGCCAGCGGGGTATCAGGGTTGCGGCGCATCGATGCGTGCGCGCAGTTCGTCGACATTCACGCGCTGGAGGTAGCTTTCGATATTCTTCCACACGGCGTGGTAGCCGTAGCCGCCGTTTTTCAGCTCGTCGATCGCCTTTTCGCGCGGCCAGCCCTGGTACAGCATGCGGTACATGGCGGCCATCATGCCCGTGCGGTCGGCGCCGTGCAGGCAATGCAGCAGCACGGGACCCTGCTGTCCGGCGGCGCGGATGGCACGCATGGTGTCGATCACATGGCGGTCGCGGATGGCCCAGGTATTGATGGGAATGCGGACGGCGCGGATGCCGCTGCCTTCCAGCACTTGCGTATCGGAGTGGAAGGAGCGCAGGCTGATCACCGTCTTCACACCCAGCGCCTGCAGCTGGGCCACGTCGGCGCTATCCAGCCTGGCGCTGCGGTACAGGACGGGCGTGACCTGGTGCAGGTTCGACACCTGCGGCAGCGGCGTGGCCCAATCCGGATGGCGTGGCGGCGATGGTTGCGCCCCGGCCGGCGCGGCGGCCAGCCCCAGGGCGAGGGTCAACAGTACGACATGCAGCATCATGGTCTCCTGGTTATTGAAGAACGGCGCCGGCGCGCAGCACCTGCGCCAGCACGTCCTGGGCGGCGCGCGGGCGGCCCAGGGCCAGCGCCTTTGCGCGCATCGATTGCAACTGCTCGGGATGCTCGAGCAACAGGCGCACCCGGTATTCCAGGGTGACGGCATCGAATGCCTTCAGGGCCACGCCCTGCTCCAGCAGATAGTCGGCATTGCGCTCTTCCTGCCCCGGAATCGGCGAGTTGACGATCATGGGCAAACCCAGGGCCAGGCATTCGGACGTGGTCAGTCCGCCCGGCTTGGTGATCACCAGGTCGGCGCACGCCATCAGGCGCTCGACTTCGCTGGTGAAGCCTTGCGCCAGCAGGCGGCCCGGATACTGGCCGGCCAGTGCCTGCAGCGCCGCCAGCGCGGCGGCGTTCTTCCCCGCCAGCACGATCAGCTGGAAGTCGCCCGGCAGCGCCAGCAGGCGCGAGGCGACCGTTTCAAGGCTGCCCAGTCCCGCCCCGCCGCCCATCAGCAATATCGTCGTGCGCTGCGGGTCGAGGCCAAACGCCTGCGCGCACGACACGCGGTCGGGCACCTGCGCAAACGCGGGCATGATGGGGATGCCCGTCACGTGGATGCGTTCGGCGGGGATGCCTGCGTGGCGCATGCGGAACGCCACTTCGTCGGTGGCGGCAAAATATCCCTGCATCTGTTCATGCACCCACATGCGGTGCAAGTCGAAATCCGTGACTTGCACCCAGACGGGGCAAGCCAGCTGCTGCTGGCGCAGCGCGCGCGACAGCAGTTCGGCCGGCAGGAAATGCGTGCAGATGATGGCGTCAGGCTGGAAGGCGGCGATCTGCGCCATCAGCGCGCGCGTGTTGAGGCGCTCGATGCCACGGCGCAGGCGCTGCATGGTGCTGTCGCGCGGCGCATCGTGGGTGGCGTGATACAGATAGCCCCACAGCGCGGGGGCCTTGTTGACCAGCTTGATATAGAAATCCGTGTACAGCTTGCGAAATGCCGGCGTGACGAAGTCCATCACGTCGAGATGCAGGACCAGCGCCGCAGGGCCTGCGCCGCCATCGCGCGCCGCATACGCCTCGATGGCTTGCGCCGCGCGCATGTGACCGGCGCCGGCCGAGACGCTCAGGAGAAGAATTTTTTGTGTCATGAAAAGCCGATGCGTGAACAGGTTGCGCGCGGACGCGAAAGATGCATTAGCAGGATAACATCGTTGCAAGCTGGCCGGCTTGATCTGGCCACGCGCGCGCTAACCAATGACGGGGACGGGCAAGGCCGACACTTTCCAGCTGCCTTTGAGCTTGCGTTCGATCAAGGCCGGCAAGGTGCTGGCGTCAGGCGCGCCTTTTTTGGTGAATTTCACCGGCACCAGCAGATAGATGGTGACCTTGTCATCGTCGGCAATGTCCTCCTCCGGCTCCGCATTCCAGCGCTTGTCGATGGCCAGCAGCGCGTCGACGCCGTCCGGCCAGGCCAGGTCCGCCAGATGCGGATCGTCGCGCCGCAGCAGCTCGCCCGCCGCCAGGCTGGCCCGGTCGAGCGTGCGCCGTCCCAGGCGTGCCAGCAGCGCCACAGGAAAGCGCAAGGGGCTGTGCTCCGCAAAGCCGTGCACAGTCAGCGGCCAGCGGCCAGGCAGGCAGATGGCCAGTTCGGTCATCGGGGATTGCTGGAACAGGCCGGCCGTAAACAACAGCTTGAAATCGCTCTTGCCGCCGATGCAGCTGATCCCCAGCGAAAAGCGCGCGTCGCCGCTGTCCGGGCTGAACACGGCCGGCAATACCCAGCCGGCGCTGTTGTGCATGAAGGTGCGGATCGATTCCTGCGGCGAGGCGGCTGCTTGCCGCGGCACATCGAGTATGCTGACGCCGCCGGCGGCAGCGAGCAATTGGGCGATCACGGGAAAACCCCAGCCGGTGGCGATATCGACCGGCGCCTGGTTCCAGCGCGTATGCAGGCGGTTCGGATTGGCGCCCGACTGCAGCAGCAATGCCACCACGTCCTGGTGGCCGCCCACGCAGGCGCTGGCCAGCGGCGAGAGTATATTGTCCGGCAAGCCGTCGACGGCAGCACCCTGCCCGAGCAGCCAGCGGCAGGTATCCAGATGGCCATGGCTTGCCGCCGCGTCCAGCGGCGTATGGTTGCGGTAGCCGGGCAAGGGCAGGTCGATGTCCAGGCCCAGCGACACGAGCAGGACGCAGACGTCGCGGCTGCCGCCGGCCGCGGCCAGATGCAGCAGCGATTCGCCGTCATCCATGTTGTAGCGGCGCAAGGTCAACAGCAGCGGCGTGGCCTCGAGCAGGCTGCGCACCTGTTCCACCTGATTTTCGCCGACGGCGTCGCAGAGGCGAAAAAACGTCTCGCGGTGCTGGTTGTAGAGTGTCTTGTTGCCCATGCATGGTCTCTGCTCGTGGTGGCGGCGCCATCATCGAGCGGAGAATAGCATTTTCTTCCGATTAATCTGTGCGATTTGACAACTTCGGTGTGCGCGTCGGCGGCAATGCCAGGCCGGCCGGCGCCACATCCGTGCGCAGCACCGGATACAGGTTCAGGCGCTCATCCCAGGACGCGTGGCGGCGGGCGAAGAATTCCAGGCGCGCGGCCGGGCTCTTGGCAAATGCGGGATCGCTGGCCAGCTTCTGCTGGAACTGCGCCGCCAGCGCCGGGTCGGCAGCCAGCTGCGCGCGCGCCACGTCTTCGGCCACGTATTCTTCCATGTACTCCTTGCGCTCGAAGGCCGTATTGAAACTGCCCCAGGCCAGCAGGGAATCGGGCGCGCGCGGTTCGAGCAGGGCCACGACCAGGCGCGCCTTGGCCTGGTTGACGGGCACGTACAGCGCGCCTGCGTCGACCACGCGCGCCTCTTTCTGCCACTCGCCCTGCACGGCCGCCGTCTGGCGTCCCTCGAACGACTGCGCGCCGAATTTCACCTGCGTGGCGCGGAAGGCTTCAACCGGCAGCTTGTCCGGTGCGCCAGCCAGCACCTGGTACGACACGCCATGCTGGCGCAGCTTGGCCGCCACCATCTGCGCCTGCGCGGCGGGCACCAGGTAGCCGGCCTGCGGCGCGGCCTGCTGCAGGTCGGGCACGATCTCGTCGCGCAGCGGCACGTTCCAGATCTGCGGCGTGGTTTCATCGTAGCGCGTCATCAGCGCGCCCGACACTTCGGAAGGCGTGCGCGTGTAGGCGTAGCCGCGAAACGCGATCAGGCGGCTCTTCTCCGTCGTCTTGTAGGTAAGCGGCAAGGTGGCGCCGGCCAGCTGCGCGGCGCGCGCGTCCGCCTCGAGCGCCGTTTGCCGCCACTGCACGCCATGCTGCGCCACTTGCGACAGCAGCGAAACGATGGTGTTGCGGGTGATGCGCACGCGGGTCGGATAATCCTTCCACGAATGGGTTTCCACCAGCATGCCGAAGCGGTTGCGCAGCTGGAAATAGCCATGCGAGAAGCGGGGATTCGGCGCCGAATCGACAAAACCCGATTGCGGATTGTCGTTCTCGGCAAACGAAATATAAAACGGTTTCGGGTCCGAACCCTGGCTGGCCAGGTCGGCCAGCACGCCGTCGCGCAGCGCCGTTCCCGCCACGCGCAGGGCCGCATCGCCCGCATGCACGGGTTCGACCTGGATCGAGATATCGGGTTCGAACTGGGCGCCGTCGGTGACGTGCAGGTCAACATACGCCAGCGGATCCCAGGCATTGACCAGCGCCAGCATGTGCTGCATCTCGGGCGTATCGGCCTTCATGTATTCGCGGTTCAGATTGTAGTTTTGCGCCGTGCTGCGCCAGCCCATTTCCACGGGACCGCGCTGGTTCGGACGGTTCCACTGGCCGAAGCGCTCATGGCCATCGACATTGAAGACGGGGACGAACAGCAGCACCTGCTTGTCCAGCGCGCCGGGCACCGCCTTGCCCTCCAGGACTTCGCGCAAGGCCAGGAAGCCCGCATCCTTGCCATCGATTTCGCCCGCATGGATGCCGCCCTGCACCAGCAGCACGGGTAGCTTGCGGCGCGCCGCTTCGGCCGGCGTCAGCGCGCCCGTATTCGTCACGGCCAGCGCCAGCATGGGGCGGTTTTCCGGCGTGCGGCCGAACTCCACGCAGCGCACCTGCTTCGGATAGCGCGCCTGGAACTGGCGGCACAGGGTTTCCACTTCCGCGTAGCGGCCCGTATTCAAAAAGCCCGAGCGCTCGGCCACCGTCGTCAGGACGGGAGCGGTGTGTGCGCTGGCGGCAAACACGGTCAACAGGGCGGTGGACAGCAGGGCGTGGCGTAGCATGGGTCAAACTCCATCGAGAGAGGACAAGCGGGCAATTATAGAGTGGCGGTCGGATAAAAACGCGCCGGAAAATAAAAAAGCCGGAACAGCATCAGCTGCTCCGGCCTTGCTCTGGCAAGCGTGAATTACGAGCCAAAATGGTAGTTGAACTCGATCCACCCCTGGCGGCCTTGCGGGCTGTAGTTGCCGATCGGGTAGTACGGCCAGCCGTTGCTGGCGTCGCGCTTGATCTTGTCGAACACGTTGTTGACGATCAGCGAAACGGTGGCGCGGTCGTTGATGCGGTAGACGGTGCTGATGTTGGCCAGCGCCGTCGGCGTCAGGTAAGCCTTGCCGGCGGCATTCGGCACCTTGCCGTAGCGGCTGACCAGCAAGGTATTCGACCAGTCGCCCGCAGCCCAGTTGACGCTCAGGTTCAGCTTGTCGGGCCAATCCATGTTGGTCATCGATTTGGTTTCATCGGTCTCTGCATCGCCGGCGAATTGCTGCGATTTCTTGCTCAGTACCCGGGCGTAGTTGGCCTTGAAGGCGAAGCGGCCATAGTCCGTCGTGCGCAGCAAATACTTCAGGCTGACGTCGATGCCGCTGCTGCTTTTCTTGGCCGCGTTGATCGGGTTGACGGTGATGGTCTTGATCTCGCCCGCCTTGTTCAAGGCATTGGCCGCGTAACGCTCGATACGGCCCAGGGTATCGATACAGGTCGGCGAGCCGATATCGGCCTTGCCGAGGCGGCAATCGGATTCGTCGCGCAGCAGCTTGTCGGCGTCCAGATTCGTCACCAGGTCGTCGATCTTGATGTTCCAGTAATCGACCGAAACGTCGAAATTGGAACTCGGCGACCAGACGGCGCCCACGCCGAAGGACTTGCCCTTCTCCGACTGCAGGTCGCGGCTGCCGTTCTGCACGTAATCGGCACCCGGCGATTTATTGGCATACTCGCAGCCGTCGATGGCCTTGCCCGCAGCATCGCAACGGTAATAGTCGGTGGTGCTCGCATAATAGCCTTTGCCGCGTGCCTGGTAGATGTAATTCATGTCCGGCGCGCGGAAGCTGGTGGCATAGTTGGCGCGGAACAGCAGGTCCGGCGCCGGACGCAACTCCAGCCCGCCGTTGTAGGTGAACTTGCCTTCCTTGCGGCCGGCAAAGCTGTAGCGGTCATAGCGGCCGGCGACGGTAGCGGTCAGCTTTTCATGCAGCGGCACATTCAACTCCGCGCCCAGCGCATAGCGCGAACGGGTGCCGGCCGTGACGCCCGAACCGGTGGCGACATTGAAATAGCCCTGGTCGATGCGCGCGTCGGGTTCGTTGCTGAAGCCCTGCTTGCTTGCTTCGGCAATCGTGGCGATTTTCACCGTACCGGCAGGCAGCTGGAACAGGTCGCCATTCGTGGCCAGGCTCAGGGTATTCGTCCAGGCCTTGTCCTTGCTGTCGCTGTAGCCGCTGATACTGTCGAATTCGGCCGGCGTCAGGCGCTGCGACAGGCGCGCGGGATCGGGGGCGTAGATGGCCACGCCATTCGCGTCCGTGCCCAGCTTCGGTCCCAGGAAGAAGCTGTCGATGTTCGAGCGCAATTGCGGCCGGTGGGCTTCGCTCGTGTAGACCGAGGCGTTGTAGTTCGCCTCATATTGCCAGGCGCTGCCCGGAATGCGACCCTTGGCGCCCAGCGAGATGGCCGTGGCCAGGTCGTCCCAGCTGCGGTTGTAGCGCTGCACGCCGCCGATTTCCTCGGGCGAGATAAAGCGCGTCCACTCTTCGTAGGCGCCGCTGTTCTGGTTCAGAAAGGAATTGCCGTTCAGCGAAACCGAGGTCCACGACGGGCCGCGCGTATTGTTGACGGTCTTGTTCTTGCCGATCAGGACATCGGCAAACAGGGTGGTGTCGGCATCGAGCTCGTAATTGGCGCTGCCGAACACGTTCTGGCTCTGGTTCTTCGTCTGCGTGGTCCAGAAGGTCGGGCGGGCTTTCGGGCTGGCGCAATAGCTGCCGTTTGCCGCCGTATACTTGCTGACGCTGCCGCCGAACATGTCGCCGAACTGACCGCAGGTGTCGCCCAGGTCGACATAGTTGCCGGCCTTGCCTTTCACCAGGGTGCGGCGCGCGGCGATCGTCGTCGGCACGCCGGAGCGGCTGGTCATGAAGTCGCGGTCCATGCTCCACAGCGGGTCGCGCTGGCTCAGTTCCACGCTAAACAGGGTATGCAGCTTGTCGAAATTGCCGCCGCCCGTCAGCTGCACACGCTGGTTGCCGGCGCCGCCGCGCGAGGTGCCGCCCAGCTTGACGTTGATATCGAAGCCGTCCGTCTGTTTTTTCAGGATCACGTTGACCACGCCGGCGATCGCGTCCGAGCCATAGATGGCCGAGGCGCCGCCGTTGAGGATTTCGATGCGGTCGACAATGCTCGACGGGATGTTCGCCAGGTTGGTGAAGTTGACGGCGCCGTCATAGGCGATGGGGAAGTCGGCCAGGCGGCGGCCGTTCAGCAGGATCAAGGTATGGTTCGGACCCAGGCCGCGCAGGCTGATGGTATTGGCCGACGGCGTGAAGGTATTGCCGTAATCCTCGCCCTGCGTAAAGCCGCTGTTCTGCACCTGGCTGGTCAGCGCGTCGAAGACGTTCTTGTAGCCCTGCTTGGTGATTTCGTCGCCGGTCAGGATGGTGACGGAAGACGGGCCTTCCAGGCTGGCGCGGGGAATGCGCGAACCGGTGACCACGACGGCTGGCGGGGTGGCCGCCGCCTGCTGATCCGCTGCGGGCGCTTGCGTTTGCGCGTGCGCCTGCCATGCGGTGCCGCCCAGGATGGCCAGTACGCCAAGGCTGAGCGGTGTTAACTTGAACTGTTTCGACATCGTTGCGCTTCTCAAGGTGGGAGAAAAGCGGCAAGATAGCAAAATGTCAGTCATTCCAGAACGAATGGATTCATCTTTCTATATATCAAAATTGTTATATAGAAAGATTCATGAGCAGAAAAACGCCAGGCGTTCCCGCTAGCTCATGGCAGGAACATGCGCGTTAACGGCGTCTGATGGCAATTTCCTTGTAGGACGGCCGCAACAGACGCGCGGTCGTGTCGGCCGGACTCTCCATCGAACTCAACAGCCTGGTGGCCCCCATGGCCGGCGTGCAGCTGCCGCTGCTGCGGTAGCGCAACGCCGCCGCCAGCATGCCTTCCGCCGCGTCGCCCAGCGCATGCTGGTAATCGTCCGCCACGTCGCAGGTCGGCGCCATGCCATCGGCAAAGTCGCCAAAGCCCTTGGCGTTGACGCCCTGGAATTGCACGGCGAAATACGTGGTGCCGCAATTCGGCGCGGGATAGAAACCGTAGGGCTTGCCACACGTCGTGCCGCCGATCAGGTTGACTTGCACGTCCACGCCGCGCAAGCCGTTGATGATCGCTTCGCTGGCCGAGCAGGTGTTGCCCGTTGTCAATAAGGTCACCCGCTTGAGCCCCAGCGAGGGCAGCGGCGTGCCCTTGGCCAGGGGATTCTGCGCGGGAAAGCCCTGGCTTTGCGCATGGAATGGCACGGGCGCTTCCGGCCGCGTCTTGTCATTGAAGAGCACCTGCTCGAAGGTCTTGCCGGCAGTGACTTGCGGACCGGCGATCATGTAAGCGAGTTCGCTGGCGACATCGAGGTAACCGCCGCCGTTGTAGCGCACATCGAGCACCAGGTCGCTGATGCCGGCCGCCTGGAAGCGGGCCATGGTCTCGACCAGCTGGCGTTCGGCCACGTTGTTGTGCGTATTGAAGGTCAGGTAGCCCACCTTGCCCGTGGGCGTGTCGATGATGCGCTCGTTCTGCACGGCGCTGGTGCTCACGTCCACCGCCGTCAGGCTCACCGACAGGGGCGCGCCGTTACGGCTCAATCCCAGCGTGTGCGCGCCTTGCGCCTTGGGGAACAGGCCGGCGTTGAGGATAGCCACGCTGGCCGCGTCGGGGGCATTGACGAAATCGACGCCATCGATGGTTTGCAGCACGTCACCGCGCCGCAAGCCCGCCAGTGCCGCCGGCGAGCCCGGCTCGACGATCGAGATCACCGCCTTGCGCGGCGGCGTGCTACGCGTCAGCGCCAGCAGCATGCCGTAGCCCAGTTCCACGCCGTTGAGCGAAGCTTCCCATTCTGTCGTCGGCAAGGTGAAATGAAACTGGTCCTTCGGCTTGCCGGACGCCGTCATCGCCGTTGTTTTCAGCACATCGAAGTACGCGACGGGCGTGGCGAAGCTTTGCGCCTGGTAGGTGGTCGGCACTTCGCGGTACCACAGATACGTTTCATCGATCCAGCTGCGCACCCACGTCAGTTCATCGAGCAAGGTGCCCGGCTTGTCGATGCTGCTGCCGCGCGGCGCCGCGCAGCGGTTCTCGACCGTGGACGAAGCGACCAGCGCCGCCGGACCCGCCGGCGTCACGGGCGGCACGACGGGCGCGCTGTCGCTGCCGCCGCCACCTCCGCCGCAGGCACTCAACAACAATACGAGAGGAACCGCCAGGGCGGAAAAGCGCAGGGAAGACATGACGAACTTTCCGAAAAGAAATTATCGAAAAATTATAAGACGTTTTACAAACAGGCGTTGTTTTCTTTGATACAAAAAAAATGGCGCCCGCAGGCGCCATTGCTACAGCGTGAAGTTCACCCCATCACGCCACGGTGGCCGCCACGGGTGCCGCCACGACGGGCGGCAGCGGCGTCGGTGCGTTGAAGGCGATCAGCAAACTGGCTTCCTTCTCTTTCGCCGCCTTCAAATGACGCTCCTTCACGTGGCCATAGCCGCGGATGTCTTCCGGGATGCTGGCTATCGCCACGGCTTGCGCCAGCTTGGCCATCGTCAGTTTCGGCAGCAAGCCGCCCACCGTCGCACGGTATTCGAGTATCAGCGCGCGCTCCATCTTGCGCTCGGCCGTATGGCCGAACACGTCGAAAGCCGTGCCGCGCAAGCCCTTGAACTTGGCCAGCACGCCAAACGCCTTCAGCATCCACGGGCCATATTCCTTCTTGATCAAATGGCCATGGGCATCCGTTTTCGCCATGATCGGCGGCGCCAGGTGGAACTTGAGCTTGATGTCGCCTTCGAACATGGCGGCGATCTTCGCCTGGAAGGCGCCGTCCGTGTACAGGCGCGCCACTTCGTACTCGTCCTTGTAGGCCATCAGCTTGTAGAAGTAGCGGGCCACGGCTTCCGTCAGGCGCAGGTGCGGGCCATTCAGCGCGCTTTCGGCGGCGCGCACCTGGCCGACGAAGTCCAGGTATTGCTGCGCATACGCGCGGTCCTGGTAAGCCGTCAGCAGGGCCACGCGCTTTTCGATCAGGTCGTCGAGCGTTTCGATGCGCTTGAATTCCACCACCTTGGCTGGCGTCGTCATGCGCACCAGGCTGGCCGCATCGTGGGCGCCGGCGCGGCCCCAGTTGAAGGCGGCCTTGTTGAACGCCACCGAGACATTGTTCAAGTCGATGGCCTTCATGATGGCAGCTTCCGACAGCGGCACCTTGCCTTTTTGCCAGGCGTAGCCGAGCATGAACATGTTCGTGGCGATCGAGTCGCCCATCAGCGCCGTGGCGATCTGGCCCGCGTCGATGAAGTCCACGTGGTCGCTGCCGCACGCCTTTTCGATTTCCATGCGCGCCGAGGCGCCGGGGAATTGCCAGTCCGGGTTTTTCACGAACGCGGCCGTCGACGAGCTGGTCGAGTTGATCATGGCCCAGCTGCGGCCCTCTCCCATGCGCGACAGGGCGTCGCGGCTGGCCGTAACGATCAGGTCGCAGCCGATGACGAGGTCAGCCGCACCGGTGCCCACGCGCGTCGAGTGGATATCTTCCTGGCGGTCCGCCAGGCGCACGTGCGACATCACGGGGCCGCCTTTTTGCGCCAGGCCGCTCATGTCCAGCACGGAACAACCCTTGCCTTCCACGTGGGCCGCCATGGCCAGGATCTGGCCGACGGTGACAACGCCCGTGCCGCCGATGCCGGTGACCAGGATGCCGAACGGCTCAGCCGTTGACGGAATGACTGGCGTCGGCAAGGCTGGCGCAGCTGGCGCGTCCTTGTCGGCAGCAGCCGCCTTCTTCGGCTTTTTCAAGCCGCCGCCTTCCACCGTCACGAAACTGGGGCAGAAACCCGTCGTGCACGAGAAATCCTTGTTGCAGGACGACTGGTTGATCTGGCGCTTGCGCCCCAGTTCCGTTTCCAGCGGTTCCACCGACAGGCAGTTCGATTGCACGGAACAGTCGCCGCAGCCTTCGCAGACGGCTTCGTTGATGACGGCGCGCTTGGCCGGGTCCGGGTATTCATTGCGTTTCCGGCGGCGGCGTTTTTCCGAAGCACAGGTCTGGTCGTAGATCATGGCCGATACGCCGGGCATGTCGCGCAGTTCGCGCTGCACGTCCATCAGTTCCGAACGGTGGCGCACGGTGACGCCTTCCGCCCAGGCGTAATCGTCCGGGTACTTTTCCGGTTCATCCGTGACGACGATGATGGGACCGACGCCTTCGGCGGCGATCTGGCGCGAAATGATGGCCGGCGACAGCGGGCCGTCGAATTCCTGGCCGCCCGTCATGGCCACCGCATCGTTGAACAGAATTTTATAAGTGATGTTCACCTTGGCCGAGACGGCCGCGCGGATGGCCAGGATGCCCGAGTGGAAATACGTGCCGTCGCCGAGGTTGGTAAATACGTGCTTTTCATTCGTGAACGGCGCCTGCCCCACCCACGTGACGCCTTCGGCGCCCATGTGGGTGAATGTCGACGTTTCGCGGTCCATCCACAGCACCATGTAGTGGCAGCCGATGCCGGCCAGCGCGCGCGAGCCTTCCGGCACCTTGGTCGAACTGTTGTGCGGGCAGCCGGAGCAGAAGAACGGCGTGCGGTCCTTTTGCGGATCCGGTTTCACGCTGATGGCCTTGAGGACGTTTTCCTTCGCTTCCAGATAGGCGATGCGTTCCTTCACGCGCTGCTCCACCGGATGACCGGCGTAATAGCGCGAAATGCGGCTGGCAATGGCGCGGGCGATCATGGCCGGGTTCAGCTCATACGTGGCCGGCAGCAGCCAGTCGCCGTGACCGGTGCCCTTCTGGTTGCTCCATTCGCCCGTGTCATCGAACTTGCCGACCACGCGCGGACGCTCGCCGTCCTTCAGGTTGTACAGTTCTTCCTTCAGCGCGTATTCGAGGATTTGCCGCTTTTCTTCCACCACGAGGATTTCGTCGAGGCCCTTGGCAAATTCATGCACGCCGTCCGCTTCCAGCGGCCACGTCATGCCGATCTTGTACAGGCGGATGCCGATGTCGGACGCCGTCTGTTCGTCGATGCCCAGGTCGGCCAGCGCCTGGCGCGTGTCCAGGTAGGATTTGCCGGCCGTGATGATGCCAATGCGCGCCTTCGGGCTGTCCCAGATGATTTTATTGAGCTTGTTGGCACGCGCATACGCCAGCGCCGCATACCATTTGTAGCTGTTCATGCGTACTTCTTGTTCCAGCACCGTGTCGGGCCAGCGGATGTTCAAGCCGCCGGCAGGCATTTCGAAGTCGGTCGGCAGGGTGATCTGCACGCGGTCCGGGTCGAAATCGACGGCGGCGCCCGACTCGATGATGTCGGTCACGCATTTCATCGACACCCACAGGCCCGTGTAGCGGCTCATGGCCCAGGCGTGCAAGCCGTAGTCGATGTATTCCTGCACCGACGACGGGTACAGCACGGGGATGCCGCAAGCGTTCAGGATATGGTCGGACTGGTGCGCCGTGGACGAGGATTTCGCCGCATGGTCGTCGCCGGCCAGCACCAGCACGCCGCCATGCTTGGCGGAGCCGGCGTTATTCGCGTGTTTAAAGACGTCGCCGCAGCGGTCGACGCCGGGGCCCTTGCCGTACCACATGCCAAACACGCCGTCGTATTTGGCGTCTTCGAACAGATTCGTTTGCTGCGTGCCCCAGACGGCCGTGGCGGCCAGATCTTCGTTCAGGCCCGGATGGAATTTGACGTGGTGTTCATCGAGATATTTCTTGGCCTTGATCGCCGTCATGTCGACGGACGTCACAGGCGAACCGCGGTAACCGGTGATATAGCCGGCCGTATTCAAGCCCGCCTTCAAATCGCGCTCGCGCTGCAGCATGGGCAGGCGGATCAGCGCTTGCGTGCCCGTCATGAAGGCGCGACCGCGCTCCAGCGTGTATTTGTCGTTCAGGGAAATTTCGGACGCGTGCGCGCCCGGCTCAAGACTCGAGCCCTTGATTGGTGCATTCATTACTTGTCTCCATTATTCTCTGTGCTACGCGTGCAAAGTCGGTTGAACTCACACGTACCGGCTGTGCCTTGTGGACAATGCCGGTGCGGAAAAATGACTTGTTTGTCGTAGACTACCACAGGAATGCGCGCAGTTCTTTGCTGCGCTGCACTCCCGGGCGGGTACCATTTTCACTACTATTTGCTACAGAGCAACATTACGCGGCGTTCGTATCTTTCAGCACGCCGCGCTTGATCTGGTCCAGCTCGATCGATTCGAACAGGGCGCGGAAATTGCCTTCGCCGAAGCCCTGGTCGCCCTTGCGCTGGATGATCTCAAAGAAGATCGGGCCGATCACCGTCTGCGTGAAGATTTGCAGCAGCAGCTCGCGTTCGTTTTCCGTGCTGTGGCCATCGATCAGGATGCGCAGGCGGCGCAGTTCTTCCAGCTGCTCGCCATGGTTCGGCAGGCGGCGGTTGACCAGCTCATAGTAAGTTTCAATCGTATCCTGGAAATCGATACCCGTATCGCGCATGCCTTGCACGGACGCGTAGATATTGTCCGTGCCCAGGGCGATGTGCTGGATGCCTTCGCCATGGTACTGGTCCAGGTATTCGGCGATCTGCGACTTGTCGTCCGACGATTCATTGATCGGAATGCGGATCTTGCCGCACGGCGAAGTCATGGCCTTCGATTTGAGGCCCGTCAACTTGCCTTCGATGTCGAAATAGCGCACTTCGCGGAAGTTGAACAGGCTTTCATAGAACGTCGCCCATTCCTTCATGCGGCCACGGTGCACATTGTGCGTCAGGTGGTCGATATACGTCAGGCCATGGCCGACGGGGTTGGCGACGGCGCCGGGAATGGCGACGAAGTCGACGTCATAGATGCTGATGTCGCCGATGCCGCCTGGTGCGGCCGCGTCCGGCTTGTCGGCGCCCTTGCCGCGCCAGCGGTCGACGAAGTACAGCAGGGAATCGCCCACGCCCTTGATGGCGGGGATATTCAGCTCCATCGGCCCCGTTTTATTGTCGAAGCCCCAGGCGCCCAGTTCCAGCGCGCGGCGGTACACGAAGGCCGCGTCGTCGACGCGGATGGCGATGGCGCACACGGACGGGCCGTGATGGCGGGCAAAACGCTGCGCGAACGAATCTTGTTCGGCATTGATGATGAAATTGATGTCACCCTGACGGTACAGGGTCACATCCTTGTGGCGGTGGCGCGCGATGGCCGTGAAGCCCATGTTCTCGAACAGCTTGCCCAATGCTTTTGGGTCTGGTGCTGCATACTCGACGAACTCGAAACCATCGGTACCCATCGGGTTATCCCAAGGCTGAAATTGCATGATGTCTCCTCCAAGAAGTAGCGCACAGTATAGGCGCGGTCTGTGGGCATTAAATGCCAAAGATCTCCCGAACAATCATGATTTGCGCAATAATATTGCGTGAAACAAGAACCACCGGAGGAAGCATGAGCAAAATTACGCTGGATAAAACGGATCGCAAGATCCTCGCCGTCCTGCAGGCCGATGGCCGCCTGTCGAACCAGGACGTGGCCGAGCAGGTCAGCCTGTCGCCGTCGCCATGCTTGCGCCGCGTCAAACGGCTGGAAGAAGCGGGCGTGATCCGCCAGTACGTGGCCCTGCTGGATCCGGAAAAGATCGGTCTGGGCTTGCTCGCCTACGTCAACGTACGGCTGGAAAAGCACAGCGACGCCACGGCGCACAGCACGGCGCGCGTGCTGGCGCCGAATCTGGTGACGAATACCTCGCCGCGCGCCGACTTCGCCGTGGCCGTGGCGCAATGGCCGGAAGTGGTGGCCTGCTATGCGATGACGGGCGAAATGGATTATCTGTTGCGCGTGCACGTGGAAGACATGGAGCACTTTTCGCGCTTCATGATGGCGACCTTGCTGCGCCACCCGGCCGTGCTGGACGTGAAATCGAGCTTCGCCTTGCAGCGCATCAAGGATACGACGGCCCTGCCCTTATTGTGACGGCGGCCCGGGCTTCTTCTTGCGCCCCGGCAAGCGATCCCACAATTTGAACGCGGCGCGCGCATTGGCCTTGAACGTGTAGTCGAACATGGCGAACTGTTCCTGCACGGCTTCCTGCAGCATGCTGGTCGGATTCGGCGGCAACAGTTTCAGATATGCATCGGCTTCGCCATAGTCGCGCTGGATTTCCATGCCCGCCTTCTTGGCGATATGCATCATCGTCTTGTTCGACGACAAACAATGCATGTACAGGGTATCGACATCGTTGTTACGGCAGTGAATCGCCGCCCGTTCGAACAGTTTCGACCCCACGCCCATGCCGCGCATGGATTTCGACACGGATACGCCAAACTCCGCCACCTGTTCCTTGTCCGTGACGACACTTTTCGCCGGCGACTGGTCCTTCGGCGCGAACGCCAGGTGCCCCACGCCCACCAGCTTGAACAGGCTGTTGTAGACGCCGTAGATCATGTCGCGCGAAAAATCCATCTTTTGCACGTACTGGGCCACGAGTTCATCGGGCAAGGCGCTGCCGAAGCGCAGCAGGCGGTCGCTTTTCTCGAGCGACAGGAAATGCTTCATCATGCGGCGCCGGTCGCGCTCATGCAATTGCTTGACGAGCACGGTCGGACGCCCGCCACCGCTACGGCTGAGCCAGCGGCGAAACGGGTTTTGAAACAGCTTGGGTAAGGTCACGTCGACTCCTGGGGGCGGTGCTGCGGCACGTCAGGCTGGTATTGTGCGGTGCAACATTGTGGCGCCATTGTAGCCTATTCCCGCCACTCAAGCCTGGGCCAGGAACGCTTGCACGGCCGCCACCCGCGCCGCGTGGATGACTTCGGGGATGCGTTTCGGCTCCGCACAGCCTTGCGCCAGCGCACCCGCATTCACGGCGCGCGCCGCGTCCAATCCGCCCTGCAGCCGCGCCGCCTGAGGGAAATCGCCAGTGACCAGCCCGTCGCAAGCGACGGCTTGCAGCAGTTGCGCAAAGCGCTGCGGCTTGCGCAAGCCGTCGCAGCGCTCGCACAAGCTCACCACGGCTTCGGCGCTCAGCGCCAGCGCGCCATTGATATGGTCCCGTTCGCGCGCCGCCATGACGGCCAGCTCGCGGCACTCGTTGGGCACGCGCAAGCGCTCGCTCAGTTGCTCGATGGCATCCTTGCTCATGCGCAGCATCAAGGCCGCGAAACGCACGGGCAAGTCATGACCTTGCGCTGCCGCATGGTCGACGACTTGCAGCAAGCGCTCGCTCAGCGTGATTTCGCCCATGATGCGCGCCAGGGCGCCGCATTCGTGCAGCACCGTCAGCATGCGCGAAGGATGGCTTTCCATCAGCCCCTTGGCCACTTCCTGCCACACGCGCTCGGCCACCAGGGCGTCGACTTCGCCGTCGGCCACCATGCGGCGCATCAAGGCCAGGGTGGCGGGCGCGACAGTAAAAGTATGAAAACGGGCGGCAAAGCGGGCCAGGCGCAAGATGCGCACGGGGTCTTCGCCGAACGCGTCGGAGACGTGGCGGAAGATTTTATTGCGAATATCCTCGATACCGCCGAACGGATCGGTCAACGTCCCGTCCTCGGCCCGGGCGATGGCGTTGATGGTCAGATCGCGGCGCACCAGGTCGTCTTCGAGGGTGACGTCGGGCGCCGTGTGGAAGACAAAGCCCCGGTAGCCGGGCGCCGTCTTGCGTTCCGTGCGGGCCAGGGCGTATTCTTCCTGCGTCTTCGGGTGCAAAAACACGGGGAAATCCTTGCCGACTGGGCGGAAGCCCTGGCGCAGCATGTCTTCCGGCGTGGCGCCCACGACGACGTGGTCGTGGTCTTTCACGGGCAAGCCCAGCAGTTGGTCGCGCACCGCGCCACCGACCGTGTAAATCTTCATAACACTCTTTTCTTATTCAGGTAATTCCGCGTCGTGCTTGGCAGCGACTTCCGTTTCCGCCAGCGCTTCCGTGATCCAGCGGGCCACGGCCGGGTGCGCCTGCACGCGCTCGCAATACGCGTTCAGGGCCGGCGCCAGGCTCACGCCATACGTGCGGAAACGCATGACGACGGGGGCGAAATACGCGTCGGCGATGGAAAAGTCGCCAAACAGGAACTGGTGGTGGCCAAAGCGCGACAGGCACTCTTCCCAGATTTCGCTGATGCGGCCGATGTCGGCCTGCGCAGCGGCCGTGCGGCCACGTCCCGGCAATTTTGCCTTGATATTCATCGACATGTCCGTGCGCAAGCCGGTAAAGCCGGAATGCATTTCCGCGCAGATACAACGCGCCATGGCGCGCGCGGCCACGTCTTGCGGCCACATGTGTTTATCGGGAAACTGCTCGGCCAGGTATTCGCAGATGGCCAGGCTGTCCCAGATCGTGATCTCGCCCGCCAGCAGCACGGGGACCCGGCCGCAGGCCGAATATTCGGCGATCTTGGTAGCCGTGTCGCTCTGGTCGAGCAGCACGCGCACTTCCTGGAACGGGATGCCGAAGGCCGTCATGGCCACCCACGGGCGCATCGACCACGATGAGTAATTCTTGTTGCCGATGATGAGGGTCAGGCCCGGCTCGCGCGCGGCGGCCAGGGTTTGCGTCAGGCTGGGATCAAGGATGGTCGTTTGCATGGTCGGCGGACTTTAGTTGGATGATGGCAAATCGGCGGAAACGGCGCTGTTTTTCGGCCCTACGGTGCCCAGGCGCGCCTTCAGCGACTGCGGGCTCTTCTCGAACAGGGCAGCGTAATAGGTGGCGTTGGCCATCACGTTTTTCACGTAGCCGCGCGTTTCCGTGTACGGAATGATCTCGGCAAAGACGGCGCCTTCCAGCGGACGCGTCATGGTGGCGCGCCAGATGCGCAGGCGCCCCGGTCCCGCGTTGTAGGCGGCGCTGGCCAGCACTTGCGAACCGTCAAGACCGCCAAGCACCATGTTCAGGTAATTCGTGCCCAGCAAGACGTTGGTGCGCACATCGCTCAACGTTTCCGTGACGAAATCGGTGAGGCCGATCTTCTTGGCGACATAACGGGCCGTCGACGGCATGACCTGCATCAAACCGGAGGCGCCCACGTGCGACTGCGCATCCATGATGAAGCGCGATTCCTGGCGGATCAAGCCATACACCCAGGCCTTGTCCAGGCCCAGGGTTTGCGTGGCCGGGTGCATGACGTCGTCGTGCGGCGTCGGGTAGCGCTGCGTATAGTCCACTTCCAGGCGCGTGCGGTCCGAGGTGTTGACCATGCGGTCGAGCACATTGTTCTGGCGCGCAAATTCCGCGGCCGCCAGATGCTGGCGGTCCGTCATCGAACGCAATTCCCAGTTCCACTCGCGCGTGCCTTCGAAGCGCAGGCGCATGTTGAAAAATTTCAAGGCGCGCTGCAAGCCCGGATTGGCGGCCATGGCGGCGATTTCCGTCGGACTGACCGGCTGGCCCGGCGGCGGCAAGACCAGATGGTTGCCCAGCTCTTCATTGGCCAGCAAGCCATAGAAATTCGACTGGTCGGCAATCGTGCGGTACAGGGCGTCCGCCTGCGGGTTCGGGCGGCCCGGCGTTTCCGCCTGCTGCGCGCGCGCCAGCCAGTACACCCAGGTGGGATCCGTGCGCAAGGACGCCGGCATGGCCTGGATGGCGGCCTTCACCAGTGGCCAGTTGCCTTCACGCAAGGCGATACGCGCCTTCCATTGCATCTGCTCCTGGGTCAGGGGGGCACCATTAGTTTTTTGCCAATATTCAAACGCTTCCGGCGCCAGCGCATACGACGCTTGCAGGGCCAGGCTGGCCCAGCCGATGGCCTGTTCCTGCGGCGTCAATTGCGCGCTCGCCTTTTGCAGGGCCACGACGCCCAGTTTCAAGGTGCTTTTCGCCATGCGGCCGACGGCCACCAGGTACATTTCGTGGTCGGCACGGCTGGCGCCCGCGCCCTTGGCCAGCACCAACGCCGGCAAGTCGATGGCTTGCGCCATCTTCGCGTCGGAGGCGCCCAGCAGCAGCGCGATGCGACGGGCCGGGCCCGTGGCATTGGTCTGGCCCGCCAAGCGGATCTGCGCCCACAGGTCATTCGTGTCGAACTGACCATTTTGCGCCAGTGCCGCGATCAGGCTGCCGCACGCTTCGCCATAGCCGGGCGGCGAGACGAGCAGGTTGCGCGCCTCGGACGCCACGTTCTGCCCCTTGGCGGCGCGCGACATCAGCGCGTAGCACTTGAGCTGGGTGTCGTCGTCGAGGGCGAATTGCGGGTATTGTTCATCAAACACGACCCAGTCGCGCTTGCGGCCCAGTTCCAGCAGCCAGTCGTTGCGGAAGCGGTCGGCGATGGCGCTGCCCTTGTAGCGGTTCAGGTAATCGCGAAATTGTGCCTCGGTCAACTGTTTGATGCGCGGTTTCAGCCGATAATAGTCGACATACGAGGGAATCTGGTAATTCGTCAGGCGCCCCGCATAAAAGTCGGCTTTTTCGACGTCATCCTTGCGCGCGGCGTCGCGCAGCAGCAGGAAGGCATCGTCCTCGCTGCGCGTGTCGGGAGCGGCGGGCGTTACGGTAGCGGACACCTGGGCCAGGGCGGCCAGGGGAGACAAGGCCGATGCAACACACAGCATCGTGCCGGCAATCCATTTCAGTGGGGAAATCAATGTACGACTCTCAATCTTAACTTGATGGTGATATGAATAGCGACCCTAGAATAACATGCGATCCGGCTGCACGGCCACCCATTGCGCCACAGGAAAAAGCCGGCTTGCGCAAAGCCTTGCTGGCGGCCCGGCGCGCCCTGCCCGACGCCACGCGCGCGCAGTGGGATGCGGCCATCGCGCAGCGCCTGCTGGACTGGTGCGCGCAGGAAAACATCGAGGAACTGGGCGTGTACTGGCCCCTGCATGGCGAGCCGGACTTGCACGGCGCGTATGCGCAGCTGGCGGCGCGCGGCGTGCAATTAAGCTTGCCGGTGGTGCTGGAAAAGCATGCGCCGCTGGCATTCAGTGACTGGCGGCCCGGAGAAGCGATGGTCAAGGATGGCATGGGCGTGGCCGTGCCCGCCGAATTGCGCCTGCGCCCGGCGCCCGGCACCCTGCTGGTACCTTGCCTGGGTTTTAATGGGGAACGGTACCGGCTCGGCTATGGCGGCGGGTATTACGACCGCACCCTGGCGGCCACGCCCCGCCCGCGCACGGTGGGCATCGCCTATGCTTGCCTGGCGGCACACTTTCCCAAGGGCGAATACGACATCGCCCTCGATCACATCGTGACCGAGGGCGATCTGCTCTGACGGATCAGACGGGGATTACTTGACCAGGCGCTGCCACAGTGCGGTCGTGGGCGCCGCCTGGTTCATGCTATAGAAATGCAAGCCTGGCGCGCCGCCTTCCAGCAGGCGTTCGCACAAGCCCGTCACCACGTCCAGGCCAAAAGCCTTGATGGACGCGCTGTCGTCGCCGAAGCTGGCCAGTTTCAGACGCACCCAGCGTGGAATTTCCGCGCCGCACATGTCCGAAAAGCGCATCAGTTGTGTGTAGTTCGTGATCGGCATGATGCCGGCCACGATGGGCACGTTGATGCCCATCTTCTGCGTCTGCTCGACAAACTGGAAATACGCGTCGGCATTGTAGAAGTACTGGGTGATGGCCGCATCGGCGCCGGCCTGCACCTTGCGCGCGAACGCGTTCAAGTCGTCCTGCGGCGAACGGGCTTGCGGGTGCACTTCCGGATAGGCAGCCACTTCGATATGGAAATGGTCGCCCGTCTCGGCGCGGATGAATTCCACCAGCTCGTTGGCGTAGCGGAACTCGCCCGAGGCGCCATAGCCGCTCGGCAAGTCACCGCGCAAGGCCACGATGCGGTTCACGCCGGCCGCCTTGAAGTCGGCCAGCACGGCGCGGATCGATTCGCGCGAACCGCCCACGCAAGACAGATGGGGCGCGGCCTGTTCGCCGGCCGCCAGGATCTCGCGCACGGTGTCCAGCGTACCCTGCTGCGTCGTGCCGCCGGCGCCAAACGTCACCGAGAAATACTTCGGATGCAATTCAGACAACTTGACACGCGTGGCGCGCAGCTTTTCCGCCCCTTCCGGGGTTTTCGGCGGGAAAAACTCAATACTGAAGTTATGCTTTTCCATCGTCGTTGCTCAAAAGTAAGGTCGACAAGGCCCAGGAAATGATGCTGTACAGAATGGCACCGCCCACGGCCGACCAGAAACTGGCGACATGGAAACCAGCGATCATCTGCGCCACCAGCCAGAACATGAAGCCGTTGATGATCAAAATGAACAGGCCCAGCGACAAGAACGTCACGGGCAGGGTCAGCAGGATCAGCAAGGGACGGATCAGCGCATTGACCAGCCCCAGCACGGCAGCGGCCAGCAGCGCGGTCCAGCCGCTGCTCATCGTCACCGAGTGCATCAAATAAGGGACGGCAAACAGGGCCGCCGCATTGATAAACCAAATCAGTAGCAAGCGCATTTCTCTAGCCTGTCAAAAGTGAGGTCAGGCCGGCGCCAGGCGTCGGCCCTCGGAGGGTGAGTGACAGCCCCGGACTACCGATCAGTAACGGTAGTGTTCAGGTTTATAAGGGCCTTCCGTGCGCACGCCGATGTAGTCGGCTTGCTCTTGCGTCAGTTCCGTCAGCTGCGCATTCAACTTTTTGAGTTGCAAACGAGCGACTTTTTCATCGAGGTGTTTCGGCAAGGTGTACACGCCGACCGGGTAGTTGGCCGTGTTCGCGTACAGTTCGATCTGCGCGATCGTCTGGTTGGCGAACGACGAGCTCATCACATACGACGGGTGGCCCGTGCCGCAACCGAGGTTGACCAGGCGGCCTTCAGCCAGCAGGATGATGCGGCGGCCCGACGGGAAGATGATGTGGTCGACTTGTGGCTTGATGTTTTCCCACTCGTATTGTTTCAACGAAGCAACGTCGATTTCATTGTCAAAGTGACCAATGTTGCAGACGATGGCCTGGTCTTTCATGCGCGTCAGGTGATCGTGCGTGAGGATGTGGTAGTTGCCGGTGCAGGTGACGAAAATGTCGCCGTGTTCGCACGCGTAATCCATGGTCACGACGCGGTAGCCTTCCATCGCCGCCTGCAGTGCGCAGATCGGATCGACTTCCGTTACCCATACTTGCGCCGACAGGGCGCGCATGGCCTGGGCCGAACCCTTGCCCACGTCACCGTAACCGGCGATGACGGCGACCTTACCGGCGATCATCACGTCGGTGGCGCGCTTGATGCCGTCGACCAGCGATTCGCGGCAGCCATACAGATTGTCGAACTTCGATTTCGTGACGGAATCGTTCACGTTAATCGCAGGGAAAGCCAGCTTGCCTTCCTTGTGCATCTGGTACAAACGGTGCACGCCGGTGGTGGTTTCTTCCGTCACGCCGAGGATTTCCGGCAGGCGCTTCGAGTACCAGGTCGGGTCGGCCAGCAAGTACTTCTTGATCGAGTTGAACAGGCAGATTTCTTCTTCCGAGCCTGGATTGGCCAGCACCGACAGGTCGGTTTCCGCGCGCACGCCCAGGTGCAGCAGCAGGGTCGCGTCGCCGCCATCGTCGAGGATCATGTTCGAGTAGACGGCCTTGCCATCCACGTTCGGCCATTCGAAGATGCGGTGCGTGTATTCCCAGTAGTCGTCCAGCGACTCGCCCTTGACGGCGAACACCGGCGTGCCGGCGGCAGCGATGGCGGCGGCGGCGTGATCTTGCGTGGAGTAAATGTTGCACGATGCCCAACGCACTTGCGCTCCCAGTGCTTCCAGGGTCTGGATCAGCACGGCGGTCTGGATGGTCATGTGGATGGAACCGGTGATGCGCGCGCCTTTCAGAGGCTGCGCTGCCGCGAATTCTTCGCGGATGGCCATCAGGCCAGGCATTTCCGTTTCAGCAATCTTGATTTCTTTGTCGCCCCATGCGGCCAAGGTGATATCGGCGATGGTGTAGTCGTGTTGCGATTTGAGTACGGCGTTCATCACGCCCTCCTTTCAGTTGTTGAAAAAGGTACGTGAGCGCAGTTGCAGGATATTCCGAGCCTGGCGAATTTCTTCGTCGCAACGCTCCTCGGACACGGGATTTTATCATTGTCAAGGCCGCCGCGCCAGCCTGTTTGCACGGCATTGCCACGTAACAACACATAAAAAAAGCGCCCGCGGCCAGCAGGCCGGGGCGCTTTTCTTGCAAATCCGACTAGATTACTTCAGGCCGGCAGCGTCGCGCAGCAGGGCGACCTTGTCCGTGCGTTCCCACGTGAATTCCGGCTCTTCGCGGCCGAAATGGCCGTAGGCGGCGCTCTTCTGGTAGATCGGGCGCAGCAGGTCGAGCATTTGCACGATGCCCTTCGGACGCAAATCAAAGTGCGCCAGCACCAGCTTGGCGATTTCCGCGTCGGGAATCACGCCCGTGCCTTCCGTGTAGACGGTGATGTTGATCGGCTTGGCCACGCCGATGGCGTAGCTGACCTGCACCTGGCATTGGCGCGCCAGGCCGGCCGCGACGATGTTTTTCGCCACGTAGCGGGCCGCGTACGCTGCCGAACGGTCGACTTTCGACGGGTCCTTGCCCGAGAACGCGCCGCCGCCGTGCGGGGCTGCGCCGCCGTAGGTGTCGACGATGATCTTGCGGCCGGTCAAGCCGCAATCGCCTTGCGGACCGCCGATGACGAAACGGCCCGTCGGGTTGACGAGGAATTTGGTCTCCGTCAGCCATTCGCGCGGCAGGATCGGCTTGATGATTTCTTCGATGACGGCTTCTTCGATCTGCTTGTGCGAGATTTCCGGCGCATGCTGGGTCGACAGCACGACCGTGTGCACGCCGACCGGGCGGCCATCGACGTAGCGCAGCGTGACTTGCGATTTCGCGTCCGGACGCAGCCATGGCAAACGGCCATCCTTGCGCAGCTGCGACTGGCGCTCGACCAGGCGGTGCGCGTAGTGGATGGCGGCAGGCATCAGCTCGGCCGTTTCATCGCAGGCGTAACCGAACATCAAGCCCTGATCGCCAGCGCCTTGATCCAGGTCAATACCCGCACCTTCATCGACGCCTTGCGCGATGTCCGGCGATTGCTTGTCGTAGGCCACCAGCACGGCGCAACCCTTATAGTCGATGCCGTATTCCGTGTTGTCGTAGCCGATGCGTTTGATGGTTTCGCGCGCAACTTGAATATAATCCACATTGGCGTGCGTGGTAATCTCGCCAGCCAGCACCACCAGACCGGTGTTGCACAGGGTTTCGGCAGCCACGCGGGCGGCTGGATCCTGGGTCAGGATGGCGTCAAGAATGGCGTCGGAAATTTGATCGGCAACCTTGTCGGGATGGCCTTCCGAAACGGATTCGGAAGTGAAGAGATAGTCGTTTGACATTGCAAGCTCCTGTTTACTATGTGAATGTTCTGTCGCAGTAAAGAGGATTTTGCCTGCGACGCTTTAGCGAGATTTATATTCCGCATCGCAAGTTGTCTATTAACTCAGCGGTTACTGCATACGTGGTATTTTACGCTTCTTAAAAAATTTTGGCACGGCAACACGCCATTCCTGGAAACCGCTTATACATGTTAGTCCCAATTTTCCGCTTCTTATCGATCTTTCCCCTGCCCGTCCTGCATGGTCTGGGCGCTGCGCTCGGCTGGGTAATTTACGCCATTTCCCCGTCCTACCGCCGCCGCATGCGCGAGAACCTGCAAGGTGCGGGGTTTTCGCAACACTTGCACACGGCCGTGGCCGAAGCGGGCAAGAGCGTGCTGGAACTGCCGTTCATCTGGTGCGCGCCAGCCGAACGCGTGGCACGCCATGCGACGGTGGAAAACTGGGAACTGGTGGAAAAAGCGCTGCAGCATGGCCGCGGCATCGTCTTCCTGACGCCGCACCTGGGCTGCTTTGAAATCGTCGCCCAGCAAATCGCGCTGCGCACGCCGCTCACCGTGATGTACCGTCCGCCCAAGCGCGCCGCATTGAAGCCGCTGATCGAAGGAGCGCGCGCGCGCGAAAACCTGATGCTGGCGCCGGCCAATATGTCGGGCGTGCGCATCTTCGCCAAATGCCTGAAGAAAGGCCAGCCCATCGGCCTGCTGCCCGACCAGGTGCCGCAGGAAGGCGAAGGCGTGTGGGCCGATTTCTTCGGCCGCCCCGCCTACACCATGACCCTGCCCGCCAAGCTGGCGCAGATGGGCGGCGCCGAAGTCATCATCACCTACGCGGAACGCCTGCCGGGCGGGCGCGGCTATGTCGTGCATTTCGTGCCCTTCACCGAGTCCCTCGACAGCACCTCGGCGGAACAGGCGCGCACCATCAATGCGGCCATGGAACAATTGATCGCGCGCAGCCCGGCGCAATACCTGTGGAGCTACAATCGCTATAAAGTGCCGCGCGGCGCGCCGCCGCCCACGCCCGCCGCGCCCGATGCCGCCGGGGAGCAGGCATGAGACTGCTGATCGCCTTCATGTGGCTGCTGCACTGGCTGCCCTTGCCCATCCTCGGCCGCTTCGGCGTGGCCGTCGGCAGCCTGCTGTTCATCGCCATGCCCACGCGGCGCAAGATTGCCCTGACGAATCTGCGCCTGTGCATGCCGGAATTGACGGAAGCCCAGCGCGTGGCGCTGGCGCGCCAGCATTTCCAGGCATATTCGCGCAGCGTGTGGGAACGCAGCATCCTGTGGTGGTCGTCGGAAGCGCGCCTGAACCGCCTGATCAAAAAGGTGCCCGCCTTCCCGGGCCAGCAGATCGCGGCCAAGCCGACCATCCTGCTGTGCCCGCACTTCGTCTGCCTCGACGTCGCCGGCGCCGCCACGGCCATGGAAATTTCCGCCTCGTCGATGTATGTGCAGCAAAAGAACGCCGCCTTCGACCAGGCCTTGCGCAACGGCCGTTCGCGCTTCAAGCCGCCCAAGCTGTTTACGCGCCAGGACGGCATCAAGACGATCCTGCGCGCACTGCGCGACGGCTTGCCGTATTTCATGCTGCCGGACATGGATTTCGGCGAAAAGGATGCGGAATTCGTGCCCTTCTTCGGCGTGCCCGCCGCCACCCTGACGGCCACGGCGCGCCTGGCGCTGGCCGCCAAGGCGCAAGTCATTCCCGTCATCGCCACCTTCCTGCCCAACTACCAGGGCTGGCAAGTGACGTATTACCCGGCGTGGGACGATTATCCGGGCGACGACATCACGGCCGCCACGCGCCGCATGAACGAATTCATCGAAGAGCGCGTGCGCGAAGCGCCGGCCGAATATTTCTGGACGCATAAACGCTTCAAGACGCGTCCGGAAGGCGAAGCATCGTTCTACAACCAGCACAAGTGATACGGCAGACCATGAAACTCCAATTTACCAAAATGCATGGCGCCGGCAATGACTTCATCGTCATCGACGCCATCCATCAAGACATCGACTTCACGCCGGCCCAGTGGCAGCGCCTGGCCGACCGCCGTTTCGGCATCGGCGCCGACCAGATCCTCGTGGTGGAAAAGCCGCGCCTGCCCGGCTGCGACTTCCGCTACCGCAT
The DNA here is from genome assembly GCF_036231865.1 of Janthinobacterium sp. P210005. Lineage (NCBI taxonomy): Bacteria > Pseudomonadati > Pseudomonadota > Betaproteobacteria > Burkholderiales > Oxalobacteraceae > Janthinobacterium > Janthinobacterium sp. P210005. The sequence goes on from NZ_JAZARC010000002.1 coordinate 396,401, forward strand.
CTATAACAACGATGGCGGCGAAGTCGAGCAATGCGGCAACGGCGCACGCGCCTTCGTCAAGTTCGTCAGTGAAAAAGGCTTGTCCGACAAGACCAGCATCCGCGTGGAAACCATGGCCGGCATCATCGCGCCGCGCCTGGAGATCGACGGCAGCATCACGGTCGACATGGGCGCGCCCGTGCTGGAGCCAAAGCTGGTGCCGTTCGATGCCAGCGGTCTGGACGGCATAGCGCAAGGCAAGGACACCGTGTGGCCGCTGGATCTGGCGCTGCCGGGCCAAACGTCGCCCGTGCTGGTGTCCGTCGTCTCGATGGGCAATCCGCACGCCGTGCAAGTGGTCGACGATGTCGATGCGCAAGACCTGGACGCGACGGGCCCGCGCATCGAGCACCACCCGCGCTTTCCCCGCAGGGTCAACGCCGGCTACATGCAGATCGTCGACCGCCAGCACGTGAAACTGCGCGTGTTTGAACGGGGCGCGGGCGAAACCCTGGCGTGCGGCACGGGCGCCTGCGCCGCCGCCGTGGCCGGCATCTTGCGCGGCTTGCTCGATTCCCCCGTGCGCATCAGCGCGCGCGGCGGCGAACTGTCGATCGCCTGGCAAGGCCCCGGCCATCCCGTCCTGATGACGGGCCCGGCCGTGACCGTGTTCGAAGGCACGATCGAACTGTAAGCGAATGAAAAGTCAGGCTGCCAGGAACTGCTGTTCCTGCGCAACGTCGAGTTCCGCCAGGTAGCACTTCAGGCGGTACAGGCGCTGCCGGTAATTGCCTTCCGGCCCCGCCACGCCGCAATCGACGCGCTCGAACAGGCGCACCGCCTGGTCGAGCAACTGGCGCTCCTGCGCCGTGCGGATCAATGCCAGGCGCCGCTTGCCGCGTCCATGCGTGGCGCTGATATCGATCAACAGACAATGCCCCTGGTCGGCCGCGTGTATATCGAGCAGCAATGCCTCGGCACGCGACAGATGAAAGCAGCGCGCCAGCGCCAGCCGCATCGCCAGCAGGGGATGGCTCTGGCCCAATTGCCGTAAATGCCCATCGGCGTGCATGGCGGCGCACTGGCCCCAGTCGCCGGGTTCGCCTTGCGGCGCGATCTTCGCCAGCGCCGCCTCCGCCTCGCGGCTGCCTTGCGCCTGCGCCTGCAGCAGCCAGTACGCGGCCCGCACATCGTTGTTGACGCCATCGCGGCGATTACGCCAGGCATGCATGCCGCACTCGAGCTGGGCCGGGCCATGCCCGAGGTCGGCGGCACGCTCCAGGCAGGAATGGGCTTCGACCACATTGCGCTGGGAAAATTCCGGTTTCGTATAGATGCGCGACAGCACGAACCAGGCTTCGGCCAATCCCTGCTCGCCAGCCTGCGTCAGCCAGCGCACGGCCCGCTTGAAATTGGCCGCGCCGTTGCGCGTGGCCAGCCGCTGGCCATGCGCATCCATGCGCGCATAGCCGAGTCCCAGCTCCAGCTGCGCCGTACGGTCACCGCCATGCGCGGCCAGCTCGCAACACTGCCAGCCTTCGGCATCGCCGCCAGGCGCCAGGGCCTGGGCGCAACGCGACAGCAGCAACACCTGCTGCGCGTCGAGGGCGATCGTGCGCGCCCCGGCCGCCGCCTGGCGCTGCAGCAACTCGCGCGCCAGCGGCAAGCCTTGCGACAGGAAGCCCGCATGGTTGCCCTGGCTCCAGGCCTGCTCCAGCCACGAGTACAGCGGCGCGTCGCCATTGAGGACTTGCTCGCCAGCAAGGCTGGTGTCCGGCCCGGCAGCGGCAAGCGATCCCTCTTGCATGGACAACAACCATTGTGCATCGGGCAAGCCGGCCCGCACGGCGGCGTCCAGCGCCACGCGCGCCTTGGCGCGCAAGGCTTCACAGTGGCTGGCGGCATTGCCCAGCACCAGTTGCGCCAGCACCAGGCCCGCCTGCACCAGGCCCGCATCGAACGCCTGCGCGTAATAGGGAATCAGCGCCTTGGCTGCCGGTTGCGCCACTTCGAACGGCACGTGCGTACCGATCAGCAAGCAGGCTTCCTCGCTATCCTCCTGGGCCGCCCGCGCCAGCCAGTGCAAGGCCGTCGGCAGGCTTTGCGGCACACCCTGTCCAAACAGATACACCCGTCCCAACGCCAGCTGGCAAGCGACATCGCCCGCGCGTGCGCCCTTGATCAATCCTAATGTTTCGCGATTTGCCATCGATTCTCGATATTGAGTCAATGATTCTAATAATAGTGAGCCATCTCCAGGCCCATCCATGCAGGCCGTCCCTTAGTGTAACGTCCTTGTGTCATAAATCCGACTAAGCCCGCTTAAGAACTTGATTCAACGCAACAATGTACTGGCCCTGACGCGCCAAGATGGCGAGGCGCCGCTGGCGCAACGATGGAAGAACGCTGGCCCTCGGCGCGGGATCGGCAGAAACCGTGCGTTACGAAAATACAACAGGGGCATGCAGTTATGCCGCTTTTCACCAATCTTTTCACGCACATTTGACCAATCCCGCACGTCTTGCGCGCCGACGAATTAAGGTTCATTCATCGAAACGCGACAGTTAGCGCATTTCAATCTGCTCGGATCTCGGACGGAACTCACTTTTAATAGGGAATAAGACATGAAAAAATCACTCGTTGCCCTCGCACTCTTCGGCGCCTTTGCCGCCACAGCACAAGCGCAGTCGTCCGTCCAAATCTACGGCACGATCGATGCTGGCCTGGGCAAATTGACTGGTGAAACCACCAAAGTCACCAAGCGCGACAACAACAAGCTGGGTTTCAAGGGCACGGAAGATCTGGGCAATGGCTTGAAAGCTATTTTCCAACTGGAAATTCGCTATGAATCCGACACGGGCACCATCGAAAACACCTCGGGCATCAATTCGCGTCCCCTGTTCCAGGGTCAAAGCCGCGTCGGCCTGCAAGGCGACTTCGGTACCGTACGCCTGGGCCGTGGCCTGACCGCTTTCCAGGAATCGAGCACCGCATTCGAACCATGGTCGGGCATGCCTACGACCGCCGGTTTCCAGACCGACCTGACCGTTGCCGGCTACACCAGCGATCCACTGAGCGCGCCAGGCAACTCGCGTAACCGCTTCTCGAACGCCGTGTTCTATAACTCGCCAGTCATCAGCGGCTTCCAGTTCAACGCCACTGTCGCCGCCAAGGAAGCCAATAACAACGCAGCTGTCAACAACCCGCCAGGCTCCAACAACTACTTCGTGCCAGCCAATGCCGTACCGGCGTCGAACCCATACTCGATCTCGGCCACGTACAACTATGGCCAATTCGCCGGTATGGCCGCGTATGAGCGCAATGGCCTGCAAGCCAAGCTGTGGTCGGTTGCCGCATCGTTCAATCCGGTAACGGAACTGAAACTGATGGCGTCGTACCAGCATCAGGATGACAGCAAATTCAAGATCATCAACACCGACACCAAAGCATGGCTGGTTGGCGCCAACTACGACGTCGGCCCAGGCAAGGTTCGCGCTGGCTACGGTCAAAAAACGCCAGACGGCGTGGCCAAGACCAAGCAGGCATCGCTGGGCTACGACTACAACCTGTCGAAGCGCACCTACCTGTACGCGGACATCTCGAACCGCAAGGATGTTGTTTCGAAGACCTACATCGGTCTGGGCGTACACCACAACTTCTAATGCCCGGCCTGTCACCCTCCGCGGGTGATTGCTGAGCTAAGAATGCAAGGCGGCATGGGCAACCATGCCGCTTTTTTCATGCGCGCGCGGAAAATGCATCGACGCCGGCCCCTTTGCGCCTATGCCGCCGCACTCTCGGTTAGAATGAAGTGTTCAACTTTCACTGACAGATATTCTCAATGACCGCCACACTCGATTCCAGCACCGTCGCCCAGTACCTGAGCGAGCACCCGAATTTCTTCGAAGAGCATACCGCCCTGCTCGGTGAGGTCAAGCTGAGCAGCCCGCTGACGGGACGCACCATCTCGCTGCAGGAGCGGCAGATGGAAGTGATGCGCGACAAGTACAAGGCGCTGGAACTGCGCATGTCCAAGCTGAGCCGCCTGGCCGAGGAAAATGGCGACATCGCCAGCAAATTCCACGGCTGGAACCAGGCCATGCTGCAAGTGCGCAACGACGCGGACATGCCGCGCGTGCTGGTCGACGCCTTGCAAAGCAATTTCGACGTGCCCTGCGTCAGCCTGCGCCTGTGGCAAGTGTTGCCGGAACACGCGAACGGCTGGTTCACGGAAGATGTGACGGCCGACGTGCGCATGTTCGCCAACAGCCTGCAAGCGCCGTACTGCGGCAGCAACCGCGATTTCGAAGCCGTGCACTGGTTGCAGGCCGATAAGATCGAATCGACCGTCATGATCGCCCTGCGCGCCCCGAACACCACGGGCACCTTCGGCTTGCTGGTGCTCGGTTCGCCCGACAGCGAACGCTTTACCTCGAGCATGGGCACGGACTTCCTCGTGCATATCGGCGCCACGGCCAGCGCCGCCCTGGCCGCGCTGCGCGCCAGCACGCCTGCCTGAGCACGCCATGGAGGCGCGCGGCAAGGCTGACTGGCTCGACGCCTATCTGGCGCAGCTGGCCACGCAGCGCAAGCTGTCGCCGCATACGCTGGACGCCTACGGGCGCGACTTGCGCACCTTGCTGGAACTGAGCGGCAATACGCCCTGGACGGCACTGGCGCACAATGAAGTGCGCCGCTACACGGCCAAGCTGCATGCCGGCGGCCTCGACCCGCGTTCGATCGCCCGCAAGCTGTCGTCGTGGCGGGGATTTTTCAACTGGCTCAGCGGCGAGACCCCGCTCGACGCCAATCCCGTCGACGGCATCCGCGCCCCCAAGCGGGCCAAGACCTTGCCGAAAGCCCTGTCGGTGGACGATGCCGTGCGCCTCGTGGCGCCCGCGCAACACCAGCAAGGCGCCGCGGAACCGGAACAGCTGTGCAACCGCGCCATGTTCGAACTGCTGTACTCGAGCGGCTTGCGCGTGTCCGAACTGACCAGCCTGGACACCCATTATTGCAAGGCCGACGGCGGCCAGCCCGCCTCGCTGGGCTGGCTCGACATGGCCAGCTTCGAAGTCATCGTCACGGGCAAGGGCAACAAGATGCGCAAGGTGCCCGTCGGCAAGGCGGCCCTCGTGGCCCTGACCGCCTGGCTGGGCGTGCGCCCGCCAGCGGCCGATGGCAGCGCTGCCTTGTTTTTAAGCACGCGCGGCACGCGCATCTCACCCCGCGTGCTGCAGCTGCGCCTGAAGGCGCACGCGCTGGCGACGGACATTCCCGCCAACGTGCACCCGCACGTGCTGCGCCACTCGTTCGCTTCGCACGTGCTGCAATCGTCGGGCGACTTGCGCGCCGTACAGGAAATGCTGGGCCATTCCAGCATCACCTCGACCCAGGTCTACACGGCCCTCGACTTCCAGCACCTGGCGCACGTGTACGACCAGGCGCACCCGCGCGCCAAGCTCAAGTAGGCAGCGGCGCCGGTGGGGCAGCCTGATCCATATCAAGCGGATGGGCGCACATTTGCAAGCTTTTGCAAAATTCCGGCATAATCGTCCGCATTCTTCCGCCTGCGCGGCGGCACCACCGATTACAAGGCATCTCTCATGGCACTGATTCCAACCACCATCCTCACCGGTTTCCTGGGCGCAGGCAAAACCACCTTGCTCAACCGCATACTGCAGGAAGAGCATGGCATGCGCATCGCCGTGATCGAAAACGAGTTTGGCCAGGAAAACATCGATAACGAGATCCTGGTGCAGGATAGCAACGAACACATCATCGAGATGAACAACGGCTGCATCTGCTGCACCGTGCGGGGCGACCTGATCGTGGGCCTCACGGAACTGGCGCGCAAACGCGACGCCGGCTTGCTGGCGTTCGACCGCGTCGTCATCGAAACAACGGGCCTGGCCAATCCCGGCCCCGTGGCGCAAACCTTCTTTGTCGACGAAGAAGTGGGCAGCCACTACATGCTCGACGCTATCCTCACGGTAGTCGATGCCCGCCATGCCATGAAGCAACTGGACGAATACGAGGAAGCCCAGCGGCAAGTGGGCTTTGCCGACAAGCTGCTGCTGTCGAAGACCGACCTCGTCAGCGAAGACGACGTGGCCGCGCTGACGCGCCGCCTGAAACGCATCAACCCGCGCGCGCCCATCGCCAAGGTCGATTTCGGCCGCGCGCCGCTGGCCGAGGTGCTCGACATCCGCGGCTTCAACCTGAATGAAAAGCTGGAACTGGACCCGGATTTCCTGGCGACCGAAACGGCGCACGTCCACGACCACGATCACGCGCATGAGCACGCAGATGAGCACGGCCACGGGCACAAGCATGAGCACAGCGACGCCTGCGCCACCGATTGCGGCCATGCCGACCATCACCATGCGCAGCACAGCGACGATATCGCCGCCTTTGTTTTCAAGAGCACGCAACCGTTCGACAGCGCCAAGCTCGACGAGTTCCTCGGCGGCCTGGTGCAAGTGTATGGCCCGCGCATGCTGCGCTACAAGGGCGTGCTGCTGATGCAGGGCGCCGAGCGCAAGGTGGTCTTCCAGGGCGTGCACCAGCTGATGGGCAGCGACCTGGGCGCCAAATGGGGCGAAAATGAAGTGCGCGGCAGCAAAATGGTGTTTATTGGCAAAAATCTACCAAAAGACATTTTTATTCGCGGACTCGAACAATGTTTGGTATAAACTAGCCGGGTTTTGCAAAGTATCCGTTGCAAAGCAGAAACAAAAGGGAAAGTTAAGCACGCTTTCCCGCTGTCTGACACCCGTCTTGCTGGCATAAACCAACAAGTAGCCGTTTCTGATCGGCTAGTCAACAAATCGGGATGGCAATATAAAGCAAAGCGTGCCAAAATCAGCGACGAAAACGGCCCATGTCGTTCGCCTGTCATGAAATGCTGGCAAACTGCCGCTGGCCGCATGCCAGGCATGCAACCGATCCACCCAACACGCCTGTTGACGCGCGCATAGCGCGACTGGCATAGAGCGGTAAAAAGTTATCAACATGGCACCTTAGCCGGCCGGTAGTCCTGGCTTTCGCCGGCAAGCCAAGGTCGCACGCAGTACAGCGGGACAGCAATGCCAAGCGGAACCTGTACAGTTGCTCGGTATCGCCGCATCAACTGATCAATTTGAAAACTCTGTCGTATCGAAGGTAAGCGAAGTTATGACCAAAACTAATAAATCGACCCCGGCCGCCAACCAAGACATCCCTCTCATCAGCGAAGACCAAATTCGCGCCATGAGCGAAGATGACTACATGAATCCGGCACAACTGGCATTCTTCAAGGCGCGCCTGCAGCAGCTCGAAAAAGACTTGCTGAAAAACGCTGGCGAAACCACGGAACACTTGCGTGAAACCGTGCTCGTACCGGACCCTGCCGACCGCGCCACCATCGAGGAAGAGCATGCGCTGGAACTGCGCACGCGCGACCGCGAACGCAAATTGCTGAAGAAAGTGCAGCAATCGATCGCCAGCATCGACGCCGGCGACTATGGCTGGTGCGAAGAAACGGGCGAGCCTATCGGCATCCCGCGCCTGATCGCCCGTCCGACCGCCACCCTGTCGCTGGAAGCCCAGCAACGGCGCGAACTGAAACAAAAGCTGTACGGCGACTGATCGCCCTCCCCTTGCGCGGCCGCCCCGGCGGCCCGCGATGGCGAATAAAAAAGCACACGACCTCCGGTTGCGTGCTTTTTTTTCGTCCCGCGCCGACTACACTGAAGCAAACACTGCCGCTTGCAATTGCCTTTTCCATCCCCACTTTTGAGCCATGGGCGCGCAATCGCATGGCCTTGCACGCATCGGCACGAATCTTTTGAGGTCACTATGGAACAATTTCACGGCACCACCATCCTCTGCGTCCGGCGCGGCAAGCAAGTCGCCCTGGGCGGCGACGGCCAGGTAACGCTGGGCAACATCGTCATGAAGGGCACGGCCCGCAAAGTGCGTAAGTTGTATCAGGGCAAGGTCCTGGTCGGCTTTGCCGGCGGCACCGCCGACGCATTCACCCTGCTCGACCGCTTCGAAGGCAAGCTGGAAAAACACCAGGGCAACCTGCTGCGCGCCTCCGTCGAACTGGCCAAGGACTGGCGCACCGACCGCGTGCTGCGCCGCCTGGAAGCGATGCTGCTGGTGGCCGACAGCGAGTCGACCCTGGTCATCACGGGCAATGGCGACGTGCTGGAACCGGAAGACGGCATCGGCGCCATCGGCTCGGGCGGCACCTACGCCCAGTCCGCCGCCAAGGCGCTGCAGGAAAACACGGAGCTCTCGCCGGCCGAGGTGGTCAAAAAATCGCTGACCATCGCCGCGGAACTGTGCATTTACACGAATATGTCCCACATCATCGAGACCCTGGACTAAGAGTCCCCGAGAAAACGCCCATGGCTGCGTTGCATGGCCTGGGCGTACAAAAAAGTACTGCCTGCGGCCAAGCGCCTTGCCCTGAACGTTTTTCGGGCACTCTACGCAAAAGAAAGATAGAAAGCCAACTATGATCATGAACATGACCCCGTCGGAAATCGTCACCGAACTCGACAAGCACGTGGTGGGCCAGGCCAAGGCCAAGCGCGCCGTCGCCATCGCCCTGCGCAACCGCTGGCGCCGCCAGCAGGTGGCCGAGCCCCTGCGCCATGAAATCACGCCCAAGAACATCCTCATGATCGGCCCCACGGGCGTCGGCAAGACGGAAATCGCGCGCCGCCTGGCCAAGCTGGCCGAGGCGCCGTTCATCAAGATCGAAGCGACCAAGTTCACGGAAGTGGGCTATGTGGGGCGCGACGTCGACACCATCATCCGCGACCTGATCGACATCGGCATCAAGCAGACGCGCGCGCTGGAAATGAAGAAAGTGCGCGCGCGCGCCGAAGATGCGGCCGAAGACCGCGTGATCGACATCCTCGTGCCGCCGGCGCGCGACTTCGGCTTCACGCCGAATACGGCGGCGGCCGTGGACACGGGCAGCGGCGACAGCACGCGCCAGACCTTCCGCAAGCGCTTGCGCCAGGGCGAGCTCGATGACAAGGAAATCGAGATCGAGCTGGCCGAGGCGGGCCCGCAGATGGAAATCATGGCGCCGCCGGGCATGGAAGAAATGACGGAGCAGATCAAGTCCATGTTCTCGGGCGTGGGCGGACAGCGCAAGAAGGCGCGCAAGGTCAAGATCCGCGAAGCATTGAAACTGCTGGTCGAGGAAGAAGCGGCCAAGCTGCTGAACGAAGATGAACTGAAACAGAAGGCGATCCAGAACGTCGAGCAGAACGGCATCGTCTTCCTCGATGAAATCGACAAGATCGCCTCGCGCTCGGAGTCCGGCGGCGCCGACGTCTCGCGCGCGGGCGTGCAGCGCGACCTGCTGCCGCTGGTCGAGGGCACCACCGTCAACACCAAGTACGGCATGATCCGCACGGACCACATCCTGTTCATCGCCTCGGGCGCGTTCCACCTGTCGAAACCGTCGGACCTGATCCCGGAACTGCAGGGGCGCTTCCCCATCCGCGTGGAACTCGAATCGCTGTCGATCTCGGACTTCGAACGCATTCTCACCAGCACCGATGCCTGCCTGACGATGCAGTACGAAGCCTTGCTGGCGACGGAAAACCTGAAACTGCAATTTGCGCCGGAAGGCATCACGCGCCTGGCGGAAATCGCCTACTCGGTAAACGAGCGCACGGAAAACATCGGTGCGCGCCGCCTGCACACGGTGATGGAAAAACTGCTGGAAGAAGTGTCGTTTACGGCCAGCGAAGGCAGCAGCAGCACGGAAAACCTGCTGGTGATCGATGCCGCGTATGTCAACGAACGCCTCGAAGCGCTGTCGGTCAACGAAGACCTGTCGCGCTACGTGCTGTAATCAGGGAGGGGACCGATGGCAAACAAGGCATTGGCGACGCGGCAAAAAATGCAGTTCCGCGTCGAACCCTCGCAAAAACCGCGCAACCCCGTCGCCACTGCAGCCCTGCAGCGCGCCGCCGGGGCGCACGTCAAGACCGTGTCAGGCCAGCGCCAGCAGGAAAAACGGCTGCTGGCGAAATTGCTGTTGAAAGTCGAAATAGACAAATAGGCCGCCCGCGGACACCCCTTGCATGGGGCGTCCGCCATCAGGCCACTCTCTGCCGCAGCAGCATCCCCTTAGAAACGGTAGGACGCGCCCAGCGAAAACATGTCGACCTTGGTCGTCTGCTTGCTGCTGTACTTGACCGGCACGCGGTCCCAGTCCAGGTGCAGCGCCCAGTTCTTGTTCAGCGCATACGCCGCGCCGATGCCGTAGGTCAGGCCGATCTTGTCCTTCTTGTCCGAACCGCCGCCCAGATAATCGACCTTGCCCTGCGTGTAAGCCGCGCCCAGGCGGCCGCTCAGGGTGAACGCGTCAAACTGGTAGCCGAGCACGCCCTGCATGCCGAGGCCCGTGAACTTGCCGCGGCCCGCGCGCCGGCCGGCGCCCGTGTCGAAGCCGGACTTCACTTCGCCGCCCATATACCCCACCAGCTCAATCGAAGGCAGGGCCACGCCGCCCTGAAACGGCAGCGCGTCGAAACTGTAACCCACGTAGGCCTTGCCGTTGCGCTTGCTGCTTTTGTCGCAATCGTTTTGTCCCGGCACGCAGTCGAGGCCGGTACTGGCGCGAAAGCCATAGCTGGCGCCCATGTAGATGGGGCCCGGCGCAGGATCGGCTGCCGATGCATGCAAGGGAGCGATGGCGGCCAGCGCCAGCAGCGCTGCGGGGAAACGTAATTTGAAGGACATGAATAACCTCTACAAGTGGATGAGTTGCCTGGTTGTAGCGCGCCGTGCGAGCCACAAGCGGGAGTGTCATCTCTTTTGCCGTAAAGTACTATCACCTTGTGCAAAGTGCCATTAAGGGCTACATTCGGTACCGTTACCCGCTACCAAACTTATCAAAAAGGATATCCGTGAGTTCACCCGAACTGGTTTTGCGCGTGCTGCGCACGCAACTGCGCGCCGCCGGCATCACCTATAAAGTGCTGGCCGAACGCATCGGCATGAGCGAATCGAGCGTCAAGCGCATGTTTGGCCAGCACGACATGTCGCTGTCGCGCCTGGCCCTGATCTGCAAGGCCTCGGGCATCGCCATGGAAGACGTGCTGCGCGGCGCGGCCGACATCACGCCGCATGCCGACACGCTCACCCTGGTGCAGGAAAAGTCGCTGGTGGCGCATCCGCGCCTGCTGCTGGTGGCGATCTGCTGCCTCGGCCACTGGAGCCTGGAACAGGTGGTGGAAACGTATGCGCTGACGCAAGCCGAATGCATCGGCTGCCTGGCCGAGCTGGACCGGCTGGGCTTGATCGAGCTCAAGCCGTTGAACCGCTACAGCCTGCGCGTCTCGAACGCCTTCCACTGGCTGGCCGACGGCCCGGTGCAGCAGTACTTCCGCGAACACGTGGTGGCCGACTATTTCAGCGGGCATTTTGACGGTGCCGGCGAAACCCTGATGTGCATCCCGGCGCGCCTGTCGCTGTCGAGCGCGCAGGAGCTGGTGCAAAAGATCCGCCAGCTGGCCGAGGAACTGGCGCGCCTGCACCAGAACGACCGCCGCCTGGCCCCCGCCGAGCGCGACGGCTTTACCCTGCTGCTGGGCTTTCGCTCATGGGAATTTGCCGCCTTCACGGCCCTGCGCCGCAGTACGGCGTCCGCCGCGCCCTACCAGACCGGCCCCAGGAACAGGTAGAGCGTGCTCTCGCCGCCCTTCGATGCACCCGACGCCACGTACACGGGACCGAAGCGCGTATCGACGGAGATGAAGGCGCTGCTGGCCTGCGTGAATTTGGTGGATTTCCAGTGCTCGCTCTGATCGAAGCCGCCGCCCATTTCCAGCGAAAAGCCGGCCCGCACGGCGCCGCCCAGGGTGCTGGGCAGGGAGCCGATGCGGCGCGCCATCACGAAGCGCGCCAGGGCCACGCTGCGCCCCGTCACCGATTCGAACTGCGTGCCGGACAGGCGCAGGAAGCCGCCCAGGCTGAGTGGCGCCTCGCCCCGCTGCGCGCGCGCCCATTCGCCATACACATGGCCGGCCCAATTGCCGCGGCCAAAAGCCTTCAAGCCCGTGATGGCGGAGCGCCCCAGGCCCGTCTCGCCCGAACCCGTGGTCGAGGCGCGCGTCCAGGTGGCGTCAAACAGCACGCCGCGCGTGGGGAAACCGGGCGAATCGAGGGTATCGACGCGGAACTGGACGAACTGGTTGGTGCCCAGCGCCCGCTCCTGCGGGTAGGCCGGGTCGGCCGGGATGCTGACGCCGGCCTTGACTTCGCTGCGCGAGACGCCGAACTGCAGGTCGCCCCAGAAGCCGAACTGGCGTCCCAGCACCAGGCTGGCGCCCTGGCCGCTGTAAGCGACGCGCGCGCTGCGCCGTCCCTTGTCGAACAGGTCGACCGCCTGCGAGCTGTACTGGATCGACGGCGCGATATACCACGGGTTGCCGGCGCCCAGCGGCTGCCAGTACTGCACCCCGAAATTGCGCGTGGTGCCGATCTGCGCCATGCTGCGCAATTCGCCGCCCCAGCTGTTCAGATTCGAGCGCACATGCAGCAGCTTCAGGGCAAAGGTATTGCTGTCCCTGAAATCGCTGCCCACTTCCAGGCCCACGCGCAGGCGGCTGCTGGCCCACGGCGCTTCGACGGCCTTGATGGTGACGGCGCGCTGGTCGCCGGAATCGACCACTTCCGTCTCCACGCGCGCCACGTCGCCGCGGCCATACAGCTTGGCCGCCGCCTTGAGCACATCTTCCTGGCTGACGGACTGCCCTTCCACCAGGCCCGATTGCGCCTGCAGGATGCGCGGATTGATATCGCCCTCGCTCTCCACGGCCAGGCGCGTGAGCGGCAGGGCCACGTCCAGCAGGGCCGGCGCGGCCAGGCGCAGCTGCTCGCGCGCCGCATACTGTTCCGGCGGCAGGGCCAGCGGCGCCAGGCGGGCGGCCAGGGCCTGCGCCGCCTGCTCGCCGGCGCGCATGGCGCGCGCATAGTTTTCAAAGTCGAGGAAACTGACGCCCGTCAAATCCGGCGCCACCAGGATATCCTGCGGCTGCAATTCCTTGAGCGAGCGCTGCACATTCTGTTCCGTGAGGATTTGCAGCATCTGCTGCGCCACGCCGATGGCGCTGCCCAGCTCTTTTTCCGGCGCCAGCGGCGTGCCCACGTTGACGGCGATGATGATGTCGGCGCCCATGGCGCGCGCCATGTCGACGGGCAGGTTGCGCACCAGGCCCCCATCGACCACCAGCCGGTTATTCACGCGCACGGGGGCAAACACGCCCGGCACGGCCAGCGAGGCGCGCATCGACAGGAACAGGGGCGTATCGACCAGTTCCACCAGCTCGCCATTGACCAGGTCCGACGCCACCGAGCGGAAAGGCAGCGGCAGCTGGCTGGCGGGGCGGTCGCGCATGCCGGCCGGCAGCAGCCGGTTCAAGGCCATTTCCAGCGCCGCATTGCTGGCCGCCGACGGCGGCGTGGAAATGCCGTTGCGGCTGGTGCCAAACTCGATGCGCGACGGCAGCAACAAATCTTCCTCGCGGCGGCGGAACGCCAGTTCGTCGCGCGGCGGCCTGTCGGCCACCACGCGCGCCCAGTTGGTCTCGCGCGCCATCTTTTCCAGGTCCGCCACGGAGGCGCCGGCCGCATACGCGCCGCCCACCACGCCGCCCATGCTGGTGCCGACCACCATGTCGATCGGCACATGCAGCTCCTGCAGCACTTTCAAGACGCCGATATGCGCCAGGCCGCGCGCGCCGCCGCCCGACAGCACCAGGGCGATGCGCGGACGCGCCGCGACGGGTGCGGGAACGGCCGGCGTGGCAGCGGAGGTAGTGGGGGCGGCGGGAACGGCGGCGACAGCCGGCGGCAAGGCGCACAGCGCCGCCACGCAGCCCGCCAGGACGGCACGAATCGAGAACATGAAGACTCCTGTGGCGATGGCGGCATGGCGCCATCGGCAAAATACGATAAAAACAGCGTTAATTCGGCGGCGGCACGCTGCTCACTTGCGGCGCCGGCATCATGGTCGCCGGCCGCTGCTGCTCCATCGGCAGCGGCGGCGGCACCAGGTTCGTGGCCGGCGCAGGGGCTGCGGCCGGCGCTGGGGTGGCGGACACCTGCCCCGGCAAGGCCAGCGCCTTGTCGTCGGCCACCAGGTCGATGCGCTTGCTCACGCCGCCGTCGCGCAGCAGCACGTGGCGCGCATGCACTTCCAGCACCGTCACGCCGGGCACCACTTCGGCGCCTTCCGGCAAGGCGACGGAGGGCTTGCCGTCGGTCGAGATGATGGCCACGCTGCCGCGGCCATTGCCGGCGGCCACCACGCCCTTGAGCTGGTAGTTGCTGGCCGTGGCCACGCTGACCTGGCCGCCGAACAGCGAGGCGCCCGCCTCCACGCTGGCATCCTGCACCACCGGATTGGGGGGCGGATTGATGGGGCGCTGCGGCGCCTTGAACAGCTGCATGGCCCAATAGGCCAGCGACACGGACAGCGCCACGACGGCGAGCAAACTTGTAACTTGAGGCAAACGCTTCATGGCTTCCTTGGATACTTATCTTACAAGCTGATTGATTTCGATAATCGGCATCAGCACGGCCAGCACGATCAGCAGCACCACCACGCCCATCGCCAGGATCAGGGCCGGTTCCAGCAGGCCGGCGATGGTGAGCGTGCGGCGTTCCAGGTCCTGCTCCTGCGCGCTGGCGGCGCGTTCCAGCATGGCCGGCAGCTCGCCCGTGATTTCGCCCGCGCGTATCATGTGGATCAGCATGGGCGGAAAATGCTTTTGCGCCGACAGCGCGCGCGCCAGGCTGACGCCCTCGCGCACGGCGCCGCTGGCGTCAGCCACCAGTTCCTGCATCGCCACGTTGGTGAGCGTGTCGCGGCTGGTGTCGAGCGCGCGCAGGATCGGCACGCCGGATCCCGTGGTGATGGCCAGGGTGCTGGCGAAGCGCGCCGTGTTCAGGCTGCGCTCGAACTTGCCGTACAGGGGCGCCGTCAGCAGCCAGGTATGCCAGCGCCGTTTCAGGGCCGGCTGCTGCAGCGCGCGGCGCCAGGCGAACCAGGCGCCGGCCAGGATCACGGCCACGACGAGGCCATAGTTGCGCACGAAGTCCGACAGCGCCAGCATGATCACCGTCAGCATGGGCAGCTTCTGCTTGGTATTGGCGAATACGGAGACGATCTGCGGCACCACATAGGTGAGCAGGAAAATCACGATGGAAAACGCCACCACCGTGACGATGGCCGGATACGTGAATGCCAGCTTGACCTTCTGCACCAGCGCATTGCGCCGCTCGATATAGTCGGCCAGGCGCGAGAGCACGCGCGACAAATGGCCGATCTGCTCGCCCGACGCCACCAGCGCCCGGTAAATTTCCGCGAAATCGCGCGGATGGCGCGCCAGCACGTCGGAAAACGCGGCGCCGCCGATCACTTCCGAACGGATCGAGGCGATCAGGTCGCGCAGGTAAGGCCGCTCGGCCTGTTCCAGCAGCGCGGAAAACGCCTGCTCCAGCGGCAGGCCCGCTTCCAGCAAACTGGCCAGCTGGCGCGTAAACAGCGCCAGCTCGGTGCTGGACAGGCGCTCGCCGAAGCCGCGCCGTTTGGTCACGCCGGCGGCGTCGACCTGCGCGGCGATCGGTTCGACGGCCAGCGGCACCAGGCCTTGCACGCGCAACTCGGCGCGCGCGGAACGGGGACTGTCGGCATTGAGCACGCCCTTGCGGGTGGCGCCTTGCGCGTCGACGGCTTCATAGCGGAATGCGGGCATGGTGGCGGGCCTAGTCTTTGGTCACGCGCAGCAACTCGGCCTGCGTGGTGGTGCCGTCGCGCAGCCAGCGTTCGCCGTCGTCGCGCATGCTCGTCATGCCGTCCTGCAGGGCCACGGCGCGCACTTCCGCTTCCGAGGCCCGGTTGTGGATCTGCGCGCGGATCTGCTCCGTCGTGCGCAGCAGCTCGTACACGCCCACGCGGCCCTGGTAGCCCGTCTGGCCGCAATGCTCGCAGCCGACCGCCTGCCAGTACTGGCCGTCGAAGGTCTTGCAGGAACCGCACAGCTTGCGCACCAGGCGCTGCGCCAGCACACCTAGGAGCGACGACGACAGCAGGAACGGCTCGATGCCCATGTCGAGCAAGCGCGTGACGGCCGCCGAAGCGTCGTTCGTGTGCAGCGTCGCCAGCACCAGGTGGCCCGTCAAGGATGCCTGCACGGCGATCTGCGCCGTTTCCAGGTCGCGGATCTCGCCGATCATGATCACATCTGGATCTTGCCGCAAAATCGCCCGCAGCGCCTTGGCAAATGTCATGTCGATGCGCGGATTGACCTGCGTCTGGCCGACGCCGGCCAGGTCGTACTCGATCGGGTCTTCCACCGTCAGGATGTTCGTGGTGGTGGCGTTGAGCATCGACAGCGCCGCGTACAGGGTCGTCGTCTTGCCCGAGCCGGTGGGGCCCGTGACGAGCACGATGCCGTGCGGCTGCGTGATCAGGCCGTCGAACTGTCCCAGCATGGGCGCGCTCATGCCCAGGTGCTGCAGGTCGAGGCGCCCCGCTTCCTTGTCCAGCAAACGCAGCACGGCCCGTTCGCCATGCCCGGTGGGCAGGGTCGAGACGCGCACGTCGACGGGCTTGCCGCCCACGCGCAGGGTGATGCGGCCGTCCTGCGGCAAGCGCTTTTCGGCGATGTCGAGCTGCGCCATGATCTTGATGCGCGAAATCAGCGAACCGTGGATGGCTTTCCTGGGACGCACGACGTCGCGCAGGCTGCCGTCGATGCGGAAGCGCACGACGGACGTCTGCTCGAACGGCTCGATGTGGATATCGGACGCGCCTTCGCGCAGCGCTTGCGTGAGCAGCGCGTTGATCATGCGGATGACGGGCGCGTCGTCGGACGATTCGAGCAAATCCTCGATGGCCGGCACGTCCTGCAGCAGTTTTGTCAAATCCAGGTCGGCGTCGAATTCATCGGCCATCTGCGACGCGTCGCCGCCGCCGCCCGCGTAGGCGCCGGCAATGGCCGCATCGAGGTCGCCGCGCGGCAGCACCGTCAGCTGGATCTGGCCGAAACGGCGCGACACTTCGGCAATCGCCGCCGGCGCCGTCGACGCGGCCACCAGCACCTCGACGGGGGCGCCGTCAACGGCGCCGGGCCGGGCCAGCAAGCCAAAATCGCGCGCGTAGGCGTAGGGAAGCAGATTACTCATGACTGTCCCATCACTTCTGCGGCTGTTGCGGCTGTTGCTGATACTGCTGCAGCAGCGACTGCGGCGGCGTGGCCGCGTTGGCCGGCGCGCCTGGCGGCGGCGTCGGCGCCGGCGGCACGGGGCGCGTCACCATGCTGCCGCCAACGGGCTGGCCATCCTGCAGGGCCGGCAGCACGGGCGTGCCCAGGTCTTTCAGCATCAGATTGCCCGACGCCGGTACGGCGGCCGTCTCGGCCGAGCGCATGTAGTCGTAGCGGTCGGCCGCCAGGCTGCCGCTCTGCTCCTTGTTGCGCACGATGACGGGGCGCAGGAAGATCATCAGATTGGTTTTCTTGCGCTCGCGCGTCTGGTACTTGAACAGGTTGCCGATCAGGGGAATGTCGCCCAGGCCGCGCACTTTTTCCGCGTTGTCGCCCGTGCTGTCCTCGATCAGGCCGCCCAGGACGATGATCTGGCCATCGTCGGCCAGCACATTGTTTTCGATCACGCGGTTGTTGATGGTGATGCCGCTGACGGCCGTCGAGGTAGATTTGTCCACGCTCGACGTCTCGTGATAGATGCCCAGCTTGATCGTGCCGCCTTCGGAAATCTGCGGGCGCACCTTCAGGGTCAGGCCCACCTCCTTGCGGTCGATGGTCTGGAACGGGTTGGTGTTGGTGCCGGCCGTGCTGGTGTACTGGCCCGTCAGGATAGGCACGTTCTGGCCCACCTTGATGGTCGCCAGCTCGTTGTCCAGGGTGATCAGGTTCGGCGTCGACAGGATGTTCGCGTTGCCGTCCGATTCCAGCGCATGCGCCACGGCGCCCAGGCCCAGCGCGCCGTTGATCTGCTTGAAGATGCCCAGCGTCAGGCCGCCCGTCGGCAGCACCTTGCCGCCACCCAGCGCCAGCTTGGCGATATTGTTGTCGGTGCCGCCGGCGAACGACTGCAGCGCGCCCACGCGGTAGCTGCTGCTGCTGTCGCCGGAAAGCCCCAGCCACTGCACGCCGAACTCGGAGGCCTTGGCCGACGTCACTTCGACGATCAGCGCCTCGATGTAGACCTGGGCGCGGCGCACGTCGAGCTGGTCGATCACGGCGCGCAGGTTGCGGTAGACGGCCTCGTTGCACGTCAGGATCAGGGTATTGGTGGAGGCGTCGGCCTGGATGAAGCCTGCCGCGCCGCCCGAGGACAGCTGCTGCGGCCCGTTGCTCAGCGAAGCGCCGCCCGTGGTGCCGCTTTGCGTATTGCCGCCCAGGCCAGTGGTGTTCATGCCGCCGCCCTGGTTGTTCTGGTTATTCGTATTCAGGCTGTTGTTGCCCGGCTGCTGCGCCGAAGCGGCCGTGCCGTCCGACGTCACCACCGAACGCAGGGTCTGCGCCAGCTTGGTGGCGTCCGCATTTTTGAGGTACACCACGTGCACGTTGCCCAGCTGCGTGGTGGGCTGGTCCAGCTTCGAGATCAGCGACTTGGCCAGGTTGGCGCGCGCCGCCGATGGCGCGCGCAGCACCAGCGAATTGGTGCGCGGGTCGGCCAGCACGGATACCTTGCCCGCGTCGGCCCCTGCGGCGCCGCCCGCATTGCCGCCTTCCATCAGTTTATTCACCATCGAGGCCAGGTCGGAAGCGATGGCATAGCGCACGGGGATCACGTCCAGGTCCGTCGAGGCGGGCACGTCGAGCGCGGCGATGATCTTCGCCAGGCGCTTGAGGTTATCCGCGTAATCGGTGATCACCAGCGAGTTGTTGCCCGGGTTGGCGTTGATCGTGTTGTTCGGCGAAATCAAAGGGCGCAGCACGGCCAGCAGGTTGGCCGACGATTCGTAGTTCAGGTAAAACACCTGGGTGGCGATCTGGTCGCCCTTCACCTGGCTGCTGCCGTTGCCCACCTGGGTCGGCACGGATTGCAGCTTGGCGTCCGCTTCCGGCACCACTTTCGCATAGCCATCGCCGGAGACCACCGCATAGCCTTGCAGGCGCAGGGCCGAGGCCAGCAGCGCGAAGGCTTGCGTCTTGCTGATCGATTTTTCCGACACCAGCGTGATCGTGCCCTTGACGCGCGGGTCGATGACGAAATTGATGTTGGTGTAATGGCCCACGGCCTTGATCACGGATTCGATGTCGGCGCCGACGAAATTGAGCGCCGCTTCATCGCCGGGCGCGGCCCAGACGGGCGCCGGCATGCCGGCCACGGAACAGCACAGCAAGGCGGCGGCCGACAGGCGGCGCAGCGAAAAGGAGAAGGTATGGGGGCTCACGGATGGTTTTTTCATTGTCTGAACTCTAAGGCGATGATGTTTTTTTCGCTATTGCTACGGCGCTGTCCCAGCAAATTCAACAAACTCGCCAAGGTCTCTTCATATCCTGCTGCGGCCTGGGCCTGGCCGGAAAACTGCATGCGCCCCTGTTGCAGGCTCCCGCTGCCGTCGAGCAGCAGCGGTCCTTTGATGGAGCGCAAGGTCAACGTCGCCTGCTGCCCCTGCCAATCGAAATCGAGCTCGTAACTGCCCAGCGGACGCAAGGACGACAGGCGCGACGCCATGTCCGTCATCTGCAGGGTCGTGCGTCCAACGGCGGAAAACTGCTGTTTTTCCAGCGCCAGCTGCAAGGTGCTCCACGACAGGCGCATGCTGCCCGTCGGCGCCACGGTATTCAGGGGCGCGCCCAGGCCGCCCAGGCCGTCGGCCGGCAGCAGCAGGGCCGCCGGGCTGACTTGCCAGTGCGACCACGAACCGCGCAAATTGACGGCCTGCGACAGCGCCTGCGCATTCTGCAATTCCACGTCCACCGATCCCCACAGCACGGATGGCGAAATGCGCCAGCTGAAGCGCCCCGGCAGCAGCGGCGTCACGGCGCCATTCGCGCTGGCCGCCCCGCCGATAAAGGCCGAGCCGCGCCACAGGGTACCTTGCGCGTCGCCCAAGGTCAAACGTCCGCCCGTCTGCTTTTCCATGAGACTGGCGACCCAGCCGGCCGGGAAAAACACCAGCAGGGTGACGCAGACGCTGACGATGATGGCCAGCAGCCAGCCTAGCAGGCGCATCATCGCGCCGCGCCCGGGCTCTGGTGCAGGGTCAGGCTGGCGTCGACCAGCCCCGCCTTGCCCTGCGCCGTGATCTTCGCTTCCTGCACCGCCACGCGGCCTTCGCGGCGCAAGCCGTCGAGCCACAGCATGACGCTGGCGAACGGCACGCCGTTCAGCTGCACGCGCGCATACTCTCCCGTCAGCGACAGCGATTGCGGCGCCAGGCCGCGCGCCTTCAGCGACGCGTCGAGGCTGTCACGGCTCATGCTTGCCACCTGTACGGGTGCCTGGCGCGCCAGCTCGCCCGCTTCGCGCGCCAGCGCCTGCAGCTGGGCCGCATTCTGGCGCAGCTCGGGCAAGCTCTTTTGCAAGGCGATGCGGCCCGTCCAGGCCGGCTCGAAGAAGACGGCGTAGACGAGGGCCAGCCCCGCCACCACGCCGCCGATGCTCAAGAGCTTGCGCTCCTGCGGCGTGCGCTCGGCCCAGAAAGCCTGCACGGCCTGCTGCTGCCCCGCCCACGCGGCGCGCGCCTTGTTGACTGCTGCACTCATGTTTTTGCTCCCGTGGCCGGCGTGATCTTCCACACGCCCGGCGCCGTTTCATTCAAGGCCAGCTTGCGCGCGGCCAGGCCGTCGCGCACCTGCGCCTGGGCGCTGGCGTCGACCATGTCCGGTTTCAGCTTGACGATCAGGGCACGCTCGCGGTATTCCAGCGAGGCCACCACGCCGCGCCCGGCCAGGCCGCCCAGCGCCTCGCCCAGCGCCGCGCTCATGCTGGTGAAGTCATCCATGCTCGCCTGCCCGCCCTGCAGGCGGGCGGCGGCGATATTGCGCCGCATCTGCTCCGCTTCCAGGCCATACACGGGCGTTTCGTTCGGATACGCGGCCTTGAAGGTTTGCTGCATCGAGGTGCGCACGGTGGCGGCCTCGCGCTTCAAGCGCATCCATTCGATATTCATGCCGGCCAGGTTGACGATCACGGCCAGCAGCGCCAGGCGCAGCGGCCAGCGCCAGCGGCGCCATTCGGTGGCCGAGCCCGTCGCCGTGCCCAGGGAAGCGGCTAGGTCCAGTCCCGCGCCTTTGGCGCCGGCGATCCAGTGCGCCCAGTGGTCCGGTTCCACCGTCACGCCGTCCATGCCGGCGGCCAATTGTTGATATTGCGCAAGCTCGGCCTGCGCCACGTAGACCGTCAGAGGCACGTCGCCGGCAAACGCGCGCGTCGTCAGCAAGGCCTGCTGCGGCTGGGCCGGCAACACCAGGCCCAGGCCCTCTTGCGGCGCCTGGCGCAAGGCCAGTTCCAGGCCATCGCCGCTGGCTTGCAGGGCAGCCGTCACGCTGCCCGGCTGCAGAGGCAGGCACAGCTGCGACGGCAGCAGCGCCACCTTGCGCGCGCCCTGCGCCAGCAAGGCTTTCACGAGTACCTCGGCCCAGGCGCGCTGCGCCACGGCCACCGTGCGCATGCCGGCGGCATCGGGCGCGCCGGCGGCCAGCAGGCAATCCTGGGTGTCGCCGAGGATGTGTTCCTCCACCAGGCCCGGCAAGGCCGCGCGCAAGCGGGCGCCGGCCAGCGGCGGCGTTTTCAGGCGCAGCAGGGTCACGTCGGCCGCCGCCAGCAGCAGCACCACCTGCTTCGCGCCGGCGATCAGCTGGCCCAGGCTGCCCAGCGGCGCGCTGCCCTGCTGCAACAGGGCGCCGCCGTCGCCGGCCAGCACGAAGGAGC
This sequence comes from Janthinobacterium sp. P210005, assembly GCF_036231865.1. NCBI lineage: Bacteria > Pseudomonadati > Pseudomonadota > Betaproteobacteria > Burkholderiales > Oxalobacteraceae > Janthinobacterium > Janthinobacterium sp. P210005. Next base: position 418,313 of record NZ_JAZARC010000002.1, read on the forward strand.
AGGCCGGCGCGCTGTCGGTGGAGGCCTTGGCCGGGTGACGGATATACAATATTGTCAAAGTGACTCGCTTTCAGCTGTTAATTTTCCCGCAACCAGACCAGGCTGGTGGTGCGCTGCGGATCCGTTTTTCGATTGATGAGCGCCACGGCATCGAGCGCGGCACGGTCCAGCCGCACGCGGATGACGGTAAGGAAATAGCGGCTCTTCACATCGAGTTCCACGCCTTCAATCAGTTCAGCATTAATATTATTCTGGAAATTTAACTTATCGACAAACTTTTTGCGCGGATTGCTCAAAGTCAGGGCGCTGGCCTCGGACAGCGACATCATCGTTACGGCCGCCAGCACCTCGGCCGGGGCCGTGTTCACGTTGACCCCCGTGATTTCGGGCAAGATGATGACGACATCGCGCAGCTGCTCGATCATCTGCGGCGTATAGCCGGGCACGGCCAGCAAATCCTCGACTTGCGTGAACGCCACCGGCTCGCTGCCGCCGCCCGTGGCGGGCGTGGCAGCGGGCGTCTTGCCGTCGGTGCCGCTGGCGGTGCGCGGCTTCGGCCGCGCGCGCAGCACGGCGTCGGCCGTCGCTTGCGCCAGGCCGCTGTCGAGCTTCATGTTGGACAATAAACGCTGGTAGGCCAGCACCTGCTTCGGATTGATGGTGCCCGTGGCGTCGACCAGGTTGGTGATATTGAAGCGCGCCTGCGCATCGAGCGCGCGGCCCGAGACTGTGGCGTCGAATTTTTCCGTGTCGACCTTTTCGCGGTCCACGTAATCGTCGAGCCGCGCTTCCTCGATGGGCGTGGCCCACACGCCGTCGGCCGCCGTCAGCATGGGATTGTCCTGGCGCAACCAGAAGCGGGCAAAGTCGACCATGCCGCGCATGGCCCACTGCGTCTGCAGGCGCAAGCGCTGGTTTTCCATCGAGCGCACCTGCACCTGCTGCTGCCAGAACAGGCTGGCGACGACGGTGATGGCCAGCGCCGTCAGCAGCAAGGCCGTGATGACGGCCACGCCGCGCTGGCGCGAGGGGAGCTTGAAGCGCGTCATCCCGGTCCCAATAAAAAGACTTTGGACAGGCCCGCGTCCTGGCCCGGCATTTGCAAGGTCACTTCCAGGCCCGGCACCTGGGTGGAGATGGTGGCGCCCGCCGTCAGCACGTTCCAGGCGCCATTGCTCCAGCCGCGCATGACCATGCTGTCGACGCCCTGCATCAGGGCCACGTCGGCGCTGGAGGTATCGGTATCGTCGCGCGCCGCCTGCCACAGGGTGTCGAGCACGGCCAGGTCGCGCGTGCCGTTCGACTCGCGCCGCGTCAGCACGCCGCCGCGCAGCCGGTAAGTGACCACTTGCAACTGTTGCGGCTCCTGCTCCGAGGCAGCCAGGCGCACCAGGGTCAGGCGGTCATTTTCCGCCGACAGGTTGATGCGGCCGTTCAGCAGGCTGTTGTTCAGCCCGGCGCCGGCCAGGTGATCGCAATCGCTCTGCATCTGGGCAAACGCCAGCTGCATGCCGCGCGCCTGCTCCAGCTGGCTGGTCAGCACTTCGCGCGAGCGCATGATGCTGTCCAGGCCGCGCCAGCCCAGCACGGCGACCATGGCCAGGATGCCGATGGCCACGAGCAGCTCGATCAGGGTGAAACCCGCGGCAGGGACAGGGCGGCGCAGCATCAGTCGTTAAAGGAAAGCAACACTAGGCGCACGATGCGCCGGGCCGGATACTGTGCGTCATAGACGTTGACGCGCACTTGGCGGATGCGGGGATTCGGCGTGGCCACCACTTCCTCCTCGCAAATGAGTTTTAAATCGCCCTGCGGGCAGTCGACCGTGCGCTTGCCCGTCTGCGGGAACGTCTTTGCCAGGCGCAGCCGCACCAAATGGTTTTCCGCCGACCAGGTGGCCATCATGGCGCTGCGCAAGCCGTCGCTGTTCTGCGTCAGGCTGCCGACGGCGCGCAAGGACGCGCCCAGGGCCGTGCCGACGATGACGAGGGCGACCAGGACTTCCAGCAAAGTGAAGCCGCGCTGGCGGCCATGAGGTGGGAGCCGCATCATTGCTCGACCGTGAAGTGGCCGATGCCGTCGGCGCGGATGGCCACGCTGCGCTCGCCGCTGGCCAGGGTCAGGACAAAAGGCTTGTCGACCGGTTCGCGGCCGAAGATGATGCGCAGCGGCTGGGCCACGCTGTTCGAGGGCTGCACGCTGAGCAGCATGGGCGTGTTGGCAAACGCGCGCTCGCGCAGCAAATCGTCCTGCGTCACGGGTTGCCACAGCTTTTCATTGAGAACCAGGAAACGGTATTGATTTTCGTCAGCCTCGAACGCCACCTGCCGGCTGCGCACGATGGCTTCATCGCGCGCCAGCTGCAGCAGCAGCGCGATGCGTTCGGCTTCCTTTTGCAAGGCTTGCTGGCCATTCGGCATGGCGTTCAGCGACACCAGGCCCAGGGTCACGCCGATGATGACCATCACCACCAGCAATTCGATCAGCGTGAAGCCGCTGGCGCGTGGCCGGGGCGGTGCGCGACCGGTGGTCATGGCTGGCATGCAATGGAAAACTTACAGTTCCCAGGAACCGATATCGGCATCGTCGCCGCTACCGCCAGGCTGGCCGTCGGCGCCCAGCGAAATGATGTCGACTTCGCCTTTCACGCCCGGCGACAGGAACTGGTACGGATTGCCCCATGGATCCTTCGGCATTTTTTCCAGGTAACCGCCTGCCTTCCAGCCATTCGCAGCCGGTCCCGTGGTCGGTTTCTCGATCAGCGCCTGCAAGCCCTGTTCCGTGGTCGGGTAGCGCTGGTTATCCAGGCGATACAGTTTCAAGGCTTGCATCACGGTAGCGATATCGACTTTCGCCGCCGCCACTTTCGACTCGCCCGTGCGGGCGATCAGCTTGGGCACCACCAGCGACGCGAGGATACCCATGATCACCACCACGACCATGATTTCGATCAAAGTGAAGCCGCGTGCGCGGCGCTGGCGTATCGGATGGTTTGCTGCGTTTTGCATAAGAAAGAGAGAAGAAGGTGAGTAATGAGTGCAGAGTATAAAGCGGAAATATGACAAAGCCTGTCATATAGGGAAAAATTTGTGCGGGGGCTGTCAGGCCGGCAAGACCACTTCGCCGCAAACGGCGCAGCCGGGGTCGCGCGCGACGCGCATGCTGCTCCATTCCATGTGCAAGCCGTCGAGCAGCAGCAGCCGTCCGGCCAAGGACTCTCCCACGCCCATGATCAGTTTCAGCGCTTCGGCCGCCTGCATGGCGCCCACCACGCCCACCAGCGGCGCGAACACGCCCATGGTAGAGCACGCCTCGTCCGTGAACTGCTGTTCCTGCGGAAACAGGCAGGAATAGCACGGTTGCGTGCCCGTGCGCGGGTCGAACACGCTCACTTGCCCGTCGAAACGGATCACGGCGCCCGACACCAGCGGCACCCTGCCCGCCACGCAGGCGCGGTTGACGGCGTGGCGCGTGGCGAAGTTGTCGGTGCAGTCGAGCACCACCGTGGCGGAGCAGACCAGTTCGGCCAGGCGCGCGCCGTCGAGGCGCTCCTGCAAGGCGATGATATCGATCTCGGGATTGATCCCGGTCAAGGTTTCGCGCGCCGACAGCACTTTCGGCTGGCCCACGCGCTGCGTAGTGTGGGCGATCTGGCGCTGCAGATTGGTCAGGTCGACCGTGTCGTCATCGACCAGGGTCAGCTTGCCGACGCCGCTGGCGGCCAGGTACATGGCCGCGGGCGAGCCGAGTCCGCCCGCGCCGATCACCAGCACATGCGCGTCGAGCAAGGCTTGCTGGCCTTCGATGCCGATCTGGTCCAGCAGGATATGGCGCGAATAGCGCAGCAGCTGATTGTCGTTCATGGCGGCGACTACGGTTTTTGCACAGGAATCTTCTTGTCGTCCGCCTTGATGTCGGAAGCGATTTCCGGCTTGGCGCCGATCTTCTCCACCTTCGCATCGGCCTTGGCCAGCTGCACCGGCAAGCCCTGGAAGTGGTTCAAGGCTTGTTGCAGCTGGAAATCGTCCTTGGCGCCGTATTCGAGCGGCTTGCGCTTTTTCGCCGTGGCGATCAGGCGCTGCTCTTCTTCCAGCTGATCCTGCATGCCTTCCATCGTCGGCTTGGCCGCTTCCGGCTTGCCATCGTTGCTGCTCAAGTGTTTTTCCAGGTCCGCCTCGCGGATGCGCAGGCTGTTCCAGCCATCGCCTTCGGCCGTTTCATCGACCAGCAAGTCGGGCACGATGCCGCGCGCCTGGATGGCCCGGCCTTTCGGCGTGTAGTAGCGGGCCGTCGTCAGCTTGACGGCCGTGTCGGCCGTGATCTGGCGCAAGGTTTGCACGGAACCCTTGCCAAACGTCTGCGTGCCGATGACGGTGGCGCGCTGGTAATCCTGCAGGGCGCCGGCGACGATTTCCGAGGCAGACGCGGAACCGGCGTTGACCAGCACCACCAGCGGCACGGTTTTCAGGGCGGCCGGCAGCTTGGCCAGCGGGTCGGCCCTGGCGCCCGGTGCGGCATAGAATTCGCGGCGGCCATAAAACACCTGTTTCGACTCTGGCAACTGGCCCTTGGTGGAAACGATTACGGAGTTGCCCGGAAGAAACGCTGTCGCCACGCCGATGGCGCCCGGCACGACGCCACCGGGATCGTTGCGCAAGTCCAGCACCAAGCCCTTGAGCTTGGGGTCTTGCGCATACAGCGCGTTGATCTTTTTGACCATGTCATCGACGGTCGGTTCCTGGAACTGGGCGATGCGCAGCCAGGCATAGCCGGGCGCGACCATCTTGGCCTTCACGCTTTGCACGCGGATTTCCTCGCGCACGATGGGGAAGACCAGCGGCTTGCTTTCGCCCTTGCGCGACATCGTCAGCACCAGCTTGGTGCCCGGCTGGCCGCGCATCTTCTTGATGACCTCTTCCAGCTGCAAGCCTTTCAGCGGGATATTGTCGAGGCGGGTGATCAGGTCGCCCGCCAGGATGCCGGCCTTGGCGGCGGGGCTGTCCTCGATGGGCGAGACGACTTTCACGTAGCCGTCTTCCATGCTCACTTCGATGCCGATGCCGACAAACTTGCCCTGCACGCTTTCGCGCATTTCCTTGAAGGCATTTTTATCGAGGTACACGGAGTGCGGGTCCAGGGACGACACCATGCCGGAAATGGCTTCCGTCAAGAGTTTCTTGTCTTCCACCTTCTCGACATAATCGGTCTTGATCAAGCCGAAGACGTCGGACAGCTGGCGCAGCTCGTCGAGCGGCAGCGGGGCATTCGTGATTTTTTGCGCCACGGCCGGGAACTGCAGCGACATGCCGATGCCGGCCAGAACGCCCAGACCGATCAGGCCGATACTTTTGACTTTGATACCCATGTATTCTTCGCAATCTACAAATTCGCTGCCGCAGCAATGGTGGGGACTTAAAACTTCACCCAGGTGGCGGGGTCGAAGGCGCGGCCCTGATGACGCAGTTCAAAGTATAGCCCTGATTCCTCGTTGCCGCCGCTGTTGCCCGCGCTGGCAATGGCCTCGCCGCCCTTGACGGCGTCGCCCACGCGTTTCAGCAGCGACTGGTTATTGCCATAAATACTCATGTACTGGCCGCCGTGGTCGACGATGATCAGATTGCCGAAACCGCGCAGCCAGTCGGAAAACACGACCCGGCCGCCGGCGATGGCGTGGATCTCGCTGCCTTCGCCCGTGCGGATGAACACGCCCTTCCAGCTGGGGCCGTCACCGCGCTTGCTGCCGAAGCGGGCGGCGATCTTGCCCGCCACGGGGGCGCGCAGCTGCCCTTTCATGCTGGCAAAGGCGCCGGCCGGCGCGGCCGGGCCCAGGCTCGGGCGCTCTGGCTCCGGTTCCGGCTTGGGTTCCGGTTTCGGCGTCACCTTCGCCACTTGCGGCGGCTCGTCGTCGTCGATCGGTTCCAGTTTCACGGGCGGCGGTGGCGGCGTTTGCGGCTTAATCTTGCCCGATTTGTTTTGTTGTTCTTTCGCAAGACGTTCGCGCTCGGCCTGCGCCTGGGCGGCCTTGGCGCGCGCGGCCAGCAGGCGTTCGCGTTTTTCCGCCGCGATCTTGGCGTCGGCAGCCGCTTTGGCGGCGGCGCGTTGCTCGGCCAGCAATTGCTGGCGTTTCTTTTCGGCCGCGGCGGCGGCGGCTTGCTCTTCGATCAGTTTTGCCAGTTTGTCGACCAGGTTGCCCATGCGCTGTTCGTCGCGCTCGACATTGCCCACTTCCTTGCGCTGCGCCACCAGGCGCTGCGACAAGCTCGTCAGTAAGGCGGCGCGGCGCGCCTTCTCCTGCACCAGCAGGGCCTTCTGGTCGCGCTCTTCCTGCGCGATTTCTTCCAGTTCATCCTTGGCGTTCTGCACCTCCGCCTGGTTTTTCTCCACGGCAAGCAAGTTGGCGCGCAAGGCTTCCAGCAGGCGCGCCTGCGCCTGCGACACATACGCCATCAGTTGCAAGTCGCGGTTGATGCGGTTCGGGTTATCGCCCGACAAGAGCAGCTTGATGCGGTCTTCGTTGCCGGCAACATATTGTTCACGCAGCAACTTCGACAGCTGCGTCTTCTGTTTCTCGACGGTGGCCGTCAATTGCTGGTGCTCTTGCCCCAGCGCATTGAGTTTCACGCCCGTCTCGCTTTGCTCCTGCGCCAGGTCGCGCAAGGCGCGGTTGGCGTTGGAAATGGCCTCTTCCGACTCGGCCAGGGTATCGGCCGCGTCATCCTTGGCGCTTTCCGTGCGGCTGATGTCGCGCTTGAGCGCCGTCAGCTTTTGTTGCAATCCAGCACGTTGTGCTTCCGCGGCCGCCTTCTGCTTGCTGCGTTCGGTGGGCTTGGCGCCCTGCGCGGCACCGCTGGAAAGCAGCAGCGCCAGGCACAGCATGGCGCCGGCGCGCCACGCCGGCAGGGGTCGTTCAGCAGAGGGGGCGATGGCTGTGCCGCGGAAGAAAGACGACAAGTTACTTGGCCTTCCCTTGGTTCGCCACGGCAGCTTGCGCTGCCGCAATCGCTGCCGGGTCGCCCAGGTAGTAATGGCGGATCGGTTTCAGGTCGGCGTCCAGTTCATACACGAGCGGCTGGCCGTTCGGGATGTTCAGGCCGACGATGTCGCTGTCGCTGATGCCGTCGAGCATCTTGATCAGCGCGCGCAAGCTGTTGCCGTGGGCCGAAATGATGATTTTCTTGCCGGCGCGGATGGCCGGGGCGATTTCCTCGTCCCAGGCCGGCATCACGCGCGCCACGGTGTCTTTCAGGCATTCGGTCAGGGGAATCGACGCTTGCGGCAAGCCCGCGTAGCGCGGATCGTTGAACGAGGCGCGGTCATCGTTCGCTTCCAGCGGCGGCGGCGGGGTGTCGTAGCTGCGGCGCCATACCAATACTTGCTCGTCGCCATACTTGGCGGCTGTCTCGCCCTTGTCCAGGCCTTGCAGGGCGCCGTAGTGGCGCTCGTTCAAGCGCCAGTCGTTCTTGATCGGCAAATACATCATGTCCATCTCGTCGAGCGCCAGCCACAGGGTGCGGATGGCGCGCTTCAGGACGGAAGTGTAGGCCACGTCGAACGTAAAACCTTCCTGCTTGAGGATCTGGCCGGCGGCCTTGGCTTCGTTGACGCCCTTTTCCGTCAGATCGACGTCGGTCCAGCCGGTGAAGCGGTTATCGAGGTTCCAGGTGGACTCGCCGTGACGCATGAAAACGATTTTGTACATAGTTCTATCTTCTCAAGGGGTTCAAATCAAAAAAGCAAAACGTAAAAAGACCTCGTCCAGCTTCTATTTTATAATGCGCGGATTGACTTAAACCATTGGACCCTACGTGAAATTCATTATCGACCACATTTTTCTGTTTGCCATCGTCATTATTTCCGGCGGCGCCCTCCTCTGGCCACTGCTGTCGATGCGCGGCAAGCGCGCGACCGTGCTGGAAGTCACGCAACTGATCAACCGTGGCAAGACTGTCATCGTCGACGTGCGCAACGCGGAAGAATTCGCCACGGGCCACTTGCCTGACGCAAAAAATATTCCCCTGCCGGAACTGGCAAAACGCCTGGGCGAGCTGGAAAAATTCAAAACGCGTCCCATTGTAGTGGTTTGCCAGAAAGGTTCGCGTTCGGCAACCGCCGTCGGCCTGCTGGGCAAAGCCGGTTTCGCTGAGGCAACGAGCCTGGAAGGCGGCCTCGACGAATGGAAAAAGCAAGGTTTGCCATTGAAAACCTTGTCGCTGGCGAAATAAGCCGGCCTTAACTGAAGGAATCATCATGACCGTACCAGTAATTGTCTATAGCACCGCCGTGTGCCCGTATTGCGTGCGCGCCGAGCGCCTGTTGGAAGCCAAGGGCGTCGCCGTGCAAAAGATCCGCGTCGACCTCGACCCGGAAGAGCGCATCAAGATGATGGAACGCACGGGCCGCCGCACGGTGCCGCAGATCTATGTGGGCGATACCCACGTGGGCGGATTCGACGATTTGTATGCGCTCGATCAAGCTGGCAAGCTGGACCCCTTGTTAAATGGCACGGCAGCCTGATATAAAGCGGGTTCGAGAAATTGCTTGGTTTTTTGTCGTATTGTTTTGATACAATTGCCCTCGCACCTGATCTGGCCGCGCCTATCCGGCGCGGTTTGAATACCGCAAGCACCATATTTGAACGGTGTGCCGTTCTTGTCCTTTACAACGAAAGCGTTCCATGTCTGACGAAAATCTGCAACCAGTCTTCCAAATCCAACGCGTCTACCTGAAAGACATGTCGCTGGAACAACCAAATTCCCCAGCTATTTTCCTGGAACAAGAAGCACCAGCCATCGAAGTGGCACTGGACGTGGGCGCTGCGCCTCTGGCCGACGGCATCTTCGAAGCCACCGTGACCATCACCGTCACCGCCAAAGTCGGCGAAAAAGTCGCTTTCCTGGTTGAAGGCAAGCAAGCCGGTATCTTCGAAGCACGCAACATTCCTGCTGATCAACTCGATCCACTGCTGGGAATCGGCTGCCCGAACATCATCTACCCTTACCTGCGCGCCAACATCGCCGACGTGATCACCCGTGCCGGCTTCCCGCCAGTGCACCTGGCCGAGATCAACTTCGAAGTGTTCTACCAACAACGTCTGCAAGCTATTGCTGACGCCGCTGCAGCAGCGCCCGCAGCTAGCGAAACGCACTAAGCTCTTGCAAGACCCCGCCAGCCGTCAAGGCTGGCCTGACACGGCGGCCTGGCCGCCGTGTTTCGTTAAGGTTCAAAAATATCATGTTGAAAAGTGCGCTCTTGAGCAAGTTCCGCTGGATGGCCGGCGCCGTGCTGCTGCTGGCGACCGCCGCCAGCCACGCCGTCGATTTCAAAACGGTGGGCGCGGCTCCCGTGATCCTGTACGACGCGCCATCCGCCAAGGGCGGCAAGCTGTACGTGGCGCCACGCGGCATGCCGCTGGAAATCGTGCTCAGCTACGGCGAATGGGTCAAGGTACGCGACGCCAGCGGCGAAATGGCCTGGACGGAAGCCAAGGGCCTGTCCGCCAAGCGCAACGTCGTGGCGCGCGCCGCGAACCTCAAGGTTCGCGCCAGCCCCGACGACACCGCCTCCGCCATCATCCTCGTCGACAAGGGCGTGCTGCTGGAAATGAGCGAGCAGCCGAGCTCCAACTGGGTCAAGGTCCGCCACAAGGATGGCCAGAGCGGCTACGTCAAGACCAGCGAAGTGTGGGGCCTGTAAGCACCGCCAGATTCATCCGGGCAGCGGCCAGCCGCGCCGCGCCCCTCCCCCTGCCAGACTGAGGTCGCATGCAAGTTTCTCCCGATACATCTCCCGCCGCCACGGCGCTCCCCCGCAAGATCACCATCCTCGGCGCCGGCGCCTGGGGCACGGCCGTGGCCATGGCCCTGGCCGGCCGCCACGACGTGCTGCTGTGGGGCCGCAACGGCGACGCCATGGCCGCCATGGCCGCCAGCGGCGAAAACAGTTATCTGCCCGGCTTCCCCTTGCCGCCGCAACTGCGCATCAGCGCCGACTTCGACTCGGCCGTCGCGCATGCCGGTGACGAACACGGCATTTTGATCGCCGCCTGCCCCGTGGCGGGCTTGCGGCCCATGCTGCAGCAATTGAAAGACAAGGCCATCGGCAACCTGGTGTGGCTGTGCAAAGGCTTTGAAGGCGGCACGGGCTTGTTGCCGCACCAGATCGTGCAGGAAGTACTGGGCGACAATATCCCCGGCGGCGCCCTGTCCGGCCCCTCGTTCGCGCAGGAAGTGGCGCGCGGCTTGCCGTGCGCGCTGACCATCGCCTCGCACAGCGCGGCCTTGCGCGCCAGCGTCGTCTCGGCCTTGCATGGCGGCACCATCCGCGTGTATGCGAGCGACGACCTGGTGGGCGTGGAAGTGGGCGGCGCCGTCAAGAATGTGCTGGCGATCGCCACGGGCGTGGCCGACGGCCTGGGCCTGGGCTTGAATGCGCGCGCCGCGCTGATTACGCGGGGCCTGGCGGAAATCACGCGCCTGGGCACGGCCCTGGGTGGCCAGACGGAAACGTTCATGGGCTTGACGGGCATGGGCGACCTGATTCTGACGTGCACGGGCGACCTGTCGCGCAACCGCCGCGTCGGCTTGGGCCTGGCGCAAGGCAAGGCGCTCGATACCATCGTGGCCGAGCTGGGTCATGTGGCCGAAGGCGTGCCGTGCGCCAAGGCTGTGCGCCAACTGGCGCGCCGCATGGGCGTCGAGATGCCGATCACCAACGCGGTGGCCGGCGTGCTGTTCGATGGCGATTTGCCGCACGTGATGGTGCAGCAGCTGCTGTCGCGCGATCCGCGCGCCGAAGCGGCTTGAGCGCCAGAAAAAACCTAACGTCCCGCCTTGTGCATGAGTATGGTCAGTAATAACAGGCTGTCTTCGCACGCTTCCAGGGCGTGCGCCTGGCCGCCGAGCAGGTACAGCATCTGCCCCGGCCCCAGCAGGTGCACGCCGCCATGCGCCGTCACCGCCACCTGCCCTTGCAGGCACAGCAAGGTGATTTCGCCGAGCACGTGATGCTCGGGCATGGTCTTGCCCTTGGGCATGCACATGCGGATCAGTTCCAGCTCATCCGTCTTGGCCAGCGCGATGGCGGAAAACTGCGACAGGTCGTCGCCGTCCCTGCGCAGCACCTCGATCACCTGTCCTGAACTTGCGTGTTCCAGTGCCATCATGTGCTCCTTCCGCAATTACTCGGTGACTTCCTCCGGCTCTTTCGCGCCGCGCATCCACTCGACCAGCGGCCACGCATCCTTCAAGCCTTCCGCCAGGGTTGGCAGCAGTTTCTCGGGTTCGTTCACGGGCAGCGGTATTTCGGTCCAGACAAAAAAGCTCTTCAGCTTGATGAATTCGATATGTTCGGCATCCGCCTCGAAGCCCTTGGGCGGGCGCTGCAACTTGCCCTCGTTCTGGATGGTGCCGAAACGGGCTTTCAAACGCTTATTTTTCAGCACTTTGGAAAACCCTGGCGCGTCGTTGAGCATATGCTCGCGCAGCGCCTTCAGGCGCCCGGGCGGCGGCATGTATTCGCCGGCGCCGAACAGCAAGTTGCCCTGGCCATCGATCTGCAGGTAATACGTGGGACCGCCCGCCTTGCTGGGACGGCGCATGTCGTTCGGCGCAATGGCGGCCGAAAAGCGCGTCTTATACGGGCTTTTATCGTGCGCAAAACGCACGTCGCGGTTGATGCGGAACAAGGCCTTCTTCGGATTGCAGTACTTCACGGCCGGATCGAACTTGCCCAGTTCGCCTATCAGCGACGTCACCAGCGCGAGAAATTCCTCGCGCAGGATGTCGTAACGGGGCTTGTTCATGACAAACCAGGGACGGTTGTTGTTGTCGCTCAGTTCACGTAAAAATTGGGTCAAGTCACGCACATGCATGTGTCAAATTCCGATCAGCAACTATTTGGAAAGCTCTTTCGGGAGGGGGCGCTTGCCCACCATCACGTCGAGCGCCGCTTCGCGATTCTTGCGCAGCACCGTCATTTTAGCTTTTCCGCCGGGCGGCAGTTGGGCGATCAGGTTCAGCATTTCCGTCGTGTCGCCCACGGGCTTGCCTTCCACCGTCAGCAGGATGTCGCCGGGCACGATGCCCGCCTTGTCGGCCGGGCCGTTGCGCACCACGCCGGCGATGATGGCGCCGCTGCTGCGCTGCAAGTTGAAGCTTTGCGCCAGCTCGGGCGTGATGTCCTGCGTTTCCACGCCGATCCAGCCGCGCACCACGTGGCCATCCTTGATGATGGCTTCCATCACGGTTTTCGCCGTCGAGACGGGAATGGCGAAGCCGATGCCGACGGAGCCGCCGCTTTGCGAATAGATCGCCGTATTGATGCCAATCAAGTTGCCGCGCGTATCGACCAGGGCGCCGCCCGAATTGCCGAAGTTAATCGCCGCATCCGTCTGGATGAAATTTTCAAAGCTGTTGATGTGCAGGTTGTTGCGCCCCAGGGCCGAGATGATGCCCATGGTCACCGTCTGGCCCACGCCGAAGGGGTTGCCGATGGCCAGCACCACATCGCCCACGCGCGCCAGTTCCGACTGGCCCAGCACGATGACGGGCAGCTTGTCGAGGTTGATCTTGATCACGGCCAGGTCCGTTTCCGGGTCCAGGCCCACCACCTTGGCGGGCGCCTTGCGGCCATCCGTAAGCACCACTTCGATTTCGTCGGCGCCTTCGACCACGTGGTTGTTGGTCAGCACATAGCCTTCATGGCTGACGATGACGCCCGAACCGAGGCTGTTTTTCAAGTCATCGTCATCCTCGCCGTCCGGGTCGCGGTCGCCGAAGAAACGTTTGAAGAAGGGATCGCGCGCCAGCGGATGGGCGCCGCGCTTGGGTACTTGCAGGGTGAGGATGTTGACGACGGCGGGCATGGCGCGCGCCGCCGCGTCGCGGTAGGAACCGGGCGCCAGGCTGCTGGACGCCGTTTCCACCACGGGCACCGGTTTAGTCGGAGAGCCCAGTTGCTGTACCCGGCTGGCCGGGCGCAGCGCGCCGTACACAAAGTACAGCGCCAACGCGATCGTCACGGTTTGCGCAAACAATAACCAGAATCGTCGCATACAGTTCTCTGCCCAGGTCAGCCGGCCGGTGCCGGAACGACTTATTTTGCCAGATCGTTGCTATTCTGTCCGTTCTTCTGCAGGGAGTCGCGGATTTCACGCAGCAGCACGATGTCTTCCGGCGTGGCCGGTGCCGGCGCCGGCGCGACCGGTTCGCTGCGACGGGCCTTGTTCATCAGGCGCACCATCTGGAAGATGATGAAAGCCAGAATGACGAAGTTGAGCAAAATGGTGAGGAAATTGCCGTAGGCCAGCACGGCGCCCGCCTTTTTCGCTTCCACCAGGGTCAGGGTCGTCGCCTGGCCATTCAGGGGCAGGTAGTAATTGGCGAAATCGAGGCCGCCGAAAATGCGGCCGATGGGCGGCATGATCACGTCTTGCACCAGGGAATCGACAATCTTGCCGAAGGCACCACCGATAATGACACCGACCGCCAGATCGACGACGTTACCCTTCATTGCAAATTCTTTAAATTCTTGCATCATTGCCATGAAATTTCTCCTTCGGATATGTATAAAAAACATGCCGATCATACTATTGATTCCCGGGCACACCAACTTGTGGTTGCCGGCGAGACCAATTCCGGCACAGCCGCGCGCATCTAGTTCGAAAGAACTAGCCACCTCCTGCAAAAGTATATAAATTATGGTACAAGCAACGTTTTTGTTTTATTCGTTGTTTGCTTCACTTATAATTTGCGGTTGCCAGAAGCGGCTTTTTCGCTTCCGGATAATCAACAAGAAACTGGCATGGGCTGCGCCATAGTCCGAAGTTCCGCAGGGATGTTGCCACTTTACCGTACAAAGATGCGGGTTGCGGCAATCAGTGGGAAAGAGCTTCGGCGACGGGTTTTTCGCGGCTGCCACTCATAATAAAGATTCGCATTTTGACTGATTGGGGTTTGCATGAGTAACGAAAAGCAGGTCGATTCAGGCCGTCGCGGCTTGCTCGTCGCCACGTGCGCGGCGGGCAGTGTAGTTGGATTGGCAACCGCGGGAGCCTTGGTAAGCACCTTCCAGCCGTCGGAGCGCGCGAAAGCGGCTGGCGCGCCGGTCGAAGTAGACATCACCACCTTGCAACCCGGCGAAATGCGCACCGTCGAATGGCGCGGCAAGCCGGTCTGGATCCTGAAGCGCACGCCGGAAATGATCGCGTCGCTCAAGCAAACCGATGGCAAGGTCGCCGATGCCAATTCCCAACGCAATCCCGCCGAATTCACGCCCGAATACTGCATGAACGAGGCGCGTTCCATCAAGCCTGAAATTCTCGTCGCCGTCGGCATCTGCACCCACCTGGGCTGCTCCCCTTCCTCGAAATTTACCCCCGGCCCGCAACCGTCGCTGCCCGATGACTGGGAAGGCGGCTTCCTGTGCCCTTGCCACGGCTCCACCTTCGACATGGCTGGCCGCGTGTTCAAGAACAAGCCGGCGCCGGACAACCTGCAAGTGCCGCGCCATATGTACCTGAGCGACACCAAATTGCTGATAGGTAAAGACGAGAAAGGCGAGGCTTGATCATGGCTGCTTTCAAAGAAACAAAATTCCCGGCGGACGCTCCCGTCGCCGAAAAAGCGCTGGGCTGGGTCGATGACCGCTTTCCCCTGACCAAGCTGTGGAACGACCAATGGGGCAAGTACTACGCCCCGAAAAACTTCAACTTCTGGTACATCTTCGGTTCGCTGGCCATGCTGGTGCTGGTGCTGCAGATCGTCACCGGCATCTTCCTGACCATGCACTACAAACCGGATGCGGCCCTGGCCTTCAATTCCGTCGAGTACATCATGCGCGAAGTGCCGTGGGGCTGGCTGGTGCGCTACATGCACTCGACGGGCGCCTCGGCCTTCTTCATCATCGTCTACCTGCACATGACGCGCGGCCTGCTGTACGGCTCGTACCGCAAGCCCCGTGAACTGATCTGGCTGTTCGGTTTCGCCATCTTCCTGTGCCTGATGGCCGAAGCGTTCTTCGGCTACCTGTTGCCATGGGGCCAGATGTCGTACTGGGGCGCACAAGTGATCGTCAACCTGTTTGGCGCCATCCCGCTGATCGGCCCTGACCTGTCGCTGTGGATCCGCGGCGACTACGTCGTTTCCGACGCGACCCTGAACCGCTTCTTCGCCTTCCACGTGATCGCCATCCCGCTGGTACTGCTGGGCCTGGTTGCAGCGCACTTGATCGCCCTGCACGAAGTCGGTTCGAGCAACCCGGACGGCATCGAAGTGAAGGAAAACCTGGGCGCCGACGGCCACCCGGTCGATTCGATTCCTTCGCACCCGTACTACACCGTGCACGATTTGTTCGGCGTCTCGATCTTCCTCGTGATTTTCAGCGCCGTCGTCTTCTTCGCGCCGGAAATGGGCGGTTATTTCCTGGAATACAACAATTTCCTGCCGGGCGATTCGCTGAAGACCCCGCTGCACATCGCGCCAACCTGGTACTTCACGCCGTTCTATTCGGTGCTGCGCGCCACCACGGCCGACTTCATGTACGTGCTGATGGGTGTCGTGGCTGCCTACGTGGTGTTCATCTGGCTCAAGTCGCGCCTGTCGACGACGGTCAAGTCTGCCATCGCCGGCATCGCCATCGTCGCCATCATCGGCATGCTGCCGCAGGTGCTGGACGCGAAATTCTGGGGCGTGGTGTTCTTCGGCGGTTCCGTCGTGATCCTGGCGTTCCTGCCATGGCTCGACCATTCCCCGGTGAAATCGATCCGCTACCGTCCGAACTGGCACAAATATGTGTACGCCATCTTCGGCCTGTCGTTCCTGATCCTCGGCTACCTCGGGACCCAGGCGCCAACGGATACGAAGACCATCGTGTCGCAAGTGTGCACCCTGATTTACTTCAGCTTCTTCCTGTTGATGCCATGGTGGAGTGCAATGGGCAAGTTCAAGACCGTGCCGTCGCGTGTGACGTTTCACCCGCACTAAGCCGCTCTCACGCCACGCTCAAAGGACATACATCATATGAAGATTGCAAAAAAACTGCTCGCCATCCTGGCCCTCGTGCCCGCCATGGCTCTCGCCAGCGAAGGCGGCTTTCCGCTGGACAAGGCTCCTGACCGCCAGACCAACATGGCAGCGCTGCAACATGGCGCCAAATTGTTCGTCAATTATTGCCTGAATTGCCACGCCGCCGTGTCGATGCGCTACAACCGCCTGCGCGACCTGGGCTTGACGGAAGACCAGATCAAGCAGAATCTGTTGTTCTCCGGCGATAAAGTCGGCGACTTGATGACGACGAGCCTGGCACCGCAGGACGCCAAGGCCTTCTTTGGCGTCGTACCGCCGGATTTGTCGGTAATTTCGCGCGCGAAATCATCTTCCGCTGGCACAGGCGGCGACTACCTGTATACTTACCTGCGTACGTTCTATAAAGACGACACTCGTCCGACCGGCTGGAACAACATGGTCGTGCCGAATGTTGCCATGCCGCATGTATTATGGGAATTGCAAGGTGTCCAGTCTGCCAAGTTCGTGGAAGAGAATGATCCGCACGAAGCTGGCAAGAAGATCCACAAATTTGCCGGCTTCGAGCAGGTCAAGCCAGGTACGTTGAACAAGATCGAGTATGACAATGCGGTAGCCGACCTGGTCGGCTACATGGAGTGGATGGCCGAACCGGCACAGCAGACACGCAAGCGCCTGGGCGTGTGGGTGCTGCTGTTCCTGTCGGTCTTTGCTCTGCTGGCATGGCGCCTTAACGCGTCGTTCTGGAAGGAAGTCAAATAAGTGAGGCGCCGGCCATAGGCCGGTTTATGCCTGTTTCTGCGTTGTCCGCATGAGTGGACAAGCGACCTGGGGTGAGCCGTTCGCGGCTTCACCCCCTTTGTTTCTAAGGAACTATAAAAAATGATGGTTCTCTATTCGGGTACAACCTGCCCATTTTCGCAACGCTGCCGCCTGGTCCTGTTTGAAAAAGGCATGGACTTCGAAGTGCGCGACGTCGACCTGTTCAACAAACCGGAAGACATTTCGACCATGAATCCGTATGGCCAGGTGCCTATCCTGGTCGAACGCGAACTGATCCTGTATGAATCGAACATCATCAACGAGTACATCGATGAGCGCTTCCCGCATCCGCAACTGATGCCGGCCGATCCGCTGATGCGCGCCCGCGCGCGCCTGATGCTGTTCAATTTCGAAAAAGAACTGTTCGTGCACGTGCACGTGCTGGAAAGCGAACGCGCCAAGAGCAACGACAAGGCCCACGACAAGGCACGCGCGGAAATCCGCGACCGCCTGACGACCCTGGCGCCGCTGTTCCTGAAAAACAAGTACATGCTGGGCGACGAATTCTCGATGCTCGACGTGGCTGTCGCGCCGCTGCTGTGGCGCCTGGACCACTACGGCATCGAACTGTCGAAGACGGCCGCACCGCTGATGAAATACGCCGAACGCATCTTCTCGCGTCCTGCGTACATCGAAGCGCTGACGCCATCCGAAAAAGTGATGCGTCGCTAAAAGATATCCCCATAAAGCTACTGCGCAGCCCGCTCTTGACCTGGCGTTACTCGCCGTACTTCAGTACGGCTGCGTTACTGAGGCCAATATCGGGCTTGCTCGCTACGCTTTCTGGGGCATCTTGGGCCATGTGTTAAAGTTGCTTTTTGCGCTGTCCCAGTCTTTTGAACTACCGGTGCGCCCGCCTCATGCTGACGGGGGCGCTCCCGCCTCACCGTGCCTACCATGTCTGAAATCTCAACCAAACCTTATATGCTGCGCGCCATCTACGAGTGGTGCACCGACAGCGGCTACACGCCTTATCTCGCGGTCAAAGTCGATTCGCGCACCACGGTACCGATGGAATACGTGAAAAAGGGCGAAATCGTGCTCAACATCAGCTTCGGCGCCACCAGCGGCCTGAAGATGGACAACGACGCCATCCGCTTCCACGCCCGCTTTGGCGGCGTCTCGCGTGAAATCTACGTGCCGGTCGACAACGTGATGGCCATCTACGCCAACGAAAACGGCCAGGGCATGGCTTTCGAGCCCGTGCTGGGCAACGATGACCCGGACGCGCAACCGACGGACAGCCCGGCCTCCGCCGACGTCCCGCCACCCGTGCTCGCCCCCGCCGCCAGCGGTCCCACCCTGTCGTCCGTGCCGACCAGCTCCCCCGAACAACGCGACAGCGCCACGCCTGGCGACGACGAGCCACCAAAAAAAGGCGGCCGCCCGACCCTGACACGCATTAAATAGCGTATAATTCGCAACGCGCAGTTTTTGCCGACTTAGCTCATTTGGTAGAGCAGTTGATTTGTAATCATCAGGTGGCCAGTTCGAAACCGGCAGTCGGCACCAATAAATTCAAGCACTTAGCCCAGTCTTTGCGGACTGGGCTTTTTGCTATCTAGCCTTGTGTAGGCAAATTTTGGCAAGGCGAGCGAAATGGCACCGGACTCTATAACTCCGTGGTATTTAGATTGGTCGATGTGGTCATCTGTCGCCGCGTTCGTGGCTCTAGGCCTTTCAATTGTTCCTTATTTGCGACGATTCCGTAAATCGCGCTTGGAAATTGATGTCTATCAGAGAATATTTCTGACGCATAAAGTCGGCAACCCTAACGCCCAACTGCAGGTCATGCTTACCAATACAGGGGGAAAGCGTATAAGGGTGCGCGGTATGTCGCTCGACATAAAGCGTGCAGGAGACACCCTATTTAGCCTTGTAGGGGTCACGTATTTGCATTTGCCAAGTGCCTCTGATGGGGTGTTGCTTGCACCATTTAGTCTACAGGTAGAGCAGGAATGGGGGCATTTGGTAAATTTTTACCAAATTACCACTCAGCAAGAACAGAGGACTTTCAGAACATTTCAGAAGTCCATCAAGGATAATATTATCGCCCAACGCGTTGGAATGCCTCCCAGCGCGCCGGATGTAGAGGCGCCCCCTGAACTTGTTGCTCCCGCGTTGGAGTATTTCAACCGCAGATTTAAGTGGTTTGAGGGCGAATTTGAATTGACCTTAACTATTTCGACCGACACCGATTTCGTCGCGTCCAAAAAATTAAGGATGACTATTTTTGAAACTGACTCTCAGAACCTTGAGGAGTGCAAAACGCAGCTCAAATTTGGTAGGGACATTCTACAAAACGACGCTCCAGGCACCATTGTTGAACTGATGGAAAGAGCCTAGTCTCAATGCTACGCCCTACGGCTTTACCACACCCAAAATGCTGGCTCGCGATACAGCGTGCATGCGGGCAAGAGAGCTGACACTTTCGCCGGCAGCATATCTAGTAATAATATCGGCGCGCTGCTCGGCCGTGGTCTTAGACGGCCGGCCCAGTGTCTTACCTTCGCTCTTGGCCCGAGCCAGACCTGCCTGCGTGCGCTCCACCAGCAAATCGCGCTCCATCTCGGCCACAGCTGCCAACATAGTCATCATCATCTTGCCGGCTGGCGAAGTCAGGTCCAGCTTGCCCAGCTGCAGCACGATGACGGCAATCTTGCGGGCGGCCAGCAGCTTGACGGTGGCGCCGACGTCCTGCGCGTCGCGGCCGAGGCGGTCCAGCTTCGCCACCACCAGAGTTTCGCCATTTCGAATCTGGGCCAGCAGCGCGGCAAACTCCGGGCGCTCGCTGGCGCTGGTCTTGCCACTGATGGCATCCGCATACCAGTAATCGACCTGATGGCCGGCCGCTTCAATTTCCATCTTCTGGTTCTCTGCGGTTTGCTCTTTGGTGCTGACGCGGCCGTATGCGAAGGTTGCCATTGTGTTTCTCCGGTTAAGACTGTTAGAAAACACTGTTAGAATATATCCAACTGTTAGAAATAGAAAGCCCTATATTTCCAACATGTATTTATGGTGATGTTTGTAGATGTTAGAAATCGCTCGTTTTCCAACACCTTTCTAATATAGGATATTATCAAAGGGCCAATATGGCTTGAACCATAATCGAGGAGCGATTGAGAGATGGGTGGGAAGCACGCATGAAAGGTCCGACATTGGAGTGGGATGAACGTTTGCACTATCGAGATAGGTTTAGAGCTGCCCGTTATGCCGCACTTGCTGACTCAGAGGGTTTTAGCGAAATGTGTTTTGCAATGGAAGCATTAGGGCTACGACTGAGCGAGAAGGAAGGCACTTTGAATTCCTATCACGAAAAACTTAGGCCACTGGCACAAGACTCTACGGTTTTATCTGAACTAACTGCAATTTTCCCAACGCTTTTTACCACATTCGACGCCCTGTATACCACGGTTAAACGAGCACGAAATGATGTAATGCATACGGGTGTGTACGCTCGCCACGCTACAAAAGCAGCGATTGAATTATGTATAGGACTGGAGGAAGGATTGATGAAGGAGCAAACAACCCGCAGGACGTCGGTCGCCGACTTCATGGTAAAGGAGCCGGTTATTCTTCAGCCATGGCAACCAGTTGCATATGCACGCCAACTAATGCTAACCCACTCCTTCACGTACTTACCCGTCTACATAGGTGGGTGGCACTTGGTCTCTGAAATAGCCATGGTGCAATATTTGCATAATAGCGGAAACAGACCGTACTCACTTGCGAAGTCAATTGAAGAAGCGCACGGAGAAGGCTTGAGGCTGATACCAACCGCTCCTGTCAATTCTGAGGACAACGTAGCGGAGCTGTTGGCGGCTGCGCAAGAAGGTGACAGCCCTATGTTGTGGCTGGTTGCCGACCAACATAACGGAATATGTGGGGTTTTAACTCCGTATGAATTAATGTAACGCGGTTGTGTATGACTCGCAGCAAGCCTGACTTGTCGCTCAAGAGGCATGAACCGCCTCTTTAATCCCCGAAGGGAGCGAAGTGTAGTGGTTTAATGTACCCGGACACTGATTTAGGCGAGAATGCTCGCCATGGAGAGGTGTTTGATGAGCAAGCAAAGACGTACGTTTTCCCCTGAGTTCAAACGGCAGGCGGCATGCCTGGTACTGGATCAAGGATATAGCCATACAGAGGCAAGTCGGTCGGCATCGGCGAATCAGTGCTGCGCCGCTGGGTGCAGCAGCTTCAGTTGGAGCGGCAAGGCATCACGCCACAGAGTAAAGCAATGACGCCTGATCAGCAGCGAATACAGGAACTCGAAGCACGCATTGAGCGTCTCGAGCGGGAGAAGTCCATTTTAAAAAAGGCTACTGCGCTCTTAATGTCAGAAGGGATAGAACGTACGAGGTAATCGATCAGATTTGTGGTGACGAATCAATCGAGTTGATCTGCGCGGTGTTCGACGTAGCGCGGTCATGCCTGTATGCGCATCGGGAGCGCGCCCGGCACATTGATGTTGAGCGTATGGCATTGCGTAGCCGCGCGCACGAGCTGTTCGTCGAGAGTCGCAGTTCGGCGGGAAGCCGCAGCATCATGGGCATGATGCGCGAGGAAGGCACGGCAATTGGCCGCTTCAAAGTTAGTCGTTTGATGGAAGAGCTAGGGCTGGTCTGCAAACAGCCTGGTAGCCATGCCTATAAGCAGGCTACGGTGGAGCGGGTCGATATTCCGAACCACCTCAATCGTGAATTCACAGTCGAGGTGCCAAATCAGGTCTGGTGCGGGGACATCACCTATGTCTGGGCGCAAGGCCGATGGTATTACTTGGCAGTGGTGTTGGATTTGTGCGCTCGCCGAGCGGTGGGCTGGGCATTCTCGCTACGGCCCGACGCCGACCTTGTTGTGCAAGCGCTGGAAATGGCTTACGAGCAGCGAGGTCGACCACAGGGGCGGCTGTTTCATTCGGATCAAGGTAGCCAGTACGCCAGTCGAAAATTCCGTCAGCGCTTGTGGCGCTATCGGATACGACAGAGTATGAGCCGTCGGGGAAATTGTTGGGATAACTCCCCGATGGAACGGCTGTTCCGCAGCTTCAAAACTGAATGGCTGCTGTCAACTGGTTACATGACGGCACAGGAGGCACAACGGGACATCAGCCATTACCTGATGCACCGGTATAACTGGATACGGCCACATCAGTTTAATCACGGATTGGCACCGGCCGTCGCCGAAGAAAAACTTAACGTAGTGTCCGGGATGGGTTGACCACTACATTGTGCCTGCATTACAACCGCATGCTGCGGCGTATATCCAGACACGATGGCGGCGCCGAGTCACAGTTACCAACTTCCGCCAGATCGCAAACGTTACAATGGGTGAGTATTGCCACTCGGCAATTTGTTATCATTTATGACCTATTTTATTTTTTGCCAGTGATAACTAGTTCACAGAAAAGCTCATATGTCCACACCATCCACATCACCTGATCCGCAGTTGAAAACCCCCATCGAGTATTTACTAAGTGCCGTTCCACCGCTTAAAGCGGCGTTTAAAGTGTTGAAGAGTCCTCAACCTCTTGCTGCCATAGGCTTGGAAAACCACTCTTGGTATGGCATGCCGATAGCTCTGTTTTTAATAATGATATTTGCAATTTCTATACTAATAGCTGGCGATGGAGCTCCTTTTGTAGACCCGTTTACAGCAATTTGGACCTATAAATTCGAATTGCACATCTTCCCGGTGCGTAATTGGACTGTTTTAATTTTATCCACAATGTATGCCGTTTTAGCATGGGTGTGCAGCTATATCGCTATTTTCTTGGCAGGTACATTGTTGAATGGCGGGATTAGTGGAACGAATAAACAGGCACTAAGGTTGGCTGGTTACGCCGCATTAGCCATTGCCTGCGGATATGCAGTCGTGTTGTTCGTATTTAGCGCGCTCGGATGGATCTTGTATTTCTTCAAGATCCGTATATACATTTGGGGATGGATGGCGATAGCAACGGTAATTCTGATTCCTTTCGCCACTTGGGGGGTCGCCAAGGCTTTTCGGCGCACCTCATTGATTAATAATTCGAGCATTTTGCCACCACTGGTAATCAGCACAACTACCATTCTAGCCTGTGCACTAGGCGCAATTTTCATCATGGAAACGCTGAACGAAGCATTTATGAAGCAGGGCCGTACTGTAAATAACTTACGCAGCACACCGACGGCTGCGATAGTTCAAACTTGTGCTAGAGAATCTACAGACATAGTATGCGCCGTTACGCTTTTTCCGATCAAATGGCAAGATTATGAACTCATTGGCGATTGGAAACTCGGAAATATAACAAATCCAAATGCCACTCATCAGGCGCGTTTTTACTGGCATCCGGCTAAGGAAACGGACCGAAAATTCGCCCTGGTTACTTTAGAGTCCCGCAAGGACGTCACTGTGGAAATCCGGACTGAAGCCAATCGTGTCTGTAAGACTGACAATACACAAGTAGCCAACGACGATCGTTTTTTCGCTATAAAAGGACGAGTGCTTGGCATTCAACAAAATGCAGTTCAGGAGATGCGCCTACGGATTGACAATGCAGAGCCTTCGTTCGTCGACATAATGAAACAGGTCTGCTCCTCACAGATCGACGCATAGTGACCTTCCCTCAACCGTCGACGCGCCAGTTCAAGAACGATAAAAGATATCGCGTCGACGAAACTCAACGTGTCCCCTATTAGGGCAGATAAACTGATGCATATTCGTGCAAAGGATACTATTCGCTACACGTGTTTTCACACACACCCTGTTGACTCGCCACTGGATTGAGTATTCTCTTCAATCTGGACAACATTAAAACATACCTGTCCCCCCCGAGCAGCGCAATTGATAGAAAGTATTCGATGACAAAACCTGCTTCTCAACTCAGTAAGATAACGATGCAAATAAGTATTCCTCGTGACCAAGCGGAGGCATCCATCACCACGATGCAGCGACGGATGCTGATGGTGCCCACTGTCTACTTCCTGGATATTTGTTCAATCAGCCACATTAAAACCTACCTCGCTACCAAGAATTTCAAGGATAATCATCACGCGGAGTCGATCCAGGCACTTCAGGGTCTTGATCTCTCATATAACAAGATATCCTACCTAGCTGCACTGATGGAGAAGGTCAGCGACCAGCGCAGCAAGTTTTCTGTTAGCGAGTTTGTCACTGAAGCTCGACGTGACTGGGATGCCATAGGCTCCTTCTTCGAGCAGGCGAGCACCTTAGAACCGTGGAACTTTGTCGCAGAAGTTGCAACTAACTTGTTCGGCACCCATCTTGAGCAGTCGATGCCAGCGTATCTCGCGTTCCTTCAGTTCGCGAACGACCAAGGCCTGCACAACAAGATTGCCGAAGGGAAACGATTCAAGATGGCTCAAGTACTTTGTTCCAAAGCACTTGAGCTGGGGATCATTACTAGTCACCCGGTGGTGTTGGTGCCAATAGCATGCGTATATGGATGCGAGGATGCAAAACGGGTAATGAAATTCGCGGGGAAGCCGGAGAATTTCAATCCCAGCAATGCGTTGGGTGATATTCAGACGATCTCTCGCGTCACTGGAATGATGACCAACTTCGTTCAACAAGCCGGCGCGAATGGCGGGCCGTTCAAGAATGCAAAATTCATAACCGCAGATTCCCCGCTCTACAACATGCTGCGCTATTTCACTATGCAATCTGTAATCACAACGGAAATGCCAGACGGAGCGGCTCGCGAATTTAAGGTGTCCGTCGACGCTCCGGGTCTTTACCCTGATCTCTTTGGTTCAGATCTTAAGCCTAAGGATGAGAAAAACCAAAAGGAACTGGATGAATTATACAAGTTGCTGGGTGCAGAGTTTCCAGACGAACCTTGAATTGCCTGCGCCCGACTATACTGCTAGCCGCCGCACTTCGCGGAACCTGACGAGTAACAACCTCAAGTTTAAGGATGCTTGCCAGCCTCCAGGGTGCCTCAACGGTTGACAAGCACTGCAGCGACGTCGGAACCAATAGTAAATTTGATCGTATACTGTGCGAATGGTAGTCAACGGGGTGTCAACATTACTATCAGCTCACCAAGGCAGCACTATTAGCTGATCTAACGTAAGTGTCTGATTTCGCTACATAATGTTAGCTAGCGTCACCAGAACTGAGGAATTTTTAATCATCAGGTGGCCAGTTCGAAACCGGCAGTCGGCACCAGAATTTAGTAGGAAATCAAAGGGTTACAAGCTTCGGCTTGTAGCCCTTTTTTCTTTTCTCCCTTCTGCAAACCACTGCCGTGACGCATTGCTGCGCCGCGCAATGACGTCCAGCGCATTTAGGCGCACTATGGGCACTTGCTGGCGAAGAAGAACTTTCCGATGTCTGGCTTGCCTACCTGGGGAAATATCATGTCCGCACATACTTACAAGCTGATCGAACTGGTCGGCACGTCGACCGAGAGCAGCGATCAGGCGATACGCGACGCCATTGCCAAGGCGGCGCTGACGGTCAAGCACATGGACTGGTATGAAGTGACCGATTCGCGCGGCCATATCGTCGATGGCAAGGTGGCGCACTTCCAGGTCACGCTCAAGGTCGGCTTCCGGCTCGAATAAAGGGATCGAGTGAAGCAGGCGGCGCGCTCAGCGCCGCCCGGCCGCTCCCCGGCTCTCCAGCCACTCCCGGCCGCCGGCCTCCAGTGCGGTCTCGATGACCTTGTCCGGCAAGCTGTAGACGGTCGCCCAGCTGGCGCGGCCATCCTGCGTGTTGGCTGGAAAACTGTGCGTCTCGATCGGCCAGTGATATTTGCGTTTCAATGCCTTGACGATGGCGGCCAGCGAGACGCGGCCTTGCAGCGGTTCGGCGCCGGACTGGTCGCTATTCGACAGCAGCACGGCCAGGACCTGGCCGCGGCCCGTGCGCGCGCCGGGGAAGGTGGGGGTTTTGTTTGCCATGGCCTATTTTACCGGGCAATGATCGGACGAGAGGCGATGTGCCGCACCTTTGATACGGCGCAAGCGCCGCAGCGGCTTTGCGTCCACGATGGGCATTTCGCCAGGCGTGCCGGCGCCCCTCCGGCAGCCTGGGCCTATCATCATGGGGCACAGGAGCCTATCATGCACAGCCTGAACATCCACGCCATGCAATGGCAACCCGTCGCCGATATTTCCGCCGTCAATCCGCTGCTGCCCGACGATCTCGCCTGCTTTCGCGAGCTGCGCGACGTGCTGCAACGCTACGGCGCGCTCGACCGCTTCGGCATTTCCCTGATCCACCGCCATTTCGACATCGCCGACGACGAAGAGCTGATGGAGTACACGGATGCGGAAGCACGCATCTTGACGGTCAAACCTGTCAAGAAAAGCGACATCGACTGGAATCACACGACGATTACCAACTGGAAATTGACGGAAGGCGAGGAAGTGGCGCGCATCGGTTGCGGCTGCGCACGCAATTCGGGCGGCCACCTGGGCTATCACCGGGGTACCTGAGGCTGGCCGACGGCGCCCGCCAAGCGGCGTCGGCCTTTCTTACACTTCACTTCATCCAGCTCAGTCCGCTTTGTGCAAGCACTTGATTTCTTGTGATATTTTTGTGTGGCACGCAAGCTGCTTATCCCTGTCTACGAGATGAATCCAGGCAAGTCATTCTGGATTCTTTGTCCCCCGGATTTTCCGAGACTGACCACGACAAGAGGCTGCGATGAACGTTGATCACACACGAAGCAAGACCCTGGGCTGGCTGGGCGCACTGGCGGCGGCGAGCCTGCTGGCCAGCGGCCAGGCACAGGCCGGCGCGTACGGCCTGGCCGTCAATGAGTTGAACAATTTCCGCATCACCACCAGCGCCGGTGCGCTGTCGCTGGCCGGCGCCAACCGCAATGCCAGCGACAGCGCTTTTTTCGAAGGCGGCGTGGCCGTCAATCCGCGCGCCGTCAATACGGGCCCGGCCGCCAACGCCGACGTGCTGCAAGTGTGCTCGGGCGGCGGCTGCAGCGGCTTGCCGCAAAACCATTACGCCCCCAGCCCCAGTTCCACCCTGGAGTTTGCCCGCGGCGATGCGCATGCCTTCGGCAACATGCTCAATGGCGGCGCCAGCGTGAGCGCCGTGGCGGAAGCTCAGCGCAACACGATCGGCGCCGCCACGGCCACGGCCGGCGACACGCTGACCGGCTCCGTCAACCTGACCCTGTCGAGCGCCGGCTTCATCACCTTCAGCTTCATGGGACGGCGCGACCTGCGCACCAGCGTGACGACCATGGGCGACAAGTCGAACGTGTCGATCATGGATATCTTCAATATCTCGTGCAACAGTTCCAGCCCCGCCGGCTGCCTGTCGCACGCGAACGCCGATGGCGTGATCTTCCAGTTCGCGCCCGATGGCGATGCCAACAATGGCAGCGACATCAATGGCAACCATGGCGCCGGCAGCCTCGACCCGTTCAGCCTGAACATGACGGCCGGCACCAACGACCCGGCCACCGGGCGCGCCTTCACGAATGGCTTCGCGATGTTTTCCCTGACCTCGAATTTCGCCCTGCCGGCCGGCAGCTATACCCTGAATTTTTCCAAGTCGACGCGCACCGATATCGTCGTCATCGATCCGCCGCTTGCGGTACCTGAGCCGGGCACGCTGTTCCTGCTGGGCATGGGATTGGCAGCCCTGGCTTTTACGCGGCGCCGCCAGCCGTAATCATCCGCAGCATGAAAAACACGCGGCGCCTCATGGGCGCCGCGTGTTTTTTGCATCAGTCGAGGCGTTTTAACCGAGCCGCGCCAGCGCCTGGCGCGCCAGCTGCAATTGCTGCAGATAATAGCGGTGCAGCATGGCCGGATCGCTCAAGTCGCGCCCCAATACCAGGCGCAGCTCGCTGGCGGGGCAGTCGCCGGCCTGGGTTTCTACTGGGGTTTGCACCTGCGTTCCCAACTGACGCGCCAGCTGGCGCGCCGCCTGCTCCTGCGCGGGCCGGTACTCGACGCGCGTGCGCGCCACCTGGAAGCCGGTTTCATTGGCCAGGCGCACCACTTGCACGGGAGCGCCGGCCAGGCTGCGCGCCAAGGCGGCGGCCAGGCCGGGCACGCCGTTGCCATTCACAATTTCCAGGCGCGGGCGGGGCACGGCAGGAGCCGGCATGGACCGCTCGGCCGTGACAACGGGCACGCTGCGCGCGGCGGCCGGCACGCGCTGCAAGCGGGCCATGCCGTCGCCTTGCGTGATCTCGATGCGCGCCATGGCGGGCGCATCCGGCAGCGGCGCGGCCACGGGCACGCCCGG
Source organism: Janthinobacterium sp. P210005 (assembly GCF_036231865.1). Classification (NCBI taxonomy): domain Bacteria; kingdom Pseudomonadati; phylum Pseudomonadota; class Betaproteobacteria; order Burkholderiales; family Oxalobacteraceae; genus Janthinobacterium; species Janthinobacterium sp. P210005. The sequence goes on from NZ_JAZARC010000002.1 coordinate 446,383, forward strand.
CGGCGGCGCCGCGTTGCGCAAGACGGCCATGTCGCTCCGTAAATCATGTTCCTGCAGGCTCTGCGCCTGGCGCCGCATGACGGCCGCGCGCGCGTGCTGTCCCAGCCGTTCGAGCACTTGCGCCAGGTGCTGCCAGGCCAGCGCATTGAGCGGATCGAGCAGACACGCCTGTTCCAGCGCAGTCAACGCTTGCGCATCGCGCCCGCGCAAATAGTAGGCGCGACCGAGATTGCTGAACAGATACGCCTGTTGCGGCTGCGGCGCACCGGCTTCCTGCGTCAGGGCCAGCCATTGGGCGATCGCCGCATCGTGCTCGCCCCGCTGCGCATGCAGCACGGCCAGGCCGTTGCGCGCATTCACATGGCGCGGCGCGGCGCGCAAGGCTTGCGCATAGGCCGCTTGCGCGGCCGGCAAGTCGCCCCGCTCGAAATGCTGACGCCCGGCCGCATAGGCGGCATCGGCGTCCGGCCACTGCGGCAGCGGCGCGTGGGCCGGCGGCGTGGTACAGGCGGCCAAGCCCAGGCAGGCGCAGGCGGTGGCCAGGCGGGAAATCATCAAGCGCATGGTAGCTCCTTTCAGCGGTTGGCCATGGCCGGCACGAGCACGCGATAGACTTCGATCACGGCCGGCCCCATGAGCACCAGCATGAGGGTGGGAAAGACGCAAAAGATCAGCGGGAACAGCAGTTTCAGGGCGATCTTCGCGGCCGCCTCCTCGGCCAGCAGGCTGCGCTTGCCGCGCAGATTTTCCGAGTGCACGCGCAGCGAGTCGCCCATGCTGGTGCCGAAGCGTTCCGACTGGATCAGCATGGCGACGAGGGTGTCGACATCTTCCACGCCGCTGCGCAGGGCCAGGTTGCGCAGCGCCTTTTCCTTGGAAAAGCCGGCGCGCATTTCCATCAGCACCAGTTGCAATTCCTGCGCCAGCACCACGCTTTTGATGTGGATTTCGCCCGACACCTTCACCAGCGCGCGCTCCAGGCTCAGGCCCGCTTCCACGCACACGGTCAGCAAGTCGAGCGCGTCGGGGATGTTTTCAAAGATGTCGCGCTGGCGCCGCTTGGCCGTGCTGGCCAGCACCAGGTTCGGCAGGTAATAGCCGATGGTGGCGCTGACGCACAGCAGCAGCAATAGCACGCTGCGCAGCTGCGCCGCCATGGCGCTGGCCGCATACAGCCCCAGCACGGTGGGGAACAGCAGGGCCAGCACGGTCTTGGCCGCAAAGTACAGGCCCGGCGCGCTGGCCTGGCGCCAGCCCGCGTTCATGAAGCGCGTGCGCAGCGGCGAGCGCTCCCAGCCCTCTTCCGGCAGCGACAGCTTGCTGAACGGCTGCGCCACGCGCGCCACGCGCTCCACCCAGCCCGTGTCGGCCACCGCCTCGCTGGCGGCCGGCGCCATGGCACCGGACAGGCGCTGGCGCAAGGCGCCGGGAAAGAAGATCAGCCACGCCAGCAGGGCCAGCGCCACCACCACGGCGAAAACGATCAACAGGAACAGCAGTTGCGGGCCAGTCATGGCATTTCCTCCGATTGATCGACTGACAAAACGTTCAGGGCTAGGCGTGTCGCCGAAGGCAGTACGACAGTACGACAAGGCGACGCAACAACGCCATGGACTTTTTTTCAGGCGATCTCTTAGATGCGGATGCGGATGACGTTGCGCATCCACACGACACCCAGCGCCACCATGCCAGCCGCGTACCACAGCAGCTTGATGCCGCTGGGATCCGTCCACAGCAGGCTGATGTATTGCGGGTTGACCAGCGCCATCACGCCGATCATCACCACCGGCATCAGCCCCAGCACCCAGGCCGACATGCGCCCCTCGGCCGACAGCACGCGCACCTGCCCCAGCAGCTTCAGACGGGCGCGGATGATGCGCGCGATGCTGACCAGCACTTCGGCCAGATTGCCGCCCGATTCGCGCTGCACCAGCACGGCGATGACGAGGTAGCGCAAGTCCGTCAGCGGGATGCGCGCGGCCAGGTTTTGCAGCGCCTCGTTCATCGGCACGCCGTAATTGATCTCTTCGTGCGCCATCTTGAATTCGCCGCTGATCGGCTCATTGAGTTCATCGCCCACCATCTGCAGCACATTCGAAAACGAGTGCCCGGCGCGCAGCGCGCGGGCCAGGAAATCGGCCGCTTCCGGCAATTGCGCCTCGATCTTTTTCAGCCGCGCCGCGCGCGCGCGCAGCACGACCATGCACGGCCCGCCGCCCGCCACGCCCAGCAGCAGCAAGGCGCCCGGCAGCGGCATGGGCCAGATGGCCAGCCACAGCAGCGCCAGCAGCAGCAAGCCGCCCGCGCCGCCCAGGAACTGCGCCACCGACCAGGACAAGCCCGATTGCAGCAGCAGGTGGTCGAGCTTTGCCGCCTGCGGCAGGCGCCGCAGCCAGCGCTCCAGGCCAGGCGAGCGCGCATAGCGGCGCTGCTTGAGGATGGAAACCCGCTCGCCGCCAGCCTCGCCGCGCGCCGCCATCAGCCGCAAGCGCCGGTTGATGCGCCGCGCCGCGCTGCCGTGCGTGCCCGCCCACCACAGCCAGGCGCCTTCCACCATCAGGATGCAGGCGGCGAACAGCAGCACGGCAAAGCCGTAGAACACCAGGTCCATGATGCTTCCTTTATTCGTAGATGCGGTCCGGGTCGAACACCGTATCGGGCACGGGCGCGCCAAACATGCGCAGGCGTTCCGTGAAACGGGGCCGCACGCCCGTGGCACAAAAGTGGCCCAGCACCTTGCCAGCCGCATCGACGCCCGTCTGCTCGAAGCGGAAGATTTCATGCATGGCGATGATGTCGCCCTCCATGCCCGTCACTTCCTGCAGGCTGACCAGCTTGCGCGCGCCATCCGTCAGGCGCGACACTTGCATCACCACCGTCACGGCCGAACAGATCTGCTGGCGCGTGGCGCGCGGCGTCAGGTTCACGCTGGCCATGCCGACCATGTTTTCCAGCCGCGCCAGCGCATCCCTCGCCGTGTTCGAGTGGATGGTCGCCAGCGACCCTTCATGGCCCGTGTTCATCGCCTGCAGCATGTCGAGCGCCTCGGCGCCGCGCACCTCGCCCAGGATGATGCGGTCGGGCCGCATGCGCAGCGCGTTGCGCACCAGCGCGCGCTGGCTCACTTCGCCCTTGCCCTCGATATTCGGCGGGCGCGTTTCCAGGCGCACCACGTGCGGCTGGCGCAGCGCCAATTCGGCCGCATCCTCGATGGTGACGATGCGCTCGCTGCCGGGAATGAAACCGGACAGCACATTGAGCAGGGTCGTCTTGCCGCTGCCCGTGCCGCCCGAGATCAGGATGTTGACCTTGGCCTGCCCCAGCGCCTGCAGCACCTGCACCATGGGCGGCGTCAGGCTTTTATAGTCGAGCAGATTGGCGATGCTCAAAGGCTGCACGGCAAAGCGCCGGATCGACAGGATCGGGCCATCGACGGCCAGCGGCGGAATGATGGCGTTGACCCTGGAACCGTCCGGCAGGCGCGCGTCGACCATCGGGCTCGATTCGTCGACCCGCCGTCCCACGCGCGAGACGATTTTTTCGATGATCTTCATCAGGTGCGCATTGTCGTGGAAGGTCACGTCCGTCAACTGCAGCCGCCCGCCCCGCTCCACATACACCTTGTCGCAGGTGTTGACGAGGATATCGGACACGCTGGCATCGGCCAGCAACGGTTCCAGCGGGCCGAAGCCCAGCATCTCGTGCTGGATGTCGAGCACCAGGCTATGCCGCTCGTGCTGGTTCAGGACGATGCGCTCTTCCTCGATCACGCGCTGCACCAGCAGCGCCAGCTCGTGCTTGAACTGTTCGGCCGTCAGACGTTTCAGGCGTTCCAGGTCGATACGGTCGAGTATCGTCTGGTGCATGGTCTTTTTCAGTTCCTGATAGGCGTGCAGCGCCAGCGCCCCTTGTCCATTCGTGGCGGGGCGCACCGTTTCATTCGCCGCCAGGCGTTCGCGTAAAGTCATCTCGGCTCCCATGATGGCTCCCGGCGGGAGCCTTGACATCCATCCCCGTCCTAAGCCTCGCTGCGGCTGAACAGGCGGTCGAACAGGCCGCGGCTTTCCGTCACGCGGCGCGCCGTCACCAGTTCCACCAGTTCGGCCAGGCTGCGCGCCACGGCGCTGGTGCGCGACAGCTGCAGCAGCGGAATGCCCTGGTTGACGGAATCGGTGGCGGCGATGTAATCGTTGGGCACCGTGTGCACCACTTCCGCGCCCAGCGCCTGCTCCAGGTCCGCCAGGCGCAGGCGTCCGCCCTTTTCATAGCGGTTGACGATCAGGCGCAAGCGCTCGCCCGGATAGCCGAGCGAGCGGAAGATGTCGAGCAGGCGGCGCCCGTCGCGGATGTCGGGCAAGGCCAGCTGCAGCACCGGATAGATGGCGTCGGCGTTGTCGAGCGCGCGCAGCGACAGCGCATCGATCTGGCGTCCCACGTCGAGCACGATGTAATCGTAGTGCTGGCGCGCCACGGCCAGGATGCGGTCCATGTGCTCGGGCTGCATGTCGACCTTGTGCGCCGGGTCGTCGGCCGCCGCCAGCACGCCGAAGTTCGGCGTGATGTGCACCAGGCACGAGGCGAGAAAGGCGCCGTCCATGCGCGCGATCTGCGCGCAGATGTCGGACAGGGTCATGGCCGGCTTCTGGTCCGAGACATACAGGGTGGCGTCGCCGAACTGGCCGTGCAGGTCGATCAGCAGCACCTTGCAGCCAGCCAGGCTGGCCAGCGCGTAGGAAAAATTCGTCGACAGGAAGGTGGCGCCGCTGCCGCCCTTGCACGAGATGAAGGCGAGCACTTTACCGTCGCGCATCTGCGTCACGCCGGCCTGGATATCGACCCGGTCCATCGCTTCGTGGAAGGCCTTGTGCACCAGCGGCAGCTGCAGCACTTCGCGCATGCCGGCGCGCATGGCGCGGATCAGCACATCCTGCTGCTGGCCGCGCGTGAGCAGCATCAGCACGGCCAGCGGATACTGGCGCGCCAGGCGCTCGAGCAGGTCGGCTTCGTCGGCATCGATGCCGCTGGCGTCGACGATCACCAGCTCGGGCGCTTCGGGCAGCATGCGCTCGACGGCGTCGCGCAAGCCGCTGCGCCGGTCCAGCAGCCGCAGCACGGGCATGCGGGCCGCGCCTTGCGCCGCGATTTCATCGTGCAGGCCGGCGTCGCGGGTAATCATCAAGGCTTTCATCACCCCTCCTTCATTCAAGGCACTACATTCGGCTGCGCCGACGCACTGGCGCTCATGGACAAAAGCCGGGATTGTCCGCATACCCCAGCGACTCGGCCACCGCCATGGTGGTCCCGCTGGGCAAACGTATGGCGCCTGCGCCGGAGGGAAACATCATCCCCAGCAGCGGCAGGATGGGCCGGTACGGCACGCGTTCGCAGCGCGCGCCGACGCCGGGCTGGCACAGGCGCGCGCGCACGAAGCGGATGCAGCTGGCGCCGTGCGGATCGTCCAGGCAATTGATGCGGTTGCGCTGCGGGCAACCCGGCAGCACCGTCACCGGCAGTACCGCCAGCGCGGCGCCGCCAGCGCTCTCCGACAAGTAATCGATGCGCACATGCGCGTCGCCGAGGCCGCCGCCCAATGGCAGCGTGCCCGGCGTGGCGCGCAGCACGGCGTGCGTGCGCACGGCTTGCAGGGCGGCGGCATCGCTGAAATCGGTGACGGCGGCGGCGCGCGCCGCGCGCCGGGTAATTTCATGCACCATGTTCCACATGTACACGGCGCGCGCCACTTCCAGCATGGCGAACAGGAACAGGAAGAACAGCAGCGCCAGCATGGCGAATTCGACGGCGAAGACGCCGCGCTGGCGCTGCCGGCGGAGGTGCGGGTTAATGGACATAGCGCAATGTCGCGTTGGCGCGCAGCGGGATCGGCGCCAGTTGCGGCAGCCACTTGCGGGTCAGCGCAGGCAGGAAATCGACCGGCATGTCGGCGGTGACCTTGATGCGCACCTGCAGCGGCGCCGTCGCGTAGCTGCCGCAGCCATAGGAATCGTCGGCATACACGCAGTCCACGTTGACCCTGGCGGCCTCCATGCCCGGCCAGCTTTCCGCCATCGCCTCGACCACCATCTGCCGGGCCAGGGCGGCGCCCTGGTTCGCCGTGCCGATGCTGCCCATCTGCGGCAGCGGCATGGTCGCCATGTAGCGCGCCGCATCGTGCGCGCTTTTTTGCAGGGCCGTGTACACCAGCAGCGCGCGGCCGAACAGCAGCACGAAAGGCAGCAGCGCCATGAAAAACAGCAGGATCAGCGCCAGCTCGATGGCGGCGACGCCGCCCTGGCGGCGCGCGGCGCGGCGGAGCGGCCTCATTGCAGCAGCTCCGCGGGGCCGGCCAGCGCGCCCTCGTCCACCAGCCCGTCAAATTCGGCGCTCAATACGCCATTGCCGGCCGGCGCCGTCATGAAGAAGCGGCCGATGCCGCGCACCCGCGCCAGCACGTCGCTGCCGGCCGGCACGGGGCAGGCCAGCAGGGGAATGTGCAGCAGCCGGCGCTGCGCCACGCCCGTGTTGCCGGTCGGCGCCGTCTGGAAGCCCAGCGTCTGGTAGGGCGGCGTGGCAGGGTAGCCGGACTTGGCGGCCGGCGCGGCCGGGCTGGCCGGATACAGCCTGGGCCAGTCGCTGGTGGCAAACGGCAGATAGCCGCCGGCCGGCTTCGGGTTGCTGTACCTGGCCGCCCTGGAAAACGACCACAGCGGTCCATAACTGCCGACGGCGGGCGGCGTCGCGTTCGATTCCGGATCGGCCACGGACAGCAGCGGGTTGCCCGTGCTCAGGGCGCTCGGCGCGTCGGGCGTGTTCATCATCCACCAGCTCGGGGCCGTATTCGGATAGGCGCGGATATTCGTGTCGGGCGGCGCCGTGACGGCATGGCAGCCGCTGCCCGCATGCTGGTTGAAACGCGCGTTGAAGGCCGTCCACAGCGCGGCGGGAAAAGGCCGGTGCACATGCACCTGGGCGCTGCCGATGCGCGGATACAGCACCGTGCCGCTGCAGACGAACGGCAGCACGCTCGCTTCGCCGACCTGCTGCGACGGCCCCACCACGCCCGGCTGGCCCAGCGGATTGAGCACGAAGTGTTCAGCCGCGGGGCCGTGCGGATTGAGTTTTAACAGGTTATACGCCACGCCGCGGCGAAAGCCATACTCCAGCAACTCGACGGCCGGCAGCAGCGCCGCATTCGTGCGCGGACTGGCCGCGCTGGCCGACAGCGCGCAGATGGCCAGCGGCATCAGGCGCAAGCTGGTGCGCCCCGCCACGGCGCGCGCGCCCGTGTCCAGGGTGCGCAGCGCCGGCGACCAGGCGCCGAGAAATGCCGTCGCCACCCGTCCCAGCGAGGGGGTATTGGCCTGCGTATCGACGCGCACGAACAGCGCCGTGGCGGCGTCGGGCACGGCGCCAGCCGCATGCCAGCCGCTGGCAGGCGCGTCGGGCGCGCTGGCGAAGCGGATGCTGGCGTCCGACAAAGTCGCGCCCTGCATGCGGCGGCGCCATGCGCTGCGGTCGGCCGCACTGCCCTTGGCTTTTTCCACGGCGACGAGCAAGCCCTCGGGCGTGCCCACCAGTTCCGCGGCGGCCGCCATCGCCGCATTGTCGGCCAGGTTCTGCAGCTCCGTCTTGCGGCCGATGACTTGCCCCACATCGAGCGCCAGGCCGATAAAGCCCAGCACCACGATGAGCAGGATGGAAAAGGCGATCAGCATCGCCCCGCGCTGGTGCTGGCGTCTATTTGCCACTGCCGCCTCCCAGCATGAATTGCACCGGCTGCGGCGCCTGGGCATTCGGTTCGGCGAACGAAGCGCGGTAGCGCTGCATGACGGCGTGCGCGCTGGGTCCGTCGAGGCCATCGGCTGGCGCGCGATTGCCCGCGCCGGCCGGATCGCGCACCTGCTGCGCCATGGACAGGCGCACGGCGTCGCCGAAGCGCCGGTCCAGCTGCGGCGTGCTGCCGTGCGCGCAGGCGGCCAGCTGCACGGCCAGGGCCAGGGCGGCGCAGCGCCGCAGCGACGTCAAGAGCGAGTTCGGCATGGCGTATCTCCCCGTCTCATTTCAACTCGAAACCGTTGGCCGCGCGCGGCGGCGGCACGGACGGCGGCGCGCCTTCCATCTTGCCGCCCAACATCAAGTCCATGCGCGAAGGCGGCGCCAGCTGCGCCGTCGGCAGCACGGCATCGGCCGGCAAGGGTTTGACCAGGTGCGCGGTAATGACGAACAGCAATTCCGTGCGGTCGTGCTGGAAATCCGTGCTGCGAAACAGCGCACCGAGGATGGGCACTTCGCTGAGCCAGGGCACGCCCGTGATATTGCTCACCTGGTTATTCTTGATCAAGCCGCCGATGGCGTAGCTCTGGCCGTCGTACAGCTGCACCGTGGTCGAGGCGCGCCGCGTGGTGATGACGGGCAAGATCGAACGCCCGCTGACGCCGGCGGCGGAAATGCCCACGCCCTCGCGCGACAGTTCCGACACTTCCGGCGCCACCTTCAAATTGATGCGCCCGCCCGACAGCACGGTGGGCGTAAAGCGCAGGCCGACGCCGTATTCGCGCTCTTCCAGGGTGATCTTGTTGTTGTCCTGGCCGACGGGAATGAAGATCTTGCCGCCGGCCAGAAAACTGCCTTCCTGCCCGCTGATCGCCATCACCGTCGGTTCGGCCAGGATGCGCACCAGGCCATCCTGTTTCTGCGCCTCGATGGTCAGCTGCTGGCGGCCATTCGACTTGCGCACGTCGAGCAAGCCATTGGCCGTGCCGCTGAGGAAGTTCGACAGCAAGGTGGTGGCCCAGCTGCCGGACGCGAGGCGCAGGGTGGCGCCCACTTCCAGCCGTTCCAGCAGGGACTTCGACACTTCGGCAATTTGCACGGCCAGCATCACTTGCTGCGGCGCGCTGACGTCGAGCATGTTGATGATGCGGCTGTGCGCGCCACCCGCGCCGCCAGCGGGCGCCGTGGCGGCGGGCGGCATGGCGGCCCCATCGGCCGGCTTGGGCAGCGCCAGCGCGACCGTGGCGCGGCGCACGTAGGCGTGCGCCAGCTCGACGGCGCGCAGCACGGCGCCCGCATCTTGCACCGTGCCCGACAGTACAAGAGTGTCGGCCACGGCCGTGACGCGGATGGCTTTTTCTTCCGGCATCAGCGCCGCCAGGGTCGTTTGCAGGCCGGCCGGGTCCATGCTGACGCTGACGTTCACCACGCTGCACACGCCGCTGCGGCCCTGGATGATCATATTCGTGCTGCCCACGTCGACGCCGACCACGTACAAGGTGTCGGGCGCGACCAGCATGGCTTGCACCACGGCCGGGTTGCCGACGCTGCGCTGCTGTACCGCCTCGGGCAGGCGCAGCATGCTCGACTTGCCCACCTGCAGCTGCAAGTGGCCGGGCGAGGCCGCTTCACCGCCGCAGCGCGGGCCAGGATCGGCCGCCGCGCCGGCAAGCGGCGACAGCAGGCAGAACATTATCAGCAGGGCGCGGTTCATGAGCGTGTCCATGGTTGAGCAAGGCAAAGGCCAAAAGGCTAAAAACATTCGCGCGACTGGCGCGTCCCGTCGATGACGCCGCTGCACAGGCGCTGCGGCGCCGGCGGCGCCTTCGCCACGCACACGGGACGCGGCGCGGCGGCCAGCACGGGCGCGGCGGCAGGAGGGACAGGCTCGGCTTCGTGCGGTCCGCCCAGCAGGGTCAGCTTGGTGGCGCCCGCCGTCACGCCCGGCTGCGGGTCGACCTGGTTGCGCAGCACCAGCGACAGGCTACCCACGCTGCGCGCCAGGTCCAGGTTTTCCGCCTGTTCCGGCGTCACTTCCAGGGTCACCGCATTGACCACGCGCGGCTTAGTCTCGTCGCGCCCCACTTCCTGCGCCACGGCCAGCACGAGGATGCGTTCGAGCACGATCTTGGAAATGTTGCGGCTTTGCGGAAACGCGCGGTCGCCGGCATCCTGCTGGGTGCTCACGATGATGTCGACATAGTTGCCCGGCAAGGCGAAGCCGGCCACGCCGATCACATCGTTGACGCGCACGGTGATGGCGCGCCGCCCTTCCGTGATCAGGGCCGACAGGCCGCCCAGGGTGCCGGCCGGCGCCAGCTTGGCCTCGCTCAGGGGCTCGCCGCGCAGCACGCTGGTTTTCAGCACCCTTCCCGCCAGTGTGGCCGGGTCTTGCAGCGCACCCTGCGGCAAGCTTTCCGCCGGCCACTCGGCCAGGCGCAGCATCTCGGGCGTCAGGCGCTGGCCCAGGTTGACATCGCTGGCGGCCACGACGATCTTGCCCTTGCCGGCCGGCGTCTGGCGCAGCAGCCAGTGCGAGGCCAGCAGCACGGCCAGCAGGCCCAGCACGACCGCCAGGCCCATCATCAGGAGGGCGCGCCGGTTCTTCATGCGATGCGCTCGCACAGGCTGGCGGCCGGCATGTCGCAGCTGGCGAACAGGCTGCTCCAGGCCTGTTCCAGGGCGGCCACCGTCAGGCGCGCCTCGCTGCCGGCAAAGCCGGCGAAGTCGCCTATGCGCGCCAGCAATTCCTGCGGATAGCTGGCCAGCAAGGGCCGTCCCTGCGCGCCATGCAGTTGCAGCAGATGGTTCAGGGCTTGCTCGTCGATGGCCATGCCGGCCAGCCGGCATTGCTGGCGGAACAGGGCGCGATAGGCGCTCTCGGTCAGCGGCCCCACCTGCACCTTGTAGCCGATGCGGCGCAGCAAGGCGGCGTCAAACAGCTCGTCCGGCGGCACGTTCGTGGCCAGCACGAGGGCATTGTCGAACGGCACGCTGATCTGCACGCCGCCGGGCAAGCCCAGCTGGTCGCTGCCGCGCGCCAGCGGCTGCATCAGCCGCGTCAGCAGTTCTTGCGCCCCCAGGCGCTGGCGGCCCAGGTCGTCGATGATCAGCATGCCATTGTTGGCGCGCACATGGGGCGGCGCCTGGTAGCAGCCGCCGCTGGCGTCATGGCGCAGCTCCAGCATGCCGGCGTCGAGCTCGGCGCCCACGTGGATCACGGGACGCTGGCACAGCACCCAGCGGATGTCCGTGCTGCGCCGCTCCAGCGCCTGGCGCGCATGGCTGACGTGCTGCGGCGCGGGCGGCAAGTGCTGGGCCGGGTCATACAACTGGATGATGTCCTGGCCAACGACGATGGCGTAGGGCACGGCGACCAGCCCGTGCAGCAATTGTCCCAGCTGCAGCGCCAGGGTCGACTTGCCGCTGCCGGGCGGACCGTACAGCAGCAGCGAGCGTCCCGAATGCAGGGCCGCGCCGACCACGTCGAGCATGCCCGGCCCCGCATGCGCGCCCCCCAGCACGGCGGCCAGGTCGTCGCTGCCGACGCGCTGTTCCTGCGCCAGCCACGACTGGCGCGCCACCATGGCGCGGTACGCTTCCAGGGTGACGGGAGCGGCGCCGATATACGCGCAGCGCTCGAGGAAGGCGCTGGCGCGCTGCTTGCCGGCGCCCGTCAGCTGGTACTGCACGTCGATATCGGATTCGCCGCGCCAGGCTACCTCGGCCATCTGCTCCGTCACCATGAAATCGAGCACTTCGCGCAAGACATTGATCGACAGGCGCAAGCGCGTCGTCAGCGCGGACAGGTGCGTCTTGCCGCCCACAAACATCAGCTTGGCGATCAGCTCGACCACCAGCGGCCGCTCGAGTCCCGTTTCACGCAAGCTCTTCGGCTGCGGCGGCAGGGGCGGCATCAGGTTCGCGTCGGCAGGGCGCGGCGCACTCTCGGTGCTCAGGGAATAGTCGACCTCGGTCATGCTGCGTCTCCAAGCCGGTTAAGAGGGCATTCAACAGAATTCATTCTAGCGAGCGGAGACTGGCGCCCATTGATCAAGAGCAATGAATACCAATCAGAAATAATGACGCCCCTGCACCGCCAGGCAGCCCAGGGCAATGGCCAGGCCGTACGGCATGTTGCCCACGCTGGCCTGGCTGCCGAGTGCAGTTGGCGCCAGGGGAATGCCGGCCATGCGCGCGATCATCGGCCACAGCAGCTGGCGCAGATTGCCCAGGCAGGCGCGCCACTTGCCCTGCCAGGTGATCATCAGCACGGCCATCACGCCGCCCAGGACGAACGTGGCGAAACAGATCTGCAGCACGGGCCAGGGGCCGGCAAAGGCGCCCGCCATGGCGATCAGCTTGACGTCGCCGGCGGCCATGCCGCGCAGCACATACAAGGGTAAAAAGAGGAAAAAACCCGTCGCCATGCCGCCCAGCCACACGGGCAGCACGCTGTGCGGCCACAGCCACAGGTGCAGGGCCAGGGCGGCGAGGATGCCGGACAACACCACACCATTCGGTATCTTGCGGCGGATCAAATCACTGACGGCGGCCCCCGTCACGAAGCACAGCAACAGCAAATCGCACAAGGCGGTTGCAGGCATGGCACACCTCCCGAAAAAAAACCCGCCACTGGCCGGCCAGCGGCGGGCACCCGCTTAGGGCGTCAACACCAGGTTCGACGAAATGTCGGTGAGGACGGCCAGCAAGTTGGTCTTGATCAGCAAGAAACCGGCCGTGATGGCGGTAGCCATCAAGGCCGCAATCAAGCCGTATTCGATTGCCGTAATGCCATCCTCATCCTTGACAAACTGCTGTACTGCCGACAGGAAGGTATGCATGACAAGCTCCCAAAAGTGAATCACAAGTCCCTGGCGCAATCGGGTGTGAAACATTGCCCATTCCTGCTAATATGTTTCCTGCCGTAAATTTCTGCGCCATTGCATTGACTATAAAGCGTCCACGTTTTGGCAAATTGACGCGCCACAAGTTTCCATATGGAAATTATCAAACCCTGTCGACATGTCGGCTGACGCAAACAAATGTTGCGATCTGGATTGAAAGCCTTCGTCAGGGCAAGTTTTTTGCAATGCAGTGCATGAATCTCATGTATTTACATGAAATATTGCATACGTTAATTGCCTATTAGGCAAAAAGACATTATCCTGCTTAGCTCTTCTTTGGAAAGGCCTCTCGCCCGGCGGTACAGAGCGTCATGCCACCAAATAAATCTTGGCTTCTTGTAGACGGACGCGAACATGCTCTTGCTTGATGCAATGCTGGTATGACGACACTTGTGTGACTACTTTCCAGAGATCGACAATGGATTCCCTACTGAAACACATGGTGGACATGACCGGGCACCGCGACCACACGATGCTCGACATCTCCGTGATCTCGGCGGTCCAGGAACTCGCTGCCGCATCGCAGACCCGTGTGCTGGCCCTGACCACCGTGCGGGGCCAGGTGTTCGTGCGGTCGCGGGCCATCATCGTGGCGGGCAGCGTGGCCCGCATGGAAGAGCATACCGATCCGACCCTGCCGGGCGAACCGCTGTCGGACTACCCGGCCCTGGCCGCCTGCATCAAGCGCCATGAAGCGAGCGCCGACACCCTGTGCGCCGACGGCCGCCACCTGCTGTGGCTGCCCATCTGGATCGGCGACCAGGTCACCACCTGCCTGGAAATCACCAATCCCACGCCCTACACGGGCGCCACCATCCAGGTGATCGGCGGCATCGTCAGCGTGTACCGCAATTTCCAGAACCTGCTCGACTACAGCGAACGCGATTCGCTCACCGGTTTGTTGAATCGCAAGACCTTCGACGACCAGCTGGCAAAAATCCTGCAAAGCCGCGGCGAACCGGAAGCGGACAAGCCGCGCCCCGTGGATGAAGAACGGCGCCACCATACGGACACGGAGCGGCAATGGCTGGCCGTGATCGACGTCGATCATTTCAAACTGGTCAACGATAAATTTGGCCACCTGTATGGCGATGAAGTGCTGATCCTGATCGCCAACCAGCTGCAATCGTCGTTCCGCTCGCAAGACCGCATCTTCCGCTTCGGCGGCGAGGAATTCGTCGTGCTGCTGCGCTCGATCACCCTGGAAAATGCGCAGAAAATCATCGACCGCTTCCGCACCAATGTCGAGGCGCACGACTTCCCGCAAGTGGGCAGGGTGACCGTCAGCGTGGGTTTCGTCAGCATCAACGCCTACGAGGCGCCCGTCATCATCCTCGGCCGCGCCGACCAGGCCCTGTATTACGCGAAAAGCCATGGCCGCAACCTGGCGTGCCACTACGACGAGCTGGTCGCCAAGGGCCTGTTAACTACCATTACCTCGAACGATACAGCGGAATTCTTCTAGGCATCCGCGAGGGAGAGAAAGCGCATGGGATCGACCTGCCACTTGGCGGCCGACTCATGGCCGACGATCTTGTCGGCGCCGCCGAAGCCGAAGCCGCGCGACAGGTCGACCGTTTCCGGCTTGATGTAGGTCTTGCTCTTCGTACTGAAAAACACATTCACTTTCGGCGCCAGCAGATTGCTTTCGTGCGCCTCGATGACGACGGCCAGGCGGCCCGATTCCAGCATCACCATGGTGCCTACCGGATAGATACCCACGCAGCGCATGAAATCCTGCGCGAACACGGGATTGAAGTGGAATTTGCTCCACTCGTAGATCTTGCGCAAGGCTTCGGCCGCGGGAATGCCCTTGTGATAGCTGCGGTCCGACGTCAGCGCGTCATACACGTCGACGATGGCGGCCATCTGTGCCAGTTCGCTGATGGCGTCGCCGGCCAGCTGGTCAGGATAGCCGCTGCCGTCGCGCCGTTCGTGGTGGTGCAGGGCGATGTCGAGGGGTATCGCGCCCACCTCGGGCGACTGGCGCAGGATGTCGTAGCCGTCGCGCGGATGGCGCTTGATCAGGGTAAATTCTTCCGGCGTCAAAGGACCGGGCTTGTTCAGCACGCTGTCGGGCACCAGCGCCTTGCCCGTGTCGTGCAGCAAGCCGCCGAGGCCCGCCTGGTGCGTGGTCGTGGCATCGATGCCGCGCGAGCGGCAAAACGCCACCAGCAGCGCGCACACGCTGACGGAATGCAAAAAGGTGTAATCATCCTTGGTCTTGATGCGCAACAAGCCGACGAGGGCGCCGGGATTGCGCAGGATCGATTCGGTGATGTCTTGCACCGTGTGCTGCACGCGGTCGAGCTCGACCGCCTTGCCCAGGCGCACATCGGCCATCACCGTGCGCACCAGGCTGGTCGCCTGCCGCCGCACCTGCGTGGCGCGCGCCAGTTCCATGCCCAGCGACACGCGCGTGACCACTTGCAGCGGCGCGGCGATCTGCACCAGTTCGCGCTCCGTCTCGGCGCGCGCCTGCGCCACGGTGGGCGCGTCCTGCACGTCGAGGCCCTTGCCGCTGTCGATCACCACGTCGTGGATGCCGGCCTGCATGATCTTGCGGATTTCATCGTCGCTGCGCAACAGGAAACGGTTGCGCACGAATGGATGCGTCATCCAGTCGCAACTGAGGTCATGGATGTACATGCCCACTTTTAATTGAGACGAATCAACTTTCTTGAGCATGCTGTCATCCCACAAATACACGGCTGGAGCACCGAAGGCGCTAGAATGAGTATAACAAAATTGTTATTCTGCTGGCCGCGTTCGGCGCCGTGGCGCAACACCCGGTTTTTTCCGCTCAACGCACCGCTTCTGGGACCCATGGAACTGCGCCAATTACGCTACTTTGTTGCCATCGTCGACCACGGCTCGCTGTCGCGCGCAGCCCTGATCCTGCACGTGGCGCAGCCGGCCCTGACGCAGCAGCTGCGCCAGCTGGAAGAGGAACTGGGCGTGCAGCTGCTGCACCGCTCGGCGCAGGGCGTGCTCAGCACGGATGCGGGCAAGGTGTTTTACGAGCATGCGCAGGCGATCCTGAAACAGGTGGCCGACGCCCGCTCGGCCGTCACGCAAAGCGCCACGCGGCCGTCCGGCAATGTCACCCTGGGCTTGCCGCACAGTATATCCGGCGCCCTGGCCCTGCCCCTGCTGCTGGCCGCGCGCGAACGCTATCCCGAAATCACCCTGCAACTGACGGAAGAAATCACGGGCAACCTCAATGAACAGCTCAAATCGGGCCGCATCAACCTGGCCGTGCTGTTCGACGATGGCCAGCTCACGCCCTTTGCCTGCAGCCCGCTGGTGGAAGAGGAGATGCGTTTTATCTGCCGCAACGATTCGCCGTTCGCGCCCGCCGGCCATGCCGTGTCGTTCCAGCAAGCCTTGAGCGCCACCCTGATCCTGCCGGGCCTGCAGCATGGCGTGCGCCCGCGCATTGACAGCCGCGCGCGCGAGCTGGGCCTGGAAACGGCGAACGTGATCGAGATCAACTCGATCGCCATTCTGAAATCGGCCATCCTGGCCGGCATGGGCGCCACCATCCTGCCGGCCGCTCCCCTGCTGGCCGAGCTCGACAGCGGCGCCATGCGCAGCTACGCCATCCACAGCCCCGTCCTGTCGCGCACGGTGGCCCTGTGCGCCTCGAAAAACATTCCCCTCACCAATGCGGGCAACGCCGTGAAAAACCTCGTGCTGCAAGTGGCCGCCGAGCTGTGCGGCAGCGGGCGCTGGGTGGGGGCGCATGTGCTCGCGCCCATGGCATAAGTATTTCTTATACCCCCATCGGCAAAGCGTATTTGCCCCCTTTCCTGACTCGTTCTACACTGACCACATTAACTATTTTAAATTTAAAATAGTTATGTGCCGCCCACACGCGGCCATCCCGTCTGCACAGCGCGCGCCTTACCGGGCGCGTCCCTTGTACAGCCGATATCTGAAACACCCTTTTGGAGACAGCCATGTCCGTGACCACGGAAAACGGCTCCGCAGCGTTCGCTAGAAACGCCGGTGCCGCGCCATCTACCCCCCCCGACACTTCCCGTTTGACCACCGTCAGCCTCGACGACAAATACACGGCCACTTCCGGCGCCATCTTCCTGTCCGGCATCCAGGCCCTCGTGCGCCTGCCCATGATGCAGCGCTTGCGCGACCAGGCCGCTGGCCTCAACACGGCCGGCTTCATCTCCGGCTACCGGGGCTCGCCCCTGGGCGGCCTCGATGAAAACCTGTGGAAAGCCAAGAAACAGCTGGAAGCGCACCACGTGCAGTTCGTGCCCGGCGTCAACGAAGACTTGGCCGCCACGGCCGTCTGGGGTTCGCAGCAAGTCGACCTGATCGGCCCGGCCAAGTACGACGGCGTATTCGCCATGTGGTACGGCAAGGGTCCGGGCGTGGACCGCTGCGGCGATGTCTTCAAGCACATGAACCATGCGGGAACGTCAAAACTGGGCGGCGTGCTGCTGGTGGCCGGCGACGACCATGGCGCGTATTCCTCGACCCTGCCGCACCAGTCCGACCATCTGTTCTCCGCCTCGATGATCCCCGTCCTGTATCCGTGCAACGTGCAGGAATACCTGGACCTGGGCATCCACGGCTGGGCCATGTCGCGTTTTTCCGGCTGCACGGTGGCCTTCAAGGCGCTGGCCGACACGGTCGAATCGTCGGCTTCCATCGATGCCGACCCGTTCCGCGTGGAAGTCAAGATTCCGCAGGATTTCGTCATGCCAGAAGGCGGCCTGAACGCGCGCCTGTCGAGCATCCCGCTGGGCCAGCAGGCGCGCAACCAGGAAGCGCTGATGCAGGACTACAAGATCTATGCGGCCCTCGCCTACGCGCGCGAAAACAAGCTCAACCACACCACCATCGACAGCCCGAACGCCAAGCTGGGCATCATTGCCTCCGGCAAGTCCTACCTAGACGTGCTCGAAGCGCTGGAAGAACTGGGCATCGACGAGCAGATGGCGGCCGACGTCGGCATGCGATTGTTCAAGGTGGCCATGCCGTGGCCGCTGGAGCCGGACAGCGTGCGTGAGTTTGCGCAAGGTCTCGATGAAATTCTCGTGGTAGAAGAGAAGCGGCAAATCGTCGAATACCAGTTGAAAGAGCAACTCTACAACTGGCGCGACGACGTGCGCCCACGCGTCATCGGCAAGTTCGACGAAAAAGGCGAATGGGTGGCGCCGCGCGGCGAATGGCTGCTGACCTCGAAGGCCGACTTTTCCGTCTCGCAGGTGGCAAGAGTCATCGCCAGCCGCATCGCGCGCCTGATTTCCGATCCCGTCACGTGCGACCTGATCAAGGCGCGCCTGAGTTTCCTCGACGCCAAGGATGCGGTGCTGAAGAAAGCCGTGAACACGCCGTTCCGCCCCGCGTTCTACTGCTCCGGCTGCCCGCACAATACGTCGACCAAGGTGCCGGACGGCAGCCTGGCCCTGGCCGGCATCGGCTGCCACGTGATGGCCACCTCGATCTACCCGGAAATGAACAAGCTGACCACGCACATGGGGGGCGAAGGCGCGCCATGGATCGGCCAGGCCGCGTTTTCCGAATTGCCGCACGTGTTCCAGAACCTGGGCGACGGCACGTATTTCCACTCCGGCTACCTGGCCATCCGCGCCGCGCAGGCGGCCAAGGTGAACATCACCTACAAGATTCTCTACAACGACGCCGTCGCCATGACGGGCGGCCAGCCCGTGGACGGCTTGATTACCGTACCGATGATGGCGCAGCAGGTGGCCGCCGAAGGCATCGCCCGCATCGCCCTGGTGACGGAAGATTTGTCGCGCTACAGCGACCGCAGCAACCTGCCCGCCCACCTGACCTTGCATGACCGCAAGGACATGGATGCCGTGCAGCGCGAGTTGCGCGAGGTGCAAGGCGTGTCCGTGCTGATCTACGACCAGACTTGCGCGGCCGAGAAGCGCCGGCGCCGCAAGAAAGGCGAATATCCGGATTTGCCTAAGCGCATGGTCATCAACGACGCCGTCTGCGAAGGCTGCGGCGACTGCGGCGTGCAATCGAACTGCGTGTCGATCTTGCCGAAAGAGACGGAATTTGGCCGCAAGCGCACCATCGACCAATCCTCGTGCAACAAGGATTACTCGTGCGCCAAGGGTTTCTGCCCCAGCTTCGTCACCGTCGAGGGCGGCAACCTGAAAAAAACCAAGACGGGCGCCGGCAAGCCAGGCGAGACGGACAACTTCGGCCCGTTGCCGGAACCGGTCCTGCCCGGCTGCAACGCGCCGTACAATATCCTCATCAACGGCATCGGCGGCACAGGTGTCATCACCGTGGGCGCGCTGATGGGCATGGCGGCCCACCTGGAAGGCAAGGGCGCGTCCGTGCTGGACATGACGGGCATGTCGCAAAAGAACGGTTCCGTCACTTCGCACGTGAAAATCGCCCGCTCCCCCGCGCACATCCGCGCCCAGCGCATCGCCACGGGCGAAGCGGACCTGATCCTGGGCTGCGACATGCTGACGGCCGGCGCACAGGATGCCGTGTCGAAAATGCGTCCTGGCCGCAGCCTGGCCGTCGTCAACCTGCACGAGCAGCCGCCAGGCACGTTTGCGCAGAATGCCGACTGGCAATATCCGACGGCGGAAGTGCGCCAGTTGATCGAGGAATCCGTGGGCGGCGCGGACGCGGCCGACTTCATCGACGCCACGAAACTGGCCACGGCGCTGATGGGCGATTCGATCGCCGCCAACCTGTTCATGCTCGGCTACGCCTGGCAAAAAGGCCGCATCCCGCTGACGGAAGCGGCCTTGCTGCGCGCCATCGAACTCAATGGCGTGGGCATCGAGTCGAACAAGAAAAGCTTCCTGTGGGGCCGCCGCGCCGCCGTCGACGTGCGCCGTGTGACGCAGATCGCCACGCCGTCACAAGCGATCATCGTACAAATGCCGCAAAGCCTCGATAGCGTCATCAAAAAACGCGTGGAGTTCCTCACGGCCTACCAGAACGCCCCGTATGCGGACGGTTACTTGACCCTGGTCAAACAGGTGCGCGACCGCGAAAACACCTTGGGACTGGGCCAGAAGCTGTCGACGGCTGTCGCCAAGAGCTATTTCAAGTTGCTGGCCTACAAGGATGAATACGAAGTGGCGCGTTTGTACACGGATGGCCGTTTCGTGGAGCAATTGCAACAGCAATTCGAAGGCAATTTCTCCGTGAAATTCAACCTGGCGCCGCCGCTGTTTGCGAAAAAGGATGCCAAGGGCCACCTGGTGAAAGCGGAGTTCGGCTCCTGGATGTGGCGCGCCTTCAAGCTGCTGGCGAAAGCCAAGGGGCTCAGAGGCGGCACCTTCGACGTCTTCGGTTATACGGCCGAGCGCAAGATGGAACGCGCGCTGATCGTCGAATACCGCGAATTGCTGGCCGGCATGCTGGTCAACTTGACGGCGGACAACCTGGCCACTTGCGTGGAACTGGCGACCCTGCCCGAAAAAATCCGCGGCTTCGGCCACGTCAAGGAAGCGGCCGTCGCCACGTATCGCCAGGACAAGGCGAGATTGCTGGCCAAGCTGGCGGACGGCAGCAAGCACGCGGCGTAAGCCGGTCAGCGGGGCTTGAAATGAAAACGCAGAGCCTCGGCTCTGCGTTTTTTTCATTCAGGGCAGCGCCCCACCGTCGCCCCCGGCAACAGCACCGGTTGCCAGATTTCCTGCAGCCGTTCCGGCGGCGTGCCGGCCAGCAGGGATTGCAGCATTTCCACCATCTTCGCGCCGGCGCGGCGCAGGTCGGGCTGGTCGATGGTGGTGACGTTGATGCCGATCAAGGTGTCTTCCACATTGCCCCAGACGATGACGGAGATCTCCTTGCCGATCTCGATGCCCGCATCCATCAGCGCGCGCACCACGCCCACGCCGGACAAGTGATTGTCGACGATGACGGCCGTGGGACGGGGCGAGCAAGCCAGCAATTGCTGCATGGCCTGGTAACCGCTGCGGCGGTCGAAAGTATTGTCGAGCAAATAGTGGGGATCGACCGGCAAGCCCGCTTGCGCCATGCAGCGGATAAAGCTTTCCTTGCGCTCATAAGCAAAATGCAGCTCCAGCGGCGCGCTCAGCAGGGCGATGCGCTGGTGGCCGTGCGCCGCCAGGAACGACACGGCCAGGTCGATGCCCGTGTCGTTGTCGTAATCGAAATATGCATACGGCGCGTCGATGCGCGTGCGGCCATTCGCGACAAAGGGAAAACCCACTTTCGTCAAATACGCGATGCGCTCGTCGACCACCTTGGTGCGGCCCACCACGAGGCCATCGACCTGGCGCCCGCGCACCATGGTTTCATACGAGGGCTGTTCATTCTGCGGCGACACGGGGGCGATGATCAAACTCATCTTCGACGCTTCGACGGCATCCGACATGCCATTCACCACGGAAAGAAAGACGCTGTCGCCCAGGTCGCTGGGCAGCAGCGGATAGATCATGCCCAGCACATTGGTGCGGCCGACGGCCAGGCTGCGCGCCAGCGGGTTGGGCCGGTAGCCGACTTTCTTGGCGGCGGCCAGGACGATTTCACGGGTGCGGGAATTGACTTCCGGATAGCCGTTCAACGCCCTGCTGACTGTCGTTTTCGACATGCCGAGGGCAATTGCGAGGCTCTTGAGATTCATGTTAACTACCTGTCTGTATGGCAAAAGAAACCAACTCTGACCGTCAATTATAGCCCAGAGCGCCAAACAGACCGCGCATTCGCGTGCGCAGACACGGTAGAAAAACAACAACACATTGACTATTTAAAAAGCAACGTTTTAAATGCGACCATTTTTTCCTCTTCCTGGCACGGCATCCGTGATGGCAGACAAACAAGGGCCACAAGCGACAGCGGGTACTCACTTTGACAACTATCTCGCCAGCGCCGGCATGCCGCTGCGGCAACACGCAGCGCGCACGATAGCATTATCAAGAAAACATAATTCACTGGAACTGTGCGAGAATTTGTCCTACTCTTGATTCAGGTAAAGATTACCGCTTGGCATGTTCTGACAATGATGCCTGGCACAGCACATCGGTCCGGGCTTCCCCCATCCCTGCACGCCTGGACATACTCTCAAAGGTGAACAATGTGGTCACGCTAAGCTCCGTCAACAACTTGCAAGCCTCGCTGGCCACGGCGCAACGCCGGGTCGAGCAAGGCCAGAACCAGGTACAGCGCGACAGCGAACAGCTGGCGCAAAGCCGCCAGCTGCTGGCGCGGGAACAGGAATCGCTGAGCCAGACCCAGCGCAGCAGCCAGCAAGCCCAGGCCGATGCCCCCACCGCCGTCAAGGCGCCGCAGCTGGACCAGGCGATCAAGGTGGCCGTGCCGCAACAAGCCATCCCCGCCGCGCCGAAAAGCACGCCCCAGCTGAACGGCTATGGCCAGACGGTGGGACGCCTGATCGACGTGACGGCGTAGGGCGAGCCTACTTCGCCATCTCCTCTTCCAGCATCTCCAGCCACCATTTTTCGCCCTTCTTCGGCTGTGCCAGGTCGACCGCCTCCCCCATCTGCGGCGTGGCCAGGTTCACGCCCTGCTTGGCCGCCAGCCCCGCGATGCGGTCGAACGGTTCATGCCAGGCGTGCAGCCCCAGGTCGAAGGTGCCGTTATGCACGGGCATCAGCCATTTGCCGCGCAAGTCCAGATGGGCTTGCAAGGTCTGTTCCGGCTGCATGTGCACGTCCGGCCACAGCTTGTCGTAGGCGCCCGTCTCGATCATGGTCACGTCGAATGGGCCGTACTTGTCGCCGATCTGCTTGAAACCGTCGAAGTAGCCGGAGTCGCCGCTGAAAAACACGCGCACCTCGGGCGCATCGATGACCCACGACGCCCACAGGGTTTGATTGCCGTCAAACAAGCCGCGTCCCGAAAAATGCTGCGACGGCGTGGCGACGAGTTTCACACCGGCAATCGTCGTGCCTTGCCACCAGTCGAATTGCCGTACCTTGTCCTTCGGCACGCCCCATGCCACCAGGGTATCGCCCACGCCCAGCGGCGTCACAAAGTGTTCCGTCTTGGCGGCCAGTTGCAGCACGGCAGCGTGGTCGAGGTGGTCGTAATGGTCGTGCGACAGGATGACGGCCTTGATCGACGGCAAGTCGGCGATGCTGATGGGCGGCTGGTGGAAACGCTTCGGTCCGGCCCACTGCACCGGCGAAGCGCGTTCGGAAAACACGGGGTCGGTGAGGAAGAATTCATTGTTCAGTTTCAACAGCAGGGTCGAGTGGCCCAGGCGAAACAAGCTGTTGTCGGGCGCGGCCAGCAGTTGCGCCCGGGTCAAGGCTTGTACGGGCACGGCTGCGGCCGGCACGGTGCTGTCGGGCTTATCGAAGAAAAACGTCCACATCAGCTTGAGCGTTGCGGCCGTGCCCAGCTTGTGCATTTGCACGGGGTTGCGGAACTTGCCGTCGAGGCGTTGTGGCGATGCTATGGGCGCGGCAGGCGCGGCGCGCAAGGTGCAAGAACTCATGATGATCAGGACTCCCAAGGATAAGAGACGACGTGCGACTCGGTGCAAGTGCATATGCGGCCCGGCAAAGAATTAACAAGGGTTAAATTACACTACACAGTGTAGTTCCTATTTCTGGCAAAGTAAACCAAGAGGTGTAAAATATTGTTTTCAAAGGAGATTTCCCGCCATGGCCGCACCGCAACGCCTCACCGACCGCAAGCGCGTCGCCATCGTCGATGCCGCCATCGCCGAGTTCCGCGAGCACGGTTTTGATGCGACCAGCATGGACAAGATCGCCGCCACGGCTGCCGTATCCAAGCGCACCGTGTACAACCATTTCCCCAGCAAGGACGAGCTGTTCGCGGAAATCCTGCAGCGCATGTGGGAAAGCAGCATGGCCCAGCCTGCCGTGCCCTATGTTGCCGACCAGCCCCTGCGGCCGCAAGTGCTGGCCCTGGTCGAGCAAAAGATGGACTTGCTGTGCGATCCGGCCTTCATCGACCTGGCGCGCGTGATCTTTGGCGAAACCATCCACTCGCCCGCGCGCGCGCAAGCGATGGTGACGCGCCTGAATGAAAAGGAAACGGGCCTGAATATCTGGATCCGCGCGGCGCAGCAGGACGGGCGCATCAAGGCGGGCGAGACGCTGGAAGTGGCGCACCTGCTGATGTCGCCCTTGAAAACCTTTGCCTTCTGGCCGCAGATCACCCTGGGCGAGCCTTTGCTGGGCCCGGCACGCCGGCGCGAAGTGACGGAACTGGCCGTCGATATCTTCCTGTGCTACTACGGCGTGGCAAAACAGACGGCATAAACGGGCGGCAAGTGGGCGGAAATGGTCTGCCAGTGTTCGCCCCCGTCGCCTGAAAACCAGGCGCCGCCCGTCGTCGACGCCATCAACAGACTGCGCCCATCGTCGGCCAGCGCCAGCCCGTGGCGGTAGACGAGGTCGTAGCAATGCTGCTGCGGCAATCCCGCGCGCAAGACTTCGAAGGTTTTCCCGCCATCGCGCGTGCGCGTCACGGCCAGCGCACCGTCGATGGGAATGCGCAGCACGTCCGCCTGCGCCGGCACGAACCAGGCCGTGTCGCCATCGCGCGGATGCACGGCCACGGCAAAGCCGAAATGCGACAGCGGCGCCGTCGTCACCTCTTGCCAGTGCCAGCCGGCATCGTCCGAGCGCCAGATGCCGTTATGGTGCTGGCACCACAGCGCCTCCGGCGCGCCGGCGCTGCGCACGATGCGGTGCGGGTCTTGCACGGCTTCGTTTTCATCGAGTTCGGGCGGCATGTAGTCGGCGCGCATGCCCGTCGCGCTCAAGGCCCAGCTGGCGCCGCCATCGACCGTTTGCCACACGCCGCCGCAGGACACGCCGACCAGCACCTTGTCGCTGTCGCGCGGGTCGACACAGATGCTGTGGATGCCGGGCACGTCGTAACCGCCGCCAAACCACTGCGCCCGCTGCGGCACGTGCCACAGGGATTCCACCAGCTGCCAGCTGTCGCCCCGGTCGCTGGAACGGAACAGGCCGCCAGGCAGGGTGCCCGCCCACAGCACGCCGGGCTGGTCCGCCCCACCGGCCGCCAGCGACCAGATCTGGCGCAAGGTCCAATCCACCGTATCGCTGCTGCCTTCCGGCTTGGCGGGATAGGCGGGCACGGCGACTTCTTTCCATTCGCCACTGCCCGCGTCGCGCCGGTGCAGCTTGGCGCCGAAGTGGCCCAGGTTCAGGGCCGCGTACAGGGTGCCGTCGCGGCCGTCGTGCAGCAGCATGGACACGGGGTCGCCGGCAAACTGCACCAGCGCCAGCTGCCAGGCGCCGGCCGCATCGACATCGAACTGGAACAGGCCCTTGCGGGTGCCGAGATACGCGCGCTGCGGGACTACTGTCATGGCGTCAACCTCCGGAAAGTGCCTGCAAGATATACACCTGGCTGTCGGGCCGCAAGGCGTCGTCGAGCACGCGCCGCTCGCGGCAGCGGGCGCCGTCGATGAAGATCACCACATTGGGGCGCAAGGCGCCCTGCTCGTCGAGCACATAGCCGCGCAGGCGCGGTTGCCGGGCAAACGCGGCATCGAGGGCGGCGCGCAGGCGTGGCGCATCCACCTCCACGGCAGGAACGTCGAGGAAACGCGCCAGTTGTTGCGTAAAGTGCAAGTTCGCCATGCTGCCTTCGACGTCATCGGCCTGGACTCATTCTAGTCCCCTTTGCGGCCAATACAATTAAAATAGAGGCAAGCACACAAGGAGGCCAGGCATGACGATTACCCCGGAAGAACTAGCGGTGCTGATGCAGGAAGTGGAAGTGGCCGATCCCATCGATTTTGCCGACTTGCCCTTCGACGAGCAGGAATTGCGCGGACTGATCGCCAATCACCTGTGCGAGATGGCCGACGCCATGGAAAGTTTCAGCCCGGAAGACCGCAACCTGGCCTTGCTGGCCGTGGCGGCCAAGCTGGTGCTGGAAAACCTCGTCTTGCACGTGCAATTGCTGCGCCGCCACGGCTTACCCGTCAGCGACAGCGTGGACGCGCTGCTGCAGCGCCTCAAGGGTGGCAAGCCGTCGTGAACTAATTGCCCGTACGCACGGCGCGCGCCTGGATGGTGACATCGCTGTCCGCCACGGCCACGCAGGGCAGGATGTAGCCGTCGAGCCGCTCATCGGGGCTGATGCCGGGCCAGTCCACCGTGTAGCGTATCTTTCCTTCGGGCATGTGGCAGATACACGTGCGGCAGGTGCCGTTGCGGCAGGAGCTGAGCAGGCGAATGCCGGCCAGCTCGGCGGCAGCCAGGATGGTACTGCCTGCATCGGCCGGGAATTGCCAGCCTTGCGGGACGATCGTGATGGTAAAGGGAGGCGCGCTCATGCCTCCAGTGTAACAGTCAGCTTGCCAGGGTCGTCCAGCGGCCGCCATCCGCATGACTGCGCAGCACGGCTTCCGCAAAGGCCAGGCCGGCCACGCCATCGGTGACGGTGGGCAGCCAGCCCGCTTCCTCGGGCACGGGCAAGCCAGCTTGCAGGGCGCGGATGCGCAAGGCCGCGTCCAGGTACAGCTGGGCGAACGCTTCCAGATACCCTTCCGGATGGCCGGCCGGCACGCGCGTGGCGTGGCGCGCCGCGGCGCTGTCGACCCGGCCCGGGCGCAGCAGCTGGCGGTTGCCGCCCTGCGGCGTGAACCACAGTGCATTCGGTTGTTCCTGATCAAAGTCCAGCTGCGCCTTGCTGCCGAACAAGCGCAGGCGCACCGTGTTTTCGCAACCGGTCGCCACCTGGCTGGCCCACAGGGTGCCTTTCGCCCCATTCGCGTAGCGCAACATCACCTGCACGTGGTCGTCCAGGGTGCGGTTCGGAACAAAGGTCGACAATTCCGCCAGCACCTGCCGCGGCGTCAAGCCGCTGACGAATTGCGCCAGGTGATACGCGTGCAGCCCCACATCGAGCAGCACACCACCCGGCCCCGCCTTCTGCGGGTCGTTATGCCAATTGCCCTCGTTCATGCCGCCCGCCGCGATGGCATCGGCCAGCCAATCCTGCGAATACTCCACCTGCACGAGGCGCAGTTCGCCGATGTCGCCCGCCTCGACCATGGCCCTGGCGTGGCGCAGCAGCGGGTAGCCGCTGTAGGTATGCGTGAGCGCAAACAGCAGATTTTTCTGCTGCGCCAGCGCCGCCAGCACCCGGCCCTCCGCCAGCGAGATGCCCAGCGGCTTGTCGCAGATCACGTGGATGCCCGCTTCGAGGAAGGCCGTGGCGACGGGCGCATGTAAATGATTCGGCGTGACGATGGCCACGGCCTCGATGCCGTCCGCGCGCGCGGCCTCCGCCTGCGCCATGGCGCGGTAATCGCTGTAGCAACGCTCCGGCGCCAGGTGCAGCGCGGCGCCGCTGTCGCGCGCGCGCTGCGGATCGGACGACAGGGCGCCCGCCACCAGTTCATACTGGTCGTCGATGCGCGCCGCAATGCGGTGCACGGCGCCGATGAACGCGCCCTGCCCGCCCCCTACCATGCCCAATCGCAAGCGTCGCTGCATGTCGTCTCCCTATTTCAAGCCTAGCAAGTGATGGATTTGATCCTGGTCAACCGCGCTGCCCGCGAAATCGTCGAACGCGTGCTCGGCCACGTGGATGATGTGTTCGCGGATGAAGCGCGCCCCTTCGGCCGCCCCATCCTCCGGGTGTTTCAGACAGCATTCCCACTCCAGCACGGCCCAGCCGGGGAAATCGTACTGCGCCATCTTGGAAAAAATGGCCTTGAAATCGATCTGCCCGTCGCCCAGCGAGCGGAAGCGCCCGGCCCGGTCTTGCCAGTCGCCATAGCCGCCATACACGCCCTGGCGCCCGTTCGGCCGGAATTCCGCATCCTTGACGTGAAAGGCCTTGATGCGCGCATGATAAATGTCAATGAAGGCCAGGTAGTCGAGCTGCTGCAGCACGAAGTGGCTGGGGTCGTACAAGATGGACGCGCGCGGGTGGTCGTCGACGGCGGCCAGGAAACGCTCGAACGTCACGCCATCGTGCAAGTCCTCGCCCGGATGCAACTCATAGCACAGGTCCACGCCGGCCGCGTCGAACGCGTCGAGGATGGGCAGCCAGCGCCTGGCCAATTCCGCGAACACCGTTTCCACCAGGCCGGCGGGGCGCTGCGGCCATGGATACAGGTACGGCCAGGCCAGCGCGCCGGAAAACGTCACGTGCGCCTGCAAGCCCAGGCGCTGCGAGGCGGTGGCCGCCCACAGCAGCTGCTGCGTGGCCCAGGCCGTGCGGGCGGCGGGATCGCCGCGCACCTGTTCCGGCGCAAAGCCGTCGAACAGGGCGTCGTAGGCGGGATGCACGGCGATCAGCTGGCCCTGCAAATGCGTCGACAATTCCGTCACCTGCAAGCCGTGGCGCGCCAGCAGGGCGACCACGTCGTCGCAATACTGCTGGCTGCTGGCCGCTTGTTCCAGATCAAACAATCGCGGCGCCGTTGGCAGCTGCAAGCCCTTGTAGCCCAGGCCGGCCGCCCATTGCGCCAGGTGCTCGAGCGAGTCGAACGGCGGCTCGTCGCCGAGAAACTGGGCCAGGAAGATGGCCGGGCCCTGGATGGTTTTCATGGGTATCCTTTGGCCCCCGGGAATCTGGCCCCGGGGGAGGTTCGGTTTAAAAAGGCGAGTTCGGAAAGTAGAACTGCTTGGCGTTCTCGCGCGTGATCAGCACCGACGGGATGATGGTGTTGGCCGGCAATTTATCACCTTTCAGGCGCGCTTCCGTCGTCAGCTTGATGGCGTCGTACATGAACTTGGGCGAGTACGACACGTCGGCCACGATCAGCGGGTCGGAACCGTCCATGATCTTCTTCACGGCGCCCTTCGCGCCCGCGCCGCCGAACACTTGCTTGATGTCCGTGCGCTTCGCTTGCGCGATGGCCTTTTGCACGCCGATGGCCATGTCGTCATCGGCAGCCCAGACGGCGTCGATATGCTTGAAGCGGGTCAGGTAATCCTGCATGACCTTGAAGGCATCGTCGCGGTTCCAGTTGCCATACTTGGCGTCCAGCACCTTGATGTCGGGATGGCCCTTCATCACGGCGGAAAATGCGTCATAGCGCTCGTTGTCGAGCGTCGTCGGCATGCCGCGCAGCGCGACGATATTGCCCTTGCCATTCAGGCTCTTCGCCAGGTACTCGGCCGGCAACTTGCCGAAGGCCGTGTTGTCGCCCGCGATGTAGGCATCCTGCGACTGCGTGTTCGTCAAGCCGCGGTCCACCACCGTCACGTACACGCCCTTGTTTTTCACTTGGGCGACGGGCTGCGTCAGCGAGGCCGACTCGATGGGGAAGATGACCAGGGTGTTGATCTTGTTCACCGTCAACATATCCTGCAGCTGGTTCGCCTGTTCGGGCGCCGTGGCGGCCGTCTTGACGATGATTTTCAAGCCAGGATGGGCTTTTTCCAGTTCCGCCTTGGCCTGGTTCGCCCACCACACGATGCCCGAGGTAAAGCTGTGCGTGGCCGTGGGAATGGCCACGCCCACCACCAGCTTTTCTGCCGCCTGCGCACTCGGCAACGCCCACGCCTGCATCACCAGCACTGCCATCCCTGCTACCCGTATAAAGCTCTTCATGCTGCTCTCCTCCAAGGTTGTGGGCGCCCGGTGGCCGCCCTTTCAGAACGCCGCTCTTGTTTTATTTGCGGCCTCGCTGCAGGAAGGCGACGGCGATGATCACCACGCCTTGCACTGCGGCATTCAGGTAGACACTGATGATGCTGGTCAAATTCAGGATGTTGCTGATCACGGATAATAAAATCGCGCCGATGACGGTGCCGACGATGCGCCCCTCGCCCCCCTTCAGGGCCGTGCCGCCCACGACGACGGCGGCGATGGCTTCCAGTTCCCACAGCAAGCCCGTCGTCGGCGTGGCCGAGCCCAGGCGCGGCACGTACAGCACGGTGGCGATGCCCACGCACACGCCCAGCAGCATGTAGGTGGCGATCTTCACCTTGTCGACGTTGATGGCCGCGTAGCGCGCCACTTGCTCGTTGGAACCAATCGCCTGCACGTGGCGGCCGAACGTCGTGCGGTTGAGGATGATGGCGCCGGCCGCCGCGACGAAGAGGAAAATCCAGATGGGGATCGGCGCGCCCAGCACGCTCGTGTAGTAGACGGGGCTGTACAGCTCGGACAGGGTGGCGTCCAGGGTCAGCGCACCGCCATCGGCCAGGTACGTCAATACGGCGCGGAAGATGCCCAAGGTGCCCAGGGTAACGATGAACGGCTCGATATTGCCCTTGCTAATTAAAAGACCATGCATCAGGCCGAAACCGGCGCCCAGGATCAGCGCCATGGCGATGCCCAGCACCAGCATGGTGATGGGCGCCAGGTCGCCGCCCGCCCCTTGCGCCAGCGCATTCATGAAATAAATCATGCAGCCGGCGATCAGGGCCGCCATGGAGCCGACGGACAGATCGATGCCGCCGGAAATGATGACGAAGGTCATGCCGACGGCGATGATGCCGATGAAGGCCGTGCGCGTGAGCACGTTCATCAGGTTGTCCAGGGTGGCGAAGTCGCCATTGAGCAAGGTGCCCGCGATGCACAGGGCCAACAGGCCCAGCACGGGGCCGAAGCCCTTGATGCGCGCGCCCAGTCTGGCGATGCTGGCGCCCGGGGCGCCGGTGGAGACAGTGGTGTCAGTGCGTGCCGGTTGCATGGGCAATCAACTCCTCTTCGGTCAGGTGGTCAGCAGACAGGGTGGCTTGCAAGGTGCCGGCGCGCATCACGGCGACCCGGTGGCACAGGCCGATCAATTCGATCAGTTCGGATGAGATCACGATCACGGCGCGCCCTTCGGCGGCCAGGCGGTGGATCAAAAAGTAAATGTCGCGCTTGGCGCCCACGTCCACGCCGCGGCTCGGCTCGTCCAATACCACGACCCTGGGGTCCGAATGCAGGTATTTCGCCAGCGCCAGCTTTTGCTGGTTGCCGCCCGACAGCATGCGCGCGCGGCTGTCCAGGTCGCCCGTGCGGATATTGAAGTCCAGCACCGCCTTGGCCAGCGCCTCCTTTTCCGCTTTCACGTCCAGCCACGGCCGCGCATAGCGCTCCATCGTCATCAGGGTGAGGTTTTCGCGCAAGCCCAGGTTCACATGTAGACCTTTTCCCTTGCGGTCTTCGCTCAAATACGTCATGCCATGCTGCATGGCCTGCTTGGGCGTGCGGATGTCCACGGGCTGGCCATTGAGATGGATCAACCCCGCGCTGCGCGGACGCAAGCCCAGCAGTGCCTCGAACGATTCCGTGCGCCCCGCCCCCACCAGGCCCGCAAAGCCCAGCACTTCGCCGGCCCGCACCTCGAACGACAGGTTTTTCGACCAGCCGGGTACGCTGAGTCCCTCGACCTTCAACAGCACGGGCGCGTCCGGCGCCAGCGCCACTTTCGCCGGGAACATGTCCGACAATTCGCGCCCCACCATCAGGTTCGCCATCTGCTGGCGCGTCAGGCTGGCCGTCGGTTCGCGCGTGACGAAACGCCCGTCGCGCATGACGATGACCTCGTCCGTGTTGCGCTCCACTTCATCGAGCTTGTGGGAAATGTACAGAATCGTCACGCCATCCGCTTTCAGCTGCGCCATCACGGCGAACAGGCGCTGGGTTTCCGACGACGTCAGGGTGGCCGTCGGTTCATCCATGATCAGGAAGCGGGCGCGGCGCGACAGGGCCTTGGCGATTTCCACAAGTTGTTTCTCGGCCACGATCAAGTCGCGGATTTTGGTGTCGGGCGACACATCCAGGCCCACCTGTTTCAAATAGCGCGATGCTTCTTCGCGCATGGCGGCCTCGTCGAGCAGCCAGCCGCGCGTCTGCTCGTGGCCGAGGAACATGTTTTGCGCCACCGTCAGGTGCTCGGCCAGGTTGAATTCCTGGTGGATCAGCACGATGCCGGCCGATTCCGCCGCGCGCGAACTGGCGAAGCGCCGGGGCTGGCCATCGATCAGCAGCTGCCCTTCGCTCACCGCCTCGTAGCCGGCGAGGATTTTCATCAAGGTCGACTTGCCGGCGCCATTTTCGCCCAGCAAGCCATACACGCGCCCCGGCGCCAGGTTGAAACTGACGCCATGCAAGACGCGCACGGGGCCGAAATCCTTGCACACCCCCTCGAAACCGACGGCAACGCTCACTATGCACTCCCTCGCAAGACCAAGTTATGGTTAAGCAACACGCCCGGCACCTGTGCCGCCGGGTCCGCCAAGCGCTGCAGCAACAGTCTCGCCGCCGTCTCGCCCAGCTCGCGCATGGGCTGCGCGATGGTGGTGAGGCCCGGATCGATCTGCGCGGCGATGGCGATATCGTCGAAACCGATCACGGCCACGTCTTCCGGCACCCTTTTTTTCAGCTGGCGCAGCGCGCTCAGCACGCCGATGGCCAGGGTGTCGGACACGGCAAAGATGGCCGTGGGCGCGTCGGGTTGCGCCATCATCCGCAAGGTGGCGGCCGTGCCCGCTTCGTAATCGAGGCTTTGCACCGTGTGCACCCACTGCGGCTGCACGGGCAGACCGACGGCCGCCAGGGTATCCAGATAGCCTTGCTGGCGTTGCCGCGCGTACAGATAGCGTTCATCCGAGTTGATCAGGCCGATGCGCGTATGGCCGCGCGCCAGCAGATGCGCGACGGCGTCGGAGGCGGCCCGGTGGTTGTCGATGCCGACATAGGGCACGGCCACGGCGGGGTCGAATTCGCAGCACGCCACCCATGGCAGGCTGACGGATTCATGCGACAAGGCATGCTGTACCGTGTCCGGATCGAGGCAGATGGCGCCGTCGGCGCGGTGCATGCGCAGCAAGTCGAAATACGAGCGCTCGCGGCCCGCGTCGGCGCCCGTGTCGCACAGCAACACGAAATAGCCGTGTTCGCGCGCCACCGTGTCGATGCCGCGCACGATCTGCGCATAAAACGGGTTGCCCACGTCGGGCACCATGGTCAGCAGCATGCGGCTCTCGGCCGTGCGCAGGCTGCGCGCCAGATGGTTCATGCGGTAGCCCAGGGCCGCCACGGAAGCGAGCACCTTGTCGCGCGTGGGCGCCCGCACCCCGGCCTGCTCGTTCATCACGCGCGACACGGTGGCCACCGACACGCCCGCATGCGCGGCAACGGCGCTGATGGAGACGGTTTCTGTCGGCAAAGGTGATGGAACGGCTGGCGGCATGAAGGTGCTCAATAAAATGTAATCGATTACATTTATAGGCCAGTCGCGCGCGCGATGCAAACATTATCGATGCTGCGATGCGCAAAAAAGAGGCAGGAATGCGGCAAGGAAAGGGCCAAAAAGGAGGCAAAAACGGCCCTGCGCGGGCCGTCGGATACAGCTATTTCTGGGCTTGCAAGGCGCTTTGCTGCACGGCAAAACCGGCGCGCACGGCGGACAGGGCCGCCACCCACAGGATCAGTCCGGCACCGAGGCAGCCGATGGGGTGCATGGGGCCATGGCGCACGGTCAGCGGATAGCCGATGGCCCACACGCACAGGGCCATGCCGATGGCCAGGTGACGGCGCGCCTTGAACAGCCAGGCCAGCGGGAAGAAATGCAGGCCCACGATCAAAATGACGGCGGGTATGAACCACGCCTGCAAGCCCATGTTTTTCAGGACGTTGCCGACGATGAAGATGGCGATCCATTGCCCGGCGTTCACGATATTGAACAGCCGCCCCACGCGTTTCGCTTCCGGCGACTGTTCCGCCGCCGCATGTGCGGCGCGGTGGCGTCGGAACTGGCGCCACGCCAGCATGAACAGCAGGACGGTGACGCCGGCGACCGGCAGCAGCCTGAACGGATGCGCGCCATACGTCTGCACGCACCAGGCGGCCACCCACAGGCCGCCAAACAGGGAAAAGAACATGGCGCCGATGGCGCTACGTGCCAGCGCGGCGGCGGGGTCGGGTTGCGGCAGGGTCATGGCATGGTCTCTCGGCAAGTAAAAATGCTTACTTCATCATCGCACAAAACGTCTCGGGATTGCCGTCAAGAATGACGCCGCTGGGCCAGCGGTGGCTGCGCTGCTGGGCGCGCAGCAGGGACGCGGCCAGGGCCGAGTCGCCATCGACGGCGTACACGAAGACGGGCATGTTCAGGCTGGCGGCATCAGCCAGCAGATTCGGATTGGCGTCCAGGCTGCGCGCATCCACATGCACGCCGGTGGGCATGCCGATCTGTTGCTGCACGCGCTGCAGCCACGGCTTGTCCAGCTTGGGCGGGCGGGCATTTTTCGCGATATAGCGGCTGACCCGGTTGGCGCCGGCCGCCTGCGCATTGCGCGCGTCAAACACGAGCAGGCCCAGGTAACCCTGCGGATCGGCGCGGCGCGCGCACGCCAGGTTGTTCGGCACGCCCGACGTCAAAAACCAGTTGCCGTGCTTGATGTTCGCGCGCAACTGTCCCACCAGGGTGGCGAT
This sequence comes from Janthinobacterium sp. P210005, assembly GCF_036231865.1. Lineage (NCBI taxonomy): Bacteria > Pseudomonadati > Pseudomonadota > Betaproteobacteria > Burkholderiales > Oxalobacteraceae > Janthinobacterium > Janthinobacterium sp. P210005. Next base: position 480,426 of record NZ_JAZARC010000002.1, read on the forward strand.
CGGCGCGCACGACGACACCACATCCTTGATTTCCGCGTTCAGGGTCTTGGCCGGGAAAGCCGTCGCCAGGTCGGCGACATCGGTGACGAAGGGCGGCGTTTCCGGCGTGGCCACGCCGCGGTTCTTCATGCTGGCGGCGCGCCAGTCGTCGGCCGTCAATTGTTTCACGGTGCGGGGCGAGCCCGTGTCGACGACCCTTCCCGTCAGCAAGTCGTGGTGCACCACCCAGCTGCCGTCGCCCAGCAGCTGCAAATCCGTCTCGACGCCGTCCCAGGTGCCGAAATACGTGTTGCGCAGCGCGCTCAGCGAGTTTTCCGGCGCATTGCCGGCGCCGCGGTGCGCATGCATCTTCATGCCCAGGCAATCGGCTTGCGCGGCCGTGCTGCACATGGAGAACAGCAAGGCCAGCGCGGCCGCCTTATTTTTGTTGCGGGTGATAGCCATAGTGAATTCCCTGCAAAACATGGATGCGGATCGCTTCGTTGACGGGGTAGCTGTAGCCCTGCCCCACCGCCACGACGTGCGTGATATTGGCCAGGATGGCCTTGCCGGCGAGATTCCAGCGCGTGCTGTCGGGCTCGCCCTGGCGCGTCCAGTCCAGCATTTGCCGGAACAGCTCGCTACGCGTGACGTTGTTGTCCAGCACCGACAGCATGCCCCAGGTACCCGCAAAGGCCGTCGCCAGCACGCCCGTGGCGATCCAGGCGGAGCGCCGGCTCAGCTGTCCATCGGCGCCCGCCTGCTCGCCACGGCGCATGGCCAGCAGCAATAGTACGACGGTCGCGATCAGGTACAGCAATTTGGAAAAGTGGCCGATGGCGCCCAGCAGCGAGAAGAACAGGGCCACGGGCGGCACGATGGCGGCGCGCGCCGCTTCCTTGCCTTCGTGGAAGAACCTGCCGCCCGCTTCAAAATCCGTGCGGCTGGCACGGTATTCCACCAGTTTTTCCGCCGTCTGGCGATCCAGGAACTGCTCGAACAGGCGGCCGAACTCGGCCGGACTCGCATACGCGGCCTGCACCGTGGCGCTGGCCGGCAATTTCAACGCTTCGCGCAATTCCGCCTGCACGCCGGGGCGCGCGACAAAAGCGGCAAACGGCAAGCCCGGCGGGATGCGCTCGCCGCGCACGGAGACGCCCTTGCTGGCTGCCTCGGCCGCGTAACGGCGCTTGACGGCGGCGCGGAAGCCCAGCTCATCGTCGGTACGCCAGTTGGCGGGCACGGGCACTTTCTTGCGCACATTGTTGACGACGGCAGCCTGGCGCCGCATCGGCACCGAATGCGGCTGCCAGCCGCGCCGCGACAGGCTGCTCACGTATTCCTGCCACGAAGATTGCTGCTTGGCGCGCAAGCCGGCATCGCTGTCGGGGATGATGCCCGCATACAATTCCCACTTGCCGGCCAGCTCGCGCATGGCCTCTTGATATTTGTCATAGTAGCCGGACGGGCCGCCTGCCACCTGGCGCACGTTGGCGCGCACCAGCTGCTCCTTGGCCGGTCCCATGCGCTCGTCAAGATGCCGCACCGAGACGGCCAGGAAGGGGAACAGGGCCAGGAAGGATTTCCCCTCCGGCTTGGCGAACAGGGTGGGATCGTCAACCAGGCCCTGCAGCTGCAAGCTGCCGCCTACCAGCGAACGCTGCAGCAGGGTGGTGTTGAAGGCCATGCGGCGAAATTCGGCGTCGCGCGTATTGACCAGCACATTCACCGTGGTTTTCAGCACGCCGAAGACGACGCCGGCCGTGACCACGCAGCAGACGAGGATCTTGGTCCAGCCCGGCCCGCTGCCATTGTTCTTCAGCCGGCGGCGCCACATCAGTTGCAGCACCACCAGCGCGGCGGCGATGCCCGACAGGCTGCGGCCATAGAATTCCACCCCTTCCACGTCTTCCGGCTTGACGTTGCCCCCCACCACGTCGAGCAGGCGGGCATTGAAGCCCAGCTCGAAGCACAGATACGCGATAGTAAGGACGATCAGGATCAAGGTCTGCCGGATTTGCAGACTGCGCAAGCTGGCGGCCATCCTATTTCCTCAAATCGATGACGACGGGCTTGATTTCTTCCGTCTGGAAACTCATGGCGGCCGGCACGCGCGAAGCGCTCTCGCCGGCACGCGCGGCCGGAGCTGCCGCTGCCGGGGCGCCAGGCACGGTGCGGGCTGGCGCGGGCGCTTCCTGCGCCACCTGGCGGCGGTTCCGGCTGGTGGCGCGCGTGGCGGGCTTGGTGGCGGCGGCCGGTGCGGCCGCCGGTGCGGCAGGAATCACGCGCCCGCTGTCGCTGCCAGGCACGGTAGCGATGACGGGGCCGGCGGCGCGCAAGGCGTCGTCGGCAAACGGCTGCGCGCGCGTATCGACGCCGGGCGGCACGGGCACGCTGGCGTTGAGCAGCCGGCTGTCCGTGTAAATCATGCGCGCCAGGCGGTTGTAATTGGGGAAGTCGATATTGAGCGATTTGCCATCGGCCGCCAGTTCCACGCGGGGGCGGTCGTTGCAATTGCCGACCGTCCACTGCAGCACGTCCGTGCCCTGGAACGCCAGCACTTCATAGCGGTAGGCGCAGCCGCGCTCCTGGGTTTCGACGATCACCACGGTGCGCTCGCCCACGTTTTCCACGCGCGCCACGCGGGCCGTGATGGCCTTGTCCAGCGGTACGACGCGGAAAGCCTGCGACAGCTTGATCGAATACTTGCCTTTCGGATCCTTGCGCAAAGTGCCTTCCGTGCCGTCACGCAAGCGGAAGGTGGAAATCGGCGTGCCGAACAGCTCGGCCGTATCGAGGCCCATCAACACGCCGCCACGGCCATTCGGCGTCATGGCGCAGCCCGTCAACAGGATGCCGGCGGCCAGGCCCATGGCCAGTTTGCGCCAGTGCGCAGATGCAAAATTCTTATACGTTGCCATACTTGATAACTTTCTCTTATTTCGGGGTCAGGGATTGATCACGGCCAGCGGATTGCCCGGACCTGGCGGCGGCAAGACTTTCTGGCGGTTGCGCGACAGCACGGTGAAGGCGCCCAGGGTGTCCGGTCCGGCGACGATTTCCAGCTGCTCGCGCTGCAGCCAGGTGCGGATTTCCGCCTCCGTGGCCTCGGCGCGGAACAGCACGCGCGTGCGCACGCCCGTCTCGACGCCGCTGCCCTGTGGAGCACCATTGCGGAATTCCGCATTGCCGACGACGGCGCCCTCTTTCGGCAAGAACAGCCACGCCGATTGCACCACCATCACGCTGGCGGCCACGGCCGTGACAAGTTTGAGCCAGCGGCTGGCGTTGGCAGCTTGCTTGGCCGCCGGCACCGGCTTAGCTGCCGGTGCCGGCGCATCGGCCGAAGCGATCTGCAACTGCTGCAGCCCCTGGCGCAGCAATTGCCGGTAGGCCACGCGGCCATCCTTGCCCAGCTCGCTCGACAAGGGCGTGCCCGTCAAGGCGTAATCGTCGCCAGGCAAGGCCACGCGGGCGATCACGCCCGGTGCGGCTGCAGCCCCATTGGCTCGGCCATGCAGCTCCAGCCAGCGCGCCGCCTGCAGGCGCTCCTGGCTGAACACACCCAGGCAGGCGCCCAGGTCCGTCACGGCCAGCGTCACCGGCATGTCGCACAGCACCAGGCCCGCGCGCGGGTCGGCGGGCGCGTCGCGCTCTTCGACCACGAGGCCGCAGGCGTCCGCATACGATGTGTCCGGCGTGACGAGCCAGCCGCGCCAGCGCTGCCGCGTACTGTCCCAGGCATCGAGCAGCACGGCGCCGAAGCCGGGGCGGCGCGCCAGCAGGTGGATCTGTCCGCCCGCGATGGGCCGCCCGGCCAGCGGCGCCGCGTCGCTGCGGCGCGCGAAGCGCTGCATCAGGTGTTCCGGCACGGCGATGCCGCGCCAGTCGGGGGTGGCGCCCGCCACCTCGTCGTCCAGCACGTCGATGGAAGACGGGGGCGACGGCAGGCGCGCGGCAACGATGGCCAGGGTGGGCGTCAATGCATTCATGCCGGTGGCCTTTCATCCGGGTTCGAAGGAGGGGACGCGGGGTCCAGGTGCAGGGATAACGCGGCCACGCACAAAATATCCAAAACTATTTGCGCCGCCTGCATGTCGCGCGCGGCCAGGGTATCGCCCACGCGCAACTTGAGCAGGCTCAAGACCCAGCTGCCCAGCAAGGTGGCGCGGTGGGCCGGCTCGACCACCTGGCGCCCCGCGCTGGCAGGCTCGCCCTTCTGCCTGTGGACCAGGCCCAGCTTGCCGCCGTGATAGTGCGCGGAGGCAATCTGCTCGGCCAGTTCCTTGACGGGCATGCCGCCGCAGCCGCAATGGCGCAGCAGCAAGATCAAGTCGCGGGGCAAGGTCGCAATAAAACTGTCGGCCGCCTCGCGCACTTGCTGCGGCGTGAGCTGGTAGTCGCGCAGCGGTTCCGCATAGGCGTCGGGCGCGCGCAACTCGCAGCCCTCTTGCGCATCGGCATCGTCGTCGTCACGCTGCTTGCGCAGCTGGTCGATGATGAAACGCTTGAAGTACAGAAACAAGGCACCGATGTGGTGGGGCGCGGCGTCGCTGTCGCTGTGCAAGACTTTTTCGATGAAGAACTGGTGGCGCAGATCGGCCAGGGAATCGCCCAGCGACGCCGCTTCGCGCGGACGGCACGGGGTCAGCGCGGCGATGACGCGCTGGTAAAACTCGCCCAGTTCGCCTTGTGTCAGCTGCGGGCGGCGGGTCCAGAAAGCATGAATCCGTTCAAATTGTTCCGATTGCACAGCCGGTCCGATCGTGTGTTGGGCGCCACGCGCCACTGGCCGGCGGCGACGCGCACCGGCAAACAAGCAATACGCTGGCCAGACAAGAGAAACTTGTCAGTAAGGTAAAATGCATTTAAGCAATTTTCTCATATCACCGTCAAAATCGCTAACTTTTGTTACTTTCACGACAATTCCCGAGACGCCGATGCATCGCCTGATTTCCCTGTTTTTCAGCCTCATCTTTTTACTCTGCGGTAACGGCGTGCAAGCGGCCACGGGGAATGCCGCCAGCGGTCCCGGCAAGCGCATCGCGCTGGTGATCGGCAACGCGGCCTATCCGCAGCCCCTGTTAAATCCCGTGAATGACGCGCGCGCCATGGCCGAACGCCTGCGCCGCCTGGGCTTTGAAGTGCTGCTGCGCACGGACATCAATGCAGCGCAGCTGCAAAAGGCGTCGGCCGAGTTTTCCACGCAGGCGCGCGGCGCCGATATCGCCCTCGTGTTTTACGCGGGCCACGGCGCACAGGCGGGCGAAGCCAATTATGTATTGCCGCTGGGCGCCAACATGAATGCGCTGAGCGCGTCCGCCATCGCCGCGCAGGGCGTGTCCGTTTCCAGCCTGGCGGGCGACTTGCAGCGCACGGGCGCGCGCGGCGCCGTGCTGATCCTCGACGCTTGCCGCCAGGAATATACGCGCGGCGGCGCGGTGGTGGTTCCCGGCGGCAACGCGGCCAGCCACGGCTTTGCCGATACGGCCGCGCCACGCGGCGTGGTGATCGCCTATTCGGCCGGGCCCGGCGCCCTGGCCCGCGATTTCTGGTCGCCCGATTCGCGCAACAGCCCCTACACGAGCGCCCTGCTCGACGCGCTGGACGCTCCCGGCTTGCCCATGGGCGACGTGTTTTCGCAAGTGGCGGCACGCGTCGCGGCCATGACGCACGACGTGCAAAAGCCCCGCGTCTCGTTCGGCGAAACGTCGGCGCGCCTGGTGCTGAACATGGGCAGCGGCAAGGGTGTCAGCCAGGCAACACCGGGCGTGCTGGCCTCGGGCAACAGCGGCATGCGCGCGCCAGCGCCAGCCATGGAAAAGCCGGCCGCACCGGGCGTCAAGGTGTGGCCAGGCAACGTATTGCAAGACATCAACTATGAAATCCGCATGCAGATCGCGGCCCGTCCGTTTCCCCGCCAGCAACTGGAGAAACGCGCGCGGGGCGGCGACCTGGTGGCGCTGACGGCCCTCGGCTATGGCATCGGCGGCGGCGACGCGGGCGTCAAACAGCCGAAGGCGGGCATGCAGTGGCTGGAAAAGGCGGCCGCGAAAGACTTTCCGATTGCCCAGACCTATCTGGCCGAATTGCTGATGGTCAAGGGCGATCCCGCCTCGCTGAAACGGGCCGGCGCGCTGCTGGACGCCGCCTCGCAGGCGGGCTACACGGCCGCCCATGCGTATAAATTCGACCTGGCGCGGCGCACGGGCGCGCCGCCGCAGGATGCGGCCCGGCATTTGCAGGACGCGTTCATGGGCTTGATGAAGGATTACCAGGGCGCCGCCAAGGACATGATGCAGCCGCCCAAAAAATAATTTCAAATAATTTTGGATTTCCCTGAACTGCCCCCGTTATCCGTGGGTACATGCAATACAGCATGACAGTGACCAGGGAAATCCCATGCAAGCATCCAGCCCAGCAGCAATCACCACCGGCCAACGGGGCCGCATCCTCGCCTACCAAGCCAGCGGACAAGGTTCCGTCAGCGTGGCCGGCATTCAACATGCCTTCGACGTCGCTACCCACTGGCGCTCCGACGTGGCGCCCGCCATCAACGCCGTCGTCGACGTGCGCTTCAACGAGTCAGGCGGCCTCGACACGGTCAGCGCCGTGGCGACGCAGCAACTGGCGCAGGAAGAGATGGCCGGCGCGGCGAAACTGGCGCGCGACAAGGGCCAGCAGTTGTGGGGCCAGGCCGTCTCGGCGCTGGGCATCAAGGTGCTGGCCAGCCTGGGCGTGCTGATCGCCGGCGCCTTTATCTTCAACACCATCGGCATCCGTTTGTTCGCCTCCGTCTCGCGCACTTACTGGCAGTTGCTGGGCCTGTCCGCCGACAGCCTGGAAAGCTTTGCCCGCGATGGCGGCGGCGGTTTTACTTCGGCGCAATTTTTCTTCCTGCTGGCCATTGCCGCCTGCTGCGCCACCATGGCCAGCAATCACCCGAAAGCGGCACTGGGCAAGTGCGCGCCGCTGCTGTTCGTCGTCATCCACAGCAGTTTGCTGTTCATCAAGATCAAGGGCGCCGTCAGCGACGCGGGCAACGCCATGGGCGGCATCATGGGCAGCCGCGCGGCCCGCATGGCCGAGCAGATGGCCAGCGAAATGCTGGGGCAGGTGTGGCAAGGGCTCTCGTTCGGCATCGGCTTTTATTTGGTGCTGGCGTCTTCCATCGTCCTGGCCGCCTACGGCGTCGGCGAATACAAACGCTTAGGAGGCAAGCACTGAAAACCTACTGCGCAGCCCACTTCCGGGTCGGCGTTGCTCACCGTACATAAAGTACGGTTCCGCTACTCAACCCGGCATTGGGCTTGCTCGCTACGGTTTTCAGCGCTGCCGTGACTTTCATAACTCTAAAAATTGAACCCGTCATTACCGTTTAACTCATTTTGAAGGAAATACCATGAACCGCACTTTCCCCGCCCTGCTCGCCATCGCCGTGATCCTGTCCGCCTGCGGCAAGACGGATAACGCCACACCAGCCACTTCTGCCCCCGTCGCCGCGAATGTCGCGGACCTGGCCGCCAAGGCGCAAGTGAAGGCGGCCGCCGCCAGCCTGCCGCAAGCGGACGCTGCCACGCCAACGTCCAGCTATGTCGACATCACCAGCGGCAACCAGTTGATGTACAGCTACATCGCCCTGTCCGGCGTGCCGCCCGACTATGCGGCCGTGGCGCAGCGCATCTCGCGCGAATATGCGGGCAGCAACGATGCCTTCCGCAAGCAGGAAGTGCTCGACGCCCTGAAACCGCAGATCGACGCCAAGGTCAGCGAAGCGAAAACCCGGCGCTACCTGCGCTACCAGATCAATGGCCAGGGCGCGCTGTCGCCGTACGCGATGGACAAGGCCGCCTTCCCGGCCAAGTTCGCCGAAGCGGGCACGTATTACTACATGTACGACAACGGCGACTACAAGCTGGCGTTCACAAATGGCGACGGTTATTCCTTGCTGAAGGTGGACCAGGACGCGGCGCGCAAGATCGAGGCGGCGCGCAGCGGCTACAAGGACTTCGCCATCGTCGTGTACGCCTACGCCCAGGAAGCGGACATGGCCAGCAACCAAGTCAAGGCGCAGATCGTCAAGGTGGCGATCAAGCTGAACGGGGAAGAAATTCCCGTCAACCAGGCGCGCTAGAACGGCCTCGGTTACACTGTTCGCCACATTGCATCGGGATAGCGACATGGGCGAACAGACACTGGCGGAACAACATCTGGCAAACGGGCAACGGCTGCAGCAGGCGGGCAAGCTGATCGAGGCGATCAATGCCTACCAGGCCGCGTACAAGCAAGACCCGGCCCTGGCCGAAGCGCAGCATTTCCAGGGCCTGGCCATGCTGGAATTGGGTCAGGGCGCCATCGGCCTGGGCTTGCTGAAACTGTCGCTCAAGCAACAGCCCGACAATGCCCTGTTCCACTACAACCTGGGCAACGTGCTGCGCGGCACGGATAGCGAGGCGGCGCTGGCCAGCTACGCCACGGCGGCGCGGCTGGCGCCGCACGAGCACGATTTCGCCATCAGCCATGCGGAATTGCTGATGGGAAAACAGCGTCTGCTGGAGACCATCGCCGAACTGGAACGGGCCCACGCCCTGCGTCCACAGCGTTGGCAAACCCTGCAGGGACTGGCCGAGCTGTATTACCGCACGGGACAGCAGGAACTGGCGCTGGCGTGCTACGCGCAAGGCCTGGCGCTGCATCCGGCGCTGGCGCAAACGTGCTGCATCGGCTTTGCCAGTCCGCAAGCGGAACAGGCAGAAACATTGACGCCGCTCAATGTCGCGGACACCCTGCACGATTTTATCCGCGAAACGGACTTGCACATCCTCGACGATTTCCTGCCCGACCCGGCCGCCTGGCGCGCGCAGGCGCTGGCGTTGCCGTTCGAGCAGCAGCGCTATGCGGGACAAAACTATCCGGGCAGCCAGACGGCGGGCCAGCCCAGCCAAGCCATCATGGAGCGCATCGCCACGGCGCTGGGCCGCCCCATCCGTTTCATTTCGCCCGACAATGGCTCGTACCGCCTCAGCTATGCAGACGCCATGGCGCGCACGGATATCCACGTGGACAATGAGACGGGCAACAATTTCAATTCCTATGCGGGCGTGCTGTATTTGAACCCGCCCGAGCAGTGCCAGGGCGGCACCACCTTCTGGCGCCACCAGCCCAGCGGCTGGTACCGCAGACTGCCCGAGGTGGACGTCAAGGCGGGCGGCTACGCCAGCTTCAAGGACTTCCAGAAACGCTGGCTGCCGAACAGTAAAGTACAGAAATTCAACGACTTGCAGGAACAGCGCGACAGTTGGCAAGCGCTGCTGGAAGTGCCCATGCGCCACAACCGCCTGATCGTCTACAAGGGCCATTACTTTCACTCGATCAGCAATGTGTTTGGCGACACGCCGGAAAATGGCCGGCTGGTGCAGCTGTTTTTCTTTGAGGTGCCCGATTAATTGGCGGTAAAAATCCCCGAAGTTGGTGACGGCGCCGAAGAAAATGTTCAGGGCTAGGCGCCGTGCCGCAGGCAGTACGAATGTACGACAAGGCACGGCAACAACGCCATGGACGTTTTATTCGGTGATCGTCAATACATGTCCGCAGCCGTGGCGCGTACTGCCTTCAACAGCATGTCCGCCCCCGGCGACAGCAAATGATCCTGCTGGCGGATGATGCCGAACGCATCCATCTTGCACGGCAGCTCGATGGGCAAGATGCTCAGCACGTTCAACGATTCATAGTAATGCGCCACTTCCGTCGGCATTACGTGCAGCGAATCCGTTTGCTGCAGCAATGACGTGATCAAGAGCAAGGCCGTCGTGTCGACCACGTCAACGGGCGGCTCCAGGCTGGCGCGGCGGAACATCATGTCGAAGCGGTGGCGCAGGATGCTGCCTTGCGGCGGCAAGATCCACGGCTGGCCCGCCAAGTCTTTCAATTGCAAATTCTTGCGCGACAGCAAAGGGTGGCCATTGCGCGCCACGGCGCTCGCCGGCTCTTCCGTCAATTCCTCGTAGATCAGGCCGGCGCTGCTTTCCTTTTCCAGGATGCGCCCGATCATGAAATCCAGGGTGCCGTGCTGCAGCATGTCCATCAGGGTATTGCTGTGCTCCAGGTGCACGCCGATGCGCATCAACGGCGCCTGCTGCTTGATGCGGGCAATCGCCCGCGGCAGCAAGGCCATGGCCGGCGTCATGATGACGCCCACTTCCACCTGGCCCGTCAAGCCCGACTTCAGGGCGACGATGTCGTCATGCGCCAGCGACAGGCTCGTCAAGGCCATGCGCGCGTGGCGTATCATCGTTTCGCCGTAGATGGTCGGCTCCATGCCGCGCGGCAGCCTGTCGAACAGGCGCACGTCCAGCATCTCTTCCAGGTCCTTGATTTGCTTGGACGCGGCCGGCTGCGTCATGTGCAATTCTTCCGCCGCGCGGTGGATGTTGCGCTGCTCGTCAAGGGCGATCAACAGCAGCAATTGCCGCGTCTTCAGGCGGGCTCGCAAGAACCAGTTGGGGTTGAGGGTATCCATGAATAAATCATATCATGATCGATATCGCTTCTAACTCAATATCGATGTTATAGATATCGGTTTGTCTCCTTTTTGTGTTTCGTCAAGCAGCGTTCAGGATGCCTTGCAAGCGGCGCTGGGGTTGGCCGCCGGGCCGGCCGTTTGCGGGATGAAGTCGATGGTGCCGTCGGGCTTGTATTTCAGCTCTTCCACGGCCACGGAACGCCGGTATTCTCCGCCGCCGGGCAATTTATCGTTGTGATAGAAGATGTAGGACTTGCCGTTGAATTCGATGATGGCCTGGTGAATGGTTTTTACGATGGCATTCTTGTCCATGATGGTGCCGCGGAAATGCCAGGGACCTGTCGGCGTGGGCCCCGTCGAGTACGCCGTTTCCTCGGGGAAGTTGCGCGAGTACGACAAGTAATACGTGCCCGCATGCTTGTGCATATACGCCGCTTCCGTAAAAGCATCCATGCCGAAGGTCAAAATCGGGCCATCCAGCTCCGTCATATTCGCTTTCAGCTTGGCGTACTTCAAGACCGTGTTGCCCCAGTAAATGTAAGCTTGGCCATCCGTGTCGATGAAGACGGCCGGATCGATGTCGTCCCACGGGATCGCCGTCTGCTTTGTCATGTCGTTCGTGATCAGGGCGCTGCCGCGCGCATCGACGAAGGGGCCCGTCGGGCTGTCGGACACGGCCACGCCGATGGCCTTGCCGGGGATGATTTTATGGTCGACGGTCGAGTAAAAATAGTACTTGCCGTCGCGCTTGACGATGTCGCCCGCCCACGCATCCTTGCCGGCCCAGGCAAAAGTGGAAAAGCGCACGGGCGAGCCGTGATCCGTCCAGTTGGCCATGTCGCACGAGGAATACACGCGCCACTCGTGCATCCGATAATCCGTGTCCGTGGCGCTCGCTTCATCGTGGCCGACGTACAAATACACGCGGCCATTGTCGACCAGCGCGGCCGGGTCGCCCGTGTAGATATCCTTGACGATGGGGTTGGCCGCCTGCGCGCCGAATGGGGCGCAGGCGAGCGCCGCCGCCATGCCGATGGCTGCGGCACGTTTGTTCTGTTTCAACATTGATTAACTCCCGTTGGTATTTTTCTGGCCCATGGCCATCAGTCTTTGCACGACGCAAAAGACGAACAGCAAGCCGCCGATGACGATCTTGGTCCACCACGAGCTGAGCGTGCCGTCAAAGGCGATCAAGGTCTGGATGGTGCCCAGCACCAGCACGCCCGACAGCGCGCCCGCCACGTAGCCGTAGCCGCCGCTGAGCAGGGTGCCGCCGATGACGACGGCGGCAATCGCGTCCAGCTCCGTGCCTTGCGCATGCAAGCCATAGCCGGACAACATGTAGAACGAAAACAGCACGCCGCCCAGCGAGGCGCAAAAGCCGCTGAACGCATAGATCAAGACCTTGGTGCGGCCGACGGGCAGCCCCATCATCAAAGCCGACTGTTCATTGCCGCCGATCGCATACACGGCGCGGCCGAATGGCGTCGCGTGCGCCAGCCAGATGGCCAGCAGCAGAGTTGCCACGGCGATCACGACGCCGGGCGAGACGAAGCCGCCCAGGAATCCCAGCTGGGTCTGCGACATGGCCACGAACAGCGGGTCGGCTATGGTGATGGAATTGATGCTGATCAAATAGCACAGTCCCCGCGCCAGAAACATGCCGGCCAGCGTGACGATGAACGGCTGCAATTTGAAATAATGGATCAGCGCGCCCATGCTGGCGCCAAATACCGTGCCCAGCGCCAGCACGGTGACGATCACCAGAGTTGGCGGCCAGTGCGCCACGTTGAGCAGCCAGGCGGCGATCATGGTCGACAGGGCCAGCACGGAACCGACGGACAGATCGATGCCGCCGGAAACGATGACGAAGGTCATGCCGACGGCGATCACCAGCAAAAAGGCGTTATCAATCAACAGGTTAAAGATCACTTGCGTCGACAGCAGGCCCGGATAGGCGGCGCCGCCCAGGCCCAGCATCACCACCAGCAGCAGGACCGTGACGAGCGAGGTGAAATACGGGGTGTGCAGCAAACCCTTCATGCTTTTCTCCGATGCAGCAATTGCTTGAATTCCGACGATTGCGACAGGCAGACGAGGAAGACGACGACGGACTTGACGACCATGTTCACTTCCGGCGGCACGCCCAGCGAATAGATGGTGTAGGTCAAAGTCTGGATGATGAGCGCGCCGATCATGCTGCCGACCAAGCTGAACTTGCCGCCGGCCAAGGAGGTGCCGCCCAGGGTCACGGCCAGGATGGCGTCCAGTTCCAGCATCAAGCCCGCGTTGTTCGCGTCGGCGCTCTTGATGTTCGAGCTGATCATCAGGCCCGACAGCCCCGCGCAGGCGGCGCAAAACACGTAGACGAAGACGATCAGGGTCGCCGTCTTGATGCCGGCCAGGCGCGCGGCGACGGGGTTGATGCCGACGGCCTGGATGAACAGGCCCAGGGCGGTCTTGCGCATCAGCACGGCCGTGATGAGGAACACCAACGCCACGAGGAACAGCGAGAACGGCAAGCCGAACAGGTAACCGCTGCCGATGAAGAAGAACGGTTGATAGTAGACGGTGACGATCTGTCCATCCGTCAACAATTGCGCCAGGCCGCGCCCCGCCACCATCAGGATCAGGGTGGCGACGATGGGCTGCAAGCCCAGGCCCGCCACCAGCACGCCATTCCAGGCGCCGCACAGCAGGGCCGCGCCCAGAGCGGCCGCCAGGGCCCAGCCCATGGGAATGTTGCTTACATAGGTCGGCACGCCATTGTCCATCACCATGGTGCCGCCGATCAACATGGCAGCCACGGTGCCGGACAGGGCCACGACGGCGCCCACGGAAATATCGATGCCGCGCGTGGCAATGACCAGGGTCATGCCCAAGGCCGCCAGCATCAGGGGCGCCGCGCGGTTGACGATGTCGATCACGCTGCCGTACAAATGGCCGTCGCGGATTTCCAAGTGGAAAAAGCCGGGGATGGCGAAGAAATCGACCAGCAGCAGCAAGCACAGCGCGGCCAGGGGCCGGCTCAGGGGGTGATGTAAAACGGTATGCAAGGCGGACGTACCCGTAGTGGAAGCCGGACGCGCCAGCGGCGCGCTCGATGGCGTGGATAAACTCATGTGGCGTCTCCCGCAATCACTTGCAGCACGGAACTATCGTCGAGCTCGCCGCGCGCATAGTCGCCGCAGGCCTTGCGGTCGCGCATGACGACGATGCGGTCGCTGCAGCGCAGCACTTCCGGCAGCTCCGACGAGATGAACAGGATGGCCATGCCCTTGCGGCACAGCTTGCTCACATAACTCATGATTTCCTGCTTGGCGCGCACGTCGATGCCGCGCGTCGGCTCGTCTAAAATCAGCATGGCCGGCGACGTCACCAGCCAGCGCGCCAGCAAAGCTTTTTGCTGATTACCGCCCGACAGGCTGCCGATGGGGGTTTCGATGCTGGCCGTCTTGATGCCCAGCGCCTTCACATACTCGTCGGCCAGCGCCTGCTGGCGTTTGAACGGAATGGCGCGCAGCAAGCCCGTGCGGGCTTGCAAGGCCAATATGATGTTTTCGCGCACGGAGAGCGACAAAATCGCACCCTCGTGCTTGCGGTCTTCCGAGCAGAAGCCGATATCGCGGGCAATCGCGTCGCGCGGCACGTGGAACTGGCGCGGCTTGCCATTGACCATGATGCTGCCGGAATCAGCCTTGTCGGCGCCGAACAGCAGGCGCGCCAGTTCCGTGCGGCCCGAACCGAGCAAGCCGGCCAGGCCCAGCAATTCGCCCTGGCGGATGTGGAAATCCATGGGCAGCAAGGCACCCTTGCGGCCCAGCCCCTGCGCTTCCAGGACATTCGGACCAAAGCTGGCCGCACCCGCTTCTTGCGCCAGATCAAGCTCTTGCGCCTGCGTATCGGCCGCCACGCCGATCATCTTGTTCACCAGCGCCAGGCGCGACAGCTCGCTGCACGCGTACTCTCCCTCGCGCTCGCCATTGCGCATGACGGTGATGCGGTCGGAAATGGCGTAGGTCTGGTCGAGAAAATGGGTGACGAACAGGATCGCCATGCCCTGCTCGCGCAGGCGGCGCAGCACGGAAAACAGCAGATTGACTTCCGCCTCGTCCAGGCTGGACGTGGGTTCGTCAAGGATCAGCACGCGGGCCGAAATGTTCAGCGCGCGCGAAATGGCCACCATTTGCTGGATGGCCAGCGGAAAGCTGGACAGTTGCGCCGTGACATCGATATCGATCTGCAATTGCTGCAGCAAGGCACGCGCCTGTTGCTGCATGGAACGCCAGTCGATGGGGCCAAAGCGGCCGCCGAAGCGGCGCGGATAGCGGCCGATAAAAATGTTTTCCGCCACCGACAGGTTCGGGCACAGATTGACTTCCTGGTACACCGTGCTGATGCCCAGCAACTGCGCATCCGATGTGGAGGCGGGGGCGATGGGCGTGCCGTCGAGCAAAATCTGGCCGCTGTCGGGCGTATAGACGCCCGTCAGCACCTTGATCAGGGTCGACTTCCCGGCGCCGTTTTGCCCCATCAGGGTGTGCACTTCACCCGGATACAGGCGCAGGGCAACATCGCTGAGGGCTTTGACGCCGGGAAAGGACTTGCTGATGCCGCGCAACTCCAGCAAGGGAGCTGGCGCGGCAGTGTGATGCGCTTGCGTCTTCATCATGCGGCAAGCTTAGTATTTACGGTTCGGGAATTCCTTGGCGGCCACCTCGGCAGGGAACACGCCTTCCACCGTCGTGATGCGCGCTGGCACGGGCTTGCCGGCCACCACGTCGCGGGCGATGGACATCAATTGCGGACCCAGCAGCGGGCTGCACTCGACGGTCACGTTCAGCTTGCCGGCGATCATGGCCTCGAACGCGCCTTTGACGCCATCGATCGAGATGATGATGATGTCCTTGCCCGGTTTCATGCCCGCTTCTTCGATGGCCTGGATGGCGCCGATGGCCATGTCGTCATTGTGCGCATACAGCACGTTGATCTTCTTGCCTTCAGCCTTGAGGAACGCTTCCATCACTTCCTTGCCCTTGGCGCGCGTAAAGTCGCCCGTTTGCGAACGGATGATCTTCATCTTCGGATTCTTGCCCACCACTTCCAGGAAACCCGCCTTGCGGTCGATGGCCGGTGCGGAACCGACCGTGCCCTGCAGTTCGACGATGTTCAGCGTCGCATCCGGCGTTTTCTTGGCGTGCTCGAGCAGCCATTGCCCCGCGCGGCGGCCCTCTTCCACGAAGTCGGAACCGATGAAGGTGACGTACAGCGATTTGTCGGCCACGTTGACGGCGCGGTCCGTCAAGATGACGGGGATCTTGGCGGCCTTGGCTTCGCGCAAGACGGTATCCCAGCCCGATTCGACGACGGGCGAAAAGGCGATCACGTCGACTTTTTGCGCGATGAACGAACGCAGGGCCTTGACCTGGTTTTCCTGCTTTTGCTGGGCATCGGCAAATTTCAGGGTGACGCCATCTTTCTTGGCGGCATCCTTGATGGAGACGGTATTGGCGGTGCGCCATTCGCTTTCGGCGCCCACCTGCGAAAAGCCCATGACGAGGGGCTTGGCGGCGAAGGCGGAAGAAGTAGCCAAGGTGGTGGCAGAAGCGGCCAGCAGCATGGCGCTGGCGAGGAGTGTGCGGCGTGTCAATGTCATTCTTGTCTCCAGTTTTTTTTGGAATACCATCACAGCCGGATGCCGGATGGGCGGTTTTTTATGAACCCATGGTAGGAGAAAGCAACATAGCCATCCAATCAATTCTTTTTCGCTTGCGATACCGATTTGCGTATCGGTAGAACGAGCCGGGTCCTTCTTCCCTCAGCGCAACAGGCGCAGCCCGTACAGGCCGCCCGCCACGGAATCCTTGTCGGCGACAAATTTCACGCTGAGTTTGCCGTTGCCAGCCGCCACCAGGGCCTGGGGAATGGCGATATCGAGCGTGTGCAGTTCCTGCGGCGCATCGGCCGCCACGGTGACCGTTTGCAGTTTCGTGCCGTTGAGCAAGACGTCAAATACGCGGCCCGCATCGAGGGTGGACAGGGTCAGGCGCAGGGTTTTCGCTTCGGCTTGCGGGTCGCTCAGTACATAGCTGAACCAGCCCGTCGCATGGCGCCAGTGCCGGCCCTTGTTGACGCCGTTTTCTCCCCCCTCCGCCTGGAAGTTGTGGTCGGACTCGGGCTGCTGTTGTCCCGGCGCCACCTGGTCGATGGTGAGCGCGTCGAGCGCCAGGCGCTCGGATTCCGCCTGGCGCGTGCTTTCCTGCAGTTGCGCCAGCCTGGCCGGCGTGGATACGGGCCAGTACAGCATGTAGCGAGAGTCATGCAGGCGGAAGAAGGGAATCAGCCGCAAGGTGGCCGCATCCTTGCCCTGGATCAAGCCGGGCGCTGTAAACGTCAGCGGCTGGCCCTTCACGGGTTTGATCTTGCGCATGAAATCCTGCTCGTCGCTGACGAACAGCGGTGACGATTCCAGCGGACACACTTGCCCTTGGGCGATATGCCCCATGCGCGTATCGTCGGCAAAATAGTTCAGTTGTTCATGGGCGAACGGCTGCGTCTTGGCGGCCAGCACGATGGGGCCATGCAGCACGGCGTAGTAATTCGACTGGTCCGGCATCTGCTCCAGGCGCGTCGTCATCGGCAGTACCACGTCGATGGTGTCGCCGGACTTCCAGGCCCGCGCGATGGTCACGTACTCGCCCGGCACGCTATTCACGCGCAGCGCCTTGCCGTTGAGTTTGACGCGCAGCTTGCCCTTGGCTACCCACTGCGGGTAGCGGATCTTCAGGCTGAACGTTTTACTTCCTTGCACCGTGATGCGCGTCGTGTCCCGGTCGGGGAACCGGGTCGATTGGACGATCCTGACGCCCTGCTCTTTCCAGTCCAGGGTGGACGCCATGAACAGGTTTACGTACAGCGCGTCGCCCTCATGCGCGTAGATGAACTCGCCATACTTGGCCTGGCTTTCGATGCCGGAACCCACGCAGCACCACATGCCCTTGTCCACTTGCGAATATACGCGGTAGTGGTTCGGGCGCATGGGCGTAAAGTAGACAAAGCCGCCCGTGCCGGGGCGCTGCGACGACAAAATGTGGTTGTACAGGGCGCGCTCGTAGTAATCCGCGTAGCGCACCTGTTCGTCGCGCTGGAACAGCTGTTCCGTCAGCTTGAGCATATTGTAGGTATTGCACGTTTCCGGCCCTTCGACCTCTTCCACCATCGAGGAAAAGTCGTGCTCGTCGTGGAAATGTTCCTTGACGCTGTTGCCGCCGATGGCCACCGTGCGCTTGTCGTGCACGGTTTGCCAAAAGAATTGCGCCGCCTGCTGCCAGTCGCGCCGGCCCGTCAGCGCGCCGATGCGCTCGAAGCCGATCACCTTCGGGATTTGCGTATTCGCATGCAAGCCCGTCAGCTTGTCCTGTTGCGCCACCAACGGTTGCAATATGGCCTGGTGCGAAAAGCGCACGGCCAGGTCCAGGTAGCGCTGCTCGCCCGTCATGACGTAGACGTCGGCCAGCACTTCATTCATGCCGCCGTGCTCGGCGCGCAGCATCGATTGCATCTGTGCATCCGTGAGCGAGGCCGACAGTTTCACGGCCCAGTCAGACAAGGCGATCAGCATGGTTTTTGCTTGCTCGCTGCCCGCCTGCTGATACGCGTCGCGCAAGCCGGCAAACACCTTATGCAGGTTGTACCACGGCACCCAGCGACCATTGACGGAAAAGGTGTCGGCCTGCATGTCTCCCTTGGCGATGGCTTGCCAGGCGGCGCTGCCGTCGGGAATGCCGCCCAGGTAGCCGTTGCCGTTGGCGTCCTGGCATTGCTTCAGCTCCGCCAGCACGTAGTCGAGGCGTTCGCGCGCCTGCGCGTCGCCCGTGGACGCCACCATCAGCGCCAGCGCGGACAGATAATGCCCGCCCAGGTGGCCATCCAGGCCCGTCGATTCCCAGTTGCCATAGCTGGGCTGCACCTGCGGCAAGCCCGCCTCGCGGCGGAACGGCGCCAGTAATTTGTCCGGCTCGAAGGCCAGCAGGTAGTGCAAGTCCGTCGTCTGTGCATCGAGAAACGGTCCCGCTCCCAGGCGCACGGACGAGAGAGGAAACAATTCCGCTGCCTGCAGAGCAGGCGTGGTCAGGCCGCCGGCGGCCAGCGCCAGCGTCAACAAGGTCTTTTGCATGGCGCGTCCTTACGGTTTGGCGGCCGGCAATTCGCGGCTGCGATAGCGGTTCAAGTCGCGGGGATCGACCCGCGGCCAGCCGTCCTTGTCCCACGTCATGGGCAGGATCTTGAGTTTTTGCAAGTAATTGTCCGCCGTTTCATACGCGTGCAGCACCAGGTAATCCTTGCCGTCAAACGTGTAGGCACTGTTGTGGCCCAGGCCCTTCCAATCCTTGTCGCCTTTCAGCAGCACCGTGCCGCCGCCCTGCGCCATGTCGCGGCCATCCCTGTCCAGGTAAGGGCCCGTCACGCTGGTCGAGCGGCCCACGGCCAGGTGATACGTGCTTTTTTCCTTCTGGCAGCACAAGCCCCACGAGACGAACAGGAAGTAATCGTTGCCGCGCTGGAAGATGAACGGCGCTTCGATTTCCTCGGGTGCAGGCTTGAATTCGCCGGCCCGTGGCGGCAGCGGTGCGCGGCGCGCCAGGGAGTGCCACTCTTGCGGTTCCGCAATACGGGTCCAGTCGGGCGTCAATTTCACCAGCTTGATGCCGTTCCAGAATGAACCGAAGGACATCCACGGCGTGCCGTGCTTGTCCGTGACGATGTTCGAATCGATGGCGTTCCACTCGTCGCGCTCGGGCACGGATTGCAGCAGCATGCCCTGGTCCACCCAGCGGTAGTCGGGCGAACGGGGATTCAAGGTGGTGTTGACGGTCACGCCGATGCCCGACGTGTTCTTGCCGAAGCCGGACACCGAGTAGTACAGGTAATATTTTCCATCATGAAATTGCACGTCGGGCGCCCAGATATGGTCGTCAAATGATGGCGCGGCCGTCCTGGCCCACGTGGGCTGGCCCGCGAATACGCGCCCTTCCGGCTGCCAATCCACCATGTTTGTCGAGCTGTAAAAGGTGATGCCGGGACCCGTGCTGTACAAATAATACGTATCGCCTTCCTTGGCCATCACGGGGTCGTGCACGCTGACCTGGGCCGCGTGCGCGGCAGCCATGATCGCCAGGGTGCTCAGGATGGCGGCCGCGCCGCGCGTCAACATGTGCATCGTCTTCTCCAAAATGGTCAGCCGGCCCATCATGCGGGCCGGCTTGATGAATGACAAGGGGTGGCAGGCTAGTCGACAGCCACCACGACGACGGCCTTGGCGGGCACCGACACGGTCAGCTTGCCGCCTTGCGCCTGGGCATTAAACGCCACGGGCTGCACGGCTTGCGGTTGCGCAAAGCTGTTGACAGCATCCATCTTGCCTGCGGTCAGCACGCGGCCAGTCACGGCTGTTACTTTTTGACCCGCCAGCGCCACGCTCACGTCGACGGCCTTGTGCGGATTCGTGTTGACCAGGGACAAGTACACCTTGCCATCCTTGGCGCGCGCGGCCGAGGCGCTCACTTCCGGAATGCTGACCTTGCCCAGGCTGTACTTGCTATTGCCGCTGATGGCGACCGGCAAGGCCGTGGCATCCTGGAACGGCACATACATTTCAAACGCGTGATACGTAGGCGTAAGGAAATATTTATCCTTGTCCGTGATGATCATCGCTTGCAGCACATTGACCATTTGCGCGATATTCGTCATGCGCACCCTGTCCGCGTGGGCGTGGAAGATGTTGAAATTCAAGGCGGCGACGAGCGCATCGCGCAAGCTGTTTTGCTGGAACAAAAAGCCCGTGTTGGTGCCCGGCTCCACGTCGTACCAGGTGCCCCATTCATCGACGTACAAGCCCGTCTTTTTCGAGGGATCGTTCTTGTCGATGGCGGCGAGATTGTTCTTGATCAAACTGTCGATGCGCAGGGTGCGGCTGAGGGTGGAAATCCATTCGTTTTCGCCAAAGCCCGTGGCCGCGCCCTTCTTTTCCCATACGCCAGTCGGTACCGTGTAGTAGTGGAAACTGATGGCGTCCATCATGTTCGGCTTGATTTCGCGGCTCAGGGTGCTGGACCAGCTGGTGTCGTCGTCATTGCCGCCGCTGGCGATGAATTTCGGGCGCGCGCTTTCCGGCGTCTTCATGAAGGTGTGATAGTGCTTGTACAGGTCGGCGTAGTACTGCGGGCGCATATTGCCGCCGCAACCCCAGGCTTCGTTGCCGATGCCAAAGTAATCGACTTTATATGGCTGCGCGCGGCCATTCTTGCGGCGCAGCTCGGCCAGGGTGGACTTGCTGTCCGACGTCATGTATTCCAGCCATTCGGACATTTCCTGCGGCGTGCCGGAACCGAGGTTGCCGTTGATATAGGTCTGTGCGCCCAGCAGCTCGGCCAGGTCGAAGAATTCATGCGTGCCGACGGCGTTCGACTCTTCCACGCCGCCCCAGTTGGTGTTGACCTTGGTCGGACGCTGGGCGCGCGCGCCGATACCGTCCTTCCAGTGGTATTCATCGGCAAAGCAGCCGCCCGGCCAGCGCACCAGGGGCACGTGCAACTGTTTCAGCGCGCCCAGCACGTCATTGCGCCAGCCTTTGGTATTCGGAATGGACGATTCCGGCCCCACCCACATGCCTTCGTAGATGCCCGTGCCCAGGTGTTCGGCGAACTGGCCGTAGATGTTTTTATTGATCACGGAACCAGGCTTGGCCGCATCGATGGTGACGCTGACGGGCGCGGCAAAAGCGCCGCCGACGGCCATGGCCAGGCTGAAGGCCACGATGCTGGTGTTGATACATTTCATGCTGTCTCCTGTTTTTAAGTGAAAAGCAAGGGCCGGGATCGACCCGGCAATGGATGTGGCGATGCCTCTCCTGCCGCGGGGTTGGGGCGGCAAGAGCGGTATTTCAAAGGAGGGGGATGGCTGCGGGCAAACCCGCGGCCGACAAAACGCCCAGGGCTAGGCGCAGGGTCGCAGACAGTACGCTAGTACGGCAAGACCCTGCAACAACGCCCTGGACGTTTTGTCAGACCCAGCCGGCGTCGACGATGAACTCTTGACTCGAGCACATCGCGCCGTCATCGGAGGCAAGGAACAGCACCATGGCGGCGATGTCCTGTGGCATCAGCTTGCTTGGCAAGCATTGGCTTTTCTTGATTTCCACTTCGGCCGCCTCGTCGACCCACAGGTCGATCTGGCGCTGCGTCATGACCCAGCCGGGCGTGACCGTGTTGACGCGGATATTGTGCGCGCCGTAATCGCGCGCCAGGCCCCGCGTGAGGCCCACGACGGCCGCCTTGGTCGTGGCATACACGGGGTAGCCGCCCGACTTCATGTGCCACGAAATCGAGCTGACGTTGATGATGGAACCGCCGCCCTTGCGCTTCATGCCCTCGAAGACGGCCTGGCACGTGAAGAACATGGGACGTTGATTGATCGCAATGCGCTCGTTCCAGTATTCCAGGGTGACATCCTGCGCCTGGTGGCGCTGGTCGTTGGCCGCATTGTTGACGAGGATATCGAAATCGCCCAATTGATCGGCCAGTTCGGCCATGACGGCTTGCAGGGAGGCGATATCCGTGATGTCGCAATGGCGGAACACGGGCGCCGTCCAGCCCGCTTCAGCCAGGCGGCGGCACAGGGCCTCGCTCGCTTCCACGGCGATATCGACAAACGCCACCACGGCGCCCTGGGCGGCAAATTCCGCCACCAGGGATTCGCCGATGCCGCTGCCGCCACCCGTGATGAACACGCGCTTGCCCTGCAAGCTGCCATATTTCGCCAATTGCTTCATCTTGTCTCCACCTGTTTATTTTTTATGTACAACGTGCAACGCAAGCCGGCGCGGCAAGGCCATCGGCCCCGCCGCGCAGCAGCTTTTTACTCCTTGCCGAGAACGCCATCCTTGCGGCGCCAGATCCCCAGCGGATTATCATCGCGCAGCGACTCCGGCAGCAAGTCCTGCAGCAGGTTCTGGTACGACACGGGGCGCAGGAAGCGGTTGATGGCCGCCGTGCCGACCGAGGTGCTGCGGCCGTCCGACGTGGCCGGGAACGGGCCGCCGTGCACCATGGCCGTCGACACTTCCACGCCCGTGGGGAAACCGTTGGCCAGGATGCGGCCCACGCGGCGTTCCAGCACGGGCAGCAAGCGGCGCGCGTCTGCCAGGTCGCCCTCATCCATCTGCAGGGTGGCCGTCAGCTGGCCTTCCAGGCTTTCCGTGATGGCGATCAATTGCTCGATGTCGCGGCATGCCACCAGCAGCGAAGCGGGGCCGAAGACTTCGTCGCGCAAGTCGTGCTTGGCCAGGAAAGCTTCGCCCGACGTGACGAACAGGGCGGCGGCGCCCTTGCCCTCTTCTCCCGTGTTTTGCACCAGCGGCGTCACGTCCGCGTGCTGCGCCAGGGCGGCGACGCCCTTGGCATAGCTGCTGGCGATGCCGGCCGTCAACATGGTGGCGGCCGGCGCGGGCGCCAGCGCTTCGGCGGCGGCGGCGGCAAAGGCCGTGAAGTCGGCGCCTTCCAGGCCCAGCACGAGGCCGGGATTGGTGCAGAACTGGCCCACGCCCATCGTCAGCGAGGCGGCAAAACCGCCGGCGATCGCCGCGCCACGGGCGGCCAAGGCTTGCGGCAGCACAAACACGGGGTTGATGCTGCTCATCTCCGCGTAGACAGGAATCGGTTGCGGACGCTCGGCCGCCACCTTCATCAGGGCGATGCCGCCCGAACGCGAACCCGTGAAACCGACGGCCTGGATGGCCGGATGGGCGACCAACGCCTGGCCGATGCCATTGCCCGTGCCCGTCAGCAAGGCAAATACGCCGGCCGGCAGCTTGCAGATGGCAATCGCCTTGACGATGGCGCGCGCCACCAGTTCCGACGTGCCCGGATGAGCGGAATGGGCTTTCAGGACGACGGGGCAGCCGGCCGCCAGGGCCGAGGCCGTGTCGCCGCCGGCCACGGAAAAGGCCAGCGGGAAGTTACTGGCCGCAAACACGGCGACGGGGCCCAGGCCGATCATGCGCAAGCGCAAGTCAGGACGGGGCGGCACGCGCTCCGGCAGCGGGCTATCGATGCGCGCGTCGGTCCAGGAACCTTCGCGCAGCAAGCCGGCGAACAGTTTCAACTGGCCCACCGTGCGGCCGCGTTCGCCTTCCAGGCGCGCGCGCGGCAAGCCGCTTTCCGTCATGGCGCGCACGATCAGGTCGTCGCCCAGTTCGCCGATTTGCGCGGCGATGGTGTCTAAGAAGTCGGCGCGCTCCGCATCCGTGGTGGCGCGGAACGGATCGAACGCGGCTTGCGCCAGACGGCATGCTTCGTCGATTTGCGCTACGTCAACCATGTGGAAGGCGGGCGCGATGTGGGCGCGCGCGGCCGGGTCCCACGCTTCGAAGGAACCGCCATTGCCCTTGACGGCGACGCCGCCGATCCATGCATCACCGGTGATATTCAAGCTCATAATGTGCTCACTTTCGCAAATTCGGTTGGGAAGACGTCGAGGCGGTTGCGCAAGGCAGGGCCAAAGGCCGGCGCTTCGATTTCAAAGGTTTCGCCCGGCGCCACGCTCACGCCATCGGCAAAGCTCAGGGTGGCCGTGCCAAAGAAATGCACGTGCACGTCGCCTGGGCGCTTGAACAGCGGATACTTGAAGTGATGGTGTTCCAGGTTGGCAATCGTGTGCGACATATTCTCTTCGCCGCTGACGAAGGCCTTTTCCCAGCGCACCTTGCCCGCCGCGTCCAGCACGCGCGAAGTACCGGCGATGTGCGCGGGCAATTCGCCCACCAGCAGGGCGGGACCCACGCTGCAGGCGCGCAGCTTCGAGTGGGCCAGGTACAGATAGTTCTGGCGCTCCGTCACGTGGTCCGAGAATTCATTGCCGATGGCGTAGCCGACGCGGTAGGGCTGGCCGTCGTCGCCGATCACGTACAGGCCGGCGATTTCCGGCTCCTCGCCGCCATCGAGGGCAAAGTCCGGCATGCGCAGCGGCTGGCCGCCCGCGCGCACGATGGAGCCGTCGCCCTTGTAAAACCATTCCGGCTGCGCGCCGGCCGTGCCAGCGGCTGGCTTGCCGCCTTCCACGCCCAGGCGGAACATTTTCATGGAGTCGCTCAGCGACTCGGCGTCGCCGCCGATCTTCTTGTGCATGGCGTCGCGCGCGCCGGCGCTGCCCAGGTGGGTCAGGCCCGTGCCCGTCACGTAGCAGTGCGCTTCATCCGCGTGGTCGAGCGGCGGCAGCACGCGTCCGGCAGCGGCCACTTCCGCATAGGAATGCGTGGCGTTGCCGACGGTGGCGTTCACCAGGTCCGCCAGATTGATACGCTTGCGGATGGCGTCCTGCGCCAGCGCATATGTCGTGTTGTAGCCTTCGATGACGCGGATCACCTCGTCTTGCAGCAGGCCGACGAGGCGGCCGCCATGTTCATTCGTAAATTGCAGCAACAGCATGGAATTCTCCGCTTAGTGTGAGTGGCGCGGCACGGCGGAACCGCGATTGCCGACCAGGAAGTCGAAATCGCAGCCTTCGTCGGCCTGCAACACGTGTTCGATGTACAGCTGCTGGTAGCCGCTCTTCGGCCCGGGCGCGCTGCCCAGTTCGCGGGCCGCCAGGCGTTCGGCGATTTCAGCGTCGCTGATGTCGATATTCAGGCTGCCGTTGTGGCAATCGAGGGCGATCATGTCGCCATCGCGCACGATGCCCAGCGGGCCGCCCGCCATCGCTTCCGGCGCCACGTGCAGCACGACGGTGCCGTAGGCCGTGCCGCTCATGCGCGCATCCGAAATGCGCACCATGTCGGTGATGCCTTGCGCCAACAGTTTCGGCGGCAAGCCCATGTTGCCCACTTCCGCCATGCCCGGATAGCCTTTCGGGCCGCAGTTTTTCATGACCAGCACGGAATCGGCATCGACGTCCAGATCCGGATCAAGGATGCGTGATTTATAGTGTTCGAAATCCTCGAACACGACGGCCTTGCCCCGGTGCTGCATCAAATGCGGCGAGGCGGCCGACGGTTTCAATACGGCGCCGCGCGGCGCCAGGTTGCCGCGCAGCACGCAAATGCCGCCATCGGCCAGCAAGGGGTTGTCCAGCGTGCGCACCACTTCATCGTTGTAGATCGGCGCTTCGACGCAGTTGTCCCACAGCGACTTGCCGTTGACGGTCAGCGCATTCTTGTGCGGCAGCAAGTCGCCCTCGCCCAGGCGGCGTATGACGGCCGGCAAGCCGCCCGCATAGTAAAACTCTTCCATCAGGAAACGGCCCGACGGCAGCAGATCGACGATGGTCGGCGTGCCGCGGCCCACACGGGTCCAGTCTTCCAGTTCCAGGGGCACGCCGATGCGGCCGGCAATCGCCTTCAGGTGGATCACGGCATTGGTCGAACCGCCGATGGCGGCGTTGACCTTGATAGCGTTTTCAAACGCTTCGCGCGTCAGCACTTTCGACAGGCGCAGGTCTTCATGCACCATTTCGACGATGCGGATGCCCGACATGTGCGCCAGCACGTAGCGGCGCGAATCGACGGCGGGGATGGCCGCGTTGTGCGGCAGCGACGTGCCCAGCGCTTCAGCCATGCTGGCCATGGTCGAGGCCGTACCCATGGTGTTGCAGGTACCGGCTGAGCGCGACATGCCCGATTCGGCCGACATGAACTGGTGCAAGGTGATGGAACCGGCCTTCATCTGCTCGTGCAACTGCCATACGGCCGTGCCGGAACCGATGTCCTTGCCATTCAACTTGCCGTTCAGCATGGGGCCGCCGCTGACGACGATGGTGGGGATGTCGACGCTGGCCGCACCCATCAGCAGCGCCGGCGTCGTCTTGTCGCAGCCGACCAGCAGCACGACGGCGTCCATCGGGTTGCCGCGGATCGATTCTTCCACATCCATCGAGGCCAGGTTGCGCGTCAGCATGGCCGTCGGGCGCAAATTCGATTCGCCATTCGAGAAGACAGGGAATTCCACGGGGAAACCGCCCGCTTCCAGGATGCCGCGCTTGACGTGTTCGGCCAACTGACGGAAATGGGCGTTGCAGGGAGTCAGTTCGGACCAGGTATTGCAGATGCCGATGATAGGCTTGCCGTGAAACTCGTGGTCAGGTATGCCCTGGTTTTTCATCCAGCTGCGGTACATGAAGCCGTTCTTGTCCTGCGAGCCGAACCACTCGGCAGAGCGCAGGGCAACCTTCTTTTTTGTCTCAGACATGCCATTCTCCTGGTTGTGCCATGCCGGATCTAATGTCGTCGGCCCGGGCAGCGATGTTGGAATACTAAAGAATCCTGCCATGCCTTTCCAATCAATTTTTAATGCGTTCCGATATCGAAAACGGTATCAGCATGCCGTAATGAAAACGCCCTGCGGGCACGTGGCGGCAGGGCGTGGGCTGTTTTCGCAGGGGTACTTACCCGGCGGAAAAGCGGTACACGGTGTGCGTCCGATATTCCTCGCCCGGACGCAAGATGCTGTTCGGGAAGTGGGACTGATTCGGCGAATCCGGGAAATGCTGGGTTTCCAGGCATAGCGCGCTGCGGTAGCCGTTGGCACGCAGCTTGCCGGGCTGGCTGCCGTCGAGGAAATTGCCGGAATAAAACTGGACGCCGGGCTCCTGCGTGTACACCTGCATCACCCGCCCCGACACGGGATCGCGTACGGTGGCGGCCAGGCTGAGCAGTTTACCGGGCTGTTGATTCAGCACAAAGTTGTGATCATAGCCACGGCCGATGCGCAGCTGCTCGTGCGGTAAATCGATGCTGTGGCCGATGACGGTGCTCTGGCGCAAGTCGAACGGCGTGCCGGACACGTCCGCCAGTTCGCCCGTGGGAATCGAACCCGCGTCCACGGGCAGGTAGCGGTCCGCGTTGATCGTCACCTCGTGACCGAGGATATCGCCCTGCCCCGCCAGATTGAAATAGCTGTGGTTGGTCAAGTTGACGGGCGTGGCCTGGTCCGTTACGGCGTGGTAGCGCAGGCTCAGGGCGTTGTCGTTGTCCAGTTCGTACACGACGGTCACGTCCAGCTTGCCCGGATAGCCATCTTCGCCGTGCGGGCTGCTGCGCGTGAACGTGACGCCGGCGGCATCGTCCCGGGTGAAAGGCTCGGCCTGCCACATGACCTGGTGAAAGCCTTGGTTGCCGCCATGCAAGTGATTCGGTGCATTGTTGACGGCCAGCTGGTAATCCTTGCCGTCGAGGCTGAAGCGTCCCTCGGCAATGCGGTTGCCGAAACGCCCGATGACGGCGCCCAGGAAAGCGCCATTGGCCAGATAGGGTTCGAGGCGCTCGAAACCGAGCACCACGTCGGCCAACGTGCCGTCGCGGTCCGGCACGTGGATTGCGCTGATGATGGCGCCAAAGTCGAGCACTTTGACTTGCATGCCCTGGCGGTTCGTCAGGGTAAACACGGTGACATGCTGGCCACCGGGCAGGATGCCGAACGGCGCTTGCGTCACTGAAACAGAATCAACTGGGGTCATGGCGTCGGGTCCAGGTTTTACAGGGTCGATGAGCGGCCAAACACGGGCATGCCTTGCGCATCCCAGCGCAGCGGTTTGACGAACGTGTGGCGATCCGGGTTCCACAGCGGGTCGCCGACGATTTCCGTGTAGGTGCGGGCATGGTACACCAGCAATACGCCGTCGCCGTCGTCGGCCGTCGTGAAGCTGTTGTGGCCGGGGCCGTAGATGCCGTGCTCGTAGCAGGTGGCAAACACGGGTTCAGGCGACTTGCTCCACGAGAACGGGTCGAGCAGGTCGGCCGACGCATCGGCCCACAGCAAGCCCATCGCATAGTTTTCATCGGTGGCGCTGGCCGAATAGCTGATGAAGATCTTGCCATTGCGCTTCAACACGGACGGCCCCTCGTTGACCCAGAAGCCGCGGATTTCCCAGTCGAATTCCGGCTTGCTCAGCATCACGGGCGGACCGGCCAGCTGCCACGGCGTGGCCATCGGCGCGATATACAGGTTCGAATTGCCTTCGATGGCCACATCTTTCTGTGCCCACAGGTAGTACAGCACGCCGTCGTGCTCGAACGTGGTGGCGTCCAGGCAAAAGGTGTCGATGCCCGTATCGATCTGGCCCATGAATTCCCACTCGCCTTCCAGGGGGTTGGCATTCGTATTGCGGATCGCATACATGCGGTGCTGGAACAATTTATGCTTGATTTCGCGGCTCGGCGCGGCGGCGAAATACACATACCAGGCGCCCTGGTTGAAGTGCAGTTCCGGCGCCCACACCAGTTCGCTGTACGGACCCGTGTCCGGCTTGTGCCACACGTCGACCGTGGGCGCGTCGGCCAGCCCGGCGATGCTGTCGGCGCGGCGCAGTTCGATGCGGTCGTACTGGGGCACGGAGGCCGTAAAGTAATAATAGCCGTCGCTGTGGCGGTAAATGTGCGGGTCGGCCCGTTGTTCGATCAGCGGTTTCAAGACGTCTGCCATGTTGCTTACTCCATTCAGTTATTCTTACGCGGCGACAAAACCGCGTTTGTGCATTTCCGACTTGACGCCGCTGTAGTACGCATCGCTGATGCGGTACTTGAACATCAGCAAGCCCATCAGCAAGTGGAAAAAGCCGGGGATGATCGACAGCATCAGGGCGATGCCGTTCAGGGCGAATTGCGTTTGCTCATGGTTGGGCTGGTAGTCGAAATACGCGAGCAGCACGCCCACCAGACCGCCCGCCACCGCCATGCCCGCCTTCTGGCAGACGGAGATGCCGCCAAAGGCGAAGCCGGAGACGCGCTTGCCCGTCTTGACTTGACCGTAATCAATGGTTTCCGCGATGGCCGACCAGAACACGGGCGCATGCAAGTCCACCACGAAGGACAGCAGGAAATACAGGGCGAAAGCCAGCACCGTGTCGCTCGGTTTCACGAAGAAATAGATCGCCAGGCTGATCAACGCGACGCCGATCTGCGTGTAGCGGAACAGTTTAACTTTGCAATAGAACTTGGTGATCCAGGTCGAGGCGATCATGGCCAGGATGGCGCCCACCACGCCCGTGGTCAAAAAGGCAGCCACCGTTTCCGTGCTGCCGCCCAGATAGTATTTCGCGTAATAGATGGCGACGGAACCGCGCACCACGTAGCCGATGGTACCCGTGACGCACACGCCGCACAGCACCAGCCACTGGTCGTTCTGCAACAGCACTTTCAATTGCGCCAGCAACGGTTGCTTTTCCACCACGTGCACGACCCGCTCGGTGGTGGAGAAATAGCAGAACAGGAACAGGGCCACGCCCATGACGGCCATCACGGCCATGGCCGCCTGGTAGCCGACGGCCGGGTTGCCGCCGCCCCAGCGCTGCGACAGGACCGGCACGACGATGGTCACCATGAAGGCGCCGATCTTGGCGAAGAACAAACGGTAGCCGTTGGCCGACAGGCGATCCTGCGGGTCGCTCGTCAAGCCGCTGATCAGGGAAATATACGGGATGCCCACGCCGGCCGTCATGATCGTCATCAGGATATATGTGGAATATGCCCAGATCAGCTTGGCGTCGTACTGCCACTCGGGCGTGCTGAAGACAAAGAAGACGCTGACGCCATACGGCACGGCCAGCCACAGCAGGTAGGGCCGGTAGCGGCCCGAGGCAAAGCTGTAGCGGTCCGTGATCTGGCCCATGACGAGGTCGGCGATGGCGCCGATGACTTTCACGGCCACGAACAGCAGGGCCAGGTCCGTGGTTTTCAAGCCATAGATATCGGTATAGAAAAAGGTGATGATCAACATCATCGACGAAATGACGACATTGAGCGCCATGTCGCCGGCGCCGAAGCCGACCTTTTCAACGGTGGATAATTTTTGCGTCTCCATGCTTTCCGTCCATTCTTTTTATGATGAATCGTGCGTGACTGTCCAACTGACAGGGGCGTTGCCGGCCGAAACCATGACAACGCCCTTGGATACTGCTTTTTTCACTCATGTAAAACGTTCAGGGCAAGGCGCGTTGCCGAAGACAGTACGAGGAGTACGGCGAGGCAATGCAACGCAGCCATGGACGTTTTACATTTTCCAGCGTAAAGAGAGGCCAACTGTCCGGTCATAGCGGCGCGTATCGCGCGCATACACGCCCGGTTCGTTCCAGTAATCCTTGAACTTGGTATCGAGCAAGTTATTCCCATCGAGGGTCACGGTGAACTGCTCGTTGATCTTGTACGACAACGAACCGTCGAGCTGGGCCGTCGGCGCCACCTTCAAGTCCAGGCCGGGGCCGCCCTGGTTGTAGCTGTCGATGAATTTCGAGCGCCAGTTGTAGGCCAGGCGGCCCGACCAAGCGTCTTTTTCGTACAGCAACACCAGGTTGTAGGCATAGCGCGACACGCCCGTGATCGCATGGCTGCCCGTCTCGTCGTCCGTGGTGCCGCTCATGTAGGTGCCGTTCGCTTGCAAGCCCAGGCCGCTCAAGATGCCGGGCAAGCCGTCATAGAATTGCTGGTAGCCGATTTCCAGGCCCTGCAGCTTGCCGGCCGCCGTGTTGTACGGGCGGTCCACGTCATATGTCTTGCCGGCAATGGTTTCGCTGGAAATGCGTTGCTGGATATACCCGTCGAACTTGTGGTGGAACACGGTGGCCGTCACGGAACCGGCTGGCGCGAAATACCATTCCAGTGCCGCGTCGACGTTGTCGCCCACGACCGGTTTCAAATTCGGATTGCCGCCCGCGCCCGTCGCCTTCACCGTTTCCGTCGAGTTGACGAGGGCCACGCCCGGGTTCAGCTGGGCAAAGCCCGGGCGGCTGATGGTGCGGCCCGCCGCAAAGCGGCCAACCAGGTCGGCGCGCAGCTTGATTTTCAGGGCCACGCTCGGCAGCACATCGGTGCTGGACGTGTCGCTGACGACGGGCGTGTAGACGCCATCCTGCGAACTGTTGCCCTGCAAGCTTTGTTCGGTGCGCACGACGCGCACGCCCAGAGTACCGTCGACGGGATAGTCAGCCAGCTTGAAGGCGACCTTTGCCTTGGTGTAGATGGAATACGTCTTTTCCGTATCCTTGAAGAACGAACCCGGGTCCATGGCGCGCGCCGCGCTGCTGCCCGTGACGGCTTGGCGCACGGTGCCCGTGTTATTGAGCAAGAAACTGGCGCATGGCGTGTACCACTGCTTCAAGCCGTAGTCGGGTCCGCCGCTGGACATCGGTTCCGACAAGCAATTGAGGCCTGGAATCGACGTCACGCTCTGGCGGCCGAACGGAAATGCGGCGCCGGACACGTCCGGTGCTTCCGCATTGCCTTCATAGCTTTTGATCGATTCGGCTTCGCGCTTGACACCGCGCAAGCCGACGCTGATTTCCTTGAAGATGCCGCCGGCACTCGGCGTGTACGCCAGGTCGGCGCGCACATCGTTCGAGCTGCCCTGGTCCTGGCCGTAGCGGTCGAAAAAGCCCTTCAAATAGTAATTCGACGGGTCTTGCAAGTCGATGCCCGTGTAATCGACGTGCAAGGTGCCGTTCTGGTTGGTATTGATGGTGGCGTTCGGCACTTGCGTGATCGCGTCGAGGATGGGATTGCGCCATTTGAAGGTACTTCTGGTGCTGGCCACTTCCGACGTGAAACGCCATTCCGGGTTGATATCCCACAAACCGCCCACGGCAAACTGGTGCGTTTTCGTCTCGTTCTTGTTCGCCTGCGTCGACATGATGGTGTTGACGTTGGTCGAGGTGAGGGTTTGCAGCTGGTTGGTGCCGGGAATTTTGGTGGCGGACACGGGCGTGCCCCACCATGGCAAGCCGACGAAGTAATCGGACTCGGCATCGAGCAGGAAGCGCGTGGCCATGCCTTCTGCGTACAGCTCGACGTCGGCGTTCGGACGCCATTGCAGCACGGCATTGGCGGTCGTGCGGCGGCGGTCGCCCTTGATCGGCAGCAAACCCACCTGGTCAGGCCCCGTCAAACCAGGCAACAGGAAACTTTTATCCACGGGCGCCGTATTGAATGCGCGTTCTTCATGGTAACGGTGCTGCTGCTGCGACAAGCCCAGCAGCGCGCCCACTTCACCGATGCCCGTCTTCCAGCGGTTCGCCACCATGCCGCTGATGTTCGGGTCGGTGGCTTTCGATTTGTCGCTGTAGACGGCGCGCGTATTCACGCTGGCGGTAAATTCCTTGAAGTCGAACGGGCGGTTGGTGCGCACGTCGATGATGCCGGCCACGCCGCCTTCAACCTGGTCCGCGCCCTGCGATTTATACACGTCCACGCGCTGCAGCATGGTGGCGGGAATGTCGGCCAGGTTGACGTAGCGGCCCGTGGTGGTGAACAGTTCGCGACCGTTGAGCAGGGTCGTGACATCGCGCAAGCCGCGGATCATGACGGCGCTGGCCTCGCCCGAATCGCGGCGGATCTGGATGCCGGAAATGCGCGCCAGGGTTTCGGCCACATTGTTATCAGGGAATTTGCCGATGTCGTCGGCCACGATGGAATCGATGACCTGATCCGAGCGCATCTTGATCTGCTGCGAATTTTGCGCCGAGCGGCGCACGCCGCTGACGGTCACGACCGACACTTCCGCGGCAGGCTCGGCACTAGCATCGGCCGCCACCGCCTCCTGCGCCCATACCGAAGCCGTGCTCAGCAAGCCAATACCGGCCAATGCCGCAACGGCCGCCTTCAAGGTGAATGGACGAGGGGAAGTGGCCGCGAGCGGACCGGTGGCGTTGCGCATCATGAATCTCCAGATATTGTATTGATATTTTTGCACTGCTTGCATGTCGTTCGCATGCTCGGCGTTTATCTTAGGGGCTGGGCGATAATCTCTCCAATCAATTTTTCCACTGTTTCGATATCAATTTTGATATCGGCAACTGGAACACTTTGGAGGTTGCAAATGGACAACGGCAGGGGCGTCGCGGGCGTTTTCATCAAAGGCGCGCACAAAAAACAGGCAGCACTGGCGTGCAGCATGAAAGTGCGAACAGGATTAAGCTGATGGCGTAACACTCCCCCCACACCGCTTGCACAGGAGTTCGCATGAACGTTTTAATGGTATTGACCTCGCACGACCAGCTGGGCGACACGGGCCACAAGACCGGCTTCTGGCTGGAAGAATTCGCCGCCCCGTACTACGTGCTGAAAGACGCGGGCGCGCACCTGACCCTGGCTTCGCCCAAGGGCGGCCAGCCGCCGCTGGACCCGAAGAGCGACGCCCCCGAATCGCAGACGGCCGCCACGGCCCGCTTCAAGGCCGATCCGGCCGCCCAGGCCGCGCTCGCTTCCACCGTCCTGCTGTCCAGCGTGAGAGCGGCCGACCATGACGCCGTGTTCTATCCGGGCGGCCACGGCCCCCTGTGGGACCTGGCCGAAGACCGGGACTCGATCGCCCTCATCGCAGCGCTGCAGGCAGCCGGCAAGCCCGTCGCCGCCGTCTGCCACGCTCCCGGCGTCTTGCGCCACGTCAAAGGCGGCGATGGCCAGCCGCTGGTGAAGGGCAAGCAGGTGACGGGTTTCACGAATACGGAAGAAGACGCCGTGGGCTTGACGAAAGTCGTGCCCTTCCTGGTGGAAGACATGCTCAAGGATAACGGCGGCATCTACTCGAAGGGCGCGGACTGGGCGCCATATGTGCTGACGCACGGCATCTTGATCACCGGGCAGAATCCGGCCTCATCGGAGGCGGCGGCGCAGGCGTTGCTGAAATTGCTGAAGTAAGGCTAGTGGCTGAGACGGGTGGCTGCGCAGCGGCAGGCGCAGCCATAACTATCACGCACGGCAATGCGCACAATGCTAGCGAAAGAAACGGCAAGTCTTGATTTGTCTGGTGCGGCTGGCGGGGATCGAACCCACGACCCTTGGCTTCGGAGGCCAAGCCGCAGTGCCTTGGAGAGCCGCATTATTACTGCAACTCCTTGATTCTAAAGAATACCGCAACCGGCAAAAAATGGCAACAGTAGGCATTAAAGGGAAGAAAATACCCTGTTTTCTCCCCCAAAATTCTCCCCATACTTGTCCAATGTCTTTCAAGACGCGATATGACGCTCTTGAGCCCGGGCGCCCTTGTACTCAGGTGCCCAGGCCACTTTCACTCCATCGTCTTGAGCACGTCACCGAAAGAGGTCGCCACAAGGTAGTGGGCCGGATTTTCACCAACCCCAAGCGCCGCAAAGTGCGCCTTGCCACACTTAATCTTGGCGTCTTCCTTGCTGCGCAGGTCGTCGGTGAAAAGGCTGCTCTTGGTCTCCACGACGAAATACAAACGCTGCGTGCCGTCTTCGTCGAACAGAATGGCCCAGTCCGGGTTGTAAGGTCCCAGTGGCGTGGGTACCTTGAACCAGCTCGGCAGCTTGGCATACAGCACCACGCCGTTGTTCTTCTCCAAGGCATCAGCGAAGTCGCGCTCGGTGTTCGAGTCGTAGATGACGTGCTCGTAGATTGACCGCCTGGTATCCAGTAGCATATTGCGCAGGTAGCCGGTCAACTCGTCCTTGGCGAACAGTTCCTGAGCGTAGAAGTGTTCGTCGCCAATCTTCTGGTACTTGATTCCATCTACCAGTGCCAAGCGCTTGCAGCGGTTGATGACCTCGGCCGTCTGCTCGATGAACTGCTGCGGGTTGCGCTTAAAGTCGTCCAACCGACCGCTGCCGGTCAGAATGGCAATGATGCTGCGTCGCGTGAGCTGGGTGCGATCCTGCAAATCGGTCAGCAAATCTGGCAACTCGATGTCGCCCTCTTCCAGCACCACGGTCGCGGCGCCTTCCTTCTCAGTAGCCAGTACGCCCGCCTGGCCAATGGAAATGTCGGCCTTGCGCCACTGCAGCCGCGCCTTGGCAATGACCGGGGCCTTCTTCAGCTCGGCGGTGCAGTCTTGCAGCAACTTGGCATTGTCGAACTGAACCCGGTAGGTGGTCTGGTGCTTGATGCAGTTCCACAGCGCCTTGAAATCATCCGACAGATAGACGGCCTTGCCGTCTTTGTCCTTACGCAACGGGGCAGCCTTGCGCTCATCGGCGTTCTTGATTTCGAGCCGGCCCGACACCTTGCGCAGCACTTCGACGATCTGGCCGCGCTGCGCCTCGACGGCTCCGGGCAGCACCAAGGTGCCCTCCTTCAGGGCCAGCTTCAGCGATTCCTGCACCTTACCCCTAGCATCGACGTACCCCGTCGCCTTCAGGTGCTCCCACAAGGCTTTTGACTGGTCCACACCCAGCGGGGAGAGCGTGCCATCGGCCCCCTTGATGGCGATGCCTGCGAACTGGTGCTGTTCCAGAATGCCGAACCGGATGCCCGTGTCGGCCTCGATCTCCTTTTGCAGGTTCTCGGCGAACTGCTCGTAGGACTCGGTGGCGATGACGGTCAACCGATTGACCTCGAAGCCGCGCACCCGCTCGCCATGTTGATTCACGCACAGCCGCAGACCCCGGCCGATGGTCTGCCGGCGCTCGCGCTCGGTGCCCATTTCCCGTAGCGTGCAAATCTGGAAGACGTTGGGATTGTCCCAACCCTCCTTCAACGCCGAATGTGAGAAGATAAATTTAAGCGGCGTCTCGAAGGCGAGCAGCTTTTCCTTCTCCTTCATGATGAGGGTGTAGGCTCGCTCAGCGTTCTCGCGGTTGCCGGCGTTGTTCTCGGTGGTGTCTGACCAAACTCCTTTCTTATCCTTAGAGAAGTAACCATCGTGCACTTCTTCTGCGGCGCTGGCTAGGTCGATTTCGGCGAACATGCTCTGGTAGGCAGGCAGCTTCGCCGCACGTCGGTACTCTTCCTCGAAGATGCGAGCGTAGTCACCTTTCAGTGGGTTGCCATCGGCGTCGTACTGGCGGTATCGCCCCACTGCGTCGATAAAAAACAGCGATAGCACTTTGATACCCTTGGGTCGAAGCACCTTCTCTTTTTCAAGGTGTTCACGGATGGTGCGGCGGATCATCTCGCGCTGCACCGCCAGGGCATCAACATCGCCGTAGGCCTGGCCCACGGAGAGGAAGGCTTCGCCACCTGGGTAGCGCAGCTCCAGGAACTCTTTGCCCTTGGCCGTGCTAATTTCGCCTACGCGGAAGTCAGAGTAGATGTCGCGCTTGGCGGTCTGCTGCAGATCATCGCCGTCGCTGACAGTCACCTCCTGACGCTTTACGCCCGTGGCGGTCTTGACATCCAACTCGACCTTTGCACAGATGCTTCCGCGCTTGTTGTTGACTGACACCAGCCGCACGAAGGCCTTGTTATGCGCGCCCTCGATAGTGGCCGCTGCCACCTCGATCTGCTTGACTAGCTTGCGCTCGTAAGCGTCTAGCGCATCGAGTCGGAACACCATGTGGTGCTTGTTGGCGTGGGTAGCCGAATAGCGCAGCGTGCATAGGGGGTTCATAGCGTCCAGGGCGGTCTTGCCAGCGCCATTTAAGCCACCGTCCACACTCTGCGGTTCATCCACGATGACGATAGGTCGCGTGGCCCTAATGAGGTCGATAGGCTTGCTGTCACCGGTCTTCTCGCTGTCCTTGTAGAGATTGTTCACATCCTTTTTGTTGATGGCGCCAACCGTAACAACCATCACCTGGATCGTGGAGTTGGTGGCGAAGTTGCGCACCTGACCCAGCTTGCTGGAGTCGTAGAGGAAGAAGTCCACGGGTACGCCGGCATAGATTCCCTTGAAGTGGTCTTCCGTGATCTGCAGCGACTTGTAGACGCCTTCCTTGATGGCCACCGAGGGCACCACGATGACGAACTTGGTAAAGCCGTACCGCTTGTTCAGCTCGCGGATCGAGCGCAAGTAGACATAGGTCTTGCCGGTGCCGGTTTCCATTTCGACGGTGAAGTCGCCCGAGGCCAGCACACCGGACGGCGCCAGCCCCCCGCGTAACTGGACATCACGCAGGTTCTGAAGAAGTTGGTCGTCCAGCAGCGTCAGACGGTTGCCCACGCCGAGATCGGTATCGGCCACGCCCAGTGTCAATTGCTGGTCAGGTAGCTTCATCGTCACTGTGAATTCCGTGCGGCAGGACTCTTGACCGCGAAATAGGTCGCAGACTGCCTCAATGGCCTGGAGCTGATAGTCGAGGTTCGCCTCAAAGTGAAGTTTCATTAGCGTCCCTTCAAAGACTGCGAACGGTCTGGATACCGTTCTGCGCCAGGATCGCCGCAAGATTGGTCTTGGCAACGTCATCGGCAAATGCACTGTCACGGAACACGCAGGTCGTGTCGCCAGATGGCGCGACTTCTTTGTGAAAATTGATAATGCCTTGGGCCAACGGCTCGATGTCCCCGGCTGCAATTGTCGTAGACAAGCAGGCAATGAGAACGCCGCCGCCAACTGAATGCAGTTTCTTGCCTGCTACCACTCGCTGAGTGATTGGCACGCAAAGATCCAGTCCGAGCTTAATTAGCAACTCGTACAGAACATCGTCCTCGGACCGACCAACTACGATGCTATCTTGATGGTCGAAAAGCGACCGTTCAAGATCGACGGGCGCGGGATCCCAGGCTCTGATATTTGAATAGTCGAGCTTAAAGACTCGAAAGCCAAAATCGAGCGTAGGCGAAGGGACCGAAAGCTGGATGTTCTTCCCGGCTCGACGCAAGCGTTCCTTGGTTATTTCAGCAAGATTTCTTGGGGCGCCCAAAGCATCACAAAGCTGAACGGCTGCCTTCTGATCCTTATCTGACTCATTCAGCGGCTCAGGTAGTTGGACCAGAACAAACTTGCGTTCAACAGAATCTTTGGCGTTCAATTTCCATACCGCTTTGGCCGTCGCCCCAGAGCCAGCAAAAAAATCGACAACGAGATCACCAGAATCCTTCAACAGAAATGGCAAGAATGCCTCATATAGTCGAACAGGCTTCGGGTTTGTAAAAACCTTTCCTTCTTTGGGGAAGTCTTCCTTTAGATCATACGCACCCAGCCTGCCGTCCAACTCCAACAGGCTGGAGAGCTTTTCCTTAAACTCCGATGCATATACCTTTAGTTCGATAATTTTAGAATGGTCCTCTCCGAATAATATGCGGCGTGCAGCCAGCAGCTCATCCATCGTTTGCTTCGGGAAACGATACCCCATCAAAGGTTGTTTACAAGGGAGTTTGGTGCCGGGGTGAATGACATCGTATCGATACCCTTCCCTTCCTGGGTTATGGACGCTTTGACTTCCGGTGTACACGCCACCTTCATCTATATACTTGTATCGATCTAGTGGCCATAGTTCCGCTTTGTGTTCGCGGAACCACTCGTCGTACGCATCTCGAAGAGCCTGGTCTTTGTATTTTTTTGATAGCGTTTCGCCGATCTGGATGAGCACATCCTTTACGTCAGAAATCGAGGATTTCCATTCGGAATCTATCTCGTCTTTCTTCTTTGCCACAACCAGCAGGTACTCATGCTCGGTGGCCACGTTTGTTGGATTATTGTCAGTGGCATTTTTCCAAACGATTGTGCCAACAATATTTTCCTCTCCAAATATGTCGCAGCAAATTAGACGAAGAGATGAGTATTCCCGTTCGTCGACCGAGATGAATATCACGCCGTTATCCCTCAGCAACCCCCGCGCAAGCTTCAGCCGCGGATACATCATACTCAGCCAATCGGTGTGGAAACGACCGCTTGCATCCGTGTTGCTGCTAATTTTTTTTCCGCCTTCCGCCTGACCAGTCAGCTCCAAATAATTCTTAATATTGTCCTGAAAATTATCGGGGTAGACGAAGTCCTTGCCAGTGTTATATGGTGGATCGATGTAAATTAGCTTTACTTTGTTCGCATAGCTCTTCTGCAGCAGCTTGAGCACTTCCAGGTTGTCACCCTCGATCATCACATTTCGGGTGCTACCCCATTCAACACTTTCTTCTGGGTGGGGTCGCAGCGTGCCGTTGCTGGGCGTAAGCGCCAATTGACGCGCCCGGCGTTTACCGTGCCAATTCAGGCCGTACTTCTCTTCGGCATCTGTAGCTGTCTGGTCGCCCACCAAAGCTTTGAGCACATCCACGTTGACAGCCACACCATCTGCTCCCTCGGTGATTAGCTCGGGGAACAGGGCCTTGAGTTGTTCGATGTTGCCCGCCACCAAGTCAGCTGACTTGGCCGCCGGTTGGGTTGCTTCTATTTTTTGCATCTAGATCTCCGTCATTTGCAGGGTAATCAAAGTTGTTCGCGTGCCGATGCCAGCTCGGTGCTGATGCGCTGGAGCGCGAGGTTTAAGTCCACCTGCCTAGCCATCTGTTTTTCCTTGACCGCAAGCGCGCGTAAGCGACTTGCCTCTTGCTCCAAGCGTTGGCAGGTGCGCAAGGTCTGGCGGCGTGCGGCAACCAAGTCCGGCGTTTCGGATTCGTTGAAGGTGCCGGTGTATTGCGACGCCTGCAAAGCAGTCAGGCAGTTCATCCAGCCTTGGTACAGGGTAAGCAAACTGGTTTGCGGCTGCCGGGATAGGGCCAGTGCATGAACGAACGGATGATCAGCTGTCAGGCCAAGTGCCATGTCCACCGTCACCGGTTCGCCGTCCAGCACTACCTTGCCGGCCTCGTTCTGTGCCCAGCGCTTGTGTGCTAGGGAGAGGTGCACGCCCTGCGGCGCGGCAAGCAGAAGCAGCAACGGATAAGGCACGGCGCGGTGTACTAGTTCAGCCAGGCGTGTAATGTTGACTGGCCGGGTGTGTTGACCTGCACGGGCTGCGCCAGCACCGTCACCCTGGGGGGCATTGCGCACGGTGATGCACAACACTGCCACCTCTGCATAATCGCGGCAATCGTCGCGGTATTCGGCCACGCCCACTGTGTTGGGCTTCAAGGCGGCAATCCACTGGATTTCTTCGATAGTGTCGTTGATGAGGTGCTTGTCTGCGCTGGTCGGGGCGCCGTTTTCGACCAGCATCTTTTTGGGGACACGCTGATCCACGCGGCAACTGGTCGGAAGACTCAGCGCAGAAAGCACCATGCCGGTCAGCGCCTGCTCCGTCACGCAGCGGTCCCCGGCAACACGACCATGAAGGCGAGCACCTCGAAGTCATTACTGCCGGCGAACTCA
The DNA here is from genome assembly GCF_036231865.1 of Janthinobacterium sp. P210005. Classification (NCBI taxonomy): domain Bacteria; kingdom Pseudomonadati; phylum Pseudomonadota; class Betaproteobacteria; order Burkholderiales; family Oxalobacteraceae; genus Janthinobacterium; species Janthinobacterium sp. P210005. The sequence continues at coordinate 520,887 of NZ_JAZARC010000002.1, forward strand.
CCCTTCATAGCATAGGTGCCGCCCGGCGAAAACAGGCTTGCCACGGCGCGTTCTTCGTTCTTACCCACCACCGACGCCACTGCGGCGGCAAGCAGTTTCTGGGCGTGGCGCATATCCTCGCCTTGACGTGTGTCCTTGTCGAATACGGCGCAGGCGCCGTCATCGGGCAGCTCGCGGCCGAGGGCTAGGCGCTTGAGCCGGTCCAGAATACGCTTGGCTTGGGGGTATGGCAGCAGCACGGCGCCATCGTCGCCAACGTGGGCCAAATAGATCGGCGCGAGCGGGTAGTCGGATTGCTGCCCTTCGGCCGGGACTGCACTTTCGGCCCGCAGGCAGAAGATGACGCCCGGCGCAATATCGGCGTCGATGCTGGTGGTGACGGCGTACGTGCCCAGCGACAGGCTGTCGAGTTGGCCCGGATGCTCTTTGATGTACTGTGCCAGGTCGATGCGGAAGTCGGTCAGTGTGAGATCAGTAATGGAAACACCGTTAGACAAGTCTTCCATGTCGATGACCGTGTCCTGCAGCTTAAGCAACTGCTTGCGCCGGTACTCCAGATCGTTCATCGGGTTGCCCGACTGCTGCTCGATAAGATTTTCCTCACCAGTGGCAGAAACATCAAGCAACACCATGCGCCCGCTGACGCGCTGCTCTAGACCGATGTACTCTTCCAATTCCATGTTAGGCCAGAAGTTGACCAACTGAATGTTCTGGTTAGGCGAGCCGATGCGGTCGATACGACCGAAGCGTTGGATAATACGAACCGGGTTCCAATGGATGTCGTAGTTGACAAGCCAGTCGCAGTCCTGCAAGTTCTGTCCTTCGGAGATGCAGTCGGTAGCGATGAGCAAATTGATTTCCCCTTCGGCAGCTAGATCTGCTGGGCGCTCCTTCGCACGCGGCGCGAACGCCGATAGCACGCTACTCATGCTCTTGCGCAAACCCGGTAGGGTGGTCTGTATGCCAGCACTGCCGGTAATCAACCCAGCGTCGATGCCCAGCGCGCTCTTGGCCCAGGGCGCAAGGTTGGCATATAGATATTTCGCAGTGTCCGAAAATGCGGTGAAGACAATTATTTTACGGTTACCGGCGTTAATCGGCTCGCGGCACTTCCGCTCAATCATCGCACGCAGCTGGGACAACTTGGCGTCTCGTGTAGTATCCACTTGCTGTGCGGCCGCCAGCAGCGTGGCCAAGCGGTTGCGGTCCTCAATCAGGTCTTGTTTCCAGCGGATGAGGTCTACGTCAGTAAGCAATACCTTAACCTTACGCCCGACCAGCAGGGATTCGAAGGCAGGGTCGTCGATATCCACGTCGGCAATATCAATTTCTTCGACGCCCTCGTCATGGTTTTCGATGTGGGCCAGCACGGCTTCGACGTCCTTGAGCTGCCGCTGAACCGTTAGCGCAAATGAGGACACGGCGCTCTCCATGCGCTTGAGCACATTGACCCTCAGCAGGTGGATCAAGCTCTCTTCGCGGTCAGCCTGCCGAAAGAAACTCTCACCGCCCCGAATTTCGGTGCTGTACTTGGCATCATAGGCGGCCTGCTTGTGCGGCAGCACATAGCGCAGTGGCGCGTAGCTGGCTAGGTTCAGGCGCCGAATTTCAAGGTTGATATCCTTGATAGCCCTGAACTGGCCCGCCAGGTCCACGTCGGCTTTAATGTTGATTGGAGGCAGCCGGCCCGGAAACTTGCCGGTCTCGGCCGTACCGTAATACTTTTCTATATGCCGGCGCGAACGCGCGATGGTCAAGTGATCTAGGAGAGTGAAGTAGTCGAAGCCCAACATTTCCACCAGATGGCCCGGCGTACGCTCGGCTTCGTCCATTTCCAGCCAGCGATTAAACTGGATTTGGGCCTTACGGATGGTCTGTTCGATGCTGTCGATGCCATGTTCCAGCAAAGCCGTGTCATCGCCTTCAGTGACGAAGGCGATCTGGTTCTTCAAGTCCGCCAGGCGGTTGTTCACAGGTGTGGCGGACAACATTAGGACGCGTGTCTTTACGCCTTCCTTGATGACCTTACGCATGAGCCGGTCGTACCGCGTCTCGGTGCCCTGACGCGGTGATTTCTTGTTGCGAAAATTGTGCGACTCGTCAATAACCACTAGATCGTAGTTGCCCCAGTTCACATTGCTTAGGTCGATGTCGCCCGACGTGCCACTATCACGCGATAAATCGGTATGGTTCAGGACATCGTAATTAAACCGGTCTGCCGCCAGTATGTTGCGCTTGTCGTTAGCCTTATAGAGCGTCCAATTGTCGCGCAAGCGCTTGGGCGCGAGCACAAGAACGCGGTCATTGCGTAGTTCGTGGTACTTTATGATTGCTAGGGCTTCGAAGGTCTTGCCCAGGCCTACGCTGTCCGCAATGATGCAGCCGCCGAAGCGGGCTAGCTTGTCGATGGCACCAACGACACCATCGCGTTGGAATTTAAACAGCTTCTTCCACACCACCGTGTTGCGAATTCCGGTGGCCGACTTGACGATTTGCTCCTCGTCCATCTCGTCGCCCCTGCTCCCAAACAAATGGTTCAAGATGAAGGCGTAGAGCGTGAATGGTGCGCGGTGTTGGCCCATGCCCTGAAGGGCTTCAACCAGCGCTGGCCGGCTATCTGGCTGCGCTTGCAGCGCAGCCCATTGCTGATCAAGCCAGCGGGCGAGCTGCGCGGCTTCTTCTGCCGACTCCGATGCTTGGATCAGGCTCAGAGGGTTGCCTGGCGTCAGGCCCAGGCCGTCCGTACTGAATGCGAACGAGCCCAACACCACCTGATCGGCAGTGCCGTCCGGCGCACGCATGACGGCGGCACCCTGCGGGACGGGGCCATTTGCACGACGTAGCTCGACCTTGCCATTGAGCCACGTCGCGCACTGGTTAGCTAACCACCTGGATTGCAACCGATTGCGTGCGGCGCGGTCACCTTCGCGGCCGAGGAAATCGAGCCCGTCATCGACCGGGGGAAGAATGAGTTGCACCCCATCCAGCTTGGCGAACGCTTCACGTAATTCGGCGAATGCAAACAGCGAGAACGACGGAGTCACGCAACCAAGCTGATGTCCAGGCTCCAGATGCGGGCGGATGAGGTCAATGACGCGGTCTGAACCGCTGTTATGGATCAGCTTCACGTGTCTTTTCCCTCTCCCTTTGCATTTTTTTCATCGGCGGTTGTTGCCGCCGCAGACTGCGCAGCTATCCACCCATCAATATCCACCCTCTTGAAACGCCAATTCGCCCCAACCTTGAAGCCAGGCAGACGGCGCTCAACCGCCAGGCGATACACGGTACGTTGATTAACCCGCAGGTAGTCGGCGACTTCCTTGACGGTCATGACGCTGTCAAACGGAATATTCATAAACGCGTTGGATTTCGTTGAAGGTGGATTTTACGTAAAGCAGTACAAGACAGTCTAACATGTAGTAAGCCTGTCTAGATTTTTGTCCGTGGTGACTTTCAGAGCTCACTCTAGTGATTGCGGATCGGCGGAGTGGTTATTGTGCTGTATTGGAAGCTGCCCACAATGTTAAGGAAAGACTCAGACGAGTCCATCCGTCGCTAGCATCGGCGAATCCGCCTTTGAATACCTAGTTGCAGCATTCGGCTGGGGGTATCTTGTATTTATACAATACATTTCTTATTAGATTGGTCAGGTGCGGCTTGGGTCCACAGGTCGGTGTAGGGAGGCGCCACAGGTCTGCGGCTGAATGAGGCAGCACAGGAAGTGGGATTGTAACGATATGTAACACGTATAAAATATCAGGGGGGGTGGTGACTAGACAATTTATCAGACGCCTATCGCTCAGTACCTCACCCGTACTGCGGCAAGGCTTTGACAATGCGCCAGCGATGCTGGATTACAACTTTGCCCATTCTCGTCACTATGTCAAAAACTACTGCCCAAACCACTTCCACCACTACATCCGCTGTACAGGACAACATTGCAGCAACTGAATCCAACGCTTTCGGCGCCGTCCTGCCAGCTTTCCAGATCGGCTCCCACGGGGAGTTGGACCTAACTACCCTATGCTTGCCACAAAATTTCGGCGCCGTGTCCGGGGTAAAAAAAGTACTGACCACCGTACCGGTTCGCAAGCCGGGCAATCAGACGTTTGTTCGCGTCCATCCAAGTGACGAATGGCGTCAAAGCGCCCTTGTCCTACAACTCAAAGAGGACGGTGAATGCTATTTCGTGCACCCTAGTCTTTATGGCGAGCTGGCGTCGGAGGTGCGCCCAAAAATGCTTTACACCTATGTCACCCGTGATGGCAATACCGCACTTTGGCCGGTGAACCTCCCGGGCGAGGATGGACGGCTTGATAGCTGGTCACAATCTGCGCACGAAGGTGCCAAGCGCGCCGAAATCAACTGGGCGAGGCTCGTCGCCAATCGGACGGTCGGCGCCTACGATATTTATGAGGCGTCATCCCTCGCCGATGAGCCCATGTGGCCAGAAAAGTCGTTCAAGGAAATCCTGTCGCTCGCGTTTAAAGACCGCCTCATTATGTCCCTCGACCACCCCATCGTAAAACGCCTGCGCGGGGAAATTTGATGGTACTCAACGCATTCAGCCAGGTCTGGATAGTCGATTTCGAGTTCCGGGCAGCTCCTGGTGAGCTGCCCGATCCCGTGTGCCTGGTGGCGTACGAAGTCCACAGTGGCAAGCGATTGCTGTTGTGGGAGGATGAGCTCAAGTCGCAGCCCTGCCCCTTCTCAACTGAACCCGATTCAGTTGTCATCGCGTATTACGCCTCGGCAGAGATGGGCTGCCATCTCGCATTGGGTTGGCCACTGCCGGCCAACGTCATAGACCTCTATGCTGAGTTCCGAGTAGAGACCAATGGTATGATGCTACCCGTCAGCAATGGCCTGCTCGGCGCCTTGGAGTTCTACGGTCACAATGGCATCACGGCGTTGGAAAAGGATGCGATGCGCGAACTCATCCTGCGCGGTGGTGAATATAGCGTGATGGAGCGCAAAGGCATCCTGGACTATTGCGAGTCAGACGTTGTGGCAACGATAAAATTGTTGACCGCCATGCAGCCTGTAATCGGCGAGCCCCAGCGCCTGCAACACGCGCTGCTGCGGGGACGTTACACCAAGGCCGTCGCACATATCGAGAACGCCGGGGTACCAATCGACGGAGCACTGCTCGGGCAACTACGCCGCCATTGGAGCAGCCTGCAAAACCGGCTGATTGCCCGAGTCGATGAAGGCTATCGGGTGTACGACGGCCGCACCTTCAAATTGGACCGATTTGCCGATTACCTACAGCGCCAGGGCATTGCTTGGCCGCGCCTACCCACAGGGCGCCTGGCATTGGACGATGACACCTTCGATGAGCAGTGCAAGTCCCATCCCCAATTGCGCCCGCTCAAGGAGCTGCGCAAGGCCCTGGGGCAATTGCGCCTAAGCGACCTGGCTGTTGGTGCCGACAACCGCAACCGAGCACTGATGTCCATGTTCCGATCCAAAACGGGTCGGAACCAGCCTTCAAACGCGAAGTTCGTCTTCGGCTTGTCGTCCTGGCTGCGCGGTCTCATCAAGCCAGCGCCTGGCCACGGGCTGGCGTACGTGGACTGGAGTCAGCAGGAATTTGGCATCGCGGCTGCGCTATCGGGCGACATGAAGATGCGGGATGCCTATCTGTCTGGAGACCCCTATCTGGCGTTTGCCCGTCAGGCCGGCGCGGTGCCGGCCGGTGCGACCAAAGCCACCCACGCCGCAGAGCGCGAGCAGTTCAAAGCCTGCGTCTTGGCGGTGCAATACGGGATGCAGGAAGAGTCATTGGCGCGGCGTATTCAGCAACCGCCCGTGTATGCGCGCGAGCTGCTGAAGATGCACCGGCGCACTTACCGCCAATTTTGGGAGTGGTCGGACGGCGTACGCGACTATGCACTGGCGAAACGGCGACTGTGGACTGTGTTTGGCTGGGTCTTGCACGTCGAGGACAAAGCAAACTCCCGCTCACTGTGCAACTTCCCAATGCAAGCGAATGGTAGCGAAATGCTGCGCCTGGCATGCTGCTTGGCAACCGAGGCGGGTATCCGGATCGTGGCGCCAGTCCACGATGCGGTGCTCATCGAAGCGCCCCTGGCTGAGCTTGCGGCTAGAACGGCACAGATGCAGGAGCTTATGCGCCGGGCCAGCGCTATGGTGTTGGGCGGCTTCGAGCTGCGCTCGGACGCCAAGCTGATTGAGGCACCCGACCGCTATTGCGACGAGCGGGGCAGCATCATGTGGGACCTGGTTCAGGAGCTGCTACAACAGGAGGCAGCAACCGTGCCGCACGAAAGGGAAACATGACTGCCACAGCCGGTGAACGGAGACTCGTATGGAACCCGGCTACTCAACAATATAAACCGGCCATGCCGGAGGTTGATAGCGTTAAGCCCGCAGGCTTCATCAAGGGGCCCCTGCCGCTTGACTGGATGCATCAGACGGCGCGAATGCCGGGCAAGGCCCTGCACGTGGCGCTGACGCTCTGGTATTTATCCGGCTTGCAAAAGTCGCAGACTGTGAAGCTCACGTCCAAGCCGCTAGTAGCGATGGGGGTGTCCCGGGATGCCAAGTACGAAGCTTTAGCGCGCCTCATCGCCGCAGGCTTGGTCGCTGTGGACCAGAAACCGGGCCAGGCACCAATCGTCACAATAAAAAACAGCGTAGCGTAACCAGTAACGTTCAATCGAGGGGCGCTTTCGAAGCCCCTCTCGGTTCTTTTCGCGTGACAAATCAGCTGGACCAGTCATCAAAAATTCCACTACTGATGTCACTGCCGCACGGTGTCCAGTCTACTTCAAATGTGTGAAGGTCTATTCCGTAAGGGTTGCCTGCAACATCAAGTCCGCTCATTTGCCCGTCGATCATGGCCAAACCGGTGGCAGGGTTCGTGGTCGTCACGTCGAGTGCAGAGGATGCCGTGACGTCCCCGACATCTCCAAACAGCCAATTCCATATTGACATTATTTCCTCCCTCACATGATTCATCGTAGGGCCAGCTTCCTAGATTTAGAGGCGGAATTGGCCGTTGGCTTGGTGATTTTCGCACCGAACCCAGTTCGGTGCTTACCGTGTTTTCTGAGTTCGTTGCTGACCAAGGAAATAAGCCGGTGCAAATGGTGGACCCGAGGCCGCAGTCCGACAGGAACCGGGCGCATGGCCACCGAAGCGGCTTGCCACTTGCGACCGGCGGACCTTGGCCCAAGTTCACCCAGCTAACCGACGGACTCGGATGCAGAGGCAACTGAGCGCAACTCGGAGGGCGCGCAGTACATTTCCGCGAACGGACTGGCGCCAGCCTGTGCGGTCGCGGGCACGTGCGAGATGCTGCAGGCAGCGCGCATCCTGTAAATGACAGCTAACGCTGCAAAACAGGACAGTGGGCGCCACGCGGCGCGTGGGGCAAGGCGTCCAGCCGCAGCCTGCGATGGAGCGAGCGGCCCCAGCCGCCCGACAGCGCACGGGAGGGAGCCGCAAGGCGCGCACCGGCAGGTCGTAGACCGTCGCCGAGTGCGAGGTGTCCCCAAGGACGCCGGTGCCGAAGTGGGAGGCGCAGCCTCGCGCCCCAAGCCGGAGGCGCGGGAAACCGGGTCTAGTCGCAGCGCAGCCAGACCGCAGCCCGCAACGCGTCCAGCGTGAAGGGGAGAGCCGGTTTCCCGCGCCTGGAGTCGCCCGCCAGGGCGGGGTACGAAAGGGGAGGGGCGCCGGCATCTAACGACATGGAGAGCGTACAGCGAACCAAGCGCTCGCCAGGCGTCCAGCCTGGTTTAAGAGCGCTGTGCCGTTTCAACCGCGCCAGCGGCTGACCTAATTGACTGTTCGCAATCCCTGTTCGTGCCCCGGCCAATGGGCTATCGAACCGGGGGGGGTTGTTGCTATACGCAGAGAAACAACACGAAAGACGAAAATGAAACGAGTAGACGGACGGGCCCAGGCCCGAGAAAACGAGATGCGGATCTTACGGGCTCTGCATCGCTTTGGGTGGCTGCGTACACGGGATATCGCGGCGCTGGTCTGGACACGCTGGGCCAGTAAACCGGTATCGGTGCCTGGTCTGGCGCCAGCAGCCTGGACGGCCAGCGCTTTGCGAATGGCGCAAAGGACACTACGGCGGATGCGGGCTGACCGACTACTATTACAAGCACGAGGGCCGGACGGAAGCATTGTTTATGCAATAGCGGAAGCCGGCGCACGAGCCTTGCAGTCGGCCGACGTGCCAGCGACAAGCGGCAAGGACGGCGTGCGGAACTTCAGCAGTGGGTATTTCCGACATCGCTGTATCGCCAACGAGCTGGCTATCATCGGCATCGTTCAAGGATTCAGGGTTTCGACGGAAAGAGAGATTGCTCGTGGCCTGTGGGCCGGTGGCGAGGTTGGGATTGCAGGCAAGAAGCCCGATGCGCTCTGGCGCAACGGAAATCGATGGAACTGGTTCGAGGTGGAGCGCAGCAGGCGCAATGCCCGAGACTACGCGCAGCTGCGCGCCTGGCTTGTGCATCTGCGCGGCCGCCTGCGGCCAGAGCTGGGCGCCGATCTGGCCGGAGGTATCGTCCTTGAAAGAGTCGTGTTTGTCTGCACGACACAGTTCAAGAACAAGCTGCTTCGAGATTTAGCTGCCCAGAACTGGCCTGCAACCGAAGTTCAAAAATTGGTGGTTTTCGAAACGTTGCTATACAAGTTTGAGGACATTAATTTCTGTTGATAAGACCGGGACGGATAGTGGCTGGCACCGTTCATTCAAACCTTATTCGTCGCGACACCAAATAAATCGTCGCGGCAACCGGCGGCTGCAGTGCTAGCCCCGCCGGTTCTTGTTGCCATTTACGCCTTGGCATTCGTAAATTTATGCCGACGCTGGACACGTTTAATATACGCATGACTTGCGCGGCCTACCGCGCTTAGCTGGTCCGTTCATCGCAAGTTTGCTCGTTACAGGCGCAGAACGCTCGATGTAGTGGACAAGTGCTGACTCGTCCCAAAGTAGCTTTCGGCCGAGCTGCCGGGGCTGGGGGAGCAAACCTTGCGACATGTAAGTTGTGATGGTCCGCACTGAAACCCGCAGTAGTGCGGCGACATCGGTTTTCGTTAGGTATTTCATAAAATTCGGGCTCCGCACGGTAGGTAATAACACCGTGTAGAACCCGAATTTTATTTTCTTCCTTACGTTGCCGGAATCATTTTTGCGGCCATGGGATCGGCTCCAAGACGCTCTGCAACCCGTGACGCATGGGGGTTAACATAGTGCCTTTGCAACGCGTCCTCACTGGTGTGTCCAGTAAACGCGATGACAGTTTGCAGAGAGGCATTAACCAGCTCAATCAATCGACTTACGGCTTCACGTCGAGTATCGTGGAGCCGAATGTCGCGCAGTCCGGCACGGTCAGCGGCTCTGCGGAGCGCTTGCGAAATACCGCTTGGAGTGATTTTGAAGATGCGCCCACTTTTCTTGGGCCCGAGCCGGTGCAAAACGTCCACCAGCACTGGCAGAAGTGGCACTTGTCGCTCATTTGTCTTGGTTCGATTTCGGTGACCCGGCGCGCGAAGCAGCACCTCTGACCGAGCAAAGTTTACATCTTCCCAACACAAAGAACAGATTTCTGCCCGACGCAATGTCGTCGCCATCGCAACCAAAACAAATGCTATCTGCATCGACGACAGAAATGCCTTCAGCGCGCCAAAATCGTGGTCTTCAATCCGGACTTTGCGCGCAGCGGCAGGCGCTGGTAGTTCAATCCGCAGCAAGGGGTGTGCCGCGATCCAAGCCCCAACTTCCAACGGCTGGTCTTGGAAGTAGACCGTGACTGCACGACGAAGAAGCACGAGTTCGTGACGGATGGATTGCGAGGACACGGGAGCGAACAGCAGTTTTGGAACCACTTTACCTTCCTTCCTAGCCTTTGCACGCTCGTGCTTCGTCTGCACGGCACTCCCTACGTCGATTGGAGGCGGAATTCGTGCCCGACCAGTACCAAGTTGGCCGTTCTCGCGTTTTGTGCGCCATGCTCCAATTTCTTCGCGAGTAAGCTCACCTAGCCGGAAACGGCCGAACCATTCCTCAAGTTTATTCAATCGGGACTTAGTGGACTCAATGCTCCCGAGCTTGTGCAACTCTTTTTCGCGATAGCTTCCAATGATGTCACTAATGACAATGTTTCCCGGTCCTGGGCGGGTAGTCGCGACTACAGAGGCAAAGGCGTCAACGACATGCGAGACGCCACTGTCCATCTGCGGCTTGCCACCCGATTTGGAAACTTTTTCGGCACGAAGTTCACCGCGTCTACGCTTGGCCCAAGCAAGTCCAGCTTTGAACTCCGAGATATCAAACGTCGCTGACGATTTTGGAAGGGGGGAGACTTGAACAACAAACCGAAACGACCCGGAACGCTCCTCACAATAGATGTTCTGCTCAACAGCACCGATTTTTGATTTTTGCACTTGCAACTCCTCAGGATGATGGAGTGCAGTATTGAAACGCGTTTTATTTTCTCCCCAAAAGTGGGGATATTTCTCCCCAATCGCCACTAAACACCGCTAAGTGCTTGATTTTGTGGTGCGGCTGGCGGGGATCGAACCCACGACCCTTGGCTTCGGAGGCCAATACTCTATCCACTGAGCTACAGCCGCGTAGGGGGAATTTCTGAAGTGATGCGAAGGATACCGTTTTTCTTTACCTACGTCTACGGAAACTGTCGTATCGCTGGCAATTGCATGTCGCTGCTCAATTTTTGTGCCTATAATTGTGGGTTTCATAAAGGTTTACATACAAGCATGTAAAAATGCTACCTTACACGGCCATCAGTTTCAAATCTGGACTAAGGACATCATGAGCGACGCACATAACGAACAACAATCAGCGATCAAAACGCCTAAACAATTGCTTGCCGCCGTAGCTGGCTTCTTCCTCATCACCGTCATCGGCATCATCCTGCTGGTGCAGTTCGTCACGGCGCAAAAACTGACGGGCGCCGGTACGGACAGCCAGTCGCCGGAAGCCATCGCCGAGCGCCTGAGCCCAGTGGCCAACGCCGGCTTTACCTTCAAGGATGCCAGCGGTCCGAAAGTGCTGCAAAGCGGCGAAGCCGTCTACACGGCCACCTGCGTGGCTTGCCATGGCGCCGGCGTGGCCGGTGCACCGAAGTTTGGCGATGCGGGCAGTTGGTCGGCCCGCCTGGCCCAGGGCTACGATACGGTCCTGAAACACGCGATCGAAGGCTTGCGCGCGATGCCGGCCAAGGGCGGCAATCCCGACCTCGACGATGTGGAAGTGGCGCGCGCCGTCGTCTACATCGCCAACGCGTCGGGCGGCAAGTTCAAGGAACCGGAAGTGCCGGCACCTGCCGCTGCCGCTGACGGCGCCGCCGCACCAGCCGCGGAACCGGCCAAGTAAGCAGCGTCACACCCGTTTCCAGGAACCGCCCGCCAGGGCGGTTTTTTTTTACCCATCGTTTGCGCCAGATCACACGGCGTAAAAAAGCCGCCCGGCTTGCGCGGGGCGGCTGGCAACTTATGCCTGGTACAAGCGTCTTACCACATGATGACGCGGTCTTTCGGTGGCAGATACATCTTGTCGCCCGGTTTCACGTCAAACGCCTGGTAGAAGCCGGGCTGGTTGCGCATGGTGCCGTTGGCGCGGAACTGGCCTGGCGAGTGCGGGTCCGTTTTCAGCAAGACCAGTTGCTGCGCTTCGCGCATCTTCATGCGCCAAACCTGGGCAAAGCCCGCATAGAAGCGCTGCTCGCCCGTGAAACCGTCGATGACGGGGGCTTTCTTGCCATTGAGCGACAATTTGTACGCTTTATACGCGATTGCCACGCCGGAATTGTCGGCGATGTTCTCGCCCAGGGTCAGTTCGCCGTTGACGAAGTGGCCCTTGACGGGGCTGAAACTGTTGTACTGCGCCACCAGCTGCTTGGTTTTCTTGGCGAAGTTTTTATGGTCGGCCTTGGTCCACCAGTCGCGCAAGTTGCCGTCGCCGTCGTACTGGGCGCCCTGGTCGTCGAAGCCGTGGCTGATTTCATGGCCGATCACGCCGCCGATGGCGCCGTAGTTGACGGCGTCGTCCGCGTTGGCGTCGAAGAACGGCGCTTGCAGGATGGCGGCCGGGAAGACGATTTCATTCAGTTCCGGGTTGTAATAAGCATTCACGGTCTGCGGCGTCATGCCCCACTCGTCGCGGTCGATAGGCTGGCCCAGCTTGTTCAATTCGCGGTTGTAGTTGAGCAAGTGCGAACGCTGGATGTTGCCGATCAAATCGTCCGACGCCACCGTCAGGCCCGAGTAATCGCGCCATTTGTTCGGATAGCCGATCTTGGTGGTGAACTTGGACAGCTTGATCTGCGCCTGTTTCTTGGTGACGGGGCTCATCCAGTCCAGCTTGTCGATGCTTTGCTGGTAGGCCGTCATCAGGTTTTTCACCAGCGCTTCCATGCGCACCTTGCGCTCGGCCGGGAAATACTGCTCCACGTACAGTTGGCCCACGGCTTCGCCCAGCGCGCCTTCGACGGCGCCCACGCCGCGTTTCCAGCGCGGACGCATTTCCGTCACGCCCGTCAGGGTGGTGCCATAAAACGCGAAGTTTTCATCGACATACGCTTTCGGCAGGTAGCCGGCGTTGGCGTGCAGCAAGTGCCACTGGAAGTAGGCTTTCCACGTTTCCAGCGGCGTCTTGTTGGCGATCTCGGCAAAGCCCTTCAGGTAGCTGGGCTGGCTGACGATCACGTAATTGACCTTGCCGGCGATGCCCGTGTCCTTCAGGTAGCGGGCCCAGTCGTAGCCTGGCGCCACGGCGGCCAGTTTCGCCAGTTCCACCTTGTTGTAGGTCTTGACGGGATCGCGATTCTGCACATTGCTCCATTGCGCCTTGGCCAGTTCCGTTTCCAGCGCGAGGATGGCTTTCGCATTCGCGGCAGCGTTCGCGTCGCCGGCCAGGCTGAGCATTTTCTCCACGTGGGCCAGGTATTTGGCGCGCGTATCGGCCTTGCCTGCTTCCAGGTAGTAATCGCGGTCAGGCAAGCCCAGGCCGCTTTGCACGATGTCGGCCACGTATTTGGTGGAATCCTTGGCGTCCTGGTGGATGCCGAAGTCGTAAGGCGAGGTCACGCCCAGCTTGCTGAAGTGGGCGATTACGGCCGGCAATTCCGCCTTGTCCTGCAGCGCGGCGATCTTCGCCAGCTCCGCGTTCAACGGTGTCAGGCCCAGGCTTTCCAGCTTGGCTTCATCCATGAAGCTGTTATAAAAATCGCCGATTTTCTGGGCATTCGAACCGGCCGCGCGGGCCTTGTCGGCGGCGGCGCCTTCGACGATGCCGCGCAGCTGCGTTTGCGTATCGTCAGCCAGCTTGGCAAAGCTGCCCCAGCTCGACTTGTCGGCAGGAATGACCGTTTCCGCCAGCCATTTGCCATTCAGGTGCTGGAACAGGTCGTCCTGCGCGCGCACGGCAGGGTCGACGTATTCGACGGCGATGCCGGACGTCAGCGCGGCGGCGGCGACGGCCGTGGCGGGAGCGGCGGCGGCTTTCTTGGCCGTATCAGCGGCGCCAGCCATGCCGGACACGCCGGCCAGCAAACTCAGGGTCAATGCACTTAACAAATAACGATTCACGGTTGTCCTCTATATTGTATTGTGTGAAATATAAGGGTCAGAAGGCCCAGGGCTTCTGGCCCGGTTTTTGACTGTAGCATACCGGCCGAAACGACAGAAACAACTTTGACCGGAATGCAAAAAAGACCACGCGAGGTGGCCTTTTCTGTTGTTACAGTAGTACGTTTTTCACGATGACGCGCATGCGCTTACCAGATGATGACGCGGTTTTCCGGCGCAACATACATCTTGTCGCCCGGTTTTACGCCAAACGCTTCGTAGAAGCCAGGCTGGTTGACCATGGTGCCATTGGCGCGGTACTGGCCCGGCGAATGGGGATCTGTCTTGATCTGCACGATCTGCTGCGCTTCGCGCATCTTGCTGCGCCACACCTGGCCAAAGCCCATGTAGAAGCGCTGGTCGCCCGTCAAGCCGTCGAGCACGGGCGCCGGCTTGCCGCCCAGCGAGATTTTATAGGCCTTGTAGGCGATCGCCACGCCCGAGTTGTCGGCGATATTCTCGCCCAGGGTCAGGGCGCCGTTGACGTGATAGCCCGGCAAGGGGCTGTAACCGTCATATTGCTTGGTCAGCGCGTCGGCCTTGGCGGCGAAATTCTTGCGGTCGGCCGGGGTCCACCAGTCGCGCAGGTTGCCGTCGCCATCGGACTGGCTGCCCTTGTCGTCGAAGCCGTGGCTGATTTCATGGCCGATGACGGCGCCGATGGCGCCATAGTTGACGGCGTCGTCCGCGTTGGCGTCGAAGAACGGCGGCTGCAGGATGGAGGCCGGGAAGACGATTTCATTCATCGTCGAGCTGTAATAGGCGTTCACCGTCTGCGGCGTCATGCCCCACTCTTCGCGGTCGATCGGTTTACCCAGCTTGGCCACCTGGCGCGCGGAGCCGAAGTTGGCGGCGCGCATCATGTTGCCCACCAGGTCGCCCTGGACGATTTGCAGCTTCGTGTAATCGCGCCATTTGTTCGGATACGCGATCTTCGGCGTGAACTTGGCCAGCTTGGCTTGCGCTTCCTTCTTGGTTTCCGGGCTCATCCAGTCCAGGGTGTCGATGCTGTCCTTGTAGGCGGCCAGCACGTTTTTCACCAGTTCCTGCATGTGCGCCTTGCGTTCTGCCGGGAAGTATTGCGCCACGTACAGTTTGCCGACGGCTTCGCCCAGCACGCCTTCAACGGCGCCCACGCCACGCTTCCAGCGCGGCTGGTTTTCCGTCACGCCGCTGAGTACCGTGCCGTAGAAGGCAAAGCTTTCATCGACGAAGTTTTTCGACAGGTAGCTGGCATAGCTGCGCAGCAACTGCCATTCGAAATACGCTTTCAGGGTGTCCAGATCGCTTGACGCCAGCACCTTGTTGTAGCCGGCCAGGTAGCTCGGCTGGTTGACTATCACGTAATCGACCTTGTTGGCGATGCCCAGCGCCGCCAGGCCGGACTTCAGGTCGTAGCCAGGAGTCAGATCGTTCAGCGTGTTGATGTCGGTCTTGTTGTAGCGTTTGACGGGGTCGCGGTTCTCGACCTTGGTCCATTGCACTTCGGCCAGGGCCGTTTCCAGGGCCACGACAGCCTTGGCGCGGGCGGCGGCATTCTTGTCGCCCGCCATGGCCAGCATTTTTTCCACGTGCGCCTGGTATTTTTCTTTCACACCAGCCTGCTTGGCTTCCAGGTAGTAGTCGCGGTCCGGCATGCCCAGCCCGCTTTGGCTCACGTAGGCCGCATATTTCGTCGAGGCACGGGCATCCTGGCCCACGTAGACAGCGTACGGCGTGGCCACGCCCGTCTGGCTCAGGTGGGCGATCAGGGCGGGCACGCCCTTCTTGTCGCGCAGCGAGCGGATGCGGTTCAGTTCGCCGGCCAGCGGCTTCGTGCCCAGCGCCTCGAGTTTGGCTTCATCCATGTAGCTGGCGTACAGGTCGCTGATTTTCTGCGCTTCGGAACCGGCTTTCCTGTTCTTGTCCTTTTGCGTGGCTTCGATGATGCCGCGCAACTGTGGCGTGGTGTCATCGCGCAGCTTGGCGAACGAACCCCAGCTCGACTTGTCGGCAGGGATCTCGGCCGTGGCCAGCCACTTGCCGTTCAAATGGGTAAAGAAATCGTCCTGCACGCGCACGGCGGGGTCGATGTACTGCACATCGATGCCGGAAACGACGCCGGCGACGGCAGGTGCGGAAGGTGCGACACTGGGGGCCACGGTCGGGGCGGCAACGGCGGATGCGGGTTCGGCGGCATGGGCAAACGCAGCCAACAGGGTCAGGGTCAGACTGCTCAAGAGATAGCGATTCACGGATTGTCCTTATGGGGCATGTCAAAAAGACCGGGCGGATAGCTTCGGGCGGATAGCCTGCCGCGCCAGGCGCTGCAGGAATGTAGCACGCAAGCATGCCTTTTGGCCATCCTTGCCCCTTGCTTGCCCCCCCGCGCTTGTCCCCTGCTTACCCTCAGTTGCCGGGCAAGGTGATACCGGCGCCCCCGCTGCCCATGCTCACGCCCGCGCCGCCCATGCCCCCCTTGCCACCACCCTTGCGTCCGCCGTGCTCGCCACCGGGCGCGCCGCGCGACTCGCTGCGGGGCATGGCGGCGTCCATCACGCGCGCCATCTGGCCGGCGATGAACTGGGCCACCATCTGGCGCTGGTTCTCGTCCAGGGCATCGTTGACGTTCAGCCACCATTCGCGCAGCTGCCTTTCTTCGGCCAGGCTCTGCGTGCTTTCCGTGTCTAGGCCGGCGAGCAAGTCGCGCAGCTCCAGCCGGGGCGTTTGCAAACCCTGCGCCACACCCGCTTGCAGGCGTTCGCGGCGCGCCTTGCGTTCGCGCAACAGCTGGCGCGATTTCCCTTCCACCTGCTGCCACAAGGTGGTCTGATTCGCATTGAGCTTCAATTCCGTCTTGAAATCGGGCGCCATCGGCAGCAAGTCTTCCAGGCGCATGTCGGCAATCGGCACGGCCGAGGCGGTCAAGGCGGTGGTGCCCAGCAGCAAGGCCAGGCTGAAACGGCGCACGGCGGGGAGAAAGGTCAACGAGGTCATGGGGGCTCCGGATAAAAAAAAGCCTGCGTCCGCAGACGCAGGCAAAACCACTTCGGGTCGAGAATGCGAGTCCACTATAGGGCCGCGGCACACGCTTTTTTTCGACTCTTACAAATGCTTACTCCCCTCAAGAGTAACTATACATCGCATACAAAACCGCAACATATGGCAAGCTGGCGAGCCCGTTTTCGCGCGTAGACTGGGCCCAGGCATGCTTTTTCCACGGCCGGCCCACGCCGGCAGAGATTCAGGTCTATACTTTCAGGAAAGCGCCGCTCCACGGGGACTGGCGCTTGTGCAAGACACGCTAGCTGCAAAGGTGCAATGATGGGCAAACTCAAAAATACCGGCTTGATCGGCCTGGGCGTGGTGGCCGGCGTCGCCGTGTCGCTGCAATTTTCCGCCATGGCGCAAAAAAACGTCGAGCCGCCCCTGCCGCTGGAAGAGCTGCGCCAGCTGGCCGATGTGTTTGGCCTGATCAAGTCCGATTACGTGGAACCCGTCGAAGACAAGAAATTGCTGGAAGACGCCATTTCCGGCATGGTCGCCTCGCTCGACCCCCATTCCGCCTATCTGGACAAGAAAGCCTACGCCGAACTGCGCGAAGGCTCCGAAGGCAAGTTCGTCGGCCTGGGCATTGAAATTGGCCTGAGCGAAGACGGCTACATCAAGATCGTCTCACCCATCGAGGATTCGCCCGCCTACCGCGCCGGCATCAAGGCAGGCGATCTGATTACCCGCCTCGACGGCCAGCCCGTGAAAGGCGTCAGCCTCGACGACAACGTCAAGCGCATGCGCGGCGAGCCGGGCACCAAGGTGTCGCTGACCATTGCCCGCAAGGATGAACCACAGCCGCTGGCCTTCACCATCACGCGCGAGGAAATCCACCAGAAAAGCGTGAAGGCGAAAATGGTCGAGCCGGGCTACGCCTGGCTGCGCGTGTCGCAATTCCAGGAACCGACCGTCGACGACATGGCCGCGCAGATCACGGCGCTGTACAAGCAAGACCCGAACCTGAAGGGCATGGTGCTCGACCTGCGCAACGATCCGGGCGGCGTGCTGCAAGGCGCCATCGGCGTCTCGGCCGCCTTCCTGCCGAAGGACGCGGCCATCGTCTCGACCAACGGCCAGTTGCCGGACTCGAAACAGGTATTTTATGGCCGCGCCGAATACTATACCTTCCGCTCGGAAGGCGATGCCCTGGCGAAATTGCCGGCCGCCATCAAAAAAGTGCCGCTGGTGGTGCTCGTCAACACGGGTTCCGCCTCGGCCTCGGAAATCGTCGCCGGCGCCCTGCAGGATTACAAGCGCGCCACCATCATCGGCACGCAAACCTTCGGCAAGGGTTCCGTGCAAACCATCCGCCAATTGACTGCCGACACGGCCGTCAAGCTGACGACGGCCCGCTACTACACGCCGAACGGCCGCTCGATCCAGGCCAAGGGCATCGTGCCCGACCTGCTGGTCGATGAAAATGCGGACGGCGACGGCTTGAACGGCTTGCGCATCCGCGAAGCGGACCTCTCCAAGCACCTGAGCAACGACCGCGACAAGGAAAGCGCCAAGGCCGCCCCCGTCAACGACGAAATGGAAGAGCAATTGCGCATCATCGCCCTGGAAAAGACCCGCAAACCGCTGGAATTCGGCAGCCAGGACGATTTCCAGCTGCACCAGGCGCTGAACCACCTGAAAGGTTTGCCGGTGCAACTGGCCAAGGCCGAACCGGTGGTGGTGCAAGCCGACGTCAAGCAAGAACAGAAGAAGTAAGTAGCCAAATAGCGCCAGCAGCACCGCGGGGGGCGCCATGCCCCCCGTTACCCCCTCCACGCGACAAAAATCAATCTTCCGCCACACTTCCCCCCGCCCCGCAACACGAAACTCTCTACAGTCGAGCCCGTTTGTGTAAAATTTGCTTCACTTATCGGCATCGCGCCGATTGCCAAATTTGAAAGTTTAACCATGAAACAAGTCGTCATCAGCGGTACCGGACTGTACACGCCGCCATTTTCGATCTCCAACGAAGAGCTGGTCACCTGCTTCAATGCCTACGCGGAAAAATTCAATGCCGACAATGCCGACGCGATCGCCGCGGGCACGGTGACGGCGCTGGACCTGTCGAGCGTGGCCTTCATCGAAAAGGCGTCCGGCATCAAGTCGCGCTTCGTGATGGAAAAGGAAGGCATCCTCGATCCGGCCCGCATGGTGTCGCGCATTGCGGAGCGTGGCGATGACGAACTGTCGCTGCAGGCGGAAATGGCCGTCGCCGCTGCGCGCGACGCCTTGGCGCGCGCCGGCCGCACGCCAGCCGATATCGACATGGTACTGGTGGCTTGCAGCAATATGCAGCGCGCCTACCCGGCCATGGCCGTGGAAGTGCAGGATGCGCTGGGCATCGATGGTTATGGTTTTGACATGAACGTGGCGTGCTCGTCCGCCACCTTCGGCATCCAGCAAGCCGTCGCCGCCGTGCAAAGCGGCCAGGCGCGCGCCGTGCTGGTGTTGAACCCGGAAATCACCAGCGGCCACCTGAACTGGCGCGACCGCGACAGCCATTTCATTTTCGGCGACGCCTGCACCGCCATCATCGTCGAAGCGAAAGACACGGCCGTCTCGCAGCACCAGTTCGAGATCATCGGCACGGAACTGAAAACGCGCTTTTCTAACGCCATCCGCAACAATTTCGGCTTCCTCAACCGTTTTGACGAATCCGGCATGGGCAAGGCGGATAAATTGTTCCGCCAGCAAGGCCGCAAGGTGTTCAAGGAAGTGTGCCCGATGGCTGCCGAGATGATCAAGACGACCCTGGCCAAGGCCGGCGTGGAAGTGGCGCAAGTCTCCCGCTACTGGCTGCACCAGGCGAATCTGAACATGAATCTGCTGATCGCGCGCCTGATCCTGGGCCGCGACGCGGAAGCCAACGAAGCGCCCGTGATCCTCGACACCTACGCCAACACCTCGTCGGCCGGCTCCATCATCGCCTTCCATAAGTATCAGGATGACATGGCGGCGGGCGCCACGGGCGTCATCTGCTCGTTCGGCGCCGGTTATTCCATCGGCTGCGTGATCGTGCGCAAGGTGTAGAGACACGGGGTGGCATAGGGTGGAGTCCTTGAATTAGGCGAAGATCCGGGTGGATAACATGCGTTCGTGGCCACCTGGACGAAGATATAGCACAGGTTTTTTGCAATAAAGCCGCAGGAAATTTTCCGGCAGGGGCTTTGATGCGTTTATACTTGGTCGCTGAGCAACATCTTTTTCCATCCGCACGTCCCCATAAGGAACCCCACACGCATGCCCCATGACATCAGCCTGATCACCACCATCGCCGCCGCCCTCGGGTTCGGCCTCATCTTCGGCTTCATCGCCGCGCGCCTGAAACTGCCGGCCCTGGTCGGCTATCTGGCCGCCGGCATCATCATCGGACCGGCCACGCCCGGTTTTGTGGCGGATGCGGAAATAGCGGGACAATTGGCGGAAATCGGGGTGATGCTGATGATGTTCGGTGTCGGCCTGCACTTTTCCATCGAGGATTTGTGGGACGTGCGCAAGATCGCGCTGCCCGGCGCCATCCTGCAGATCGGCGTCGCCACGGCGATGGGCATGGGCCTGGCCCACTGGTGGGGCTGGACCCTCGGTGGTGGACTGATCTTTGGACTGGCCCTATCGGTCGCCAGTACCGTGGTGCTGCTGCGCGCGCTGGAAGAGCGGGGCATCCTCGATTCCCTGAATGGCCGCATCGCCGTCGGCTGGCTGGTGGTGGAAGACCTCGTCACCGTGCTGGTGCTGGTGCTGCTGCCGGCGTTTGCCGGCGTGCTGGGCGGCAAGGTCGCACCGGATGCCGAGGCCGTCAGCCTGTGGCAAACCCTGGCTATTACCCTGGGGCAAGTAGCCGGCTTCATCGTCTTCATGCTCGTCGTCGGCCGCAAGCTGTTCCCGTGGATCCTGTGGCAAGTGGCGCGCACCGGCTCGCGCGAACTGTTCACCCTGTGCGTGATCGCCGCCGCCGTCGGCATCGCCTATGCGTCGACCAAGCTGTTCGGCGTGTCCTTCGCGCTGGGCGCCTTCTTCGCCGGCATGGTGCTGCGCGAATCGGAACTCAGCCACCGCGCCGCGGAAGAGTCCTTGCCCCTGCGCGACGCGTTCGCCGTGCTGTTCTTCGTGTCCGTCGGCATGCTGTTCGAGCCGAACATCCTCATCGAGAAGCCCCTGCAAGTGCTGGCCGTGTGCGCCATCATTATCTTCGGCAAGTCGATCGCCGCCTTCCTGCTGGTGATGGCCCTGCGCTATCCGCCGAAAACGGCCATCATCGTCTCGGCCAGCCTGGCGCAGATCGGCGAATTCTCGTTCATCCTGGCCGCGCTGGGCCTGTCGCTGGGCCTGATGCCGCAGGAAGGCCAAAGCCTGATCCTGGCCGGCGCCATCCTGTCCATCGCCTTGAATCCGCTCGTGTTCAGCATGGCCAAGCCGCTGCTGCGCGTGATGAGCAACAGCGATTTCGCGCGCAAGTTCGAACGCACCACGGACCCGCTGGCCGAGCTGCCGATGACGGTGCCGCAGGAAAAACTGTCGGGCCAGATCGTCCTGGTCGGCTATGGCCGCGTGGGCCGGCGCATCGCCGCCGCCCTGATGGAACGGGGCATCCACTTCGTCGTGGCCGAGGAAAACCGCGAAATCGTCGACCAGCTGCGCAAGCAGGGCATTCCGGCCGTGGCCGGCAATGCGGGCGAACCGGCCGTGCTGATCCAGGCGCACATCACGCACGCCACCATGCTCGTCATCGCCACGCCGGACACCTTCCACGTGCGCGCCATGATCGAGACGGCGCGCGCGCTGAACCCGAACATCATGACGGTGGTGCGCACGCACAGCGAGGAAGAGGCGGAATTGCTGCGCGCGGAAAACGCGGGCAAGGTGTTCATCGGCGAGCACGAACTGGCCAATGGCATGGCCGAGCACGTGCTGCAGAGTTTTGATGCGGCGAAGAAGGGGCATGGCGGGCATTAAGCCGGCGCCCTTTCCGTCCAGCAAGCCTGCCCGCTCCCAGCCGGCAGGCTTTCTTTTTACAGGCTGGCGGCCAGTTCCGCGCCTTCCCGTATCGCCCGCTTGGCGTCGAGTTCCGCCGCCAGCGCGGCGCCGCCGATCTTATGGAAGCGGGGGCCGCCGGTGGCCAGCGGCTTGCCATCCTTGCCCATGTCCGGCATGAGCTCCGTCAAGCTGTCCTGGCCCGCGCAGATGACCACGTTGTCCACCGCCAGCAGGCGCTGCTCGCCGCCCACGGTGATGTGCAAGCCCTGCTCGTCGATCTTGTCATAGCTCACGCCGGCCAGCATGGCCACGCCGTTTCTCGCCAGCGCCGCGCGGTGCACCCAGCCCGACGTCTTGCCCAGTCCCGCGCCCACTTTCGAGGCCTTGCGCTGCAACAGGAAGATTTGCCGCACGGGCGCAGGCGCCACCGGCGCCACCAGGCCGCCGCCGGTGGCCGCATCCAGGTCCACGCCCCACTCGCCTGCCCAGGTGGCCACGGGCAGCGGCAGCGGGTGCGCCGGGTCGTGCAGCAGGTATTCGCCCACGTCGAAGCCGATGCCGCCCGCGCCGATGATGGCCACGCGCGCGCCGACAGGCTTCTTGCTTTGCAGCACATCCAGATACGACAGCACTTTCGGGTGGTCAATGCCGGGAATGGCCGGCAAGCGCACCTTGATGCCGGTGGCGACGATGACGTCGTCATAGCCGCCGGCCAGCAATTGCTCGCGCGTCACGCGCTGGCCCAGGCGCAGCTTGACTTCCAGCAGTGCCAGCCGGCGGGCAAAATAGCGGATGGTTTCCGTAAATTCTTCCTTGCCGGGAATTTGCATGGCCACCTTGAACTGGCCGCCCACGCTGTCGCTGCTGTCGAACAGGGTCACCTCGTGCCCGCATTCAGCGGCCACGCAGGCGGCGGACAGGCCGGCCGGTCCGGCGCCGACGACGGCCACCCGGCGCGGCACGGCCTTTTTCGCGTACACGAGTTCCGTTTCATGGCAGGCGCGCGGGTTGACGAGGCAGCTGGCACGCTTGTTGGCAAACGTGTGGTCCAGGCACGCCTGGTTGCAGCCGATGCAGGTGTTGATCTCGTCCGTGCGCCCGGAGGCGGCCTTGGCGACAAAATGGGGGTCGGCCAGGAAGGGGCGCGCCATCGACACCAGGTCGCAGTCGCCCCGCTCCAGGATGGCGTTCGCTTCGTGCGGCATGTTGATGCGGTTCGACGCCACCACGGGAATACCGACTTCGCGGCGCAGCCGGCCCGCCACGGAAGCGAAGGCGGCGCGCGGCACGGACGTGACGATGGTGGGCACCCTCGCCTCATGCC
This sequence comes from Janthinobacterium sp. P210005, assembly GCF_036231865.1. Lineage (NCBI taxonomy): Bacteria > Pseudomonadati > Pseudomonadota > Betaproteobacteria > Burkholderiales > Oxalobacteraceae > Janthinobacterium > Janthinobacterium sp. P210005. The sequence goes on from NZ_JAZARC010000002.1 coordinate 543,847, forward strand.
AGCCGAAGCCCGTATTGAGAATCGTCACGCCCGCGTGTTCCAGGGCCTTGGCCACCGCCACCACGTCATCCCAGGTATTGCCGCCCTCGACCAGGTCGAGCAGGGAATGGCGGTACATGATGATGAAGTTGGGGCCGACGGCGGCGCGGATGCGGCGCACGATGTCCACGGGCAGGCGCATGCGGTTTTCGATGCTGCCGCCCCAGCGGTCCTGGCGCAGGTTCGTGCGCGCGCACAGGAATTGATTCAATAAGTATCCTTCGCTGCCCATCACTTCGATGCCGTCATAGCCGGCCTTTTGCGCCAGGCGCGCGCAGCGCACGTAGTCGCAGATGGTGCGCTCGATGCCCCGTTCGCTCAGGGGACGGGGGCGGAATGGCGAGATCGGCGATTTCTTCGCCGACGCCGAGACGACGAACGGCTGATAGCCATAGCGGCCCGCATGCAGGATCTGCATGACGATCTTGCCGCCCTCCTCGTGCACGGCGCGCGTCACCTTGCGGTGGTTCGGCACGTCGCCGAGGAAATTGAGCGTGCCGCCGAACGGCAGCAGCCAGCCCTGGCGGTTCGGCGAGATGCCGCCCGTGACGATCAGCCCCACGCCGCCGCGCGCCCGTTCGCGGTAAAACGCGGCGAGCTTGCCATAATGATAAAAACGGTCTTCCAGGCCCGTATGCATGGACCCCATGATGACTCTGTTGCGCAAAGAGGTAAAACCCAGGTCGAGCGGGGCCAGCAGGTGGGGATAGGCAGTCATGGTGATCGGTCCGGTAGAGGTGGTATGCAGGCCGTACGGTAGCAAGCATTGCCGCTCGCCGCAGCGTATTTCTCTAGACCGGGAGTTCTAAATCGCCCGGCGCACGGGCCGGCGATGCGTACAGCTTGTGCCGGGCGCAAGTTTCCCGTAGGCTAGGTGCATGACGCGACTCTTCCTTTGCCTGCTGATGCTGTGCGCCGTCCCCGCTACCGCGCTGGCGCAGGCGATACGCATGGACAAGCTCAAGGTCGACGTCAAGCGCATCGAGGTCGACGGGCAGCGCATGTATGAAGTCGATGCCAGCGGCAGCGTGCAGGCGCCGCCGGCGTCCGTCTGGAAGACCCTGACCACCTACGAGCGCATGCATGAATTCGTGCCGGACCTGAGTTCCTGCCGCGTGCTGTCGCGCAACGGCAATGAAGTCATCATCGAACAGCAGGGCATGGCGCGCTTCCTGTTCATGAACCACCCCATCCACCTGGTGGTGCGGGCCACGGAAACGCCGTTTACGGCCATCGACATCGCCCTGATCTCGGGCGACATGCGGCATTACGAATCGCGCTGGAATCTGTACCCCATCCCCGAGACGGGCGGCACGCGCATCGTCTTTTCCAGCCGGCTGATGCCGGGCTTCTACGTGCCCGGCATGCTGGGCACGACCATGATACGCGGCGATATCGAGCGCATGATGGCGGCCGTGCTCGCACGCATCGACAGCCAGTACGCCGATAAATCCGGATAAAACTACGCCAGGTAGGTATCGCGGTCGCGGATTTCCGCGAAGTTTTCCAGGCTGCCCAGCTTTACCGTGACGGGATTCAGGCTCGCCTGCGGCTGCATCGAGCGCCAGGCGAACAGCCATTCCTGTTCCAACGCCTCGGCGCGCGTCTTGGTGAAGGCGGCGCCCAGGGCGGCGCGCTGGCCATACTCGACCAGGCCATCGATGCCGGCCCAGCTGGGCAAGGTGCGCTGCACGGCGCGGTGCAGGCGTTCGCCGAATTCTTCCGTATTGTGGATGATCAAACAGGCGTCGGCCGGGGCGAACAGGTCGAACAGTTGCTTGTCCCACACTTGGGAAAAGCTCAGGGTCAGACAATTGCCCGCAGGCATCAGGCGGAACTGGCCCAGGCTCAGCGCCAGCTCGAGTTCGCTGCGCTGGCCGTAGCGGTGCAGGGTGGGGGGACGTTTGTAATCGTGCATGCTGGACTCGTTCTTCAATAGTAGGGTAAAACCGGCGCGCCGCTTAACGTGGCGGGCGGATATGGCGCCGGATGCGCTGGGCCGTCGCGGCCAGATAAATTTCGCGCAGTAAATAAATAAAACAGCCGATCAGGCAAATCACGGCCAGCACAAAGAAGGCCGCGATGTATTTGTCCAGGGTCAGGTTCAGAATATCGCCCAAAAACAGCATGGCGATGATGACGCAGACGAAGAAACCGCACGCCGTGCTGAGCGAAATCGAGTAATTGATCAGATGGGTACGCCGATACAAGGTATCTAGCTCATCCATATAGAAATCGTTGTAGCCGATGTCGAGCCGGTCTTCCAGCACGCGCGTGCGGTCGATGATGCGGCCCAGGCGGTTGGTCAGCACCACCAGCATGGTGCCGATACCGGTCAACAGGAAAACCGGCGCAATCGCCAGCTGGATGATATGGCCGATGTCGCCGATCTGTATGTTCATGGATAAAAAGTCGTGGGTTTACACCGGCGCCCGACCGTGGCGCCAGCACAGGCCATAGTGTAGCAGGTGGCGCACGCCGGCTGGCCGCTTTGCCAACCGGCGGGCTCTGGCGTCATGCGAAACCGCGCCCCGGCACGAAGCGCTCGGTGGCGCGCACCAGCGCCGAAGCGATGCCGTGCTCGAGTGCGCCATGGCCCGCATCCGGGATCATTTCCAGCTGCGCGCCCGGCCAGGCTTGCTGCAGGCGGTAGGCCGACAGCGGCGGGCAGATGGCGTCGTAGCGGCCTTGCACGATGACGGCCGGCAAATGCGCGATGCGCGCCATGTTGCGGATCAGCTGGTCTTCCTCGAAGAAGCCGAGGTTGGCCATGTAGTGCGATTCGAGCCGGCCCACGCCCAGGTCGAGCGCATCGTTCGGCGCATCTTCCGGCTGCGGCATCAGGTACACGCGGCGGCCTTCGAAGCGGCTCCAGGCGCGCGCGGCTGGCCAGTACACGGCGGGATCGCTGCTGAGGATGCGTTTCACGTAGGCCGCCAGCAAGTCGCCCCGTTCCTCTGCGGGAATAGGCGCGGCGAATTCCGCGTACAGTTCCGGATAGAACCAGCGCACGCCCTCGATGAACCAGTCGATTTCCGCCTGCGTGCACAGGAAAATGCCGCGCAGCACGAAACCGAGGCAAGCCTCGGGGTGCGCCTGGCCATACGCGAGCGCCAGGGTCGAACCCCACGAGCCGCCAAACACCAGCCATTGCTCGATGCCGAACTGGACGCGCAAGCGTTCAATATCGGCGATCAGCAGCTGCGTCGTATTGTTGCGCCATTCGCCCAGCGGCGTGGACTTGCCCGCGCCGCGCTGGTCGAACAGGATCACGCGGTAGCGCTGCGGGTCAAAAAAGCGACGGTGCTGCGGCGACAGGCCCGCTCCCGGGCCGCCGTGCAGGAACAGCACGGGAATGCCGTCGGGGTTGCCGCACTCTTCCCAATAAATGGTGTGGATGTCATCGACCGCCAGCATGCCGTGCCGGTTCGGCGACAGGACGGGAAACAGGGGGGACAAAGAATCGGGCATGGCGGTCCTCAGAATGACAGTCGGGGCGCCAGGCACGAGTCCTGGCAACTGTTCCAATTATAGTGCGCCGCCGGCGCCTCAGGCCAGCAGCAAGGGCAGGCGGTTCGACGACTTGATTTCGCGCATCGACAGGCTGGACTGGATTTCCGCCACGCCAGGCAGGCGGCGCAGCACGGTCGAGACGAATTCGCCATACGCTTCCAGGTCGCGCGCCACCACTTGCAGGAAATAATCGGCTTCCCCCGCCACATTGTGGCACGACAAGATCTCGGGAATCGTCGCGATCGCCTGCTCGAACTGCGACGGCTGTTCGCCGCCATGGTTGGCAAACACGACCCGCACGAACGCCACCAGGCCGATGCCCAGCTTCTTGCGGTTAAGCAAAGCTTGGTAGCCGGTAATGAAACCCTCCTCTTCCAGGCGGCGCAAGCGGCGCCAGACGGGGGTTTCGCTCAGTTTCAAGCGCTCGGCCAGGCGCGCATTCGACAGCCGTCCTTCATCCTGCAACAGCCTGAGTATCTGCAAATCGGTGGCGTCGAGGCTAACTTCTGAAATTTTCATCTATTTTTTGTTTTTATACGAGTGGAATCTACCCGAATACTAGGGCATGCAGGGCAGGAAAAGCAAGCACATTTCATCGCCGCAAGAACATAATGGGACCCGGCGAGCAGGCCGCACCGTGTGCATGCTCCCGCTTTTCTTTTCGACCGAGCCATGTCCGATTCTACCTTCCTGATGTACCTGCTGGCACTGGCCGGCGCCTTTTTATTACCGGGCCCCGACATGGCGCTGGTGCTGGCGACGGGCGCCGCGCGCGGCGTGGCCACGGCGCTGGTGACGGCCGTGGGCATTGCCGGCGCGCGCGCCGTCCACGTGGCGCTGTCGGGCGCGGGCCTGGCGGCGCTGATGGTGACGCATCCGCAAGCCTTGCAGTGGGTCAAATGGGCGGGCGCCGCCTACCTGCTGTACCTGGCGCTGCGCCTGCTGCAGTCGGCCCTGTCGAGCAAAACGGCACAGGAAGCGGCCGCCCCCGCCACGGCGCATGGCGCCCGCGCCAGCCTGGTGCGCGGCTTCCTGACGAATCTGCTCAATCCGAAGGCACTGCTGTTTTGCAGCATGTTCCTGCCGCAATTCGTCGTCGGCAGCGAGCAGGTCGGCATGCAATACCTGCGCCTGGGCGCCGTCCTGGTGCTGGTGGGCCTGCTGTTCGACGCCCTGTACGCCGTGCTGGCCGCGCGCCTGGCGCGCCGCCTGCGCGGCAAGCCTTCGCCTTACGGCAAGTTCGTGCTGCCTGCCGTGTTCGTGCTGCTGGCCGGGCGGCTGGTGCTGGGCTGATCGGCCATCGCATCCATGAAGAAGGCCGGGTAATCGGCCAGCAGGCTGCGCTCAAAGTCGTTGACCTTGCGAAATTGCCGCAGACCTGGCGCCATGGCCCGGCCCGCATCCCAGCTGCGCCAGGCATTCGGCGCATCGAATTGCGCCAGCAAGGCGTCGCCCAGGTCCTGGTACACGGCCGCCATGTGCGGCTTGGCTTGCAACACTTGCAGATACAGGGCCGTCGCTTCCGGCCATTGGCCCAGCTTGGCGCGCAAATTGCCTTCGAACAGGGCCAGGACGGGCTGCTGCATCCCCGTTTGCGTCCTGGCTTCCTGCACAGCGGCCAGCGCGGCCGCGACACCCCCTTTATCCTTGGCCAGCAGCGCGCGCGTCAAGTCGTGGATGGGCTGGCACTCCTGCATGGCCCGCTGCTGCTGGGGCGTCAGTTTGTCGACCAGCGCGCCCGTGGAAAAATGGTCTTCCAGCAAGGTCAAGAAAGCCTCGAAGGGTTTTTCTGCCGCAAACAGGCGCTCCGCCTCGGTGCGCAACGCCGGATGCGCCTGCGGACTCAGCGGCGGCAACAGCGACGCCTGCGCCAGCACGCGCTCAAGCGCCGACGCGCCGGCCGCCAGCGGGCGTGGCCGGTATGCGGCCAGGGAATACGTGGCGGGCGCCCCCGCCGTCATGGCGCCGATGCGGAAATGGCGCGTGGCCGTACCGCCCACCTCCTGGTAATGCAAGGTAAAGTCGGCGGGAATGCGCTTGCCATCGGCCAGCATCTTCAGCACCAGCGGGTGGCCGCCCCAGGTGTAGCGCAGAAACTGGGCAAACGCCGTCGCATCGGCGCCGCTGACGGGGCTGCCGGCTATCCCCAGGCGCAGCAGGGGCTGCCCGTCGAGTGACCACAGCACGGCGCCGTCGAGCACTTGAGGGGTCAGCGCGCCGCGCCGCCTTGGCGCCAGCACCGATAACGCCTGCTCTTCATACACGGGCAAGGTCGCGTGCTGTTCCAGCTTGCCGGCCTGCAGCATGCCGGCGATGCCCTGCCGGTGGCGCAACTCGATGGCGCGAAAGCCGACGGCGTCGAACAGCGAATAACCGTCATAGGTTGCCGCCGCCGTATCGATGAGGTAGCGGCGGCGCGTGGCAAAATCGAACATGGACAAGCTCATGCCATCGCGCACGCTGAGGTAATGGGGGCCCAGCACGACATCGCTTTCCTGCGTCTCGCGCGCGGGCAGGCTGGTTTTCACGCCGGGTTTGACGACCCGTTCGGTCACCACCGTGACGTGGAACGCGACGCTGGCCTGGGCCGCACTGGCGCCCAGGAAAAGGATGGCGGCCACGCTGGCGCGGCGCAAGGCGGGAACTAGGGTCATGGAGATGATGCAGTGGAGAAATACTGATTTTAAGGCAAATCCGGCGAGTCCCTTGTTTTGCTTGCAAGCATAAAAAAGACAGCCGCAGCTGTCTTTTTGTTTTACCTCAACAACGATTACGACATGTGCTGGCCGCCGTTGATCGAGATGTTGGCGCCCGTGACGAAGGCTGCTTCATCGGAAGCCAGGTAAGCCACCAGGCCGGCCACTTCTTCCGGCTTGCCCAGGCGCGCCATCGGAATTTGCGGGATGATTTTGCTGTCGAGCACTTCCTGCGGAATCGCCATGACCATCTTGGTGCCGATGTAGCCTGGCGAGATGGTGTTGACGGTGACGTTCTTGCGCGCCACTTCCAGCGCCAGCGACTTGGTGAAACCATGCATGCCGGCTTTCGCGGCCGAATAGTTGGTCTGGCCGAAGGCGCCCTTCTGGCCATTCACGGACGAGATATTGATGATGCGGCCCCAGCCGCGTTCCACCATGCCGTCGCAGACGGGCTTGGTCATGTTGAAGACGGAATCGAGGTTGGTGCCCATCACGGCGTCCCAGTTCGGCTTGTCCATCTTCTTGAACGTCATGTCGCGCGTGATGCCGGCGTTATTCACCAGCACGTCGACAGGACCGATTTCCGCTTCCACGGCCGCCACGCAGGCCGCCGCCGAATCGTAGTCGGCCACGTCGCACGGATACGCCTTGAAGTCGTAGCCCATGTCCTTGGTCGTCGCCAGCCATTCCGCGACCTTCGGATTGCCTGGGGAATATGTGGTCACCACGCGATAGCCGAGCGCCGCCAGCTTGAAACACACCGCTTCGCCCAGACCACCCATGCCACCAGTTACCAATGCAACTCTTGCCATTTTCATCCCCTCAGTGTCGTTCTGTTGCTAAAAAATTAATAATTTAATGAAAGCAATCCAGCTCCGCCGCGTGACGGCGGCGTACCGCACCCAGTCGTCACGCACAGCGCGCGACGGCCTGGATGCGGCGCTCTAGCGATTAATCCCGCTCGATGGCTAAAGCTACACCCATGCCGCCGCCGATGCACAGTGCTGCCAGGCCTTTCTTGGCGTCGCGGCGGATCATTTCGTGGATCAGGGTGACCAGGATGCGCGCGCCGGACGCGCCGATCGGGTGGCCGATGGCAATCGCGCCGCCGTTCACGTTGATCTTGCTGGTATCCCAGCCCATTTCCTTGTTGACGGCAATCGCTTGCGCGGCAAACGCTTCATTGATTTCCATCAAGTCCAGCTCTTCATGCGTCCAGCCGGCTTTTTTCAGGCACAGACGCGATGCGGAGACGGGGCCCATGCCCATGACGGCCGGGTCCAGGCCCGACGAGGCGTAAGCCTTGATGCGCGCCAGCGGCTTCAAGCCCAGTTCCTTCGCTTGCGAGGCGGACATCATGATGACGGCGGCGGCGCCGTCGTTCAAGCCGGAAGCGTTGCCGGCCGTGACGGTGCCGTCCTTGGCGAACGCGGGGCGCAGGCCGGCCAGCGATTCCAGGGTCGAACCGGGCTTGATGTATTCGTCGCTGTCGAAGACAACGGTACCTTTTTTGTTGGCGATCTCCAGCGGCAGGATTTCATCCTTGAACTTGCCCGCCTTTTGCGCCGCTTCCGCCTTCAGTTGCGACTGCAGCGCGAATTCATCCTGCTCGGCGCGCGTCACTTCGTATTTCTTGGCGACGTTTTCCGCCGTGATGCCCATGTGGTACTGGTTGTACACGTCCCACAGGCCGTCGACGATCATGGTGTCGATCATCTTGAAGTCGCCCATGCGGAAACCGTCGCGCGAGCCGTTCATCGCGTGCGGCGAAGCGCTCATGTTTTCCTGGCCGCCGGCGATGATGATGTTGGCGTCGCCGCACTTGATCGCTTGCGCCGCCAGGTGCGTGGCCTTCAGGCCGCTGCCGCATACCTTGTTGATGGTGAATGCCGGGATGCTGCTCGGCAGGCCGGCCTTGATGACGGCCTGGCGCGCGGCGTTCTGGCCGACAGCAGCCGTCAGCACCTGGCCCAGGATCGCTTCGCCGATCAGGTTCGGGTCGATGCCGGTTTGTGCCAGCAAGCCCTTGATTACATGCGCGCCCAGTTCGGACGCAGGAATCTTGGCCAGACTGCCACCGAATTTGCCGACTGCGGTACGGCCGGCGGCCACGATTACGACATCATCCATTTATTTCTCCGATATGCTGGCCACGAGGGCCAAGGTCAAGGTGCTAATAGAATCCCATTGGAATCCTGTGAATCCGGGAAGACACAGCAAGCTGTGTTTCATTCTAGCGCGGCATGCGCCGCAGTTCCAGCGCCGCACCGCAGGCGGCGGCGATGACAGCCTGCCTGCGGTGGCGGCGGGCGGCCTGGCGCGGCGGATAGCCGCTGCCGGGCCGCAACGCGCTTACGCCTGGCGAGCAGGACGCGTGTTTTTATTTTTATCATACCCTTCATCGGCGCCGCCGAAAGTGGTTTTTAGAAAATTATTGAAGGGAATAATCAGGGGTACGGGCGTTTGCTTTACCACCTGCAACAGCTCGCCAAATTTTTGACGCGATGCAGCAAACTCACCCTTTGTCACAGTGTCGAATTTCTCCTGGGTTTCTTGAGCAACATCCTTTGCCTGGCGGCTATATGCACCGATGCGTTCGATGGCCAGTTGCGACTGCGTGCGCGACAGTTCCAGCAGCGCTTGCGGGTCCTTCGCGGACAGCAGCTGATTGCCCGCCACAGTAGCGGCCGCCAGCGCCGTGCGGGCCGCATCGAGCTGCAATTCCAGCACGCTGGCGCCACTGTCGACAGCGGCCTGCGCATACGCTTGCGCGCTGATCAATTGTGCTTCCACCACGGCCTTGCCGGCCCGTGCCCATTGTTCGGAAAATGAAAACATCGTGTTCCTCCCCCAAAGAGTAGGCAGCGCATGTTGCGCCGCACAGTGCTCAACTGTAAGCGGTGGTTCATTGCTGAACCTTGATATTTATCAAACTTTGCTGTTGGTTTGTTTCCAACCCAACGCTGGTCAGGACAACAACTTGATACCGTCGAGCGAGGCTGCGCACTGCTCGCGTATCACGCTGACGAAATCGCGCACGTACGCCTTGTCCTGCAGATGCTCGGGCACGGACACGTACAAATCGCTCCACAAGCCGTGTTCGCCCACCGGGCGCGCCACGACGTAATCGTAATCGACGTAATTCTTGATGGCCCAGTTCGGCAAGGCGGCAATGCCGCGCCGGCTCGCCACCAGTTGCAGCACGGCCACCGTCAATTCGGCCGTGCGGCGTTCAAACGCGATGCCGGCCGGCCGCAGCACTTCGCGGATCAGGTCGATGCGCTCTTCCGGCACGGGATAGGTAATTAATGTTTCGCCCGTGAAGTCGGCCGCCGCCAGCCGGCGCTGCGCCTGCAGCCGGTGCTTTTGCGCCATCACCACCAGCATTTCAAAGCGGAACAGGGGAAACACGGTGAAATCGGGGCCGTACGGCGAGCCGATCACGAGGTCCGCCTCGCCCGAACGCAGCAAGTCCGCCGGTTCGCTGTGAAAGCCGGAAACCAGGTCGATCTCCACTTCCGGCCAGCGCTGGCGGAAGGCATCCATCACCGGCATGAGCCAGTCGAAACAGGTATGGCATTCGAGCGCCACGCGCAGCTGTCCCTTGTCGCCCTGCGACAGGCGCGCCACGTCGCGCTCGGCCAGCTCGATCTCGGGCAGCAGCTTGTCGGCCAGGGCCAAGAGCCGGCTGCCCGTGGCCGTAAACGCGATCGGCATCGACTTGCGCTCGAACAATGGCGCCTTGTAGCGCTCTTCGAGCAAACGGATCTGGTGCGACAGGGCCGATTGGGTCAGGTTGAGCAGCTGCGCGGCGCGCACCAGGCTGCCGGACGAACGCAGGGCACTCAAGGTGCGCAGGTGACGGATTTCTAGCATCGGAGAAATGGATTCTGTGCGTGAATTATTTTCATGTTATTCGGCAAAATGTTTCGTTTTGATTATAGATCAAGTTGCCGCACACTCTAGCGCATTCACATTAAATCTCGATGACATCATGACCATTCGTACCCACGTCCTTGGCTTTCCCCATATCGGCGCCGCGCGCGAACTGAAACTGGCGCTGGAAAGCCACTGGCGTGGCGAGCTGTCCGAGGCGGACCTGGAAGCGACGGGCCGGCAACTGCGCGCGCGCCACTGGGCCCAGCAGCGCGACGCCGGCCTCGATTACGTCACCGTGGGCGACTTCGCCTTTTACGACCAGGTGGCCAGCCATATCCAGCTGCTGGGCTGCGAACCGGCCCGTTTCCACTTTGCGCCAGAGCAATCGCCGCTGGCGCGCTATTTCACCATGGCGCGCGGCGCAGACACGCACGCCGCCCATGCCGGCTGCGGCCACGCGCACCATGCACACGCCGCAGGCACTGCCGCGCTGGAAATGACCAAGTGGTTTGACACCAATTACCATTACCTGGTGCCCGAACTGTCGCCGCAGACCCGCTTTTCGCTCGCTTGCGAGCGCCTGCTGGCGGAAGTGGCCGAGGCGCAGGCGCTGGGCCACCCGGTCAAGGCGGCCCTGATCGGCCCCCTCACCTTCTTGTGGCTGGGCAAGGAAAAGACGCCAGGCTTCGATCGCCTGGCCCTGCTGGAACAATTGCTGCCCGTCTACGGCGCCCTGCTCGACCGCCTGAAGCGGCAAGGCGTGACGTGGGTGCAGCTCGACGAGCCGATCCTGGGCCTGGACTTGCCCAATGCGTGGCGCAGCGCCTTCGAAAGCACGTATTGGCAGTTGAACCAGGTGGGCGTGAATATCCTGCTGGCCACGTATTTCTCGCCGCTGGAAGAAAACCTCAGCCTGACGTGCCGCCTGCCCGTGGCCGGCCTGCACGTGGACAGCATCCGCGCGCCGCATGAATTGATCAGCGTGACGGACTGGCTGCCCGCGCATAAAGTCTTGTCGATTGGCATCGTCGACGGGCGCAATATCTGGCGTACCGACCTCGACGCGGCCCTGGCCGTGCTGCGGCCGCTGGCAGCCAGGCGCGACGGCCACCTGTGGCTGGCGCCGTCGTGCTCGCTGCTGCACGTGCCGTTCAGCCTGGAAGCGGAAACGGAGCTCGACACCGACATCCGCAACTGGCTGGCGTTTGCCACGGAAAAACTGGCGGAGATCGCCATCCTCAAGGGCGCGCTCGCCGGCCACCCCGATGACGCCGCACTGGCACAGTCCCGCCGGGCTGTCGCCAGCCGCCGTGCCAGTCCCCGCGTGCACCGCCCGCAAGTGGCGCAGCGCCTGCAAGCACTGTCTCCCACCGTGGACCGCCGCGATTCCAGCTTCCCGCAGCGCCAAGCCATGCAGCGCGCGCGCTTGCAACTGCCCGATTTCCCCACGACGACCATCGGTTCCTTCCCGCAGACGCCGGCCATCCGCGCCGCCCGCGCCAGCCACAAGCGGGGCGAACTGGCGAGCGCCGAGTATGAACGGCAGATGCGCGCCGAAATCGCCCACGCCGTGAGCCGCCAGGAAGCGCTGGGCCTGGACGTGCTCGTGCATGGCGAAGCGGAACGCAACGACATGGTCGAATACTTCGGCGAACAATTGGACGGTTTTGTCTTCACGCGCCACGGCTGGGTGCAATCGTACGGTTCGCGCTGCGTCAAGCCGCCCGTCATCTACGGCGACGTGCAGCGCCCGGCCGCCATGACGGTGGCCTGGACGGTGCACGCGCAAAGTCTGACGAACAAGCCGATGAAGGGCATGCTGACGGGTCCGGTGACGATATTGCAATGGTCGTTCGTGCGCGACGACCAGCCGCGCGCCACCACGGCGCTGCAGATCGCCCTGGCCATGCGCGACGAGGTAGCCGACCTGGAAGGGGCCGGCATCGGCATCATCCAGATCGACGAGCCGGCCCTGCGCGAAGGCTTGCCGCTGCGCCGCGGCCAGTGGGACGCCTACCTGGACTGGGCCACGCGCGCCTTCCGCATCGCCGCCTGCGTCGTTGGCGACACGACGCAGATCCACACCCACATGTGCTATGCGCAGTTCAACGACATCCTGCCGCAGATCGCCGCCATGGATGCCGACGTCATCACGATAGAGACGAGCCGCTCGGACATGGCGCTGCTGGCGGGCTTTGGCCAGTTCCAGTATCCGAACGAAATCGGCCCCGGCGTATACGACATCCACTCGCCGCGCATCCCCTCGACCCTCGACATGGTGACATTGCTGCAAAAGGCCAGCGCCGTCATTCCCCCGGCGCATTTATGGGTCAACCCCGATTGCGGCTTGAAGACGCGGGGCTGGGCGGAAACGGAGGCGGCCTTGCAAAACATGGTCGCGGCAGCACGGCAGATGCGCGCGGCGTGATGAAAATATGACAAGGTCATGCAAGGCCTGACAAAACCGTAGCGAGCGGAAGAAAGTTGTGCTTGAGAAGCGCAACTGTATGAAGGTACAGTGAGCATCGCAGACCGCAAATTACGACGCGCAGCAGGTTTTGATAGGCGGACTCAAGCCGCATTCTCGGCTGCTTTCGGGGCGGCGCACCGGTTTTCCGGGGCGCCGTCCGTTTTTTTTGACGTGAAGTAGGTGTTGCCCTGCGGAATAGCACGCGCCAGGCCCCTGATGCCGATTTTTTTGCAGTAGAATGCAAGAAATTTACTGCTCCCATTGTTGCCGTACGGAACATCTGGCCTGCCGCAGTTTCACTTTGATAAATGTTTATGTCCAAAAGCCCGTCGCAGAAGCCTATCGAAATCAAGATTTCCACCGTCGTTGCCGTCTCCGCCATTCTGCATAGCGCCGATACGCAGGCACTCGATGCCGCCTTGCGCGACATGACGGGAGGCGTGGCGGACTTTTTCGAGGACGACCTGGCCGTGCTGGACGTGGCGGCCTTGCCGCCCGGCAGCGTGCCCATCGACTGGGCCGCCCTCGTGGCCTTGCTGAAAAAATACCGTTTGAATGCCGTGGCCGTGCGCAATGCCCCGGCCGACATGCATGACGCCATCCTGGCGCAAGGCTTGAGCCTCGACAGCGGCAAGACGCGCGACGATGCGCCGCCCAAGGATGGTCCCAAGGATACGCCCACTGCCGCCGCCCAGTCGGGCGCCGACGCCCAGGTGATGGTGATCGACACGCCCGTGCGCGCCGGCCAGCGCATCTATGCGCGCGGCTGCGACCTGATCATCACCGCCGTCGTCAACAATGGCGCCGAAATCATCGCCGACGGCAGCATCCACGTATATTCCTCGCTGTACGGCCGCGCGCTGGCCGGCGCCTCGGGCAATGCCCAGGCGCGCATCTTCGCGCTGGCCATGGAACCGGAACTGGTCTCGATCGCCGGCGTGTACCGCACGTTCGAGGATGGTTTCCCCGCAGAAATGGCGCGCGGACCCGCGCAAATTCGTTTGGCTGGAGACAGAATCGATATACACTCTGTCAATCCGGTCACTCCCGTGAACCGCTCTTAAGCTGCACAATTCAAGAGATATCTGAAAAGGATTATTTGTGGCAAGAATTATTGTTGTGACGTCCGGCAAGGGCGGTGTCGGCAAGACGACCTCTAGCGCCAGTTTTTCCACTGGCCTGGCCATGCGCGGCCACAAGACAGCCGTGCTCGACTTCGACGTGGGCCTGCGTAACCTCGACCTGATCATGGGTTGCGAGCGCCGCGTCGTCTACGACCTGATCAATGTGATCAACAAGGAAGCAACCCTGAACCAGGCCTTGATCAAGGACAAGCACTGCGACAACCTGTTCATCCTGCCAGCCTCGCAAACGCGCGATAAGGATGCCTTGTCGGAAGAAGGCGTGGAACGCGTGTTGAACGACCTGATCAACATGGGCTTCGAATTCATCATCTGCGATTCGCCGGCCGGCATCGAGCATGGCGCGCTGATGGCGCTGACGTTTGCCGATGAAGCCATCATCGTCACCAACCCGGAAGTGTCGTCGGTGCGCGATTCGGACCGCATCCTGGGCATCCTGCAAGCCAAGTCGCGCCGCGCGCAGACGGGCGGCGAGCCCGTCAAGGAACATTTGCTGATCACCCGTTACTCGCCGAAACGCGTGGAATCGGATGAAATGCTGTCCTACCAGGACGTGCAGGAAATCCTGCGCATCCCGCTGGTGGGCATCATTCCGGAATCGGAGCAAGTGCTGGCCGCCTCGAACCAGGGCAACCCGGCCATCCATTTCACGGGCACGGACGTGGCGCAAGCCTATGAAGACGTGGTCTCGCGTTTCCTCGGCGAAGATGTCGAGTTGCGCTTTACCAACTATGAAAAGCCTGGATTACTCCAGCGCATTTTTGGGGCGAAGTGATATGGCCTTGCTTTCTTTCCTGTTCCCCCCCAAGCCGAAGACGGCCACCGCGGCCAAGGAACGCCTGCAGATCATCATCGCCCGCGAACGCAGCGGACGCGATGGTCCGGACTTCCTGCCCGCCCTGCACAAGGAATTGATCGCCGTCATTTCCAAGTACACCAAGGTCAATGCCGACGACATCAAGATTTCGCTGGACCGCCAGGGCAACCTGGAAGTACTCGACGTCAACGTGGTGCTGCCGGACGCGTAAGGCCTAATCCGGCCTGACCGTAAGCAATTCCTGCGCCACCGCGGCGCAGGCGTTCACGTGCTGGTTGCCGATCTGGCGGAACACGGCGTAGCCGATGGCTGCCGCCACCGCTTGGCCGGCAAACGGCACGAAGCGCGCCACCTGCTTGGTGGCAATCTTGACGCCACTGCGCTTGAGCAGCTGGAGGATCAGTTCGCGCGACACCAACTTTCCCACCAGCATGCCGCCCATGCCCACCGCCGCGCGGTAGGCCATCATCTTGAACTGCGGGTTGAGGCGCTCGATCTGCTCGGGCGTGAGGCCGAATTCGTGGTTGATATCGTTGATCAGCATGGAAAACAGACCCACGTCGGACATCAGGTCGATGCCGGGAATGGGGATGGCAGAGGCGCCCGCCGACATCATGGCACGCCGCTGCACCAGGCGCCGGCAACGCTCGCGCACTTGCTCGATGTCCGCGCGGCTGGCCGGTATCAGGGTCCAATCGGTGGTGCTCTTGTCTGCCATGGCCGTTTCTCCGCGAGTGATGGGTAGATGAACAAGTGTAACGTAAAGGCCTGCGCTGCCGATTTCACTGGACACAGTTGCAATCTCTGTTATATTTCACTTGAGCATTCCTTAACATTACGATAAGCAGAGCGGACCGTCTGTTTGTTGCTACACACTCCAGCCCATTATGCGAATTGCCGTACTCGATAGCGACCATAGCCAGGCAGAACTGATCTGCCAGGTGCTCACCGCCGCCGGCCACGCTTGCCACGAGTTTCAGAGTGCCAAGGACATGCTGGGGCAACTGCGCAAGGACAGTTGCGACATGCTCATCCTCGACTGGCATGTGAGCGATCTGGACGGTGCCGAAGTCTTGCGCCGTGCCCGGGAAAAACTGGCGCCCAAGGCGCCCGTGTTGTTTATGACCAACAGTTCCGGCGAAGACGATGTGGTGGCGGGCATGACGGCGGGCGCCGACGACTACATGATCAAGCCCTTGCGGCGCAGCGAACTGACCTTGCGCACCCAGGCGCTGCTGCGCGTGGCGTACCCGGCCCAGAATGGCGCCGAAACCTTGCAATTCGGTCATTACACGTTTGAAACCCGTCCCGGCCGCCTGCTGCGCGATGGCGAAGTGCTCGACGTGACGCACAAGGAATTCGCCCTGGCGCTGCTGTTTTTCCGCAACCTGGGCCGTCCATTGTCGCGCGCCTACATCCACGAAGCCGTGTGGCAGCGCGACACGGCCCTGCCCTCGCGCACCATGGATACCCACGTCTCGCGCGTGCGCAACAAGCTGCAGCTGAAACCGGAACACGGCTACAGGCTGGTACCCGTCTACAGTTACGGTTATCGCCTGGAAAAACTGGGCGGCTGAACGGCGGCAAACGGCTGACCTGCTCAAAGCACGGGCACAAAGCGTTATAATGTCGGCATAAGCCATCCCAACAGCCCTGAAATGCAACTGCTCGCCGTAGGCCTCAACCATACCACCGCCCCAGTGTCGCTCCGCGAACAGCTGGCGTTTGCGCCTGAGCACCTGGGCCAGGCGGTGATGGCGGCGCGCACCTGGTTCCAGCGCATCGACTTGCGCGACAACGACGAAGCGGCCATCCTGTCGACCTGCAACCGCACCGAGCTGTATGCGGCCAGCCACGTGCCCAATCCGCTCGACGCGGGCGCGCATTTCCTGGCCGATTATCACAAGCTCAACTACAGCGAGCTGCGCCCCCACTTATATATGTTGCCGCAGCACGATGCCGTGCGCCACACCTTCCGCGTCGCCTCCGGGCTCGATTCGATGGTGCTGGGCGAAACGCAGATCCTGGGGCAGATCAAGGACGCCATCCGCACGGCCGACGAGGCGGGCGGCCTGGGCACATATCTGCACCAGTTGTTCCAGCGCAGCTTTTCCGTCGCCAAGGAAGTGCGCAGCAGCACGGAAATCGGCGCCCACAGCGTGTCGATGGCGGCCGCCGCCGTGCGCCTGTCGCAGCGCATCTTCGACAAGATTGCCGAGCAGAACGTGCTGTTCATCGGCGCCGGCGAAATGATCGAATTGTGCGCCACGCACTTCGCGGCGCAAAACCCGAAAAGCATCACCATTGCCAACCGCACCATGGAGCGGGGCGAAGAACTGGCGCACCGCTTCAACGGCAAGGCCATCCGCCTGGCCGACTTGCCGGAGCAATTGCACCAGTTCGACATCGTCATCTCGTGCACGGCGTCGTCGTTGCCGCTGCTGGGCCTGGGCCTGGTCGAGCGCGCCATCAAGGCGCGCCGCCACAAGCCCATGTTCATGGTCGACCTGGCCGTGCCGCGCGACATCGAAGCGGAAGTGGGCCGTTTGAACGACGTCTTCCTGTACACGGTCGACGACCTGGGCAAGGTCGTGCAGACGGGCCTGGAAAGCCGGCAAGCGGCCGTGGCGCAAGCCGAAGCCATCATCGAGACGCGCGTGCAATCGTTCATGAGCTGGGTCGACGACCGCGCCATGGTGCCCGTCATCCAGCATTTGCATGAAAACAGCGAATCCTTGCGCCTGATAGAAGTGGAACGGGCGCGCAAGATGCTGGCCAAGGGCGCCGACATCGACGCCGTCCTGGAAGCGCTGTCGAAAGGCTTGACGGCCAAGTTCCTGCACGGCCCGCAGCAAGCGCTGCACCACGCGCAAGGCGACGAGCGCAAGCAGCTGGTCACCCTGCTGCCGAAACTGTTCCGCCCCCGCCGTTAGCGCAGCCCCGCTGGCCGCCCGCGCGGCCACCCCTGCCCGCCTGCCGGGCCCGTATCATCCCTACACCTTTTACCGCGAATCGCTATGAAACCATCCATGCTGGCCAAACTCGATCAACTGGCGAACCGCCTGGTCGAACTCGACGAACTGCTGATGCACCCGGACGCCACGTCGAACATGGACAGCTACCGCAAGATGACGCGCGAGCACGCCGAACTGGGTCCGCTGGTCGCCCTGTACCATTCCTACCAGGAAGCGGGCAACGATATTACGACAGCGCAAGAGATGTTGTCCGATCCGGACATGAAGGAATTCGCCCAGGAAGAAATCGAGGCGGCCAAGACCACCATGGCGCGACTGGAGCGCGAATTGCAAACCATGCTGCTGCCGAAGGACGTCAACGACGAGCGCAATATCTTCCTGGAAATTCGCGCCGGCACGGGCGGCGATGAATCGGCCCTGTTCGCCGGCGATTTATTGCGCATGTACACGCGCTTTGCCGAGCGCAACCGCTGGCAGGTGGAACTCGTGTCCTCGTCCGACTCCGACCTGGGCGGCTACCGCGAAGTGATCGTGCGTATCGTCGGCAATGGCGCGTATTCGAAACTGAAATTCGAGTCGGGCGGCCACCGCGTGCAGCGCGTGCCGGCCACGGAAACGCAGGGCCGCATCCACACGTCGGCCTGCACGGTGGCCGTGATGCCGGAAGCGGATGAAGTGGAAGACGTCAACATCAACCCGGCCGACCTGCGCATCGACACCTACCGCGCCTCGGGCGCGGGCGGACAGCACATCAATAAAACGGATTCCGCCGTGCGCATCACCCACTTGCCGACCGGCATCGTGGTGGAATGCCAGGATGACCGCAGCCAGCACAAGAACAAGGCGCAGGCGATGAAAGTGCTGGCCGCGCGCATCAAGGACGTGCAGCTGCGCGAACAGCAGTCGAAGGAAGCGGCCACCCGCAAGAGCCTGATCGGCTCGGGCGACCGCAGCGAGCGCATCCGCACCTATAATTTCCCGCAAGGCCGCCTGACGGACCACCGCATCAATTTGACCTTGTACAAGCTGGACTTCATCATGGATGGGGATTTGACGGACTTGACGAATGCCTTGGCGGCGGAACACCAGGCGGAACTTTTAGCAGCGCTGGGCGATTAAAAGCGTCCATGGCGGCGTTGCATCGCCTGGCCGTACATTCGTACTGCCTGCGGCGCTGCGCCTTGCCCTGAACACTTTTTAACGCGCTCAGCCAAATCAAGGGTTTAAGTAGCGGCTAAGCAATAAAAATCCGGCCTTGTGCGAAAATGACCAGCTCGATTCCATCCACCTCACCGTGTCGCCCATGAAAAATTCACGCACCGTCCTCCTGTTGACCGCCGCCCTGTGTTTCCTGATGCTGGGCGTGGCCATGTATTTGCAGCATGCCATGAACATGGCGCCGTGCCCGCTGTGCGTGATCCAGCGCTACCTGTTCCTCGCCATCGGCATCGCCTGCCTGGCCGGCGCGGCGGCCAACCGGCCGAAGATCGGCGCGGGCGTCGGCGTGCTGGCGGCCTTGGGCGGCCTGGGCGTCGGCGCCAAGCACCTGTACGTGCTGGCCAACCCCGGCTTTTCGTGCGGCATCGACCCGGTGGAAACGGCGCTGAACAAGGTCTTCACGGCCGAACTCATGCCCTTCATGTTTGAATCGTATGGCGCCTGCGAAAACGCGGGCGAGCCATTCTTCGGCCTGTCGATCCCGCAATGGGCGTTCATCTGGTTCGCCATCTTCGCCCTCACCTTGCTGTGGACCTTGCTGCGCCGTCAGAAATAATTGAAAGCACTATGCCAGAAACACTGATCCCCGCCGGCAGCACTGTCGGCGCCCTGCAAATCCGTCCCCTGCTCGATCCGCTCGACAACCGCATCCTGCTGGGCCACGCGCTGGGCCTGTCGCGCGTGAGCCTGATCACGCAATCGGAGCGAGTCCTCACTTCCGACGAAGCGGCCCGTTTGTCAGCCTTGCTGGCACGCCGCCTGCAGGGCGAGCCGATCGCCTACATCGTCGGCCAGCGCGAGTTTTTCGGCCTGCCGTTCGAAGTGAACGACGCCGTGCTGATCCCCCGCCCCGACACGGAAGTGCTGGTGGAACTGGCGCTCGAACGCCTGCCGCCCGGCGGACGGGTGCTCGACATGGGCACGGGCAGCGGCGCCATCGCCGTCGCTCTGGCACATACGCGGCCCGACGCCGTCGTCACGGCACTCGATGTGAGCAGCACGGCGCTGGCCGTGGCGCGCCGCAACGCCAGCGCCAACGGCGTCAACATCACCTTCATGGCCAGCGACTGGTTCGAAGCACTGGGCACGGAAAAGTTCGACCTGATCGTCTCGAATCCCCCCTACATCGCCAGCGGCGACCGCCACCTGGCCGAAGGCGATCTGCGCTTCGAGCCGGCCGGCGCGCTGACCGACCACGCGGATGGCCTGTCGGCCCTGCGCACCATCGTCTCCGGCGCCGCGCGCCACCTGGCGTCAGGCGCCTGGCTGCTGATGGAACACGGCTACGATCAGGCGGCATCTGTGCGCGGCTTGCTGGCCGACGCCGGCTACAGCAAAGTGCAAAGCTGGCGCGACCTGGCCGGCATCGAACGGGTCAGCGGCGCCCGCCACGGCTGACCGCCATTCGCTGCGCAAAGCTTGATCCGGCAGCGCGCCAGATCCCCCGCAGTTTGTTAAAATATCAAGCGAATTCCTGACCGAAGCGCCGTCCCTGTTCCCCGGGGCGGACGCTGGCGACGCGGCGTTTTTTGGGCCGGCGCCGACGCATTTGCCAAAATTCGGTTAATCTCAGCACAAATTATTTATATGCTGCACAAGAAAGGAAGCTCAAATTGCCCAACCTGTTGACTCGCCGCCTGGCATTGCTGACCGAAGATGCCAACCGCGCGCTGCTGGGCGGCTTGCGCGGCATCGAGCGTGAAACCCTGCGCGTCGACCATGCCGGCCATCTGGCTTCCACGCCCCACCCCGCCGCCCTGGGCTCGGCGCTGACGCACCCTGAAATCACCACCGATTACGCCGAAGCGCTGCTCGAATTCATCACGCCGGCGGAACAGGACATCGCCACGACATTAAGCAAACTGGACACCGTGCACCGCCACGCCTACAGCCGCCTCGGCGACGAGTTGCTGTGGAGCCAGTCGATGCCGTGCCAGCTGCCGCCCGAAGCGGACATCGAAATCGCCAACTACGGCAGCTCGAACATGGGCATGCTCAAGCACGTCTACCGGCGCGGTCTGGCATTGCGCTATGGCAAAGCCATGCAATGCATCGCCGGCATCCATTACAACTACTCGCTCGACGAGCAGCTGTGGCAGGCGCTGGCCGGCAATCCGGACACCAGCGCCAGCCCCACCCACGCGGCGGCCACGCCGAAAGACGTGCAGTCGGAAAGCTACCTGGCGACGATCCGCAATTTCCGCCGCTACAGCTGGCTCCTGATGTATCTGTTCGGCGCTTCGCCTGCCCTGTCGGCCGGTTTCCTGCGCGGCCGCGCGCACAAGCTCGACACCCTATCCGACGACACCCTGTTCCTGCCGTACGCCACCAGCCTGCGCATGAGCGACCTCGGCTACCAGAACGATGCCCAGTCCGGCCTGCGCCCGCACGAAAACAGCCTGGACGACTACGTCAACGCCCTCACGCACGCCGTCAACGACCCATATCCGCCGTACGCGGCGCTGGGCACAAAGAAGGATGGCGAGTGGATTCAGCTCTCCACCAACGTGCTGCAGATCGAAAATGAATACTATTCGACCATCCGTCCGAAACGCGTGATCCGCACGGGCGAGCGCCCGATCCAGGCCCTGTGCCTGCGCGGCGTGCAATACATCGAAGTGCGCTGCATGGATGTCGACCCGTTCGAACCGGTCGGCATCAGCCTGGAAACGGGCCGCTTCCTCGACGCCTTCCTGCTGTTCTGCGCGCTCGACGACAGTGGTCCCATCTCGGCCGAGCAAAGCGCCTGCTACACGAACAATTTCGCCCGCACCGTCAAGGAAGGCCGCAAGCCGGGCCTGACCCTGCGCCGCGACGGCGAAGAGATCACCCTGCAGGCCTGGGGCGAAGAGTTGCTGGCGCGCATCGCGCCCGTGGCGGCCTTGCTCGACGCGCGCCTCGGCGGCACGCAGCATGCGGACAGCCTGGCCGCGCAAGCCCGCAAACTGGCCGACCCGGATGCGACGCCATCGGCGAAGGTATTGGCCGAACTGCGCGCCAACGGCGGCTCGTTTGCGGCCTTCGGCCTGCGCCAGAGCGAACGCCACGCCGCCTATTTCCGCGCGCAGCCGGCAACGCAGGAACAAAGCGCGTATTTTGACGAGATGGCCGCCAGCTCGCTGGCCGAGCAGCGCGCCATGGAAGCGGCACCGGCCGGCAGCTTCGACGATTTCGTCGCCGCCTACCGCGCCAGCACCCTGTGCTCGCACACCTGAGTCTGACCTTGCGCAAAGCGCCCCCATGCTGACCTTCTACAATGAATTGCACAGCCAGCACCGGGGCCGCTTCGAAATGTTTCGCGGCACCCTGGTGCCCTGCTTCGAGACGCCCGAGCGGGCCGACATGGTGGTGGCCGAACTGGGACGGCGCAACCTGGGCCGCATCGTCACGCCGCACGGCGTGCCGCTGACGTCGCTGGAGCGCATCCACACGCCCCGCTACCTGCATTTTTTGCGCCACGCCTGGCACGACTGGCTGGCGCTCGATCCCGACAACGCGGGCAAGGACGCCTTGCCATCCGTGTGGCCCGTGCGCACCTTGCGCAGCGATATCGAACCGGATGACTTCACGGCCAAGCTGGGGCTGTACTCGATGGACAATGGCACGCCGCTGACGGCCGGCACGTGGACGGCGGCCAAGACGGGCGCCGACTGCGCCGTCAATGCGGCCCATGCGCTGCGCCTGGGCGAGCGGGCCACGTTCGCCCTGACGCGCCCGCCGGGCCACCATGCGGGCAGCGATTTCTTCGGCGGCTACTGTTTTCTGAACAACGCGGCGCTGGCCGCGCAGCATCTGCTCGACGACGGCGCGCGCAAGGTCGCCATCCTCGATATCGATTACCACCACGGCAACGGCACGCAAAGCATCTTTTACCAGCGCGACGACGTGCTGTTCGCCTCCCTGCACGCCGACCCGCGCAGCGAATATCCGTTTTATCTGGGCCACGCCGATGAAACGGGCAGCGGCGCGGGGCTGGGCTACAACGTCAACTTGCCGCTGCCCCCCGGCACGTCCACGGCCAGCTGGTTCGCCGCGCTGGAAACGGCTTGCCTGCGCATCAATATGTATGCACCCGACGCGCTGGTGGTCTCGCTCGGCGTGGACACCTTTGCCGGCGACCCGCTGTCGCACTTCGCCCTGCAAAGCGGCGACTACCTGCGCGTGGGCGAACGCCTCGCGCATCTGAACCTGCCCACCGCCTTCATCCTCGAAGGGGGCTATGCCGTGAAGGAAATCGGCATCAATGTCGTCAACGTGCTCGAAGGCTTTGAAACGGCCGATTAAGCCAGCCTACATATTGCGGAACAGCGCCATGAACGGCTGGCTCACGGCCAGGGTTTCCGGCCGCGTTTTCAGGCGCAAAGCGCCACGCCCCACCTCGTCGCGCGTGACCGAGGCCACCATCTTCATGTTGACGATGGTGGAGCGGTGGATCTGCTTGAAGATGGCCGGGTCGAGCACGTCGAGCAGTTCGCGGATCGGCTTGCGCAGCAGCGCCTCGCCTTCCGCCGTCATGACGGCCGTGTACTTGGTGTCGGACTGAAAATAGGCGATGTCTTCCACCATGATCAGCCGCGTATCCTTGCCGCTGCTGGCCGTCAGCCACACCAGCGGCGGCGACTTGGCCGCCGCCGGCAAGGCGCTGCTCAATTGCTGCAGCAAGCCGGCCAGCGCGCCGTCGCCCGCCTGGCTCTTGCCGGCCCGTGCCTGCACGCGCTGCACGGTCGCCTGCAGGCGCTCGCGGGCTATCGGTTTCAATAGATAATCGACGGCGCCGTTATCGAAGGCATCGATCGCGTACTGGTCGTAGGCGGTGACGAACACCACCTGCGTGGCGGGACTCGCTTCCAGCGCGCCGGCCGCCACTTCCAGCCCCGTCAAGCCCGGCATGCGGATGTCGAGGAAGGCGATATCGGGGCGCAGGGTGGCGATGGCCTCGAGCGCCGCGCCGCCGTCGTCGCAGGCGGCGACGATGCGCAAACTGGGCCACTCTTCGGCCAGCAGGGCCACCAGCGCGTCGCGCAGCAGGGCTTCGTCTTCGGCAATGACGCAAGTCATCTCAGGCTGATGCATAGGAAACTCCTTGCGCCGTGCTGTCGGGCACCGTGATGGTGGCCGTCACGCCATCGGGGAAATTGGCGACAATGGCAAACGCGGCGGCATTGCCGTAGGTCAGACGCAGGCGCTCGCGCACATTGCGTAAACCGATGCCCGTGCCGGCGCCGTCATCGCTGAGCCCCTTGCCGTCATCGGCCACCGTGACGATCACCGTGCCGTTGCCGCTGCGCGCCATGATCCAGATGGTGCCGCCGCCGCTTTTCGGCTCCAGGCCATGCTTGATGGCGTTTTCCACCAGGGTTTGCAGCATCATCGGCGGCAGTTCCGCCTGACGCAGGTATTGCGGCACCTCAATCTGCAGGTTCAGGCGTGCGCCCATGCGGATTTTCAGGATATCGAGGTAGGCGCGCGCCCGTTCCAGCTCCGTACCCAGGGTCGACATGGCTTGCTCCGTGCGCGGCAGCGAGTGGCGCAAGTACAGGATCAGGTTGCCGAGCATTTCGTCGGCGCGCACGGGGTCGCTGCGCGTGAGCAGCTGCGCGCTGGCCAGGGTGTTGTACAGGAAGTGCGGCTCGACCTGCGCATGCAGCAGGCTCAGCTTGGCCACCGTGAGTTCCTTTTCCGTCACCGTCTGGCGCGCCTCGGCCTGCTCGCCACGGCGGCGCTGCGCCACCCGGCGCGTCATCGCCCGCGTCACCGCCTCCGCGTTTTCCAGGTTGCTGCCATGGTCGACGAGGAACCAGTCGGTCCAGGCGTTGCGCGCCGGTTCGCAGATCAGGGTGACGCTGCCCGCTTCGCCATTCGGCGTGACGGTGGCGAGAATCTGGTTCGGCCGCGGCTCCAGGAAGCCCAGCAGGCGCATGCGGGGCAAGCCCGTGTGCGTGTAGGGCGCGGCGCGGCGCACGCGGGCCTGCACCTGCAGGCTGTCACGCGCGCTTTCGACCACTTCGCTGCCCGGCAGTTCGCGGATGGCCGCGTCGATCATGTCGAACGCCTCGCCCGCCTCGAACGGAATCTCGATCTGGCGCCGCTGGCGGCTCGACAGGGTGCCGGCATTGACGGCGCCGGCGATCAGGCGCACGCGCCGCACGTGCGAAAACGCATTCGTGACGACGGCGCTCGCCAGCAGCGCGCCGACGATGACAAAAAAGCCTTCCGTCTGCCCGAAGACATGGCGCAGGAAATTCTCGACCAGAATCGCCGTGGCGATGATGTAGGCGACCATCGTGGCCACGGTGATGCGCAGGATAAAGAAGAGGCTAGTCATGATTTTTCCTTGGGGAGTGAAGTGGGGCCAAGCATAACTATCGGCGCCAGCGGCGGTGGCCATTATGCGATGGAAGGGCAATACTGGCGACAAAGGCAAGAAAATAAAGCTTCAATCCGCGCCACGCGCAAATAAAATCGCTTGCAATTAAATAGCGTGCGATATATATTGTGTACATGGACGCCGCACACCGCTTCTTCAGACGGGCATCCTGGGGCACCCGCCCACGAAACAAGTAGCACACTATTTAGTAGTCAACTATTTAATCAACTCAAGGAAAACCATCATGTCGATCAAACAAGTCCTGTACCGCGCCCAAGCTACCGCCACCGGAGGCCGCGAAGGCCGCGCCGTGTCGTCCGACAATGTGCTGGACGTCAAGCTGACCACGCCAAAAGAACTGGGCGGCAATGGCGCCGTCGGCACCAATCCGGAACAACTGTTCGCCGCCGGCTACTCGGCCTGCTTCATCGGCGCCATGAAATTCGTCGGCGGCCGCGACAAGATCGCCCTGCCGGCGGACCTGTCGATCGAAGGCAACGTCGGCATCGGCGCCATTGAGACGGGCTTCGGCATCGAAGTGGAACTGAAAATCTCGCTGCCAGGCATGGAACGCGCCGCCGCCGAAGCGCTGGTCGCCGCCGCCCACATCGTGTGCCCGTACTCGAACGCCACGCGCGGCAACATCGACGTCACCCTGACGATCGTGTAATCCCCACCGCCTTGGGGCGCATCCCCGGCCGCGCCCCCAGGCGCCGCCGGGGATTTTTTCAGCGCAGCGCCTGCAGCAGCTTGTCCGCCAGGGCCGGCGCCGAGGCGGGATTCTGTCCCGTGATCAGTTCGCGGTCGACCACCACGTTGCTGCTCCACGGCGCCTGGTTCTGCACATACTGCGCGCCGGCCGCCTGCAAGCCCGACTGCGGATAGAACTTCATCGTGCCGCCGCCGAGCGCGCCCTGCGCCGCCGCCTCTTCCTGGTTGCTGATTACCGTCATGCGGTAGCCGCTGTAGATCCAGCCGGCCGGCGCGGGCGGCGTCTGGCCCGCTTCCAGCGCGGCCGTAAATTGGGCCGCCTGCGGCAGGGCCGACAACAGGGCGATGGGCCCGTGGCACAGCAGCGCCGTCGGCTTGCCGTCCGCGTGGAACTGGCGCAGCAAGGCGCCCAGGCCGGCATCCTTCAACAAGTCCTGCATGGGCGCGTGGCCGCCCGGCACCAGCACGGCCGCATAGTGGCCATAGCCGATCTGCGCCACCCGTTTCAGGCTGATCACGGGCGAGCGGCCCGGCACCGTCAGCGCCAGCTGGTCCAGCAGCGCCTTGTGCGCCGCGTGCGCGGCCGCGTCGCCGCCAAAGTAGGCGGCCGTATCCGAACTGGCGTCCAGCGTGGGTGCCTGGCCCTGCGGCGTGGCGAACGTCACCGTGTGGCCCGCGTCGAGCAGCTTTTTGACGGGCTGCATCAATTCATTCAGATAAAAGCCCGTCGCGAAGACCTTGCCATCGCGCAATTCGAGGTGGTTCGCGTCGGACAGCACGACGAGAACGTCGGCCGCCTGGGCGGTGGAAAAGGCGGCGAGCAGCACACTGCTTAAGATTAATTTTTTCATCATGAGGATTCCAGTAGAGAAGCCGCCAGCATATTCCGAATCAAAATGGAGAAAAATGATGAATAATGCAGCTGACTAATGCTGAATACGACCGAATGGGAACGCCATGGATAAATTACAGGCGATGCAGCTGTTCCGCCGCGTGGCCGAGCTGGGCAGCTTTCGCCGCGCGGCCGATGAACTGGACCTGTCGGCCTCGTATGTGAGCCGGCGCATCGGCCAGCTGGAGCAGGAACTGGGCGGACGCCTGATGACGCGTACCACGCGCCAGCTGGCCCTGACGGAAACGGGCGCCGCCTACCTCGAGCACTGCCGCAAGCTGCTCGACGAACTGGCGCAAGCCGAGGACATGGTGGCCCACTCGACGGCCCACGTGACGGGCCGCCTGCGCATCAACGCGCCATTATCGCTGGGCGTGGGCGAGCTGGCCGAGGGCCTGGCCGATTTCATGGCCGAGTGGCCGGCCTTGCGCCTGGACGTCGACCTGAAGGATGAATACGTGGACCTGGCGGCGGCCAACTACGACCTGGGTTTCCGCGTCACCACGGCGCTCACCGATTCGAGCTATGTGGCGCGCCACATCCACGACTACCGCCTGCACATCTGCTGCGCGCCCGCCTACCTGGAACGCCACGGTCCCCTGCTGGCCCCCACGGACCTGACGCGCCAGCGCTGCTTCATCTACAGCCACGCCCTGTTCGGCAGCCGCTGGCCGCTGCGCCATGCGGGGCCGCACAGCGACATCGAAGTGCCGAACTGGGTGCGCACGAATAACACCCTGTTCATGCGCAGCCTGATCCTGCGGAGCCTGGGCATCGGCATCCTGCCCACCTTTGTCTGCCGCGAAGAACTGGCCAGCGGCGCGCTGGTCGAGCTGTTTCCCGAGGTGGAGCGTCCCAGCCTGGCGCTGTTTGCCATCTACCCATCGCGCCAGCTGGTGGCGCCCCGCGTGACGCGCTGCATCGAGCACCTGAAGCAGTGGTATGCGCAGCGCTATCCCGCGCCGGCGGCGTGAAGCCGGTAAAATCATGGCCACTCTCAATCAAGGATGACCCATGATCAGCTGGCAATGGAACACGTTCGACGAACTCGGCCCCCACGATTTGTACCAGGTGCTGGCCTTGCGCCAGCGCGTGTTCGTCATCGAACAGCAGTGCATTTACCCGGACCTCGATGGCCATGACCAGCAAGCCATGCATTTGCTGGGTTGGCAAACGGTCGACGGCGAACGCCGGCTGGCCGCCTATCTGCGCGTGCTGGCGCCGGGCGCCAAGTATGTGGAAATGTCGCTGGGCCGCGTGCTGACGGCGCCCGAGGCGCGCACCACGGGCGCGGGCAAGCAGCTATTGCTTGAGGGCATCGCGCGCGCCGAACGCCGGCACCCGGGCCACGCCATCCGCATCGGCGCGCAGCACTACCTGGAGCGCTTCTACCAGTCCTTCGGCTTTGTCACCGTCAGCGCGCCCTACGACGAAGACGGCATCGAGCACGTCGACATGCTGCGCGCCGTGCAGCCAGGCGCGGCGGCATGACGACGGCCCTGATTTCCTGGAGCGGCGGCAAGGATTCCTGCCTGGCCCTGTGGCGCGCGCGCAACGCCGGCACGAGCGTGCCGCTGCTGATCACGGCCATGGATGAAGACGGCCGCAAGTCGCGCTCGCACGGCGTGCCGCCGGAATTGCTCGCAGCGCAGGCAGCCAGCCTGGGCGCGCGCCTGCAGCGCTATCACGCCAGCTGGGCCAGCTACGAGGAGCAATTCGTCGCCATGCTGCGCGCGGCGAAAGACGCAGGCATAGAACACGCCATCTTCGGCGACATCGACTTGCAGCCCCACCGCGACTGGGAAGAAAAAGTCTGCGCCACAGCCGGCCTGACGGCCCATTTGCCCCTGTGGGGCGAGGATCGGCGCGCGCTGGTCGATGAGTTCCTTGCCGCCGGCTTCAAGGCCATCGTCGTGTGCATCAATGGCCAGCACCTGCCGCGCGAATTTTGCGGGCGCGAGTTCGACGCCGCATTCCTGGCCGACCTGCCGCCCGGCGTCGACGCCTGCGGCGAAAACGGCGAATTCCACACCTTCGTCTACGACGGCCCCGCCTTCAGCGCACCGGTGGCGCTGCGCCGCACGCAAGTGCTGCAATATGACGCACCGGCCAATCTGGGCGGCGCCACGTATTACTTCCAGGAACTGGCGCCCGCCTGAATCCGCCGCAAAAACAACAAGGGCGACT
The DNA here is from genome assembly GCF_036231865.1 of Janthinobacterium sp. P210005. Lineage (NCBI taxonomy): Bacteria > Pseudomonadati > Pseudomonadota > Betaproteobacteria > Burkholderiales > Oxalobacteraceae > Janthinobacterium > Janthinobacterium sp. P210005. The sequence goes on from NZ_JAZARC010000002.1 coordinate 572,756, forward strand.
CCATGGAGTCGCCCTTTGTCCGTGCACCTTGCGCGTGCTTACTTTTTTTCCACTTTTTGCAGCGTGATGTCGAACACCAGGCCGGCGTAAGGCGGGATCACCACCGCATTCGTGACCCTGTCGCGGGTGCCGCTCACGCCATAGCCGAGGTCATACGGAATGAGCAGGCGGCGCGTGCCGCCTACCTGCATGCCGACCAGGCCGCGATCCCAGCCCAGGATCATTTTGCCGATGCCGAGGACAAACGTAAAAGGCTGGAGAGGGGGCGACGTTTCGAATTGCACGCCTTTGCCGTCCGGCTTGCTCGCGTCATACAGCCAGCCCGTATAGGCCACCGTCAGGGTATCGCCCGCCGCGGCCGCCGTGCCGGTGCCTTTCACCAGGTCGGGAAAGAGGAGTTCCTTCACTTGCGTATTCGGGTCAAGCACGACCGGCTTCTCGGTATTGGCAGCAGCGCCGCAAGCGGTCAGGGCCACGGCGCAAGCGAGGGTGGCGATCATTTGAAATACCGATTTCATGGTTTCCCTTTAAATATTGGTGTGTGGCTAAGCCCGTACGGTGCGGACCGGTACGGGCTGGAGTTTAACAGGACTCGCGTAGCCCATTTGTAAGCAGACGTAAGCACGGCAATAAATGTGCCTCGCTGCAACGTTGACACAATATCTATATTTCCACCTGCGTGCCCAGTTCGATCACCCGGTTGCTCGGAATCTGATAGTAGTCAGCCGCCGTGCGCGCATTGCGCGACATGGTGACGAACAGGTGCTCGCGCCACGGCATCATGCCGGCGCCCGGCGTCGAGATGATGGTCTGGCGCGCGATGAAGAATGACGTTTCCATCATCTCGAAGTCCAGTCCCTGCTGGGCGCACTGCGCCAGCGCGGCCGGAATGTCGGGTTCATCCTTGAAGCCGTAATGCACGTTGACCTGGTAGCACTGGTGGCCCAGGTCCACCACGCGCACGCGCTCCGATGGCGCCACCCACGGCTCTTCATGCATGAAGACGGTGAGGAAGATCACCCGTTCATGCAACACCTTGTTGTGCAGCAAGTTATGCAGCAGCGCGTGCGGCACGCCATCCGTTTCGCCGCGCAGGAAGATGGCCGTGCCGGGTACGCGCAGCGGCGGCGCGATGAACAGCGACGAGAGGAAATCGTCGAGCGGAATCGCATGCTTTTCCAGGTTCTGGAACACCAGCTGGCGGCCCCGCTTCCAGGTCAGCATGACGATGAACAAAATCGAGCCCAGCAGCAACGGGAACCAGCCGCCGTGGAACAGTTTCAGGGCAGTCGCCGACACCAGGTTGACGTCGATGATCAGGAAAAAGCCCGTGGCGGCCCAGCACAGGGCCAGGTTCATCTTCCAGCGGTAGCGGATGACGAAGAAGGTCAGGATCGTCGTCGACAGCATGGTGGCCGTCACGGCGATGCCGTAGGCGGCGGCCAGGTTTTCCGAGGAACCGAAGCCGATGACGGCCAGCAGCACCACGGCCAGTTGCAGCCAGTTCACGGCGGGGATGTAGATCTGCCCGATTTCGCTTTCCGACGTGTGGCGCACGCGCATGCGCGGCAGGAAGCCCAGCGCGATCGCTTGCTTGGTCATCGAGAAGGTGCCGGAAATGGTCGCCTGCGAGGCGATCACGGTGGCCATGGTCGACAGGATCACCAGCGGATACACGCTCCACGCGCCCAGTTGCTGGTAAAACGGATTCGAGACGGCTTCCGGATGCGCCAGCAGCAAGCCGCCCTGGCCCAGGTAGTTCAGCGCCAGCGCGGGAAAGGCGATCAGGAACCAGGCCAGGCGGATCGGCTTCTTGCCGAAGTGGCCCATGTCGGCGTACAGCGCCTCGGCGCCCGTCAGCGCCAGCACCACGGCGCCCAGGGCGACGAAGGCGACGAAGCCGTTATTCATCAGGAAAGTGGCTGCGTGCAGGGGATTGAGCGCGGCCAGGATGGCCGGCGACTTGATGATGTTGACCACGCCCATGCCGGCCAGCGCGGCAAACCACAGCACCATAACGGGAGCAAAATAGCGGCCGATGCCGGCCGTGCCGTGCGACTGCACCGAATACAGGCCCACCAGCACGGCGATCGTCAGCGGCACCACGTAGGGACTGAAGGCGGGCGTGGCCACTTCCAGGCCTTCGATCGCCGACAGCACGGAAATGGCCGGCGTGATCACGCTGTCGCCATAGAACAGGGTGGCGCCGAAGACGCCGATCACCATCAGCGGGAAATGCCAGCGCGACAGGCGGCTGACGGACGACAGCACCAGCGCCATCAGAGCCATGATGCCGCCCTCGCCGCGGTTGTCGGCGCGCAACACCAGGGTCACGTACTTGAGCGAGACGATCAGGGTCAGGCCCCAGAAAATCAGCGAGACGATGCCCAGCAGATTCTCGTGCGAGAGCAGCAGGCCGTGGGCCGGGTCGAAGACGGTCTTCAGGGTGTACAGCGGACTGGTGCCGATATCGCCGTAAACGATGCCGACGGCCGCCAGCGTCAAGCCGGCAAGGCCGCTTTTTTTATGTTCCGACGTCAAGGTTGCACCCGTTTTTGTTTTGTTGCATCGCACAATATGATAGGTATTAGCAAATAGCAAGAGTATTTTTGCATGGTTCCGCAGCTGCCCCAAGGTCGTGGTTTTGTGCCGCTCCGCCTTGCTGCGCGGACATGCGGCCATTGATTTGTTGCCATTCTACGCCTCGCCAGCGGCGCCGGGCAGCCCCCGATGTTTTCAGCCATAATGACAGACTGTCTACTCTCCAGCGAAGCCCATCATGAATCCAGGCATGCTCTACGCCTCCCTCGCCTTCCTGTGCTGGGGCCTGTTCCCCCTGTACTTCCACGCCATCGGCGAGATCGCGCCGCAGGAAATCCTGGCGCACCGCATGGTCTGGTCGCTGTTGTTCCTGGGAATCGTGCTGACCGTGCGCCGGCAGTGGAGCTGGCTGGGCAGCCTGAAAGCGCAGCCCAGGGTCGTGGCCAGCTTCGTCGCCAGCGCATTTTTGCTGTCCGCCAACTGGTTCATCTATATCTGGGCCGTCAACAACGGCCACGTGGTCGACGCCAGCCTCGGCTACTTCATCACGCCCCTGATCAATGTCATGCTGGGCTTTTTGCTGCTGCACGAGCGCCTGCGCCGCCTGCAATGGCTGGCCATCGGCCTGGCCGCCTGCGGCGTGGCCTGGCTCACTTGGCAGGCGGGACAGGTGCCGTGGATTGCCCTGCTGCTGGCGGCCACCTTCGGCGGCTATGGCTTGCTGCGCAAGACGGCCGCGCTGGGCGCGCTGGAAGGCTTGTCGTTCGAAACCTTGATTCTGTTCCCCCTGGCGCTGGCCTACATGCTGTGGCTGGCGTGGCATGGCCAGAGCGGCTTCGTCAACACGGATTCCACCGCCACGCGCGCGCTGCTGCTGGCGTCCGGCCCCATCACGGCCATTCCCCTGCTGCTGTTTGCCGCCGGCGCGCGCCGCCTGCCGCTGGCCGTGCTGGGGCTGTTGCAATACATCGCCCCCACGGGCCAGCTCTTGATCGGCGTGTGGGTCTTCCACGAATCGTTCACGCCCGAGCGCATGCTGGGCTTCCTCGTCATCTGGACGGCCCTGGCCCTGTATGCGGCCGAAGGGCTGTGGACGGCCCGCAAGGCGCGCGCCGCCGCCTAGTCTTGCCCCTGGCGTCCGTTTCCGCAGCGCGCAGCGCTGGCCGGAAGCGGGCGTTTACCGTATCCTGTCCGTCTTTGTATATCACCCGAGATTTCTAATGGCAAATTACGTCTACACCATGAATCGCGTGGGCAAAATCGTCCCGCCCAAGCGCCAGATTCTGAAAGATATTTCCCTGTCCTTCTTCCCAGGCGCGAAGATCGGCGTGCTGGGCCTGAACGGCTCCGGCAAATCGACCCTGCTGAAAATCATGGCAGGCATCGACACCGACATCCAGGGCGAAGCCGTGCCGATGCCGGGCCTGAACATCGGCTACCTGCCGCAGGAACCGCAGCTGGACCCGGCCAAAACCGTGCGCCAGGAAGTCGAGTCGGGCCTGGGCGAAGTGTTTGAAGCGCAAGCCAAGCTGGAAGCCGTGTACGCCGCGTATGCCGAGGAAGACGCCGATTTCGACGCCCTGGCCACGGAACAGGCACGCCTGGAAGCGATCATTTCGACCTCCGACGGCGGCAATCTGAATTTGCAGCTGGAAATGGCCGCCGACGCGCTGCGCCTGCCGCCATGGGACGCCACCATCGGCGTGCTGTCCGGCGGTGAAAAGCGCCGCGTGGCGCTGTGCAAGCTGCTGCTGTCGAAACCCGACATGCTGCTGCTCGACGAGCCGACCAACCATCTGGATGCGGAATCGGTCGACTGGCTGGAACAATTCCTGCTGCGCTTCCCCGGCACTGTGGTGGCCATCACCCATGACCGCTACTTCCTCGACAACGCAGCCGAATGGATCCTGGAGCTGGACCGCGGCCACGGCATTCCATGGAAGGGTAACTACTCGACCTGGCTGGACCAGAAGCAAGCCCGCCTGAAGCAGGAAGAGGCGACGGAATCGGCGCGCCAGAAGGCGCTGCAAAAGGAATTGGAATGGTCGCGCCAAAACCCGAAAGCGCGCCAGGCCAAGTCGAAAGCCCGCCTCGCCCGCTTCAACGAGCTGTCCGAGCACGAATACCAGAAGCGCAACGAAACGCAGGAGATCTTCATTCCCGTGGCCGAACGCCTGGGCAATGAAGTCATCGAGTTCAAGAACGTGTCGAAGGCGTTCGGCGACCGCCTGCTGATCGATAACCTGAGCTTTACCGTGCCGCCAGGCGCCATCGTCGGCATCATCGGCCCCAACGGCGCCGGTAAATCGACCCTGTTCAAGATGATCACCGGCAAGGAAACGCCGGACAGCGGCGAAGTGGCCATCGGCCAGACGGCGCGCGTCTCCATCGTCGACCAGAACCGCGATTCGCTGGCCGACAACAAGTCCGTCTTTGAAGATGTGTCCGGCGGCGCCGACATGCTGACGGTCGGCCGCTTCGAAATGCCGTCGCGCGCCTACCTGGGCCGCTTCAACTTCAAGGGCTCGGACCAGCAAAAGCAAGTGGGCAACCTGTCCGGCGGTGAACGCGGCCGTCTGCACCTGGCGAAAACCCTGTTGATGGGCGGCAACGTCCTGCTGCTCGATGAACCGTCGAACGATCTGGACGTGGAAACCTTGCGCGCGCTGGAAGACGCCCTGCTGGAATTTGCCGGCAGCGTCATGGTCATTTCCCATGACCGCTGGTTCCTCGACCGTATCGCCACGCACATCCTCGCTTTCGAAGGCAACTCGCAGGTCACCTTCTTTGACGGCAACTATCAAGAATACGAAGCCGACAAGAAGAAACGCCTGGGCGAAGAAGGCGCGAAACCGAAACGTATCCGCTACAAGCCCTTGACCACGTAATTTCGGTCCGCCCATGCAAAAAGGCAGTTACCTCGCGGTAACTGCCTTTTTTTTCAGCACACTTCCAAGTGATTAGAAGTTGTAGCGTGCGCCCAAAGCGAGGCCCGTGGCCTTGCGGCCCTGGTCGGCGCTCTTGCCGAAGTGTTCCACTTCCGCCGTCAGCGAGACTTTCTCGTTGATCGCGTACTGGGCGCCGACGGAGGCGTACACGCCCGTCTTGTCGTTGCCGCTGATGCCGGTCGACAAGCCCGTGCCGCTCAAGCTGTTCTTGACCTTGGCCACGCCCAGCTTGCCGAACACGCCGACCTTGTCGGTCACGGGCATGGTGGCCTTGCCGGCCAGGTAATAGCCGTGCGAATCGCTTTTCACGGAACCGTTGCCGGCGCCGGTGACGTAGCTGTAATCCTTGCTGCCGAAATCGGCATAGCCGCCTTCGACTGCCCAGGTTTTATCGAAATCGTAACCGGCGAAGATCTTGGCGCCAGCCTTGTAGCCGCTGTGATTATCGGCGCTGGTGGCGCCAGGAATATCGAAGTTATAACGGTTGCCTGTGACGCCGGCACCCACATACGCGCCTTCGGCGTGGGCGGCGCTCATGCCGGTCAGTGCGGTAACGGATGCGATCATTGCAAACAGGATTTTCTTCTTCATCATGTTCTCTCTCTCAATTAGTGAATGGTGCCTGGATTCGCAGTTCAGCGAAGTGCGATGACTACACAATAACAGCCGAAAAAAGCTACGTCTTTCTCCATTCCGTAAGAACTGTGACAAGATGTAAGCTGACATTGCAAACTGACAATAACCGTAAAATGCGCACCGTTGAGCGAACTTAAGATAGACTTAAGAGCATTAACGATTTTCAGTCCAGAGGAGAAGTGCATGCACAAACGCCAGTTTCTCGCCGCCGGCATGGCCGCCGCGGCCTTGCCCGCCATCGCCCGGGCGACGCCCGCCGGCCTGCGTGGTCCTGCCCTGCTGACCATCACGGGCAGCATCGACAAGCCGAACCGGGGTCCGTTCGACGCCGTGCGCGACCAGATGATGCACAAACAAAAGATCAGTTTTGAGCGGGCGCGGGCCTTCGACTTTGCGGCGCTGGCGAACTTGCCGGCGCGCACCATCCACCCCACCCTGGAATACGATGGCAAGGCGCATGCCCTGCGCGGGCCGCTGCTGGTCGAGGTATTGAAGGCGGCCGGCGCGCCCGAGGACGATGCCGTGCGGCTGCTACTGAGGGCCGTGGATGGCTATGCGGCGGCGCTGACCATGGCGCAGGCGCGCGCACAGCGTTTTATCGTCGCCACCCACCTGGACGGGCAGGCGATGGCGCTGGGCGGCCTGGGGCCGCTATGGGCGATCCACGATGCGGACCGCATCGCCGCCGTGGCGGCCCTGCCCCTGGCCGAACGGTTCGCCAGTTGCCCGTGGGCGCTGTATCACATTGGCGTGGAGGCGGGTTGACGCTACTTAAAACAACGCCAAACAAAACCGTAGCGAGCGGAAGGGAGAGGTGGCTGAGAAGCGGAGCTGTGCTAATGCACGGGGCCGCCGAGGCAGTGAGCATCGCAGGCCGCCTATACCGACGCGCAGTAGGTTTTGATAGGCGTTTAGGCGTAGGCTTCCGCCATCGACATCACCCGTGGGGCGATAGTGATGCCATGTTCCTCGAACAGCGCCGTGATGGCCGCCAGGTTATGCGTGCATTCCTCGGTTTTCCAGCCCTTGAAGATATCCGTGCCATCCTTCTGGAAATGCAGGTCCAGCACCTTGCCCGCATCCTTGTGCAGGTAGGGTGAACTATAGGTGTTCTCGAAGCCGAGCGCCTTCAATTGTCCCAGCAAGGCATGCGGTGGATGGTCGGGATCGGTGGCGAGAAAAATGCCGAAGGTCTTGCCCGGTGGTTTCGCGGCGATGTCGACCTCGTAGATGCCGGGGGCCTTGCTGACGGACGTACTCTTTAAAAATAACATACAACACTCCCTGCGCGTAATGTCCCGCGCCTGAAACGGGCGGCAAGACAGGGGCGGTGCGCAATGATTCCCCTCGTCAAATCTTATTGCTAATTTGCATCTTTGTCGACAAATCGGCACTTTTATTTGGTAAGTCGTGGTTATCTTGTTGCGTTCGCCAATGTAAATTGTCAATAAAGCCAGTTATCATTGCGCCAATACCCGGCCTGCTGCATACTTTTGGCTTGCGTCACGATTGCCTTCCCGCCGGCCACCCCTCGTCTCCATGCGTCTTCTGTCAATCAAGTACCGCCTGCTCATCCTCCTGACCCTGATCCTGGGTGCGGGCTTCATGGCCACCAGCCTGGCCAGCTACCTGGCTTCGCGCCAGGCCATCGAGCACGGCATCGCCGACCAGACCTTGCCATTGACGGGCGACAATATCTATTCCGAAATCCAGAAGGACATGCTGCGCCCCGTCTTCATTTCCTCGCTGATGGCGCACGACACCTTCGTGCGCGACTGGATACTCGCCGGCGAAAACAAGCCGGAACAGATCGTGCGCTACCTGGCCGAGGTCAAGAAAAAATACGGCGCCATCACCAGCTTTCTCGTCTCGGACAAGAGCAGCAAATACTACTATGCGGAAGGCACCCTGAAATCCGTCAGCCCGCAAGCGACGCGCGACATCTGGTACTACCGCGTGCGCGCCATGGACACCACCGACTATGAAACGAATGTCGACGTGGACATGGCCAACCGCGACAGCATGACCATCTTCATCAACCACCGCGTCTACGACTACGACGGCCAGTTCATCGGCGCCACCGGCATCGGCCTGACCCTGGCCACCATGAGCCACATCATCGACCGCTACCAGGCGCGCTTCCACCGCAACATCTATTTTGTCGACGGCGCCGGCGCCCTGGTGCTGGCGGGCAAGACCATGCGCAACGGGCATGGCAATATCCGCAGCCTGCCCGGCGTCAATGCCATTGCCGAGCAAATCATCAACCATCAGAGCGAACCGACGCACCTGTCGTACCAGCTGGGGCGCGCGCAAATCCTCGTCAACTCGCGCTTCATTCCCGAACTGGGCTGGTACCTGGTGGTCGAGCAGAATGTCAGCGACGAAGTCCAGTCGCTGCAGCGCGTCTTCATCTTCAACCTGGCCATCAGCTTTGGCGTCACCCTGCTGGTGCTGGTATTGACCCTGCTGACGGTGAACCGCTACCAGCGCCGCATCGAACGCATCGCCTCGACGGATGCGCTGACGGGGCTATTGAACCGCCAATCGCTGGAATTGCTGTTCCAGCGCGCCATGCTCTTGTCCAAACGCAACGAACAACCGATGTCCGCCATCCTGTTCGACATCGACTTCTTCAAGCGCGTCAACGATACCCACGGCCACCTGTGGGGCGACAAGGTGATCCGTGGCGTGGCCGACGTGGCGCGCGCCACCGTGCGCGAAAGCGACGTCATCACGCGCTGGGGCGGCGAGGAATACCTGGTACTGCTGAACAATTGCAGCCTGGCGCAAGCGGCGGAAGTGGCGGAAAACCTGCGCGCCGCCGTCGAACGCCACGATTTCGGCCTGCCCGCGCCGCAACTACCCGTGACGATCAGCCTGGGCGTGGCCGAGTACCGGCCAGAGGAAAGCGAGTCGGCCTTCTTCTCGCGCGCCGACAGCGCCTTGTATCAGGCCAAGCATCACGGCCGCAACGGCGTGCACGCCGCCTGAGTCATCCCCCGCGCTTGCGCCTGGCCAAATCCAGCGTGGGCGCCACCAGCGCCCGGTACAACTCGCCCGTGGCGGCATCCCAGCTTTGCACGGCCAGCTGCTGGCGTTGCACGGTGGCAGAGTCGCCACGCGCGATGGGGCCGGACAGCGCGGGCGCGGCGCCCAGGCGGAACACGTTCGCCACCGCTTCCGTCACCAGGGGCTGCGCCAGTTCGCGCGCCACGGGCTCGGGAATGCCGGCCGCCTGGTAGGCGCGCAAGGCGGCGTCGAGCACCGTCACCAGGTAATTGCTGGCGAAGACGGCGGCGGCGTGATACAGGGTCTTGGCGGCCGGGTCGATGGGCACGGGACGCGCGCCGATGGCGTTCAAGGCGGGCGTGAGGAAGGCCAGCGCCAGCGCATCGCCTTCAACGCCGCAAAACGTGCCGTCAAAGGTGGCGGCCACCTGCTGCGGGTCGGCAAAGCTGCGGATCGGGTGCGCGCTGGCGACAAAGGCGCCCGCCTGCGTGGCGGCCAGCAGCACGTTCGAGGCCAGCGCGCCGCTGCAGTGGAACACGATGGCGCCCGCCTGGCGTCCCTCGGCCACCAGTGCCGCGCAGGCCGGGCCGATCTGGTCGTCGGAGACGGCCAGCATGGTGACGTCGGCGCGCCGCAAGGCCGCATAGCTGGCGACGGGAGTGCCGGCGCCGATGAAATCGACGGCCGCCTGCGCCGACGCCATCGAGCGCGTCAGCACGTCCTGCACCAGGATTGCTCCGCCCTGCGCGCCATCCACGCGGGCGAACAAACGGCCCAGCACACGGCCCACGTGGCCGGCGCCGATGATATTCAGGGTAACGTTCATGGCGATTTTCTAGAAGCTCGATCCCGGCTGGCGCAAAAATTCCAGCTCTTGCGGCGTGGAGGCGCGGCCGAGGATGGCGTTGCGGTGCGGGAAGCGGCCAAAGCGGGCGATCACTTCCTGGTGGCGCTCGGCGTAATCGAACATGCCGTCAAAGCCGGGCTGCGCCTGCGACAGCAGCTGGAACAGCTCGACGGCGCGCGCCTGCATGGCCAGGTCTTCCGCGTGTTCGAACGGCAGGTAGGCGAAGGCGCGCAGCATCGGCGGCAGCTGGCGGTCCTGCCCCGCGTCCGTCAAGGCGACGGCCAGCGCCAGCGCCCGGGCGTCGCCGGCAAAGGCGTGCGGCGTGCCGCGATGCACATTGCGCGTGAATTGATCGAGCACGATCAGGCGCGCCAGCGCGCCGTGCGGCGTGGTATCCCACGCGCGCAAGCCGCCCTCGATGGCGGCATCGATCAGCGCGCCGAAACGCGCGCGTATCTGCGCATCGAAGCCGTCATCCTTGCGGAACCATTCCACGCGCGACTGGCCGTAGTCGGGGTTATCCGGCGGCAGAAACCAGAAATCGAGTACCTCTTGAGCCTGTGCATCCATGTCCATCCTCTCGGCATCCGTATCAGTTGCGGGCATGCGACAGCTGGAAGCCGGCGATGCCTTCGAAGGCGGCCAGTTCGGCCGACATGGCCGACAGGCTGGCGCCCGTGTTCTTGCCATGCGCGATGGCAACAAAACGCCATTCCTGCATGCCGTCCGTGCTGCCGATGGTCAGCGAGCCGCCGGCGATGTCGTAGCCGCGCTTGGCCGCCATGCGCCGCAGCGCATCTTCGCGCGGAATGAAATCGCGCTTGAAGCGCATGGTGATGGCCACCGCGTGGCGCGACGGCAGCCAGTTCTCCAGTTTTGACAGGAAAATCATCGCCATCGCACACAGAAAGGCCAGGCCCATGGCCGACAGATAAAAGCCGATGCCGACCATGATGCCGATCACGGACGAAGCCCAGATCGAGGCAGCCGTCGTCAGACCGCTGATATTGAAGCCCTCGCGCATGATCACGCCGGCGCCGAGGAAACCCACGCCCGTGACGATGCCCTGGATGACGCGCGTGGGATCGCTGCCGACGATGGCGCCATGGCCGCCGTACCAGAACTCCGGATAGCCGCCCAGCACCGTCAGCGCGGCCGAGGCCATGCACACGAGGCTGTAGGTGCGCATGCCGGCCGCGCGCCCGTGATACGAGCGCTCATACCCCACCAGCAAGCCCAGCAGCAGTGCGCCGAGCAGGTTCAGCAGGATCACGCCATTCGTCGCCAGCTCGGCCGGCGACCAGTAGGCGCGCAGGAAGTCGATGGTCGGCATTTAGTCCTGGGGCTTTTTCGTCAGCTGCTTTTCAAACGCCACGTCGAGCTTGCTAACGCGGCGCGCCTTTTGCGGTCCCAGGCCATTCACGAAGGCGACAAAGGCGTCCAGTTCCAGCGGCGGGCACAGGGGCGGCAAGCCCGGGCCTTCCGTGAGGAAGAACAGTTCATCGCCCGTGCGCGCCATCGTGTACAGGCGGTGCCCGGTGCGTTCCTTGAGCCGCTCGATGGCGGACGTGGCGCGGGTCGAGCGCATCAGATGGCTCCCGTGCGCTGTTCCAGCCACGCCAGCGCAGGCGCATCGGCCGGCGCGGCCAGGTGCGGCGCCAGCCGCGCGCGCACGGTGGCGTGATAGTCGTTCAGCCAGGCCGCTTCGTCATCGCGCAGCAGCGAACGTTCCACGCAGCGCGTGTCGATCGGGCACAGGGTCAAGGTTTCGAAGCGCAGGAATTCGCCGAAGGGCGTCGTCCCCGCGGGAACGTTCAGCACCAGGTTCTCGATGCGGATGCCCCACTGGCCGGGACGGTAGATGCCCGGCTCGACGGAGGTGATCATGCCCGGTTCCATGGCCGTCTGCGGCTCCGGCATGGCGGACTGCGAAATCGATTGCGGCCCTTCGTGCACGTTGAGGAAGAAGCCCACGCCGTGGCCCGTGCCGTGGCCAAAGTCGATGCCTTCGGCCCACAGGGGCGCGCGGGCGATGGAATCGAGCATGGGCGACTTCACGCCGCGCGGGAATTGCGCGCGCGACAGCGCGATCATGCTGCGCAAGACCAGGGTGAAATCGCGCCTGTGCTCGGCCGTGATCGCGCCGACGGGGACCACGCGGGTGATATCCGTGGTACCGCCCCAATACTGGCCGCCCGAGTCGATCAGCAACAAGCCATCGCCTTCGATAGTGGCGGCCGAATCCGCATGGGCGTGGTAATGCATGATGGCGCCATGCGCATTGAAGCCGGCGATGGTGCCGAAACTGGGGCTGACAAACCCGGCGCGGCGGGCGCGGGCAGCCGTCAGGTGCTCGTCGACGCCGATTTCCGTCAACGGCGCGCGCTGCGGGTCGGCCAGGGTGCGATCTAACCAGCTGAAAAACTCGCACAGGGCGGCGCCATCCTGCTCCATGGCGGCGCGCACGTGCGCCGCTTCGCCATCCGTCTTGCGCGACTTGGCCAGGGTGGTCGGGTTGATGGATTCGACCACCTGCACGCCATCGGCCACGGCCTGGCGCGTGCCGAACGTGATGCGGCGCGGGTCGAGCAGCAAGGTGGCGCCGGCCGGCAAGGCGGCCAGCGCGGCAGCCGTGCGGTCATAGGCTGCCACGTCCACGCCCTGTTCTTCCAGGGTGGCGCGCAGGGCCGCCGGCACCTTGCCGTCGGCGACGAACAGGGTGGCGCGCTCGGGTCCCACCAGCGCATGCGCGAGGAAGACAGGGTTGTAGTTGACGTCGGCGCCGCGCAGGTTGAACAGATACGCGATGTCGTCGAGCGTGGAAATCACATGGTGGCTGGCGCCCTGGGCCGCCATGCTGGTGCGCAGGGCCGCCAGTTTTTGCGTGCGCGACAGCGAGGGATACGCGGCCGCATGTTCAACCACGGGGGCGGCGGGCATGGCCGGACGCTGCGGCCACACGGCTTGCAGCACATCGGTGTCCGTGCGCAGGGTAACCTGCTCCCCCAGCGCCTGCTGCAGCAGGCGCGCATTGGCCAGGCCCAGCACGGCGCCATCGACGGCCACCGTCTGCCCCGGCCGCATGGTTTCGCCCAGCCAGTCGATATACAGCACGCTGGCGCCGGACGGGATTTTCTTCAGGACGATGCCGCTGCCGGCCAGTTCGTCTTCCGCCTGTTCCCAGTAGCGGCCATCGGTCCATACGCCAGCAAACTCCTGCGTCACGACCAGGGTGCCGACCGACCCCGTAAAGCCCGACAGCCACTCACGGCCCTGCCAGCGGGCCGGCAAGTACTCGGACAAATGCGGGTCGGCCGAGGGCACGATGCAGGCGTCGATGTGCTGCGCGCGCATGGCGCTGCGCAGTTGCGACAAACGGGAGGCGGGAGTGGCTTGGTCAGGTGTCTGCATGGGTGCGAAAATGGAGCGGTGCTGGGAAGTGCCTATGATACCGCGATTAGCAGCCGGGCTGCACTCAGTGCAGCGCCAGCAGCACCCCGGCGGTAGCGGCGATTTTTTCCAGCAGCGCCTCGTCGTAAGGCAGCCACGGCACGGCACCCAGCTTGTTCCCCTTCGCGAGCACCTCGGTCGCCACCTCGGCGCCGTCCAGCGTGACCCTGCCGGTGGTCAGGTGGATGGCGTGCCTGCCCACCATCAGGTGACGGGGCTCGAGCGCCATGCGCCCTGCTTCGATCTGCTGCGCAAACACTTGACGCAGCACGGTGCGCCGCATGCCCGCCATCGGCCCCGGGGGCAAGTTGGCCAGGTAAGACAAGCGCTCTTCGCGCTGCACGCTTTGCTCGTCTTCCACCAGCGCCAACGCGCTGGCGCTGACCAGCAGATCCACCGCGCGGCACGCTTCCGAATAGGCCACAGGCGCCAGCGGCAGCATCTGCGCGGGCGCCAGCCCGTTAGACGTGCAGGCGCCGCCCGCGCCTGGATAGACGCGTCCCTCGAGGCGCAGCAATACGCGCCAGGCGCCGAACCCGCGCGACAAGCCTTCATCGTCGTCCAGCCGCCAGCCTTCGCGGCGGGCCAGTCCCAGCAAGGCAGGCAGCGACAGCTGGTAGCCGGAAAATGGGGCGCTGCCGTCGCCGGGCGGTGCATATATTTCACGATACACCTGGCGCAGCGGCTGGCGCACGCGCCGCTGTGTAACCAGCGCCTGCCAGGCGGCGCGCTGCTCTCCGCTGCCGTGCAGGGGATGCCACAGGCCGATCTCGCCTTCTCCCTGTAGCGGCACATCCGCCGGCTGCCCCCATGCATCGATGGCACCCTCGCCATCGAGCATGAAAGCCTGGCCGTCGCCCGTACGCCAGACCAGCGCGCGCGCCACCGTATCGATATCGGCATCGTCGCGCAAGGCGCGCCATTGATCCAGCCCCAGACGCACGTCGCTGGCATAGCCCGCTTCCAGGCGGCGCGCCAGCATGGCCTGGCGCCGTTTGCCCATGGGACCGGGCATGCCGATCCTCCAGGCGATATCGGGCCGTTCGGCCAGCGCCCGTTCGGCCGGTTTCAGATTGCGTTCCAGCTTCTTGCGGATGCCCGCATGGCGCACCTGCGCCAGCGCCGTGCGCAGGGCCAGCAAGCTTTCCGGCGTGGGGATGGTTTCCACCGCATGGCCCAGCGCCATCGCCAACGATTGCGACGGCGCGCTCTTGGCCGTGCCGGGTGCGACGCATACCAAGGGCAGCAAGACGCTGATCACGGGCCTGAACCATGCGTCATCGCGATAGGCGGCGACCCGCGCGGCGCGCGCCAGCACCTGAGAGTCTGCCGTGGCAAAGGCGGCATCGGCAGCATACGGCACGCCGCCGTCATGAATGGCGGCGATATGGCGTGCCGCCTGTTCCAGTATCGTGCGCGCAAAATCGACATACGCCGCATCGTCGGCCAGCACGACGGCGGGATCCGCCTCGCCGATACTGTCGCGGCTCCAGTGGCCGCTGTAGCGCGAGCCGGCCAGCGCCAGCAGGGACGCTTGCGCCAACTGAGGCAGCAATTCCAATTCATGCAAGGTCAATGGCATCGGATAATGGGCGTGACGCTCCTCCATTGCCTGCGCAAATTGCGCAGGGGCGTCGCCGCCAGCAAGGCGCGCCAGCAGGTAGGCCTGGTAGGGGCACTCGGCCCAGCCCGAGGTTTTGCCGAGAATGCGCCGCGCCTGCCCCGCCGTGCCTGCCGGTGCCTCGCCCTGCAGGCAAGCCAGACAGCCAATGACATACTCCCATTCCCGGTTGTAATCGCCGGCCGCGTCCAGCGCATCGAGGAACATGGCGCCTGCCAGCGCCGGCGCCAGGTTCATGCTGGTCGCTTGTGCCAATAGCGCCGTCGCCAGCTCGCGCCGCGCCGTATCGTCATGGCCGAAGCGCGCCGCGCGATGCAACGCCCCCCAGATGGCGCCCAGTTCTTCGGGCGTCCAGTCGTTGAAATCGACGGGCGGCCCCGTGAATCGCGCATGCTCGACAAAGCCGCCTTCGAGGCGTACGCGCAGGGCTGCGGCACGCGTGGTCTCAGATGGCATCGTCGGCCTCGTAGCGGCGCAAGCCTTCCAGATCCAGCACGCGGATGCCGCCGTAATCGAGGCGCAGCAAGCCTTTCTTTTCCAGCACCTGCAAGGCCTGGTTGGCGCGCTGGCGCGAAGAGCCCGACAGCAGGCCGATTTCCTCCTGCGACAGCTGCACCAGCGTCTCCACGCCAGGGTACAAGTGCGAGTTGAACATCGACGCCAGGCAACGCGCCACGCGCGTGTTCAGGTCCAGCAGGCGTTCGTTTTCCACCATGCCGATGAACTGCCCCAGGCGCTCGTTGAGCTGCATCAGCAGGAAGCGCGTAAACGGCAAACTCGTTTCCAGCAGCCAGTGGAAGGTGGCGCCTGGCAGGCGCGCCACGCGCGTGTCGCGCAGGGCCATGGTGTCGTATTTGCGGATTTCATTCTTCAGCAATGAACCTTCACCGAACCAGCTGCCGGGCGGCACGCCGATGAAGGTCATGGCCTTGCCGGAGGCGGAAAAGTTATTCATCTTGACCATACCGCTGATGACGCCGATCCAGTTGTCCACCGGCTCGCCCTTGCGGCACACAAAGCCGCCTTTCGGCACGAAAGTCTCGAACACATCCGCTTCGACCCGGGCCATTTGCACGGGATCGAGCAGCTGCGCCCAGTTGGCCGCGCGCACGGCATCCTTGAGACTGATATCAGGGTAGGTCATTGTGCGATGCACCATCGAAAAGTGGGTAAATGTCCCCGAAAAGACAACTTGGCAAACTAACGCAAGCTACTATCATTGCACAAACGCCTTACACATAAAAAACACAGAGCGCCATCCAACGAGGTGGGGCCTGAGACAAGCAACAGGGAGACACTGGTGCAAACGAATACCACAGCAACAATGCCGACTTTTCCGCGGCGCTTATTGCAACACGGGACCGTACGATCCGACAAGCCCGCCTTTCGCGAAAAACACCTGGGCATCTGGCAAACCTGGACCTGGCGCGAGGTCAACGACGAGGTACGCGCGCTGGCCTGCGGCCTGGCCGCCATCGGCTTCCAGCGCGGCATGAACCTGGCCATCATCGGCGATAATCGTCCCCGCCTGTACTGGGCCATGCTGGCTGCGCAAAGCCTCGGCGGCGTGCCCGTGCCACTGTACCAGGACGCGCCGGCCGCCGACATGGCCTATGTGCTGCAGGATGCGGAAATCCGCTACGCCATCGTCGAAGACCAGGAGCAGGTCGACAAGCTGCTCGAACTCAAGGCCCTGTATCCGCACGTCGCCCACATCGCCTATGACGATGAACGGGGCATGCGCCATTACCGCCAGCCGGAACTGATGTCGTTTGCCGCACTGCAGACGCTGGGCCGCGCGTACGACCGCGAACACCCGGGCTTTTTCGACGCCGCCGTGGCAGCGGGCCAGGGCAGCGACTCCGCCGTGATCCTGTACACCTCGGGCACCACGGGCAAGCCGAAGGGCGTGTGCCAGAGCCACACGGCGCTGCTGGCCGCAGGCGTTGGCGGCGTCGCCTTCGACCAGCTCACCGACGAGGAAGACATCCTGTCCTACCTGCCCATGGCGTGGGTCGGCGACTGCCTCTTCTCGCTGGCGCAAGCCATGGTGGCCGGCTTCACCGTCAACTGCCCCGAATCGGGCGACACGGTGATGATCGATATGCGCGAAATCGGCCCCACCTGCTACTTTGCGCCGCCACGCGTGTTCGAGAACATGCTCACCAGCGTGATGATACGCATGGAAGACGCCAGCAGCATCAAGCGCCACATGTTCAGCCATTTCATGGACGTGGCCAAGCGCTGCGGCGCGCAGATTTTGGATGGCAAGCCAGTCTCGCTGGCGGACCGCCTCAGCTACAAGCTGGGCGAACTGCTCGTCTACGGCCCGCTGAAAAACGTGCTGGGACTGTCGCGCGTGCGCGTCGCCTACACGGCCGGCGCCGCCATCGGCCCCGACCTGTTCCGCTTCTACCGCTCCATCGGCGTCAACCTCAAGCAATTGTACGGTTCCACCGAAACCTGCGCCTATGTATGTTTGCAACCGGACGGCAATATCAAGTTCGACAGCGTCGGCTTGCCGGCGCCAGGCGTGGAAGTCAAGCTGGCGGCCAATGGCGAAGTGCTGGTGAAGTCGCCCGCCACCATGAGCGGCTACTTCAAGCGGCCCGACGCCACTGCCGAAGTGATCGACGACGACGGCTATTTCCATACGGGCGATGCGGGCGTGTTCGACGGCGAAGGCCACCTGAAAATCATCGACCGCGCGGCCGACGTCGGCAAGATGAATTGCGGCGCCATGTTCGCGCCCAACTACATCGAAAACAAGCTCAAGTTCTTCCCCTTCATCAAGGAAGTGGTGGCCTTCGGCCATGCGCGCGACCAGGTGTGCGCCTTCATCAACATCGACATCGAAGCGGTGGGCAACTGGTCCGAACGGCGCGGCATCGCCTACTCCGGCTACACCGACCTGGCGGCGCGCGCCGAGACCTATGGCCTGATCCGCGACTGCATCGAGCAAGTCAACGCGGAACTGGCAGCCGACCCGCTGATGGACCGCACGCAGGTGCACCGCTTCCTCGTGCTGCACAAGGAACTCGATCCGGACGACGACGAGCTGACGCGCACGCGCAAGGTACGCCGCAAATTCATCGCCGAAAAGTACGCGGTGCTCATTTCCGCCCTGTATGAGGGCAAGGCAACGCAATACATCGAGACCCAGGTGAAATTCGAGGATGGCCGCCTTGGCTCAACCAGCGCCGACCTGCAGATCTGGGACAGCAAAACGTACCGGCCCCAGGGCCTGGCCGCATGATGGAGCACAGCACGATGCAAATGAACGAACCCGACGCCCATTTCGGCACGGCCCGCAAGACGGGTCCCGTGATCCTCGACCTGAAGAACATCTCGCTGTCGTTCGGCGGCGTGAAAGCCCTGACCGACATCTCGTTTGACGTCAAACAGCATGAAATCCGCGCCATCATCGGCCCGAACGGCGCGGGCAAAAGCTCGATGCTCAACGTGATCAATGGCGTGTACCGTCCGCAGCAGGGAGAAATCATCTACCGGGGCGAACACCGGCGCGGCATGGACTGCTACCAGGCTGCCAAGTCCGGCATCGCGCGCACCTTCCAGAACATCGCCCTGTTCAAGGGCATGACGGTGCTGGACAACATCATGACGGGGCGCAACCTGAAGATGAAGTCGAATTTTCTCTTGCAAGCCATGTACTGGGGCCCGGCGCGGCGCGAGGAAATCGAGCACCGCAAGAAGGCCGAGGAAATCATCGACTTCCTGGAAATCCAGGCCATCCGCAAGACGCCCGTGGGGCGCCTGCCCTACGGCCTGCAAAAGCGGGTGGAGCTGGGCCGCGCCCTCGTGGCGGAACCGGAAATTCTGCTGCTGGACGAACCGATGGCCGGCATGAACGTGGAAGAAAAGCAGGACATGTGCCGCTTCATCCTCGACGTCAACGACCAGCTGGGCACGACCATCGTGCTGATCGAGCATGACATGGGCGTGGTGATGGATATCTCCGACCGGGTGGTGGTGCTCGACTACGGCAAGAAGATCGGCGACGGCACGCCCGACGAGGTGCGCAGCAACCAGGATGTCATCAACGCGTATTTGGGTGTCGCGCACTAGCGCCGGACAAGGAATAACAATGAATATCAATTTTTTCTTTGAAGTGCTGATCGGCGGCCTGCTGTCGGGCGTCATGTACGCGCTGGTGGCGATCGGCTTCGTGCTGATCTACAAGGCTTCGGGCGTATTCAATTTTGCGCAGGGCGCAATGGTGTTTTTCGCCGCCCTCACCTGCGTGGGCATCATGGACAAGTTCGGCCTGTCGCTGTGGCTGGCCATCCCGCTGACGATGCTCACCATGATCGTGCTGGGCATGGCGATCGAACGGGTGGTCTTGCGGCCCCTCGTCAACCAGCCCGAAATCACGCTGTTCATGGCCACCATCGGCCTGACCTTCTTCATCGAAGGCCTGGCGCAGCTGATGTGGGGCTCGCAAGTGCACAAGCTGGACCTGCCCATCGAAGACGTGCCGATGCAATTCCTGATGGACCGCTTCGACATCAACATCTCGCAGTTTGACCTGATGGCGGCCGGCATCTGCGCGCTGCTGGTGATTTGCCTGGCCTTGCTGTTCTCGAAAACCAAGGTAGGCCGCGCCCTGCGCGCCGTCGCCGACGACCATCAGGCGGCACTGGCGGTCGGCATCCCGCTGCAGCGCATCTGGGCTGTGGTGTGGGGCGTGGCGGGCCTGGTGGCCATGGTGGCCGGCTTGCTGTGGGGTGCGCGCAACGGCGTGCAATTTGCCCTCACCTTCATCGCCCTGAAAGCGCTGCCCGTGCTGATCCTCGGCGGCTTTACCTCGGTGCCGGGCGCCATCGTCGGTGGCCTGATCATCGGCGCGTCGGAAAAGCTGGCCGAAGTCTATCTGGGTCCCATGGTGGGCGGCGGCATCGAAGGCTGGTTCCCGTATGTGCTGGCCCTGCTGTTCCTGCTGGTGCGTCCGGAAGGCCTGTTCGGCGAGAAGATCATCCGGCGTATCTGACGCCGCACCGCCGCCGCATGATGCATACGACGCACCCATCACAAAGGACACGCCATGATTTACCGTGAAGCAGGACAATTCAAGACCAGCTACCAGGCTGACAACCAGATTTTCCCGATCAGGCAAGACCGCCTGGCGCTGACGGCCACGCTCCTCGTCGCCGTCTTCCTCTTGCCGTACTTCGCCTCGCCCTACATGCTGTCGGCGATCCTGATCCCGTTCCTGATCTTCGCCCTGGCGGCACTGGGCCTGAACATCCTGACCGGTTACGCGGGCCAGCTGTCGCTGGGCACGGCCGCCTTCATGGCCGTCGGCGCGTTCGCCTCGTATAACTTCATGGCCCGCCTGCCCGGCTTGCCGCTGCTAGTGTCGTTCATCCTCGGCGGCCTGTGCGCAGCCATGGTGGGCATCGCCTTCGGTCTGCCCTCCCTGCGCATCCGCGGCTTTTACCTAGCCGCCTCCACCCTGGCGACGCAGTTCTTTGTCGTCTGGTGCCTGACCAAGATCCCGTATCTCACCAACTACAGCTCCTCGGGCGTCATCACGGTGCAGAAGATGACCATCCTCGGCTACCAGTTCGATACGCCGCAAAGCAAATACCTGCTGGTGCTGGCCATCGTGGCCGGCATGGCGCTGCTGGCCAAGAACATGATCCGCTCGAACGTGGGCCGCTCGTGGATGGCCGTGCGCGACATGGACATGGCGGCCGAGGTGATCGGTTTCAGATTGATGCGCACCAAGCTGCTGGCGTTTGCCGTCAGCTCGTTCTACTGCGGCGTGGCCGGCGCGCTGTATGCATACGCCTACCTGGGCACGGTGGAGCCGGAAGCGTACAACCTGGACCTGTCCTTCCGCATCCTGTTCATGATCATCATCGGCGGCGTCGGTTCGATCCTCGGTTCCTTCCTCGGCGCGGCCTTCATCGTGCTGTTGCCCGTCTTCCTGAACACCATCGCGCATGGCCTGGCATTGCCAACCAGCGTGGCCTCGAACCTGGAACTGATGGTGTTCGGCGCGCTGATCATCTTCTTCCTGATCGTCGAGCCGCACGGCCTGGCCAGGCTGTGGCAAATCGCGAAGGAAAAGTTGAGACTCTGGCCCTTCCCCCATTAACGGTTTTACTTCGCAGTTGGATGTCGGTTCACTTGAATACCAAATAAAACAAGAGGAGACACAATGAAACACATCAAATCGCTCATGCTGGCCGCCGCCATCGCCAGTGCCGCACTCACCATGGCCGGCAGCGCGCAGGCGCAGGACAAGGAGCAGTACATCGCCCTGCCATCCTACCGCGTGGGTCCCTACGCGGCCGGCGGCTCCGGTTTCTACGGCGGCATCATCGACTACTTCAACCTGGTCAACCAGGCCGGCGGCGTGAATGGCGTCAAGATCAGCTGGGAAGAATGCGAAACCGAATACAACCCCTCGCGCGGCGTGGAATGCTATGAACGCCTGAAAACCAAGCAGGGCGGCGCCACCCTGGTCGAAACCCTGTCCACGGGCGTCGCCTACGGCATCCTGGACCGCGTGGCGCAAGACAAGATCCCCATGACGATGATCGGCTACGGCCGCTCGGACGCCGCCAACGGCAAGGTCTTCCCGTACGTATATCCGCTGATCTCCAGCTACTGGAGCCAGGCCGCCGCCATGATCAAGTACCTGGGTGACAAGGATGGCGGCATGGACAAGCTGAAGGGTAAAAAAATCGTCCACCTGTACCACGATTCGGCCTTCGGCAAGGAGCCGCTGCCCGTGCTCGAAGCGCTGTCGAAACAGTACGGCTTCGAACTGGTGAAAATTCCCGTCGCGCCGCCAGGCAGCGAACAGCAATCGCAATGGCTGCAAATCCGCCAGGCCAAGCCGGATCACGTGATCCTGTGGGGCTGGGGCGTCATGAACTCGGTCGCCATCAAGACGGCGCAGCGCAATGGCTTCCCGCGCGACAAAATGCTGGGCGTCTGGTGGGCCGGCTCCGAGGAAGACACGATTCCATCCGGCGACGCAGCCAAGGGTTACACGGCGATGACGTTCAATACGCCAGGCAACTACCCCGTGCTCGACGACATCCGCAAGAAACTCTACGCGTCCGGCAAGGGCAACCTATCCGACCAGTCGCGCATCGGCTCCGTCTACCACATGCGCGGCGTGACGGCCGGCATCCTGTGGGTGGAAGCGATCCGCACGGCGCAGGAAAAATTCGGCAAGGGCAAACCGATCACGGGCGAACAGATGCGCTGGGGCCTGGAAAACCTGAACGTCGACGATGCGCGCCAAAAAGCAGTGGGCGCGCTGGGCATGTTCCCCACCGTGAAGACCAGCTGCGACGACCATGAAGGCTCGGGCGCCGTGAAGGTGCAGCAGTGGGATGGCAAGAAGTGGACCGCCATCACGCCGAAGTGGATCGTCGGCGACAAGGCCCTGGTGCGCAAGCTGGTCGAGGAATCCTCGAACAAGTACGCGGAAGAGAAAAAGATCACGCCGGCGTGCATGAAGTAATGCCGTAGGCGAGAGGAACCGGACCGGCCAACGCCGGTCCCGTGTTGAACATTTTAAAGAAGCAGCCATGACCCACACTGCCACGCAAGCCCCGATCCAGGCGGAAACGCCGCCGCCCTACCTGTCGGTGAACAATATCGAAGTCATCTACGACCACGTGATCCTGGTCCTGAAGGGCGTGTCGCTGCAAGTGCCGCAAGGCAAGATCGTGGCGCTCCTGGGCGCCAACGGCGCCGGCAAGTCGACCACCCTGAAAACCATCTCGACCCTGCTGCGCGGCGAACGGGGCGACGTCACCAAGGGCGAAGTCCAGTTCAAGGGCGAGCGCGTGGACCAGCTGACGCCGAATGAACTGGTGAAGCGGGGCCTGTCGCAAGTGATGGAGGGACGCCACTGTTTCGGCCACCTCACCATCGAGGAAAACCTGCTGACGGGCGCCTACACGCGCAGCCTGTCGCGCGGCGAGCTGAAAGACGCGCTGGACAAGGTGTATCACTACTTTCCGCGCCTGAAAACGCGGCGCAGCAGCCAGGCCGGTTACACCTCGGGCGGCGAACAGCAGATGTGCGCCATCGGCCGCGCGCTGATGGCCAAGCCATCGATGATTTTACTGGACGAGCCGTCGATGGGCATCGCGCCGCAGATCGTCGAAGAGATCTTCGGCATCGTCAAGGACCTGAACCACAAGGAAAACGTGTCTTTCCTGCTGGCCGAACAGAACACCAACGTGGCCCTGCGCTACGCCGACTTCGGCTACATCCTGGAAAACGGACGGGTCGTGATGGAAGGGCAAGCGCAGGAACTGGCCAGCAACGAAGACGTCAAAGAGTTTTACCTGGGCGTCTCCAGCGCCGGGCGCAAGAGCTTCCGCGACATGAAGTTCTACCGCCGCCGCAAGCGCTGGCTGGCCTGACATAGGGAGTTACCGTCATGGACCTGGAACGGGCGAAGCAAGTGTGCCGCGGCTTTCCCGGCGCAACGCAAGACATCAAATGGAGCAACGTGCTGGCGTTTTGCGTCGGCGGCAAGATGTTCGCGCTGTGCGGCGCGGAAGCGCACAGCACGCGCGGCATGAGCTTCAAGGTCGATGCGGAACGCTTCCTGGAATTGACGGACCGCCCCAGTTTTCGCCCGGCGCCCTACCTGGCGCGGGCCAAATGGGTGCTGGTCGCCAGTCCCGACGCCCTCGACGACGACGAAATGGCCGCCCTGCTGCAGCGCTCATACAGCCTGATTGTTGCGGGGCTGACGAAAAAAATGCAACGTGACATTGGAGAATCCGCAACATGACCGATACGCTCGACAGTCTGGAAGCACGCGCCCCCGAAGCGCGCGAACGCGAATTGATGGCCGGCCTGCCGCAGCTGATCGCGCGCGCGCAACAGGCGCCGGGCTGGGCCCGCATCCTCGATGGCGTCAACGCAGCCGACATCACCAGCCGCGCCGCGCTGGCGCAGCTGCCCGTGACGCGCAAGTCCGACCTCAAGCAATTGCAGCACACGCAACTGCCGTTCGGCGGCTTGAACACGACGCCGAAAAACGCCCTGTCGCGCGTGTTCGTCTCGCCCGGCCCCATCTTCGATCCCGAAGGCCGCGGCCCCGACTGGTGGCGCTTCGCGCGCCCCATGTACGCTGCCGGCGTGCGCGCCGGCGGCCTGCTGCAAAACTGCTTTTCGTATCACTTCACGCCGGCCGCCTTCATGGTCGAAGGCGGCGCCGCGCGCATCGGCTGCACCGTCATCCCGGCCGGCATCGGCCAGACGGAAATGCAGGTGCAGGCGATGGTCGACCTGAAGCCCGACACGTATATCGGCACGCCGTCATTCCTGAAACTGATCATCGAGAAAGCCCGCGAAATGGGCGCCGACATCAGCAGCGTCACCAAGGCCGTGATGGGTGCAGAAGCCTTGCCCGAGTCCCTGCGCAGCTGGTTTGCGGAGAACGGCGTGCCGCACGTGTTCCAGACCTATGCCTCGGCCGACATCGGCAGCATCGCCTATGAAACGGCCAGCAATGGCAAGCTCAATCCCGGCATGGTCGTTGACGAAAACGTGCTGCTGGAAATCGTCCATCCGGGCAGCGGCATTCCCGTCGCGCCGGGCGAAGTAGGCGAAGTGGTCGTCACCGTCTTCAATGCCGACTACCCGCTGATCCGCTTCGCCACGGGAGACTTGTCCGCCGTGCTGACGAACGCGCCGGAGTCGCCGTGCGGCCGCACGAATACGCGCATCAAGGGCTGGATGGGGCGCGCGGATCAAACCACCAAGGTGCGCGCCATGTTCGTGCATCCGTCGCAGGTGCATGAAATTGCACGCCGCCACCCGCAGATCAAAAAAGCACGGCTGGTGGTATCGGGACGCATGGCCAACGACGAGATGACTTTGCATTGCGAAGTCGACGATCCGCTGGACGCCAGCGGCGTGGAAGCCATCATCGGCTCGATCCGCGAACTGACCAAGCTGCGCGGCGACGTAGTGCTGGTGGCCGTGGGCAGTCTGGCGCAGGATGGGAAAGTTATCGACGACATGCGCGATTACAAATAAGGCCGATTTGCGGGATAATACCGGCATTGACCATCAGCCCCATTCATCGCCATGCAAGAGTCCATGCAAGAATTTCATCACAACCGTGCCCGTGACCTGATCAAGAACGCGGAACTGCTGTTCGACCAAGACGCCGTGCAGGCTTCGATCACGCGCATGGCCGATGTGCTCAACACGCGCTTCAACGCCGAGGATTCGAAAGAGTTCCCGCTGGTGCTGGGCGTGATGGGCGGCGCCGTCGTCTTTACGGGCAACCTGCTGCCGCAACTGAGCTTTCCGCTCGAATTCGACTACATCCACGTGAGCCGCTACGGCGACGACGACAAGGGCGGCGAAGTGGTGTGGAAAGTCATCCCCCGCTCGAATGTAGCGGGCCGCACCGTCATCGTGCTCGACGATATTCTCGACGAAGGCGAAACCCTGGCACACGTCAAGCAGCGCCTGCTGGACATGGGCGCCTCGGAAGTGATCCTGGCCGTGTTTGCCGACAAGGCCATCGGCAAGAAAAAACCCGTGCAAGCCGACATCGTCGGCCTGGTGATCCCGAACCGCTTCGTCGTCGGCTTCGGCATGGATGCGTATGGCTACTGGCGCAACCTGCCGGGCTTGTGGGCCATCAAGCCTGAGGATTTGAAGCAGGAATAAGGATGGCTTGGATGACGCGGCATGCCGCGTCATCCGGCAGCAGCAGAGTTACAGCTTCAACCGCGCGCGCGCCGCATCGTATTCGGCTTTCAGGCGCGCCACCATCTCTTCCACGCTCGGCACGTCATCCATCAAGCCCACGCCCTGACCCGCGCCCCAGATGTCGCGCCAGGCCTTGGCGCTGCCCGAGCCGAAATTCATCGCGCTCTTGTCCGCTTCGGGCAAGGCTTCCGGATCGAGTCCGGCCGCTTCGATCGATTTTTTCAGGTAATTGCCGTGCACGCCAGTAAACAGGTTCGTGTAGACGATGTCCGCCGCGCTGGAATCGACGATGGCGTCGCGGTAGCCATCGCTGACGTTCGATTCCTTGGTCGCCAGCCAGCGCGAGCCGATGTAGGCGAAATCGGCGCCCATCGCTTGCGCGGCCAGCACGGCGTCACCCGTGGCGATGGAACCGGACAGCGCCAGCGGACCGTCGAAGAATTTGCGCACTTCGCCCACCAGCGCGAACGGCGACAGGGTGCCCGCGTGGCCGCCGGCGCCGCTGGCGACCAGAATCAAGCCATCGACACCCGCCTCCAGCGCCTTTTTCGCGTGACGGATCGAAATCACGTCATGCAGCACGATGCCGCCATAGCTGTGGATGGCGTCGAGCATTTCCTTGGGCGGCGCACGCAGCGAGGAAATGATGATGGGGATCTGGTGTTTCACGCACACTTCCACGTCGTGCGCGAGGCGGTCGTTCGACTGGTGCACGATCTGGTTGACAGCGATCGGCCCGACTTTCTTGTCCGGGTTGGCGGCCTGGAAGGCGGCCAGTTCGGCCTGCAAGTCCGTCAGCCACGTGTCGAGCAATTCGGCGGGACGCGCATTCAGGGCCGGGAAGGAACCGACGATGCCGGCCTTGCACTGCGCCGCGACGAGGGCCGGGCCGCTGGCGATGAACATCGGCGAGGCGATAACGGGTAAGGAGAGGTTTTGCAACGCAACAGGCAATGCCATGGCGGACTCGCTGGAAAGTTGATCGGACGTAAAAAACACTGAACGTTGATTATAGTGCAGAAAAAGTACGATCGTGCTGAATTTATCGCACCGACGTTTCAACCCTCGTTCAGCAAGTACTCACCCTCGACGTGCGCCGCTGCAGCCCTCAGCAACTGGGATACAGCCCACTCGGCCAGCGCGGCCGCCTCCTGGCGCAGGAAGCGCCGGTTGGCTTCCTCGAAGATGGGCATGCCGCGCAACAGGGCCGGTATCTCGGCGAGGGCGATGCGCTGGCGTTCCAGCAGCAGGAATTTCAGCAGCACCTTCACGGCGTTCTGCGCATTGCGCACGGGATCGGACGCCAGGTAATCGAGGCGCGAATACGCGCGCTGCAGGGCGCCGGCGGCATCCGTGAATGGCCGCCCGTGGCCTGGGATCACCACGCGCACGTCCAGGCTGGCGATCAGGTCCAGGGTGGCGCGCGCTTCCAGAAAGCCGGAGCCGCCATCGAGTTCCGGAAAGATCACGCCGAAGCCGTTTTCCCACAGAGCGTCGGCGGAAATCAGGATGCCCTCCTGGGCGCAGTAAAAAATCAGCGAGTGCGGGTCGTGGCCCGGTGCGCCCAGCGCCTGCCAGGCCATGTCGGCCAAGGTCAACGTGTCGCCGGGCGAGACGGTGGCGTCAAAGCCGAAGCGCGGGCATTGCTGGCCCGTGGCCTGGAAGCTGAGGGCATCGATATCCCAGGCGCGCACCTTGTCCGCTTCCGATACGGGAATGGCCGTATGGCAGCCGTATTCGGCTTGCAGCAGCGCGTTGCCGCCGCAATGGTCGGAGTGCAGATGCGTATTGAACAAGCGGTCCAGGGGACGGCCATCGAGACTGTGGCGCAGCAGGGCCAGGGTTTGCGGCGCATGCGTGACATAGCCGCTGTCGATCAGGGCCGTGTCGTCCCTGCCCTGGAACAGGATGTTATTCGACGACAGCCAGCCGCGTTCGAACACCTGAATGGAATCGGGGAACAGCGCTGGCGATCGCGGCATGGGCTTCCTCAGTAATCGGGCTCGAAGTCGAGCAGGGATACACGGCCCGGCAATTCGGCCAAGACGGCGCGCTTGAAGTCGTCGTTGGCCTTGCTCCAGGCGATGATCTCGTCGAGCGTGCGCAGGCAGCCTTCGCACAAGCCGCTGTTGCGGTTCATCTTGCACAGACTGACGCAGGGCGACGGCACCGGCGACGGCAAAGTGAGCGGAGCGGCTGGCGGAGGTGGGGTAGCGACCATCATGGAGCGGCATCGGTAAACGTGAAGGCATTCATTATGCCGCGAAACCGCGCCGGCGAGTCGGCGGCATCGCCCTGCAATGACACTGTCAACATATTTTCCGACGGAAAAGTAATCGAAAATACATTATTTGAAAATTTATTTTGCGGCCCGTCTCACTCTGCGGGAGCCCGTCCTACAGCGTGATCAGGCCAGATCCTGCTTGACTTGAGATATTTCAGAACTATACTACCATCCATACAGATGGCAATTGGATGCCACGTGGAGTTTTTGGAGAGATATGGCCAAGCAAGACAGCAAGCCCAAAATTGGGGAATCCGAGAAAATCACGATCAACCTCGGCTTGATCGACCTGGGGCAGATCGATTTGCTGGTCCAGGAGGGATTTTATTCCAACCGCACGGATCTGATCCGTACGGCCATACGCAATCAACTCAATACGCACGCCGACGTGGTGAAACAAACCGTCGCCCGTAAAAGCCTGGTATTGGGCATGCAGCATTATTCGCGCGCCGACCTGGAAGCGATCCAGGCAGCCGGCCAGCGCCTGCAGATACAGGTGCTGGGACTGGCCAGCATCGCCAGCGACGTCTCCGTGGAACTGGCACTTGCCACCATCGAGTCGATCTTCGTATTAGGTGCCCTGCACGCCAGCACCGTCGTCAAGACGGCGCTCGCAGGGCGAATTCACTAGCGTATTGGTTCGCGGCGATGACCCGGCCGATGCGCGGCACCGTTAAGGATGGTCATGAAACTACCTCTCAACATGTTGGCGCAGATGCGCGCCGCAACCCGCAATCTGTTGGGCAGCGGTCCCGCCGCCGCCACCGAAGCCATTCAGCAGGCGCTGTCCGCCGCCGGCCTGGCGCCGCAGGCGGCGTCCACACAACAACAGCCGATGCGCGATATCAATCAGCCACCTGCGCCACCACCGGCGCAACCATCTGCGGCAACGCAACCGCAAGCTGACGCCGCGCCCCCCACACCCGCGCAGGCGGCGCAGGACTTCGCGCAGGATTTCATGGCGCGCCTGGGCGTGCCGGCAGGCCTGGGCCAGCACAGCTTCGACATGCCCAGCTTCGAGCTGCCAAACTTCCACCCGTCCGGCTTCAACGCGCCGGCCGCCACGCCAGCGGAGATACCCGCCGGCGCGCAATTCATCGACGGCGTGTACCGCAACCATGCGGGCACGCGTTCGTACAAGCTGTATATCCCCAGCAGCTATCATGGCCAGGCCATGCCGCTGATCGTGATGCTGCACGGCTGCACTCAAAATCCCGACGATTTTGCCGCCGGCACGCAAATGAATGCGCTGGCAGAAGAAAAGGAGTGTTTTGTCGTCTACCCGGCGCAGACGCAGGGCGCCAACAGTTCGCGCTGCTGGAACTGGTTCAACGCCATCGACCAGCAGCGCGACCAGGGCGAACCGTCGCTGATCGCCGGCATCGCCCGGCAAGTCATCGACGACTACCCGGTCAACGAGCACGAAGTGTTTGTCGCCGGCCTGTCGGCGGGCGGCGCCATGGCCGTCATCGTCGGCACCCTGTACCCCGACCTGTTTGCCGCTGTCGGCGTGCATTCGGGTCTGCCCTTCGCTTCGGCGCAGGACTTGCCGTCGGCGCTGGCCGCCATGAAGGGCGGCGCCATGCCCAATGCCCAGCGCAAGGCGCCGGCGGGCGGCGTGCCCATCATCGTTTTCCACGGCGACCGCGACACCACCGTCAACCCGCGCAATGGCGATGAACTGATCGCCCAGGGCGTGCGCAGCCAGGCGGGCGGCAAGGCGGCCAAAGCCGCTTCCGTCGATGGCAGCGTGCCGAATGGCCACCGCTACACGCGCACCACGCACAGCCAGGCCGATGGCTCGCCGCTGGGCGAACACTGGGTCATCCACGGCGCCGGCCATGCCTGGTCCGGCGGCAGCGATAACGGCAGTTACACGGACGGCAAAGGGCCGGACGCCAGCCGAGAGATGCTGCGCTTCTTCAAGACCGTCAGCTGATGTTTTCGGCGAACGGCGCGATCTGCCGCTGCTTGTCGGCTATCTCGCACACGCCGTCGGCATAGCGGTTGGAGATGGCGATGAACTGGTCCTGGATCTGCAGGAAGGCGTCGACGATCTCGGCGTCGAAATGCGAACCGCGCCCCTCGACGATGATCTGCACGGCCTGCGCATGGTCCATGCCCTGCTTGTAGATACGCCGGCTGATCAGGGCGTCATACACGTCGGCCAGCGCCATCAGGCGCGCTGAAATCGGGATGGCTTCGCCAGCCAGGCCTTGCGGGTAGCCGCTGCCATCCCATTTTTCATGGTGGCTGTAGGCGATCTCCTTCGCGTACTTGAGGAAATCGACTTCGATGCCCAGCTCGTGCTCGGCCGCCAGGATGGCGTCGCGCCCGAGCGTGGTATGCGTCTTCATGATGGCCATTTCGTGCGGCTCGAAACGTCCCGGCTTGAGCAGGATATGGTCGGGAATGCCCACCTTGCCGATATCGTGCAGCGGCGCCGTCTTGAACAGCAGTTCGATATTCTTGTCCGTCAAAAAATCGCGGAAACGCGGCAGGCCGCGCACTTTCTCGGCCAGCGCTTTCAGATAGTGCGAGGTGCGGCGGATATGGTTGCCCGTCTCGCTGTCGCGCGTTTCGGCCAGCGAGGCCATGGCGTGGATGGTGACGTCCTGCAGCGCCGCCACCTCCTGCACGCGGCGCTCCACCTCCGTTTCCAGGTACTGGTTCTGGTCGCGCAAGAAATCCTGCATCTGCTTCATCGCCAGCTGCGTCCTGATGCGCGCCAGCACGATGGGCGCCGAAATCGGCTTGGTGATGTAGTCGACGGCGCCCAGCGCCAGACCCAGCTGCTCGTCGGCCACTTCGCTCATGGCAGTGACAAAAATCACGGGGATGCCGGCCGTGGCGGGATCGGCCTTCAGCGCGCGGCACACATCGTAGCCGCTCATGCCCGGCATCATGATGTCGAGCAGGATCAGGTCGGGCTGGTCGCTGCCGGCGGCGATCTTCAGGGCGCGTTCGCCATTGACGGCGATCTTGGTGCGGTAATCGTCTTCCAGCACCGCGCGCAGCAGGTCGATATTGTCTGGTGTGTCGTCGACCACCAGAATGGTTGGCTTGCTTGCCGGCGCTCTCATGCCCGTCCTTCGCTCTGCATAGTTATCCTTGTCACAGTGTCAGCTCCAGCGCATCGGCCACCTCGCCCAGCTGCGCCAGCGCACCTTCGAAATCGTATTGTCCCAGCATGCGCTTCAACTGGCGCGCGTGTTCCGCCTGCCCGGCCGCGACAAGCACGGGGCCGATGCCGTCCAGGTGCTTGACGGCCTGCGCATCGTCCTGCAGCAGCAGCTGCGACAATTCGCGCAAGCCCGCTTCCAGGTGCGCCCGGTCCACCGCCGCCACTGGCGCCACCGCCGCGCCGCCCGCCTCGGCCACATGGCCGCGCGACTGCATGGCCAGCACGATCTTCGGCACCAACTCGTCGAGCGCCAGGGTGCAGGCGGCCAGCGCCTGCGGCAAGCCGTCGTGCGAACCCAGGCTGAGCAAGTGCTCGACCCGCGCGGCGCTGTCGGCCAGGCCGCCGGCGCCGATATTGCCGGCCAGGCCCTTCAGGGTATGCGCTTCGCGGATCGCCGTCTCGAGCTGGTTGTTCTCGATGGCGGCAACGATGCGCTGCATGGCGTCGAACTGGGTTTCCACAAAACGGTCCAGCAATTTTCGCATCAAAACGGCATTGCCGCCCACGCGACGCATGGCTTCCGCCATTTTCAGACCGGCGATCACGGGCAACTCCGCTTCCGGCTGCGCCACCACCGCCGTCATTGCCTGCGGCGTGGCTGGAGCGATCCAGCGTGCCAGGGTACCGAACAACTGCGCCACGTCGATCGGCTTGGCGATGAAATCGTTCATGCCGGCATCCAGGCATTTTTCCTTGTCGCCCACCATGGCATTGGCCGTCATGGCGATCACGGGCAAATTCGAATAACGGGGGTCCTGGCGCAGCTTGCGCGTCGCCTGGTAGCCATCCATCACCGGCATCTGGCAATCCATCAGCACGCCGTCATAGGCGTTTTCCTCGATCTTCGCCAGCGCGATGGCGCCATTGCCCGCGATGTCGACGCGGATGCCGGCGTCGTTGAGAATATGCTGCGCCACTTCCTGGTTGACTTCATTATCCTCCACCAGCAGCAGCCAGGCGCCGCGCAAGGCGCGTTCGTCGTCGCGGTAGCTGCTCTGGCGCTGCGTCTTGCGGCTCTGCCCCGTCACGCCGCCAAACACGAACGATATCTGGTCGAGCAGGGTCGAGGCGCTGACCGGCTTGTTCAATACGCCGTCGAACGGCAAGTCCCGCTGGCGCGCCGCCTCCAGCAGCGCTTCGCGATGGAAGGCCGTGACCATGATGCAGGCCGGCGTCGCATCGATGCCGGCGGCATCGGCGCGGATGCCGGCCAGGGTATCGAGGCCGTTCATGCCCGGCATTTTCCAGTCCATCAGCACCAGTCCGTACCCTCGCCCCTCGGCGCGCGCCTGCGCCACGGCGCCGATGGCCAGCACGCCGCCAGACACGGCACGCGCCTCGAAGCCCAGCGCCGTCAGCATGCTGACGAAGATTTCACGCGCGCTGGGGTTGTCATCGACCACCAGCACGCGCAGGCCCTGGAATTGCTGCTGATGCTGCAGTTGCGACAGGCTGTCGCGCGGCACGGCGGCCAGGCCGAAGCGGGCCGTGAAGAAGAAGGTGCTGCCCACGCCCGCTTCGCTGACCAGGTCGATCTCGCCTTCCATCATTTCCACCAGGCGCTTGCTGATGGTCAGTCCCAGGCCCGTGCCGCCATGGTGGCGCGTGGTCGAGGTGTCGGCCTGGGTAAAGGCCTGGAACAATTTGCTGCGCTGGGGCGGTGTGAGGCCGATGCCCGTGTCGCGCACATCGACGCGCAAGACAGCCGCATGTTCTTCCAGCTGCTGCAGGCGGATGCTGAC
The DNA here is from genome assembly GCF_036231865.1 of Janthinobacterium sp. P210005. Lineage (NCBI taxonomy): Bacteria > Pseudomonadati > Pseudomonadota > Betaproteobacteria > Burkholderiales > Oxalobacteraceae > Janthinobacterium > Janthinobacterium sp. P210005. The sequence goes on from NZ_JAZARC010000002.1 coordinate 605,755, forward strand.
GACGATCTCGCCCTTGTCCGTAAACTTGATCGCGTTGTTGGTCAGGTTGATCAGCACCTGGCCCAGGCGCAGCGGGTCGCCCTGCAAGGCGTTCGGCACATTGGGGGCGATGTCGAACAGCAGTTCGAGCCCCTTGTCCTGGGCGCGCATCACGGACAGGTCGGCGATCTGCGCCAGCACGTCCTCGAGGAAGAAATCGACTTTTTCAAAGGCCATCTTGCCCGCCTCGATCTTCGAGAAATCGAGGATGTCGTCGATGATGGCCAACAGGTTCTTCGAAGCCGATTCCACCTTCTCCAGGTAATTGCGCTGGGTCGACGTGAGGTCCGTCTGCAGCGCCAGATGGGTCATGCCGATGATGCCGTTCATCGGCGTGCGGATCTCGTGCGACATATTGGCCAGGAAGTCCGACTTCATCTTGGTCGCATCCTCGGCCACTTCGACGGCGTGGCGCAGGTCCTGCTCGACGGCCAGGCTGGTGCTCATGTCCTTGAGCGCCTGCAGCAATTCGCCCGTCTCGTCGCGCGACGTCACTTCGATGACGGAACTGAGGTCGCCATTGGCCACGCGCGTGGCGATCGCCACCGCCTCGCCCAGCGGACGCGTGATCGAGCGCGCCGACCAGGCAAAGGCGAGACCGGTCAGCAGGGCTGCCAGGCCGATGCCGCCCATCAGCAGCAGCGAGGTATCGATGTCGTTGCGTATCCGGGCCGCGCTGTCGCGGATCAGTTGCTGCTGCAAGTCATCGAGCTGGCTCACGTACAGCAGCACTTTTTCCAGCACCGGCAAGGTCTGCGTCTGCATGGCCTGCTCGGCGCGGGCATCCTCGCCGCGTTCGACCAGTTCGAACATCGTCTTGAGCGACACATAGTAGTCGGCGCGCGCCAGGTGCATCTGCTCCAGCAGGCGCCGCTCCTCGGGCCGCGCATCGAGACCGTCGAGGATGCGCACCTGCTCATCGATGCCCTGCTTGATCGCCTCCAGGCGCGCCTGGTTCGCCTGGCGCAGCGCCGGCTCGTGCTGGCTCGGCAGGTTGCCGATGCGCGTGGCCGCCTCGCGCGCCAGTCCGTGGATCTTGCTGGTGGCCTTGGCGGCGACCCAGTCGCGCTGCAGGATATCGTCGGTCTCGGCGCGGATAGCATAGATGCGGCTCCCCGCCAAGACGATGACGACCAGCATCAGCACGATCAAAATGGCATAACCGGCATTGATGCGCACGCCGATGCGGATATCCCTGAAGCGCATAACTTTCCTGTAAGAAATTCTTAAAAATCGAAGTCTGAACGTATTCCCCTACAAAATGCAAGGTCTTTTGCAAAGGAAAAAGCGCGCCGATGCGCTTATCTGGCCGGCGTTGCTGCCGGAGGGGTCAAGGCGGCGATGCGCTCTTGCAGGCAGGCGGGGCACCAGCAGCCCACGGCGGTGCTGCCGGGCACGGGAACGGCCGGCGGCAGGGCCACGCACCAGCAGGGTTCCTTGGCGTCCGGATCAAGCTGGCCGCACTGGAAGGTGGCGCCGCACAGGCTGCATACGCTCATGGCTGTGTTTGAATTGGCAAGTGTGTGTCCTGCCGCGCCAGGATACGACGCAGATGTAACGGGCAGTAAAAGGGCTGGCTGGGGGGCATATCGGGCCAGACTATAGGATCATCAGGGAAAATACAACAAGATCGCCCTATAATGCCTCCAAGATTTTCTTCTTCCCTGTAAAATCCCACAAATCTATTTTCCGGACTCGCCATGAATCAACTAGCTAACTTGAACCTGGACATGAATGACGACTTGACGGCGGTGTCGCCACAAATCAAGGCGCAGATTCTGGCCGAGGCCCTGCCCTACATCCGCAATTTCCATGGCAAGACCATCGTCATCAAGTACGGTGGCAATGCCATGACGGACGAACGCCTGAAGCACGGCTTCGCGCGCGACGTCATCCTGCTCAAGCTGGTCGGCATGAACCCGGTCGTGGTGCACGGCGGCGGACCGCAGATCGACAACGCGCTGAAAAAAATCGGCAAGCAAGGCACCTTCGTGCAAGGCATGCGCATCACCGATGAAGAAACCATGGAAGTGGTGGAGTGGGTGCTGGGCGGCGAAGTGCAGCAGGATATCGTCATGCTGATCAACCATTACGGCGGTCAGGCTGTGGGCCTGACGGGCAAGGATGGCGGCTTGATCCGCGCGCGCAAGATGCAGATGCCGGACCGCGAACATCCGGGCGAATTCCTCGACATCGGCTTCGTCGGCGAGATCGACGCGATCAACCCGGCCGTCGTCAAGGCCCTGCAGGACGACGCCTTCATTCCCATCATCTCGCCGATCGGTTTCGGCCAGGATGGCCAGGCCTACAACATCAACGCCGACGTGGTAGCCGGCAAGATCGCGGAAATCCTGAAAGCGGAAAAGCTGATCATGATGACCAATATCGCCGGCGTCCAGGACAAGCAGGGCAACCTGGTGACCGACCTGTCGGCGCGTGAAATCGACGAGATGTTCGCCGACGGCACGATCTCGGGCGGCATGCTGCCGAAGATCTCGTCCGCGCTCGACGCCGCCAAGTCCGGCGTGAACACGGTGCACATCATCGACGGCCGCATCGAACACTCATTATTGCTGGAAGTGTTGACCGAGCAAGCTTTTGGTACTATGATCCGTTCGCACTAAAAAAATCGCAACGGATCACAGCGAGTAGTTTGGCGGCGCAGATCACCTGGCGCCGCTTTTAATTTGCCCTTGTAGCTCAGTGGTAGAGCACTCCCTTGGTAAGGGAGAGGCCACGTGTTCGATCCACGTCAAGGGCACCAGTATCCTTTCCCCGCAGCTGAAAAAATGTCCATGGCGGCGTTGTACTGCCTCGCCGTACATGCGTACTGTCTTCGTCAGTACGCCTTGCCCTGAACACTTTTCCATCTGCTCTGCCGCCGTTTGTTGCGCGGCTAAGCCACCAGTTCAATACACCCGCTCGACCTTCAAGCCCTTCTGACGCAATAAATCCGGAACGCTTTTCGTGCCCACCAGGTGCAGCACGCCGATGGCGGCCAGGCTGGACTTTTCGCGCGCCAGCAACCTGGCGATGCCGTCAGCCAGGGCGGGGTTGCGGCCATCCAGCAACACCTTTTGCACGAACTGGGCGGCGAACGACGGGTCTGTCGCTGCCTTGGCGGCCAACCTGTCGAAGGCGGCCGCGTCGGCCGTGCGCCAGGCGTTGGCGATCTCGCGCGCTTCCTGGCTTTGTTCCTGGTCCTCGATCGACGCCACGCCGTCTTCCAGGAAGCGGCACTGGTCGGCCGGCGACATGGCGCCGAACAGCGCCATCTGGCCTTCCATCGACTCGAGTTCCACCATGGGGATCTTGCGCGCCTTGGCCTGCTGCGACAGATAATTGTCGACGGCCAGGTCGGAGCGGTAGCCGAGCGTGGAAAACTCGCCGATGGCCAGCATGCTGGCCAGCATCCACGGCTTCATCGGCGCCACCGACTCGGCTGGAATGCCGTATTTTTGCAACAGCGGGGCCAAGCGCGGGGCCAGGGTCTGGCGGCAATCAAGCGGCAATTGGCTGCCCGGCGCCTCCATGCCGTACTTCAGCACGGCGCCCAGGGCGGCGCGCGGGTCGGCGCCGGGATCGATCTCCAGCGCCAGCGCGCCAGCCTGGTGCAGCGCCTGCGTCACGGTCGGCTCGAGCGGATAAAAATCGGGCGCGCCGACGTGGATGGTGCCGAACAGATACAGGGTGTGGCTGGCGTCCTGCACCTTGAACAGGGCGCCCCGGTTTTGCGCCGCGGGCGGCGCTTCGGCAAAGGCCGCCGGCAACGGCAGCAAGAATAATCCGCAAAACATCACTATAATCTGGCGTCGCATGGTTTTCCTGATTGTTGAATTTTTCATCTTGCTTATCATCTTGCCTAAAGACTCCTGTGCCTGTGTCCCATCTTAACCGCTCGTCGCCGGTCTGGCTGTTTGACCTCGACAACACGCTGCACAATGCCTCGCACGCCATCTTCCCCACCATCACGGCCAATATGAACACGTATATTGCCCGCGTGCTGGGCGACGGCGTGACGCCGGCCGACGACGCCATCGTCAATGCGGCGCGCGCGGCCTACTGGCGCCGCTATGGGGCCACCTTGCTGGGCATGGTCAAGCACCATCAGGTACAGGCAGCGCATTTTTTGCACGAGACGCACGCGTTCGACGATTTGCGCGCCATGATACGCGCCGAGCGGGGGCTGGGGGCTTTACTCAAACGCCTGCCTGGCCGTAAAATTTTACTCACCAACGCGCCGCTGCGCTATTCGAGCGACGTGATGCGCCACCTGGGACTGCGCCGGCACTTTTCACACCACGTCGCCATCGAGGCGATGCATGTGCACCGCCAGCTGCGGCCCAAGCCATCGACCCTGATGCTGCGCAAACTGATGCGCAAGCACCAGATCCGCCCTGGCCGCTGCATCTTGGTGGAAGACACCCTGGCCAACCTGAAGGGTGCGAAAAAACTGGGCCTGCGCACGGCATGGGTCACGCAATACCTGAAAATGGCGGATCCGATCGGCGTGGCGAAGTTGCCCAAGGCGTTAAATCGCCCCGCTTACGTCGATGTCAAAGTAAAATCTGTCCGGCATTTGGCACGCCGCCTTCACCGTCTGCGTTGAAGGGGACTCCTGGGCTTCCGGTTGACGCCGGAAGCCGCACCGCTAGCGGCGGTGACGGACCTCCCCATCAAGGCAGCATTTTTTTTAACGACAAGAGAAAATATGGCAAGCACACCGCCGGGCCAACGCAGGCTACAAATTCTTCAGGCCCTCGCCGCAATGCTGGAGCAGCCGAAAGGCGAAAAGATCACCACTGCCGCACTGGCGGCCAGACTGGCCGTGTCGGAAGCGGCCCTGTACCGCCATTTCGCCAGCAAGGCGCAAATGTTCGAAGGGCTGATCGAATTCATCGAGTCGAGCGTTTTCGGCCTGATCAACCAGATCGCGGAAAAGCACAGCGACGGCATGACGCAAACGCGCGACATCGTCGGCATGCTGCTCAATTTCGCCATCAGCAATCCGGGCATGACGCGTGTATTGATCGGCGATGCGCTGGTCAATGAGGACGAGCGCCTGCAAGTGCGCATGAACCAGTTCTACGACCGCGTGGAACTGGCGCTCAAGCAGGCCTTGCGCGTGGCCGCCGCCGAAGGCCATGGCAAGGAAAGCGAAGTGGCGGCGCGCGCCACCCTGATCGTCGGCTTCGTCATCGGACGCTGGCACCGCTACGCCAAGAGCGGCTTCAAAATCAATCCCTCCCAGGAAGCGGCGCTGCAAATCGCCATGCTGCTAGGGTAAGTCACCGCCGCGGCTGTCCCCATGCATACCGACTGTTTCGCCCTGCTCGACGACGCCAGCACCCCAGGCGCCGGTTCGCGCCTGTACACGGGCCTGGCGGCGGTCTTGCAATGCACCGAGGGGCAGGCCTGGCCCGAGCTGCTGGAAGGCCTGCAAGACGCCTTACATCGCGGCCAGTACGCCGTCAGCGTGTGCAGCTACGAGCTGGGGGCGCATTTGCTGGCCATGCCGCCGCGCGCGGCAGGCATCAACGCGCCGCCGCTGGCGCAAGTGCTTGTCTTCGACCATTGCACGCCGCTGTCGCAGGACGAGGTGGCGCAGTGGCTGGCGAAGCACGCGCCGGCGACCACGGCACCCGCCGGCGTGGCCGGCATCGAAGCCAATGTCGACCAGGCCGCATTCACGCGCGCCCTCGAGCGCATCCACGACTACATCGTGGCCGGCGACACCTATCAGGTCAACTACACGTATCGCTTGCGCTTCGACGCCTTCGGCTCGCCCCTGGCCCTGTATGCGCGGCTGCGCGCGCGCCAGCCCGTGCCCTACGGCGCGCTGGTGATGCTGCCCGATGGCGGCGCCCTGCTGTCGCTGTCGCCGGAACTGTTCGTGCGCCATGCGCAAGGCGAGCTGATGGCGCGCCCCATGAAAGGCACGGCGCCGGCCGCCCCGCCTGAGCAAACGGCAGAAAACGCGCGCCGCGCCAGCGCCCTGGCCAATGACCCGAAGAACCGCGCGGAAAACCTGATGATCGTCGACCTGCTGCGCAACGACATCGGCCGCATCGCCGTCACCGGCTCCGTCAAGGTGCCGGCCCTGTTCGAGGTGACGCGCTACAGCAGCGTGCTGCAAATGACCTCCACCGTGCAGGCGCGCCTGCGCGACGACGCCAGCCTGGCCGACGTCTTCCTGGCCTTGTACCCGTGCGGCTCGATCACGGGCGCGCCGAAACGCCGCACCATGGAAATCATCGCCGAGCTGGAGCCGGCGCCGCGCGGCATCTATACGGGCGCCATCGGCTGGTTCGACCCTCCCGCCGCCGGCGCTACCCACGCGGTGGGCGACTTTTGCATGTCCGTGCCGATCCGCACCCTGGCCTTGCAGCCGGCTGGCCCTGACGGCATCCGGCGCGGCGAGATGGGCGTGGGCGCCGGCATCGTCCTGGACAGCGACCCGCACGAGGAATTTGCGGAGTGCCAGCTCAAGGCCCGCTTCCTCACGGGCCTCACGAACGACTTCGAACTGTTCGAGACCCTGCACGCCAGCCGCGCCGGCGGCTGCCGCCAGCAGGAGCGCCATCTGGCGCGCCTGGCCGCCTCCTGCGCCTACTTCGGTTTTGCCTGGAGTGAGAGTGCCGCGCGTGCCGCGCTGCAGGCGGCCTGCGCGGCACACCCGGACGATGCCCCCTTCCGCCTGCGCCTGGCGCTGCGCCAGGATGGCCAGTTCACGACGCAAAGCGGTGCACTCACCGCCCTGCCGGACACGGTAACCATCCTGTTGGCGCCCGACGCCACCGTGGCGGACGACCTGTTCCTGCGCCACAAGAGCAGCGTGCGCGCACGCTACGACGCGGCCTGGCGCGCAGCCGAGGCGCGAGGCAGCTTCGACATGCTGTTCTTTAACGAACGGGGCGAACTGACGGAAGGCGGGCGCAGCAATGTCTTCGTCCGCCTCGATGGCCGCTGGCATACGCCGCCCCTGTCCTGCGGCCTGCTGCCCGGCGTGCAGCGCGCGGCCATGCTGGCCGATCCCGCCTGGGACGCGCAGGAAACCATCATCACGCGCCCCATGCTGGCACGGGCCGAAGCGGTTGTCGTGTGCAATGCGCTGCGCGGGGCGTTGCCGGCACATATTATCGCTAGCGCCTGAAACCGTTCAGGGCAAGGCGCATTGCCGAAGGTAGTGCAACTGCACGACGAGGCATTGCAACGCCGCCATGGACTGTTTCAGCCGCTAGAGGTCCACCTGCATTTCATAACCGCCGTAGATCATCCGCTTGCCATCGAACGGCAGCTTGGCCGGATCCATCATCTCGGCCAGGCGCGGATCTTTCATGACCTTGTCGTTGATTTCATCGCGCTTGGCGCGCGACGCATACACGATCCAGGAAAACACCACCACTTCGCCATCCTGCAAGTCCACCGCCTGCGGGAACGACGTCAGCTTGCCTGGCTTGACATCGTCGCCCACGCATTCGCGAAATTCCAGCGCGCCGTACTCGCGCCAGATGGCGCCGCAACTGCGCGACATGGCCAGGTAGGCTTCGAGCTTGGCTTTCGGTACGGGCACCACAAATCCATCGACATACGCCATGATGTTCTCCTTGGTTGTGACAAACGCGAACAACCAGCTTAGGACAATGATGGCAAGACGACAAGCGCGGCATTAAAAAAAAGCAGGCGATCAAGCCTGCTTGCGTGTCGGCAACTTACAGCGCCAGCGCTTTTTCCACCGCGCCCACCAGTTTCTTGTCGTCCGGCGTCACCTTGCTGGGGAAGCTTTCCACCACTTTACCGTGACGGTCGATCAGGTATTTGTGGAAATTCCAGGCCGGGGTCTTGCCCGTCTGCTTGATCAAGTCCACATACAGCGGATTCGGCGCGGGGCCGGAGACCACCGATTTGGCGAACATGGGAAACTTCACGCCATAGGTGTTGTAGCAGAAATCGGCGATTTCCTTGCTGTTGCCCGGCTCCTGCTTGCCGAAATCGTTCGACGGGAAGCCCAGCACCACCAGGCCCTTGCTGCCGTACTTGGCGTACAGCGCCTCGAGCCCTTCATATTGATTGGTAAAACCACAATAACTTGCCGTATTGACCACCAGCACCACCTTGCCCGCGTACTGGCACAGGTTTTGCGGCGCTTCATCCTGCAGGCGGTTGAAGGTCTGCTTGAGAATCGCGGGGCAGGCGGCCGGCGCGACGGCAGCTGTAGCGGTTTCGGCGGCATGGGCCGGCATGGCCAGGCTGGCGCCGGCGGCAAGGGTGGTGAGCGCAAACAGCTGGGCAAGAGTCTTGGACATGAAGGGCACCATGGTTGAACGGAAAAAACCATTCTATGTCAAACGCCGCGCGCGCGCATGAGGGCCACAAGAACAGCAATTGCTTGAGCGACATCAACGATAGTGCAGTACTTGCCCATCGCACAGTTTTTTTACCTATGCTCGGCCTTCCTATCCCATTTCTTGCCTTGTGGAGTCGCCATGCCCTTCCCGCACCTGACCGCATTACCCACCGCCCTGCTGGCCGCCAGCCTGCTCACCCTGGCGCCAGGCGACACGCTCGCCGCCACGGCCGCCAAAGCGGCCAAACCCGCCGCGACCAGGGACGCCCCCGCCCTGCCCGGCTACCAGGCTGACCTGAGCCAGACCACCGTGTCCGGCCTGTCCTCGGGCGGCTTCATGGCGGCGCAGTTTGCCGTCGCCTACTCGGCCACGGTGGCCGGCGCCGGCATCATCGCGGGCGGCCCGTATTTCTGCTCGGGCCAGCCAGGCCGCTTCCCCTACATCCCCTACCTGACGAATGCCCTGACCACCTGCATGAATCCGGGCAGCGCGCAGGTGGCGCCGCCTGTCGCCAGCGAATTGCTGCGCGCGGCGAACGACTTCGCGCGCGCCCGCCTCATCGACGACACGGCCAACCTGAAACGCCAGCGCGTGTATCTGTTCAGCGGAACGAAAGACCAGACCGTGACGCGGCCGGTGGTGGAACAGGTGGGAAAATTCTATGCGCTGGCGGGCACGCCGGCGGAGCAGATCCGCTTCGTCGACAATGTCGGTGCAGGCCATGCCATCATCACGGACAACAACCAGGACAAGGCTTGCGATGTAACGGCGTCGCCCTTCATCAATGACTGCGACTTCGTGCAGGCGCGCGACATCCTGCAGCACCTGTATCCGGACCTGCAGCCCGCGTCGACCACGCTGACGGGCAAGTTGATCGCCTTCAACCAGCGCAGCTTCATCCAGAACGCATACTCGAGCATGAACAATACAGGCTACGCCTACATCCCGAAAGCCTGCGACAGCGAGAGCTGCCGCGTGCACGTGGTGTTCCACGGCTGTTTGCAAACGACGCAAGCCATCGGCGACCGTTTCTATACCAGCACCGGCTACAACCAGGTGGCGGACGCCAACAAGATCATCGTGCTGTATCCGCAGGCCGAACCGAGCCCCGTCTACCCGTACAACCCGAAAGGCTGCTGGGATTTCTGGGGCTACACCAGCCTCAATCCGATCGACCCGGATTTCTACCGCAAGAGCGGCACGCAGATGGAAGCGGTCAAGGGCATGCTGGACAGGTTAGGATCGGCTCGCAACAGCCGTCGATAACGGACGTCACGGATGCTTGAGAAAATCGTAGCGAGCGGCAACGAGGCTCGGCGCCCCCATCTGGCTAAGAAGCGCAGCTGTACTGAGTACGGGGCCGCCGAGGCAGCGAGCATCGCAGGCCGGAAAGCGCGCCGCGCAGTAGATTTAATCAAGCATCCTAGATACCGCCCATGCAGATGTACTTGATGACCAGATAGTCCTCGATGCCGTAGGTCGACCCTTCACGGCCCAGGCCCGATTGCTTGACGCCGCCGAAGGGGGCGATCTCGTTCGAGATCAGGCCCGTGTTGACGCCGACCATGCCCGTTTCCAGGCCTTCGGCCACGCGCCAGATGCGGCCGATGTCGCGCGAATAGAAGTAGGCAGCCAGGCCGAATTCCGTGTTGTTGGCCAGGGCAATCACTTCATCGTCCGTCTTGAAGCGGAACAGGGGCGCCAGCGGGCCGAAGGTTTCCTCCGTGGCCACGCGCATGTCGTTCGTCACGTCGGCGATGATGGTCGGTTCGAAGAAGCCGTTGCCCAGCGCGTGGCGCTTGCCGCCAGCGAGCAGGCGGCCGCCCTTGCCCAGCGCGTCGGCCACGTGTTCTTCCACCTTGGCGACGGCCTTGGCGTCGATCAGCGGACCTTGCGTGACGCCCGCCTCGATGCCATTGCCCACCTTCAGCTTGGCCACGGCGGCCACCAGTTTGTCGGCAAACGCGTCATACACGCTGTCCTGCACATACAGACGGTTGGCGCACACGCAGGTCTGGCCGGCGTTGCGGTATTTCGAGGCGATGGCGCCTTCCACGGCCGCATCCAGGTCGGCGTCGTCGAAGACGATGAACGGCGCATTGCCGCCCAGTTCCAGCGACAGTTTCTTGATCGTTGGTGCGCACTGTTCCGCCAGCAGGCGGCCCACCTGGGTCGAACCCGTAAACGTCAGCTTGCGCACGATCGGGTTCGACGTCATTTCGCCGCCGATGTCTTTCGGCGCGCCCGTGACGATGCTGAACACGCCCGCAGGCACGCCCGCGCGCTCGGCCAGCACTGCCAGCGCCAGCGCGGAAAACGGCGTTGCTTCAGCCGGTTTCAGGACCATCGGGCAGCCGGCGGCCAGGGCCGGGCCGACTTTGCGGGTGATCATGGCAGCGGGGAAGTTCCACGGCGTGATGGCGGCGCATACGCCGATCGGCTCCTTGGTGATGACCAGGCGGCGGTCCGGCCACGGCGACTGCAGGGTATCGCCCGCAACGCGCTTGCCCTCTTCGGCAAACCACTCGATGAACGAGGCGCCGAACTGCACTTCACCCTTCGCTTCCGGCAAGGGCTTGCCCTGCTCGGTGGTCATGATCAGCGCCAGATCGTCGGCGTTTTCCAGGATCAGGTCATGCCAGCGGCGCAGCACGGCCGCGCGCTCCTTGGCCGTCTTCTTGCGCCAGGCAGGCCAGGCGGCATTGGCCGCCTCGATGGCGCGGCGCGTCTCGGCGGCGCCCATCAGGGGCACCGTGCCGATATGCTCGCCCGTGGCGGGATTGCTCACATTAATCGTCTGGCCACCATCGGCATCGACCCAGGCTCCATTCACGTAAGCCTGGTGACGCAACAAGGTAGGATCTTTCAACTGCAGCATATGGATCTCCGGTCTGGTTTGAATTATCGACGAGGGATACTATGCCACAGCGCGGCAGATTTCGCAGGCGCGGCGCTGAACTGCCCCAAGCTCTACTCGACCTTGAAAGACGACAGTTTCGGGTCCGGCGCCGGGTATTCCAGTTTCATGCCCTGCAGGGTTTCCAGCAGCAGGGATGCGACCACCAGGTTGCGCTGCGTCTTGGAGTTCGATGGCACCACGTACCACGGCGCGTGGTCGGCATCCGTCTCGCGGATCGCCGTTTCATAGGCGCGCTGGTAGCCATCCCACTTCTTGCGCTGGGCGATATCGTTGGGATCGAACTTCCACTGACGGTCGGGATCGTCGAGCCGCTCCTGCAGCCGTCCCCGTTGCTCGTCCTTCGAGATATGCAGGAAGACCTTCAGGATGACGGTGCCCGTTTCGCTCAGCATGCGCTCGAAATCGCGGATCTGCGCATAGCGGCGCTGGCATTCGGCCTTGTCGATCATGTCCTGCACGCGCGTGATCAGCACATCCTCGTAATGGCTGCGGTTGAAGATGGCGATTTCGCCTTTCACGGGCACGTGCTGGTGCACGCGCCATAGGTAATCGTGCGCCAGTTCGATGTCGGTGGGTCCCTTGAACGCCACGGCGCGGATGCCCATCGGGTTGATATTGCTGAAGATGGCCTTGACCGTGCCATCCTTGCCCGACGTGTCCATGCCCTGCAAGACCAGCAGCACCTTCTTTTTGTGCTGCGCGTACAGCATGCTCTGGCACTCGGCGATCTGCGCCGTCAGGGCCACGGTTTCCTCGCGGTCGATGGCCTTGCACTGGGCCGGCGTCAGCTTCTTGTTGGCCGCCTTGGTGGCGGCGCCCAGCAGGCGCTTGCCGGCGAAATCCTCATTCAGGTCGAAATCCTTCCCGGCCCGGAACTGCGTGCGCGCCTTCATGCCGCCACCGCCAGCTTGCGGTGCTCGATTTTTGTGCAATGGTCCATCACCACCTCCAGTCCCGCCGCCCGCGCCAGCTGCGCCGCCTGCTCGTTGACGACGTCGAGCTGCAGCCACAGACAGCCAGCCTTGACGGTGATGGCTTCCTCGGCGATGGGCAGAATATCTTCTGACTTGCGGAAGCAGTCGACGATGTCGATGCGCGCCGGCGCGACAGCGGCCGCCGCCTCCGTCAGGGTGGCATAGGCGCGCTGCCCCAGCACATCGCGCCCGGCGAGGGCCGGATTGACGGGCAACACGCGGTAGTCATGCCGCAGCAGGTAATCTGCCACTTCATGGCTGGCGCGTTCGGGCTTGTCGGACATGCCGACGATGGCGATGATGCGGCTGTCTTGCAGGATGCGGGCGATGTTGGACATATTCTGGTCTATGAGGCGTGCGACATTGCCCCCTTAGCGTAGCAGATTCCCGTCCCGGTGGGAGCTAGCCAGAAGACTTAGCCGTCCGCACGGCCGCCATCTTCGCCACGAAGGCCTGCGCGCGCGCCGTCACGGCCGCGTAGTCTCCCGTGGCGCCCGAACCACTCAGACTGCTGCCGATGCCTACGGCCACGGCGCCGCTGGCAAACCATGCATGCAGGTTCTCCACCGTCACGCCGCCCGTCGGCATCAACGGCGCTTGCGGCAGGGGCGCGCGCAGGGCCTTGATGTAGGCGGGGCCGAACATCTCGGCGGGGAAGACCTTGACGATATCGGCGCCGGCCTGCAGGGCCGTGACGATCTCCGTCGGCGTCATCGCCCCCGGCATGGACAGCACCTGGTAGCGCTGGCACAGCGTGATGGTCTCCACGTTCACGCCGGGCGAGATGATGAACTGGGCGCCGGCCAGGATGGCGGCGCGCGCCGTCTCCGTATCGAGCACCGTGCCCGCGCCCAGCAGCACGTCATGGCCATGGCGTTCGCGCAGGGTGCGCAGCACGCCCAGGGTATCGGGTGTGGTGAACGCCACTTCCAGCGCCGTGATGCCGCCGGCAATGCACGCCTCGGCGATCTGCACGGCCGCCTGCGCCGAAGGGGCGCGCACGATGCCGACCATACCCCGTTCGAGGATGCCCTCGAAAACCGTGTGCTTCTGCATATGCTCTCTCCTGTCAGGCCGACGGGGCGCCAAAGCGCACTTCCGGCAAACCGCGCACGCCCACCTGGCGCGCATGAAACAATCCCCCGGCCAGCGGTTCGCTCGCCAGCTGGGCCGCGCTCAAGCTCTCCTGCGCCGTGGTGACGAACAATTCGTCGTAGCGCGGGCCGCCCAGGCTCACGCAGCTGGGCTGCGAGACGGGCAGGCTGATCTTGCGCTCGACGCTGCCGTCCGGCGCGAAGCGCAAGACCCTGCCGGCGCCCCATTGCGCGCTCCACAGGTAGTCATCCGCATCGACGGTGGCGCCATCGGCGGCGCCGGGGCCCGGATCGAGCACGGCAAACACGCGCACCCGGCTGGCATCGCCCCCCAGATAATCGTCCCAGCGGTAGATCGCCTTCTTCATCGAGTCGCAGAAGTACATGGCCGTGCCATCGACGCTGAAGCAGATGCTGTTCGAGATGGCGATCTGCGGCAGCGGCAGGCGCTCCAGGGTCAGGTCCAGGTTGAGGCGGTAGAAGCTGGCGACGGCATCGCGGCACGGGCGCTCATCGAGCGTGCCGAAGACAAAGCGTCCCTGGCGGTCGCAGCGGCCATCGTTCAGGCGCGTCATGGGCAAGTCCCCCTCCACCGTGTGCAAGGGCGTGACGGCCCCGCTGCGCGCGTCAAACCAGGCCAGGCGCGAAGCCAGTCCCAGCAGCAGCACATCGTCGCTGTCCGTCAGCGCGAAGCACGCCAGGCGCTCCGGCATGGCCCACGTCTGGCGCTCGCCTGTGGCCAGCACCAGCGCATGCAGCTGGCAGCCTTCGATATTCGTCCAGAAAACGCGGCCGCTGCGTTCGCACCAGCGCACGCCCTCGCCGAGAAAATTCTGCGCATCGACCAGTAATTGGGCCTGTGTCCCCATCATTTTTCCTTTAACTAATGTATAACGCATGATAAAACCGTCGCGAGCGGAAGTCAGTTGTGCCCGAGACGCGCAACTGTGCTTGAGCACAGTGAGCATCGAGGCCGCAAATGACGACGCGCAGCAGGTTTGATCGTGCGCTATCAATGTGATTCGCGCGGAACCGCGGAGCCTCGGCAACCGACGAGGAAGTCGAGGTCCGCGCCTTCGTCGGCCTGCGTCACGTGCTTGATGTACATCGACTGGTAGCCGCCCTTCATAGCAGGCTGCGGCGCTGTCCACTCGGAGCGGCGGCGCGCCAGCTCGGCCTCGTCGACGTCCAGGTGCAAACGCCGTCCCGCCACGTCGAGTTCAATCATATCGCCATCGCGCACCAGGGCCAGCGGCCCGCCCACGGCCGCTTCCGGCACCACGTGCAACACCACCGTACCGTAGGCCGTGCCGCTCATGCGCGCGTCCGAGATGCGCACCATGTCGCGCACGCCCTGTTCCAGCAGTTTTTTCGGCAATCCCATATTGCCCACTTCGGCCATGCCCGGATAGCCCTGCGGGCCGCAATTTTGCAGCACCATCACGCAGCTGGCATCGATATCGAGGGCGGGATCGTCAACGCGCTTTTTATAGTGCTCGATGCTGTTGAAGACGACGGCGCGGCCACGGTGCTGCATCAGTTCCGGCGAAGCGGCGGAAGGCTTGATGACGGCACCGCGCGGGGCCAGGTTGCCATGCAGGACGGCGATGCCGCCCTCGTCCTTGAATGGCTGCGCCAGCGGCGTGATCACCTCGGGATTGAAATTTTCCGCTTCGGCCACGTTGACGGCCATGCTGGCGCCAGTGACGGTGAGCGCCTCGCCATGCAATTTGCCCAGCAAGTCGCGGATGATCACGGGCAAACCGCCCGCATAGTAAAAATCTTCCATCAGGTACTGGCCCGACGGCATCAGGTTGAGCAGGCACGGTATGTCACGGCCCAGGCGGTCCCAGTCGCCCAGGCGCATGTCCACGCCGATGCGCCCGGCGATGGCCAGCAGGTGGATCACCGCATTCGTCGAGCCGCCGATGGCGCCGTTGACCATGATGGCGTTTTCAAACGCTTCGCGCGTGAGGATCTGCGACAGTTTCAGGTCTTCGCGCACCATGTCGACGATGCGCCGGCCCGTCAGCTGCGCCTGCAGCTTGCGGCGCGCATCGACGGCGGGAATGGCCGCGTTGCCGGGCAGGGTCACGCCCAGTGCCTCGACCATGCTGGCCATGGTGGAAGCCGTGCCCATGGTCATGCAGTGGCCGGCGGAGCGTGACATGCACGATTCGGCCTGCTTGAATTCGTTTGAGGTCATGCGCCCGGCGCGCACGTCTTCGGAAAACTTCCACACGTCCGTGCCGGAGCCGATCGGTTTGCCGCGGTAGTTGCCGTTCAGCATGGGGCCGCCAGACAGCACGATAGTGGGCAAATCCACGCTGGCCGCGCCCATCAGCAGGGCCGGAGTGGTCTTGTCGCAGCCCGTCAGCAGCACCACGCCATCGATCGGGTTGGCGCGGATCGATTCCTCGACATCCATGCTGGCCAGGTTACGGAACAACATGGCCGTCGGGCGCAGGTTCGTCTCGCCCAGCGACATCACGGGGAATTCGACGGGAAAACCGCCCGCTTCAAGTACGCCGCGCTTGACCATCTCGGCCAGGTCGCGGAAATGGCCATTGCAGGGGGTCAGTTCGGACCAGGTATTGCAGATGCCGATGACGGGACGGCCATCGAAGGCGTCGCTGGGATAGCCCTGGTTCTTCATCCAGCTGCGGTGAATGAAACTGTCCTTGTCGTCGCCGCCAAACCACGCTTGCGAACGCAAGGGACGCTTGTTCTTGTTGTCACTCATACTGTCTCCTGCGGGGAAATCAAGCCGCGCGCGGCGGCGATCAGCAGCGCACCGTGACCAGCCAGATTGGCTTGCTGCTGGTCGTCGACGATGATGCGCTTGCCATAAAAAAATCCGTGTTCTTCGATCAGCAGCCCGAGCGCCTGGCGCAGCATGGGCTTGCCGGTAATGACGAGCGGGGTATCGGGCCGCATCTGGATGGCGGTGCTGTTGCGCAGCGCCAGCAAGTCGCCACTGAGGACGGCACCCATCAGGAAATTGGCCCGCTCGTTGCATTCGACGGCGCTGAACTGGCCCAGGGTGCGCACGCTGAAACAGGCGCGCGCCAGCCCCGTTTTTTGCGCCGCCGCCGCGCCGGCCAGCAGCATTTTCGGCACCAGGGTCTGCGCAAAACCGCCATCGACCGATTGCTTGATCAGGGTGTGCTGCGTGATCGCCTGCAGCAGTTCGCCCGCGATGGTGGTGCTGCAGCCGAGGATGCGGCGCTGCTCGTCCACGCTGATCAGTTTGGTATGCGAGCCGGGCATGATCAGGGTTGCCGCGCCCCGCAATTGCAGGCGCTCGAGCAGCGCGACGACTTCCGTCTCTTCGCCGCGCATCATGTCCATCGCCTCGACGTTATGCAGGCCGACGGCGCCATGCTGGTTGCGCACGCCGGGAATCAGCCACAGGGGCTGCGCCAGCACGTCGGGCAAGTCCACCGCCTGCATGCCTTGCGCCAGCTGGGCCAGGCCGGCGGGAGCCGGCAAATGCGGCACTTCCCGCACGCCCATGGGCGAGGTGATCATGCCCGACGCCAGCGCCAGGTCCACCTCGGACGGCGCGATGCCCGCGCTGGCCAGCACGCAGGCGATGGTGTCGCGCAGCGCCTGTTTCAGCGCGCCGTTATGGCCATCGATGGCGGTATTGCGCACGCCCGTTTCCAGCAGCGCCTGGGCGACGACGGCGCCCGCGCGCCACAGCAAGGTACGCGTATTGGTGGTGCCGGCATCGATGGTGAGTATGTTCATGGGCAGGTTCGCAGCGTCGGTCAGGACAAAAATAAATGAGGGAAAAACTACCCCATGGTAGAACTGCCCCGCATATCTGACCAATCACTTATTTGACATCATTGATACCGGTTCGGATATGTCAAACGCG
Source organism: Janthinobacterium sp. P210005 (assembly GCF_036231865.1). Classification (NCBI taxonomy): domain Bacteria; kingdom Pseudomonadati; phylum Pseudomonadota; class Betaproteobacteria; order Burkholderiales; family Oxalobacteraceae; genus Janthinobacterium; species Janthinobacterium sp. P210005. Next base: position 623,013 of record NZ_JAZARC010000002.1, read on the forward strand.
TCGATATCCTGCACGCCCAAACGGTAGGCGAGCGTGAATCGCATCGCCTGTCCCGGCTGCATGTCCACACCCTGCGCCAGCAGGGAAAAACAGCGCGCATCGGAATACAGATGGCAGCTGTCCTGGGTGCTGGAAAAACGCAAGACCCGGCCGGACGCGGGGTCGACAACCCGCGCCGCCTCGCGCAGCTGGCCGCTGCCCGTCCAGTAAAAGTCATGCCGGAATCCCGGCAAGTGGGCCAGCGCGGGCCAGGCCAGGCGCGAAGCGAGCGGCGCCGGCTGGCGGAAGTCGAAGGCGCTGCCCGCCACATCGAGCGGCGCGCCACCCGCACAGCCACCAGGCCAAGGCCAGTAATGGTCGGCAGCCAGGCGCAGCACATGGTCGCCCACGCTGGCATGGTGGCCCTGCAGATTGAAGCGGGGCGCGGCAAGCGCAAAACGGGAAACGGTATCGGATGTGGCGACACAGTCGAGGTGCAGGCTGCCGTCGTCATCAAACCGGTAGCTCAGGCGCACCGACAGGCCGTCTTGCGCCAGCTGCAACTGCAAGTGGCCATCGTCGGGCGATGCGCACTGCCAGCCCGTGGAGGATCGCGCCGCTGGGGGCGCCGCGCCCAGCACATCGGCCAGCCGGCCATAGCGGTCGGGCGCCCACCAGGCCCGCACGCTGGCATCGTGCGTATCGATGGCCACGCGCATGCCGCGCGCATTGCGCAGCAGATGCATCATGGCGCCTGCCCGGGGGCTGGCGGCGGCCGGCTGCGCTGCTGGAATTCGCGCGGCGTGCAACCGAGTTCGCGCTTGAAGACGGCATGCATGTACTGCACCGTGGTAAAACCGCAACGCACGGCCACCTCGGCCACCTGCCCCGGCCCGCGCGCGAGCAGGGTCTTGGCCGCATCGAGCTTGAAATGCAGGATTTCATCGTGCACGCTGCGCCCCAGCTCGTGGCGGAAGTGCGCTTCCAGCGAAGAGCGCGACACGCCCACGTAATCGGCCACCTGCTCCGTCTTGATGCCCTGGCAGGCGTACTGGCGAATGAAGTGGCGCGCCTGCATCACCTGCGGATGCTGGAAGGGCTGGTGGCGCGTGGAGGCGAGCACGTTCAGGCCGGCCGGCGGCACCAGGATGCGCGTGCCGGACAGGCGCGCGCCGTTGAGCATCTGGTGCAGCAGATGCGCCGCCGTGCGGCCCATTTCCTCCGTGCCCTGGATCACGGAACTCAAGGGAATGCGCGTGAGCATGCGCGCCAGCGGGTCGTTGTCGATGCCGATCAGGGCGACCTGCTCCGGCACGGCGATGCCAGCGTGCATGCAGGCTTGCAGCAGCTGGCGCGCGCGTGCGTCGCTGACGGCGATGATGCCGACGGGTTTTTCCAGGCTGTTGAGCCAGGCGATCTGCTGCTCCACCGCTTCGTCCCATGACGGCGCGCTGGTGGCGACGCCCCGGTACACGTCGGCATGCATGTGGTCGCGCTCCATCAAGGTGCAAAACGCCGTTTCGCGCTCCTGCGCCCAGCGGTTGACATCGGCCTCGGGCAGGCTGAAACAGGCAAAGCGGCTCAATCCCGCTTCCACCAGGTGTTCATAGGCCAGCTTGACGATCTTGAAATTATCCGTCGCCACGTACGGGATGACGGCCGGGTAGTCCTCCGCGCGCGCATACGAGCCGCCCACGGCCACCACGGGCAGGCGGCTGTGCGCCAGCGCCGCGCAGACGGCGGGATCGTCGAAATCGGCGATGATGCCGTCGCCCTGCCAGCGTTCGATGCCCGGCAGGCGGCAACGAAAATCCTCTTCCAGGAACAGGTCCCACGACACGCGCGTGGTGTTCAGGTAGGCGGCGATGCCCGCGATGATGTCGCGGTCATAGATTTTATTCCCGTTAAACAGCAGCGCGATCCGGTGCGCGGTCGGCATCTTCATGGTGTCTCCTCCCGTGCCAGATCGTTTCACGGCTAGCGGCGTCCGGCACGCGTGCTGACATCGACCCACACGGCGAGGGTGAGGATACTGCCTTTTACGATCATCTGCCAGTAGGTGTCCACGTCCAGCATGGACATGCCGTTATCGAGGCTGGCCATCACCAGCGCGCCGATCAGGGCGCCATACACGGTGCCCGAGCCGCCGCGCATCGAGGTGCCGCCGATGAAGCAGGCGGCGATGGCATCGAGTTCGCTGAAGGTGCCGGCCGAGGGCGAACCGGCCGCCAGGCGGCCCGTGTTGATCAGGCCCGCCAGCGCGCACATCAGGCCCATGATGCCGAAGATCCACAGCTTGACGGCTTTCACATTGATGCCGGACAGGCGCGTCGCTTCCATATTGCTGCCGACAGCGTAGATGCGCCGCCCGAACACGGTCTGGCTGGTGATGTAGCTGAACAGCCCCAGCAGGGCCAGCAGCAACAGCACGGGCAGAGGAATGCCTTCATAACCGTTCAGGGTTTGCACGAAGGCGTACAGCACGGCACCGATGACGGCCAGGCGCAAGCCGTCGGCCCAGGGCGCCGTCTGCGGCAAGCCATGCTGCGCGCGGCTGGCGCGCGCGCGCCACGTCAGGAAAGCGGCCAGCAGGAACAGGCCGATGCCCAGTACGATGCCGGGCACCGCGGGCAGGTAGCCCTGCCCCAGGTAGACCATCGGCTCGGAGACGGGCGCGATCGTGATGCCGCCCGTGATGCCCAGCAGGATGCCACGATACGCCAGCATGCCGCCCAGGCCGACGATGAAGGACGGGATGCCCCGGTACGCCGTCAGGTAGCCGTTGAGCAAACCGATCACCAGGCCGCAGCCGAGTACCGCCGCCAGGTTCAAGGCCAGGGGCCAGTGCTGCGTCACGTCCAGCACGGCGGCGATGCCGCCGAGTAGCCCCAGCAGGGAGCCGATCGACAGGTCGATCTCGCCAGCGATAATCACCAGCACCATGCCGCAGGCGAGGATACCGGTGACGGACATCTGGCGCAGCAGGTTCGACAGGTTGCGCGGCGTAAGGAAACTGCCCTCCGTCTTCCACGAAAAGAAGGCCCAGATCAGCGCCACGGCAATCAGCAGGGCCAGCATCTTGTATTGGGTGAACAGCTGTTTGATACTGTGCGGTTTCATGCTGCGGGTTCCTTGTTTGCGGTGTTGGCGGCGGGTGCCGGGCGCTGGTCCAGCGCCGCCGCCAGCACGGTTTCCTGGCTCAGGCCATCGTTGATAAAGTCTCCGCGCAGGCGGCCTTCGCCCATCACCAGCACGCGGTCGGACACGCCCAGCACTTCGGCCAGTTCCGACGAGACCATGATGATGGCCACGCCCCGGTCGGCCAGCGCCAGCATCAATTTATAGATTTCATATTTGGCGCCCACGTCCACGCCGCGCGTGGGCTCGTCGAGAATCAGGACGCGCGGGCGCGTCAGCAGCATCTTGGCCAGCACGGCCTTTTGCTGGTTTCCGCCCGACAGGCTCGTAATGGGCAGCGACGGGCTGGCCGCCTTCAGCTCCAGCCGGGCGATCTCGCCGCGCACGGCCGTCAATTCCACCTCGCCATCGATGCGCGTGGCGCGCGCGAACTGCTCCAGAACGGCCAGGGTGATGTTCTGCCCCACGTCGAGGTCGGGCACGATGCCGTGATGCTTGCGGTCTTCCGGTACCATGGCCAGGCCCATGGCGATGGCTTTTTGCGGCGAACCGGTATCGATTCTCCGGCCATCGAGCCACACTTCGGCCTGGCACTGCCCCTGGTAGGCGCCGAACAGGGCCGAGACGAGCTCCGTGCGCCCCGCCCCCACCAGACCGGCGATGCCGAGGATTTCGCCCTTGCGCAGGGTAAATGACACATCGTCGACGCGCTTGCGCTGCGGGTTGTCGGCGTCGATGCAAGTCACATGGCGCGCCTCGAACAGCACCTCGCCAATGGCCGGCGGCTGCGCGCGCTGCGGATACAGCTGGCTCATTTCGCGGCCCACCATCTGCGCGATGATGCGTTCGACGTTCATCTGCGCCATCGGCGTGGTGGCGATATGCCTGCCGTCGCGGATGACGACGATGGTGTCGCAGATGGCCGCCACTTCATCGAGCTTGTGCGAAATGTAGATGCAGGTGACGCCCTTGGCCTTCAACGCGCGCAGGATATCGAGCAGCACGGCGATTTCCGACGCCGTCAGCGACGATGACGGCTCGTCGAGAATCAGCAAGCGCGCATTCTTGTTGAGCGCCTTGGCGATTTCCACCAGTTGCTGGTGGCCGCCGCCGTAATTCATCACGGGCTGCGCCACGTTCAATTCGGGAATTTTCAGTTCGCGCAGCAGCTCGTCGGCGCGCTTGTACATGGCCGCATAATGCATGCGCCCACCCGGCAGGGTCAACTCGCGGCCCATGAAGATATTTTCGGCCACGGACAGCTGCGGCACCAGCATCAGCTCCTGGTGGATGATGATGATGCCCGCGTCTTCCGTGTCGCGGATCGATTGCGCGCGCAGGGGCTGGCCATCCCACAGGATGTCGCCATCCCAGGTGCCGTGCGGGTACACGCCGGACAGCACTTTCATCAGGGTCGACTTGCCGGCGCCATTCTCGCCGCACAGACCGATGCATTCGCCGGCCCGCACCTGCAGGTCGATGCCGTCAAGCGCGCGGACACCGCCAAACTGTTTGACGATGCCTTTCATTTCAAGCAGATAGTCGGACATGCTCACTCTCGTTGCGGATTAACAGAAATCAGGGGTCAGTCCCGGCGGGTCTGACCCCAGCTTTTAGTTGCCCAACTGAGCTTTGGTATAGAAGCCGTCGTCGACGAGAATGTTCACATTCGCCTTGGTCAAGGGCGTAGGTTTCAACAGCACCGTGCTGACCTTTTTCAGGCCGTTGTCATAGCTGGAGTTATAGGCTGGCTTTTCATTGCGCGCCAGTTGCACGGCCAGCTTGGCCGCTTCGGCGGCGATGGTTTTCAGTGGCTTGTAGACAGTCATCGACTGCGTGCCGGCGATCACGCGTTTCACCGCCGCCAGATCGGCGTCCTGGCCCGAGACAGGCACCTTGCCTGCCAGTTTTTGCGCGGCCAGGGCCTGGATGGCGCCGCCGGCCGTGCCATCGTTCGAGGCGACGATGGCGTCGATCTTGTTGCCGTTGGCCGTCAGCGCGTTTTCCACGATGGACAGCGCTTCGGTGGCGCTCCAGTCCTTCACCCATTGCTGGCCGACGATCTTGATGTCACCCTTGTCGATGAACGGTTTGAGTACCTTCATCTGGCCTTCGCGCAGCATCTTGGCATTGTTGTCGGTCGGCGAGCCGCCCAGCAGGTAGTAATTGCCCTTCGGCTGCAGCTTGGTCACGCCCTCGGCCTGCATTTCGCCCACTTTCTCGTTGTCGAACGAGATATACGCGTCGATATCGGCATTCAGGATCAGGCGGTCATACGACAGCACCTTGATGCCAGCCTTTTTCGCTTCCTTGACGGTGTTGTTCAATACCGTTGCGTTGAACGGCACGATCACCAGCACGTCCACGCCGCGCGAGATCAGGTTCTCGATCTGCGAAATCTGACGCTGCTCGCTGGCATCGGCCGATTGCACGAAGACCTTGGCGCCCTGCTTTTCGGCGGCGGCGATGAAGAAATCGCGGTCGCGCGTCCAGCGCTCCACGCGCAGATCGTCGATGGAAAAGCCGATCTTCGGGTTTTTTGCATCGGCCAGGGCGGCGCTGCTGCTCAATGCCAGCATGGCGGTCATGATGGCTGCACTGATGATCTTGTTCATTGTGTGTCTCCTTGTGGATTTTATTAACAACGTTTTTTCACTACGGGTGTTGCGGCTTCAAAAATCAATGGTTATGGCGTGGCAGGGTCTGTCCCACGGCGCGGTATTTCAGCGCAAGCTCCATGCAGGCGCCCGTTTCCAGCTGGCCCACGCTGGCGCGGTAGAGCTCCTGCCATGGCGTGGCGCTGTCGTTGACGGGCGGCGGCAGCTCGTTGGCGCGGCGCGCCAGTTCCTGTGCCTCGACCAGCATGTCGCAACGGCCCGCGTTCAAGTCCACGCGGATCATGTCGCCCGTGCGCAGCAGCGCCAGGCCGCCACCGACCGCGCTTTCCGGCGACGCGTTCAGGATCGAGGGACTGTCCGAGGTGCCCGACTGGCGCCCGTCGCCCAGGGTCGGCAGGTTCAAAATGCCGGCCTTGAGCAAGGCGTCGGGCGGCTGCATGTTGACCACTTCGGCCGAGCCGGGCCAGCCGACAGGGCCGGCGCCACGCATGACCAGCATGCAGCTGTCGTCGATGGCCAGGGCCGGGTCGTTGATGCGCGCGTGGTAGTCGTTTGACCCGTCAAAGACAATGGCGCGCGCCTCGAATACGCCTTCGCTGCCCGGGCGCGACAGGTAGCGCTCGCGGAAAGCGGGCGAGATCACGCTGGTCTTCATGATGGCGAAGTCGAACAGGTTGCCCTGCAAGGCCATGAAACCGGCCTTTTCCTTCAGCGGCGCGGCAAACGGACAGATCATCTCGCGGTCCGCGCTTTCGCGCCCGGCCAGGTTCGCCGCCATCGTCTGGCCCGTGACGGTGGGCCGCTCGGCATGCAGCAAACCCGCCTGGAGCAACTCCCACATCACGGCCGGCACGCCGCCGGCGCGGTGGAAACGCTCGCCCAGGAATTTGCCGGCCGGCTGCATGTTCAGCAGCAGCGGCACGTCGTAGCCGTGTTCCATCCAGTCGCTCGAATGCAATGCCACGCCCGCATGGCGGGCCATGGCCATCAAATGGGGCTGGGCGTTGGTCGAGCCGCCGATGGCCGCGTTGACGATGATGGCGTCCAAAAACGCTGCGCGCGTGAGGATGCTTGAAGGACGGACGTCCTCGAACGCCATGTCGACGATGCGGCACCCCGTGGCATAGGCAATCTGGCCACGCTCGCGGTACGGCGCGGGGATGGCCGAACAGCCCGTCAGGGACATGCCCAGCGCCTCGGCCAGCGCATTCATCGTCGATGCCGTGCCCATGGTGTTGCAGTGGCCGGCCGATGGCGCCGAGGCGGCGGCGATCTGCAGGAATTTGTCGTTGTCGATCAAGCCGGCGGACAACTGGCGGCGGCCCTTCCAGATGGCTGCGCCGGAACCCACCAGTTCGCCGTCCATCCAGCCGTCGAGCATGGGCCCGCCCGACAGCACGATGGCGGGAATGTCCACCGTGGCGGCGGCCATTAATTGCGCCGGCGTCGTCTTGTCGCAGCCGGTGGTCAGCACCACGGCGTCGATCGGGTAGCCATGCAGGATTTCCACCAGGCCCAGATACGCCAGGTTGCGGTCCAGCGCTGCCGTGGGACGGCGGCAGTTCTCGAAGATCGGGTGCAGCGGGAATTCCATCGGGATGCCGCCCGCGTCGCGGATGCCGTCGCGCACGCGCTGCGCCAGTTCCAGGTGGATGCGGTTGCAGGGACTGATGTCGCTGCCGCTTTGCGCAATGCCGATGATGGGACGGCCCGAACGCAGCTCCTCGGCCGTGATGCCGTAGTTCATGAAGCGCTCCAGGTACAGCGCCGTCATGTCGATGTGCTCGGGATTGTCGAACCAGTCCTGCGAGCGGAAGCGCCGCGACGGGCGTTGGGCAGGAATGTTCATGCGCCGTACCAGCCTGCGTCGACGTAGTATTCGCGGCCGGCGCACTTGGCCGCGTTGTCCGACGCGAGGAACAGCGCCAGCGCCGCCACGTCTTCCGGCTCCACGCGCAGTTGCAGGCATTGTCCCTGCAGGATCACGGCTTCCGCCTCCGGCGTATGCCACAGCCGCTCTTGGCGCGGCGTGCGCACGGCGCCGGGAATGATGCAATTGACGCGGATACCGTCGACGCCCAGGTCGCGCGCCAGGCCGCGCGTCAGGCCCTCGATGCCGGCTTTCGCCGTCATGTAGATCGACAGGCGCGCTTGCGCCAGGTGCCAGGAAATCGAGCCCAGGTTGAGGATCACGCCGCCCCCCTTGGCGCGCATGGCCGGCGCCACGGCCTGGGCGCAGAAATACTGGTGGCGCAGGTTGACGGCGATGCGCTCGTCCCAGTAGGCAGGCGTGACGTCCTGTAACTGGTGGCGGTCGTCATTGGCCGCGTTGTTGATGAGGATATTCGTGGCGCCCGCGCTGTGTTCAATCTCGGCGAAGGTGGCGGCCAGGGCGCCCAGGTCCGTCAGGTCGCAATAGCGGAACACGGGCGGCTGCGGCAGGTGCGCCAGCTTTTCCTGCAACGCCAGCGACGCCTCGCGGGCGATGTCGAGGAAAGTGACGTGGGCGCCCTGGCGCGCGAACGCCTCGACGAAGGCCACGCCGATGCCGGTGCCTCCGCCCGTGATGACGACGCGCTGACCTGCCAGGCTGGGATAGATTGCATGTTGCATGGTGTCTCTCGTTATAGGAATTGGGAAATCAGATCAGGCCGCGCTGCGCCAGGTTCTGGTACAGCGCGCGCACGCCGAACGTCCAGGGAGGAATCGCATCGCAGCGCTGCACTTTGTTAACCAGCGCGCCCAGCGCGGCGCTGGCAATCGTCACCCGGTCGCCCAGGTGGTGCGTGAAGCCGCCGCCCTGCGCGCCGCGGTCCTTCACGGGCGAGAACATGGTCCCCAGGAACAGCATGAAGCCGTCCGGATACTGGTGATACGGGCCCGCCGTCTGGCGCACCAAGTCCAGCGGGTCGCGGCTGATCTCGCGCATGAAGCTGACGCCTTCGAGCACAAAGCCGTCGTCCGCGCTTTCGATCAGCAGCGACACTTCCGCCTGGCGCACGGTGTCGAGCGTGAAGTGTTCGTCGAACAGGCGGATGAAGGGACCGATGGCGCAGGAACCGTTGTTATCCTTGGCCTTGCCCAGCAAGAGGGCGCTGCGCCCTTCGATGTCGCGCAGGTTGACGTCGTTGCCCAAGGTCGCCCCCAGCACCTCGCCGCGGCTGTTGACGGCCAGGACGATCTCCGGCTCCGGGTTGTTCCAGGCAGACGACGGCAGCAAGCCCACCTGCGCGCCGCAACCCACCGACGACATCGGCTGCGCCTTGGTAAACACTTCCGCATCGGGGCCAATGCCCACTTCCATGTACTGCGACCAAGCGCCGCGCTGCTGCAGCTGCTGTTTCAGGCGCTGCGCCGCCTCCGAGCCGGGTTTTAAGGCCGACAAATCGCCGCCCAGGGTCGTTTGCAGGGCGGTGCGCAGACTCGCCGCGCGCGCCGCGTCGCCGCCCGCCTGTTCCTCGATCACCCGTTCGAGCAGGCTGACGGCGAAGGTCACGCCGCAGGCCTTGACGGCCTGCAGGTCGCACGGCGCCAGCAGCAACGGCTCGTCGGCCGGCGCGGCCAGCGCCTGCTCCAGCAGCGCCTGCACGGGGCCGAGGGCCACGCCGGGCGCATGGCGGGCGATATCGAGCGCATCGCTGCGCTCGAACAGCTCGGCCACCGTCGCCACCGTCTGCGTGATGTCGACCACCTCGCCGCCACGCACGGCGACGACGCAGGGGCCGTCACGCCAGATGCGGCCGATGAGGAGGGCCTGCGCCAGGTCGGCAGGCAACAGGGAGGCGGGAGAAATCGGCTGCATGGCAAGCTTTCAAAAGGTCGGGACGGGATGGCTGGTCTTCAAGTTCGGACCGATTCTGCGCGCCGCCCTGTGTCGCCGCAATTACGAAAATCACCAAATTGAATGATGATTATTGGTATTGCAGCGCACCAAAAAAAGCCGCCGTCCGGCCCCCGTTTCCGCCCGGCCCGCAGGCGGGCAGGGGCGGCATGGCGCATTGCATCAATTGGCCCATCGATATCGTTTTGGATATCGCCAATGCGAAAAAAGTGATTGGTGAGGGATGGATGGACAAACTAGTATCAGCCGTGGCCTGCAATCGGCCATCCGCACGGAGCCCGCCCACTGGGACGACGGCCCTGGCACATTCAACTATCGAAGACGGTGGAGACCTGAAATGAAAACAACAATGAAAATGCTGACCGCGAGCCTGGCGCTGGCCATCTCCGGCATGGCGGTAATGCCCGTGGCAAGCGCCGCCGACAAGGGCGCGATTGGCATCTCGATGCCGACCAAGTCGTCCATGCGCTGGATCGCCGACGGCGACAACATGGTCAAGGTATTCAAGGAGCGCGGCTACAAGACGGACTTGCAGTTTGCCGACGACGATATCCCGAACCAGCTGGCGCAGGTGGAAAACATGATCACCAAGGGCGCCAAGGTGCTGGTGATCGCCGCCATCGACGGCACCACCCTGTCGAACGTGCTGCAAAAAGCGGCCGACAAGGGCATCAAGGTCATTTCGTATGACCGCCTGATCCGCGGCACGAAAAACATCGATTACTACGCCACCTTCGACAACTTTCAGGTCGGCGTGCTGCAAGCGGGCTATATCGAATCGGCGCTGAAACTCAAGGAAGGCAAGGGCCCGTTCAACATCGAGCTGTTCGGCGGCTCGGCCGATGACAACAACGCGCACTTCTTCTACAACGGCGCGCTGTCGGTGCTGAAACCCTACATCGACAGCGGCAAGCTGGTGGTGCGCTCGAAGCAGATGGGCATGGAAAAGGTCGCCACCCTGCGCTGGGACGGCGCCGTGGCGCAGGCGCGCATGGACAACCTGCTCAGCGCCTACTACGGCAATGCGCGTGTCGACGCGGTGCTGTCGCCGTATGACGGCTTGAGCATCGGCATCCTGTCCTCGCTCAAGGGCGTCGGCTACGGCACGCCGAAACAACCGTTCCCCGTCGTGACGGGCCAGGATGCGGAAATCCCGTCGGTGAAATCGATCATCCGCGGCGAACAGGCATCGACCGTGTTCAAGGACACGCGCGAATTGGCCAAGGTGACGGCGAACATGGTCGACGCGATGATGAGCGGCAAGACGCCGACCGTCAACGACACCAAGACCTATAACAACGGTATCAAGGTGGTGCCATCGTACCTGTTGAAACCGGTCACCGTCGACAAGGCGAACTGGAAGCAGGTGCTCGTCACCGGCAGCGGCTACTACACGGAAGCGCAAGTGAAATAAGCATCGACGGTACTGAAGGCCCGGCGCTGCCGGGCCTTTCGCTTCATGCACGATCAAGAACAAGACTGCCGCACGACCGGCGCCGACCAGCGCGGCCGTGCCAGAGAGGTTATATGACGAACACTATCCTGGAAATGCGCGGGATACGCAAAACATTCCCGGGCGTCGTTGCGCTCGACAATGTCAACCTGCGGGTACGCAGCGGCGAAATCCACGCCATCGTCGGCGAAAACGGCGCCGGCAAATCGACCCTGATGAAAGTGCTGAGCGGCGTCTACGGCCATGGCAGCTATACGGGCGACATCGATTACCAGGGCCAGACGCGGCACTTCCGCAGCATCAAGGACAGCGAAGAAATCGGCATCATCATCATCCACCAGGAACTGGCGCTGGTGCCCCAGCTGTCGATCGCCGAGAATATCTTCCTCGGCAACGAGCCGGCCCGCATGGGCGTCATCGACTGGGAATACGCGCAAGCGAAGACGCGCGAACTGCTGCACAAAGTCGGCCTGAAAGAGTCCCCGGACACCCTGATCACTAACCTGGGCGTGGGTAAGCAGCAGCTGATCGAGATCGCCAAGGCGCTGTGCAAGGACGTCAAGCTGCTGATCCTCGACGAGCCGACGGCCAGCCTGAACGAAAGCGACAGCGCGGCCCTGCTCGACCTGCTGCTGGGCCTGAAAGCCCAGGGCATCGCCTCGATCCTGATTTCGCACAAGCTCAATGAAATTTCAAGAGTCGCCGATGCCATCACGGTGCTGCGCGATGGGAACACGGTCGACAACTTCGACTGCCGCACGGAACCCGTCAGCGAAGACCGCATCATCGAAAAAATGGTCGGACGCGAAATGGCCGACCGCTATCCGCCGCGCACGCCCACCATCGGCGAGACCATTTTCGAGGTGCGCGACTGGCGCGTCTTCCATCCCGAGCATGCCGACCGCCCCGTCATCAAGGGCATCAATATGCACGCGAAAAAGGGCGAGATCATCGGCATCGCCGGCCTGATGGGTTCCGGGCGCACGGAACTGGCGATGAGCATTTTCGGGCGCGCCTACGGCCAGCGCATCAGCGGCACGGTGCTCAAGCATGGCCAGGAAATCGACGTCAGCACCATCGGCAAGGCGATCGCGCACGGCCTCGCGTATGTCACGGAAGACCGCAAGGGCCTGGGCCTGATCCTCGAGGAAGACATCCAGAAGAACACCAGCCTGGCCAACCTGGACGCGATTTCGCAGCACATGGTGATCGACGAGCAGCGTGAATTCGGCGTGGCCGAGGAGTTCCGCCGCAAGCTCAAGACCCGTTGCTCGAGCGTGGCGCAGAAGGTGGTCAACCTATCCGGCGGCAACCAGCAGAAAGTGGTGCTGGCGAAATGGCTGTTTTCGCGCCCCGACGTGCTGATCCTCGATGAGCCGAGCCGCGGCATCGACGTGGGCGCCAAGTACGAGATCTACAGCATCATCAGCGAGCTGGCCGCCGAAGGCAAATGCATCATCATGATTTCCTCGGAAATGCCGGAATTGCTGGGCATGTGCGACCGGATCTATGTCATGAACGAAGGCCGCTTCGCGGCAGAACTGAGCGCGGCAGAAGCATCGCAGGAACGCATCATGCGCGCGATCGTTACACACGGAGAAAACAATGGACAATAAACTGACAGCAGGCGCGCCGGCAGCAGCAGCGCCAGCGGCCGCGCCGCAAGCGAAAAGCTATGCCGGCTTCCTGAAAAACAATATGCGCGACTACGGCATGCTGCTCTCGCTGATCGTCATCATGGGCTTTTTCCAGTACATGACAGACGGCACCCTGATGCAGCCGCTGAACCTGACGAACCTGGTGCTGCAAAACAGCTACATCGTCATCATGGCGCTGGGCATGCTGATGGTCATCGTGGCCGGCCATATCGATTTATCCGTCGGCTCGGTGGTCGGCTTCGTCGGCGCGCTGGCCGCCGTCCTGATCGTCAACTACCACATGCATTTTGTCGCCGCCAGCATCCTCTGCCTGCTGGCCGGCGCCGTCATCGGCGGCGCGCAAGGCTATTTCGTCGCCTTCTTTAAAATCCCGTCCTTCATCGTCACCCTGGCCGGCATGCTGGTGTTCAAGGGCCTGACCCTGGCGCTGCTGGCAGGCCAGTCGGTCGGTCCCTTCCCGGAAGGCTTCCAGATGCTCAGCTCCGGCTTCCTGCCCGACCCGTTCGGCGGCGACAACCTGCGCGGCCTGTCGCTGCTGCTGGGCGTGATCGCCGCCGCGGCGCTGATCGTCACCTCGCTGCGCAGCCGCACCAAGCAACTGAAACACGGCATGGAAAACGAGCCGCGCGCCTTCTTCCTGCTGAAAAACGCCATCTTCGCGGCCGTGATGGTGTATTTCAGCTACCTGCTGGCGTCGTACCGCGGTTTTCCCAATGTGCTGGCCGTGATGTCGCTGCTCATCGTCGCCTACACCTTCATCACCAACCGCACCGTGCTGGGCCGCCGCGTGTACGCCGTGGGCGGCAACGAAAAGGCCGCGCGCCTGTCGGGCATCAAGACGGAACGGGTCAGCTTCTACACCTTCGTCAACATGGGCATGCTGGCCGCGCTGGCCGGCCTGATCTTCGCCGCGCGCCTGAACACGGCCACGCCGAAGGCGGGCACGGGTTTCGAACTGGACGTGATCGCCGCCTGCTTCATCGGCGGCGCCTCGGCTTCGGGCGGCGTTGGCAAGGTGATGGGAGCCGTCATCGGCGCCTTCATCATGGGCGTGATGAACAACGGCATGTCCATCATGGGCATCGGCATCGACTATCAGCAGGTGATCAAGGGCCTGGTGCTGCTGGCGGCCGTGTTCATCGACGTCATTAATAAAAATAAATGAGAAGAACAAGGAAGCACAGGTTCGAGCCTTAGGGGGCTCTGGCCGGCGTTCGCGCCGGCCTTTTTATTTAGCCGCCAGACGCGCCGCCCGGTCCCCCCACCACGCCGCCTCCTCGAACACGGAAAAGCCCGACAAGTCGGCATGCGCAAACAGAATCGCGCCATCGTGCTCACGCAGCGCCTTCAAGCCCACATTGCTGCGAAATCCTGGCAACGGTGCCGCCATGGCGTGCCCACGCACGGTGATGTCGACGCGCTCGACGCAGCTGGCAAAGTCACGTCCATACGCCGTCTTTAAATCGACGCTGGCCAGCGCCAGCAATTCCTCCGGCGTAGCCACATCTAACCACTTGCGCGCTTCCTGCGGCGTGCGGTCGGACAGGGCCACGTAGGCGCTGAAGACGCTTTTCTCGGGCGGACGCACGCGGATATCCTGGTGGGTCGAGACGACGTAGCCGAGGCCCGGCTCCTGGTACACCACGTTGTCCCAACACAGGGGCGCATGCGGCAATTCGTCGGGAAAGCGTTTCAGTAAAAAATTCGCCACCAGCCACGGCGCATACGCGGGCGTATCGCGTTTGAGGTCGAAGCCATAGCTGGCGATGTCGTTGACCACGCGCGCCGCCACATACAAGGGCATGGCGCAGATGGCCTTGCGCGCCTTGACCAGGTAAGTGCGCGGCTGGCCGTCGACCAGTTCCAGGCACAGTGCCTCCACGCCCTGCTCCGTCGTCTGCACGGAAACCACCGTACCCGCATGACGTTGGACACCCGACGCCTGCTCCATCGCCGTGGCCACGGGCTGCATGCCGCCCGGCCAGGTCAGCCAGGCGCCGTTGCCCGCATTGGCTGCCTGTCCCCAGCGGCTGCAGTAGTAGTGCAGGCCGGCCCAGGCCGAGACCTGGTCGTAGCGCGTGCCGTAGTCGTCGCGGCAGCAGTAATTCAGATACCAGTGCAGGGTGGGCGAGGTATAGCCTTCGCGCTCCATCCATTGCTTCAAGGTGATGGTGTCGAGCGCCTGCCAGGCCGGGTCTCGCGACGATGCCACTGTCGGGAACACGAAGACACGCTTGCCATCATTGCCATGCGCCTGGCGCAGGCGCCGCACCTCGGCAAAGAAGCGCTCGTGCTGCGCCAGTTCTTCGGCAGAAACGCCTTCGGTGGGAATGAAGCCATCCTGCCAGTGGCCGTTGAACAGCAGGCGCTCTTCCGGCGCGTGCAGGATGTAGCGCTCGTCGTAAGTCGGCTTTTCCGCCTGCGGATCGCGCTCGATGATGCCCAGGTCGAACAGGATTTCCCGCACATGCGTCGATTCGGGCGAAGGCAGCGGCAGATAATGGCCACCTGTCGGATAGGCCAGGTCGCCGAACTGCCCACCGGCCGCGTTGCCATACGGCTGCGGGCCATCGATCATGAGGAAGTCCTTGTGTCCCAGCTTGTTCAGGCGCCAGGCCGCCGTCAGGCCGGCGATGCCGGAGCCGAGGATCGCCACGTCGGTGGTGACGGTTGCCGAAGGCGCCGGCAGCGCCGCGCGCTCGCGCAGCAGCTTGCGCAAATAATGCCCCTCGCTGCGGCCCGGGTACAGCACCCTGGGCGTGATTTCCTGCCAGCGCAGATACGCGGCGATGCTGCCGATGCCAGCGGCGGCCGCCGCCGTGCCGCCGGCGGCCCACAGCATGAAGGAACGGCGCTGCATCAGCGGATCACCCGGTTCCAGTCCTGCTCGAATTCATGCACGAGCGACTGGGTATTCAGGCGATTCGGCGCCATCGGCAGCGGCTGCATATCGGGCGGGAAGATGAACATCTCGCGCGTGGTGTCCGCGTTCAGGTAGCGCATAGGCAGGCGGTAGGTCGTCGGCGGTGTGTAGTCAAGCTGGGGCGAGGCCAGGATAAACCCCCATTCGCCGAACGAGGGCACGTAAGCGTGATACGGCCAGGTGCGCATGCCCACTTCGCGCAGGGTCGAATTGATGGTCCAGTAGGCGTGCGGGGCAAAGAACGGCGACGTCGATTGCACCACCATCAGTCCCTTGGCCGCCAGATGCTTTTTCACCAGGTCGTAGAACGGCACCGAGTACAGTTTGCCGAGCGCGAAGCTGGACGGATCGGGGAAATCGACGATGGCCGCGTCAAACATGTCGCCGTTGTTGCGCAGCCAGACGGCGGCATCGGCATTGACGACGGTAACCCGCTTGTCCGAGAACGAATTATTGTTCAGCTTTGCCAGTTCCGGGCGCGTGGTAAACGCGGCCGTCATGGCGGGATCGAGGTCGACCACGGTGACGTGCTCGACGTGGGGATAACGCAGGATTTCGCGCAGCGCCAGGCCATCGCCGCCGCCCAGCACCAGCACGCGGCGCGCCCACGGCAGCGCTTCCAGCACGGGGTGCACCAGCGCCTCGTGGTAGCGGTACTCGTCGCGCGAGGAAAACTGCAGGTTGCCATTGATGTACAGCCGCGTATCGTCCTTCCAGCGCGTGATCACCAAGCGCTGGTAGGGCGTAGTGGTGGAATACACGATCTGGTCGCCGAACAGGCCGTGCTCGCCCCAGGCCACCATGCGGTCCGACATGGCAAAGCCGGCCACCAGTACCAGCATCACGGCGCAAGCGCGCAGGAAGCGGCCCGTGAGGTTCTTCAATTCCGCGCGGAACACCCAGATCGTCCACAGGCCCACGCCCACATTGAGCATGCCGAACAGGAAGCCCGTGCGCACCAGTCCCAGGTACGGTGACAGCACCAGCGGAAACAGCAGGGAAACGGCCAGCGCTCCCAGGTAATCGAAGGTCAGTACGCGGCTGACCAGCTCGGAAAATTCCGTCTGGCGCGAGTTCAGGGCACGCATCACCAGCGGCACTTCCATGCCGACCAGTGCGCCGATCAGGAACACCATCACATACAATAAGGTGCGAAATGGCGCGGCCATCCACGAAAAGGTCATGAACAGGATGGCAGCCGACAGGCCGCCGATCAAGCCCACGGCCAGTTCGATGTCGACGAAGCGCGAGAGCACGTCGTCATCGCGCACATACTTTGAAAAGTGAGCGCCCACACCCATAGCGAACAGGTAGCAGCCAATGATGGTGGAAAACTGCAGGATGGAGTCGCCGAGCAGGTAGCTGGACATGGCGCCGGCAATCAGTTCATACGCGAGGCCGCAGGAAGCGACCACGAAGACGGACAAAATCAGAATCTTTTTGTTCATGGGGCTTTTTTTTGTTCTAATATGCGTTGACGTTATCAAATACTCATTTGTGAGGAATGCCGTGCCCGCCATCCTAAACTATCTGATCCATCTTTTACTGGCCGCCGGGCTGCTGATTGTATTTTTTATCATCTACACGCGCGTCACGCCGTATAACGAAGTGCTGCTGATCCGCCAGGGCAACCAGGCAGCGGCCCTGTCGCTGGGCGGCGCCATGCTGGGTTTTTCCGCCACCATCGCCTCGTCCCTGATGCACACGGCCGACTACCAGCAGTTCTTCGCCTGGGCCTTCGGCGCCATGGTGGTGCAATTGCTCGCCTATGTGGTCACCACGCGCCTGCTGCGCATGTCGAAGGACCAGATCGAATCGAACAACAGCGCCTTCGGCGGCCTGCTGGCCGCCATTTCCCTGTCGATCGGCGCCATCAACGCCGCCTGCATTTCCTGACGTTTTACCTCATTCAAGGACACCATCATGAGCCTCGGCAGCTTTATCAAGAAGCAGTTTATCGACGTACTGCAGTGGAACGAAGAAACGGAAGGCGTACTGGCCTGGCGTTTTCCCATGCAGGATTTCGAGATCCAGAACGGCGCCATCCTGAATGTGCGCGAATCGCAGGTGGCCGTCTTCGTCAATGAAGGCAAGATCGCCGATGTCTTCGGTCCCGGCACGCACAAGCTGACGACGCAGACCTTGCCGTTGCTGACCAACCTGAAAAACTGGGACAAGCTGTTCGATTCGCCCTTCAAGTCGGACGTGTATTACTTCAGCACGCGCGTGCAGACTGGCCGCAAATGGGGCACGCCGCAGCCGATCACCATCCGCGACAAGGATTTCGACATGATCCGCGTGCGCGCCTTCGGCATGTACTCGTACCGCATCGCCGACGCCCGCACCTTCTTCACCGAGATCAGCGGCACGCGCGAAGTGTATACGCGCGACGAGGTGGAAGATCAATTGCGCGGCATTTTGATGTCGAGCATGGCCAGTTCCTTGGGCGGCGCGAATGTGCCCTTCCTCGACATGGCCGCCAACCAGGCGCTGATGGCGCAGGAAGTCAAGGATGGCCTGGCGCAGGCGTTTTCCCGCTATGGCGTGGGTCTCGATGAATTCAATGTGGCCAGCATCAGCCTGCCCGAGGAATTGCAGGCGGCGCTGGACGAGCGCATCTCGGCCGGCATGAAGGGTGGCCTGGGCGCCGACAAGATGAGCGGCTTTACGAAATTCCAGGTCGCCAATGCGATCCCGCTGGCGGCGCAGAACGAAGGCGGCATGGCCGGCATCGGCGCGGGACTGGGCGCCGGGCTGTCGATCGGCCAGGTGATGGCGCAAAGCATGGGCGGTGCGCTGCAGCAGCCCGCCCCGGCACCCGCTCCGACGGCGCCACCCGCACCCGCGGAAGAACCGGTCGAGGCGCGCCTGGAAAAACTCAAGGGTTTATTGGACAAGGGACTCATTTCGCCGGCCGACTACGATGGCGCCAAGGCTGAACTGCTGAAAAAACTGATCGGCTGATTAGGGCGAAATACGACTGCATGCAAACTGTTTCCTGTCCCAGCTGCGGCGCGGAAGTGCATTTCCGCTCGCACGCTTCCGTGCTCGCCGTATGCGAGTACTGCCACAGCACCATTCTCAAGGACGCCGACTCGGTCAAAGATCTCGGCAAGATGTCGGCCGTCCTCGAGGATTACTCGCCGATCCAGGTCGGCACGGCCGGCGTGCACGACGGCGTGCACTTCACCGTCGTCGGGCGCATCCAGCAGCGCTACAGCGCCGGCACGTGGAACGAGTGGTATCTGCTGTTCGACGACGCCAGCACGGCGTGGCTGGGCGACTCGTCCGGCCTGTACACGCTGACGCGCGAGCGCGGCACGCAAGCTGCCATGCCCGTCTTTGGCGAGCTGGCGCCGGGCAGGCGCTACACGATCTGCGGCGAACCGTACACGGCCGCCGAGATCCGCAATGCCGAATGCATCGCCGGCCAGGGCGAGCTGCCCTTCAAGGTGGGTACCGGCTGGCGCATCCAGGTGGCAGACTTCCGCAACTACGCCAGCTTTGTCACGCTCGACTACACGGATGGCCCGCAACCCATCGTCTACCAGGGCGTCGCCGTCACCCTGGACAGTTTGAAGTGCCAGCTGCTGCGCGACGACGACGCCATCGCCAGGAGCGCCGGCAAGTACCGCGGCAAGCTCGATGCGCTCGACTGCCCTTCCTGCGGCAGCGGCATCCAGTATGTGCCCGGCGCTGCAGCGCAGCTCGTCTGCCCCGCCTGCCATGCGCAGCTCGACGCCTCCGGTCCCGAAGCGCAGGTGCTGGCCATTGGCAAGCAGGTGCACGACAACGCCGACATCACCCTGGAGCTGGGCGCCAGCGCGAAGATCAGCAATGTGGATTTCACGGTGATCGGCATGATGCGCCGCGCCGACGACGAAGGCAGCGAGTGGAACGAATACCTGCTGTATGGCGCGCGCGCCGGCTTCTTCTGGCTGGTGGAAACGGACGATGGCTGGTCGCGCTCGAACGTGCTGCCGAACTGGCCCAACTGGGCGTCATTGGACGCCGATACCTGCACGCTCGATGGTGCCACCTACCGCAAGCTGTATGACTACGGCTCGCAAGTCGTGTACGCGGCGGGCGCCTTCAACTGGAAGGTGGCCGTCGGAGACAGCACGCGCGTGTTTGAATTCGAGCAAGGGCAGACCAAACTGGCGGCAGAGCTCACCGGCGAGGAAATGACCTGGTCGCGCTCCGCGCCCGTCGCCCATGATCAGATGGCCGCCTGGTTCGGCACCGCCTTCCATGGCGACGCCAACGTGCAGAATATCCAGCTGAGCCACCGCGGCATCGCCAAGGTCTTCATCGTCATCGTGCTGGTCTTAAATGCGATCCCCATGTTTGTCTCGTTCTCCAGCACCTTGATGTGGAGTTTGCTGGGCTGCCTGGCGCTGTTCCTGCCTGCCGCTTTTCTCGACAAGAATGCAAAGACCCCCCATGAGTAAATACGTGATCTACGCCCTGATGGTGACCTTCAGTGTCACCGCCGCCAACTGGGTGCGCATGTTCAAGGTGGCCGGCAGTAGCAGCGGCAGCAGCTGGAGTTCGCGCACGGGCAGCGGCGGCTCCAGCTATGGCGGCGGCTCCAGCGGCGGCAGCCACAAGTAAGCATGACAGCCACACCGCATCTGCCCCTGGGCACCCATTTGCTGGCCGATCTGTCGGGCATCGCACCGGAACGCCTGCGCGATTGCGCCGCGCTCGAGCGCCTGTTGCGTGACGCGGCAGTCGCGGCCGGCGCCCAGGTGCTACACAGCCATTTCCACAGCTTTGGCGCGGGCCAGGGCGTCACGGGCGTGGTGCTGCTGGCCGAATCGCACATCTCCATCCACACCTGGCCGGAATGCGGCTTTGCCGCCGTCGACATCTTCATGTGCGGCGCGGCCCGGCCGCAACTGGCGCTGGACGCCATCAAGGATGCGTTGCAGGCGGCGCACTGCCAGCTGCAATCCGTGCGGCGCGCGCCACCCGGGCATTCCTAGCGCCGCTGGTGGATCGCGGGGGGATCGCTTACACTGTCGGCTGATCCTCCAACCATGACTCCCATGCGCCGTTCCGCCCTCCTTGCCCTGCCCCTGCTGCTGCTGGTTTCAGCCTGCAACGACTACACGGCGCCCAGCCTGTACCAGGCCACCACGCCCGAGTGCAAGACGTGGACGGAGGGTTCACGCTTCGAGCTGCCGCGCGGTATCAGCGTGTATGCCACACCGCCCGTCACTCTGAAGGATGGCGGCACGGAGCTGGCGCTGATTTTTACTCTTCCCATCGGCACGCAAGCCAGTTTTACGCGCCTGTCCTTCCTGCTGGAAGAACCAAAACAGCAGCCCTTCGCCGAAGCCAAGGTGCTGACCATCTACCAGCGCGGCATGAACCGCAAGGCGGAAATCGTCGACGTCATCGAGCAGCTGCCCATCATGTTTTCCGCCGTCGGTTCGAGCGCCGAAACCCAGTGGCGCCTGCGCCTGCAACTGCCGCACCAGTTGCCGCAGCGCTTTGATTTATCCATGCCCGACATGCTCGTCGGCGGCAAGCGCTACCCCGTGCGCACCTTTACCTACCGCTATTTCCCCGAGCGCAGCGCCTACGGCATGTGCAGCTGAACCACGCCATCCATTGACGGCGGCGCGTGCCGCTGGCACACTGGCGTTTTCCCTCACACAACAGGAGTAGACAACATGCGCCATTCGGATACTGCCGTGCTGTCGGCTGCCTGATCACGGTCTTTCCCCGCTAAGACCCTTAGCCCGCCATTGCCCATACGCGTGATCGCGTAGCCGACTTCCCTTTCTTTCGTGCCAGTCATCGCGACTGGCGGTGCCTGCACGCGCAGGCTTCATGTCCGTATGCGGACGACAGAATTTGGAATCACGCTACCATGATCGCATTCGATTTTGCGCAACTACGCCTTATCGGGCTGCAGCAGGCCATCGCCGGCGCAGCCACCCAACTCGACTTATCTTCCCCTGCCGCACAACTGCTGCGCGTGAGTGCCGTCCACCGCGACAGCCTTCTCGTGCACGACGGCACCCGGGAACACCCGGCACAGGTCCTGCCGCGCCTGTTGCACGAGCTGCTGGCGCAAGACACCGTCCTCACGGTCGGCGACTGGGTCGCCGCCGAACACGATGCTCACGGCGCGCTGTGGATAACGGCGCACTTATCCCCAGTCACGCAAATCGCCCGGCGCGGCAACGACGGCCGGCGCCAGGTACTGGCCAGCAATGTCGATACGGCCCTGCTGGTGATGGGACTGGACGGGGATTTTAATCCGCGCCGCCTGGAACGCTATCTGGCCATCGTGCTGGCGGCCCAGGTCAGCCCCGTGGTGGTGCTGAGCAAGGCCGACGTGGCCGACGACGTGCCGGGCAAGCTGGCGCAGCTCAAACAGCGCCTGCCGCCCCATGTGCCCCTGTTTGCCATCGACACGCGCCATGCGTATGACGTGGCCATCCTGGAACCCTGGCTGGGTACTGGCCAGACCCTGGTGCTGCTCGGTTCATCGGGCGCCGGCAAGTCCAGCCTGACCAATACCCTGTCTGCGGCGCAACAGGCCACCAACGGCGTGCGCCATGGCGATGGGCGCGGACGGCATACGACGACGGCGCGCTCGCTGCACCTGTGCGCCAGCGGCGCCTGCATCATCGATACGCCGGGCTTGCGCAGCTGGCAGGCCGACGCCGATGCGCAGACCCTGGCGGCCACCTTCGACGACATCGCGGCGCTCGCCTCGACGTGCCAGTTCCGCGATTGCCAGCACGCCAGCGAACCAGGCTGCCAGGTGCGCGGCGCCGTCGATGCAGATCGCCTGCGCAATTATCACAAGCTGCTGCGCGACGCCCGGCGCGGCGAGGAAACGCCGCTCGAGCGCATCGCCGCGCGCGCCAGGTGGAAGACGATATTGAAGGCGGGGCAGGAAAGGAGCAGGCAGAAGCGCCAGGAATAGCCGTCAAAGCATAAAAAAAGGCAGCCCGAAGGCTGCCTTTCTTGTTGCTGGCTCGCTGATTACAGCTTGCGCAGCTTCTGGATCGCTGCCAGCTGCGCAATCGCGCTGGCCAGCTCGGCTTGCGCTTGCGCGTAGTCGATGCCCGAATCCTTGTTGTGGATATTTTCTTCCGCCAACTTCTTCGCTTCCAGCGCTTTCGCTTCGTCGAGGTCGTGACCGCGGATCGCGGTATCGGCCAGGACGGTCACGGTATCCGGTTGCACTTCCAGCAGGCCGCCGGCAACGAAGACGAACTCTTCTTCAGCCTGGCCGACTACCTTGATGCGGACCGCGCCCGGACGGATGCGGGTAATCAAAGGCGTGTGGCGTGGGTAGATACCCAGCTCGCCCTGTTCACCCGGCAACGCGACGAATTCTGCTTCGCCTGAAAAAATCAGTTCTTCAGCGGAAACCACGTCAACGTGAATTGTGTGTGCCATGTGTGTCCTATCGGGTTGAAGAACCCCGCCGTGTAACGGGCGGGGTTAGGCCCAGACTTAACTTAGTTAAGTTTCTTGGCTTTTTCGATTGCTTCTTCGATCGTGCCGACCATGTAGAACGCTTGTTCCGGCAGGTGATCGAGTTCGCCCGAAGCGATCATTTTGAAGCCCTTGATCGTGTCTTTGAGCGAAACGTATTTACCAGGCGCGCCGGTAAAGACTTCAGCGACGTGGAAAGGCTGCGACAGGAAACGCTGCATCTTACGTGCGCGGGCGACCAGCAGTTTGTCTTCCGGTGCCAGCTCGTCCATACCCAGAATCGCGATAATGTCGCGCAATTCCTTGTAGCGTTGCAGGGTCGTTTGCACGGCACGCGCGGTGTCGTAGTGCTCTTGACCAACGATCAACGGATCCAGCTGACGCGAGGTCGAATCCAGTGGGTCCACGGCTGGGTAGATACCCAGGGAAGCGATGTCACGCGACAGCGCAACGGTCGAATCCAAGTGAGCAAACGTGGTAGCAGGCGACGGATCGGTGTAATCATCGGCTGGAACGTAGACGGCCTGGATCGAGGTGATCGAACCGGTCTTGGTCGACGTGATACGCTCTTGCAGACGGCCCATTTCTTCCGCCAGGGTCGGTTGGTAACCCACAGCCGACGGCATACGGCCCAGCAGTGCCGATACTTCGGTACCGGCCAGCGTGAAGCGGTAGATGTTGTCGACGAAGAACAGAACGTCCTTGCCTTCATCACGGAACGATTCAGCGATCGTCAGGCCGGTCAGCGCGACGCGCAGACGGTTACCTGGCGGTTCATTCATCTGACCGTAGACCATCGCCACTTTGGAGTTCTCCGGGTTTTCCAGATCGACCACTTTCGCGTCAGCCATCTCGTGGTAGAAGTCGTTACCTTCACGGGTACGCTCACCAACGCCAGCAAACACGGACACGCCGCTGTGCGCCTTGGCGATGTTGTTAATCAGTTCCATCATGTTCACGGTCTTGCCTACGCCAGCGCCGCCGAACAGACCAACTTTACCGCCTTTTGCAAACGGACAAACCAGATCGATCACCTTGATGCCGGTTTCCAGCAGTTCTTGCGATGGCGACAGTTCGTCGTATGCAGGAGCGGTGCGGTGGATCGACGCGATCTGCTCGTGCGACACAGGGCCGCATTCGTCGATCGGGTTGCCCAGCACGTCCATGATGCGACCCAGGGTTGCTTTACCGACTGGTACCATGATTGGTTTGCCGGTGTTCTGGATCATCATGCCGCGACGCAGGCCATCGGACGAGCCGAGTGCAATGGTACGGACAATGCCGTCGCCCAACTGCTGTTGTACTTCCAGGGTCAGTTCCGAGCCTGCCATCTTCAAGGCATCAAATACCTTAGGCATCGCGTTGCGGGGAAACTCAACGTCCACCACAGCGCCGATACACTGAACGATTTTGCCATCAGCCATGTTCGTTCCTTCAATATAGTTAAATTCGTTTAAACCGCAGCCGCACCGGCGACGATTTCGGAGAGTTCTTTGGTAATCGCAGCTTGACGGGTCTTGTTGTAGATCAGCTTCAATTCGCCGATCACACTACCCGCGTTGTCGCTTGCAGCTTTCATCGCGACCATCCGTGCCGATTGCTCGGACGCCAGATTCTCCGCGACTGCCTGGTACACCAGCGCTTCTACATAGCGCTCCAGCAATTCGTCGATCACGCTTTGCGCGTCCGGCTCGTAGATGTAATCCCACGAGTGGGCGCCCTTGTCGGCGACCATCTTGTCGGCCGTCAGGGGCAGCAATTGCTCCACGACTGGTTCCTGTTTCATCGTGTTGATGAATTTGGTGTAGCACAGGTACACTGCATCGATCTTGCCTGCCTGGAACTCTTCGAGCATGACCTTGACGGGTCCGATCAATTTGTCCAGGTGGGGCGTATCACCGGTTTGAATGGCGTGCGCAATGATCTTGACGCCGATGCGATTCAAAAAACCCAAACCCTTGTTACCGATGGCAACTGCTTCAACCCGGTTGCCAGCTGCTTCCAGCTCGCGCGACTTCGACGTCACCTGGCGCAGGATGTTGGTGTTCATGCCGCCGCACAGACCCTTGTCGGTCGTGACAACGATGAAACCCACTGCCTTCGCTTGCGTACCCTGGGCAGCTGCCAGGAACGGGTGCGTGTATTCCGGATTGGCGGTCGCCAGATTGGCGGCGATATTCCGAATCTTGTCACTGTAGGGACGGGCGGCCCGCATCCGGTCTTGCGCCTTGCGCATTTTGGACGCGGCGACCATTTCCATCGCCTTGGTGATCTTCTTCGTATTCTCTACGCTCTTGATCTTGCCTCGTATCTCTTTGCTTGATGCCATGAGTCCTTACTCCTTCTGCGCGTAGGGCGGCGCCTCACTCAAAGGTGGGCGCCGCCTGGCCGCTTAATATGCGCCGGATTTCTTGAAATCAGCAATGGCCGCCGACAGAGTTGCTTCGCTGTCTTTGTCGAGTTGCTTGGTTTCTTCGATCTTGGCCAGCAGAGCAGCTTGCTTGGTCTTCATGTAAGCGTGGACACCAGCTTCAAACGACAGCACTTGCTTGACTGGCACGTCGTCCATGAAGCCTTTGTTCACCGAGAACAGCGATACGGCCATCAGCGAGATCGACAGTGGCGAGTATTGGGCTTGCTTGAGCAATTCCGTTACGCGCGCACCGCGGTCCAGCTGCTTGCGGGTCGATTCATCCAGGTCCGAAGCGAACTGCGCAAACGCGGCCAGTTCACGGTACTGCGCCAAGTCGGTACGGATACCGCCGGACAGGTTTTTGATGACCTTGGTCTGGGCGGCGCCACCGACGCGCGATACGGAAATACCGGCGTTAATTGCAGGACGGATACCGGCGTTGAACAGCGAGGTTTCCAGGAAGATCTGACCGTCGGTAATCGAAATCACGTTGGTTGGAACGAATGCGGACACGTCGCCAGCTTGCGTTTCAATGATCGGCAGTGCCGTCAGGGAACCGGTCTTGCCTTTGACGGCGCCGTCGGTGAACTTCTCGACGTAGTCGGCGTTCACGCGTGCTGCGCGTTCCAGCAGGCGGCTGTGCAGGTAGAACACGTCGCCTGGGTACGCTTCGCGACCTGGTGGACGGCGCAGCAGCAGCGAGATTTGACGGTATGCAACAGCTTGTTTGGACAGATCATCGTAGACGATCAGTGCATCTTCACCGCGGTCACGGAAGTATTCGCCCATGGCGCAACCGGAGTACGGCGAGATGTATTGCATGGCGGCCGATTCCGAAGCGGAAGCGGCGACAACGATGGTGTATTCCATCGCGCCGTGCTGTTCCAGCGAGCGCACGATGTTCTTGATCGACGAGGCTTTTTGGCCAATCGCGACGTAGATACACTTCATGCCCTGGCCTTTTTGATTGATGATCGCATCAATCGCCACAGCCGACTTGCCGGTTTGACGGTCGCCGATGATCAGTTCGCGCTGGCCGCGGCCAACTGGAACCATCGCATCGATCGATTTCAGGCCGGTTTGCATTGGTTGCGAAACGGATTCACGGGCGATCACGCCCGGGGCGATTTTTTCAATCGCGGCCGTCAGTTTGGTCTCGATGGCGCCTTTGCCGTCGATCGGCTGACCCAGCGCGTTGACAACGCGGCCGAGCAGCTCAGGACCGACTGGCACTTCCAGAATGCGGCCGGTGCATTTCACCGTGTCGCCTTCGGAGATGTGCTCGTAGGCACCCAGAATCACGGAACCGACGGAGTCGCGTTCCAGATTCATGGCCAGGCCAAACGTGTTGCCTGGGAATTCCAGCATCTCGCCTTGCATCACGTCCGACAAACCGTGGATGCGGCAGATACCGTCGGCGACGGAAATAACCGTGCCTTGATTACGCACTTCAGCGCCGCCGTCAAGACCTTGGATCCGGCTCTTGATCAACTCGCTGATTTCAGATGGGTTGAGTTGCATACTAACTCCTAAAAGTGTTTCTCTCAGCTTGCGCGAGGGGTAAGGGTCTGTCTAAGCTGGCCTGCCGAAGCGCGTGTCTTACGACACCAGTGCAGCGTGCAGTTGCTGCAGCTTGGCGCGCACCGAGGTGTCGAGCACTTGGTCGCCAACAACCACGCGCACGCCGCCGAGCAGCGATGGATCCACTGTGACGGCAGGGTTGAGCTTACGACTGAATTTCTTTTCCAGCGTTGCGACCAGCTCGGCCGTTTGGCCTTCGCTCAGATCGAAAGCGCTCGTGATCTCGGCGTCAGCCGCACCTTCCAGGCCATTTTTCAAGGCATGGAATTGCGCGCCGATTTCCGGCAGCAGGCTGATGCGGCCATTTTCGATCAACATCGTGACGAAGTTTTTCACTTCCTCATTGAGCGGCGATTTCAACAACGACAGGATGGTGGCGGCGACGTCGCTTTCCGAAACTTTCGGATTGCGCGCGTACGCCTGTACCTCGGGGTGGCTACCGATCTGTGCCAGTTCGGACACCAGTTCGGGCCACGCCGCGAGGTTGCTTGACTCCTTACCAGCTTGGGCTACGCGGAACAAAGCTTCCGCGTAGGGACGGGCGACGGTTGCGAGTTCTGCCATGATTACAGCTCGACAGCAAGACGCTGCAACATTTCGGCGTGAGCCGTAGCGTTTACTTCACGCTTCAAGATCTGCTCGGCACCCTTGACAGCCAGGTCAGCCACCTGAGCGCGCAATTGTTCGCGTGCTTTCGACAGTTGCTGTTCGGCGTCCGACTGGGCTTGCGCAATGATACGCGCAGCTTCAGCTTGTGCATTTTGCTTGATCTCTTCAGCAACCAGCTGCGCGCGCTTTTCAGCGTCCGCAACGCGTTGCGACGCTTCTTCACGTGCACTGTTCAATGCCTCTTGCGCACGCTTTTCAGCGACTGCCATCGAAGCCTGACCTTGATCGGCCGCAGCCAATCCATCCGCGATTCGTTTGGCACGCTCATCCAGCGCGTTGTTCAGCGCTGGAAATACGAACTTCATCGAGAACCAGACCAACACCGCGAAGGTGATCATCTGGCCGATGAGCGACATATTGATGTCCATACCTTTGCTCCTAACTAAAAGTTTCTCCTAGGGTTGGAGCGAATTACTGAGCAACAGCCGTCAGAGCGGACAGGAACGGGTTAGCGAACGTGTACAGCAGAGCAACACCAACGCCGATCATCGAGATAGCATCCAGCAGACCAGCGATAACGAACAGTTTGGTTTGCAGTTGTGGCATCAGTTCTGGTTGACGTGCCGAAGCTTCCAGGAATTTGCCACCCAAGATAGCGAAGCCCAGAGCGGTGCCGATTGCGGCCAGGCCGATGATGATTGCTGCTGCCAGAACGGTCATGCTTTGTACTTGTGCGATCAGAGCTTGCATAAAATTCTCCTAAATTTAAAAACGAAAGATACTAAAAAAACAAAATATAAAGTTAATGATTAATGTTTCTCAACCGCAAGGCTCAGATACACAACCGTCAACGCCATAAACACAAAAGCTTGCAAAGTTACAATCAAGATATGGAAAATTGCCCATGGACCACCCAACGCCCACTGTGCCCACCAAGGCAACAACGCGATCAAGATGAAAATCAGTTCGCCGGCATACATATTGCCGAACAGTCGCAGCGACAGGGAGATCAGTTTTGCAACCAGCTCAACCATTTGCAGCAGGAAATTGACAGGTGCCAGGGCGATCGTGCCGATCAGGCCGCTCGCATGGAACGGTGCCGTGAACAGTTCCTTGATCCAGCCGCCCAGGCCCTTGGCCTTGATCGAGAAAGCGATCACGCACAGCACGACCGACAGCGACATGGCGAAGGTGTGGTTGACGTCGGCGGTCGGCACGGCGCGCAGTTTATGCACGCCAAACCAGCTCAGGATCTTCGGCAACAGGTCAACCGGCAGGAAGTCCATCGCGTTGAGCAACCAGACCCACACAAAAATAGTGATGGCCAGCGGCGCGATGACCTTGCTTTTCGCGTGGAAGGCCCCATTAATAGTGTCATTGACGATTTCCATGACCATTTCGACGAAGTTTTGCAACTTGCCAGGGACACCAGCCGTCGCGCGGCGCGACGCCATATAGAAAACAGCCAGGAAAACAAAGCCCAGAATGGCCGAAATCCAGAACGTATCCAGATTGATCATGCCGTCGGCACTTCTCAGGTGGGCCAGATGGTGACTGATGTATTCTGTGGCGTTGGCCGGGGCAGCATGGCCCGCTTCAATAGCGTGTTCTGTGGTCATAATGAATTTAGATTTGTCGTTTCAGAGCTCAACAGGCCCCAAAACCAATGATTAAACAGCGAGCAATGAAAACCAGTATGCTAAGGTTGCCACCGCGAAACCCAAGATCAGCCATAACCAGGCGGCCGACTGAAACAACACCAGTGCCAATATAAACAGCACCGCTGTGATAAATATTTTCACCACTTCTGCGCGCAAATGCGCCCGGAATGCCTTGTTGGCGTCGCTAGAACCGCGAACCACCAACAGGGCATACACCAGGCTACCGATGACTGCGATAGCGCCGCCGTATGCGGCGGACCAGCCTCTGACATTGCCACCGAAAAACAGGGTGACCGTGGCAAAGCTGATAGCGATTGCTAGCTGCAATGCAACTACTTTGTAGACTGGCTTGGCAATACTTTGTTGTGAATCACTCAATTGCCAAGTTCCCAGAAAAATCTACACACGCAAAGACACGGGATTATAGTTGGCTTTGATCTATAGAGTCAAACGTTGCTGCACCGCAGCAGGGCAATTGCTGCGTGAAACTGACGCTTTACCGACTATTCGCCGCCTTTTGCACCACTATATGGCAAAGTCGCTTGTCTGGCCGCTTCCAGCCG
Organism: Janthinobacterium sp. P210005; assembly: GCF_036231865.1. NCBI lineage: Bacteria > Pseudomonadati > Pseudomonadota > Betaproteobacteria > Burkholderiales > Oxalobacteraceae > Janthinobacterium > Janthinobacterium sp. P210005. The sequence goes on from NZ_JAZARC010000002.1 coordinate 652,917, forward strand.
TGTTATCAAGGAATCACGTGGTGCATCTGGAAAGCATGGCCGGATCGTCCACACCCGTATGGCCCCTGTCTTTGCAGCTTGCTATTTAACCACGCAAGCGGGTCAACAAACCATCGAGCACGTCAAGATCGGCAAAATCAATCACCAATTGGCCACGGCCCTTGTTGCCCATCTTGAACACCACGGGCGTGGCCAGCGCATCGGACAACTCTTCTTCCAAGCGCGCGATGTCGCCGGACTTTTCCTTCTGCCGCGGCTCGACCGGGTTGGCCGCTTCCTCGACCGTGCGGGTAACGAGCTTTTCCGTTTCACGCACGGACAGGCGCTTGGCCACGACCTGGTTCGCCAGGGTGATCTGGCTGGCCGCATCGACGGCCAGCAGCGCGCGCGCATGGCCCATGTCGATATCGCCGGCCATCAGCATGGTTTGCACGGGAGAAGCCAGATTCATCAAACGCAACAGGTTCGACACGGCGCTGCGCGAGCGTCCCAGCGCAGTGGCCGCTTGCTCATGCGTAAAACTGAAGTCGGCGATCAGGCGGTGGATGCCCTGCGCCTCTTCCAGCGGATTCAAGTCTTCGCGCTGGATGTTCTCGATCAGCGCCATGGCCGCCGCCGCCAGATCGTCCACATCGCGCACCAGCACCGGCACTTCCGTCAGGCCCGCCAGCTGCGAGGCGCGAAAACGGCGTTCGCCGGCGATGATTTCATATTTGATAATGCCGCTCAGGGTATCCTGCCCGATCGGGCGCACCAGGATCGGCTGCATCAGCCCCTGCGCCTTGATCGAGGCGGCCAGTTCATTCAAGGCCCCCTCGTCCATGCGCGTGCGCGGCTGGTATTTGCCGGCTTGCATTTGCGACACGGGCAAGTTCGACGGTTGATTCGTGTCCGGACCGGCAAAGTCGCCGCCGCCGCCCAACAGGGCGTCGAGTCCGCGACCCAGTCCTTTTAATTTTTTCGTAGCCATGCTGTCCTAATCGTGTTTTCAGAGTAAGCGCTTACATCACAATGTGCAGGCGCTCGCCCCTTGTTTACATATGTTTGATGCGTTCGACCATCTCGGCGCCGAAGGCGATATACGCCTGGGCACCTTTCGAGCTGGGGTCGAAGGTCACGCCAGGCAAGCCGTACGATGGCGCTTCGGCCAGACGGACGTTGCGCGGGATGATGGTATTGAATACCTTGTCGCCGAAGTGCTGCTCCAGCTGCGCCGACACTTGTTGCGATAATGTCATGCGCGGATCGAACATCACGCGCAACAAGCCGATGATCTTCAGATCCGGGTTCAGGTTGGCATGCACCTTCTTGATGGTATTGACCAGGTCGGACAAACCTTCCAGCGCGTAGTACTCGCACTGCATCGGGATGATCACGCCATGCGCGGCGCACAGGCCGTTCAGGGTCAGCATCGATAATGCCGGTGGGCAATCTACTAATATGAAGTCGTATTCGCCATCCACTTCGGCCAGCGCATCCTTCAGGCGGCGTTCGCGGTTGTCCAGTTCGACCATCTCCACTTCCGCGCCGGCCAGCTCGCGGTTCGACGGCAAGACATCGAAGCGCCCCGCTTCCGAACGCTGGCGTGCCGTCTTGACATCGGATTCGCCCAGCATCACTTCATAGGTCGACGCCTTCAGTCCGGCCTTGTTGATGCCGGCGCCCATGGTCGCGTTGCCCTGCGGGTCGAGGTCGACCAGCAGCACGCGCTGGTTCAACTTGGCCAGACCGGCGGAGAGGTTGACGCTTGTTGTGGTTTTACCAACACCACCCTTTTGATTTGCTACACAAAAAATTTTGGCCATGTATCTTCTAATTGTAAAGAGATGCAAACTTCATCGTGCGCCCCGGCATCCGGCCGAAACGATTTATATTATTTATTTCATTTATACGATATAAATCATTTATATCGTTTATACCGTATAAACTGTTTATATGATTTATACCGTTTAATTTCCGGCTTTTAAATTCTTGCTATAAAGACCAGATGACGCTCTGCATTTAGCCCTGGCACCTGGATAGGCCGCAATTCCGTCACTTGCCAGTCTGCCGGCAGTCTCTCGCGCTCGTCTGGCGGTGCCACCCCTTTCAAGGCGATGAATTGCCCGCCCTCGGCCAGCACGTGATTCGACCAGTTGACGAAGTCGGACAGGTCGGCAAAGGCGCGCGAAGTGATCACGTCGAATTTCTGCTGCACTTCCAGCTGTTCCACGCGTTTCGTGTACACGGTCACGTTGCTCAAACCCAGTTCGGCCTTCACTTGCGTCAGGAATGCCGTCTTTTTATGCACCGTGTCGATCATCGACACCTTCACATCGGGCCGCGCGATGGCCAGCACCATGCCCGGCAAGCCGCCGCCGGCGCCCACGTCGAGCACGTTTTTCGCCTGCGCGAACGCCGGCACGGCGGCCAGCGAATCGAGCACGTGCAGGGTCAGCATCTGCAGCGGATCGCGCACCGACGTCAGGTTGTACACGCTGTTCCATTTGGCCAGCAAGGCCAGGTAATCGAGCAGTTTTTCCGTCTGATCCGCGCTCAGGTCCAGCCCCAGCGCGGCGATGCCTTCATTCAAAATCTGGGCCAATGCGGCCCGGTCAAACTGCTTCATTCAACAACCTCGTCCTTTAAAGTGGTGGTCTGCGCGGCACCGAAGCCGCGCTTTTTCAGGTGAACCAGCAGCAGCGAAATCGCCGCCGGCGTCACGCCGGAAATGCGCGAAGCCTGGCCCAGGGTTTCCGGGCGCTGCTTGTCGAGTTTTTGCCGCACTTCGACCGACAGTGCACCGATATCGAGGTAATTGAAACCCTCGGGCAAGGCCAGGTTTTCGTAGTGTTCGTGACGCTCGATTTCCTTGCTCTGGCGCTCGATGTAGCCCGCATATTTGAGCTGGATTTCCACCTGTTCGCGCACAGCGGGATCCGCCACGCCGGGGCCGGCCAGGGCCTGGCCTTCGACGCCCGTCATGCTCATCAAGGTGTCGTAGGCGACGTTCGGACGGCGCAGCAAGTCCGCCAGCGAATACTCGCGCTCGATGGCCTGGCCCACGATGCGTTCCGATTCGGCGGCCGCCAGGATGCGCGGGTTGACCCACGTGGAACGCAGGCGCTCGAGCTCGCGCGCCACCGCTTCGCGCTTCGTTTCAAACGCCTGCCATTGGGCGTCGCCCACGCAGCCCAGAGCGCGGCCGATTTCCGTCAAGCGCATGTCGGCATTGTCTTCGCGCAGGCTCAAACGGTACTCGGCGCGGCTGGTGAACATGCGGTACGGTTCCTGCACGCCCTGCGTGATCAGATCGTCGACCAGCACGCCCAGATAGGCCTCGGAGCGGCCAGGTACCCAGGCTTCCTTATCCTGCGTCAGCAAGGCCGCATTCAGGCCCGCCAGCATGCCTTGCGCGGCCGCTTCCTCGTAGCCCGTGGTGCCGTTGATCTGGCCGGCAAAGAACAGGCCGGCGACGGCCTTCGTTTCCAGGGACGCCTTCAAGCCGCGCGGGTCGAAATAATCGTATTCGATGGCATAGCCGGGACGCAGGATGTGCGCGTTTTCCATGCCCTTCATCGATTGCACCAGAGCGATCTGCACGTCGAACGGCAAGCTCGTGGAGATGCCGTTCGGATAGAACTCATGCGTCGTCAAGCCTTCCGGCTCGAGGAATATCTGGTGCGATTCCTTGCCCGAGAAACGGTGGATCTTGTCTTCGATCGAGGGGCAATAGCGGGGCCCCACGCCTTCGATCACGCCCGTATACATGGGGCTGCGGTCCAGGCCGGCGCGGATGATGTCGTGCGTCTGGCTATTCGTATGCGTGACCCAGCACGGCACTTGGCGCGGGTGCATGGCCGTATTGCCCATCACGGAAAAGACGGGCACGGGATCGAGGTCGCCCGGCTGCTCTTGCATCACGGAAAAGTCGATCGTGCGCCCATCGATGCGCGGCGGCGTGCCCGTTTTCAGGCGCCCCTGCGGCAGTTTCAGCTCTTTCAGGCGGGCCGACAGCGAGATGGCGGGCGGGTCGCCGGCACGGCCGGCCGAGTAGTTATTCAAGCCCACGTGGATCTTGCCGTCGAGGAAAGTGCCGGCCGTCAGCACGACGGCGCGCGCGAGAAACTTCAGGCCGATCTGCGTCACGGCGCCGACGACACGGTCGCCTTCGACGATCAGATCATCGACCGCTTGCTGGAACAGCCACAGGTTAGCCTGGTTTTCCAGGCGCGTACGGATGGCGGCCTTGTACAAAATACGGTCGGCCTGGGCGCGCGTGGCGCGGACTGCCGGGCCTTTCGAGGAATTCAGGATGCGGAACTGGATACCGGACTCGTCGGTGGCGATCGCCATCGCGCCGCCCATGGCGTCGACTTCCTTGACCAGGTGGCCCTTGCCGATGCCGCCGATGGAAGGGTTGCACGACATCTGGCCCAGTGTCTCAATATTATGCGTGAGCAATAGCGTCTTCTGCCCCATGCGGGCGGAAGCGAGGGCCGCCTCGGTACCGGCGTGACCACCACCGACAACGATGACGTCGAATTCTGTAGGAAATAACATGATAAATAGGTAACAGTGCAAGTAAAAATGCGGGATGAGAGCTCCGATTATAGAGTCTTTTTGCAAGCGCAACCTTGCGCAGCGCATTTTTTGCTTAATTTTTACTCAGCAGGGGCAAGCCAACGGCGATTTCTGTTTCACGTGGAACACGCAGCGTGGTCAGGCAGGGGGCTGCGGTGGCGTGAAATGTTTGCTACAATTGCCGCATCGTCCGCCAACGTGACCACGCCAGTGGCCAGCGGGACGATCATCCAGGAGGACGGCCTCCCCCATCATGGGAACACACCGGGACGGCCCGCTCTGTATAAGGAGCCGCCATGGCCTGGATACTGTTACTCATTGCCGGCATGTTTGAAGTCGTGTGGGCATACTCGATGAAACTCTCCGAGGGTTTCACCAAACTCACTCCCTCCGTTGTTACCATCGTCATGATGATCGCCAGCTTCGGCTTGCTGTCCCTGGCCATGCGCACCCTGCCCTTGGGCACGGCCTACACCATCTGGACGGGCATCGGCGCCGTCGGCGCCTTCATCGTCGGCATCGTCTTTCTGGGCGAGCAAGTCAATACCATGCGCGTGTGCGCCGCCGTCCTCATCGTGTGCGGCATCGTGTTGATGAAACTGTCGTCCAGCCACTGAGAGGAATCCCCATGCTCCTCGAAAACTATTTTCCCGTCCTCCTGTTCATTCTGATCGGCATCCTGGTCGGCATCGTGCCCATGCTGCTGGGCCGCACGCTGGGTCCGCACAAGCCGGACCCGCAAAAACTGTCGCCGTACGAATGCGGCTTCGAAGCATTCGGCGACGCGCGCATGAAGTTCGACATCCGCTTCTACCTGGTGGCCATCCTGTTCATCCTGTTCGATATCGAGGTGATCTTCCTGATGCCGTGGGCGGCCAACGTCAATGAACTGGGCTTGCCCGGCTTCTGGGCCGTCATGGGTTTCCTGGGCGTACTGACCATCGGCCTGGCCTATGAATGGAAACGCGGTGCGCTGGAGTGGGAATGAGCAAGCTGCTGTTGCTCAACCTGCTGATGGGCGCCGGTCTGGCCTATGCGGCCGTGCGCGAGTATCGGCAAGATGCGCGCACATTCCGCGTGCTGGCGGCCGTTTCCAGCCTGTCGCTGCTCGTGAGCCTGGGGTTGGCTAGCCAGCTGCAAGACTAAACGGTTCCACGTGAAACATACGCGGCGCGGGAAAGCGGAGTAAGCTTGGCTTCTGTCCTTGCCGCCAGGAGTCTGCATGCCCGCCTTCCAGTTCCGCACCGTGCCGCACCTGATCGTTGAACCGGGCGCCGCCGCCCAGCTGGGCGCGCATATCGCCCACCACTTCCCCACCGTCCGCCGCGCCCTGCTCGTCACCGATGCAGGGTTTCTGCGGACGGGACTGGCCGATGCCCCTCTGCACAGCTTGCGGACGGCGGGCATCGACACCCATGTTTTTTCCGACGTGCAAGCCGATCCGCCCGAAGCCATCGTGCTGGCAGGCGTGGCCCAGGCCCGGATGTTTCACGTGGAACTGATTATCGGCCTCGGTGGCGGCAGCTCGCTGGACGTGGCCAAGCTGATCGCCGTGCTGGTCCCCGGCCACCAGGAACTGGCCCAACTGTATGGCATCGGCAATGTCCACGGTCAGCGCCTGCCCCTGGTGCAATTGCCGACCACAGCGGGCACGGGCTCGGAAGTGACGCACATCGCCATCGTCACCACGGGCGCCACCAGCAAGATGGGCGTGGTGGCGCCGCAACTGTATGCGGACCTGGCCATCCTCGACGCCAGCCTGACTCTGGGCTTGCCGCCCGCAGTGACAGCCGCCACCGGCATCGACGCCATGGTGCATGCGATCGAAGCGTACACCAGCCGTCTGTTGAAAAATCCCTTGTCCGACATGCTGGCCAGCCAGGCGCTGTCGCTGCTGTCCGCCAATCTGCTCACGGCCTGCCGCGATGGCAGCCACTTGCCGGCGCGCCAAGCCATGCTGCTGGGCGCCATGCTGGCCGGCCAGGCGTTTGCCAACGCCCCCGTGGCCGCCGTGCATGCGCTCGCCTATCCCATCGGAGGACTGTTCCACGTGCCACATGGCTTGTCGAATGCGCTGGTGCTGCCGCACGTGCTGCGTTTTAATCTGTCCCACGCGGCGCCCCTGTACGCGCAACTGGCAGCCATCGTGCAGCCCGGCGTTACGGGCAGCGATGAGGCGCGGGCGAACGCCCTGATCGACGCCATGCAGGAGATTGCCTCGGCCACGGGCATCGCCCGCACCCTGCGCGAGGTGGGCATCGCGGCCAGCGACCTGGACCGGCTGGCCGACGAAGCCATGCTGCAGACGCGCTTGCTGGGCAATAATCCCCGTCCCGTCACGCGCGGCGATGCGCGCGCCATCTATGCGGCCGCGCTGTAAAAACATACAAGACATAAAAAAAGCCACGCATGACGCGTGGCTAGCCTTGCGACCACAAGCCGCCGCTAGTTGGGAATATCCACCACCGTGCCCGTCACGCTGATGACATTGCCGGCCGCCGGCGTTGCCGCAATGGCCGGCACGTTGACATTCGTGATCAGGGTCGACGCATCGGCGCGCGTCACCGTGCGCACCACCTGCGATGGCGGCAAGGCTTGCTTGGCGTTCAAGTGCGCATACATGGCGTCCAGCGCCCGGTTCAGGTACACGTGCAGGGGCACGATCAGGGTCGGCAAGGCGCTGCTGAAGGAATCGAAGTGGTTCGCGTTGGTCACCTCGATATAGCGCAAGCGGCTATTCGTCCCCTCCGCCGCTGCGTTCAGCCCCAGATAGGCGCGCGAAGCGTGATTGACGGGAATCAAGGTGTCGCTGCGGCCATGCACGATGAGGGCCGGCTTGCCATTGAGTTTGCCCGTCGCCTGCACCTCGGCCATGCCTGCCCGCACGCGCACGCTTTGCGCGGCCAGCGTACCCTGCAAGTTGGCGTTGCTGACGGCATCGCGTCCCGTCGCCAGGCTGCGCAGGCACAGGAAGCCGTCGAGCGACTGGTCCGCCAGGCTGCTCGATGGCGACACGCCGGCCGTGTACACCCTGGCGCCGCCCACGCTGTTCTCGTACACGACATTGCCCACGATGCCGCTCTGCGCGGCAAAGCTGACAGCCTTTTGCGCCGTGGTAAACGCGACCGGATTGCCGCTGAGATCCGTCTGCGCAAACGTGAAACCGCACACTTTATCGGTCACAGAGAATTTGCCGTAGGCATACGCATACGTGACGGCCACGAGGATATTCGTGCCCGCGTGCGCCGCCTGCAGCGGATCGGAATCCGCTAGCCAGCCATACGCGCGCAAGCGCTGTTTCGCGTCCGCCTGCTGCGCCGCCAGGTCGGCGCCGTTCAGCAAGCCCTTGGTCACCAGCGCCGTACAGCGTCCCGCATTGCCCGCCACGGAAGCGATGCACGGCTGATACAGGGCGGCATAGGTGGCGTAATCGAACAGCGCGCGGCCGGGATTGGCGACGAGCGCCCCGCCCTGGCGCACACTGTAGGCAGTCGATGGCGCCGGCTGGACTTGCGGCTCGCTGGCCGCCACGCCGCCGATCAAGCCCTTGCTATCCTGTTCCGCCGCCAGCAAGGCCGAGCCGGCGCCGTTGGAAATGCTGGAGGCAATCGTGATGGTGTTCTTCGGCGTCAGCCGCACGACGCGCGAACTGCCGTCGCGGGCCAGCACGCCATAGCGCTCGTTCAACACGTAATACGCCATCTCGATGGCCTGCAGGGTGACCTTGCCCCAATCCTTCTCGGGATTCTGCTGCGAATGCGCGTGCTTGAAGGCGATGCGGTTCGGGTTGGCAGCAGCCCAGGCCAGCCGGTCGGCATCGCTCAAGTCGGGCGCGAAGAGCGCGTTCTTGCCGGCGGCCACCCTGCCCGCGCGCACGCCGTTCTGCAGGTTGACGCTGTCATCTTCAAACACATACAGGCCCGTGCCGGAGCCCTTGTCGGCATACGCCACGGCGCAGCCCTTTTTCAGCCCCCATTCGCCCGAACTGCCGATGGCGCCGTAAATGCCGCGCGAGCCGCTGGACGTGCCCGTGACGATGCAGGCATGGTCCGGGTCGAAGCTGGCCGGCACCTGCACCATCAGGGTGACATTCTTCTTGCCCGTGCCATCGTCGGCATACGCGATGTATTCGCTGCCGGCGATCAAGCCCTCGCCCGTGCCCACGTTCCCGGACGCATCCACGTTCGGGCCGTACAGGGTGCCGTAGCCGCTGTTGGCGCTGATATCGAGCACGGCGCGGTAGTTGGCGTGTATCGCATTGCGACGCAGCTCGAGTGGCGTCGGCTGCTCCCCGTTCGCATACGCGGGCGTGGCCGCCGCCAGCCCCGTCTTGCCCAGGCCGGCCGTGAGCAGATCATTGCTCTTGCCGTCGTAGTCGGCGCGCGTGATGGTGCCCAGGTAGCCCGGCATCTGGTTCAGCTCTTCCGGTGCATGGTTGCTGCCGCAGGCTGCCAACGCCAGCAGGGTGCACAGGCCGCTCCCCGCGCGCGTGATCGTCGTTTGCATGGTGGTTCTCTCCGTTAAGGTAACAGTGGACGCACAATGAAAAACGCCGGACGATCCGTCCGGCGTTGCTTGAAAATCAGACAGCGGCTTTGGCTGACCTGCCGCCGAAGCGCGCGATGGCTTCGCCGACGATGCCGCGCCGAAACATCAGCACGCAGATGACGAAGATCACGCCGGTCACCATGCCCACCGATTCGCCCAGGGTGCCGAACCACTCGATGCCCGTGTGCGTGGCCAGGTAGGTGCCGACATCGCCCAGCTTGTTTTCCAGCGCGATGATCAACACGGCGCCGAGGATGGGGCCGGACAAGGTGCCCATGCCGCCCACCAGTGTCATCAGCACGACCAGGCCCGACATGCCCCAGTACACGTCGGTGAGGGTTTCAAAGCCCAGCACCAGCGTCTTGGTGGCGCCGGCCAGCGCAGCCAGCGAAGCGGACAGCACGATGGCCATCAGCTTGTACTTGTTGACGTCGTAGCCCAGCGAGATGGCGCGCGGTTCGTTTTCCTTGATCGCCTTGAGCACTTGTCCGAACGGCGAGTGGATGGTGCGCACGATCAGGGCGAAGCCGGCGACAAAAATCGCCAGCACGACGTAGTACAAGACGGTGTCATTGCCCAGGTCTATCGTGCCCAGCAAGGTTCCACGTGGAACACCCTGCAAGCCATCCTCGCCCCCCGTGAACGGCAGGCGCAAGGCCAGGAAGTACACCATCTGCGCCAGCGCCAGGGTGATCATCGTAAAGTAGATGCCCTGGCGGCGAATCGCCAGGCCGCCGATCACCAGGCCCAGCAAGGCGCCCGTGGCAACGCCGGCCAGCAATCCCAGTTCCGTTGGCCAACCCCAGGTGCGCAGCGCGTAGCCGGTGACATAGCCGGCGCCGCCGAAGAAGGCCGCATGGCCGAACGACAGCAAGCCCGTGTAGCCGATCAGCAAGTTGAAAGCGCAGGCAAACAGGGCAAAGCACAGCAACTTCATCAGGAAGACGGGATAGCCGTAAAACGGGGCCGCCAACGCCAGCAGCAAGGCAATGGCGTAGCCTACATTCTTATTCATCGTGGTAGCTCCAATACATGACTGATGAGGATTACTTTTCTTTGCCGAACAGGCCGGCGGGACGCAGCAGCAGCACGATGACCATCACCACGAACACCACGGTAGCCGAGCCTTCCGGGTAGAACACGCGGGTCAGGCCCTCGATCACGCCCAGGCCCAGGCCCGTCAGGATGGAACCCATGATGGATCCCATGCCGCCAATCACCACCACGGCAAACACGACGATGATCAGGTTCGAGCCCATCAGCGGCGAGACCTGGATGATGGGCGCCGCCAGCACGCCGGCGAAACCGGCCAGGGCCACGCCGAAGCCGAACGTCAACGTCACCATCAGCGGCACGTTGATGCCGAACGCTTCCACCAGTTTCGGGTTTTCCGTGCCGGCCCGCAGGTAGGCGCCCAGCTTGGTTTTTTCGATGACGAACCAGGTCGCCAGGCAGACGGAAAGCGAGGCGATGACCACCCAGGCGCGGTAGTTCGGCAGGATCATGAAACCGAGGTCCGTCGCGCCGGCCAGCGCTTCGGGCACGGCATACGGCTGGCCCGAGACGCCGTAGAAGGAACGGAACACGCCTTCCATGATCAGGGTGATGCCGAAGGTCAGCAGCAAGCCATACAGGTGGTCGAGTTTATACAGCCAGCGCAGCATGGTCTTTTCGATCAGGATGCCGACCAGGCCGACGAGGATAGGGGCGATGACCAGCATGGCCCAGTAATTGATGTCGAAATAACTGAGGCCCATCCAGGCCAGGAAGGCGCCCATCATGTACATGGCGCCGTGCGAGAAATTAATCACATTAAGCAAGCCGAAGATGACGGCCAGACCGAGGGACAACATGGCATAGAACGAGCCGTTGACGAGACCCAGCAGCAGCTGGCTCATCATCGCTTGTATTGGAACGCCGAAAATTTCCATGGCATCACAGTATAAAAAGCACCGCCGGGTAGCGGTGTGGTATCAAGGGAAACGCGCCACCGCAAACGGGAGCGGCGGCGCAAGGCGAACCCTGCGGGCGAAGCGTGCAGGACAGAGCACCCGCGCAGCGGTGGGCACTCCGTAGAGATTGCTACAGCATTACTTCCACAGCGAACACTTCGACTCGGCCTTGGTCACATACGCTTGCGCGCCGGGCACGGTGGCGACCACCTTGTAGTAATCCCATGGATACTTCGACTCGGACGGTTTCTTGACTTCCATCAAATACATATCGTGCACCATGCGGCCATCGGGACGCACTTCGCCATTCTGGGTAAACATGTCGTTGATCTTGGTCTTTTTCAGATAGGCCATGACCTTTTCCGTGTCGTCCGTACCCAGCGCCTTGACGGCTTTCAGGTAGTTCGCCGCGGCCGAGTAATCGGCCGCCTGCAGCATCGACGGTTCCTTCTTCATCTTGGCGAAATAGCGTTTCGACCAGGCGCGCGTCTCCGCATTCAAGTCCCAGTACCAGCCGTCCGTCAGGTACATGCCCTGCGTCAGGTTCAAGCCCAGCGAATGGATGTCATTGATGAAGATCAGCAAGCCGGCCAGCTTCATCGATTTCGTCAGGCCAAACTCGTTGGCCGCCTTGATGCTGTTGATGGCGTCGCCACCGGCATTGGCCAGACCGAGGATTTGCGGTTTTGCCGCTTGCGCCTGCAGCAGGAAGGACGAGAAATCGGAAGCGCCCAGCGGATGCTTGACGCTGCCCAGCACCTTGCCGCCAGCCGCCTTGACGACCTCGGCCGTGTCTTTTTCCAGCGAATGGCCAAACGCATAATCGGCCGTCATGAAATACCAGTTCTTGCCGCCCTGCTTGACGATGGTGCCGCCCGTGCCGCGCGCCAGCGCCACCGTGTCATACGCGTAATGCACGGTGTACGGCGTGCATTCCTCATTCGTCAGGCGCGACGAACCGGCGCCGATGGCGATGAAGATTTTCTTCTTTTCCGCCGCCACCTTGGCCATCGCCAGGCTGGCGCCGGAATTGGTGCCGCCGATCAGCATGTCGACGCCCTGCTGGTCGAACCATTCGCGCGCCTTCGAGGCGGCGATGTCGGCCTTGTTTTGATGGTCGGCGGAAATGAATTCCACCTTTTTACCGGCCAGCACCACGCCGGCATCGGCGATCGCCATCTTGATGGCTTCCGCGCCACCGAGGCCGTCGACGTCGGAATACACGCCCGACATGTCGGAAATAAAACCGATCTTGATGGTGTCGCCCGATACCTGGGCGTGCGCGGCGCTGGACAAGCCCAGGGCGCAAAGAGTGGCGGTGGCAATGGCGATAGCGTTACGTTTCATAGTGTCTCCGTTGGGATTATTGTTTGCTATTCAGTCGATTGCTGGACGATGACGAGTACAACAGACTACATGGGGACTACACGCCAAGCAGCTCGGTCAATACCGGCATCTTGGCCTCCAGTTCGGATGCAGCAAAAGTCTCGACGATCTGACCGTGCTCCATCACATAAAACCGGTCCGCCAGCGGCGCGGCAAACCGGAAATTCTGTTCCACCATGACGATGGTGTAACCCTTTGCTTTCAGGGTGGTGATCATGCGCGCCAAGCCTTGCACGATGACGGGCGCCAGGCCTTCGGAAATTTCATCGAGCAGCAGCAAACGCGCGCCCGTGCGCAGGATGCGCGCCACGGCCAGCATCTGCTGTTCCCCGCCCGACAGGCGCGTGCCCTGGCTGTGGCGGCGCTCCTGCAAGTTCGGGAACATCGCGTAGATTTCCTCCACCGACATGCCCTTCTCGCCGCTGGCCAGGGTCGGCGGCAGCAACAGGTTTTCCTCCGTCGACAGCGAGGAAAAAATACCGCGCTCTTCAGGACAATACCCGATGCCCAGGTGGGCGATTTTGTGCGTGGCCAAACCTATCGCTTCGACGCCGTTGACTTTGATGGAGCCCGTGCGTGCGCCCGTCAGCCCCATGATGGCGCGCAAGGTGGTGGTACGGCCGGCGCCGTTGCGGCCCAGCAAGGTCACCACTTCGCCCTGCTCCACTTTCAGGTTCACGTCGTGCAGGATGTGCGATTCGCCATACCAGGTGTGCAGTTGTGCAATTTCCAGCGCGGGTGCGCTGCCATTCGCTCGTGTCGCCATCAATGCGCCCCTTCCAGTTCCGCGTGGGTGGTGCCCATGTACGCTTCCATCACTTGCGGATTGCGCGACACTTCCGCGTAACTGCCTTCGGCCAGCATGGCGCCACGCTGCAAGACAGAAATCTTGTCGCAGATGCCGGAAACCACGCTCATATTGTGTTCCACCATCAAAATCGTGCGGCCGGCCGACACCTTCTTGATCAGTTCCGTCACGCGGTGCACGTCTTCGTGGCCCATGCCTTGCGTTGGTTCGTCGAGCAGCATCATTTCCGGCTCCATCGCCAGGGTGGTGGCAATTTCCAGCGCCCGCTTGCGGCCATACGGCATGTCGACCGTGATGGTGTCGGCGAACTCCGTCAGGTCGACTTCGGCCAGCAAGGCCATGGCGCGGTCGTTGAGCTGATTCAATGCCCGTTCGCTCTGCCAGAAGTGAAACGAGGTGCCGAGCTGGCGCTGCAAGCCGATGCGCACATTTTGCAGCACGGATAAATGCGGGAAGACGGCGGAAATCTGGAAGGAACGGATCACGCCCATGCGCGCGATCTGGGCCGGTTTGGCGGCCGTGATATCTTTCCCGTTGAACAGGATCTGTCCGGAAGTGGGGACCAGGAATTTGGTGAGCAAGTTGAAACACGTGGTCTTGCCGGCGCCGTTCGGACCGATCAAGGCGTGGATATGGCCCCGCTCTACCTTCAGGTTCACCTCGCTCACAGCGGTGAATCCCTTGAATTCCTTGGTCAAATTTCTTGTTTCCAAGATTACGTTTGACATCGTGTCTCCTAGTTGTACTTTTTGTACTACTTAGTCATTTTTATAATACACAACTTAAATTTAACGCACAATACAGTATAACTACGGGGATTTTTCGCCGGCCCGAATGGCGCAAACTCGCACGCTTGCCCAGCTATTTCCAGGCCGCGTGTATCATTTGCGCCGCTTTTTCCGCGATCATCACGGTGGGCGAGTTCGTATTACCAGAAGTAATGTACGGCATGATGGAAGCATCGACGACGCGCAAACCAGCCACGCCGAGCACGCGCAGCTGGCTGTCGACCACGCTCAAGGGATCGCTGGCCAGGCCCATGCGGCAGGTACCGACCGGGTGAAAGATGGTGGTGCCGATCTGGCTGGCCGCCTGCGCCAGTTCTTCCTGGCTCTGGAATTGCACGCCGGGCTTGTATTCCTGTGGCGCAAACTTACTTAACGCCGGCGCGGCAGCGATGGCCCGCGTCAGGCGCAAGGCGTCGGCCGCCACGGCGCGGTCTTGCTCGGTACTCAGGTAATTGGGCACGATCTTCGGCGCCGCATAACTGTCGCCCGACGCGATATGCACGTGGCCGCGCGAGGTGGGGCGCAGATTGCACACGCTGGCCGTAAACGCGGGAAAAGAGTGCAACGGTTCGCCGAATTTATCCAGCGACAGCGGCTGCACGTGATATTGCAGGTTCGGCGTGGCTTGCTGCGGATCGGACTTGGCGAACGCTCCCAGCTGCGACGGCGCCATCGACATGGGCCCGCTCTGGAACAGCGCATATTGCAAGCCGATCTGCATTTTTCCCACGATATTGCTGGCCATCACATTCAAGGTTTTCACGCCCTGCACCTTGTAAACCATGCGCAGCTGCAAATGATCCTGCAAATTGCCACCCACGCCAGCCGCATCGAGCACCGGCACAATCCCATGCTGCTGCAGCAAGGCGGCCGGGCCGATGCCGGACAATTGCAGCAATTGCGGCGAACCGATGGCGCCCGCCGTCAGCAGGGTTTCCCGCCGGGCCGTCGCCTGCCACTGCGTGCCGCCGCCCGTAAACACGATGCCCGCGCAGCGCGGTCCCGCGTCCGTCGTTTCCAGCAGCAGACGTTCCACGTGGCAACCCGTCATGATGGTCAGGTTCGGGCGGCGCGATGCCGGTTTCAAGAACGCTTTCGAGGTATTCCAGCGGATGCCGCGGCGCTGGTTGACGTCGAAATATGCGCTGCCGCTATTGTCGCCGCCATTGAAATCGCTGGTTTTCGGGATGCCGACCTGCTGCGCCGCATCGCGGAATGCATTCAGGATATCCCAGGACAGGCGCTGTTTTTCCACGCGCCACTCGCCGCCCACGCCGTGGTTTTCCGAGGCGCCGCCGTAGTAATCCTCGCTTTGTTTAAAGAGCGGCAAGACCTTGTCCCAGCGCCAGGAAGCGTCGTCCGTCAGGTCGGCCCAGTGGTCGTAATCGCCGGCCTGGCCGCGCATGTAGATCATGCCGTTGATGGAAGAGCTGCCGCCCAGCACTTTTCCGCGTGGATAGATCAGGCTGCGCCCGCCCAGGCCCGCATCCGCCTGCGTGGAATACAGCCAGTCCGTGCGGGGATTGCCGATGCAATGCAGATAGCCGACGGGGATGTGGATCCACACGTAATCGTCCTTGCCGCCCGCTTCCACGAGCAAAACGTTGGCGTCCTTGTCGCGCGTGAGCCGGTTGGCCAGCACGCAACCTGCCGTGCCGCCGCCCACGATGATGTAGTCGTATTCGCCTGCCGATTCCAATGAAGCTCCTTTCGGTATGCCATCAAGCTGTCGCGCGGCGTGTCTCCCCGCCGCGTCCCTGTACCAGAGTCTGTCTTTCTTCATGCATGCATGGCTGCTGAGCCGCCTTGAGATTACCACCAGTGCCGGGCCAGGGCGACATTAATCGTGGCCCGCGATACGGCCGAGCATCACGGCAAGCTCCAAAACAGGGTCGCCAAGCTGTGGATAACCGTATGGATATCCACAGGTACGATATGTGCGTAAACGAAAAATTTTTTGGACGCCTTTTTTTTATCCCAAAACCATCCCCGGCAGATACAACCCTTACTCAGCGTTTATCCGTACGCCAAGCGATTGTTTACAAGGATAAATCCGGACTTATCCACAGAAGATGCCGCCGTTAACTACTATTACTATTCTTGTATACGAACTTGTTAAGGTAAACCCGACAACGCACGCTTTGCCTGTCCTTCGCCTTCGAGAACGTTGACAAGCCTCTCTTCAAAAAAACAGACGCGCCTCTTTGACTGACAAAAAAAAATCCAGCCAACAACTGAGCAACGAAAACCGGCACGGCCGGCATCACGCGCACAGCATTGCCAAACCGTTTTGCAAAATGGAAACGTCAACAGGCTTGAGCAGGCAGCGTGCCAGCAAGCGGTTCGATGTAGAAAAGAGGGGGAATTTGAGACGATTGTGGATAAGTCACTTGATATCCACAGGATGACTTGTGAGTAAACACGAAGTTATGCGCAGGCCCGCATTTTATACAATTTTGCTCCTCGCGTGATACAGCGATTATGCACGCTTTATTTTGCGCGTAAACGATTGATCCTGTTGAAAAAAAGCGACTTATCCACAGAAAAAAACGCGTTTACTATTACTACTATTTTTATATATAGATCTATTGTAAACCGACAAAAAAAGCGGAAGTCCGGGGATATTTCCAAAAAGCATGCAAAAACCGCCAAAAAAAAAGCCAACGGCGACATCGCGAGCCACTGCCAAACCGTCTTCCAGGAATCACCTGGATGCCAAGGTTCATGAAAGAACAACGCTCGTGGTTGCTCAACCAGGATTGCCAGGCAAGGATCAAGGCAAACGAAACACGTCAAACATGCCACTACAGCAAGAAAATCCGTGATTTTTGCTTGCTGCTGTGGATAAGTGCCTGCATATCCACAGGATGAGATGTGGGAAAAGTCGATCTTTGTCCACAGCCCGATTTTTATCCCAAACAAGTCCTCCGTAGATACAATGCTTGTGCGCCTACTTTTTTGTGCGCCAAGTCGATGATTTTTATACGGTATACCGACTTATCCACAAAAAAATGGCCGTTTACTATCACTACTATTTTTATGTATACATCTTTATTTAAAACACAGAAACAAACGCGAACGGTGGAAAAGTCACCGAAATAGCTGTTTTCACCCTGTAAACCGTTTGGCAATCCAAAAAACCTGTAAAAACAGCATGAATTCACACAAAAAAATGCGTTTGGGCATCATCAGTGCCTTGCACGAAGAACAGCAGGGGCTGGTAGAAGCCATGCAAGGCCCCCAGAGGCGTTCGCACGGCATGCGCGACTACACCCTGGGAACCCTGTGGAATATCGACGCTGTGTGCGTCCTGTCGCGTCTGGGCAAGGTTGCCGCTGCCATGACAGCTTCTATCCTTGTGGAAAAGTACGGAGTTACCCACATCGTCTTCACCGGCGTGGCCGGCAGTGGGGATAAACACGTGAAAGTCGGCGATATCGTCGTGGCCGAAGCGCTGTTGCAGCACGATATGGATGCCCGTCCCCTGTTTCCCCGCTTTGAAGTGCCGCTGACGGGACTGCAGCGCTTTGCCACAGACCTTGAACTGAGCACACAACTGGCTGCCGCCGCGGAAGATTTCCTGCGTGACGATGTGTCCAGCGTGCTCAAGGCGGCGGATATTGCGCAATTCAGCCTGCAGCACGCGCAAGTGCACCGCGGCCTGATCGCCAGCGGCGACCAGTTCATCAGCAGCGCCGCGCATATGAACCAGCTGAAAGAAGATATCCCCGACCTGCTGGCCGTCGAAATGGAAGGCGCCGCCGTGGCGCAAGTGTGTTTTGAACTGGGCGTGCCGTTTACCGTCATGCGCACCATTTCCGACAACGCCAACGAAGAGGCGGCAGTCGACTTCATGCGCTTCGTGCAAACCGTCGCTTCGCCGTACGCGTTGACGGTGATTCAGCAGCTGTGCCAGCGCCTGGCTGGCTGATTTTTCAGCTAGCGTGCATAAAAAAAAGGCAGAACCACTGGTTCCGCCCTTCTTATTTCAATAAAGGAGCCTGAAAAATGTTCAGGGCTAGGCGCCTTGCCGCAGGCAGTACGAATGTACGGCCAGACAAGGCAACAACGCCCTGGGCTTTTTCTCAGGTTCCTTTAGACGCTGAGCATCATCAGGCTGGCGTTACCGCCGGCCGCCGTCGTATTCACGCACAGCGCCCGCTCAGCGACCAGGCGCCACAGGGGGATGACACCCTCTGGCGTGGTGGCGATGGTGCCCACCAGGGCCCCTTCCCGTGCCGCCAGCAGCGGTTTGAGCTGGCCATCGAGGCAAGGCTCGATCATGGCGATCTGGAAATCATGCTTGACGGACTCCAGGCTGCTGACGACCTGGATGCGGTCCTTCAGTGCGGCCGGCAAATCGCCGGGGATCAGATCCGGCGCTTGCGCCAGCACGAGGGCCTGGTTACCGGTGGCCAGGACGGCTGCCAGCTGGTTCATCAGCGTGCCGGACGTTGCTGCCGCGCACAGAATCGTGCCGCGCGCGGCAAAGCTCAGGGTATTGCGCTCGCCCGTCGGGCCTGGCAAGACGGTGGTGCTGCCCAGCAAGGTGGTGCGTGCATAGTCCTGCGCCAGTTGCTGCACCTGGTCGTGGCCATGCATCTTCGCCCACACGGTGAGCGCATCGAGGGCCGGCGGCGCCTGGCGCTGGTGCTGCGCGCCGGCTGGCGCATTGCGCTGCAAGCGTTTCAGGTACAGGGGGCCGCCCGCCTTGGGGCCGGTGCCGGACTTGCCTTCGCCGCCGAACGGTTGCACGCCGACGACGGCGCCGACGATGTTGCGGTTCACATAAATATTGCCCACGTGCGCGCGCTTGGTGATGAAATCGATGGTTTCATCGATGCGCGTATGGATGCCCAGGGTCAAGCCGTAACCGCTGTCATTGATCGATTGCACCAATTGCGGCAGTTCGGCCCGCTTGTAGCGGATCACGTGCAGCACGGGGCCGAAGACTTCCTGCGTCAATTGCGCCAGCGACTTGATTTCCAGCACGGTCGGGGCGACAAACGTGCCTTTGACGGTCGGCAAATCGAGCGAATAATGGTCGATGGCCATGGTTTTCATCTTGTTGATGTGCGCCAGCAAGTTACCTTGCGCTTCCGCATCGATGACGGGACCGATATCCGTGGCCAGGCGGTCAGGATTGCCAACGCGCAATTCCTGCATCGCGCCTTTCAGCATGTGGATGGTCTTGTCGGCGATTTCCGTTTGCAGGAACAGCACGCGCAAGGCCGAGCAGCGCTGGCCGGCGCTGTCGAAGGCGGACGACATCACATCCTGCACCACTTGCTCCGGCAAGGCGGACGAATCGACGATCAGGGCATTCTGGCCACCCGTTTCGGCGATCAGGGGAATGTCGATGCCTTCGGCCACGGCACGCGCGGTCAGGTTGCGGTTGATCAATTGCGCCACTTCCGTCGAGCCCGTGAAAATCACGCCTTTGACGCGCGTGTCATTGCACAGGCCAGCGCCGACGATCTCGCCGCTGCCGGGCAAAAATTGCAGCGCGCCGCGCGGCACGCCCGCCGCATGCAGCAATTGCACGGCGCGGTGGGCGATCAGCGGCGTTTGCTCGGCCGGCTTGGCCAGCACCACGTTGCCCGCCGCCAGGGCGGCGGCCAGCTGGCCCGTAAAGATGGCCAATGGGAAGTTCCACGGACTGATGCAGGTGACGGGCCCCAGCGCCAGGGTGTTCGGCACGTGTTCCACCTGCGCCGCGTAGTAGCGCAGGAAGTCGACGGCTTCGCGGATTTCCGCGATCGCGTTCGGCAGGGACTTGCCCGCTTCGCGCACGGCCAGTGCCATCAGCTCGATATGGTGTTCCTCGAACAGGTCGGCCGCACGCAGTAACGCTTGCGCGCGGAGCGACGGTTCCGTCGTTTGCCAATCCATGGCAAAGGCGCTGGCGCTGGCCAGGGCCGTTTCCACGTCGGCTTGACCGGCTTCCATGACCTTGCCCACGACATCGTCGTGCTGGGCCGGGTTGTGCAGCATGTGCGTGGGGCCGTTCAGGCTGACGGCGCCATCGATCAGCGGCGCCGCCTGCCACGTCTGCTGCTGCGCCAGGCCCGTGGCCAGGGTGCGCAAAGTGTCTTCATTCGACAGGTCCAGGCCGGCCGAGTTCCTGCGTTCGCTGCCAAACATGTCCAGCGGCAATGGAATCGACGGGTGCGGCAAGCCGCCCTGCAGGCGCGCCTGTTCCAGCGGATCGCGGATCAGGCTATCGATGGCCACGCTTTCGTCGACGATCTGGTTGACGAAGGACGAGTTGGCGCCGTTTTCCAGCAGGCGGCGCACCAGGTAGGCCAGCAGGGTTTCATGCGAGCCGACAGGGGCGTAGATGCGGCACGGCTTGTCGAGGTTGTCGGGGCCGACGACCTGGTCGTACAAGGTTTCGCCCATGCCGTGCAGGCACTGGAATTCGTAGTCGGTAATGCCGTCGCGCTTGGCCCACGTATAAATGGTCGACAGGGTTTGCGCGTTATGCGTGGCAAACTGTGGATAGATCAGGCTGCTGGCTGCCAGCAGTTTTTGCGCACACACGAGGTAAGAGACGTCCGTGTAGACCTTGCGCGTGTAGACGGGATAGCCTTCCTGGCCGTCGACTTGCGCGCGTTTGACTTCCGCATCCCAATACGCGCCCTTCACCAGGCGCACCATGAACTTGCGGCCGCTGCGGCGCGCCAGGTCGATCAGGAAATCGATGGCGAACGGGCAACGCTTCTGGTACGCCTGCACCACGTAGCCGATGCCGTCGAAGCCGGCCAAATCGGCATCAAAGGCCAGTGCTTCCATCAGGTCGAGCGACAGTTCCAGGCGGTCCGTCTCTTCCGCATCGATGTTGAAGCCGATGTTGTACTGTTTGGCCAGCAACAGCAGCGCTTTGACTTTTGGCAACAATTCTTCCAGGACGCGGGCGCGCTGGGCGCGGCTGTAGCGCGCGTGCAGGGCCGACAGTTTCACGGAAATGCCGGGGCCATTGCGGATGCCGCGGCCGTTCGAGGCTTTGCCGATGGCATGGATCGCCGTTTCGTACGAGGCGTAGTAGTTGGCCGCGTCTTGCTGCGTCAGGGCCGCTTCGCCCAGCATGTCGTACGAGTAGCGGTAGCCGCGCGTTTCGTTGTCGCGGCTGTTCTTCAACGCTTCCTCGATGGTCTGGCCCGTCACGAACTGGTTGCCCAGCATGCGCATGGCCAGGTCGACGCCCTTGCGGATCAGCGGTTCGCCGCCTTTGGCGATGAGCTTGGTCATGGCCGAACCGAGGCCCGATTCGCTGCTGGTACTGACCAGTTTTCCCGTGATCAGCAAGCCCCAGGTGGCCGCGTTGACGAACAGTGACGGCGATTCGCCCAGATGTTTCTTCCAGTCGCCCTTGCTGATTTTGTCGGCGATCAGACGGTCGGCCGTTTGACTGTCGGGTATACGCAACAGCGCTTCAGCCAGACACATCAATGCAACACCCTCTTCCGACGATAGCGAGAACTCGTGCATCAGTGCATCGACGCCGGAGGCGCGTGTGCGTTTTTGGCGCACGTTCGAGACCAGGCGGTGCGCCAGGGCTTGCCCTTCGGCTATCGTTTCGGTGCTGCTGGGGCGGACTTGTTGCAACAGCCACTGCACGGCGGAAACCTCATCGCGCCTATAGGCGGCGGTGACGGCGGCGCGTTGTGGTGTCGCTTCGGGCAGGATTTCTGCCTGGAACGCAGCAAAAGGAATCGGGGTAAAAGCCGAGGGGCCTGCAGGGTGCATAAGTGCTCTTTACAAGGAAAAGGGGACGAAAACTGACGTAATTCTTGCTCTTTTTTGGTGCAAAAAAATACAGAAAGTCGGACGTTAAGATGATTCGATTGTAAAGGGGATTCTTATGGATTAATTCTGGTAATACAGGGGACTAGCAATAGATAGTTTTTGATGCGACAATTTAACCAAATAATATTAATTTGGGGGTGATGGTAATGCTGGACAAGATCAGTAAGAAAATCTTGATGGAATTGCAGAGCGATGGACGCATCAGCAATGTGGAGCTGGCCGCGCGCGTGAACCTGTCGCCGGCCGCCTGCCTGGAGCGCGTGCGCAAGTTGCACGAATCCGGTTACATCATGGGCTATACGGCCCAGTTGAACCCGCAGCTGCTCGACGTGTCGCTGCTGGTGTTCATCGAAGTGGTGCTCGATCGCACGACACCGGAAGTGTTCGACGCCTTCAAGCATAGCGTACAAATCATTCCAGAGGTACTGGAATGTCACATGGTGGCCGGCGGTTTCGATTACCTGGTCAAGGCGCGCGTCAAGGACATGGCCGCCTACCGCGAATTCCTGGGCAAGACGCTGTTGCAGAAAGGTGTGCGGGAAACCCACACTTATGCCGTCATGGAAGAGGTCAAAAACACGACCAAATTGCCAATTAAGTGACCCTGGTGTAGCCGCCCCACTTTTCTGATTGAGCTATCGGAACAAATGTTGTAGGGTAGAACTACAATTCTGCTATCCGGTAGCCGCCTGAAACGCCGCGCAGACGGTCACTTCAGGGTGCAAAGTGGGCAATCGTGCCCACCCGCATACGGTTACGGCACGTCCCTTTCGCGGGACGTGACGGGTTCGCGCAGCGGGGGACAAATGAAGCAGTTGCAGCATCAGCTGGTGCGTTTCTTTGTATTCACGATCCTGGCCATGGCCGTCGCCTGTTGCCTGGCCTATCTGTTGTTGCTCTCGGGCGGCGACCATCCCTATCTGATTGCCTGCGTGGCCGCCGCCATCGGCGCCGCGCTGCTGGCGTTTGCCGGCCGTCCGCGCGGCGAGCCGAGCTTGCACCAGTTCGCCGATACGGTGGGCAACGCCATCGATGCCATCATGATCGGCGCGGCGGAAACCTCGTATTTTGTCGATTCCGTCAAACAGAAGGTGGAACTCGATGTCCGCACGGCCAGCGACATTGCCGACAGTTCCGTACAAAATGCCGCGATGACGGAAAAGATCGCCGCCAATGCGGAACGGGCCGCCAAGGTGGCCGCCGGCGTGCGCGTGGAAAGCGTGGCGGCGCGCGCCGAAGTGGACCAGGGCTTGCTGCGCATCAATAACGCACGCGAGGAAGCGCAAGGCGCTTCCAGCAACATGCTGAGCTTGCAGGAAAAATCCAAACGCATCACGGGCTTTACGGAAGCCATTTCCGATATTTCCGCGCGCACCAACTTGCTGGCGCTGAACGCCGCCATCGAAGCGGCGCGCGCCGGCGAACATGGGCGCGGTTTTGCCGTGGTGGCCGGGGAAGTGCGGCAATTGGCGCAGCGCACCAAGGAAGCTTCCGATGAAATCAGCGTGATGGTGCGCGAAATCAATGAACAGTCGGAAAAAGCCGCACGCGGCATGAGTTCGCTGGCGGCCGGCGTCACGGAAGCGGCGCGCAATGTGCAAAGCGTGCACGCCTCGCTCAGCCATATCGAGCAGTCATCGGGCGAGTCCGAGGACGAGATCGGGCAAATCGCCCGCGCCTCGCGCGAACACGTCGAGACGACGCAAGTGATCGCCGACGCCATCGGGCAAATCCGCGACAGCATGCTGTCGACGAATGCCGAATTGCCGCGCGCCACGCAATCGGCCATGGCCCTGGCCGAGCGGGCCGAAGTGATCGCCGGCGCCCTGGGCGAATCGAGCGTGGCCACGCCGCACGACGAGATCCGCGAGGCGGCCCAGCGCGCCGCGCGCGACGTGGGCAAACTCTTCGAGCAAGCGATCGCCTCGGGGCGCATCACGCGCGACGCCCTGTTCGACCGCCATTACCGCCCCATCCCGAATACCGATCCGCCCAAGCACAACACGAAATTCGACGCGTTCACGGACAAGGTGCTGCCCGACTTGCAGGAAGGCGTGCTGGCGGCATTGCCCCACCTGGCGTATGCGGGCGCCGTCGACAACAATGGATATTTTCCAACGCACAACAAGAAGTTTTCCCAGCCGCTGACGGGCGATTACGCCACCGATATCGTAAATAACCGCACCAAGCGCATCTTCAGCGACCGCACGGGCAAGCGCTGCGGCAGCAACACCAAGGCGTTCCTGTTGCAGACCTATAAACGCGACACGGGCGAGGTCATGCACGATTTATCCGTGCCCATCCACGTCGAGGGCAAGCACTGGGGCGGTTTTAGAATCGGTTACAGGTCCAGCAGCCACGCATGATGAACATCTGATTAAATCTACTGCGCGTCGTAATTTGCGGCTTGCGATGCTCACTGTGCTTGAGCACAGTTCCGCTTCTCGGCCACAACTTACTTCCGCTCGCTACGATTTTCTCAGACGTTCGTGCCGCTAATGTTTTTCACTCGACATGCGGTTTCGGCGCCACGCCGCCGCCGGCCGCCGTGGCCGTGCGCAGGGTTGGCGTGTTCATGCTTTCCAGGTGGTTGCGCAGCCATTTGTGGGCGGGGCTGCGGGCGTCGCGCTCGTGCCACAGCATGTCCAGGTGGACGGCTGGCAAGGTCAACGGCAAATCCTTGTACAGCAGCGATTCCGTCATGCCCGTCGAGGCGATCAAATGGCGCGGCAAGACCGTGATCAGGTCGGAATTTGCGACGACCCGCCCAGCGGTAAAGAACTGGTTGACCGTCAACAAGATGCGCCGTTCGCGGTGGATCTGCGACAGCGCCTCGTCGATCAAGCCATGCGCGCGGCCGGAAAAGCTCACCAATAAATGGTTGGCCGCGCAGTAGTTATCCAGGGTCAATTCCTTGTCGGCCAGCGGATGGCCGCGCCGCATCACGCACACATACTTGCCGGAATACAGGCGCTCGTGGCGGATGGGCGAACCCGTTTCACTCGACAATTGCGCCGCCACGCCGGGAAAGAAGCCCACGGCCAGGTCGATGTCGCCGCGCAGCAGCATCGGGCGCGGTTCGCGCGTGGTCAGCGGCATCATGCGCACGTTGACGCCGGGCGCTTCCCGTTCGATCGAGCGCATCAGCGAAGGCAGCCAGAACGCGGCCGTCGCATCGGCCATGGCCATGCGGAAAGTGGCATGTGTTTTCGACACGTCGAAGGTTTCCGGCGTGACAGCCGCTTCCAGGCTGGCCAGGGCCGAGCGCACGGACGGCCACAGCGCTTCGGCGCGGGGCGTGGGTTTCACGCCATAGGCCGTGCGGATCAGCAATTCATCACCGAGGCTCTCGCGCAGGCGTTTGATGGCGTTCGATACCGCCGGCTGCGTCATCGCCAGGTGGCCGGCTGCGCGCGTCAGGTTTTGTTCCGTCATGACGGCGTCGAAAACACGCAGCAAGTTCAGATCCAGCGTCAGAAAACTCATGGAAAGCCCAAGATAAAAGTTGAATTGATTACTTAAGAGTGTAAACCGCGCCGGGCACGAATATTTTCACTCGTAAAAAAATATTACAGTTTTCCATTCACGATTCATATAATTGGTATCAAGAAATGGAATTAGATTTATATGTTGCACTGCACTATAGTACTGGCAAATTCTATAATGCACTGGAACACTATGTCTACCTTCGCCTCCGCCCTGTACGCAGTATCCGCACCCGTGCTGGAGATTTCCCTGCTGAACGCCCTGCAACTCGTGCTGGTGATCGTCGCCGTGGGCGCCTTCGCCCTGCTGTTCAAGCCTTTGCTGGTGGGCATCGCCCGCGCCATGATGCTGGTGGTGCGTCCCAAGCTGAGCCGCGAAGAGCGCCTGGCGCGCCAGCAGATGCGCGAAGCGCAAGCCTTGAAACGCACGCTCGGCAAGATGGATGGCGTGTCGCCAAGCAATGCCGCCGAATTGCGCGCCCTGTCGACGCGTGCCTGAGCGAGCAACTGTTGCAGAATGACAAGCCGGCCTGCGCCGGCTTTTTTTACGCTTGCCGCCAGCCGATTACGCCATGTCGCCCAGCAAATGCGCGCGCAACATGGTGTCGGCCGGATGGGCACCTATCCAGATTTTCAGCAGCGCATTATAGAAAGCCAGGTCCGGCACCGTGTCGCCCACCTGTTTGCCGTTCAGCTTGCACAACGTTCCCTCTTCCGGCAGCCAGTCCACGGTGAGAATGTCGCCCTTTTTCAGGCCGGGCACCATTTCGAACATGGCGCCGAACTGCATCGTCTGGCTCAGCAGGCGCGTGCGGTCGGCCTGGTCGGAACTGCGCTTCAAGCCTTGCATGAAGGCTTGCCCCAGCTCGTCGGAAGTGATGTCGCGCAGCATGACGATTTCCAGGCGGCGAGGCCCGGGCAGCGCCAAGATGTCGGCCAGCTGGGTTTTCTTTTCAGGCAGGTACAGCGCGATCGTGTACACCTTGAAGATGACCTTGTAGCGCACGCCGGCGCCGTTGAGTTTTAATTCGCGGCTGGCCAGCTGCACCGTCTCGTCCAGCTTGACGCCGCCCACCTCGACGGCGAGCGCCGGTCGTGCCACGGCGGCGCACAGGCTGGCGCATAGGCAGGCGGTGGCCAGGGAGCGGCCCAAACGGGATGTGCTTATTTGCATCTTCTACCTCCGTGGAAACCATGGGCTGTGGATAAGTCAGCACACAGTGTAGAACAGTTGGCAGAAGCTGGCGCCACGCAGACGTGGCCCGGAAGTGGCGCGGGAGAAAAGCTCAGGCTTTGGCGGCGGGCAGTTCCGCCTGCAGGCGTTCGTACTTGGCCATCAATTGCTCCGGGCTTTCGCGCCAGGCGGGATTGAAGGGGATGCAGCTGACGGGGCACACTTGCTGGCATTGCGGCTCGTCAAAGTGGCCCACGCATTCGGTGCACTTGTTGGGATCGATTTCGTAGATTTCCGCGCCCATGTAGATTGCGTCATTCGGGCACTCGGGCTCGCAAATGTCGCAATTGATGCATTCGTCGGTGATCAGTAATGCCATGATTTCACTCTTACTTATTGCGATGAGGCAGCGTTGGCGGCAATCTTGTTTTGCAGCCAGCGGTTCACCGAGGGGAAGACAAACTTGGAGACGTCGCCGCCCAGCGCCGCGATTTCGCGCACGATGGTGCCCGAAATGAACTGGTACTGGTCGGATGGCGTCAGGAACATGGTTTCGACATCGGGCAGCAGGTAGCGGTTCATGCCCGCCATCTGGAATTCGTATTCGAAGTCGGAGACGGCGCGCAAGCCGCGCACGATGACCCGCGCTTCATGCTTGCGCACGAAATCCTTGAGCAGGCCGGAAAAGCTTTCCACTTGCACATTCGGATAGTGGCCGAGCACTTCGTTGGCGATTTCCAGGCGTTCGTCGAGCGAGAAAAACGGTTGCTTGTTCTTGCTGTCGGCCACACCGACGATCAGCTTGTCAAACAGACCCGATGCGCGGCGCACCAAATCTTCATGACCGCGCGTGAGCGGATCGAATGTTCCTGGATAAACGGCTACAACCATTGCGGCTCCCTGACGATGCACCAATATAGACGCGCATTATGCCTGAAATTGGTGACCACCTTGGTGCTGCGCCTCGGGGCAGGGAGCTTTTTTGCCTCATTTATAGGCAGATTCAGGCAGTAGCCGGCACTTTGTTGTAAGTTAGCAAATGATAATAAACGGTGCCCGCCTTGTCGGCGCGGATGACTTCCCACGGCGCCATCCACTCCGGTTTTTCCAGGGCGCTGGTTGCATCGAAGACGAGCGGCAAGCCCGATTCCGCATACACCATGCCGCCTTCCTTGAGCAGGTTGGCGCACAGCGGCAACACTTTCGCGAGGAAATCCTGCTGGTAGGGCGGATCGAGGAAGATCAGGTCGAAACGCTGGCCGCGCGATGCCAGGCCTTGCGCCGTCAGCAAGGCGTCGCCGCGCAGCAGCTGGACATTGTCGGCGCGCAATTTCGTCTTGTTTTCTTCCAGCTGGCGGATCACGGGCGTATGGGTGTCGACCATGGTGACGGCGGCGGCGCCGCGGCTGGCCGCCTCGAAGCCCAGTGCGCCGCTGCCGGCGAACAGGTCCAGCACCTGGGCATTGGCCCAGTCGCCGTCGCGCAAGTGGTTGATCCAGTTAAACACGGTTTCGCGCACGCGGTCCGGTGTCGGGCGCAAGCCCAGTGCCTGCAAAACAGGCAGCACGGAGCGCTTCCACTGGCCGCCGATGATGCGCACCTGGTTCGGTGGCGGCGCGTGGTGGACGGGGACTTTGGCGGGTTTCTTAATTTTCTTTTGCATGGGTATTTCTTCAATTCGATGGCGGCCACTATAGCATATGGCCCCCTCCCCCCTGCTGGCGCTGCCTGGCTATTTGGCTTGCGTGGCGAGGGAATTGAAATCGTCGATCCAGCCCTGCATGCGCTTGACGGCATGGGCTTTTTGCGTGGGCGTGGCGATCTTGATCACCGTCATGACCATCTGCGCCGTGCTGCTTTCGTAGGCATCGAAGAAGGCCTTGCGCTCGGAATGCTCGAGGCGCTCGAAACTGTCCTTGATCAGGGTGTTGATCAAGGTCACGGTGGCTTCCTTGCCGAGTTTTTCCTGGTGAACTTTCTTGACCAGGCTCAACACGTTCTGCTGGCGCCGCATGCGTTCGTCGAGCCAGATCTCGTTGTTCAGCGGACGCGCATCGGACGCCTTGCGGATGAGGGCTTCCTGCTCGCTGCTGAAGCTGCCGAACCACAGTTCGAATTGCTCCATGGCTTTCTTGTAGCGCAGTTTCTGGCGCTTCTCCTGGTCGCCGCTCAGGTATTTCTTGCGGTAATCCTCATTGTTCGACTTGAACTTCTTTTCCATCTGCGCGATCTGCTCGGGCTTGAGCGAGCGCGCCAGGTCGGCCAGCTCGGGCGCCGCCTTCAGCAACAGCGCCTGGGTGCGCTGCTTGATCTCGCTGTAATCCGCCAGCAGGTCCGCCTGCGTGGCATTGCCTTGCAACTGCTTCTGGCCCGTGCGCAGGATTTCCACGTAATCCTTCAATTGCGTCTTGCGGTGCCAGTCGAACAGCTTGTCGATATCGTCGCGCACCCAGCCCTTCTGGTCGCGGTCCAGGTCGACATACGCGTTCAGCCACCAGTACAGCACGGTATCGCCATTGTTGTAGGCCAGGCGCAAGCCGCTGCAGCCGGCCATGACGACGAGCAGGATGGCCAGTAAGGCATACGTCAAGCGGCTGGAAGACGTGGAAGACGGGGCCTGCGTGTTAAACTTTTTCATATTCTTAACTTATAAAAGACGGTCTATGAACGTTGTCATTCTCGCTGCCGGTATGGGCAAACGCATGCAGTCGGCACTGCCCAAGGTATTGCACCCGTTGGCGGGCAAGCCGCTGTTGTCGCACGTCATCGACACGGCGCGCGGCCTGGCGCCGTCCCGATTATGCGTGATTTACGGGCATGGGGGCGCAGCGGTGCTGAAGTTGCTCGACGGCTACAAGGTGAACCATGGCGTGCAGATCGACGCCGCCGAGCAGGCGCAGCAACTGGGCACCGGCCATGCCGTCCAGCAAGCGCTGCCTTTGCTCGATGACAGCGTGCCGACCCTGATCCTGTACGGCGACGTGCCGCTGACCAGTGCCGCTTCCCTGCAGCAACTGGTGCAGGCGGCCGGCAAGGACAAGCTGGCCATCCTGACCGTGGAACAGGACGACCCGTTTGGCCTGGGCCGCATCGTGCGCGAGCACGGCGCCATCGTGCGCATCGTCGAGGAAAAGGATGCGACACCCGCCGAGCGCGCCATCCGCGAGATCAACAGCGGCATCATGGTCGCGCCCACCGTGCAGCTCAAGCAATGGCTGTCGGCCTTGTCGAATGACAATGCCCAAGGGGAATACTATCTGACCGATATCGTCGCCCAGGCCGTCGCCGATGGCGTGGCCGTCACCTCGGCCCACCCGGCCGCCGTGTGGGAAGTGGCGGGCGTCAACAGCAAGGTGCAGCTGGCGCAATTGGAACGCATCCACCAGAACAATATCGCGCAAGCGCTGCTGGAACGGGGCGTGACCTTGCTCGATCCGGCCCGCATCGACGTGCGCGGCGAACTCATTTGCGGCCGCGATGTCACCATCGACGTCGGCTGCGTGTTCGAAGGCAGAGTCGAACTGGGCGACGGCGTGCGCGTGGGCGCCAACAACGTCTTCATCAACGCCACGGTGGCCGCTGGCGCACACATCAAGCCCTTCTGCCATATCGAGGACGCCGTCGTCGGCGCAGCTTCCATCATCGGCCCCTATGCGCGCCTGCGCCCGGGAACGGTCCTGGCGGAAGACGTGCACATCGGCAACTTTGTCGAAGTGAAAAACAGCCAGATCGCCGCGCACAGCAAGGCCAATCACCTGGCCTACATCGGCGACGCCACCATCGGTTCGAAGGTCAACATCGGCGCCGGCACGATTACCTGCAACTACGATGGCGTGAACAAGTTCCGCACGGTCATTGAAGACGACGCCTTCATCGGCAGCGACAGCCAGCTGATCGCGCCCGTCACCGTCGGCAAGGGCGCCACCCTGGGCGCGGGCACGACCTTGTCGAAAGATGCACCGGCCGGCAAGCTGACCGTGTCGCGCGCGCGCCAGGTGACCATCGATGGCTGGACGCGCCCCGTGAAAATCAAGAAGTAAGCGGCGCAGTCAGCCCTTGCACACAGGCAGGCCGCATGGCCTGCCTTTTTTGTATGTGGATAACTCTGTGGGCAAGCCACTGCACAAGTGGGGCATAAGCCTGTGTGCAAGCCTGCGCATAAGCTGTTGGCAAGTTTTGTAATCTGGCCCGCCATGCGCTTGTCCCTGCCTTTTCCGCTGATTCCAGCGGCTTGCCAGCGATGCAATCGCCTTTTCCTGCGGATTGTGGATAACTCTGTGCGTAAGCCTGCGGATAAGCGCTGGATAGTGTGGGTGCAAGTGGGGATAACTGCAGTTTTGCCGCCTGCTTCCCACATATTGCTGTGGGTAAGCCTGTGGAAAAACCGTGCACAGACGGTGGATAGCTGGTGGGTAAGTCTTGCGTTGGATCAAGCAACAGCCGAAAGTCGGGCTTCCGGCTGTTGCCGCCGCATCAGAAGCGGCGATTGAGTTCGACCCACAGGCGGGCCGAACTGCGCGCCGCCAGCAGGACGGGCGTGCCGCCGATGGGCTTGGCGACGTACGCGCGGGCATTCCACTGCTGCCCGTCCGCCCAGTTCACGCCCAGTCCGGCGCCGTGCAGGCGCGCGCTGTTCGGTCCCGGCGTCCAGCGCTGCTGGTTCACCGTCACGCGTGCGCTGTCGACGAAGGCCACGGCTTGCCATTGTCCCGCGTCGCTGGCGCTCAGTTCATGCCGCCATTCGGCGCTGCCGAAATAGCCGAGGTCGCCAGCTGCCGCGCCCACGTCATACGCGCGCACCGTGTACGGGCCTCCCACGCTCATCTTTTCAGAGGAATCGAGATTGCTGTCCGCCCACTGTCCCGCGAAGGCCAGGTACACGGCGTTGCGCTGGTCCAGGTTTTGCAGGCGCGACAGGTTGACGTTCCATTTCGCAAAATTGCCATGGCTGCGGGCGCTGAAGGCATCGTTCAGGCGCGTCAGCGGGTCGCTGATGTCGAGCTTGCCAGCCGTCGCGGCCACGCTCCAGCTGGTGATGGCGCCAGCCAGGGCCGCATCGCGCACGTCGCCGCCCAGGGTGGCGCTCAGGTTATCCAGGCGGCGGTCGCTGCGCATGGCGCTGGCGTCGATGCGGTCGCGCAAGTGCACCTGGTCATATTGCAGCTGGATCGACATGTTCGCATCGCGGCTGCGCAGCAGCGGATGGCGCAGCCAGGCACTGGCGACCTGGGCCGTGCCATGTGCGTGCAGCGGGCGCATGGCGCCTTCCAGGCGGTAGCGCAGGGCGGACATGGCCACCCCGGCGCGCGTGCCGGCGCCGTTCAGCAGCAGGTCATAGCCGAGACGCGCATACGACATGCCCGTGCCCGAGCTGAGCACGCTGGCGCTGGCCACGTCGCCCTGATGCAGCGGGTTGTACAGGTACACGGTGGCGCCAAGGCGGGCGCGGCCCGTGTAGCGGTTGCCATTGTTGTCGAGGAAGGCAGCGCCAGCCATGCGCGGGCCGGACCAGGCATCGACCAGGAGGTCGGAGCCGCCCACTTCGGCGCCGGGCGTGAGCGTGGCCGTGATGGCGACATTCGGTATGTCGGACAGCAACAGCAAGCTGCGGTCGAGTTCCGCCTGGCCGATGGTCTGGCCCGTTTGCAGCGGCGCCAGCGTGGCGTTCAGCAAGGCGTCGCTGACGTCGCTGCGGTTGTCGATGCCCACCTTGCCGTAGCGTGCCTCGAGCACGTCGATGCGCACGATGCCCTGGCGGATGGTCTGGGCAGGCACGATGGCGCGCGCCAGCGGATAGCCATGGGCGCGGTAGTAACTGGTGATGCGGGCCGCCAGTTCTCCCAGTTGCTCCAGGGACAAGGTCGTGCCGTGGGCGCTGGCGACGAGCGCCTGCAAGGTGGCCGTATCGAACGCGCTGTTGCCGGCGATATCGATCTGCGTGACGAGAAAGGGCGCGCTGGCGGGCAGCGGCGCGCCCTCTTTCTGTTCGATGCGCAGCGCCGGCGCGCCGGGAGCCGTATTGGCGGGCGTGGCCGGCTGCAACTGGCGCAGGATGGCGCCCGCATCGGGCACGACCGGGGTGGTTTGTGCTATGGCGCATGGCGCAAAGGC
This sequence comes from Janthinobacterium sp. P210005, assembly GCF_036231865.1. Lineage (NCBI taxonomy): Bacteria > Pseudomonadati > Pseudomonadota > Betaproteobacteria > Burkholderiales > Oxalobacteraceae > Janthinobacterium > Janthinobacterium sp. P210005. The sequence continues at coordinate 685,541 of NZ_JAZARC010000002.1, forward strand.
CAGCAGCAGCAGGGACAGCAACGGTTGTTGCATCAGGTGTCGCGGAGTCAAGGAATGAGTCATGGTGTTATTGATTTACGTTAAGCATGTTGGCGGGCAGCTTGACGCCGCCCAGGACGACTTGCAGGGCCGGGCCGCGGCTGCCGATCTGCATGCTGGTGTTTGGCAAGGCATTGCTGGCGGCAGCCGTGCCGGCCGGGGCATCCGTCTGCGTGATGGTGATGGTGGGCGCGGCGGCCAGCGTGCCGGGACGCGTGTCGGCAAAGCTGCCCAGCACTTGCGCCTGCAGTTGCACCACGGCTGCCTGGGCCGGTGGCGGCAGGCTGGCCGGCGGCGGCAGGCTTGCCGACGTCAAGGTCAGCGCGCCGGCATTGCTCTCGGCTTGCACGAAGGCATAGTCGGTCGAGGCCAGGCCGCTTCCCGTGATGGCGTAGTTGCCAGCCGGACTGCCGGCCGAGGCCGGGCTGGTCCAGGCCACGGTGCCGCTGGTGGCGTCCGCCAGGGTGTCGCTGCCCAGCAGGCCGCTGACCTTGCCGCTCAAGCCTTCCGGCGCGCGGCCACCCGTCAGGCTGGTGGCCGTGGCCGTGTACAGCAAGTTGGCCTTGGCAATATCGGCGGTGATGTTGCCCGGTTGCACGAGGTCATAGTTGTCCGCATCCGCACCCTGCAAGGTGTAGCCGTCGACGATGACGGTTTTGCCTGTTCCGGCGTGCTTGTCGGCAAAGCGGGCAGTGCCGCCCGCCACGCTCAATTGGTCGTCGCCCAGCGCCTGCACCTTGGCCGTGCCCGTCAGGGTGGCGCCCGTGGTGGCGTCATACACCTTGTTTGCCGCCCCCACGCCGGCGACGACCACGCTGGCCTTGCCGATGTCGGCCGTGACGTTGTTCGGTTGCACGAGGACATAGTTGGCCGCATCCGCGCCTTGCAAGGCAAAGCCGCTCAGGGTGACGGTCTTGCCCATGCCAGCATTCTTGTCGGCAAAAGATGCGCTGCCGCCGGCGACGCGCAGTTCGTCGTCGCCCAGCGCCAGCACCTTGGCCTTGCCCGTCAAAGTGGCGCCCGTGGTGGCGTCATAGACTTTATTGGCCGCACCCACGCCGCTCACGCTGACAGTAGCTTTACTGATGTCGGCCGTGATGTTGTTCGGCTGCACCAGCACATAGTTGCCCGCATCCGCACCCTGCAGGCTGTAGCCATCGACGATGACGGCCTTGCCTTTGCCTGCGTTCTTGTCGGCAAAGCGGGCCACGCCGCCGGCCACGCTCAACTGGTCGCCGCCCAGCGCCTGCACCTTGGCCTTGCCCGTCAGGATGACGCCGGTGGTGGCGTCATACACCTTGTTTGCCGCACCCACGCCGGCGACGACCACGCTGGCCTTGCCGATGTCGGCCGTGACGTTGTTCGGCTGCACCAGCACATAGTTGGCCGCATCCACGCCCTGCAAGGTAAAACCGCTCAGGGTGACGGCCTTGCCCATGCCGGCGTTCTTGTCGGCAAAACGGGCGGTGCCTCCGCTTACGTTCAGCTGGTCGTCGCCCAGCGCCTGCACGCTGGCCTTGCCCGTCAAGGTGGCGCCCGTGCTGGCGTCATAGATTTTATTGGCCGCCCCCACGCCCTGCACATTCAGCGTGGCGCGGTTGACGGTGGCGCTGTGCCTGCCGCCTTCCAAGGTGTAGTTGCTGGCCTGGCCCGTGCTGCCGTCAGCCAGCGTCAGCGTGCCGTTGGCCATGGTCTTTTTTCCAGCCGCGTTTTTGTTGTCGAGGATACCGTTACCCGACAGCAACAGGCTCTCGCCTTGCACCAGGCCGTTCAGTGTCAGCAGACCGGCCGCCATGCTGGCGCTGCCGTCATAGGTGCGCGTGCCGTTCAGACTGATGACGGCCCGGTTGATCGTCAGGGCGCCCGCCTGCAGGTCGATGTCATACCCTTGTTGGCCGGAATACAGGTAGGTGCCGGCGGCGTTGTAGAGACCGGCATCGCGGATGGCGCCGTACAGGCTGTTGCTTGAGGAAAAGACTTGCCCGGAGTCGGCAGCGCCAGCGACCGAGTAACGGGCATTGGACAGGCCCCCCGCATAGCTTTGGCCATCGTAAGTCTTGCTGACCGCATCCGAGGTGACGGTCAGGGCGGTCAGGAAGCTGCGCAGCAACGGCGCCGTCTGGCCTTCATAGATGCGCCAGATGGCGCCGCTGCCGGCGTTCGTGGCCATATCCCAGCCACCGAAACTCGATTTCGAGTGCAGTTGCGCATCGCTCAAGGCGTGCACGTTCGTCTGCGCGCCGCCACCGCTGCCAATGCCCGAGACGCCGTCAGTACTGGTCCAGAAGCTGTTGTTTACCTGGCTGAAGTTGGTGCCGATCAACGCGCCCTTGCTGGTCTCGCCCTTGACCATGCCCGTCGCGTACGTGTTTTCGACGATACCGCTCATGTTGAGGCCGATCAAGCCGCCCACGGACGTGCTGCCGCTGACGGCGCCGCTGGCGTAGCTGTTGTTGATATTGCCGTCGTTCGTGCCGAGCAAGCCGCCAACGGACTCGCGGCCATTGACCGTTGCGCTACTGTAGCTGTTGGAAATGAGGCCCCTGCCGTAGCCTGCCAGGGCGCCGACGTGGATGACGCCGCTGATGCTGCCGCCCAGTAAGCCGATATTGCTGATGACGGAGGAGCTATCCGCATAGCCGAACAAGCCGACGATATCGAAGTCGGACGCGATGGTCAGTCCGCTGATGGTATGGCTCTGGCCGTTCAAGCTGCCGGTGAAGATATTTTCTATGCCGCCGCCCAGGCCGTTTGCCATGCCGACAGGGATGAATCCATTCCTGCCCCAGACGCCCTTGCCGCCCGCCGTGGCGCTGGCATCGATGTTGGCGCCCAGCACGTAGCTGCCATTGAGTGCCATGGACATCAATTGCAGCTGGTGCGCATTGTAGATCGTTGTGGAATACTCGGATGCCAGCATGGGATAGGTCCCGCCTTCGCCATGGCCGGCATTATTCAAGTTGCCGTCGACGTTGACCAGCACCCAGTTATTGCCCTGCGCGCCAGGCGTGGTGGTGAAATTGAATCCCGTAAAACTGCTGGCCGTGCGCATCTGCGTGTCCGTCAGGCCGGTGCCGCCCTTGGAGGTCGCCTGGCCCGTACCGTCGATAGACCAGAAACTGTTGCTGATTTGCTGGGGCGCGCTGTTGCTGCCGATCAAACCGCCGAAGTTGGTGCCGCCGTCGGCGATGAGCAGGCGCCCCGCCGCGTAGCTGGTATTGACGGATCCCGCTCCCCAGTTGGTGCCCACCAGGCCGCCGATCTCGGTCTTGCCCGCCACGCTGCCCGTGGCATAGCTGTTGCTGATCGTTCCCTGGTTGATGCCGACCAGGCCGCCGCTCTGGGTATTGCTGCTGACGGCGCCCGAGGCGTAGCTGTTGACGATGGTGCCGCTGTTGCGCGCCACCAGGCCGCCGCTGATGAAGCCGTCGGCGATGACGTCGAGCGCCGCATAGCTATTCTTGATCGTGCCCTTGTTGTCGCCCACCAGCCCACCGGCGTAATAGTGGGTCTTGATGCGGCCGCCATTCAAACCCACATTCTGGATCAGGGCATCCTTGGTGGTAATGGAAAACAAGCCGCTGCCGCCGCCGGACCCGGACATCATGCTGAGCTGATTGATGGAATGGCCGAGGCCGTCGAAGATGCCGCCAAAGGCCGCATCCCTGCCCAGCGGCACGAAGCCCGCGTCCCACCAATTGGGGTTCCAGGCGGCCGAGGCGGTGGCCGAGGCGTCGATGTCGGCGCCGAGCACAAAATTGCCGTTCAGTTTGCCATTGATCCCTTGCAAGTCGGTGCCCGTGACACTGCGGTAAGCGCCCAGCTGGGTAATCACCGTGTAGCCGGTACGTGCGCCATCGGCGCCCAGTTTGGTGCTGAAGTTTTGCCCGGCGGGCAAACTCACCTGCGCGCCGTTGCCCAGCTGATATATGGCCGTGTTGCCGGCAGCGGCGGCGCCCTGGCCGTATTCCAGCGCCAGGCTGGCCGTGCCGGAACCGTTCAGGTTGGCGTTGATATTGATGTTGCGCTGCGCATGCAAGGTCAGTTCATTGGCCGACCAGCTGACCTGGTCGTTGACGTGCACGTCGCCGGCCGTGCCGTGGCTGCCTTGCGTGCTCTGGATCACGACATTGCCGTTGCGCAAATTGGCCGTCAGGGCGGCGCCGCTGATATCGCCGCCGCTGGCGGCGATGGTGAAGTCGACGGGGTCGATCAGCCAGGTGCCGGCGCGGCCCTGGGCAGCGGCCGTGCTGATGCGCACGTCGTTGCCGATCTTCACGTGGGCGGCGCTCGTTTCGATGAAGCCGCCATTGCCGCCCGTGGGGGCGCTGGCGTCCAGGGTGCCGCTCACATGGGTGGTGCCGGCGGCCATGCCGCCGAGCAAGACGATGCTGCCATCGCGCTGCTCCACGCTGCGCGCCTCGATGACGCCCGTGTGGTTGACGACGCTGGCCAGCAGCGAATCGCGGGCGCCTGCGCTCATCAGCACCTGGCCGCCATCGGCGCGGATCAGGCCGCCGTTTTCGGCCAGGTTGTTCAGGGTGCTTTGTTCGATGCGCAGTTGCAGCAGGCGCGCGCCGTCAAAGCTCAGGGTGGCGGCGCTGCCGGCGCCCAGGGCGACCGTGCCCAGGCGGGCCGAGATGGCGCCCTGGTTGCTCACTTGCCGGCCCAGCAGGGCGACATAGCCGCCATCGGCCGCGCGCAGCGTGCCTTCGTTGACGACCTTGCCAGTACCTTGGCCGCCGAACGCGTGTTTCGAACTGCCCAGGCTGGCGCTGTCGATGTCGAGCGTCGAAGCCACCAGGCCGCCCACGTTGACTTGCGCGCCGCGGCCGAACAGCACGCCGTTCGGATTGATCAGGTACACCTGGCCATTCGCGTTGACTCTGCCGAGGATCTGCGTGCCGTTGCTGTCGAAGATGCGGTTGACGGCCAGCGCGCTGGCCGAGGGCTGGACGAAGTTGACGGTTTCCTTGGCGCCCACGTTAAAACTGTTCCAGTTCAGCGCGGCCTGCGCGCTGCCCTGATGGATGGTGGTGGTGCCGCCCTGCTGGCTGATGCTGGCCGTGCCGCTCACCACCTGTCCGCCCGTGGGCGCGGCCTGCGCCGGCCCTCCCAGCGCCAGCGCCGTTATGGCGGCCGCTGCCGCGGCCAGTTTGCGGCGGCTGCCCTTGCCGCGCCCGCGCGACGTTTCCGCGACGGCGACCCAGGCGTTCAAGACGTGGCTCCAGACGAGGCGGTAGATGTGGTTCAACGATCCGTGACGATGCATGCGATGTCCTTGTTGATTTGAATAGGGAGACGCCCGCGCGCCTGCGGACCTGGCCGGGCTGGCGCGAGCGGGAAATGGGGGAAGAACGGGTCAGGAAAGCGGCGCGAACAAGGAGGGGCCGGTGAGGTGGCTGGCGAGTTGGTTGCGGTGCATGTTTTCCCTGTGCTGTGCGTGGACGGCGTCCGTTGCGGCTTTTGTTGCTTTTTTAAATATAAACGTTATAAAAAGCTACAAAGATTTCTGAACGGAAAGATATCAGAACGGGGAAATTTAAAATTGAGCAAACCTGAGCGATTCCCGACTGATTTAGTCGGGAATACGCGCGGTCGTCAGACGGGCAGGCGCAGGGCGAAGCTGATGGTGCCGTTGTTGCCGGCGCTGGCCAGTATCACCTGGCCGCCGTGCAATTCGGCGATGCGCTGCACCAGGTACAGGCCCAGCCCGGCGCCAGGCTTGTGCTGGGCGATGCGGCCACGGAAGTATTTCTGGAACAGGCGCGGGATTTCATCGGCGGGCAGCGGCTCGCCTTCGTTGCTGACGGCGATCTGCACGCGGCCGTCCTCGAGCGTGCCGGCCTGCACGCGGATCGCCAGGGCTTGCGGCGCGTGCCGGTCGGCATTGCTGAGCAAGTTGCGCAGGGCCACGCGCAGCAGGCTGGCGTCCACCACGGCGCTGGCGGGCAGCGCCTGTACGCTGGCTTCGATGCGGCCTGGTGGCCATTCGGCCAGCACGGCCGTCAGCAGCGCGGGCAAGTCGCATGGCAGGGGCCGGAAGGTTGCCGCGCTCGTTTCCATGCGGTCGGCGCTCAGGTATTCATCCACCAGCGCCGTCATGCGGCCGCTCGCTTCGCGCAGGTTCTGGCAGCGCTGCAGGGTTTTTTCCCGCGGCGCGTCCGTGTTGCGGGCAATTTGCTGGGCCGTGGTATTGATGATGGCCAAAGGCGTGTGGAATTCATGCGACACCATGGCAACGAAATCCTGCTGCTCTTCGCGGGTGCGGGTTTCCACTTCCAGCGCGGCGCGCAATTCGCCTTCGAGCACGGCGCGCCGGCCGATTTCCTGCCGCAGCGCCACGGTGCGCAGCGCCACCTGCTCTTCCAGCCGTTCATTCAGGGCGCGCACGGCGCTGACGGCCTCCGCCTGTGCGCGGTCCTTGGCGCGGCGCAATTCGGCGTAGCGGCGGTTGAGGCGCAGGCTCATCAGCATCATGTGCACGAAGGCGCCCAGGGTGGCCGCATGGTTGGTCCAGAAGTTCGGCGGCACGATGGCCATATTGCGCAGGAAACTGATCACCACGCCCGCGTAAAAGATGCCGAAGATAAACAGGAAAGCGTGCGCCGGACGATGCCCGCGCAGCGCCAGCCAGCTGGCCAGGGCGATGAACAGCACGATCAGCGGCAAGGCCGTCATTTGCACGACGAGCACGCCGGCGGCATAGTCGCCGTGCAGCACCAGCAGCGCCCCGCACAGCGCGGCAGCGGCCGTCAAACCCACCACGACGCGGCTGAAACGGGGATACAGGGCGGGCAGTTCCAGTTGCAATGTGGAAAAACGCGCGCCGACGGCGATGGACATCGCCATCGACACGCCCAGCATGGGATCGGACAGCCAGTTCGGCATGGTGAAGATTTGCTGGGGAATGGCGATCGTCAGCGCTTCCGTCGTGGCATTCGTCAGCACGTACAGCAGATACCAGCCGCTGTGGGCTTCGCGCGTCATGCGCCAGAAAAAGATATGGAACAGGATCAAGAGCAAATAACTGCCGAACTGCAAGCCGTAGTACAGGTATTCGCGGCGCGAAGCGTTGTCGAAGGCATCGCTGGGCAGCAAGGTCAGCTCCGTCGACATGGCTTTTTTGCTGTGCAGGCGCACCAGCCAGCGCTGCGGCGTGTCGGCTTGCAGGCGCAGCGGAAACACCACCTGGCGCGCATCGATGGGCCAGTTGCCGCGCGCCACGTCGGCGCCCGCTTCCTGCAAGACCCAGTGGCCTGCCGCGTCCCAGCGGTACAGCCGCACGTCGTCAAGCACAGCGTTGCTGAAACGCACGACCCATTCATCGGGGGAGGCTGCCGCGCGCGTGACGTCCAGGCGCAGCCAGACGGCGTCCTGCGTGTATCCGGCGCTGACGGCGCCGGGCAAGGTGCGCCAGCCTGGCGCCGCCAATGCCGCATCGGGCCCCAGCCGGCCCGTGGCATCGCGCAGCATCTGCAAGTGGCCGCTGGCGGACACGGGCTGCCCGCTGGCCGGCAGCAGCAGCGGCGCAGGCAGGGGCGCGGCAACTGCAGCGTGGGGGAACAGGGCGGTGAAGAACAGGCAAAGGGCGAGCAGGATTTTCATGGCGAGGCAGCTTACCACGGCCAGCATGGGAGTCAGAAAGACAACTTCCCGGCCCCACGGCGATCGGTTATCCTTGCGCCATGTTGAACCTCATCCTGCTTGAAGACGAAGCCGTGCTGCGCCACGAGTTGACCGAGTTTCTCGGCGATTGCGGCTACCGCGTCAGCGCCGTGGCCGACCTGGCCGCCTTCCACGCCTGCTACGCGCCGGCCGTGCACCGCATTGCCATCATCGACCTGGGCTTGCCCGATGGCGAAGGCATGGTGCTGGTGCGCGCCTTGCGCGCGCAGGGGCAGCCCATCGGCATCGTCGTGTTTACGGCGCGCGGGGCCACGCAGGACAAGGTCAACGGACTGGGCGGTGGTGCCGACTATTACCTGCCGAAGAGCGCCGACCTCGATGAGCTGGCCGCCACCCTGGGCGCGCTGGCCCGGCGTTTGGGCGCGCCGCCCGCCGACGCGCCGCCGCCCGCCACGGCCTGGGTGCTGGAACTGGGACCGCGCCGCCTCTTGCCGCCCGGCTGCGGCGCCATTGCGCTATCGCAACAGGACGTCATCGTGCTGCACGTGCTGATGGCCGAGCCGGAACGCATCGTCAGCCGCCAGCAGATCGTGCAATCGCTGGGCGAGGATTTTCTCACCTACGACCAGCGCCGCCTGGACACCCAGATCAGCCGCTTGCGCCGCAAGGCGGAACAGGCGGCGGGCCTGGCCTTGCCCATCAATACCGCCCGCAACGCCGGCTACCGCTTCTATGCCGAAGCGGAAGTGCGCCCCTGAGTTTTCCCGTCTGCCGCCGCGGACGGGCTGTGGATAAGCCTGTCGATAACTGGACTCGTAACTTGTTGGCAAGCTGTGTGCAGCCGGTGCACAAGTCAAGCTGGCAGTAGCTTGTCTACTCTTTGCATGTTGGTGCGGTACCGTCGCGGGCCGCCTGACGCTGCTTCCCCGCGCATCCCTTGCTCTGCTGCCATGGCTTGCCCGCGTCATGCTTGTGCATAAGCCTGTGGGCAAGTGCGGCATAAGCGGTGGAAAAGCACCGTATAAGTGTGTGGGCAAGCGGTGTGCAAGCGGTGGATAAATGAAAGTAAAAAATCACACGGCGATGCGCGTCTCGAATTTGCTGCGGAACGTGGAAAAATAGCTTTTCACGTTGCGCACATTTGCGTGCGCGGCAAACAGGCGGTGCGCCAGCGCGTGATACGCGGGCATGTCGGCCACCTGCACCATCAGCACGAAGTCGGGGCCGGGCGAGACGCGGTAGCATTGCAGCACGGCGGACTCGCCCGCCACGAGCTGCTCGAATTCCGCCATGCGTTCCGCCGCCTGCACGTCGAGCGTGATTTCCACGATGGCCGTCAGGCGCGCGCCCACCAGCTGCGGCGCGACGATGGCCACTTGCCGTTCGATGACGCCGCTTTCCCGCAAATGCTTGACCCGCCGCAAACAGGTGGGCGCCGAAACGTGCACCGCTTGCGCCAGCTCACTGTTGGTTTGCGATGCATCAATTTGCAAGGCGTTCAGGATGCGACGATCGATCTCGTCGAGGGTAATGTTGCTATCGCTCATGGTTTTGATGAATTGGAAAATAAATTGATTCTAAATGAAATAATATTTCATCACAAAATGAGTGTGAAATATTCAGTCAAAAATGCACAGATTTAGAAAGCATATTTCATTCACTCTGCATTAGCATGCTTGCATTGATTAAATTTTAGACAGAGGTTTCCATGTGCGGCATCGTCGGCGCGGTAGCGCAACGTAATATCACTCCCATCCTGCTCGAAGGCTTGAAGCGCCTGGAATACCGCGGCTACGATTCCTGCGGCATTGCCCTGCATGCGGATGGCCGCTTGCAGCGTTCGCGCTCCACCTCGCGCGTGGCGGAATTGGAAAAGCAGATCGCGGAAGAAGGCTTGAGCGGTTTCACGGGCATCGCCCACACGCGCTGGGCCACGCATGGCGCCCCTGTCTCCTTCAATGCCCACCCGCACTTCTCCCCGACGGAAGAGAATGCCCGCGTGGCGCTGGTGCACAACGGCATCATCGAAAACCACGACGAACTGCGCGCCGAACTGACGGCCTTGGGTTACGTCTTCCAGAGCCAGACGGACACGGAAGTGATCGCCCACCTGGTCGAGCACATGTACAACGGCGATTTGTTTGAAACCGTGCAGCAGGCCGTGAAACGCCTGGACGGCGCGTATGCGATCGCCGTCTTTTGCCGCGACGAGCCGCACCGCGTGGTCGCGGCGCGCCAGGGCTCGCCCCTGATCGTCGGCCTGGGCAATGGTGAAAACTTTGTCGCGTCCGACGCCATGGCGCTGGCCGGCACGACGGACCAGATCATTTACCTGGAAGAAGGCGACGTGGTCGACCTGCAACTGTCGCGCTGCTGGATCGTCGACGTGGATGGCAAGCCCGTCGAGCGCGAAGTGAAAACCGTGCACGCCCACACGGGCGCGGCCGAGCTGGGCCCGTACCGTCACTACATGCAAAAGGAAATCTTTGAGCAGCCGCGCGCCATCGGCGACACGCTCGAAGGCGTGACGGGCATCATGCCGGAATTGTTCGGCGATAACGCTTATGCCATCTTCAAGCAGATCGACCGCGTGCTGATCCTCGCCTGCGGCACCAGCTCGTATGCGGGCATGACGGCCAAGTACTGGATCGAGGCCATCGCCAAGGTGCCCGTCAGCGTGGAAGTGGCCAGCGAATACCGCTACCGCGACAGCGTGCCGCACCCGAACACGCTGGTGGTGACCATTTCGCAAAGCGGCGAAACGGCCGACACCCTGGCCGCCCTGAAACATGCGCGCAGCCTGGGCATGCAGCACACCTTGACCATCTGCAACGTGGCCACCAGCGCCATGGTGCGCGAATGCGCGCTGGCCTATATCACGCGCGCCGGCGTGGAAGTGGGCGTGGCCTCGACCAAGGCGTTTACGACGCAGCTGGCCGGCCTGTTCCTGCTGACCCTGTGCCTGGCGCAAGTCAATGGCCGCTTGAGCGAAGAACAGGAAGCGGCGCACCTGAAAGCCATGCGCCACTTGCCCGTCGCCATCGCGTCCGTGCTGGCGCTGGAGCCGCAAATCATCGCCTGGTCGGAAGAATTCGCCCGCAAGGAAAACGCCCTCTTCCTGGGCCGCGGCATGCACTACCCGATCGCCCTGGAAGGCGCCCTGAAACTGAAGGAAATTTCGTATATTCACGCCGAAGCGTATCCGGCCGGCGAACTGAAGCACGGCCCGCTGGCCCTGGTGACGAATGAAATGCCGGTCGTTACCATCGCGCCGAACGACGCGCTGATCGAAAAGCTGAAGTCGAACATGCAGGAAGTGCGCGCCCGCGGCGGCCAGCTGTACGTCTTCGCCGACGTCGATTCGCGCATCAGCTCCGGCGAAGGCTTGCACGTCATCCGCCTGCCCGAGCACTACGGCGACCTGTCGCCGATCCTGCACGTGGTCGCGCTGCAATTGCTGGCGTATCACACGGCCCTGGCGCGCGGCACGGATGTGGACAAGCCACGCAATCTGGCCAAGTCGGTGACGGTGGAGTAAGCAGGACGGATGGCGCCTGTCGCCGGCGGCGCGCTGCCGCTGGCGAGGCGCTCGTCAGCCAGGGGCCGGGTTGGCGCGGGAACGGTACTGCTCGATCCACTTCACGGACTGTGCAATGCCGCCGAAGGGAAAGAAATGCAGGCTGACCTCGCCGTGTGCCGCTGTCAGCCCGGCGGCCAGGCGCTCGACAAACAGGTCCGGCCCCGCCGTGCCGAACAGCTTGCCGATGGACACGCCGTACTTGGACCACATCGAGGCGCATGCACTGACGCCGCACAATGCGGCATAGCGGGCCAGCACCGCGATGCTGGCGGGACCCGGCACGCCCACGCGCACGGGATGCTCTATGCCCCGCTCGCGCAGCGCTTTGAGCCACGTCAACACGATATCGGCATCAAACGCAAACTGCGTGACGATCAAGGGCGTCATGCCGCGCTGCGCGATGCTGCGGCACTTGCGTTCGAGCACATCCCACTGCTCTGCCTTGCTCATGACCGGATGGCCTTCCGGATGACCACCCACGCCGATCACCTGCATGCCTGCGCGCTCGAACACGCCTGTGTCGATCAGCGCGGCACTGTCGGAAAACGGCCCCATCGCGGTGGATGGATCGCCGGCGATCACGAAGCAGCGCTCGACGCCTGCTTCGGCGACGGCGCGCTGGACGAATGACTCAAACTCGGCGAACGAGGCAATACGGCGCGCGGACAGGTGCGGCATGGGTTCGAAGCCGAGCGCGCGCACGGTGCGGGCCGCGGCCAGCCGCGCGGCGTTGTCCTCGCGCGGCAGGTAGGGAATGGCAATGGTGGACGCGGGCGCTATCCGCGGCGCCGCCGCGCTCAACGCCGGCATGTCCTTCGCACTGACTTCCAGGGAATACGCGTGCGTGACGTGGCCAGCGGACCCGAGCTGAGCGGGATGCATCAAGAGATGACCCATGGCGTCGCTGCGGTCACTGCGCACTGGCGCTGGCAGGCTGGCGCGCCAGTGCGATGAAGGCGCGCACGTAGTCGATGGCGGTGTCCGTCTCGCGTGCCCCCAGGAAAATCTGCTTGGCGATGCCGCGCGCGCCCAGCCGCACAGGCACCACGTCCATCTTGGCCGCGTACTCCTCGACCAGCCAGCGCGGCAGGGCGGCCACGCCGCGGCCGCTGGCCACCATCTGCAGCATGATGTCGGTGGTTTCGATGGCTTTGTGGCGCTTGGGCGTGACACCGGCCGGCAAGAGGAACTGGTTATAGATATCCAGGCGTTCGATGTCTACGGGGTAGCTGATCAGCACTTCCTGCGTCAGTTGCTGAGGCTGCACATAGGCCGCCGCCGCCAGCGCATGGCCCTTGGCCACGACGAGCACCTGCTCGTAGTCGAACACGGGTTCGAACGTCAGTCCCGGCTTGTACAGCGGGTCGGGCGTGACGAGCAAGTCGATCTCGTAGCCGAAGAGCGCGCCGATTCCGCCGAACTGGAACTTCTGTTTGACGTCCACATCCACGTCGGGCCATGCGGCCAGATACGGCGACACCACCTTCAGTAGCCACTGGTAGCAAGGGTGGCATTCCATGCCGATGCGCAACGCGCCGCGCTCGCCCTGCGCGAACTGGCCCAGGCGCTCTTCGGCCAGGTCCAGTTGCGGCAGCACCCGGTTCGCCACCGCCAGCAGATACTGGCCGGCCTGCGTCAGGCGCAGGTTGCGCCCTTCGCGCAGCCAGACGTCGGTGCCCAGTTGCTGCTCCAGCTTCTTCATGCTGTGGCTCAGGGCCGACTGGGTCAGGTGCAGCACGCCTGCGGCGGCCGTCAGCGACCCTTGTTTCTCGACCTGCTGGACGATGCTGAGGTGGATGCGTTCAAGCATTGAGATGAGCCATGTTCATGGATGTATGAAATAAGACCATTATACTTCATCGATTCCCGCCGCTATCATCGATCCCCTTGTTGCCTGCACTTTTACGGCCCTGGCGCATCCATCCACATGAAAGCAAACATGACACGTCCACTTCGTTTAGTCGCGGTTTCCGGCGGGCTGCAACGCCCTTCCAAGGCGGCCGCCCTGGCAGAGCACCTGATGGACCTGATCGCCGAGGAAGTGCTGTGCGAACAACGCCTGGTCGAACTGGGCCAGCTCGCCCCCCAGCTGGCCGGCGCGGTCTGGCGCTCCCACCTGCCCGAGACGGTGGAGCGGGACCTTGTTGCCGTCGAGCAAGCCGACATCCTGGTGGTGACAACACCGGTCTACCGCGGCTCCTACACGGGACTGTTCAAGCATTTCTTCGACTTCATTCATCAGGATGCCCTGATCGACAAGCCCGTCCTGCTGGCGGCCACCGGCGGCAGCGAGCGCCATGCCCTGATGATCGACCACCAGTTGCGTCCGTTGTTCAGCTTTTTCCAGGCGCGCACATTGCCGCTGGGCGTGTATGCCACCGACAAGGATTTCGCCGACTACCGCGTGCAGGACGAGGCCCTGATCCAGCGGGCCGCGCTGGCCGTGCAACGGGCATTGCCATTGATCGCATTGACGCGCCATGCGAGCCCGGTCACCGCTGAAGAGGTGGTCGCAGCCTGATACGCATCGCCACGGTCACCAAGCAATTACCCCATTCATCCTTTCGCAGAATTCAGGACACCAGATCACCATGAGCAAAGATTTTGCATTCAGCATCAAAAGCATTATTTTCGATGAAAACTATCATCCATCGGACAATACGCGCCTGACGACCAACTTTGCCAATTTGGCCAGGGGAACGAGCCGCCAGGAGAACTTGCGCAACACCCTGAAAATGATCGACAGCCGTTTCAACAGCCTGGCGCATTGGGATAACCCGAAGGCGGACCGCTACTCTGTCGAGCTTGAAATCATTTCCGTCGAATTGAATATTGACGTCAAAGGCGGCAATATCCCCTTGATCGAGATACTAAAGCCGACCATCATCGACAAAAAAACCGGCGAACGCATCGCCGGCATTGCAGGAAATAACTTCTCCTCTTACGTCCGCGATTACGACTTCAGCGTGTTGCTGCCAGAGCACAACAACAATCAATCTGCATTCAGCGCACCGGAGGATTTCGGCGATTTTCATGGCAAGCTGTTCAAGCACTTTGTCAGGTCAAATACTTACAAGGAACACTTCAACAAGGCGCCCGTTATCTGCATCAGCGCCTCGAGCAGCAAGACCTATCAGCGCACTGAAAATCAGCACCCCATCCTGGGCGTCGAGTATCAACAGAATGAATTTTCATCGACGGATGAATATTTCGAAAAAATGGGGATGCAAGTTCGCTATTTCATGCCGCCAAACAGTGCCGCCCCCCTGGCTTTTTATTTTATCGGCGACCTGCTGGGTGACTACAGCAATCTTGAGCTGATCGGCACCATCAGCACGATGGAGACGTTTCAAAAGATTTATCGGCCCGAAATCTACAATGCCAATTCAGCGGCGGGAAAAGTTTATCAGCCTAGCCTGAAGAATCAGGATTATTCGCTGACGCAAATTGTCTATGACCGGGAAGAGCGCAGCCAGCTGGCCGTCAAGCAGGGAAAATATACGGAAGAGCATTTCATCAAGCCGTACAAGCATATTCTGGAACAATGGGCTGCCAATTACGCTCTCTGATTAATCAAATACACGACATCAATCATCATGAAAAAATTATTGCCTACTTCAACTGCCGGCAGCTTGCCCAAACCTTCCTGGCTGGCGCAGCCTGAAAAGCTGTGGTCGCCCTGGAAATTACAGGACGAGGAATTGATCGAAGGCAAACAGGATGCCTTGCGTTTGTCGCTGCAGGAACAACAGCAGGCCGGCATCGATATCGTCAGTGATGGCGAGCAGACGCGCCAGCATTTCGTCACCACGTTTATCGAGCATCTGAGCGGCGTCGATTTTGACAAACGCGAGACCGTCAGAATCCGCGACCGCTACGATGCGAGCGTGCCGACCGTCGTTGGCGCCGTGAGCCGCCCGAAACCGGTGTTTGTCGATGACGCCAGGTTTTTACGCCAGCAAACCACGCAGCCGATCAAATGGGCGCTGCCAGGTCCGATGACGATGATCGATACGCTGTATGACAGCCACTACAAGAGCCGCGAAAAACTGGCCTGGGAATTTGCCAAGATCCTGAATCAGGAAGCCAGGGAACTGGAGGCGGCCGGCGTCGACATCATCCAGTTTGACGAACCGGCATTCAATGTTTTCTTTGATGAAGTCAATGACTGGGGTATTGCCACCCTGGAGCGGGCGATCGAAGGGCTCAAATGCGAAACGGCCGTGCATATTTGCTATGGCTACGGCATCAAGGCCAATACGGACTGGAAAAATACGCTGGGCTCCGAATGGCGTCAATATGAGGAATCGTTCCCCAAGCTGCAGCAATCGAATATCGACATCATCTCGCTGGAATGCCACAACTCGCGTGTGCCCATCGACCTGATTGAACTCATACGCGGCAAAAAAGTGATGGTCGGCGCCATCGACGTGGCAAACAATGCCATTGAAACGCCGGAGGAAGTGGCCGACACCCTGCGCAAGGCGCTGCGGTTTGTCGATGCCGACAAACTCTACCCGAGCACCAACTGCGGCATGGCGCCCTTGTCGCGCCGCGTAGCCAGAGGCAAGCTCAATGCGCTCAGTGCCGGCGCGGAGATCATCCGCAGAGAAATCTTGGCCTAGCCGCGCCGTGGCAAACTGGATTGTTGATTGACATGGATCAGGTCACGTAACAGGAAGCAGCCCATGCTGCATGACGCCACAGGCGCCGAGAGGCACCTGTGGCGTTGCTGTCTTAGAACTCTTCCCAGTCGGATGACGCCGTTGCCGCCGGTGCAGCTTTGCTGGCGGCCGGTACGCGCAGGGCGACGGCTTGCTGGCGCGGTACGGTTGTCGCGGCGATTGCCGGCTTGCTTGCCGGTGCGCCGGCTTCCAGCTTGAAGGCGCTCACCACCTGCGCCAGGGTAGCCGCCTGCTCCTGCATGGCAGCGGCGGCGGCCGCCGATTCTTCCACCAGGGCCGCGTTTTGCTGGGTGACGTTGTCCATTTCGCTGATGGCCTGGTTGATTTGCTCGATGCCGGCCGTCTGCTCCGCGCTGGCCGAGGTGATTTCTTCCATGATGTCGGTGACGCGGCGCACGCTGTCGACCAGGTCGCTCATGGTGTCGCCCGCTTGGTGCACGAGCTCGCTGCCGGCCGCCACGGTCTGGGTCGAGTCGTCGATCAGGGTCTTGATTTCCTTGGCCGCGGCGGCCGAGCGGTGCGCCAGGCTGCGCACTTCCGTCGCCACGACGGCAAAGCCGCGGCCCTGTTCGCCCGCGCGCGCCGCTTCCACGGCCGCGTTCAAGGCAAGAATATTCGTCTGGAAGGCGATGCCGTCGATGACGCCGATGATGTCGGCGATCTTGTTCGACGAGGCGTCGATTTGCCGCATGGTCGCCACCACTTGCGCGATGACGGCGCCGCCGCGCTGCGCCACGCCGGAAGCCGTGTCGGCCAGCACGTGCGCCTGGCGCGCATTGTCGGCATTCTGCTTGACGGTCGAGGTCAGCTCTTCCATCGATGACGCCGTCTCTTCCAGCGAGCTGGCTTGCTGCTCCGTGCGCGCAGACAGGTCCAGGCTGCCCGCCGCCACTTCGGACGAGGCCGAGGCGATCGTTTCCGTGCCGGTGCGCACCGTGCCCACCGTTTGCGCCAGGTTGTCGTTCATGCGCTTGAGCGCCTGCAACAGTTGCCCCATTTCATCGCTCGATTGCACGGTGATCTGGCTGCGCAAATCGCCAGCGGCCACCGTGTTGGCCACCTGCAGCGCCGTGGTGACGGGGCCGGTGATCGAGCGCGTGATGCCATACGCCAACGCCGCCGCGATGGCCAGCGCCGCCAGCGACATGCCGATCAGCAAGGTACGCGTGTTGGCATAGGTGGCATTCGCGTTGTCGCCTGCCGTGTTGGCCAGGGTATTTTGCAAGCTGATCTGTTCAGCAATCAATTGTTTGTAGACGAGCAATACGGGGCGCAGCTGGCCGTACAGGTAGGCGCTGCTGTCGTCCGGCGTGCCGCTACGGATCAGTTCAAGCAAGGCTTCCTGCCCCTGCGCATAGCGCGTGTTGGCGTCGTTCATCTTGGCCAGCAAGGCGCGTTCACGGTCGGAATCGAGCATGCGGGCGAGCTTGCCGAGATTGCCGGCCGCCGCCTGGCGCGCGGCCAGGATGGCGTCCGTTTGCTTGCGCTGGTCGGCCGGATCGGCGCTGAGCATCATGTTGCGCAGCGCGATGGCGATGTCGTTGATGTTGGCTGACACGCTGTTGGCGAGCTCGATCTTCGGCATGCTGTCATGCACGATATGGCCGGTGCCCTGGTTGATCTTGCCCAGCATGGCGATGCCCAGGCAAGAGATGATGATCAGCATGGCGCCGATGGCGCCAAAGCCTGTGGCGAGGCGTGTGCCGATGGTCAGGTTGGATAAAAACTTCATGGCTGTCTCAATACGGAGGGAATGGTGAAAAGGTCGGCGGCGTGCAGATGGGTGCCGCGCCGCCAAGCGGACGACGATCCTAGACCTTTTTGAATGACATTTCCATAGGGCAATATGCCTAGTCGCGCCTGGAGGCACACGCCAGTTCCGCTGATCCTGCGGCTTGCCGGTGTTTTCAGCTATATTGGCAGGCACCCGCCGGGCGGCACGCCATGACCGGCGCCGCCGTCAGTCCGGCAGTTTTTCTCATTTTCAGGCATAGGTCCGCATGACTTCTTTCCGTCTCCGTTTCTTCCCTTTCCTGCTGGCATTGTTGCTGGCGTGCTCGCTATCCGCGCCGCCCGCCTGGTCGCAGCCCGTCGATGACGCCGCCACGGCCGACCAGCGCCTCGACGGCTTGCGCAAGCAAATTACCGGCATCCAGAAGGCGCTCGATGGCGAGGCCGATCTCGATGACGCGACCCTGTCGCAGATGCGCGCCGATGCGCTGGCGGCCAGCACCGAAGCGGACAAGGTGGCCGACGCGCTCGCGCCGACATTGTCGAGCGTGCAGGCGCGGCTGGCCGAGCTGGGCAAGCCGGCGGCGGGGGTAAAAGATGCGCCCGACGTGGCGGCGCAGCGCAGCCAGCTGGACCGCACCAGCAGCGCGCTTGATGCGCAGGTGAAACTGGCGCGCTTGCTGGCCGTGGAAGCGACGCAGGCCTCGGAGCAGGTGTCGACGGTGCGCCGCGCGCAGTTGCAGGCGCGCCTGGGTGAACGCACGGCGTCGATTTTGGCTGGTTCTTTCTGGAAACAGCTGCATGCGGAATTACCGCAGAACTTGCAGCGCCTGCGGGCGCTGGAGCTGGAGTTGGCGAACGCGGCGAGCGCCACGCCGTGGTCGGCCTGGGGCGGCTTGCTGGCCGCCATCGTGGCCGTGATCGGCGCCAGCGTCTGGGCTTCGCGCTACCTGCTGGTAGTCACGGCCACGCGCGTGCCGCATGGCCGCTTGCGCCGTTCCTTGCATGCGCTGGCCGTGCTGGTGCTGGCGCTGGCCACGCCGGGACTGGTGGCGGAATTGCTGGCCATGGGCTTGCGCTGGGAGGGCGGCCTGTCGGACAAAACCTCGACTTTCCTCAGCAGCTTGATCGGCATCATCTGTTTTGCCGGTTTTACGGCGGGACTGGGCCACGCGCTGCTGTCGCCACGGCGCGTGTCGTGGCGTTTGCTGCCCTTGCCTGACGCGCTGGCGCACCGCATGCGCAACTTTCCATCGATGTTTTCCTTCATCGTCGTGCTCGTGTGGGCGACGGAACGGGTCACCATCGTCATCAATGCGGGCCTGTCGACGGCCGTGGCCGTCAACTGCATCGTCGCCCTGGTGATGAGCACGACCATCGCCTACGGCTTGATGCGCGCCGAGCGCTGCTGGCGCCAGTTGCGCGAGGCCGATCCCGCCACCCTGGTCACGCCGCTGTGGCTGCGCTGCGTCACGGTGCTGTTGTGGCTGGCGCTGGCGTCCAGCGTCATCAGCTTGCTGGTCGGCTATGTGGCGTTCGGCAGCTTTGTCGCCAAGCAAATCGCCTGGGTCATCGTGGTGCTGTGCAGCACCTATCTGCTGACGGTGCTGGTCGACGATATCTGCATGCTGCTGGCTTCCACCCCGCCCCCGCCGGATGTGGCCAACCCCGTGCTGGCCACGCCGAAGGCGCGCGACCAGGCGGCCGTGCTGCTGTCGGGCATAGGCCGCGCCATCGTCGTGCTGCTGGCCCTGATGCTGCTGCTGGCGCCGTTCGGCGAAGGGCCGGGCGAGCTGTTCCAGCGGGTCGGCAAGCTGCAGGATGGCCTGGCCATCGGTGAGGTGGCGATCCGCCCTGCCGCGCTGATCCAGGCCTTGCTGGTGTTGCTCGCCGGTTTTGTTGCGCTGGGCCTGTTCAAGCGCTGGCTGCAAAACAGTTATTTGCCGACCACCAACCTTGATTCCGGCATGCAAGTGTCGTTCATCACGCTGTTTGGCTACATCGGCGGCGTGCTGGCCGTGGCGCTGGCCCTGTCGGCCGCCGGCATCGGCCTGGAACGCATCGCGTGGGTGGCGTCGGCCTTGTCGGTGGGTATCGGTTTTGGCTTGCAGGCGGTGGTGCAGAACTTCGTCTCCGGCCTGATTTTATTGGCCGAACGTCCGGTGAAAGTGGGCGACTGGGTGTCACTCGGCGGTGTGGAGGGCGACATTCGCCGCATCAACGTGCGCGCCACGGAAATTCAACTGAGCGACCGCTCGACGGTGATCGTGCCGAACTCGGAATTCATCACCAAGACGGTGCGCAACGTCACCCTGGCCAATCCGCTGGGCCTGGTGCAAGTCAAGCTGCCGTTGCCGCTGGGCACGGATGCGCAAGCGGCGCGCGCGCTGATCCTGTCCACCTTTGTCGACAATCCCGACGTGCTCGACACGCCGGCGCCCAGCGTACAGCTCGACGGCATCGACAATGGCTTGTTGCTGTTCAACGCCACCGGCTATGCCTCGTCGCCGCGTTTGACCTCGGGCATCCGCAGCGCGCTGCTGTTTGAACTGCTCAAGCGCCTGGACGCGGCGCATATCGCGATCGCCAAGCCCAGCACGATGGTGCTGAGCACGGTGCCGGCCCAGCCCGAGGCACCGGCCATGTCGGCGGTGGCAGCCGCGCCGGCGCCCGCGCCCGTGCCGCCGCTGACATCCTAGCGGACCGTCGACCACAGCAGCGCCGCCAGGTACAGGCCGATGCCGAACGCCGTGTGGGCCATCAGGCTGCGCAGGCGGGCGGCCGTCGGATGCGGCGTCTTGCTGGCGGCCAGGCCGGCGCCCATGCCCGGCTGCAAGATGCAAAACGGCGCGGCCACGCTGACGAGGCCCGCCAGCAGGGCCGGCGCGAAGGTCGGCGCTTGCACCCACCTCTCACCCACCAGCGCCAGCAGCACGGCCGCAAACAGCACGCCGATCGCATAGTGAGCCGTCCAGCCCAGGATGGCTTCATCGCGCACGGGCGCCGCCTGGGCGATGTTGGCGTGGGTGAATGTGCCGCGCGGCAGATGGCCCAGCCAGCGTCCCACCATCGCAAAGTTCAGCGAGGGAATGCACCAGAAACGTTTCAAGGCCACCGCCCACACATCCATCACCGCCGTCGCGCCCGCGCCGATCGCCAGCGCATCGAGCCAGAGTATTTGCATTGCTGTCCCTAACATTCAATTGATTGCTTGAATGTTATAAGGGTGCTAGCATCGTGTCAATGAAAAATGCCGATATCGAACTTCTCACCGGTTCCGCCGGGTTTGCCCATATTTTAGGCAGCGCGCCGCGCCTGCGCCTGCTCGAGCAGATCGTGCATGGCGAGTATGCGGTGGAGCAATTGGTGGAGTTGACGGGCTTGTCCGTGGCGAATACCTCCCAGCATTTGCAGCAGTTGCGGCGCGCCGGTTTCGTGCTGGCGCGGCGCGACGGCAAGCGCGTGCTGTACCGGCTGGGCAGCGGCCCCATCGTGCAACTGCTGGCCGCGCTGGACGTGTATGCGCAGCACCAGCGCAGCGAATTGCAGGCGCTGGGCCGGGGCGACCACGTGGAAGCGATCACGGGCGACGAGTTGCTGGAACGCATGCGCGAAGCCAGCATCACCGTGCTCGACGTGCGGCCGGCGCAGGAATTTGCGGCCGGCCACTTGCCCGGTGCGGTCAATATTCCCTTTGATGACTTGCAGCGCCGCCTGGGCGAATTACCGGCGAATGCAGAAATCGCCGCCTACTGTCGCGGCCCGTATTGCGTGCTGTCCGTGCAAGCCGTGGCGGCCCTGCGCCAGCACGGCTTGCATGCGCGCCGTCTCGGCAGCGGCTACGACGATTGGCAGGCGGCCGGCTTGCCGGTCGTGAAGGCGGCCTGATGGCGATCCCCGACAGCAAGCAGGCACTGATAGCCGCCATCGACAGCACGTATGCGAAGTTGATGCAGGAGCTGGCGCGCGTGCCGCCGGCGCTGGCGCGGGAACCCGTGCTGGAAGGCCAAGTGGCGGGCACGCGCATGAGCGTGTGCGACTTGCTCGCCTATCTGGTCGGTTGGAATGAGCTGGTCTTGCACTGGCACGCGCAGCTGCGCGACGGCAAACGCATCGAGGACATCGCCTTTCCCGCCGAAGGTTTCACGTGGAACGCTCTGGGAAAACTGGCGCAGCGCTTCTATGCCGACTATGCTGACTTGAATATGGACGACTTGCTGCAGCGCCTGGCACAGGCGAAAGACCAGCTGCTGGCGCTGATTGAAAGCCATGACGATGCGCAATTGTATGGCCAGCCCTGGTACACGCATTACACGATGGGACGCATGATCCAGTTCAATACGGCGTCGCCGTATGCGAATGCGCGCACGCGCCTGCGGGCCTGGCTCAAGACCTTGTAGCACCCTGATCGGCAGGCTTGCACGATTGCATCAGTACGCTCAGAAAATTTTTCAGGCAGGATAGGGTTTTCAAGCGTAACCAATGAAGGATCGCCATGCTGACCATCGCCCTCGCCCAGATGAATCCCACCGTGGGCGACTTCGACGCCAATTGTGCCGCCATCATCGCGCGCATGGGCCGCGCCAGCAGCGATGGCGCCGACTTGCTCGTGTGTCCCGAGTTGTCGCTGTGCGCGTATTACCCGGGCGACCTGTTCGAGGACGCCGCCTTCCTGCGCGACATGCAGCAGGCGCTGGATCAGCTGCTGCAAGCGTCCACGCGCTGGCCGGCGCTGGTCACCGTCATCGGCACGGCGCGGCCCAATCCCGGCGTCGGCAAGCCCCTGTACAACGCCCTGCTGGCGATCCGCGACGGGCGCATCGTGGCCGAATACTACAAGCAGCTGTTGCCGACGTATGGCATCTTCGACGAGGGCCGCCATTTCGAGCCGGGTCCGCCCGGCGCCTGCACCCTCGATATCGCCGGCTGCAAGGTCGGTTTCATGATTTGCGAGGATGGCTGGAACGACGATGGCCGCGCCTACGCCGTCAACCCGTTCGACGCCCTGCACGCGGCGCGGCCCGACCTGGTCGTCAGCATCAACGCCAGCCCGTCCGACATCGGCAAGCGCGCGCAGCGCCATGCCGTGTTCGGCGCCGCCTGCGCGCGCGTGAACTTGCCTTTGCTCTTCGTCAACCAGGTGGGTGGCCAGGATCAACTCGTGTTCGACGGCGCCTCGTTCGCCATGTCCCCCACCCTCGGCGTGCAATTCGAGGCGGCCCGCTTCGTCGAGGATTTTCAATTGCTGCGCTTTGCCGACGGCGGTTTTACGCGCACGGACGGCGCGGCGTTTCCCGTGCCCGACCCGGACGGCATCCCCGCCGTGGAATTTGCGCGCCGTCAAATCGTGCTCGGTTTGCGCGACTATGCGCGCCGCTGCCGCTTTACGAAAGTCGTCGTCGGCTGCTCGGGCGGCATCGATTCGGCGCTGACCCTGGCCCTGGCCGTCGAAGCCCTGGGCGCGGACAACGTGGTGGGCATCACGATGCCGTCCGTGTTTTCCAGCGCCGGCTCCGTCACCGATTCCGTCGCCCTGTGCGCCAACCTGGGCATCGTCCTGCACACGCATGCCATCCGCGACATCGTGGCGCAATACGAAGCGGGCTATGCCCAAGCCTTCGACGGCAAGCTGCAGGGACTGCCGCTGGAAAACCTGCAGGCGCGGGTGCGCGGCACCATCCTGATGGAATACTCGAACGCCTTTGGCGCCCTGCTGCTCACCACCGGCAACAAGAGCGAAATCTCGGTGGGCTACTGCACCCTGTATGGCGACACGAACGGGGGACTGGGATTGATTGGCGACCTGTATAAAACGGAGGTGTTCGCCCTGTCGCGCCACCTCAACGCCAGTGCCGGGCGCGAGCTGATCCCCGTCGCCGTGCTCGACAAACCCCCGTCGGCGGAACTGGCGCCGGGCCAGCGCGACACCGACAGTTTGCCGCCCTATCCCGTGCTCGATGAAATCTTGAAATGGCATATCGAGGGGCGTCGCCTGCCGGCGCAAGAAAGCGCGCAAGCCTTGACCCTGGTCGACCAGCTGCGCGAGACGGACGAGGGCCGCGCACTGGTGACGCGCATCCTCGGCATGGTCGCCCGCAATGAATACAAACGGCGCCAGGCGGCGCCCATCATCCGCGTGCGTTCGCGCGCGTTTGGCAGCGGGCGTCAATTGCCGATCGCCGCCCACTACCCCACCGGAGACGACGCATGAGCTCATCCTATCCTGCCGACGCGGCCATCCTGATCGGCCGCTTCCAGCCTTTTCACAATGGCCATGCGGGCTTGCTGCAAAAGGCGCTGGCCACCGCCGCCAGCGTCGTGGTGGTGCTCGGTTCCGCCTTCCATGCGCGCAGCCCGAAGAACCCGTTTACGTGGCAGGAGCGGGCCGCCATGATCGCCGCCACCCT
Organism: Janthinobacterium sp. P210005; assembly: GCF_036231865.1. Taxonomy (NCBI): domain Bacteria; kingdom Pseudomonadati; phylum Pseudomonadota; class Betaproteobacteria; order Burkholderiales; family Oxalobacteraceae; genus Janthinobacterium; species Janthinobacterium sp. P210005. The sequence goes on from NZ_JAZARC010000002.1 coordinate 709,612, forward strand.
GCCCGAGGTGCAGCGCGCGCGCGTGCATTACGTGGCCGTGCGCGATTACTACGACGATGGCCTGTGGGCCGATGCCGTGCGGCGCGCCGTGGCGGGCGCCGTGCCCGCGGTGCAGCGCGTCACTCTGGTGGCCTGTTTCAAGGACGCCACCAGTTACTACCTGCACCACTTCCCGCACTGGCAGTTGCTCAACCTGGAGATCGATCCCGGTGCGTCCATCGGCGCGACGGCGATCCGCAACGTGCTGTTCGAGGCGGAAGACGTGGACGTGTCGCTGAGCGCCGTGGCGCAGCTGCTGCCGGCGGCCATCGGCCAGTACTTGAAAGCGTGGACCTTGTTGCCGTGGTACGCGCCGCTGGTGCAGGAATACCGCGCCATCGAAGCGTACAAGGCGCGCTGGCGCACGGCGCCGTATGCGCCCATCTTTTGCACCGTGGATGCGCTGGTGCAGACGGGCGGCCACGTCTTGCTGGTGCGCCGCGGCGGCTATCCTGGCAAGGGCTTGTGGGCGCTGCCCGGCGGCTTCCTGGAGCCGCGAGAACGCCTGCTGCAGGGCGCCCTGCGCGAACTGGCGGAAGAAACCCAGCTGGGCGTGCTGGCGCCCACCCTGGTCGAGGCGCTGGTCGGCGTGGCCGTGTTCGACCATCCGGACCGCAGCCAGCGGGGGCGCACCATCACCCATGCGCATTATTTCGACTTGAAGACGCGCCAGCTGCCGGCCGTGACGGCGGCCGACGATGCGGCGCTGGCGCAGTGGGTGCCGGTGAGCGCCCTGCCGGCCATGGAAGAGCAATTCTTCGAAGACCACTTCCACATCCTGAACCACTTCCTCAAGCTCACGCACGAGGGGCGCTGACAGAGCCATCCCCTCGCCGCGCGTCAGGACGTGATGCGCTCCCAGCCATGTCTGATGGCCGCCTTGAAGTTGTCCCACGCCGATTGCGGATACGTGTGCTCCCACGTGGAACGCAGCTCCGCTTCCACCTCATCCCACGGGCGGCCCCGGTAGCTGTCGCTGTTCGCCATCGAATGGCCATAGCGGTAGGCGGGATCGTAGTCCTCGAAGCGCGCGCCGGTGGCGACATAGGTGGCGCTCCAGTGGTTGCGGTAGTACTGCTCGTCGTCGTAGCTGGTGCCCGGCAGGTTGTCGGCGCTGGGGTAGCGGCGCGCGTTGGCGCCCGCGCCGGATGACGGCGGCGCCATGCCGCCCGCAAATTGCTGCGATGCCGCCGTCTCGTTCAGGTTGCCGGCCGACGCGCCCTGCTGCATGCTGGCGCCCTGGCGCCGCGCGCTGTCGTCTTGCGGCGCGCCCTGCCAGCCGCCGGTGCGCCAGTGCTCGGCGTGCGCATCGATGTCGAGCGGCGCATAGCGCTCGACGAGGTCGGTGGCGCGCTGGATATCGGCGTCGCTCGCCCCTTCTAGTGTCAGCACGACATGCCCGCGCCGCACGGCTTCCGCATAGATGTGGCGGTCGGCGTGGCTGCCGAACAGGTCCGTGAAGAAATGTTTGACGCTGTCGAGCAGGCTGTCGCTGTCGTCGCGGCGGATGTTTTCCGTGGCGGAAAAGTCGTCACTGCCCGCATCGTGCAGGCGGATGTTGGCGCCGGGAAAGCCCGCCGTGATCAGGTCGTGCCGGGCGCGCTCGGCCATGTCGCGCACGGCGAAAACTGCTGCCAATGTATGTGCCATGATGGTCTCCAATCGGTGAACAACGTCCTTCCAGTGTAGGCCGTGAAAAGCGAAATGGGCGCTCGTTTGCCCTTTGGAAATCGTTGTATTCAACAAGTATTGACGACGTGACATGGGCGCCGTGGCGCCACGTGAAACCTCAGGCGGGCATGCCCACGAACGCGCGCAAGAAGTCGATAAACGCGCGCACTTTTTCCGCAATATGCTGGGTGTTCGGATACACGGCATACACGCCCTGTTCCGGGAAGACGACGTCGGGCAGCAGACGGCGCAAACGTCCCGCGCGCACGTCCCCTTCCACCTGCCATTGCGGCAGCAGGGCCACGCCGCAGCCGCCCAGGGCAAAGCCCAGCAGGGCCGAGGCGGAGTCGGAATGGATGGCGGCGTCGTCCTGCGCGACGAAGACGGCGGCACCGTCGGGCGTGTGCACGTCCCAGCGCAGGGGCGTAGCGAGCCGGCTGTGCGCCAGCCAGCGCGCACGCTGCAAGTCGGGCAAGGTGGCGATGTCCCGGCCGGGCAGGCTGGCCAGGTAGGCGGGCGAGGCGACGGGCCAGATCGCATACGGCTCGATCAGCGCGGCGCGGTAGCTCGAATCGTTGAGTGAACCCATGCGGATGGCCAGGTCGTAGCCGCCCGAGATCAGGTCTTCATGCGAGGACGACGAGGAATGCTGGATCTGCAGCTGCGGATGGGCGGCGGCAAAGGCGATCAGCGCGGGGATCACCGTGCGGCTGCCGTATTCGACGGTGGTGGTCAGGCGCAGGGTGCCGCGCAAGCCCTGGTGCCCCTGGCGCGCCGTCTCGATGGCGCCCTGGGCTTCGCTGAGCACGCGCTGGCAATCCTCGTAAAAGCGCCGTCCCACGTCGGTCAGCGCCAGGCTGCGCGTGCTGCGCGTCAGCAGCGACACGCCCAGCTCCGCTTCCAGCTGTTTCAAATTGAAACTGACGACGGCCTTGCTCTGGCCCAGCACGGCGGCGGCCGCCGTGAGCGAGCCGGCGTCGACGATGGCGATGAAAATACCCAAACGGTCAAGACTGATCATAAATAACTATGAGGATACATGCGGGTTGCGGGAGTTTGTCAAAATTTCTTTGACAGTGTAATCGGGGCTGGCCCGTTACGCAAATGGCGCTGGACGCTTAAGCTGGCCGTTTGCCATTCGGAGCACCATGGACTATCGCAAAAAGGTCGCGGCCATCTATCTGCTGGGGTTTTTCGTCGACCTGATCAACATGTTCATCACCAGCGTCGCCTATCCCGACATCGGCCATGCCCTGCACGCCTCGGTAGCGCAGCTGGCCTGGATCAGCACGGCCTACATCCTTGGCCTGACCATCGTTATCCCCGCCAGCGCCTGGCTGGCTGCCTATTATGGCAGCAAAACCGTGTTCATGGCATCGTTGCTAACATTTTTATGCGCCAGCATCGGCGCCGGCCTGGCGCCCTCGATCGAGGCGCTGATCGCCTGGCGCTGCGTGCAGGGCCTGGGCGGCGGCTTGCTGATCCCGCTGGGGCAAAGCATGACTTACCAGCTGTATCAACCGGCCGAGCGTCCCGGCCTGTCGTCCGTCATCATGCTGGTGGGCTTGCTGGCGCCCGCCCTGTCGCCCGCCTTGGGCGGCGTCATCGTCGACAGCCTGTCGTGGCGCTGGATTTTTTATCTGAACGTGCCGTTTGCCGCGCTGGCGCTGCTGCTGGCCGCCTGCTGGCTGCGCCCCGACCCGCCGCGCGCGCAAGTGCCCCGCCTCGACACGGGCGGCCTTGTGGCGGGCAGCACAGCCATCCTTTTGCTGTTGCTGGGCTTGACGATGCTGGGCACGCCGGGCGAGCTGCTTGCCGGCGCCGGCGTGCTGGCGCTGGGCACCGCCTGCGCCTGGGTCTACGTGCGCGGCGCGCTGCGCAAATCCACGCCGCTGCTGAACCTGCGCCTGGCCGCCGAACCGCTGCTGCGCATCGCCATGCTGATGTATCTGCTGGTGCCGGGCGTCTTCATGGGCGTGAGCCTGCTGGCCATGCTGTATTTGCAGGGCGTGCTGGGCATGTCGGCGTCGACGGCGGGCGCGCTGATGCTGCCGTGGGCGCTGGCCTCGTTTGCGGCCATTTCGCTCACGGGAAAAAGCTATCGCCGCGTGGGGCCGCAACCCTTGTTCATCGCTGGTGCGTTGCTGCAGGCGGCGGGCATGCTGATGCTGCTGCGCGTGGATGCGGCGGGCCAGTTGTTCTGGCTGGCCGGCGCGTATGCCGTGATGGGCTTTGGCGGCGGCTTGTGCAGCAGCACGGCGCAAAGCACGGCCTTCCTGCGCACGCCGGATGGGCAGCTGAGCCAGGCCAGCGCCGTGTGGAATATCAACCGTCAGCTGGGCTTTTGCCTGGGCGTGGCGCTGCTCAGCGTACTGCTCAACGGCTTGCTGGCGGCGCAGGGAATTACGTCGCTCGACGACCCCGCCCAGCACCTGCGCGCGGCGCAGGTTTTTCACTGGTGTTTTGCGCTGGCCGCCAGCGCGTGCGTGCTGCCTTTGGCGCTGTGCGCGCGCATCGATAACCGCGCCGTTCTCGACCTTTTACATCACCATGGAGCAGCAAAAAAATGAAGACAACGAACCCCTGTTTTGACGATGTGTTATCCACGCATGTGCTGATCCGCGAGTGGCTCTCCGGCGTAGCCACGGCGCCCGAATATTGCGCCGATTTGCTCGCGCGTTTTTCGCCCGGTTTCACGATGGTGTCACCGGGCGGCAAGCAGCTCGATCATGCCGGCTTGACGGCATTTTTCCAGGGCGCCGGCGGCAGCCGTCCGGGCCTCATCATGCGTATTTCCGACCTGGCATTGATCCAGGACAACGCCACCGGCGCCAGTGTGACTTACCGCGAGCATCAATCGCTGCCGGGGGGAGAAAATACGGAGCGGCTGTCGACCGTCGTGTATGAGAAGACACCGGCTGGGACGCTGCTGTGGCGCCATTTGCACGAGACGTGGATCGCCTGATTTAACTCAAATCGTGCAAGTCTTTTTGCTGCGCCGGGCCGATGGAAAACCGGGAAAACACCACCTCCAGGCCACCCCGTTCCGGCGTGCAGCACATGGGGCCGACGCGGTAGCTACCGGCCTCGGGAAATGGCGCCAGGCGCAGCAGCGGCCAGCGCTGGCCATCGGTCGAATACTGCACGCGGATCGCGCCTTGCGCCACCGTCACGCGCAGCCAGAAACCGTCCGGCATGGCGGGAGCGCTGCTGACGGCCCAGTCGGATTTGTCCTGCGTCAATACCGTGCTCAATAAGAGCTGGCCGTCGGAAAATTCGACGCCGCACTTGATCCAGTTTTGCTCGTCGATGCGCACCATCATGCCGGCCTGGTCGTACAGCGCGGCGTACTGCGCCGCCACGTGCAGCTGCGCCGTGAAATCGCCGTCGATTTGCGTGCCGAAAAAATGGCCGCTGTCGCGGATAAAACCATAGTGAGTCTTGCGCCAGAAATCCGTATTTGCGTCCGTCGTCACGCGCAATTGCGCGCCGTCGGCGGACCAGTTTTCCGGTGGATTGAGCCAGCTGCCTTGCGTGAACATCGCGTGCCTTTCCGAGCTAAAAAGATCACATAGTGTGCCCCCATCCCAGCGCCTTGTACAGGGCGATCGCATCGATGTAGGACGCCGTTTCCGCCAGCAGCGCTTCGCGCCGGATATCGTACAAGGCGCGCTGGTTTTCCAGCACGGCCTGGTAGCTGCCGGCACCGCCCGCATAGCGCGTGCTGGCGATGCCGAGGGCCGCGTTGCCGTGGCGCGCCGATTCCAGCAGCGAGGCCAATCGCGTCTGGTTTTCCGCCAGCTGCGTAACGGCGTTTTCCACCTCTTCCTGCGCCAACAGCATCGTTTGCGCATAGCGCGCCAGCGCGCCCTGCGCTTCGGCCTGCGTACCGCGCAAGCGCGCCTTGACGCTACCCAGGCGGAAGGCCGGATAGCTGACGGAGGGCGCCACGTCGAAGGCGCGCGCGCCGCCGTCGAACACGCCGCTGCCGCGCAGGGCAAAGAAGCCCAAAAAGCCGCCCAGGCTCAGGCGCGGATACAGGTCCGCCGTTGCCGCCCCCACGTCTTCGCTGGAAGCGGCCAGCAGGCGCTCGGCGCGCACCACGTCGGGACGCTGCTTGATCAGGCGGTTCACGTCGCCCAGCGGCAGCTGGCCGGCCAGCGGCGCCTGCTGCCGCGGCGTGGTGGCCAGAGCGATGGCGCCCGGCGCCTGGCCGCTCAGCACATCGAGCCGGTACTGCGCCTGGCGCAAGCCCGCCTGCAACGGCGGCAAGGCCGCCTCGCTGCGCGCCAGGTTGGCCAGCGCGTTGTGGCGCTCTTCCGGCAAGCCGCTGCCGGCGCGGATGCGCGCATCGATCAGGGCGATGGTGTCGCGCCAGCTTTGCACTTGCGCCTGCGTCAGCGCCAGGTTTTGCTGGTAGCCCAGCGCCTCGTAGTAATTGCGCGCCACTTCGGCGGCGATCGTCAGCTGCACTTGCCGCAAATCGGCCTGCGCCGCGTCGGCGCGCGCCTGCGCCGAGCGGGTGATATGCGCGAGGCGGCCGAACAGGTCGATCTCCCATTGCGCATCGAACCCAACGCGCGTGCTGGTGCTGACGGCGCGGCTGTCTGGCGCATCTTGCTGCACGCTGCGCTGCCACCCCGCCTGGCCCGTGACGGCGGGCAGTTCATCGAGGCGGCGCTCGTCGAAGGTGGCGCGCGCGGCCAGCAGATTCGCTTGCGCCTGCGCGATATCGAGGTTGTGCGTCAACGCGCTGGCGATCAGCCGCGACAGGCGCGCATCGTCGAAAAACGTCCACCAGGCGGCTTCGCTGGCAGCCGTTTGACCTGGCGCAAACTGCGCCTGCTGCGGACTGGCCAGGGCGATGGCGGGCGTGGCCGGCGTGACGTAGGCGGGGCTGACGGCGCAGCCGGCCAGCAGGGGGAAAAGGGAGACGAGATAGCGGTAATTTTTCATGGGGCTTCCTTCAGCGCGTGCGACAGATCGCGCGCGCGCGGCGTGGCATGGTCGGCCGTGTGGCGGCGGGCCAGAAAGGTGTACACGGTGGGCAGCACGAACAGGGTAAAAAAGGTGCCGATCAACATGCCCGAAACGATCACCACGCCCAGGCCGAAACGGCTGTTGGCGCCGGCGCCGGACGCGAACAGCAGCGGCACCAGGCCCACCACCATGGCCGCCGTCGTCATCAGAATCGGGCGCAAGCGGATTTGCGCCGCCTTGCGGATGGCGCTGAGGCGGTCCAGCCGTTCATGCACCTGCAATTCGTTGGCAAATTCCACCATCAAGATCCCGTGCTTGCTGATCAAGCCGATCAGGGTCACGAGGCCGATCTGCGTGTAGATGTTGACGGTGGCGTAGCCCAGCGCCAGCGGGATCAGCGCGCCGCAAATCGACAGCGGCACCGTGATCAGGATGATCAAAGGGTCCGTCAGGCTTTCATACTGCGCCGCCAGCACCAGGTAGATGACGACGACGGCCGCCAGGAAGGCCAGCAGCAGCGCATTGCCTTCCGTGGCGAATTGGCGCGCGTCCGATTGCCAGTCGTAGCTGAAGCCGGGCGGCAGGGTTTTCGCCACGCCGTCGAGGAAGGCGACGGCGTCGCCCAGGGTCACGCCCGGCGCCGGCACGCCCTGGAAGGTGGCCGCATTTTGCTGGTTGAACTGGGTCAGCATGTTCGGCTCGATCTGTTCCGTCACCGAGACGACGGCGGACAGGGGCAGCAGGCTGCCATCGTCGGCGCGCACGTACTGCTGCGTCAGGGCTTGCGCCGTCAAGCGTTGCTCGCGCGGGCTTTGCGCGATGACGTCGTAGGCGCGGCCATCCATGCCGAAGCGGTTCAGGTAGTTCTCGCCCACCAGCACGGCCAGCGATTCGCCGATGTCCTGCATGCGGATGCCCAGGCTGTTCGCCTTGGAGCGGTCCACGCGCACCTTGACGACGGGGTTGTTGTAATCGAGGTCGCTGTCGACGACGGCAAACAGGCCGCTGTCGCGCGCGCGCTGCTTGACGTCTTCCATGGTGCGGAACAGGGTGGCGTAATCCTGCGCGCTGCGCAGCACCATTTGCACGGGCAAGCCGCCGCTCGATCCGGGCAAGGGCGCCAGCTGGAAGGCGAAGATGCTGGTGCCTTCCACGTCGCCCACGGCATGCTGCAATTCGGCCTGGATGACGGCCGCATTGCGCGAGCGTTCGGCCCATGGCGTCAGGTTGATGCCGCCGATGCTAGACGCAGGCCCCTCGCCGCCGTTGATGATCCAGCGCGAGTCCGTTTCGGGGATATTTTTGTAGATCTCATCGAGCTTGTACGAAAAGCGTTCCACGTAATCGAGGTTGGCATGCTGCGGCGCCTTGATCGCCGTCAAGACGCTGGCCTGGTCTTCCGCCGGCGCCAGTTCGCGCTGCGGCAGCAGGTACAAAAACGGCAGACTGACCATCACCAGCGCGGCGAAACCGGCGCTCAGCCAGCGGTGGTGCAGCGAGCGGTCCAGCAGGCGCGCGTAGCGGCTGGTGAGGCCTTCGAAGAAATGCTCGGCGGCGCGCGCCATGCGCCCTTCCGCTTGTTTCGGCTGCAGCAGCAGGGAGCTCATCACGGGCGACAAGGTCAGCGCCACCACGCCCGACACCACCACGGCACCGGCCAACGTCAGCGCGAATTCCTTGAACAGCGCGCCAGTCAATCCTCCCATCATGCCGATCGGTGCATACACGGCCGCCAGGGTGATGGTCATGGCGATGACGGGGCCGGCCACTTCGCGCGCGCCCACCAGGGCGGCCGCCACGGGCGTCTTGCCTTCCTCGATATGCCGGTGCACGTTTTCCACCACGACGATGGCGTCGTCGACCACCAGACCCACGGCCAGCACCATCGCCAGCAGGGTCAGTAAATTGATGCTGAAGCCGAAGGCCAGCATCAGCGCCGCCGCGCCCAGCATCGACAGCGGGATCGTCACGACGGGAATCAGCACGGAGCGCAGGGAACCCATGCACAGGTAGATGACGATGACGACGATGAGCAGCGCTTCGAGCAGGGTGTGCGCCACCTCGTCGATGGACGACTGGATGAAGCGCGCCGTCTCGAACGCCAGCTCGACTTTTACGCCCGGCGGCAGGGTTTTCTGGATTTCCGGCAGCAGCTTCTTGATGCCGTCGACGATCACCAGCGGGTTGCCGCCGGGCGTGGGCGACAGGCCCAGATACACGGCCGGCACGCCGTCCATGATGCCGCTCGTCTCCGTGGCGGCCGCGCCCAGTTCCACCGTGCCCACGTCCTTCAGACGCACGAGGGCGGCGCTGTCATCGCCGCCCTTGCGAATGACCATGTCGCGGAACTGCGCCACGCTGGTCAGGTCCGTGTTGACGCTGATGTTCGCGACGACGAATTGTCCCTTCACCTTGCCGGGCGCCGCCTGGTAGTTATTGCGCCGCACGGCGTCGGCCACGTCGGCCGCCGTCAAGCCGCGCGCGGCCAGTTTCGCCGGGTCGATCCACAAACGCATGGCCAGCTGCTGGCCGCCATACACGTCGACTTTCGCCACGCCGTCGATGGTGGCGAACATCGGCTGCACCACGCGCGCCAGGTAATCCGTCAGCGCGGGCGCGGACACGCTCTCGCTGGCAAAGCCGACGTACGCCACGGCCGAGGAATCGCCGGCCGCGCGCTCGATCACGGGGTCAAAAGCGCCTTCCGGCAATTTATAGCGCACCTGGTTGACCTTGGCCATGACTTCCGTCAACGCTTGCGTGGAATCGCGGTTCAATTCCATGCGCACGGTGACGGTGCTGCTGCCCTGCACCGACGACGACGTCAGGTAATCGATGCCTTCCACCGACGATACGGCTTGCGCGATGGGCTGCGTCACGAAACCCTGCATCAGTTCCGCCGAGGCGCCCGGATAGTTGGTCGTGACGGTGATGGTGGACGATTCGAGCATCGGGTATTGGCGGATCGGCAGCTGCAGGATGGCGATCACGCCCAGCATCAGAATCAAGGTGCTGATCACCAGCGCCAGCACGGGGCGGCGCACGAATAAATCGGTAAATTTCATGGTGCTGGCCTTTCCTTAAGAACCGGCCTTGGGCGCGGCGCGTTTCGCCTCGTCCAGGGTATTGGCGACGGCCTGCACGGCCATGCCGTCGGCCAGTTTCAGCTGGCCCGAGGCGACCACGCGCTGCCCTTCGCGCAAGCCGTCGAGGATGGCCACGCGGCCCCCGGCCCGCTCGCCCAGTTTGACGCCCACGCGCTTGACGGTGAGCGGCTGTTTTCCTTCCTGCTGCGCGACGAATACCGTATCGCCATACGCGCTGTAGGTCACGGCCGTTTCCGGCACCGTCAGCTGCTGGCCAGCCTCGCGGGCCACGCGCACGTTCGCGTACATGCCCGCCTTGAGGGCGCCGCGCGGATGGCTCAGCGCCGCCTGCACCTGCACCATGCGCGAGCGGGCGACCAGCGGGTCGATGGCGTTGATCTTCGCCGTGAAGATTTCATGCGGATAGGCGTCCACCAGCACTTGCACGGCCTGTCCCGGCGCCAGTGTCGCGCTGCTCTGTTCATCGAGGGCGAAGTTCACCAGCAAGGCCTTCGTGTCGATCAGGCTGGCCACCGTGTCGGCCGCGTTCAGGTACTGGCCCGCGTGCACCTTGCGGATGCCCAGCTGCCCGGCGAACGGCGCGCGGATGGTCTTTTGCGCGATCAGCGCTTCCGTCTGGCGCACGTCGCCCAGGGCCGCGTCGCGCGCGGCCAGCGCCGCATCGAGCTGCTCCTGCGTGGCGGCCTTTTCCCTGACCATCTGCACCGTGCGGGCATGGCTGCTTTCCGCGTTTTTCAGCTGTGCGCGCTGGCGCAGCAGCATTGCCTGTTCCTGGGCGTCATTGAGCTGTACCAGCACGGCGCCGGCCGCCACGCTCTGGCCCGACTCGAAGCGGATCTGCGTGACGCGCCCGCCCGTTTCGGCCGCCACCTGCACCTGGCGCGCCGCTTCCAGTTCGCCCACGCCCGCAAAAAAGCGTTCCTGCGTGCCCAGCACGACGGGAACCAGCGCCACCTTGGTGGCGGGGTAGGCGGCGGCATCGGCCGCATGCGAGTTGGCGCGCGGATACAGCGCGGCGCCCGCGACGGCCAGGGCGATGGCCAGCGCGGAAGCGCCGACGAGTTTCGTATTCATGATGAGGTCCTTTACTGCATTGAAAGGGAGAAAGAAGAAGAGGCGCAGCGGAGGCTGGTCAGGTCCGCTGCGCGTTGAAGAGGAAGAACAAACCCAGGGTCCACAGCAGCAGCACCAGGTGCGTCGTCTGCAAGCTTTCCTGGGCGATCCAGTAGCCGAACCACAGGCCGCCCAGGTGCATCAGCAGCAGGAAGGCGGCCATGGCGCACAGGGCCAGGTTCAGCCAGGGCAACGCTTGCGTCAGGGAAGCGCCGAGGAGCAGCGCCACGCCTGTCCAGGCGGCGATGGCGGCCAGCAGTTGCAGCGTCAGCACCGTCAACAGGCTCAGGCGGTGCAAGACCAGGGACGTGAGCGCGCGGCGCAGCAGCGGCGTCTGGATGGTCGGGTCCTGGCGCAGCGGGTCCATGCGCATGGTGTTGCCGATGGCCCAGACGGCGCCGTGGAAGGCGTGCAGGTTGTTGAGGGCGGCCAGGGTGAGCCAGAGGGCCAGGCCGATGGCGAGGATGGCGTGAAACAGCCAGATCGAGTGAGACAGTTGCATGGGAAAATCCTGTCAAAAGAGTACCTTGCCGGCATGCGGACGTGGAAACTCCTCGACAGCGGGGAGCTACCGGCCTATTATGCAAGCAATTAGTTGGTTAACTGGCCCCATGATAGTTGAGTGAAATGAATTACACAAGTAAACGTTTGGATAATCAAGAGGCGCCGCAAACGACGGAGCGCATCCTGTATTTCATCAAGACCAAGGGACCCGTCTCCACGGCGACCCTGGCCAAGACCCTGGACATGACGGGCGAGGCGGCGCGTCAGCAAGTGCAAAAGCTGGTGGCGGCGGGTCTCATCGAGGGGCGCCAGGAAGCGCAGGCGGGCGCCGGGCGGCCGCGCCAGAACTGGGTCTTGACGGAGGCGGGCAATGCGCGCTTTCCCGACACGCATGCGCAGCTGACGATCAAGCTGATCGGTTCCGTGCGCCAGCTGTTCGGCGAGGCGGGGCTGGATAAACTGATCACCCAGCGCGAAGAGGAAAGCCGCAGCGCGTATGCGCTGGCGTGCTCGGCGCCGGACTTGCCCACGCGCTTGCAGCAGCTGGCGGCCGTGCGCGATGAAGAGGGTTATATGGCGCGCGTGGAAGCGGATGGCGACGACTGGCTGCTGATCGAAGACCACTGCCCCATCTGCGCCGCCGCCCGCACCTGCCAGGGTTTTTGCCGCTCCGAATTGCAGCTGTTCCAGGAAGTGGTGGGACCGTGCGCGAGCATCGTGCGCGAGCAGCATGTGCTGGCCAATGCCATGCGCTGCGTCTACCGCATTTCTGTCTTGCCCTAAGCCTTGGGAAACAGGGGCCAGGTGCCTAGCGCCACCAGCCCAGCCAGCCACCACACGACGGGCCAGCTGCTGGCCGCCAGCAAGTGCGGGATGGCGATCGGCGTGAGGAACAGGCCTACATACACGGCCGTGTTCGCCATGCCCAGGGCCGTGCCCGCGTTGGCGCCGCCCGCTTCCGTTGCCAGCTCCGTGTAGGCCACGCCATGCCAGGCGGACACGGCGATGCCGGCGGCCACCACGGCGGCCATCAGCAGCCAGCCCGGCGCCTGCAGCCAGGCGATGCATCCCAGCACAATGAACGACGCCAGCGCCACCAGGGCCGAGCCGCGCAGATAGGCGGGCCGGTTCGCGTGGCGGTCCGTGTGGCGTCCGCTCCAGATGCGCATCACCATGGCGCCCGCCTGCAGGGCCACCATCACGGCCGTGATGGCGGCCAGTCCCAGGCGGCCATGGTCGTGCAGGAAGACGGTGGCATAGCTGAGCACGGCAAACTGGGGCACGCACAGCAAGCCGATGGCGGCCACCATGCGCCAGACTTTGCGGTTTTTGAGTGGACCTTGCAGCGGCGGAGGCGGCTTGACCCCAAACAGGCCCGTGGACGCGTTTTGCGGCCCCGTGGCGACCTCGGCAGAGAAGTCAGGCTCATGCATCCATCGCCACGTAAAAAACGCCGACAGGCCGCATACGAGGGCCAGGGCGCCAAACACGGGCATGAAGCCGTAACGTGACGCCAGGCTGGGCAGGACGAGGGCGCCGAGGCCGCCGCCGAGCGGCACGGCCGTCTGGCGGATGCTCATGGCGAAACCCCGTTCGCCCGCGCCGAACCAGCGCATCACGGCGCGCCCGCTGGCACCATTCACGCTGCCGCCCAGCACGCCGACCAGTGCCAGTCCGGCCGCCAGCGCCCATAACGGCGGCACAGACCCGTCAGCGGGTGTGATCCACAGCAGCAAGGTCAATAGGGCCAGCATGGTGCCCAGCAAGCCCGTCAGCAGCACGGGCCGGTCGCCCCAGCGGTCGGTGGCCATGCCCCATGGCAATTCTGTCAGGGCCACGCCCAGGCCCATGGCGCCCAGCGCCACCCCCAGTTGCGTATTGCTCAGGTGATAGCCGCTGCGCAGCCAGATGGCCGTCGTGGGCATGCCGTTGGCGGCGGCGGAAAAGCTGGCATTGGCCGCCACGCCGACGGCCAGCACCTTCCAGCGGTGGGCATCGCCCAGCGCGGGCGCGGTGGCGGGGACAGGAACAGGAACGGCTGGGCAGCTGGTGGTCATGGCAGGGAGGGGAAAGTGGTTGACCCTGACAGTGTTGCGCAGTACGATCGTTCTGAATATCAGATAATTTACTAGTCACCATCCCATAAAACAGGACGATTGCATTTGCGCCATGAGCTTGCTGAATTTTGACATCGCCTTCTTGCGCAGCTATGTGGCTGGCATCGAGCTGGGCAGCTTTGCCCGCGCGGCGGACAAGGTGGGCCGCTCCACCTCGGCCGTCAGCGCGCAGCTGAAAAAACTCGAGGAGCAGGCGGGCATGCCCCTGTTCCGCAAGGATGGCCGGGGCCTGGCGCTGACACCGGCCGGCGAAGTGCTGCTCGGCTATGCACGCCGCCTGCTGGAACTCAACGACGAGGCGGCCGTCGCCTTGCGCGGCGCGGAACTGGAAGGCTGGATCAGGCTCGGTTTGCAGGAAGATTTCGGCGAAGCCTTGCTGCCCGACGTGCTGGGACGCTTTGCCCGCGCGCATCCGAAAGTGCGCATCGAGGCGCACGTGGCGCGCAACACGGCCCTGATGCAAGGGCTGGCCATGGGCCAGCTGGACCTGGCCCTGCTGTGGGGCGGCGCCTGCATCACCGACGTGGCTGAGTATCCGCAGCCGCAGCGCCAGCATATTGCCGAGCAGGCCATGCGCTGGATCGCCTCGTCCAGCCTGGCCTGGCAGCCTGAATCGGGCGAGCCCTTGCCGCTCATTACCTTCGACCGCGACTGCCTGTTCCAGCGCTGCGCTACGCAGGCGCTGGACCATGCCGGCATCGCCTGGCGCACGGCGTTTACCAGTCCCAGTCTGGCGGGACTGTGGGCGGCGGCGGCCGCCGGGCTGGGCGTGACGGTGCGCACCAGCCTGGGCTTGCCGTCTTCCGTCTGCGCGCTCGACCACGTGGCGGCGGGCTTGCCCGCCCTGCCCCCGCTGTCGCTGGAACTGCTGCGCGCCTCCAGCGTGCCCAGGCCGCCCGTCGAGCGGCTGGCTGGCCTGATCATCGACGCGTTGCGGGACAGCCCCGCTTGATACTGGCGAGCGGAAACGGGCGCCGTGGGACATCGGCATGCATCGGTCCCGGCGCGGGCTGCCGGCGCAGGCTTACCGTGGCTGTTCTCAGTTTGCTCGCCAATGGAAACAGATTCCATCTTGCATGATCTGCAAATCAGCTATGTTCCGCTGCATGCCGCTGTGCGTGTCGAGTACGCAAAAATCGCATGACTGAATTTCCTGTTCCAATCGGTCTGCCTCGACGAAAAGCTGATCGTTGGCGGCTTGTTCCAGATTTTTGAATAAGGTCGCGTATGCGGCAAAGGCTGCCGTGGGAAGAAAAGTCCCGAGAACAAGCGCATTCTCGGACAGGACGACAATTTCTCCGAGGATCGTTCCAGAACGATCAGATAGTGTCAGGCTCATAGGGCGATGGACATTTTGGTGCTATCTCAGATGCGTGATGCGGGGTTTGTCATGGTTCAGCGTTCAGCGCTATCGCTGCGCAGCCAGTATTCAACCACATGGGCGCAGCGCTTGCCATGCGATGCATCAAATGGCGCTTGCGGCAGCGCGCTGCGCGGGGACGGATTCACGCTCCATCCTTGCGCGCAATCAGCACCTGCACGGG
This sequence comes from Janthinobacterium sp. P210005, assembly GCF_036231865.1. NCBI lineage: Bacteria > Pseudomonadati > Pseudomonadota > Betaproteobacteria > Burkholderiales > Oxalobacteraceae > Janthinobacterium > Janthinobacterium sp. P210005. The sequence goes on from NZ_JAZARC010000002.1 coordinate 724,687, forward strand.
CGCCATGGGGAAGTCGCTGGCGCTGTATTGCTCCACTTGCCGCCAGCCCGTGTCGCGCAGCAGCTGCGCCAATTCTCCCTGCTGGGTTACCGTGCGGCCCAGCATGCGCATCGGCAAGTAATACGGCAGCACGCGCGCCGCGTCGCCGGCTGCCGGGGCGATTTCCGCCTGCACGCAAACGAAGACGCCACCGGGTGTCAACGCCGCATGGATCTTGCGCAAGGCTGCCGCCATGTCGGGCACGAAATGCAGCACGGACGAGCACCAGATGAGGTCGTAGCCGCTGCCGATATCGTCGCTGGCCAGGTCGCCGCCCACAGTCTCCAGGCGGTCAGACAGTTGCGCATGGGCGATGTTCGCGGCTGCCACGGCCACCGTTTCCGGCCAGTCGAAGACGCCGCCGTGCAAGCCCGCATGGGCTTGCGCCAGCGCAATGGCAACCCAGCCCGGTCCGCCGCCCAGGTCGAGCAGGCGCAGCGGCGTGTGGCCGTCTGCAAACGGGGCGATGCGCTGCATCACGGACAGGGCTGCGCGCATGGTGACGGCGCGTTGTTCCTGGCCAATTTGCTGCTGCGCGGCAATGGCCCAGTTGATGCCACTTGCCGTGCTGTAGGGCGCGGCCTTGCCGCCCTCGCGCACCAGCGTACTCAGCTGGGTGGCGAAATGGCGCAGCGCATGCAGCCGGTACAGCCAGGCGTCGCCGCAAAAGGCCTCGGAGTCGCGGCAGAAATACTGCAAGGTGGCGGCCGTGCAGCGGTAGTGCTGCGCATCAGCATCGGCCGCATCGCGTTCCAGCACCTGCATGCTCCACAGTAATTCCAGCAGCAGCGCCGTGTGCGGTGCGTGCAGCGACAGGGCGTCGGCCAGTTGCGTCGGCGTGTGCGGCGTGGCCAGCAATTCGAAAATGCCCAATTCCAGGGCGGCGGCCAGTCCATCGGCCTGGACGGGCGCGACGGCCAGATCCCAATACGGTTGCAAGGCGTGTTGTGTGGTGAATGGCATGGTGCTTCCTTTCGGTGAGGTGGGCAAGAGCACCTATTTTATGCAACAATGAGAATAATTATCATTTGCATTTGTATGCGGCACGGCGCATTTCGTATGCGCGACGGCGCGCGGGAAAACAGGGGGAGCGATGAGGGAACAGGACAGGGAAGCGGCAGGCTGGACGCGGCGCCAGCTGGACCCCGGGATGGGCGAGTGCCGCGCTGACCAGCGCCAGGTCGACCAGGGTTTGCTGCTCGTGCATTCCGATTACCGTCCGCGCCTTGCGCTCGTCGAGCAATCGAAGCATGACGATGCGGGCGGCATGGTGATCACCATCGGCCTGGAAGGCGTGTCCGGCTACACGACGCGCGATGGCGAACAATTGCGTTTCCGGGCCGGCCATACGACGGTGACGGCGTTTCGGCACGTCAGCGGCGAGCGCCGTTTCGAGGCGAATCAGCGGGCGGCGCAATTGCGCGTGCTGGTCGATGAAGACGCGCTGGCGCGCTACTGGCCGCAAGGCCTGGCGTCACTGCTGCCCCACGGCGGCGCGCGCCAGCTGGCGCATGCGGCCACCACGGCGGCGTCCGCTTTGCAGGCGCGGGCGCTGCTGCGCGCGACGGATCCGCTGGCCGTGCATATCGGCGTGCTCAGTGTCCTGGCGGAACAGTTGCGGGCGCTGCGGCCGGCGCCCGTGCCCGCTTCCATCCCGCGCTGGTCCGAGGCCGAGATGATCAAGCTGGAGCGTGTCCATGCGCTGATGCAGGAACAGATGGCGCAAGACCTGACGCTCGATTACCTGTGCGCGCAAGCGGGCCTGAGCTTGTTCAAGCTCAAGCAGGGATGGCGCTACCGCTACAACGACAGTCCGCAGCGCACCCTGCTGGCGTTGCGCATGCAGCGGGCAAAGTTACTGCTGGAAAATGGTTGCCAGGTGGCGCAGGCGGGCTGGCAAACCGGCTATCGCCATCCGTCCAATTTCAGCGCTGCGTTCAGCCGCTATTTCGGCTACGTGCCGAAGACCGTGGGACGCGCTGGCCCGTAAAAAGCCGGTGTAGAATCGGCGGGCAGCATTTTTCATCTCACTTGAAGGAGACATGATGGCCCGCAAAATATTTGTCAATCTGCCCGTCCAGTCGCTGGAACGCTCCGTGGCGTTTTTCACGGCGCTGGGCTTCAGTTTCAATGCCCATTTCACGGATGAAACGGCAACGTGCATGATCGTCGCCGACGACATTTTCGTGATGCTGTTGACGCACGACAAATTCAAGCAATTTACGCCCAAGCAGCTGTGCGATACCAAGGTGGCGACGGAAGTGCTCGTGTGCCTGTCGGCCGAAAGCCGCGGTGAAGTCGATGCGCTGGTGGCGAAGGCCGTCCAGGCGGGCGGCAGCATCTACAAGGAGCCGATGGATTTCGGCTTCATGTATGGCCACAGTTTCCAGGACCTGGATGGACATCAATGGGAGTTGATGTTCATGGAGCCGAACGCCGTACCTGGAAACGCCTGACCAAACCTACTGCGCGTCGCGCTTTGCGGCCGGCGATGCTCACCGTACCAGATTACGGTTGCGCTTCTCGGCCACAAATCACTGCCGCTCGCTACGGTTTTGTCAGGCGTTGCAACAGCCAAGTCAAAACACTTGTTAAGCCCACGCCTTAGCTGGCCAGCGCCAGCAGATCGACCACGTCCAGGCCCGCCAGGTCTTGCGTCGTGTTGCCCGCAAACGCGGCGCGGCTCTGCTGGCCGTTTTTCAGCCAGGTGCGCGTGACTTCCTTGATCTGGCTCAGGGTGCAGGTCAATACGCCCGTGCGGAATTGCTGGCGCACGGCTTCCGTCGTGCCGCGCTGCTGCATGTTCCACGCCGTCAGCGCTTCCGCGTACGGCGAATGGGGCTTGTCGAGGCCCTTGATGACGCAGATGATGGCTTCTTCCACTTGTTCCTGCGAGAAATCGCCATCGAGGATTTGATCCAGGGTCGTGCCGAAGTCGGCGTACGTGCCGGCCAGGCGCGGATCGCGGTAGGAACTCAAGGTAAACGTGCCGGCGCCGGCCGCATAGCTGGCGCTGCCGCCATACGCGCCGCCTTTTTCGCGCAGGGCCGTATGCAGCACCTGGTTGGTCATCAGTTCGGCGGCGACGGCCAAGGCGGACGCGTCCGGATTGTGCACGCCAGGCACGGCCCAGGAAACGAAGCAATGGTTGATCTGGCTCGTCGCATGCAGGGCCGTGTTGGCCAGCGGCAAGGCTGCCGGCGCTGGCGTTTCAGTCGCTGCGGCGGCATCCGTGCTGGCTGCCGGCAATTCCAGCAAGCGGGCCAGGGTGATGCCATCCTGCTCCAGGCCGGCGCACAGCACGGTTGGCTGCTGGGCGATGATGTGCGCGTGCAGGGTGTCGAGCTCGCGCGCGATTTCCTGCAAGCCCTCGGAAGTCTTGCTCAGCTGCTGCAAACGGCGGTAGAACGGCAAGGCCGCCGGGCCGCCGACGATGTCGTCGAAGCGGCGCGTGGGCGACAGCGGTGCCGCCGCGGCCAGCATGGCGTAGCGGTTGCCCGATTCGGACAGGCTGCTCAATTTGTCTTGCACCAGGCTTTCGATCAGGAAAGCCAGGCGCTCTTCTTCATCGAAGCGGGGCTTGGCGATCCAGGCCGACAGCACGGCGGCGATGGCCGCGTGTTCTTCGCGCAAGCCGCTGGCCGAGAACGACAATTCCACGCGCATCGCCTGTTGCGGGCGGGGAATGGCTTCCAGGCCGATGTGGAACGATGGCACCATGCTCTGGCGCCAGGCGCTGGCGTCGTCGAACGACATGTCGCCCACGCCCAGTTCCGGCGCCAGGTCCGTGTACAGGCGCAGCCATGGCCACGACGCTTCCGGCAAGCCGGACACGTCGTACAGCACATTGGCATAGCTGATGCCGTTCGAGGCAATGCTGAAGGCCACGGCGCCGTCGACGGCCGGGGGAATCGGCAGTGCCGGGCGCGGCAGCGCGCTGACGTCGCCGGGGCGGATGCGCGGCAAGACTTCGGAATTCGACGGCAGCTGCTGATGCGCTTCCAGCGCGGCGGACTCGGCGATGATGTGCTCGCGCTCGGCGTCCGTCAGCTTCGCCTGCAGGGCCGCCAGCGTGGCGTCTTCCTGCGCGGCGCGGTCCGTGAAGTAGGCGCTGTCGGGCACCACGTGCGTCGTCAGACGGGTTGGATTGGCGATCAGCTCGCGCACCAGTTGCTTGAAGAATTCCGGGTCTTCGATTTGCTGTTCCAGGGTTTCCAGGATGTCCGCATTGTCGAAGGCATCCATGACGTTGCCGTCGTACATGGCCAGCGGCAAGGCGTGCAGCAGGCGGCCCAGGCCGTAAGGCATGCGGCCGCTGCTGATTTCGCGCTGGCTGTATTTGATATCGCGCAAGGCCGCGTGCAGCACGGCGGCGGGAATGCCCTCTTGCGCCGTCTCTTCCAGGGCCGTCCAGATGCGCTGGTGCGCGTCGGCGATCTGTTCCTGCGTCAAGCCTTCCATGCCGATGTGGAACACCATCTGGCGGATGCCCGCATCGCGGCCATTCATGTCCGACGGGCGGCCATAGCCGGCCGATTCCATGGCGCGCATGACGGGCGCCGACGATTCGCCCAGCAAGCCGTGCGACAGCAAATGCGCGTGGTAGTAGGCGATGGGATCGCTCGACTCGCCCATCAGCCAGGCGAATTGCAGGCCGAATTCATCGTCGCGCGCTTCCTGCGATGGAATTTTCACCACGTTTTCCTGCGGCGCCGTCCACGCGGGCGCCAGTTGCGGCAGGCGGCGCGGGCTGAAGCCGCTGAGCTTGGACAGCACGCGTTCGGCCACCTGCTCTTGCACGGCCGACGCTTCGATATTGCCGGCGGTCATGATCACGGCTTGCGAAGGGTGATAGTGGCTGGCGTGGAATTCTTTCAGCATTTCATGCGTCAGCTCGGGGATCACCAGCGGATCGCCGCCCGATTCCACTTCATACGTCGTGCCCTTGAGCAAGGCGCTGGCGATGCCGCTGTCGAGCGCGCGCATGGGGCTGTTGAAGGCGCCCTTCATTTCGTTGAAGACGATGCCCTGGTACACCAGCTTGTCGCCTTCGAACGCATGGCGCCAGCCTTCCTGGCGGAAATTCAGGTAATCGAGATTCGGGAAGAAGGCGGCGTCCAGATATACGTCGAGCAGGTTGAAGAAATCCTTGCGGTCGGTGCTGGCGAACGGGTACACGGTGCGGTCCGGGTAGGTCATCGCATTCATGAAGGTGGCCGTCGAGCGGCGCAACATCGAGAAGAAGGGGTCGCGCACCGGGTAGCGGGCCGAGCCGCACAAGGCCAGGTGCTCGAGGATGTGGGCGCGCCCGTCGCTTACTTCCGGCACAGTGGGAAAGGCCACCAGGAACACCATCTCAGCCTGCTCGGTATGCATGTGGATATGGCGCATGCCCGTTGCTGGCTCGACATATTGCTCGATGGTTGCCTGCAAGACTGGAATGAAGTTGCTGCTGACTTTTTCAAATGTGCTCATGCGGTATGGGATCTCTGCGGTAGGTGATTCGGAGTGTCGGTGGGGCTGCATCACATGTGGGGGCAAAGTGGCGTAATGCCAGGGCCGGGGCCACTTTGATGCCTGTATGAAGCTTTTCCCTATTGTACTAGGAGTATCTGCGCGCCGCCGCCGTGGCTTGCTTGCCGATCGCAAAAGCAACAACATTGTCAGATCGCCTATTTTTTGACAGGTGGCGCCCCGCGATGAACGCTTAGCGTACCATGCGCCTTTTGCACTCCAGACTGAACCGAAGGCGCCCACCTTGTCCCGACTTTCCTTTCGCCAACTGCTATTTGCCGCCTTCATTTTGACGACGGGCATTTTGACGGCCACCTCCGTGCAAGCCCTGCTGACCCTGGAACACCTGGCGCGGCTGGGGCGCGAGACGGCGGCGCAGGCGATTGCCCTGACGGAACAGTCGCAGCGCCTGTCCGAGCGCACGCTGGCCATGGAGCGCAGCGCGCGCCAATTCCTCGTGCTCGACGATCCCGTCTTCCGCGAGCGCTACGCGGCGGCCCGCGACGAAGCGACGGCGGCGCTGCAAGTGCTGAACCGGGCCACGCCCGAGTTCGCCCCGCAACTGGCCGACGAATGGACGGTGCAGGCGCAAGCGGCGTGGGAAGTCTTGCAAGCGGGTAAGCGCCGCAAGCGCGATGGCCACGCCGTCGTGTACCGCGCGTTTGCCCGCATGACGCAGATCAATGACAGCCTGGCGCGCGAAAGCAAGACGGAAATCGGCAGCCGCAACGATGCCCTGCTGGCCGAGCTGGAACGCCAGCGCCGCCTGCTGGGCGTGCTGGTCGGCGGCGCCGTGCTGCTGGCGGCCGTGCTGGCCACCTGCTTCGGCTTTCTGTTGTCGCGCCCGCTGCGCCGCATCGAGACGGCCATCGAGCGCCTGGGCGACAAGCGCTACGACCAGCCCATCGTCGTCGGCGGCCCGGCCGACACGCGCCGCCTGGGCCAGCAGCTCGACTGGCTGCGCCAGCGCCTGGCCGATCTCGATGCCGACAAGGAACGTTTTCTGCGCCACATCTCGCATGAGCTGAAAACCCCGCTGGCGGCCCTGCGCGAAGGCGTGGCCTTGCTGGAAGACGAAGTCGCGGGCAAGCTCAGCGACGGTCAGCGTGAAATCGCCGGCATCCTGCAGCAAAACACGGCGTCCCTGCAAACCCAGATCGAAGACTTGCTGCGCTACAATACCGCCGCTTTTGATGCCCAGCATTTGGCGCGCAGCAAGGTGGACTTGCTGGTCTTGCTGCAAGATGTGGTGGCCGGGCAGCGCCTGCAATGGCTGGCGCGCCGCTTGACGGTCGAGGTGCAGGGCGCGTCGCTGATCGTGCAGGCCGACCGCGACAAGCTGGCCACGGCCCTGGCGAACCTGCTGTCGAATGCCGTGCGCTTCAGCCCGGAAGGCGGCACCGTGCGTTTCACCCTGTCTGGCGAAGGCGGCCGCGTGCGCATCGATTGCACCGACGAGGGCGCCGGCGTGGCGCCCGAGGACGCCGCGCGCATCTTCGAGCCGTTTTACCAGGGCGTGCGCCAGGCGGCCGGCGCGCGCAACGGCAATGGCATCGGCCTGTCCATCGTGCGCGAATATATCGCCGCCCACGATGGCAGCGTCACTCTTTTACCGCGCCCCGCCGGCGCGCATTTTCGGATAGAACTGCCCTTATGATGACGAGAATTCCCCTGGCCGGCATGGCCGCCTGCGCGCTGCTGTTGGGCGCTTGCGCCGCCAAGCCCCCCACCCAGACGCCCGTGCTGGTGCAGACGCCGCCGCGCGTGGTGGTGGTAGCCGATCCCCAGCTGACGGAACTGCTGGCGTATCAAAGCGCCTTGCGCCTGATGACGCCGTCGGAACTGGTGAAGGCGCAGCTGGACCTGGCGAAGGCCGATCACGCGCCGCACAACACGCTGCGCCGCGCCATGCTGCAGGCGGCCTTGCGCGGTCCCGGCGACCTGGCCCGCGCGCAAGCCTTGCTGGAACCGCTGGCCACGGCCACGGGCAAGGACGCGCAACTGCTGGCGCCGCTGGCGCAATTGCTGGGCAGCCAGTATGCGGAACTGCGCCGCCAGGACGAGGGCATCGACAAGCTCAACACGCAGCTGCGCGACGCCCAGCGCCGCATCGACCAGCTCAATGAAAAGCTCGAGGCGCTGAAAAACATCGAGCGCAGCCTGTCCGTGCGCCCCGCCGCGGGAGCGCCGAAATGAGCGAGCACGCCCACATCTTGCTGGTCGACGACGATCCCGACCTGTTGCGCCTGCTGACCATCCGCTTGAAGGCGGGCAACTATCGCGTGACGGCAGTGGGCAGCGCGGAAGCGGCGCTGGCGCGCCTGGCCGTGGAATTGCCCGCCCTGGTTATTACCGACGTGCAATTGCCGGGCCGCGACGGCCTGGCCCTGTTCGATGAAATCCGCCGCCAGCATGCGGCCCTGCCCGTCATTTTGCTCACAGCCCACGGCACCATTCCCGACGCCGTCGACGCGACGGCGCGCGGCGCGTTCGCCTATCTGACGAAACCGTTCGACGGCAAGCTGCTGATGGAAAAGGTGGCGTATGCGATCAACCTGTCCACCGTCATGCCGGCGCCCGCGTCCGGCGACGAGAGCTGGCGCGCCGAATTGATCAGCCGCAGCGCGCAGATGGCCGAGCTGCTGGCCGAAGCCAAGCTGGTGGCCGGGTCCGACGCCAGCATCCTGATCCGCGGCCCCAGCGGCACGGGCAAGGAATTGCTGGCGCGCGCCCTGCACAACGCCAGCCGCCGCGCGAAGGCGCCGTTCATCGCCGTCAACTGCGGCGCCATTCCCGAGCAGTTGCTGGAATCGGAACTGTTCGGCCACGTGAAGGGCTCGTTTACGGGCGCCGTCGGCAACCGCGAAGGCTTGTTCCAGGCGGCCGATGGCGGCACCCTGTTCTTGGATGAGATCGGCGACATGCCGCTGCCGCTGCAGGTGAAACTGCTGCGGGTGCTGCAGGAGCGGGCCGTGCGCCCCGTGGGCGCCGACCAGACGCGTCCGGTGGACGTGCGCTTGTTGTCCGCCACGCACCGCGACCTGGACGTGGCGATGGCCGAGGGGCAATTCCGCGAAGACTTGTATTACCGCCTCAATGTCGTGACCTTGACCCTGCCGCCGCTGGCCGAGCGCCGCGAAGACATCGCCTTGCTGGCGAATCATTTCCTGCAGAAGCTGGCGGCCAAATATGAGAAACCCCTGAACGGCTTTGCGCCCGACGCTTTGACGGCCCTGGTGGCGGCGCCTTGGCCCGGCAATGTGCGCCAGCTGGTCAATGTCGTCGAGCAAGTGTGCGCGCTGGCCACGGCGCCGCTGGTGCCCTTGAGCCTGGTGCAGCGGGCCTTGCGCGTGCCCTCGCTGGAAGCGCTCAGCTACAACGAAGCGAAGCAGCGCTTCGAGCGCGACTACCTGATACAACTGTTGCGCCTGACGGACGGCAACGTGGCCGACGCGGCCCGCCTGGCCGACCGCAACCGCACGGAGTTCTACCGTTTATTGCAGAAATACGAGCTGACGCCGGCCCTGTTCCGCGGCGAAGGCGACCCTGTCGCTGAATAGCGACAAAAATAAAGTATTAATAATCAACGACTTATTGTAAAACATTGATATTGTTGCCACAGGCTGTCGCTGGCAGACGACAAAAAGCCCGGATTTTCGGCCCGGAACGCCGCGAAACGGGCAGGAAAAATCGAGTCTAAAGCTAAGTCGTTGATTTTTAATGGAAATTAAAAGCTGGCACGGTGCTTGCTGTATGGGTAGATGTGACGCTTCAAAGTGTTGCTTTATCCAAGTAAGAAGCTTTTAACTTCATTGAGAGGAACTACCATGCAAACATCGAAACTGTTCAATACCCTGGTTGCCGCTATCGTACTGTCGGGCGCCTCGATCACCGCTTCGCATGCCGCTGACTCCGCACCAAAAGCACAAGCTCCTGCTGACACCGTTGTGGCCGCCAACGCCGCCGCTGCCGTCCCTGATGAAACCATCACTTCCTCGGCCAAGGCCGCCCTGAGCGCCGATGCGCAAGCCGCTGCCCTGCCCGTCAAGGTGGCAACCCAGCAAGGTGTGGTCGTCCTGTCGGGCGACGTGCCGAGCGCCGAAGCGGGTGACCGCGTCGTGCAGATCGTCGCTTCCGTGAGCGGCGTGAAAGAAATCAAGAACGAGCTGAAAGTCAAAGCCGCCGGCTAAGCCCTCGCGCTGTACTTTACTCCGGGTTGCCCTGTCTGCGGACAGGGCATTTTTTTGTCCGCACGGTTTGACCCGGCCAGCCATGCCGATGCCGCCAGGCAAGGAGCAGGGAAATACAAGTAGAATAGCCAGCACTGGCGCCGCTCCCGGCGCTGTTTGTCATCCCCGGCACAGCATTCTGTTGCAAGGCTGCGCCGTTACCAGGCTACCGCATGTCTTCTTTTTCTCCCGCTGCCCTGTTGCGCAATCTGAAACCCGATAACTTCACCATCGCCCTGCTCGTCACCGTGGCGCTGGCCACTTTCCTGCCCTGCACGGGCCAGACGGCCGTGGTCTTCGGCAATATCACCACCGTCGCCATCGGCGCCCTGTTCTTCCTGCACGGCGCCAAGCTGTCGCGCGAAGCCGTGGTGGCCGGCGCCATGCACTGGCGCCTGCACTTGCTGGTGCTGGCCAGCACCTTTGTCCTGTTTCCTCTGCTGGGCCTGGCACTGCGCCCGCTGGCGCTGACCTTCCTCACGCCCGACTTGTACATGGGCATCTTGTTCCTGTGCGCCTTGCCGTCCACCGTGCAGTCCTCCATTGCCATGACCGCCATGGCGCGCGGCAACGTGCCGGCCGCCATCTGCAGCGCTTCGGCCTCGAACTTCATCGGTATTTTCCTCGCTCCCCTCCTGGTGGGCTTGCTGGTGGCCAAGGGCGCGGAAAGCAAGTCGTCGGTGGACGCCGTGCTGTCCATCGTCCTGCAGTTGCTGCTGCCCTTCCTGGCCGGCCAGTTCCTGCGCCGCTGGATCGGCCGCTGGGTCGACCGCCACAAGGCCACCCTGAAGTACGTCGACCAGGGTTCGATCTTGCTGGTGGTCTATACGGCCTTCAGCGAAGCCGTCAGCGAAGGCCTGTGGCATACGATTTCGGTGGAAACGCTGGTGGCCCTGGGCCTGATCAGCCTGCTGCTGCTGGCGCTGGTGCTGGGTATTTCGACCTTTGTCAGCCGCCGCCTGGGTTTCAACAAGGAAGATGAAATCGCCATCGTCTTTTGCGCCTCGAAGAAGAGCCTGGCCAGCGGCGTGCCCATGGCCAAGGTGCTGTTCTCCACGCGTTCGCTGGGCATGGTGATCTTGCCGCTGATGTTGTTCCACCAGATTCAGCTGATGATTTGCGCCGTGATCGCGCAAAAGTATGCGCGGCGCGACGAGGCGGCGGCGGTGCGCGTCTAGGGGATGGATGGGGCCTTGCTGCGCACCGGCCACGTCAGCGCGTCAAGCAAGGTGCCCGGCGCCTTGCCCGTGTCCAGCCCCGTCGGGGGATATTCTCCCGCGCGGGGAATATGGTGGGTGCCGAACAGCCAGTCGAAGACGGGGAACAGCCCCGCGAAATTGCAGTTGAAATGCTCGGCTTGCACCGAGTGATGAACGCGATGGTACTGCGGTGAATTGCACAGCATCCAGTAACGGCCAAAGCCGACCCGGACATTCATGTGCGGGAAAACATGATACAAGCTCAGTATCCCGTACATTCCCAGAATCACCATATTGGTCTTGAATAAGATCCCCGCCAGCAGATAGATACTGAGTGCCTTGATGCCCGCTTCGGCCCAATAGTGCCGCGTCGTTGTGCTGGCATTCATGGCCGTATCGCTGTGATGGAAGGAATGCATGGCCCACATGGTGGGTACGCGGTGTTGCACGCGATGAAAGACGTATTCCAGAAAATCCATGGTCAGGGCATACGCGAGGAAGGCCGGCGCCAGCATCCAGCCTGAAGAGGCTAGATTGATGAGCCCGCCGCCGGCCGCATTGACAAGCTGTACCGTGACGATGGCCGTGAGCGGGGCCAGCATGGCGCCGCTGGCGGCATAGATGAGCATATACGCAAGATTGAAGCGTGACGCCCCGGAGGGCTGTTGCTGCAGGGGATGCCGCCTCTCGATGAGCAATGCCAGAAGAATGACCGCCAGGAGCATCAGGGGGCCAAGCAGTAGCGCTGCGTATCCCATCGTTTAACCCTGGAAAGTAGTGGATAGTTGTCTCTTGTTAAAAATAGTCCGCCCATTCCCGTCTGTCAATGTCATTGGCGTTGCCTTGACCCATGCAATGGCAGAACGCTATATATAAGTGTATATTACGCTCCTTGTTCACTGTTCACTTTACAAGGATACGATCATGCGCCTCACCTCCCTCGCCCGCCTGCTTGGCACCGCCCTGCTGGCCACCGCCGCCACCTCCGCCCTTGCCGGTGAAGTGGTGGTGTCGGCCGCGGCCAGCCTGACGAATGCGTTCAAGGATGCGGCGCAGAGCTACGAGGCGCAGTATCCGGGCAGCAAGGTGTCCCTGAACTTCGCCGCCTCGGGCGTGCTGCTGCAACAGATCGTCAAGGGCGCGCCCGTGGACGTGTTTGCCTCGGCCGACCAGGAAACCATGGATGCGGCGCAAAAGCAGGGCTTCGTCCTGCCGGCCGACCGCATGGATTTCGTCGGCAACAGCCTGGTGCTGATCGTGCCGCACGATAGCAAGCTGGGCATCAAGAACTTGAGCGACCTGACGCACAAGAGCGTGACCCGCGTGGCCATCGCCAATCCGGCCAGCGTGCCCGTCGGCCGTTACTCCGAAGGCGCGCTGAAGAAGGCGAAGCTGTGGGATGCCGTGCAGCCCAAGGCCATCGGCACGCAGAACGTGCGCCAGTCGCTCGACTACGTGGCGCGCGGCGAAGTCGATGCGGGCTTTGTCTACGCCACCGACGCGGCCATCATGAAAGACAAGGTGAACGTGGTGCTGGACGTGCCATTGGACGCGCCCGTGCTGTACCCGATCGCCACCATCAAGGACAGCGCCAACCAGGCTGAAGCGAAGCGCTTCGTCAGCTACCTGCAGACGGCGCCGGCGCAAGCCATCCTCGCCAAGTACGGTTTCAAGAAGCCATAAGGTAAACGAACGCGCATGGATATCGCCTGGACCGCGCTGGCCCTGTCGCTCAAGGTAGCGGCGTGGGCCACAGCGCTCAATTTGCTGCTCGGCATCGGTACGGGCTATGTGCTGGCGCGCACGCGTTTTCCCGGGCGCGAGCTGCTCGACGCCCTCATGACCCTGCCGATGGTGATGCCGCCCACCGTGCTCGGCTATTACCTGCTGGTGCTGCTGGGCCGGCGCGGCACGATGGGCATCTGGCTGCAGGACAACTTCGGCATCAATCTCATCTTTACGTGGCAAGGCGCCGTGATCGCCTCCACGGTGGTCGCCTTTCCCCTCGTCTTCAAGCCCGCGCGCGCCGCCTTCGAAGCGGTCGATGGCCAGCTGGAGCAGGCGGCCCGCGTGCTGGGCATCTCGGAAATGGCGATCTTTTTCCGCGTGACCTTGCCGCTGGCCTGGCGCGGCATCCTCGCCGGCGTGCTGCTGGGCTTTGTGCGCGCGCTGGGCGAGTTCGGCGCCACCCTGATGGTGGCCGGCAGCATCCCCGGCAAGACGCAGACCTTGTCGGTGGCCGTGTTTGAAGCCGTGCAGGCGGGCCAGGACGAGGTGGCCAATACGCTGGTGCTGATTATCTCCCTGGTCTGCATCGTGGTGCTGCTGTCGGCGGGCCGCCTGGCGCCCGGACGCATCGCGCACAAATGACGCAGATGATGACGCCTATGCAACTCGACCTCGACCTCCGCGCCACCTTGCGCTCCGGCAAACGCCGCTTCGACCTGCAGGTGCAATGCACCTCCAGCAGCCAGCGCATCGCCATGTATGGCCCGTCCGGCGCCGGCAAGAGCATGACCTTGAAAGCCATTGCCGGCCTCTTCACGCCTGAGGCGGGCCATATCCGCCTGAACGGGCGCACCCTGTTCGATTCCGCCGCCGGCATCAATTTGCCGCCGCAGCAGCGCAATGTCGCCTATCTGTTCCAGGATTACGCGCTGTTCCCTCACCTGACGGTGCGCCAGAACGTGGGCTTTGGCCTGCGCCGCGGCTGGTTCAATCCGCGCGCGCGCGAAAAATTGGAGAAGGTCGAGCATTGGCTCGACGCCTTCCACCTGCAGGAACTGGCGCACCAGTTTCCCGACGAGTTGTCCGGCGGCCAGCGCCAAAGGGTGGCGCTGGCGAGGGCGCTCGTGGCCGAGCCGGCCGCGCTGCTGCTCGACGAGCCGTTTGCCGCCCTCGATCCGGCCCTGCGTGTCAAAATGCGCCTGGAGTTGAGCCAGTGGCAGCAGCGCCTGGACGTGCCCATGATCCTGATCACACATGATCCGGAAGATGCGCGCATTCTGGGTGAACATGTGCTTTACTTGCGTGACGGACAAATTGACAGCATGGAAGAGACATTGGGTGAACGTATTGGATAAATCAGCGGCAGCGGAAATCGGCCTGCAAGGCTCGGTATGGATGACGGTGGGCGGAGAAAACCTGGGCGGCGCCGGCCGGGTGGAATTGCTGGGCGCCATCGCCGAGTGCGGCTCCATCACGCAGGCGGCCAAGCTTGTGAAGATGAGCTACAAGGCGGCCTGGGACGCCATCGACGCCATGAACAACCTGGCTGGCGAACCGCTGGTCGAGCGCTTGACGGGCGGCAAGGGCGGCGGCGGCACGCGGCTGACGCCACGGGGGCGCCAGCTGGTCGACAATTTCCGTATTATCGAGCGCGAGCATGCCCGCTATCTGCGCCAGCTGGGCAGCCAGGCGGAAGGCATCGCCGACGATCTTTTACTCATACGGAGAATGGCCATGAAAACCACGGCACGCAATCAATTCCTGGGCAAGGTGACCGAACTGAAACAGGGCGCCGTCAACGATGAAGTCACCCTGGAATTGCCCGGTGGCCAGCACATCGTGGCCATCGTCACGCAGGGCAGCAGCGCGAGCCTGGGCCTGGTGCCGGGCGCGGAAGCGTTTGCGCTGATCAAGGCGTCGTCTATCATCCTCGTGACGGACAGCCAGGGCGCGCGCTTTTCCGCGCGCAACCAGCTGGCCGGGGTCGTGACGCGCGTGCAGACGGGCGCCGTCAATACGGAAGTGGTGCTGGACTTGCCGCGCGGCGGCACGATTGCCGCCATCATCACGAACCAGAGCAGCACCGACCTGGGCATCGAGCTTGGCAGCAACGTGACGGCCATCTTCAAGGCGTCCAGCGTGATTCTGGGCGTGCCCGCCTGATTTAATCCTGCAGGCGCGACAACCAATCCGCCGCCGCCGCCAGCGCCTGTTCCAGTTCCTGCGCCGTGTGCGCCAGCAGCGCCGGCACCTCGTCCAGGCGGCCCGCATCGATGGCTTCCTCGGTGGCGAACGCGGCGCGGATCAGGCGCTTCGTGCCCAGGGTGCCGACGGAGCCGCGCACGCTGTGCAGGATGCGTGCCACGTCGCTGTGGCGGCCCGCCTGCAACGCCGTTTCGGCGTCGCGCACGGGCGTCGTGCCCTTGTTCAGCGCGTCTTCCACCATGCGCCGCAGCACGCCGCGCCCCTTCGCATCGCGTCCCATCACGCGCATCAGCGGCGCCATGGAAAACACTTCCTCATCGGCGATGCGTGCCGGCTCGGCCGTCTGTACTTGCGGGCGCTTGGGCAGGTGGCGCAGGATGACTTCCATCATCTCTTCCACCACCACGGGCTTGGCGATGAAATCGCTGATGCCGGCCGTCATGCAGCGCTCGCGCTCGGACGCCAGCACGCCGGCCGTCATGGCGATCACGGGCAGGTGCAAACGCAGTTCCGTGCGGATGATGTGGGTAGCGCTGAAACCGTCCATGACGGGCATCTGCATGTCCATCAGCACGATGTCGTAGCGCAGCGCTTCCGTGCGCAGCCGTTCCACGGCTTGCAAGCCGTCGCCCACCACGTCCAGGGTGGCGCCCATGTGTTCGAGGATGCCGCGCGCCACGGCCTGGTTCAGGTGGTTGTCTTCCACCAGCAGGAAATGCACGCCGGCCAGTTCCGTGCCCAGCGGCTGGTGCAGCATGCGTTGCTCGCCGCCGTCGTCCTTGGCGATCAGCGCCTGGTGCAGGGCGTCGAACAGGCTCGATCCCGTGATCGGCTTCATCAGCACGACGTCGGCCTCGGCCGCGCTGGAGATTTCTTCCAGGTGGTTGCGGGCGAACGCGTTGACCATTACCACGATGGGCTGGCGCTGGCCGCTGGCCGCCTGGCGGATGGCCTTGGCCGTGGCCAGGCCATCCATGACGGGCATGTGCCAGTCGGCCAGCACCACATCATACGGTTGCTGCTGCGCCAGGCGTTCGCGGTACAGTTCGATGGCGGCAAAGCCGGAGTCCACTTCGTCGGCCAGCCAGCCCCACGCCTCGATCAGCTTGACGATCAGTTCGCGCGTGGTGCGGTTGTCGTCGGCCACCAGCAGGCGCAGCTGGCCCAGCGCCGGCGTGCGCCGCGTTTCTGCCGGCTGCGCCAGCATCTCGAAGGGCACGCTGAACCAGAAGCGGCTGCCCTTGCCTTCGCTGCTGGCGACGGCGATGTCGCCGCCCATCATGTGGATCAGCTGCTTGCTGATGGCCAGGCCCAGGCCCGTGCCGCCGAAGCGCCGCGTGATGCTCTGGTCGCCCTGGGAAAACGCGGCAAACAGCTGCTGTTGCTGCAGTTCCGTCATGCCGATGCCCGTGTCGCGCACTTCGAAGCGCAGCCAGGCGCGGCCGCTCTCGCTCTCGGCCAGGCTGACGGCCACCACCACTTCGCCGCTCTCCGTGAACTTGATGGCGTTGCCGGCCAGGTTGACGAGGATTTGCTGCAGGCGCTGGGCGTCGCCCACGAGGCGCCGCGGCACGTCGGGCTCGACGGCGATGGCCAGTTCCAGCTCCTTTTCGCCCGCATTCATCGTCATCGTCGTGGCCAGGGTATTCATGACTTCGTCGAGGTCGAATTCGACGGGCGACAATTCCATGCGCCGTGCCTCGATCTTCGAATAGTCGAGCACGTCGTTGAGGATGCCCAGCAGCGACTGGCCCGCCACTCTGACCATGGTCAGATACTTGCGCTGTTCCGTGTCGAGCCTGGTATTGCCCAGCAAATACACCATGCCCAGCACGGCATTGAGGGGCGTGCGGATTTCATGGCTCATGTTGGCCACGAAATCGCTCTTCGCGCGGTTCGCCGCCTCGGCCCGGTCGCGTTCCTGTTCCAGTTCCGCCGCGCGCGATTCGAGTTCCTGCTGCAGGCGGTCGCGTTCGCTCATCAGGCCGTTGAACGCTTCCGTCAGTTCGCCGATCTCGTCGCGCTGCTGCACCGGCACGGGCGTGAAGCGGCTGCCGCTGGTGCGCAGGGCTTGCAGGGTGTCGCGCAGGCGCACCAGCGGCGACAGCAGGCGCACGGTGACCCAGCCCAGAACAAAGGCGGCCAGCAGCGAGGCGAGGATGCTCCACAGCACCAGCCGGTACAGCACGCCATCGAACGGCTCGAAGGCATCCTCGACGGGGAGCGAGGCGGCCAGCAGCCAGTTTACGGATTTCAGGCGCTTGAAGCTGTTGACGGCCGTGATGCCGCGGCTGTTGGTGCTGACCATGCTGCCTTCGCCATCTTCCTGCAGCAGCCGGGTCGTCGTCAGGTTGGCGTTCGGCTGGCGCGGTTGCAACAGCCGGCTGGTATCGGGATGCAGCACGTAGCGCGGCACGGCGCCGCGCGTGAGGATGAAGTAATAGCCGTTCTTGCCGATCTTTTCCGAGCGCAGGCGGCCCAGCAGGTTGTCCTTGTACAGGCGCAGCACGCCGATCACCACGCCGGCCACCTGGCCATCGGCGGCCAGCACGGGCGCCACCATCTGCACGATGGGCATGCCGCTCGACTTGCCCAGCATCGGTTCGGTGATCATGGGCTGGCGCGTGCGCAGGACGGTCTGGAAATACTCGCGCTCGGCGACGTTGATGCCGGCGCGCCCCGCTACCTCCGGCATGTCGGCCACGACGGCGCCATGCGCGTCGAGTACCAGCACGTCATCGAACAGCACCAGCATCGAGCGGCGCGAATAGTATTCGCGCAATTGGGCGGGCCGGGCGATCAATTCCGGCGGCTGTTGTCGGGCCGTCAGGGTGACGATCTGCAGCAGCATGCCCAGCTTGTCGTCGAGCTCGGCGGCGGTGCGGGTGATCAGGGACGATTGCTGGCTCAGCAGTACTCGGGTGAAGTCGTCGCGCATGTGCTGCACCTGGATCATGGTGACCAGCGCGATCATGGCGATCGAGGTCAGGCTGGTGGCCAGCGCGACTTTTGCTTTAATGCCGAGAGGCTTCATGATTTCCTTTTCAGTACCGGGCGGCACAGGCGGCAGATAATGCTGTCAGGAATTTTCCTATCAATGCCCCAGCTTGGCAAGCGCCGCCGCGCAAATTGCCCGCCCCCTACGGGCTTTTGACGATGTTGCCATATAATTAAAGGCTGGACGTCGTTTATTCGCCGAATTTACGGTGAAATTGGCATACGGCAACCCTGTATGCGGCTGTATGCAGTAAACTTGTTGTTGCATTTTCTAAAAGGTACCGACATGACTGAAGCGCTACTCACTCCAACCTTGCCCACCGTGAACGTGGAGGCGTTGCGTGCGCGATGCTCGACCTGCAGCATGCATCAATTGTGCCTGCCGATGGGCCTCGATGTGGGCGACATGGACAGGCTGGACCAGATCATCGGCCGCCGCCGCAAGATCGTGCGCGGCGCCTCGCTGTTCCGCATCGGCGACTCGTTCCAGAACCTGTATGCGATCCGCCTGGGGCATTTCAAGACGTACCAGATCAATCCGGGCGGCGAAGAGCAGGTGACGGGCTTCCAGATGGCGGGCGAACTGCTGGGCATGGACGCCATCAGCGCCGACCGCCACCACTGTAATGCGGTGGCGCTGGAAGACAGCGAAGTGTGTGAAATCCCGTTTTCCAGCCTGGAACAATTGCTGGGCAATATGCCGACCCTGCTGCGCCATTTCCACCGCATGATGAGCCAGGAAATCACGCGCGAGCAAAGCGTCATGCTGTTGCTGGGCAATATGCAGGCGACGCAGCGCTTTGCCGCCTTCATCGTCAACCTGGCGTCGCGCTATGAAGCGCGCGGCTATTCGGGCAGCAATTTCCAGCTGCGCATGTCGCGCGAGGAAATCGGCAACTACCTGGGCCTGACCATCGAGAGCGTCAGCCGCCTGCTGTCGAAGTTCAAGAAGGAAGGCTGGTTGCGCGTCTCCAACCGGGAAATTGAAATCCTGCAGCCGGCCAAGCTGAAAGCCATTACGGCCGGCACGGACGTCTGCAAGTAACAGCACCGTCAAAACCTGCTGCGCGTCGCGCTTTGCGGCTTGCGATGCTCGCTGTGCTATAGCACAGCTGCGCTTCTCAACCACAAATCACTGCCGCTCGCTACGGTTTTCCCGGCGCTGTACGTTATAGCTCTTCATCCGCATGCAGCGCGATGCTGCGCTGCAGGGGCCAGGTCCAGATGCCGGACAGGCGCCACTCGCGTTTGTCGTTTTCCACCAGCACTTGCCAGCGGCTGCGCTCGAGCATCGGCAGCGCCACGGAAAAATTGCCGGCCGCATCGGGCTGCACCAGCACCTTGATATCTTTTTCCGGCAGGGTCGCATGCGCCAGGTGCAGCTGTAAAGGCGCCTGATAGGCCTTGCCGAAGCTGTGCACGGAACCGGTCAGGCGTGCTTGCGCCACGTCATACGACAGGCGCGTATCCATCGCCAGGTCGCTGGCGATCGTGTCACGCTTCAAATCCTGGTTGATCGCCTTGCCCTGCTTGTAATAATCGCCCACCACCAGTGCATCGGGCTGCGTAAACGCGATATAGCCCATGAAGCTGCCGACGACCACGGACAGGCCGGGGCCGATCATCAGCAGCCATGGCCAGCGATGCTTGTACCACGGTGCAACGGGTGCTTGCAGTTTCAGACTGTCGGACATGATATTTCTCCTGTTTAATCAGCCAGTCCCCGCATGGGGACCGGCCTTCCTGCAACTTCGTGGCGGCGGCGAGGGCACCCGGTCCCCGTCCGCCTTTCCTTGTTAACGCGGCACGATGAATACCGCGCTTTCACGCACATGCAGCGATGGGTCGTCCAGCGATTGCAATTCGATCGCAATCTTGTTCGAGCCCTTCTCTCCCACGCCGTGCGGCACGCGCAGGCGGATCGGCCAACCCAGCGTTTCCGTCGGCTGCAAGGTCACTTCTTCGCGCGTCAGCAAGGTAAGGCCCGGCAAGCCGGAAGCGCTGATTTTGAAATGCTGGCTTTGCTCCGACGTGTTCATGATCTGCAGGCGGTAGACGTTTTCGATCATGCCGTCTTCCACTTCGCGTCCCATGGAACCGCGGTCGCGGATCACGTCCATTTTCAGGGGCGTGCGCAGGGCCAGCGAAGTACACACGGCGATGATGATCAGGGCCAGGATGGAAGTGTAGATCAAGACGCGCGGGCGCATGGCGCGCTGGCGTATCTGCTTCGAATTGAAGTTGTTTTCCATCGCATGGTCGGTACTGTAGCGTACCAGTCCCCGTGGCCGGTCGACTTTGTCCATCACGCTGTTGCAGGCATCGACGCAAGCGGCGCAACCGATGCATTCATACTGCAGGCCGTTACGGATATCGATACCGGTCGGACACACCTGCACGCACAGGGTACAGTCGATGCAATCGCCCAGCTTGTCGTTGTTGCCGGCCTTCTTGCTCATGGCGCCACGTGGTTCACCGCGCTTGGCATCGTAGGTGATGATCAGGGTGTCCTGGTCGAACATGGCGCTCTGGAAGCGCGCGTAGGGGCACATGTATTTGCACACCTGCTCGCGCAGCCAGCCCGCGTTGCCGTAGGTTGCCAGACTGTAGAACAAGACCCAGAACCATTCCCAGGGACCGAAGTTCAGCGTGGTCACCGACTGCGCCAGTTCCTTGATCGGCGTGAAGTAGCCGACAAAGGTAAAGCCCGTCCACAGGGCGATGGCGCCCCATACCAGGTGCTTGGCCGTCTTCTTGAACGCCTTGCGCACGGAGGGGCCCTGCTTGTCGAGGGCCATGCGCGCGCTGCGCGTGCCCTCGATGCGGCGTTCGACCCACAGGAAAATTTCCGTGTATACCGTTTGCGGGCAAGAGAACCCGCACCACACCCGCCCGGCAATGGCCGTGACGAGGAACAACAAATACGCACAGATGATCAGCAGGGCCGCCAGATAGATGAAATCCTGGGGCCACAGCACGACGCCGAAAATGTAGAACTTGCGCGTGGTCAAATCGAACAGCAGGGCTTGCCTGCCATTCCAGGTCAACCACGGCAAGCCGTAGAACGCCAGCTGGGTAAGCCATACGCATACCCATCGCCAGGTAGCGTAGCGTCCTTTGGCCTCGCGAGGGTAGATTTGCTCGCGGGCCGCATACATCTTGATGACTTGAGGTTCCATTTTTACTTTGCGGGTGCCTGCGGATTCGACAGGCTCCAGACATACGCCGACAGCACGTGTACCTTGGATTCGCCGAGGAAATCGCTGAAGGCCGGCATGGTGTTGCTGCGTCCCTTGCGTACGGTTTCCATGATGGTGTCGGCGCTGCCGCCGTACAGCCAGGTCTTGTCCGTCAGGTTCGGCGCGCCGAGCATCTGGTTACCCTTGGCATCGGCGCCATGACAGGCCATGCAGGCGCCGAACTTGGCCTTGCCCAGCACCGACTTGACGGGATCCGAGGTGGAGCCGGACAGGCTCAGCACATAATGGGCCACGTTCTCGACATCCTTTTCGGAGCCCAGGGCGGCGCCCATCGGTGGCATTTGCCCATTGCGGCCGTGCATGATGGTGGTCTTGATGATGTCGGGTTCGCCGCCATACAGCCAGTCCTTGTCCGTCAGGTTGGGGAAGCCCTTGTTGCCGCGCGCATCCGAACCGTGGCATTGCGCGCAGTAGGTCAGGAACAGGCGCTGGCCGATGGCTTGCGCCTGCGGATCGGCGGCCACCGTCTTCAAGTCCTGGCTCAGGTACTTGTTGAACAGGGGACCGTAGTCGGCTTCCGCCTTCTTCAGCTCTTCCTCGTACTGGCCCGTCGATTTCCAGCCCAGGCTGCCGGCATAGTTGCCCAGGCCCGGATACAGGAACAGGTACGCCAGCGAGAAGACGATGGTGATGTAGAACAACCACATCCACCAGCGCGGCATCGGCGTATTGAGTTCCTTCAAGTCCTCGTCCCAGACGTGGCCCGTGGTGCCGTCAGCAGGGGCGCCCTCGACCACTTTGATTTTCGACTGCGAGTACAGCAGCACGCCGCAGCCGATGATGCCCAGCAGGGACAGCACGATGACGTAGATATTCCAGAAGCCATTGGTAAAGTCAGCCATGGTTATGTTCCTTCGCCAGGGTCATTTCGGCTTCGGCCGGATAGTCGAGCGCGTCGTCGGCGAACGGCAGGCGGGCTGCCGCGTCGAAGTCGCTGTTGCTGCGGCTGAACGTCCACCACAGGATGCCCACGAACGTCGTAAAGGAAACCACCGTCATGACGCTGCTGGCGCTGTCAAACAGGTTTTCGATTGCCATGCTAATTCCTTGTTTTGATTAATGTACCGAGGCCTTGCAGATAGGCGACCAGGGCGTCTTCTTCCGTCTTGTCCTGCAGCTGCGCGGGGCCGGCGGCGATCTCTTCATCGCTGTACGGCTGGCCCAGGCGTTTCAGGGCGCGCATCTTCGGCATGATGTCGTCAGGCACCAGCTTGGTCTTCGCCAGCCAGGGGTAGGACGGCATGTTCGACTCGGGCACCACGTCGCGCGGGTTGTTCAAGTGCGTGCGGTGCCATTCGTCGCTGTAGCGCGCGCCCACGCGGGCCAGGTCGGGCCCCGTGCGCTTGGAACCCCACTGGAACGGACGGTCGTAGACGAATTCGCCGGCGACCGAATAGTGGCCATAGCGTTCCGTTTCCGCGCGCAGCGGACGCACCATCTGCGAGTGGCAGTTGTAGCAGCCTTCGCGCACGTAAATGTCGCGGCCTGCCAGGCGCAGCGGCGAGTACGGTTTCAGGCCGGCGACGGGTTCCGTCGTGCTCTTCTGGAAGAACAGGGGAACGATCTCGACGGCGCCGCCGATGCTGATCACCACCGTGACCAGGGCGATCAGCAGCCAGGGGTTTCTTTCAATCCATGCATGTGAAAATTTCATTTGCTTTCGCTCCTATCAGGCGTGCGCCGCGTTCAGTTCCGGAATGCGGGCGACGGGGAGTTTGCTGCCGCGCAGAGTCATCCAGGTGTTGTAGCCCATGATGCACATACCCGACAGGTACAGCAGGCCACCGGCCACGCGCACCACGTAGTACGGATACGTCGCTTTCACGCTCTCGACAAAGGTGTAGGTCAGGGTGCCGTCCGGATTGACCGCGCGCCACATCAGGCCCTGCATCACGCCGGCGATCCACATTGCCGCGATGTACAGCACGATGCCGATGGTGGCCACCCAGAAGTGCACGTCGACCAGGCGCGTGCTGTGCATCTGCGTGCGGCCCGCCAGGCGCGGCAGCAGGTAGTAGATCGAACCCATGGTGATGAAGCCCACCCAGCCCAAGGCGCCCGCATGCACGTGGGCAACGGTCCAGTCGGTGTAGTGCGACAGCGAGTTGATGGTCTTGATCGACATCATCGGACCTTCGAAGGTGGCGATGCCGTAGAACGACAGCGAAACGATCATGAATTTCAGGATCGGGTCGGTGCGCAGCTTGTGCCAGGCGCCCGACAGGGTCATGATGCCGTTGATCATGCCGCCCCAGCTTGGTGCCAGGAGGACCAGCGAGAAGACCATGCCGATCGATTGCGTCCAGTCAGGCAATGCCGTGTAGTGCAGGTGATGCGGACCCGCCCACATGTAGGTGAAGATCAGCGCCCAGAAGTGGACGATCGACAAACGGTACGAGTACACGGGGCGCTCGGCCTGTTTCGGGATGAAGTAGTAGACCATGCCCAGGTAGCCGGCGGTCAGGATGAAACCCACCGCGTTATGGCCGTACCACCACTGGATCATGGCGTCCTGCACGCCCGCATATGCGGAATACGACTTGGTGAACGAGGCTGGCATGACGGCGCCATTGACCACGTGCAAAATCGTCACGGCCAGGATGTAGGCGCCGAAGAACCAGTTGGCCACGTAGATGTGCTTGACCTTGCGCTTGATCAAGGTGCCGAAGAAAACGATGGCGTAGGCGATCCAGACGACGGCGATGAGGATGGCGATAGGCCATTCCAGTTCCGCGTATTCCTTGCCGCGTGTCATGCCCAAGGGCAGGGTGACGACGGCGCACAGGATCACCGCTTGCCAGCCCCAGAACGTGAAGGCGGCCAGTTTGTCGGAAAACAGGCGCACCTGGCAGGTGCGTTGGACAACGTAGTACGAAGTAGCGAACAGGCCGCAGATGCCGAAGGCGAAAATCACCGCATTCGTGTGCAGCGGACGCAAGCGTCCGTATGTCAGCCATGGTATGTCGAGGTTCAGGGCAGGCCAGGCCAGCTGAGCGGCGATGATAACGCCAACCAGCATGCCGATGATGCCCCATACCACAGTAGCGACCGCGAATTGCTTCACGATCTTGTAGTTATAGTTCAGCGATTGATCCACAAAGACTCTCCCTGGAATTACTATTTATGATGGTGGCCAGAGAGTAAGTGTTTGACCGGGAAAAAACTTTGATGTGGATCAAAATTCCCCGGATGAAATAAGCGTAGCGAAGTGGCATCGAAATAAAGTGATATTTCGATCAAAAAAGCCATGCAAGATCCCTGCAACAGCTGGCTTGACATGGCGTAAAACGTGCGTGGAGGCTATGGCTTAGAGTGGCTTGTCCAGACACGTCCAAAGCCCGCCATGGAAGAGCCGAAATGCCGCGATCCGTTTGATGCCCAGGTGGACCTGGTCGTGGGCAAGGCCGAGGGCACGACCCTGTTCGATCACAGCAAGCTCGCCTGCCTGCTGCAGGCGCCGTCGCCGGGCATCGTCGTCTTCGTGCATGGCGTCAATTCCGATGGCGAGTGGTACGGCGCGGCTGAAGACGGCCTGTGCAAGGGCCTGAACACGCGCATGAAGCGCTGCGACGAGCACATGGCGCATGCTACGGCGCAGGGCGGGCAACTGACGCCGGTGCGCTACCGTAGCGAACTGAGCGATGACGGCTATGTCGATCCCGACTACACGGCCAGCACCTTCGTCGCGCCGCAAGCGCATTTCTCTCCCGTGATCCAGTTCCGCTGGGGCTACAAGGCCAGCGACACCGAATTGCAGAAATATGGCGATTCCGTCTACCTGAACGAACACGCTTACTGGGGCGGCGGCCCGTTCGCCAATGGCTGCTCCTCGCTGCCGGACCTGTGGGGCGAGGGCCTGTCGGACGCCCTCTTCCTGTGGGTACATATCGAGCACTTGAACCCCGTCAACGACCGCATCGTGTATGCCTGCCCGCCGCGCCCCTACTTCGTGCTGGCCGCGCTGCGCCTGGCGCACCTGGTGGCGGCCATCCGCCGGCAGCAGGCCGACGCGCCCAT
Organism: Janthinobacterium sp. P210005; assembly: GCF_036231865.1. Classification (NCBI taxonomy): domain Bacteria; kingdom Pseudomonadati; phylum Pseudomonadota; class Betaproteobacteria; order Burkholderiales; family Oxalobacteraceae; genus Janthinobacterium; species Janthinobacterium sp. P210005. The sequence continues at coordinate 749,875 of NZ_JAZARC010000002.1, forward strand.
CACGCTGGTCTGCCACAGCCAGGGCAATATGGTGGGAATGGCGGCCGCGTTTCTGGGCAATAAGATGGCCAAGGTGCAGGATGCGGCGGGAAAAAGCGGGCGCTGCGTGGCCGATACTTATGTTTTGTGCAATCCGCCCTACAGCCTGTTGCGCAGAAACGATACGGAAGGCTGGCTGCAGGGGCAGGTCAGGGATGTCGATGGCAATGTCGGCCGGCAGAGCGGCAAGGCGCGCCGCCAGACCCTGGCAGCGTTCTTCGACATCGTGCGCGGCCAGGCCAAGGAGCCGCCATTGTCCGCCGCGCTGGCGCAGATGGCCGCCAATGTGCGCCATGATTTCACCCTGGAGAAGGACCGGGCCGCCTATGCCTGCGGCCCGCAGCCCACCACGCGCGGCCGCGTCACCCTGTATTGCAACCCGCACGATCAGGTAATTTCCGCCACGCCCATCCAGGGCATCGGCTGGCTAGGTCTGAGCGCCGAGGAGATCAAGGCCACGCGCGGCGACGGCGTTTTCAGCCAGCGGGTGTTTGCGCAGGGCTTCCCCGTTGGCCGGCACGGCGATTATGACTATTGGAGCAACCACTATCGCCAGCCCGCGCGGGGCAGCGCCGAATTCTGGCATCCCCCTTCGCCGATCTCCAGATACGATCCGAATAAAGGCGTGCGCGCCAGCACCAGCGCGGCAGGCAAGGCGACGACCGTGCGCACGGCCGCGGCCACGTCGGCCCTCATGATGATGCTGAAGACCCCCATCAATGCCGTGCCGCCCGACGACTGGCGCATCCCCGTGACGGCGCCTGCCTTGCCGGAAAGTTTTACACCGCAGGCCATGCGCTTTGGCGTACCCAGCCCACAATTCGACCAGGATATCGATCCGCCCGGCACGCACCGCCATGCCGGCAAGGCGCGCCAGGAAGGCGACCCGTATGTCGATGACAGCGTGGGCGGCACGCCGCAGGGCAACCGCGATACCGAGGCGGGTTTGCGCTATGAAGACCATGCCCGCCTGCGCATGAAGGCCCGCCGCGAAAAGCTCGACGGCAATGACGGCAAGGCGATGATGGAAGACGACCTGTCGACCGCCACGCCGGAGTATTTGCATTGGCGCAAGCAGGAAATCGCCGCACAGCTGGTAGCCACCTGCGATACGCATGCGACCGACCACTCCACCATCCTGAGCAATCCCCGGCACGCGGAAATGGCGCTGGCGTATGACGTGGCGATTGGGGTGTGCCATATCAGCGAGGAGGCGATGCGAGAGCTCAGGATTGCTGCTGATTGGCGCTTATCGGCGGATATGGATAAGGACGGATTTAGCAAGATATTTCTTGAATATTTTTCTACTGGAAAGTTTATGAAACTGTCTTTGCTGGAATGGGTTCGATGTGATGGCAGCACAGGGCGCATGCCAGCCGAAATTGTGGATGAACGCATGTACAAGCGCCCGGAGACCTCCTGATGCGCAACTTGATTGCTACCTTACCGCGCAGGCTGGGCTGGAGCATGGTCGTATTTGGTCTGGCGTCTGGTATTGCACTCTGGTCGATATTGCAGACCTGGCCAATCGATGTACCTCTTGAAGAAGGATTGCTGATGAAACGACTATTGTTGATGCCGGCAGTGCTGGCGCTTGCCGTCCTTTTTCTGACCTCCGCCTGCGCCACCAAGGCGCCCGTCGCGGCACCGGCTGCCGCCGTCGTCCCTGCTGTGCCCGCGCAGCCGTACATGGCGCAAGTCGTGGGCGTGCAGTGGCTCAATCCCCTGCAGCGGCGCGATTACCCGACGGAATGGCAATTGCTGTGGACGCTGGGGCTGGCCAAGCCGAACAAGGACGATAGCAAAGTGAAAGAGAACCCTGTGCGTTTTGGCAAGGTGCAATCGATCGGCATGATTGCTTATGGTAATAATGGAAAAGAATCATTCGTAGGCTTTCACGAAAAATATGCATACAAAATGATTATGTTGTTTCATGATATTTACTTTTCTAATCAGGAATATTTTTACAACGCCCACTCGCTGACCGACAAATCCACGCGCCGCGAACTGGCGGGCATCCACGTCGAATATGCCTTGCCGGCCGGGCGGCTTGATCCAGACGAGGCGGGAAAATATATCGTTGAAACGATTACCGATGCCTTCAGCATCGGCAACCCTTCCTTCCCCGATTCCTGGACCACGGCCACGCCGCCCGACGTGCGCGTCACCATGGGCGGCGCCAATGCGGGGTTTGCTTCCCTGGTGGCGGGGCTGGCGTATCTGCAGGCGAACCCCGACAAGACGGTGTGGGTGATGAACTGGGACGCGCCCAGCTATCCGCCCAAGGATGAGCAGATCAATGAAAACATGGTCTTGCTGGTGCTGGCCGGCCCGAGCTATAAGACGGACCGCGCGCCGTTGGCGTGGCTGGGCTTTCCCGCCACGCGCAGCGCCGCCGATTTCACCGCCGGCAAGGACGCTTCGCCGCGCGCCGTGCAGGCGTGGAGCGGCGCCATCGACGCCGCCGCGCGCAATGCGCAATTGACCGATGACGCCATCGGCTACGTCATCCACGATGCGGGCAGCACCTATCCTGTTTCGTCAGAGCGGATTGGCCCGCTGGCGCAAAGCCTGACGCAGCAATTGCCCGACTTCGATTTCAATCGTCAAACCTTCAACATGCCGGCGCTCCTGGGTGAAACGGGCGCCGGCACGGCGCTGACGAACGTGGCGCTGGCCATCGCCCACGCGAACCACGTAGGCCGGCCCGTCCTGGTGGCGGGCACCAGCGACGCGCAGACATTGACCGCGCTGGTGGTGGCGCCGCCGGCCGTCGTGCGGCCCGTCGACCACGAACAGCCGTGGTTCCGCGCGCGCGGCGGCAATACCGTGTTCTTGCCATGGTGGGGCCAGCGCTTCGATGCGCGGCCGGGCTCGCAAGGCTATTCGCGCTGAGGAGCCGGCGGGGTGGCCGCTTCCGCCGGCGTATCGTCGTCCTGCAGCACGCGCAGGCCAGGTCCGACGAGGTCGTCGAACTGGCCGCTGTCCGAGGCCGTGAAATACACCCACAGGGCGATGAAGACGACCACGACGCTTAAGGGGATGAGGAGGTAGAGAGCTTCCATTAGACTTTCCGCAGGCGCAGGGCGTTGGCGATGACGACGGCCGAGCTGGCAGCCATGCCGACGCCGGACAGCCAGGGGTTGAGGAAACCCAGCGCGGCGGCCGGGATGGCCGTCAGATTGTACAGGGTTGCCCAGCCCAGGTTTTCGCGGATGATGCGCATGCTGCGCGCCGCCGTTTTTGCCGTGTCGAGCACGGAAACCAACTGGCTCGACAGCAGCACCGTGTCCGCATGCGCCTGCGCCAGCGCGGCGCCGGAACCCATGGCGAAGGACACGTCGGCGCCGCTCAGCACGGCGGCGTCGTTGATGCCGTCGCCGACCATCGCCACCACGGCGCCCGTGGCCTGCAATTGCTGGACGAAATCGAGCTTCTCATCGGGCAGGCATTCGCCGCACGCCGTGTTGATGCCCAGTTCCGTCGCCACGCTTTGCGTCAGCGCTTCCTGGTCGCCGCTGAGCAGCACGACTTGCTTGCCGCGCCGGTGGAAATACGCGACGACGTCAGCCGCTTCCGGGCGCAACGCGTCGCTGAGCAGGAAACGCGTCAGCCAGCGCCCCTGCGTGCCCAGGTACAGCGGCGTCATGCCCTGCATGCCGACGGCCGTGTCGCCCAGCGGCGGCCCGGCGAGGGCGGCGACAAAGGCCGCATTGCCCAGGCGGTAGCGCACGCCGTCGACGATACCCTCCAGACCCTGACCTTGTACTTCTTGCAATTGTTCCGCATGTGCGCGCAGCGGCTGTTTTGGCAACTCTTCTGCCGCCGCCAGGATGGCCTGCGCCAGCGGATGGGCGCTGCCCGCTTCCAGCGCGGCGGCCACCTGCAGGCAAGCGTCCTCGCCCATGCTGCCGAGCCCCTCGGTTTGCCGCAGCACGGGCCGGCCCAGGGTCAGGGTGCCCGTCTTGTCGAAGACGATGTGGGTGGCGCGGTGCAAGGTTTCCAGCACATGCGGCTGGACGATCAGCACGCCGCGCCGCAGCAGGCTGTCGGTGGCGGCCGCCAGCGCCGTCGGCGTGGCGAGAGACAGCGCGCAGGGACAGGACACGACCAGCACGGCGATGGCCACGGGCCACGCTTGCGACGGGTCATGCCAGCTCCAGAAGGCGAACACGGCGATGGCAAACAGCAGCAAGCCCAGCACGAACCAGGCGGCGACCTTGTCGGCCCATTGGGCGATCTGCGGCTTGCCGCTGCCGGCCCGCTCGATCAGTTTCAATAAATCGGACAGGGTGCTTTCGCGCGCCGGTTTGAGCACGCGCAAGATGAGCGCCGCGCTGGCGTTGATCGCCCCGCCCGGCACCCGCTCTCCCGTTTTTCTCCGTTGCGCCGCGCTTTCGCCAGTCAGCAGGGATAAATCGAGCGCGCTCGTGCCTTCGATGATGACGCTGTCGGCGGCGATCGCTTCGCCCGGTTTGACCAGAATCACGTCGCCGACGGCCAGGCTGCCGGCCGGCATCAGGGTGGTGGCGCGGTCGTCGGGGAAGCCTGCCATCAGCGACGCGGACGCGGGCAAGGCGTGCTGTAGGCGCTCCAGCGCCGAGGCGGCCTTGCGGCGCGCCTGCAGCTCGAAATAGCGGCTGCACAGCAGCAGGAAGATGAACATCGTGGCCGAGTCGTAATACACCTCGCCGCGGCCCGTGAAGGTCGCCACCACGCTGCCGAAGAAGGCCGCCAGGATGCCCAGCGCTACGGGCACGTCCATGCCCAGGGTGCGCGCGCGCAGGCTGGCCCAGGCGCCCTGGAAGAAGGGCATGGCCGAATAGCAGATGGCCGGTAAGGTCAGCAGCAAACTGGCCCAGCGCATCAGGCTGGCCATATTGTCATCCAGGGTGCCATCCTCGGCCAGATAGGCGGGCGCCACGTACATCATCACCTGCATCATCGACAGGCCGGCGACGAACAGCTGGCGGCCCAGGGTCTTGCTGGCCTTTTGCAGGCGCTCGCCATGGCGCACGGCATCGTAGGGATAGGCCGTGTAGCCGACCTGGCGCACGGCTTGCAGGATGTCGCCCGGTTCGCATTCGGCGCGGCTCCAGCGCACGTACAGGCGCTCCGTGGCGACGTTCAGGCTGGCCGCCTGCACGCCGGGCAAGCGCGTCAATTGACGCTCGATCAGCCAGACGCAGGCGGCGCAGCGGATGCCTTCGACGGACAGGGTCGCTTCGCAACTGCTGGCGTCGCGCGCGAATTGCGCGTCGTCATTGCTGTACAGGCGCAGCTCGGGCGGCACCAGGGTGGCATCAAACGCGTTGACGGCATATTCGTCGCGGTCGCGGTAATACGCGCTCTGGCCGATGTCGACGATGGTTTGCGCCACCGCTTCGCAGCCGGGGCAGCACATGGCGCGCGGCACGTCGTCGATGGTGACGAGCCAGCTGGAGCCGACGGGGACGGGCAAGCCGCAATGGAAGCAGGCGGACGGTTTTAACACAGCATTCATGGGTTTGTTTTCATGCGTCTTTTCATGGATGGCCCGTGACGCACAGGGCGTCGAGCCAGCCCAGCGACACGCCATTGGCGGCGCGCAGCAGGCCCAGCACGCCAAAGCCCAGCACCAGCAAGCCGCTGGCGATGCGCACGGGACGGCGCTGCATCTGCGCGCGCAGGCGCGTGCCCAGCAAGCCCATGCCCAGCAGGGTGGGCAGGGTGCCCAGGCCGAAGGCGGCCATGGCGGCCGCGCCGTTCAGGGCCGAGCCTTGCATCATGGCTGTCAGCAGGGCGCTGTAGACCATGCCGCACGGCACCCAGCCCCACAGGCCGCCCACGGCCAGCGCCTTGAACGGCGTATCCATCGGCATCAGCGGCTTCAACAGGGGGCGCACGCGGCGCCAGATCACGTTGCCGGCCGCTTCCAGGTGCGCCAGGCCGCGCCAGGCATCCATCAGGTACAGGCCCAGGGCGACGAGCATCAGGTTGGCCAGCCAGTAGCCGGCCACTTGCAGGGACGCCAGGTGCAGCATGCCGGCGCCCGCCAGGCTGCCGGCCAGGGCGCCGGCCAGCATGTAGCTGACTATGCGCCCGCCGTTGTAGGCCAGCACGCGCAGCACGTTCGATTGCACGCTGGTCTGCAATGCGGGGCGCGCCACGGCGATGGCAATGACGGGGCGCACGGGCGCAGCGCCACCGCCCAGCGACAGGGCGCCGACGATGCCGCCGCACATGCCGATGCAGTGCACGCTGCCGGCCAGGCCGACCAGGAACATGGGCACGAGGCTCAGGGCGTTCATTGCGCGGCGCTACACCGTTTTCGAGTAGCGCAGCGGCTGCACCGCGTCCGGCGCCGTGTTGGCGCGCGCCAGGGTCAGATAGCGGTCGAAGACCATGCAGATATTGCGGATCAACAAGCGCCCTTTCGGCGTCACCGTCAGCCAATCTTCCTCGATGACGAGCAAGCCGTCGCGCGCCAGTTCGCGCAGCTTGTCCAGCTCGGCGGCGAAGTAGCTGCGGAATTTGACGGGGTGCGCCTGCTCGATGGTGGCGATCGACAATTCGAAATTGCACATCAGCATCTGGATGATGATACGGCGCAACAAATCGTCCGTATCGAGCTTGATGCCGCGCGCGATCGGCAGCACGCCTTCGTCGAGTTTTTCGTAATACGCGTCGAGCGTCTTTTCATTCTGGCTGTACACGGCGCCGACGGAGCTGATGGCCGACACGCCGCAGGCGATCAGGTCCGCCTCCGCGCGGGTCGAATAGCCCTGGAAGTTGCGGTGCAAGCGGCCCTGGCGCTGCGCCACGGCCAGGTCGTCCGTTGGCTTGGCGAAATGGTCCATGCCGATGTACACATAGCCGGCGGCCGTCAGGCGCGCGATGCACAGGCCCAGCATGGCCAGCTTGGTGGCGCTGTCGGGCATGTCCGCGTCGAGGATGCGGCGCTGCGGCTTGAACAGGTGCGGCATGTGCGCATAGTGGTACAGGGCGATGCGGTCGGGGCTGGCGTTGATCACCTTGCGCAGGGTTTCCGTCATGGTGTCCAGGTTCTGTTTCGGCAAGCCGTAGATCAGGTCGATGCTGATCGAGCGGAAACCCGCGTCGCGCGCCGCCTGCATGATGGCCACCGTTTCCGCTTCTGGCTGGATGCGGTTGACGGCCTTTTGCACGTCGGCGTCGAAATCCTGCACGCCCAGGCTGATGCGGTTGAAACCTTGCGCGCGCAGCGAAAACACGCGTTCGCGCGACACGGTGCGCGGGTCGATTTCGATCGAATATTCGCCGTCTTCATCGGAAGCAAATTCGAAATGTTGGCGCAAATGCCCCATCAGTTCATCCATCTGCTTTTCACTCAGGTACGTGGGCGTGCCGCCGCCGAAGTGTAATTGCTCGATCTGGTTCATGCCGGCAAACAGCTTGCCCTGCATGGCGATTTCCTGTTTCAGATAGCTGAGATAGGTGGCCGCCTTGCTGCGGTCTTTCGTGATGATCTTGTTGCAGGCGCAGTAGTAGCACAGGGTGTCGCAGAACGGCACGTGCACGTACAGCGACAGGGGACGGCGGCCGCCGCGCATGCGCAGGGCGGCCAGCGCTTCGAGGAAGTTGCCGTAGCCAAATTCCGCATTGAAACGGTCGGCGGTCGGGTAAGACGTGTAGCGCGGGCCGGACTGGCTCATCTTGCCGATGATGACCGGGTCGAATTCGACGACGGCGTCCAGGTCGGCGGAAGCACTGCTGAGTAGTGTAGGCATGATGTGTGTAAAGTCTTGAAAGGTTTAGGCGGCCAGGCGTTTCATGGCGGGCTTGCCGGCGTTTGCGGCGCCAGACTTGCCGCCAGGCATGGCGACGCGGCGCGGTGGCGGCATCTTGCCGAAATTGAACAGGCTCACGGCTTGCGACAGGCTGGCCGCTTCTTCCGCCAGGCGCGTGGCGGCCGCGGCGGCTTCTTCCACCAGGGCCGCGTTCTGCTGCGTCACCTGGTCCATGTGGGCGATGGCCTGGTTGACCTGGTCGACGCCGATGCTCTGTTCGCGCGAGGCGATGGAAATTTCCTGCATGATGGCCGTCACCTGCTTGACGGAGCTGACCACCTGTTCCATGGTGGCGCCGGCGCGGTTGACCTGCAGCATGCCGGCGCCCACCTTGCCGACGGAAATTTCAATGAGTTGCTTGATATCCTTGGCTGCCACGGACGAGCGCTGCGCCAGGTTGCGCACTTCGCCCGCCACCACGGCGAAGCCCCTGCCCTGCTCGCCGGCGCGGGCCGCTTCCACGGCCGCGTTCAAGGCCAGGATGTTGGTCTGGAAGGCGATGCCTTCGATCAAGCCGATGATGTCGACGATTTTCTTCGACGAGGTGTTGATCTCGTCCATGGTGGTGATCACTTCGGAAACGATCTCGCCGCCCTGCACGGCCACTTTCGAGGCGGCCACGGCCAGCTCGTTCGCCTGCACCGAGTTGTCCGCGTTCTGTTTCACCGTCGACGAGAATTCCTCGATGCTCGAGGCCGTCTCTTCCAGGCTGGCGGCCTGCGATTCCGTGCGGCCCGACAAGTCCATATTGCCGACGGCGATTTGCTTGGTGGCCACGGCCATGGTTTCCACGTTGATGCGCACGTCGCGGATGGTGGCGATCAGGTTGCTGTTCATCTGTTGCAGCGCGCGCAGCAGTTGTCCCACTTCATCCGTGCTCTCCGTTTCAAAACTGCCCGACAGGTCGCCGGCGGCAATGGCCCGCGCGCCGTTCAGGGCCTTGCCCAGCGGCTTGAGCACGGACATGCGCAAGGTATACCAGAGGAAAACGTTGATCAGGAAACCGAACAGGGTGGCGCCGAAGATGGCGTAATTGGTGATCTGGCCGCCGCTGGCGAACAGGCTGATGACGCACACCAGCAGTTGCAGGCAGTTGACGATGGAGGTGGCGGCCCAGATGCGCAGGTTGAGCGACATGTGCGTCAGGCTGTGCAGCAGGTGCGCCAAGCCAGGGCGCACGATCTGCCCGTTCTTGATGACGATGTTGCCGCCTTCCTTGTTGCGGATGGCCGCGTAGGCTTCTTCGGCGGCCTTGACCTGGTCCTTGTCCGCCTTGACGCGCACGGACATGTAACCGATGGTCTTGCCCGCTTCGCGGATGGGGGTGACGTTCGCGCGCACCCAGTAGAAATCGCCGTTCTTGCAGCGGTTCTTCACCAGGCCCGTCCACGGCGTGCCGGCCTGGATCGAGGTCCACAGGTCGGCGAATGCTTCGGCCGGCATGTCCGGGTGGCGCACGATGTTCTGGGGCGAACCGAGCAGCTCGGCCTCGCTGAAGCCGCTGACCTGACTGAAGTAGGGGTTCACATACACGATATTGCCGTTCATATCCGTTTTCGACACGATGGCCTGATCGTCCAAGACGAGGACTTCACGGTTAGTCACTGGCAAATTTTGTCGCATGGTCGCGGCTTCCTGATCAGTTAAATAGGCAATTGGTGAGTAAGACTTGCACGATTGCAAGAATGGAGATCAGTGTAAGGAGTCGCCTGCGCAAATTTATTGATGTAGATCAAAATCCTCAAGATTGGTCGTGCTTGCACGCATTTAGCGATAGCAATGCGGCATTGTTTTAAAGACACTGGTTGTCGGCAGCGGCTAATCGATACCCGCCGTCAGGGGGCGCAGGCTGCCCACGGCGTAGCCTTGCGCATAGTCGATGCCCAGTTCGCGGATGACGGCCAGGGTGGCCGCGTCTTCCACGTATTCGGCCACCGTTTCCAGGCCCATCACGTGGCCCACTTCATTGATGGCCTTGACCATGGCGCGGTTGATGGCATTGGTGGCGATGTCGCGCACGAAGACGCCGTCGATCTTCAAATAGTCGACGGGCAGGGCTTTCAGGTAGCCGAACGAGGAAAAGCCGCTGCCGAAGTCATCGAGCGAGAAGCGGCAGCCCAGGGCCTTGAGCTGGCGCATGAACACTTGTGCCTTGGGCAGGTTGGCGATGACGGCCGTTTCCGTGATTTCAAAGCAGATTTGCTCGGGCGCAATCGCGAATGCCACGAATTGCTCGGTGATGTAGTCGTGCAAGCCGGCATCGGCCAGCGACATGCCCGACAGGTTGACGGAATACAGGGCCGGTGCGCGGCGCCGGCTTTCCGCCAGCGCGGCCAACGGCGGCAGGCTGTCGCGCACGCTCTGGATATGCGCGCAGACGGCGCGGATGACCCAGCGGTCGATGGACAGCATCATGTCGTAGCGTTCGGCGGCCGGGATGAAAGCGCCCGGCAAGATCAGGTCGCCCTTGCTGTTGCGGATGCGGATCAGCACTTCGTCGTGGTGTTCCGGGCTGTCGTGCAGGTGCACGATGGGCATGGCGTACAGGCGGAAATAGTCGTGGGCGAACGCTTCGTTCAGGCGCGAGATCCACAGCATTTCGCCATGCCGCTGCGCCAGCATGACGTCGGATTCCTGATAGATATGGATGCGGTTGCGGCCCTGCTCCTTGGCCAGGTAGCAAGCCTGGTCGGCCGCGCTTAGCAACTCGCTCATGGACTTGCTGTCCTGGCTGATTTCCACGATGCCGATGCTCACGCCCAGCTCGAAGCTGCGTTCGTCCCACGCGAAACGGAAATCGCGCACGGACTGGCGCAGCTGTTCGCCGATCAGGCGCGCATGTTCGAGCGGACAGTGCGGCAGCAGCACGCCCAGTTCGTCGCCGCCCAGGCGCGCCAGGATGTCGCTGTCGCGCATCCGCCCCTGCAGCATCTTGGCCAGCAGCTGCAGCAGCACGTCGCCGGCGCCGTGGCCGCAAGTGTCGTTGATGACCTTGAACTGGTCCAGGTCCAGGTACAGCAGCGCATGCGCGTGGCCATCCTGCTTGGCCGTGCGCAGGGCGCCGGCCACCAGGTGCTCGAATTCGCGCCGGTTGATCAGGCCCGTCAGGGTGTCGTGCGTGGCTTGCCACGACAGTTCCTGGCTCAGCTTGCGCTCGTGGCTGACGTCGCGGAACACGACGACGGCGCCGAGGATGTGGCCGTCGCGCGACCAGATGGGCGCGGCCGATTCCTCGACGGCGATGCGCCGCCCGTCGCGCGTGACCAGTTGCGAGCGGGGCGAAATGCCGATGGCCTGGCGCTGTTGCAGGCAGCGCATGGCCACGTGCTCGCGTGCATCGCCCGTGCGTTCATCGGCCAGCGGCATGGTCAGGCCGATGTCCAGGCCCTGCGCCAGCTCGTTGCTCCAGCCCGTCAATTGCTCGGCCACCCGGTTCAGGTAACGCGTCTTGCCCTGCGGATCGGTGGTGATGACGCCGTCGCCGATGGAGCTGAGCGTCACTTCGGCCAGCTCCTTGCGCTCGGCGATCATGAGTTCGCGCGCCATGTGCTCGGTGATGTCCCAGATGATGCCCAGGGTGCGGTCGGGCCGGCCGCCGGCATCCAGGAAGATGTGCGCCTTGGCCGCCAGCCAGTGTTCGCTGCCGTCGGGCCAGACGACGCGGTATTGCAAGGCATAGCCGCCGCGCCGGCGCACGCCGTCCTGCAGCACGTTGACCACCTTGTCGCGGTCGCCGGCGTGCACGCAGTCGAGAAAGCTGCGGAATGGCTGCGTCAGCGCGCGTTCTTCCAGGCCCAGCAAGGTGGCGCCCTTGGCCGACCAGCTGACCGTGCCGTCGATGACCTGGCCAGCGACGATGCGCGAATCCCAGATCGCCATGTGCGCCGCCTCCAGCGCCATCTGCAAACGTTTCTGCTGGTCGCCCATCATCCTCTCCCGACATGGATACAGGAATAGACGCGCCGCTGGTATTTAAGTTCCCGGCAGCTCGGCGGGTGTGCTGGCCGAGGCGCGCGCCACGTCGCGCACATTCTTTTGCACGGCCACGGCGGCAAATAGGCTGAGCAGGAACGCCATGGCATAAAACCCTTTTTCGCTGTTTTGCAGGGTGGCGTTCCACAGGCCCACGGTCAATAACAGCAAGGCCAGCAGGACGGAAATCCAGCACAGGCCATAGTAAATCCCCGTCACGGCGATGCCCTCGCTGCGGTCGCGCACGGATTTTTGCAGCGAGATGGCGGCGAACAGGCCATACATGAGGATGGTGAAGTAATAGCCCTTCTCGTTGAGGGCCATCGTGGCGTTCCACAAGCCGGACAGATAGGTGACGATGCCGATCAGCAATGCCGCCCAGGAGGCGCCGATAAAGGCGCTGCTGGGGCGTGGGGCGGGGGAAGCATGCATAGGGTCTCCATGGGCAGCGGGCGCCGCCGGCATGGCCGGGGCGGCAGGCACGGATGCGCCTGCCGCTCCATCAGACCAGAAAGCTTATTTGCTTGGCTTGATCATGCGCAACAAAGCCGACACGGCCGTGACGCCGGCCAGCACCAGGCCGCCGGCGATGAGGCCGGCCACCGCGTTGATCAGGCTGGGCGTGACGGCCGCCAGCACGGGGCCGATGCCGGCCACGCCGCCGACGGCTTCCTCGAGGTGGTGCAGCATGCCGCTGGCCCACGGCCAGCCGTGCGTCAAAATGCCGCCGCCGACCATGAACATGGCCAGGGTGCCCACCACGGAGAGAAACTTCATCAGTTTCGGCGCCGCCGAGACGAGCATGCGGCCAAAGCCGCGCACGCCGTCCATCAGCGTGCCCGCGCCCTTGCGCGCCGCCAGGTAGAAGCCCGCGTCGTCGAGCTTGACGATGCCGGCCACCAGGCCGTACACGCCCACCGTCATGATGAGGGCGATGCCGACGACGACGGCCACCTGCTCGGCGAAGGTGGCCGCGGCCACCGTGCCCAGCGCGATGACGATGATTTCCGCCGACAAAATGAAATCGGTGCGGATGGCGCCCTTGATCTTGTCCTTTTCCAGCGCCACCAGGTCGACCTGCGGGTCGCGCAGCGCCTGCGCCAGCTCGGCCTTGTGGCTGTCGTCCGGGTGCAGGTATTTATGCGCGATCTTTTCGAAGCCCTCGAAGCACAGGTAGGCGCCGCCCACCATCAGCAGCGGCGTGATGGCCCATGGGGCAAACGCGCTGATGGCCAGCGCGGCGGGCACGAGGATGGCCTTGTTCTTCAGCGAACCGACGGCGACGGCCCACACGACGGGCAGTTCGCGCTCGGCGCGCACGCCGGCCACTTGCTGCGCGTTCAGGGCCAGGTCGTCACCGAGCACGCCGGCCGTCTTCTTGGCGGCCACCTTGGTCATCAGTGAAACGTCGTCGAGGATGCTGGCGATGTCATCGAGCAGGGCCAGCAGGCTGGAGCCGGCCATCTCAGCGCGCTCCCACGGTGGTGGCAGGAAATTGTGGAGCGAGGAAAGTGTTGTTTTTCATGATGTTATTCTTGGTTGTACGGCAAGGAACGATGTGGCGAAGGCATGACCGCGATCTTACCTCAGGCGGGGCCGGCAAGGCCGCACGGGCCGGGTTAAAATTGCCTCTCATCACCATTTTTGGAAACCGCATGCCCTTTGCCACCTGGATCACCTTTGTCATCGCCGCCTCCATCATCGCCGTCTCGCCCGGTTCGGGCGCCGTGCTGTCGATGTCGCACGGCCTGTCCTACGGGGTGAAAAAGGCCAGCGCCACGATTCTCGGCCTGCAGCTGGGCCTGCTGGTGGTGCTGGGCATCGCGGGCGCCGGCGTGGGCTCCCTGCTGCTGGCCTCCGAAGTGGCGTTCAATATCGTCAAGACGGTGGGCGCGCTGTATTTGATCTACCTGGGCCTGTCGCAATGGCGCGCCAAGGTGGCCGTGACGGGCGACCTGCATGCGGACGCCGTGGTGCCGTCCATGCGCCGGCGCGTGCTGACGGGTTTCCTGACCAACGTGACGAATCCGAAGGGCATCATCTTCATGGTGGCGGTGTTGCCGCAATTCATCAGCCCGACGTCGCCGCTGCTGCCGCAATTGCTGATCCTGGCCGTCACCATGTGCACGATCGACCAGATCGTCATGCACAGCTACGCCTTTTTAGCGTCCTCGATGCAGCGCTTCTTCCGCGACGCGCGCGCCGTGAAAAAGCAGAACCGCTTCTTTGGCGGCTTGCTGATGGCCGTCGGCGCCGCCCTGTTTTTCGTCAAGCGCGGCGGCCAGACGGCGTCCTGAGCCAGATCAAGATGCAAACATTTGTAAGCCCGCTTGCGATGCCCGCCCGATAGGACTGTAATCGGGGTGTTGTCTACCTTTCATCTCTGTCCGTCCTGCCTGGAGCGCTGCCATGCGTCCGACCCTGTCTTCCCCCTTCTTGAACACCGTGTGCGCCGTGCTGCTGTCGTCGGCGTGCTCCCTGGCCCTGGCGCAGGACCCGCCCGCCCGCGTGGCGCGCATTTCCACCGTCGAAGGGCAGGTGCTGGTGCGCGCCGGCGAGGGCGAGGCGCAACATGCCCTGCTGAACTGGCCCGTCACGACGGATAACCGCTTGACCACTTTGCGCGGCGCGCTGGCGGAATTGCGCGTGGGCGCGGCCGCCGTGCGCCTCGATGGCGATTCCGAGCTGGAAGTGAGCGAGCTCGATGACGACAGTTTCAAATTGCACCTCGGCTATGGCACGGTCAGCGTGCGCGTGCGCAATCCCGACGCGCTGCGCGGCTTCGAGCTGACCACGGCCCAGGCCCGCGTGATCCTGACCCAGCCGGGCTGGGTGCGCATCGAGGCGGGGCGCCAGCCCGGCACCAGCGTCGTCAGCGTGCTCGAAGGCGCGGCCGACGTGGATGGCGCGACGGGCAGCGTCACCTTGCGTGCAGGCAAGCGCGCCGAATTGACGGACGAGGAATTGCGCACGGGCGCCTTGCAGAGGATCGCCTTCGACAACTGGCCCGAAGCCTTGCCCGCCGCCGCGCCGGCCTTGCGCTATGTCACGGACGATACGACCGGCTATGAAGAGCTGGACCGCTATGGCGCCTGGCAGGACAACGCGGAATACGGCCCCCTGTGGCTGCCCAGCACGGTACCGGCCGGCTGGGCGCCGTACAGCGACGGGCGCTGGACGTGGATCGCGCCGTGGGGCTGGACTTGGGTCGACAATGCGCCGTGGGGCTATGCGCCCTCGCATTACGGCCGCTGGGTGCTGCTGGGCCAGCGCTGGGGCTGGGCGCCGGGCCGCGAGCGCGGCCGCGTGCCCTGGGCGCCGGCCCTGGTGGGCTGGGTCGGCGGCAATCACGGGACCGGCCACGGCCAGCAGCCGGGCGTGGGCTGGTTTCCCCTGTCGCCGCACGAGCGCTACGTGCCTGGCTACCGCAGCAGTGCCGAGTATGAACGCCGCCTCAACCGCGTCGCCGACGGGCGCCGTTCCGTGATGGGCGAGCGCGAACGCCGTGAAGGCATGACGATGCTGCCGGGCGAGCGTTTTGGCGGCGCGCGCACGGTGGACGTGCCACGCCGCAACCGCACCATCATGCCGGCGCCCGTGCTGCAAAGCATGCCCTTGAGCACGCCGCCTGCGCCGGCGGGCAACTGGCAGCGTCCCGCCGATGCGCCGCGCCAGCAAGATGGTTTCCGGCGCGACTGGGGCAACCGTCCTGGCCGTTTGCAGACGGACGATGGCCAGACGCACCTGGCGCCGCGTCCCATGCAGCCGAACCGGCCGCCCGTGCCAGTCCAGCCGCCGCAGCCGCCGCAGCCGCCGATACCGGCCCAGCCCGTGATGCCGGCGGCGCCTTCCTTGCCGCCCGTGCAAGACCCGGTGGCGCACCCCGGCTGGCGTGGCGAACAGCGGCCCCGCGCCGAGCGGCCGCAGCCGCGCCCCGCCATCGAGCGTCCTGCCGAGGTGCAGCGCCCGGACGGCAACCGCTGGGAGCGTGGCGGCCGCCGCGAAGTGCTGCAGACGGCGCCGCCGCCTGCCATGCCTGCGCCACCGCCCGTGGCCCAGCCGCGGCCCGCGCCGCCGCCGATGCCGGCTCCTGTGGCGCGTCCGGCACAGGAGGCGCGCGGGGGCGAACGCAGCGGGCCGCCACGTGAGCGGAACAATGACCGGGGCAATGAGCGCGGCGGCCCCGGCCGTAATGGCCGGATGCAGGAAGCGGAGCGCTGAACTGGCCGCTGGCGCTGGCTGCCTGTCCGTCCGGTCATGGATTATCGACGTTCAAGCCGCCAAACCGACAGTTCGTCACATTTCAGCGGTCAAGCCGCGGTGTTTTGTCTACAGTGGAGTCATTGCAGCACAGCGCAATGCCTGCGCGGCTGACAGCACCGATTTTCCGGCTATTTTGTCCAAACGAAATAGTTTTCGCCAGCTTACAAAGCTGGCTTTTTTTTTCCGCGCCCCTGGCGCCATGGCGGCGGGCGCAGGCGCCGCCAAAGTTGGCTACAATACGCCTTTCTGCAGCCGCCGCGCGCCATGCGCCGCGCCGTCTGTTCTGACCGGCACTGATTGGATTTCCCATGCAAACCACCCCACCCACCGAAGTGACGATTCCTCCCAGCGAATCGCTGATCGAATACCCGAGCGATTTCCCCATCAAGATCATGGGCCCGACGCATGTCGATTTCGCGCCGACCATGCTGGAACTGGTGATCAGCCACGATCCGACCTTCCACGCAGGCCGCATGGAAGAGCGCCCATCGGGCAAGGGCAATTACACGGGCCTGACCGTCACCGTGCGCGCCATCAGCCGCGAGCAGCTCGACGCCCTGTACATGGCGCTGTCGGGCCACCCGATGGTCAAGATCGTCATGTAAGGCTGGCTGCCGCCACGCTGGCCCGGCTCTTCGTGAGCAGCCAGACGGCGGCAAAGGCCGCGCTGGCCGCCGCCGTTACCCACAGCAGCGGTTGTGCGCTGCCGTCCGTGATGGCGGCGATGACGGCGCCGCAGGCGGCCGTGATGAGCATCTGCACGAAGAAGAACAGGCCCGAGGCGCTGCCCGCCTGGTCGCCGTACGGCTGCAGCACGGCCAGCTGGCAGGCGGGAATGGCCATGCCCACCGACACCATCACCAGCAGCATGGGCGCCACCAGCGACGCCACGTGCCGCGGCGCCAACGTACCCGCCAACAACAAGCTGGCCGCACCCGCCACATTGATCAGCACCGCCACGCCCAGCAGGTAATCGGCGCCCAGGCGCGGTCCCAGCGCGCGAAACAGGCTCGATCCCGCGATATAGCCGCTGACCGTCAGCGCGAACACCAGCGCATATGCATGCGGCGACAGATGCATGCCCCTTTGCAACAGCACGGACGATTCCGCGATGAACGGGAAATACGTGCAATATACACAAGCGATGGCCAGCGCATAGCGCAGGAAATACGCGTCGCCCAGCAGGCGGCGGTACAGCGCCAGGGTATTGCCCTGTGGCACGACGCTGGCCGGCCTGGTTTCCGGCACATACGCAGCGATCAGCCCCAGCGACAGCGCTCCCAGCAGGCACAGCACGCCAAACACGGCGCGCCAGCCGAACGCCGCGTCGAGCACGCTGCCAGCCAGCGGCGCCAGGATCGGCGACAAACCCATCGCCATCGATATTTTGCCCAGCATGCGCGCCTGCGTGGCGGGATCGAAGCGGTCGCGCACCATCACCCGGCCGATGATGGTGCCGCTGCAACCGCCGAAGGCCTGCAGCACGCGCGCGGCGATCAGCACGTGCACGTCGGAAGTCACGGTGCAGACGATGCTGGCGAGCACAAAAATGCCCGTGCCGGCCAGCAGCACGGGGCGGCGTCCGTAGCGGTCGGCCAGCGGCCCGCACGCGAGCATCGAAGCGGCCGAGCCGGCCATGAACAGGCTCAGGGTCAGTTGCAGCTGCGCGTCGCTGGCATGCAGGGCATCGGCCATGGCCGGCAGCGAAGGCAGATAGATGTCGATGCTGATGCGCGACAGGCAGACCAGCAGCAGCACGATGCCGCCCCAGGCCCATAAAGCGATTTGTTTCTGCATTGTTTTACACGATCCAGGCAAGCGTGCGCCCCGCTGGCGCACCGGAACGGTGAGAGTAGAATGTTTGTGGTGTAATGCGAAGTGCCAGTCATCAGAAAATTCATTGGACCACTTGGACGATTATTATGCCGCGAGGAAAATCACCGCACGCCCTGGACTTGCCTCGCCCCACCAGCTGGCTCGACAAGGCGGGCGTCAACAAGCAGGATGGCGCGTATGAAGCGCTGCGCTCGGCCATCCTGACGAAGATGTTGCCGGCGGGCAGCCGTTTGCCATCCAGCCGCACCCTGGCGGAACGGTGGGAGTTGTCACGCGGCACCATCGAAACCGTGTTCGACCGCCTGCACGCGGAAGCGTACGTGACGCGCGTGCCCGGTTCCGGCACGCGCGTGTGCGCCGTCGTGCCGGAGCGCTTCCTGATGGCGGGCCTGGGCGACGCCGTTCCCGCCCCGCTGGCCGTGGCGCCCGCGCCTGCTTCTGATACGGGCGTGCGCGACGGCTTGCCCTTCGTGGCGCGGCGCGCCGACGCCAGCCTGTTCCCCATGGCCGCCTGGTCCAAGTGCGCCACGCGGGCGCTGGCCGCGGCCACGCCGGAGCAGCTGTGCAGCGCCGATCCCGCCGGCTTGCCCGAACTGCGCCAGCAGATCGCCGATTTCCTCGCCAAGTACCGCGGCGTGCGCTGCGACCCGCAAGACATCCTTGTCACGACCGGCATCCGCCACGCGATCGACTTGCTGGCGCGCAGCATCGTGCGCGAGGGCGACAAGGTGTGCCTGGAAGAACCGGGCTATCCGGCCGCGCGCGCCCTGTTCGCCCTCGCGGGCGCCGTGCCGGTGGACATTGCCGTCGACGCCGAGGGCATCGATGGCGCCGCCCTGGCCGCGCACGCGGATGCCCGCCTCGCCTACGTGACGCCGGCGCACCAGTCGCCGCTGGGCGTGACCATGTCCGTCACGCGCCGCCTGGCCTTGCTGGAATGGGCGAACGACCATGGCGCGTGGGTGCTGGAAGACGATTACGACAGCGAATTCAATTACCAGAGCGCGCCGCTGGCAGCCTTGAAGGCGCTGGACCAGTACCAGCGCGTGATTTACTGTGGCAGTTTTAACAAGACCCTGTTTGCCGGCCTGCGCGTGGGCTTTATGGTGCTGCCGCCCGCCTTGCGGCCGCAGTTGCTGCGCACCCTGCAGTTGACGGGCAGGTCCGTGGGCGTGACGGAGCAGCTGGCGCTGTCTGCCTGGATGGAGGATGGCGCTTTCGTGCGCCATTTGCGCCAGGCGCGGCTGGCCTACAAAGAGCGGCGCGACCTGCTGCTGGCCTGCCTCGAGCAGATTGCCCCCGGGCGCTACGCCATTTCCGGCCAGCAAGCGGGTTTTCATTGCGTGCTGTGGTTGCCGCCGGGCAGCGATGAGCGGACGTTTTGCGCGCGCGCGGCGCACGAGGGCTTGGCGCTGCAGCCGCTCGGTGATTTTTGTCACAGCGCACAATTGGCGCCAGCCGTGCTGCTCGGCTACACGGCCTTGAATGGACCCCAGATACGCCATGCTGCACAAAAATTGGGCAGATTGCTGCTGTTGCCGGAGTCTGCCCCGGAATGAAACGGCGGCCTGGCTTATAATCACGGCTTCGCCGCAGCGTCCGCAGGGCGCCGGCAGCTGATTACAGAATCCGTCATGACCACCACCCGAACCGAAACGGCGCTGATCCGCGAGCTGGGCCGCGTCGATTACGAGCCGACCTTTGCCGCCATGCGCGCCTTTACCGACGCGCGCACGACGGACACGCGCGACGAACTGTGGGTCGTCGAGCATCCGCCCGTATTCACCCTGGGCCTGGCGGCCGACCGCGGCCACCTCCTGGCCGGCGCGGAAAATGTGCCCGTTGTGCAGACGGACCGTGGCGGCGAAGTGACGTTCCACGGCCCCGGCCAGGTGGTGATTTACCTGCTGATGGACTTGCGCCGCAACAAGCCGGGCGGCAAGCTGTATGCGCGCCAGTTCGTGCATAAAATCGAGCAAGCCATCATCAACGTGCTGGCGGCGTATAATCTCGCTGGCGAGCGCATCGATGGCGCGCCTGGCATCTATATTGCCGGCGGGCCAGACAAGGGTGCGAAGATCGCCGCGCTGGGCTTGAAAGTGCGCGGCAACGGCTGCACCTACCATGGCGTGTCGCTCAACGTGGCGATGGACCTGGCGCCGTTTTCCTGGATTAACCCTTGCGGCTATTCCGGCCTGAAGACGGTGGACATGCGCAGCATGGGCGTGTTGGCGCCGCTGGCCGACGTGCAGCGGGCCCTGGCCCACGAATTGACCGTATTACTCGATGTAAGTGAAGTAAACAGCGCCGCAGGCGCGCCTCAGGCAGCGGATGCCTGAGCAAACAAACCAACATGCCCCTCAAGGGCTTGCAGCCATGACTTCTGAGACCATTTCCAGCACCGCCCCCGCCGCTCCCGCCGCCTACAACCCGAGCGAAAAGCAAAAAGGCGCCAGCAAGACTTCGCGCATCCCGATCAAGATCATTCCGATCGAGCAAGTCGAGCGCCTGAAAAAGCCGGACTGGATCCGCGTCAAGGCCGCTTCGGCATCGACCCGCTTCTATGAAATCAAGGACATCCTGCGCGAAAACAAACTCGTGACGGTGTGCGAGGAAGCCAGCTGCCCGAACATCGGCGAATGCTTCGGCAAGGGCACGGCCACCTTCATGATCATGGGCGACAAGTGCACGCGCCGCTGCCCGTTCTGCGACGTCGGCCATGGCCGCCCGGACCCGCTGGACAAGGAAGAGCCGGCCAACCTGTCGAAAACCATCGCCAAGCTGCGCCTGAACTACGTCGTCATCACCTCCGTCGACCGCGATGACTTGCGCGACGGCGGCGCCGGCCATTTCGTCGAGTGCATCCAGCAAACGCGCGCCCTGTCGCCGAACACCCGCATCGAAGTGCTGGTGCCCGACTTCCGCGGCCGCCTGGAAAAAGCCCTGAACCTGTTCAAGGATGGCTTGCCTGACGTCATGAACCACAACCTGGAAACGGCGCCGCGCCTGTACAAGGAAGCCCGCCCCGGTTCCGACTACATGCATTCGCTGAAGCTGCTGAAAGACTTCAAGGCCATGTACCCGGACGTGAAGACCAAGTCCGGCATCATGGTGGGCCTGGGCGAGACGGACGAGGAAATCCTGCAAGTCATGCGCGACATGCGCGAGCACGACATCGACATGCTGACCATCGGCCAATACCTGGCCCCATCGAACAGCCACTTGCCCGTGCGCCGCTACGTGCACCCGGACGTGTTCAAAATGTTCGAGGAAGAAGCGTACAAGATGGGCTTCACCCACGCCGCCGTGGGCGCCATGGTGCGCAGCTCGTACCATGCGGATGAACAGGCGCACAGCGCCGGCGTGGAATCGGCGCTGAATTTCTAAGCACCTTGCGCTGTATCAAAGCCGCCCGCTCGCGCTGGCGGCTTTTTTTTGCCTGTGCGTATCGTATGCGCCTCATCGGCCGAGCGTCCTATACTGGCATGCTGAAAAGGTATTGTTGGCAAATGAGCTATGAGGTGGCGCATGGACGTACGCATCGACGCATCGTGGAAGGCGCGGCTGGAGGCGGATTTCGCCGAACCTTACTGGGAACGCCTGGCCGCCTTCGTGAAGGCGGAATATGCGGCGGGTCCGTGCTGTCCACCCGGCAAATATATCTTCCGGGCCTTCGACCTGACGCCGTTCGAGCAGGTGAAGGTCGTGATCCTGGGGCAAGACCCGTATCACACGCCGGGCGCGGCCATGGGACTGTGCTTTTCCATCCCCGACGGTACGCCGCCGCAGCCCAGCCTGCAGAATATTTTCAAGGAATTACAGAGCGACGCAGGCGTCGTGCGCACGCGCACGGATTTGTCCGACTGGGCGCAGCAAGGGGTATTTTTGCTCAACAGCGTGCTGACGGTGCGCGCGGGGGCGGCCGGTACGCATGCGGGCAAGGGCTGGGAAAAGCTGACGGACAGCGCCATCCGCCACCTGTCCGCCGAGCGCAGCAATCTTGTCTTCATCCTGTGGGGTGGCTACGCGCAAGCCAAGCGGTCCCTGATCGACCCCGGCAAGCACCTGGTGCTGACGGCGCCCCATCCATCTCCCTTGTCGGCGAATAAAGGTTTCTTTGGCAGCAAGCCGTTCAGCCTGGCGAATGCGTATTTGCAGGCGCATGGCCAGACGGCCATCGCCTGGGGATAAGCCATGACACGGGACGGCAACCGACAGCGGCAGGCGTTGCACCCTGCCGCTGTCTTCGCGCGTAACTCTTAGAAGCTTGTGGACAGGCCTGCGTAGAAGCTGCGGCGGGCGCCATACTGCGGCGCTCCCACGCCGACGCCGGAACCGTCGCGCAGCAGGTAGGACTTGTCGAACAGGTTGATCAGGGCCAAACGTCCTTCCACCTTGCCGACCGGCGTATTTTTCCACGTGTGCGTGAGCGCCGTGTTGACGGTGAAGTAACTCGGCAAATGGCCGGAATTCGGTGCGCCGCCATCCGGTGTCATGCGCAGGCCGCTGCCATAGAGGAAGTCAGCGCTCACTTGCGAATCGCCGAAGTGATAATGGCCGCCGCCGGACAGCGTGTATTTCTGGTCATGATCGAGATAGACATAGTTCTTGCTGATGTAGTTCAACTCATCGGCGCCAAACAGGGCCTGGCCCGAATTGATGTTGCGGCCCTGCGCCTTTTGCGTGCTGGCGTTGAGGAACAGGCCCCAGTTTTTCTCGCTGTAGATGGCCGACAATTCCAGGCCCTTGGCGTAGCCATCCGCATAGTTGAACGGCGTCAAGATCAATGCCTGGCCGAACTGGCCTTCGTCGAGCAGGTTGCTGATCTTTTTATAGTACACATCGGCCGTCACGGTCAGTTTCGGACTCACCTGGTGGCTGATGCCCACGTCGTAATAATGCGTGCGTTCGGCCTTGACGTTGTCCGACTGGCTGATTTCCGGCGCATTCGTCGTGTTCGCATACAGGTCGATGCTGCCTTGCGCCGCCAGTTCCTGCGGCGGCGGCGTGAAGTAGCGCGAATAGCCCGCGTGCAGGGCCGTGCCCGGCGCCAGCTGGTAAGCCAGGTTCACGCGCGGACTCCATTGCTGCTCGCTCGTGTAGGCCGAGACCTTGTCGAAGCGGGCGCCATAGTTCAGGGTCAAGGGTTTGCTGATATGCCATTCATCCTGCAGGTAGAAACTGGCCAGGGTGCCCGTCTTGCCGCTGTTGTCGACGATGGAAATCGGCGTGGTGGCGCTTTGCGCACCGTCCAGCGCCGGGAACACGGCCACCGTGTTGTCGCTCGTCGTCTTCTGGCGCGTGTAGGCCAGGCCGGCGCGCACGGTATGGTCCTGGTGCAACTTGTAGCTGATATCGAACTGGGCACCCGAGGCGCTGTTCGCGCGGCGCGAATCCGACGCCACGCCGTTGTAGATCAGGTCGCCGATGGAGTCCGGCGTGAAGTGCAGTTCCGAATACTGGTGGAAGGCGGAGACCTGGTAATTGAGGTCGCCCAGGCTCTTTTGCAGCGACAGCACGAGGAAGCGGTTCACTTCGCGCTGGTTTTCATTCAGCTGCGACGACGGCAAGGTGGACGTGCCCGCCTGCGCATCGCTGTGACCGGCCAGCGAGAAGCCAGGCGCCTGGTCCGGATTGTTCGGGATCTGGAAACGGCCGTTATACGTGCCGAACATGGCGCCCAGGCGTGTGTTGTCATCGAGGAAATACGACAGGCTGCCGAACGATTTGTTCTGGCGCGTCTTGTCGTGCAGGGCGCTGCGCGTGTCCTGCGGGTTTTCCACGCCCAGGGAATTGCCCAGGTAGCTGCCGGACAGGTAGTAATTGAACTTGCCCACGCTGCCGAAAAATTCCGCACTCGGTTCCACGTGGTCGTGGCTGCCGACCATGATGCCGATGCGCCCGCCCGGCGTCAAACCGCCCTCCTTCGTTTCGATGTCGACGATGCCGGCCGTGCGCAGGCCGAACTGGGCCGGCAAGGCGCCCGTCATGAAATCCGTCTTGTCGATCAGGCGCGTGTCGATCGACTGGCCAAAGCCGCTGATGCTTTCCGGCAATTGCACGCCATTGATGCGGTATTGCACGTTGGCATGGTCGTCGCGCACGTGCAAGGCGCCGGAACCCTTCGAATCCTGCGATACGCCCGGCAGGCGCAGCAGCACTTCATTGAACGGCGTGTTGTCGCCCTGGCCCAGCATGTCGACCATGTGGCTGTCGATGCTGTAGATGGTGGTGCCGACTTTCGGCGACAGCTCGATGCGCGCGCTTTTCAAATGGGCGGACGTGACTTCCACTTTTTGCATCTCTTGCGGCGCAGCATCGACGCCGGACGCTGCCGGGCTGGCATCCGCGGGCTCGGCGGCATGGGCGGAAAAGCTGAACAGGCTGGCAAGGGCGAGCGACAGCGCGCTCAGGCGTGGTGTGTGTTGCATGGTAAACCTCAAAATAGTCAACGCCAGGCGGCCCGGCGCGCATGACAGCGCGACAAGGGGCAGCCTGAAAAAGGAAAAACAGCGTGGGAACTACAACGAGGCGGCAGGCGGGCCGCGCACGGGCGGCAGGATGAGGGCGGCGGCGGGCGCCAGGGTGGCGGGCGCGATGGCCAGCAGGCGGTACGGCAATAACTGGGCGGGCGGCTCGGCGATGGCAGGCGGCACGGCGATGTCGGCCACCTTGTCGATGACGGTGGCGCACAGCGCGCACTCTTCCGCGTCGAGGGTCGTCTTGTGCAGGTGCGAGGCGGCCGTCGACAGCAGGAACACGAGGGCCAGCGCACTGAACAGCGCCACGCACAGCCGCCACGGCGTGCGCGCGAGGGCGGCGGCACCGTGATGGGCAAGCTTGCGGGTGGGCTGGCGGGAAGACATGGGCGCATAGTAGCAAGAAAATCGCCCCGCTGTCAGCGCTTGTTGCGTGATTTGCGCTGGATGAACTTTACAGGGTGGCGCGCAAGTCGCGCGGCGACAGGCCGTAATGCTGGCGAAAACGGGCCGCGAAGCGCGAGGGCGAGGCGTAGCCGCAGGCGGCGGCGATGTCGCCAATGGGTAAGATGCCAGATTGCAATTCTTGCAAGGCCAGGCCCAGGCGCACGTCTTCCAGGATGGCGCGGAAGTGACGTTGTTCCAGGGCCAGCTGGCGGCGCAGCGTGGACGCGCCCAGGTGCAGCTGGCTGGCGACCTTGGCCACGCTCCAGTCGGCGGCCGGGTCCAGCAGCAGCACTTGCTGCACGCGCGCGGCCAGCGGGTCGCGGCGGTCCAGCAGCAAGGGGCCGCAGTGGCCGCCCAGGGCCAGGGCCAGCAGCAAGCCTTCGGCCCGGTGCGCCAGCAGCGCGGGCGGGCTACCGGCAGCCAGGCTGGCCATCAGCTGGTCCCAGGCCAGCGCCGCGTGGTCATCGAGCGGCACGCACAAGCTGGCCGTGGCCGCCTGGCGCAGCTGGCCATCGACGAGGCTGCCATGGCGCGCGCGGAAACGGGCGATCAGGGCTGGCGAAAAACTCAGCACTTCGGCCCGGTAGCCTTGCGTGCCGGGCAGGTTGGCCACGCCCAGTTCCTGGCCCGCCGGCATCAGCACCACGTCGTGCGTCCCGGCGCGCGCCTGGCGAGCGCCCCATTCCAGCAGTTTTACTCCCTGCCGCACGCGGCACAGGGCGCTCTGGAAGACGGGTACGCGGCGCAGGGTTTGCGCGCGGCGCGCCTCGATGGTGCCGTGGGCGATGCGCAGTTCGCTCAGGGCCACCGCTTCCATCTTATCTTCCATACAGTCCCGTCAGCTGTGCCTTGCCCAGCGCGTTGGCGTTGAGCATGTAGCCGAGCATGGCGCCGCTGGCCTGTTGATCCAGGGGCAGCTTGTCCACGCCCAAGGCCCAGACCGTGATCTGATAGCGGTGCGCCTTGTCGCCGGGCGGTGGGCAGGCGCCGCCGTAGGCGCTGTCGCCGAAATCGTTGCGTCCTTGGATGGCGCCCGCTGGCAGGGTGCCGGCCGTGGCGCCGCCCGGCAAGGAAGTGGTGCCGGCGGGCAGATTGAATACGCTCCAGTGCCACCAGCCGCTGCCCGTCGGCGCGTCCGGGTCGTACAGGGTGACGGCGTAGCTTTTGGTGCCGGCCGGCGCGCCGTGCCACGACAGCTGCGGCGCCAGGTTGCCGCCCGTGCAGCCGAAGCCCTGGAACACTTGCGCAGGTGCCAGGGTCTGGCCAGGGGCGATGTCGGTGCTCGATACCGTGAAATCGGCCGCGTGGGCGCCCAGGTGCAGAGCGAGGCCCAAGGTGGCGGCGAAGAGGCGGGCAGTGGTCATGGTTTTCCTTTCGATGAAGTATAGGGGAAAGTGTATGCCTTGCAACATTCCTCCGCGATGCCGATGCGCTCGCTGATGGTGCCGAAACGCTCGGTTTCCTCCAATTCGCGCGTTCTGATGAGCGTGTTGTATGGTTCTTCCCTTTCTTGCCGCACGTGATTTTCACTGCAGGGCTTTCATGCTATCGTTTCGCAGCCCAAAATTCCCAGAGTCCCCCTTCATGTCCAAGCGCCCGATCCCATGGCTGTTAGCCAAGCTGCACCTGTATGCGGGCCTGTGGTTCGGCGCCCTGTTCGTCCTGCTGGGCTTGACGGGGTCCGTCATCGCCTGGATGCCGGAACTCGATGCGTATCTGAATCCTAATTTGTTGCAGGCGAGCACGCCCGCGCCCGGCCAGGTGTTCCAGGTGACGCCACGCACGCTGCAAGCGGTGGTGGACGCACTCGCGGCCGACCCCGCCTACGGCAAGCCGAGCCAGCTCAATCCGCCCGCCGATGCGCGCGACGTGTACGTGGCCTCGTACCGCCAGGCCGGCAAGCCGTCGCCATTCAGCCAGGCCATCGTGCGCCAGGTGATGGTCGACCCCTACACCCTGCAAGTCAAAGGCGAGCGAGACTGGGGCCGTTTCGGCCTCACGCGCCCGCTGTTGATGTCGGGCATGTTTCATTTGCACCGCTATCTGCTGTCGGGCGACGCGGGCAAGACGGTCACGGGGATTTCCGGCGTGATGCTGCTGCTGATGGCGCTCACCGGCATCTATCTGTGGTGGCCGCGCCTGCAGTGGACGGCGATCAAGCGCGCGCTGACGGTGTCGCATGGCGGTTCCTGGCCCCGTTTTCACTACACGTTTCATAAGGCGGCGGGCTTCTTTGCCGCGCCCGTGCTGGCTGTGCTCGCCTTTTCCGGCATCTATTTCAATTTGCCGCAATTGATCGTGCCGCTGGTGGAGCTGGTGTCGACGGTGCCGGATACGGCAAAATTGAAGAATGTGGCGCAGGACGGCGCCGTGCTCGATGCGGGCCAGGCCATGGCCGCCGCGCAGCTGCTGTATCCGCAGGCGCGCGTGTCGCGCATCGTGCTGCCGGCGAAAAAGGACCAGCCGTATGACGTGCGCGTGCGCCAGCCCGGCGAAATCGCCCACGGCGACGGCGCCACGCGCATCACCCTGGACGCGCGCAGCGGCTTGCCCTTGCGCATACGCGATCCCTTGCGGGCGCCGGCCGGCGACGTTTTCCTCGGCTGGCAATTCCCCCTGCATTCGGGCCAGGCGTTCGGCGTGGCCGGGCGCGCCTTCATTACCGTCTTCGGTTTGATGCCGCTGCTGTTCTTGCTGACGGGCAGTTTGGTGTGGTGGAAACGGCGGCGTGGCCGGAAATAGGCGGTTGCCAAACCGCTGCGGGGAAAGTTGCTATCATCATAGTATTTTCCGGAAGATCCGCTGTCCGGATTCACCCGCACAAGGACCCGCATGAGCAATCCCGACATCACCGTAGCAATGTTGAATGAACGCGGCACCGGCCGCCTGCCCGGCCACCTGGGCATCGTCATCACGGCAGTGGGCGACGGCCAGCTGACGGCGGAATTGCCCGTGCTGCCGCACTTGCTGGCGCCGAATGGCTACCTGCATGCGGGCAGCGTGGTGACCCTGGCCGACACGGCTTCCGGCTATGGCTGCATCGTCAACCTGCCCGAAGGCGCGAGCAATTTCACCACCATCGAGTTGAAATCGAACCACCTGGGCACGGCCCGCGAAGGCACGCTCACCTGCACGGCGAAAGTCGAGCACAAGGGCCGCAACACGCAAGTGTGGGATGCCGTGGTGAAAAGCAAGGAAACGGGCAAGACTATTGCCCTGTTCCGCTGCACGCAGATGATTCTGTATCCTAAATAAGCTTAGATTTTCACCCAGTTACCCTTGTACAAGATTGGTCCCGTCGGTCCGTTCGGATCCGGCGAACCGCCTTTCGGCTCCAGGGTGACGGCCAGCAAGGCCACGTCGCTGCCGATGGCGCGCTGCGACAGGGCCAGTTTCACGTTGCCCTTGTCTGCCAGCAAGCCGAGCGAACGTGGGTTGCCGCTCTTCGGCACGGCCCACAGTTCCAGATCCTTATCACTCGGCACGGGCGAGTTGTCGACCATGCGCACCTCGAGCGCCCCATGGCGGCTGTCGGCCGTCAGCAGCAGGGCCGTTTGCGCTTTCTCGTCCGTCAGGCTGGCCACATAGCTGATCTGCGGCGCATCCATCACGCGCGTGGCCACGACGATCACCAGCAGCGCGGCGATGGCGCTCGACGCCATGCCCAGGCCACGCCAGAACGCCAGCGAATCGCGCAGCCAGGACTTGCCGCCCTGCGGACGCAGGTGCAGGCGCTGCTCGATCTGTTGCCAGACACGCTTGGGCGGCGCCACAGGCGTGGCAAATTCGGCCATCGGTTCCAGGCGCTGGCGCCATTCGGCCGTGATATTGCGCAAGTCGGCGTCGTTGTGCAGCCAGCCTTCAAAACGCCGCCGCGCGCCCCCTTTCAGGGTGCCCAGCACGTATTCGGACGCCAGTTTCTGGCGCAGCACGTCATTGCCGCGGATATTCATGATGCCTCCCGTTTCGCCAGGCACGTGCGCAGCCGTTCCAGGCTGCGCCGTATCCAGGTCTTCACGGTGCCGATCGGCAGCGACATCTGCTGCGCCACTTCGCTATGCGACAGGTCGTGATAGAACGCCAGGGCGACCACCTGCCGGTGCAGCCCTTCCAGGGCGGACATGCAAAACGCCAGCGCCTTGGCGTCACCGCTCAGCTGCAGTGACTCGATCGGCGTGGCCTGGGGGTCTCGGAGTGCATTCATGACTTCGCTATCAAACTGTTCGGCATCGATTTCCACGGTATCGTCGCTGCGCCGCAGCACATCGAACGCCTTGTTGCGCACGATGGTGGCCATCCAGGTCATCGGCGCCGCCAGATGGCTCTGGTAAGCGGCGGCGTTGTTCCAGATGGCGACGAACCCCTCTTGCAAGGCTTCTTCAGCGAGCTCTTGCTTATGCAATATACGCAGCGCAAAGCCAAACAGTTTCGATGAGGTGGAGTTATATAGCTGGCGGAACGCGGTGGCGTCCTTGTTGCCGGCGGCGAGCAGCCAGGTTTTCAGTTGCTGCGGGTCGAGCGATTGGGCGGCTGGGGACACGGCTGGCCTTCACAAGGTGAGTGGGATCACGCAAGGGAAGGTTATAACAGATTGGCAACACCTGGCAACAGGGTTTTGTGTGGTGCTCCCCTCGTCTTCAACGCCTCACAGAAGCGTAGCGAGCGGAAGTGAGTTGCGGCCGAGAAGCGGAACTGTGCTTGAGCACAGTGAGCATCGCAGGCTGCAAATCGCGACGCGCAGTAGCTTATGTGAGACGTTTAGCCGGCGATGGCGGATTCGAGCAGCTTGTGCAGTTCAGCGAATTCCGGCTTGCCTACGTAGCGCTTGAGGATCTTGCCCTGTTTGTCCAGGACGAAGGTGGTGGGCGTGAGGGCCACGTCGCCGTAGGCCTTGGCCGCCTCGCCCGTCACGTCGAGCGCCACCTTGAACGGCAGCTGGCGCGTTTCGGCGAAGTTCAGCACGTAGTTGGCCGGATCGTATTTCATGGCCACGGCCACGAATTCCAGTCCCTGCCCCTTGTACTTGTTGTAGGTGTCGACCATTTCCGGCATTTCCGCCACGCAAGTCGTACACGAGGTGGCCCAGAAATTGACCATCACCACCTTGCCGCGCAGGCTGTTTGACGTGATTTTCTCGCCATGGATGCCGTGGAAGGTCACGTCCGGCGCGCTTTGCTTGTCATTCAACGACAGATAGCCGGCTGCTGCCACGCCCGCCACGACGACGGCTATCAGGGCTGGCTTGATCCAGGACTTGCTTGCGGATGGCGAAGTTGACATGGTTTTCACTTGAAAAGCGGGGCGATGCGGCCACGATGCGACTATTATAGCCGCCGCATCGTCGGCGCGCCCTAGGTCGGATGGCGGAGGCGCTTACTGCTGTACCGTGTCGCTGACGGTGCTCGTCGTGCGCTGCTGCGGCGGGTCCGGCTGCAATTGCTTCAGTTCCGCTTCCGAGATGTAGTCGAACAGCTTGACCACTTTCTGCACGCCGCCCACGCCGCGCGCCACGTCGGCCGCGACCGTGCCTTCGCGCTGGGTGACTCTGCCCATCAGGAAGACGGTGGCGTTCTCGGTGACGACCTTGAACGAGGCAGCCGAGATGGTTTTCATGTCGACCAGGCTGGCCTTGACCTTGGTGGTGATCAGCGCGTCGTTCGAGCGCGAGGTATAGCTGGCCGGGCCGGCGATGATCAATTCATTCGCCACCGATTCCACGCCCTCGATATTGCGCACTTCGCGCTCGACGGCATTTTTCATCGCCTCGTCGCGCACTTCGCCCGTCAGCAGGACGCGGCGGTTGAAGCTGGTGACGTTCACGTGGCCCACGTCGCCCACGATGGAGGGGATGCGCGACTCGCCTTTCAGGGCGATCGACTTGTCTTCGGTCTGCGCGCCCAGGGTGCGGCGGTCCGCTGCGGCCACGCCGCCCATCACCGCGCCGCCGACCATCAATTCGATGCAGCCGGTGAGCGAGGTAAGCATGGCGCCGCACAGCAGTGCGGTGGCCAGCGGGCGTTGTACGCGTTTCCAGCCTGGGCCAGTACCGAATTTAGTCATTCACGTCTCCTCCGAATAGGGCGACATCGATGCCGTCGCAGATGCAATGTATGGTGGTCAGATGGACTTCCTGGATGCGCGCCGTGCGCTCGGCCGGCACGCAGATATGCACGTCGGCGTCCGTCAGCATCTTGCCGATG
Source organism: Janthinobacterium sp. P210005 (assembly GCF_036231865.1). Classification (NCBI taxonomy): domain Bacteria; kingdom Pseudomonadati; phylum Pseudomonadota; class Betaproteobacteria; order Burkholderiales; family Oxalobacteraceae; genus Janthinobacterium; species Janthinobacterium sp. P210005. The sequence continues at coordinate 780,919 of NZ_JAZARC010000002.1, forward strand.
GCGCCGCCGTCCTTGCCCGTCAGCGCCACGACGCGCATTTCGCGCTCGAGCGCCGCTTCCACGGCCGCCATCACGTTGGCCGAATTGCCCGACGTGGAGATGGCCAGCAGGATGTCGCCGGCCTGGCCGAACGCCTGCACCTGCTTCGAGAAGATCTCGCGGTAGCTGTAATCGTTCGCCACGGCCGTCAGGATGGACGTATCCGTCGTCAGCGCCAGGGCCGGCAGCGGAAAGCGCTCGCGTTCGAAGCGTCCGACCAGCTCGGCCGCGAAATGCTGGCAGTCGGCGGCGGAACCGCCGTTGCCGCAGGCGAGGATCTTGTTGCCGTTGGACAATGCATAAAACATCAGGTCGATCGCCTGCGCAATCGGTTGCGCCAGTACGGTGGCGGCCTGGATCTTGAGTTCGGCACTTTCGTGGAAGTGCGAGAGGATGCGTTGATTATTCATAGTCTGCCGATTATAGTGCAGGCGCGCGGCATGGCGGACAAGCACTGTTAAAAATGCTTACATATCGAGGATGTTCTTCAGCCAGCTGATGCGCCCGCCATCGATGGCCAGCGCGTCGAAGCGGCAAGGCGGCAGCGTCTTTTGTGTCAGCAGCCAGGTTTGCGCGGCCAGCACCATGCGCCGCTGCTTGGCCGGCGTGATGCTGGCCAGGGCGCCGCCGTAGGCTGTACTGCTGCGCAGCCGCACTTCGACGAAAACGATGGCGGCGCCGTCGCGCATGATCAGGTCGAGTTCCCCGCCCTTGCACAGATAGTTGCGTTGCAGCAGCACCAAGCCTTGCAGCAACAGATACGCGAGCGCATCGTCTTCCCCTTGCCGTCCCCGTTCCCGTTTGTTCCAGAAAGCGAAGGGCGGCATGGCGTGTCCTTATTGCGCCGGCGGCAAGGCGGCCGGTGTTGTTGCCGTGGCCGGCGGCCAGGTACCCAGCACGCCCTGCTGGTAGGTGGCGGCCTGTTCCGTGCGTTCGAACACGCTTTGATCACCGTCGAAGCGCACGGCCAGGCGGCCCGTCACGCCATCGAGGGTAAATGGCGCGTTCGGCCGCAGCGCCACTTCGCGCGCCACGCGGAAGGCATCGATGCCCAGCGCGTACAGGCGTTCCATGTCGGCCGTCAGCCGGCGTTCGGCAGGCTGCTCGGGCTGTGGATACACCATCACTTGCGGATGGTCGCGCTGCACTTGCCATGGCAAGTCCAGCAGGCGCGCACCGTCGAGTTCCGGGCCGCTGGCGCCGCGTCCGGCGCCGGGATTCAAGGACGAGGTGCCATACAGGGGCAGATCGCTGCCGATGGCCACGCGCAGCTGGCGCGCCTGGTCGGCGTCGAGCGCGGCAAACAGCAGGCCCGGCGGCGTAGCGGCCAGGCGCGCGCGCAGCTGCACCAGCTCGGCATCGCTCAGGTAGCCATTCGTGGCCGTCAAGTCCATGGTCTCGATCTTGCCGCCCTGGCGCAGCCATTCCTGCTTGAAGGCGGCGCTGATGCGGCGCTGCGAGGGCGAACCGGCCGACAGGACCAGCGCGCTGGCGCCCGGCTGTTCGCTGGCGGCCCAGGCGGCGACCTGGCGCGCTTCCGCCTCGATCGACAAGCCCATCACCAGCAGCTTGGCCGGCAGGCGCGCCTCGCCGCGGTTGTCCGGGTGGTTCAGGGCAATCGTCGGTTTACGCACCAGGTCGCTGTTCGCCACGGCCGTGACGGCCGAGCGCGACAAAGGCCCCACGACGATGTCCTGTTCTTCCTGCGCTTGCGCAAACTTGTTCAGGACGTCGCTGCTGCCATCGCCCGTATCGATCACCGTCACTTCGAAGCCGCTGCGGTCGCGCTCGTACGCGGCCATGAAGCCGGCGCGCAGCAATTCGGCGGCCGGGCCCAGGGAAGCCGATCGCAGCGGCAGCAGCAGGCCGATGTGGTGGACATTGCCGTCGGACGGCGCCGGCGCCGTGGCGGCCGGCATGTCGAGCGGCGTGCCGGTGGCCGGTTTGTTCTTGATGGGCGCCAGCGGCGCGCCGTTGCCGTCGTACGCGGTAATATCGGGCACGGCCACGGCGAAAGTGACGGGTTCGGGTGCGGGCGGCTTCGGCGGCAGGGGCGGTGGCAGCGGCTTCGGTGGCGGCAGCGCCCTTGTGTTAGATTCAATAGGCGCGCACAATTGCCCGGGCGCGTCGCAAGGCGTGCTGCAAGCGCTCAGCATGCCGGTCGCGGCACAAACAAGCAGTAACTTCACACTATTAGCAAGCATTTAACCTCCAAAATGACCGTACAAGAAATCAGTTCCATCGCCAGCCTGCCCATCATGACAGAGGCGGCGCACCAGGTCTATCCTATCGCAACATTGTATATAGTGGCCACGCCGATCGGCAATGTGACCGATATCAGCCTGCGCGCGCTGCATTTGCTGAGCCTTGCCGATGCCGTCGCCTGTGAAGATACGCGCAATACGGCGCACCTGCTGACGCGCTTTGGCTTGAACAAGCCGTTGATTGCGGCGCATCAACATAACGAACGCGAAGTGGCGCAAACTTTGATTGCCCGCCTGCATGCAGGCGAGCGCATCGCCCTCGTCTCCGACGCCGGCACGCCCGCCGTGTCCGACCCGGGCGCGCGCATCGTCGACGCCGTGCGCGCGGCCGGCTTGCGCGTGCTGCCCATGCCCGGCCCATCGGCGGCGATCACGGCCATTTCCGCCAGCGGCTTGCTGAATGACCAGTTTTACTTTGTCGGCTTCTTGCCGGCCAAGGCCAAGCAGCGCGAAAACATGCTGCACAGCCTGCGCGGCGTGACGGCCACCATGGTGTTCTATGAAGCGCCGCACCGCATCCTCGATTGCGCCACGGCCCTGGCGGCGGCGTTCGAGCCGACGCGCCAGGTGGTGTTTGCGCGCGAACTGACGAAACTGTTCGAGGAAATCCACCGCTGCCCCCTGTCCGAGGCAGAGGCGTGGATACGCGCCGATGCGCACCGGGAAAAGGGAGAATTCGTCGTCCTGCTGGAAGGCGCCACGGAAGCGCAGGACGCGGAAGACGTGGAAGCGGAACGCATCCTGAATATCTTATTGGCCGAATGCAGCGTCAAGCAGGCGGCGAATTTGACGGCGCAGATCACGGGCCGCAAGAAAAACGCCCTGTATGAACGGGCGTTGCAGTTGAAGGGGCAGGAATAAGGCGATCAGGACGGTGGCTGGACATCGAGCGCCTGTGCCGCCGCGAGTAGTTGTTGCGCATGCTCGATCAACTCGTCGACAAAGCCCTGCGTGACATCCAGCTCGCCCTCGTATTCCGCCAGGTTGCGCTTCTTGTGCGCCTGGCTTAACAGCAGCCATTGCTGTGGCGTGAAACCCAGCGTGTGTTCCAGGCTTTGAAAGACGAGATAGCGATTGTCGCTGCGATAACCATGTTGACGCAGCGCAGACAAGGCAGCTGCATGCGCGGCGTTATACGCCAGGTCGAAGCGGCTTTCCAGCGACAGTATCGACTGCCTGGCATCGCGCAGGCGCACGGTGGCCGAGCGCAGCAAGCCGGCCCGTTCGCGGGCGTCCGGTGGCTCAGCCTTGAGCTGGCCGATGCGTGCCAGGTTCGCCAGCGCCGGTGAGCTTGATGAAGTCATCATTGGCTCCTTTGACAAAAATCCTGGGCTGGTCGAGGACCCGCACCACGAACGACTTGCCGTCGTCTATTCTTTGCCGCCATTCTGCCGGCGTGTACAAGGTGGGATTGATGCTGCGTCCCAATTGGTGCTCTGCCGGTTGCAGCGCCGCCAGTAGCTGGGCGTTCGATGCCATGCTGCCGATCACCATCAGGTCGATGTCGCTGTGTGCGTGTTCCGTGCCCTTGGCCATCGAACCGTACACAAAGGCCAGATCGATTTCCTGCCAGTATGGCTGTAGCGCCACGCGCAGCACGTCGGCGACGCCAAAGGTTTTCAGCACGATGCTGCGCAGTTCGTCGAAGATGGGTGCCGCGTGATTCGCCTGATAATGCTTTTGGTTGCCCACTTTTTTCACCGTGACCAAGGCCGACTTCTCCAGCTTGGCCAGCTCGCGCTGCACGGCGCCCGACCCCATGGCTGCGAAGGCGATGATTTCATTCGCATAGAAAGAGCGTTGCGCCTGGCCAAAGAGCAAGGCCAGCACGCGTTGCTGTGTCTTGGAAAACAATGTGTCTGCATAAATACCCATATTGGGTATGATAGTACCCAATATGGGTAGAGTCAATCACGTCTTCACCATTTGCAGCCGCTATCCTTCTTGTCGAGCAGCATCAGCACGGGCGCCAGCAAGCCCGCGCCGGAATAGGCCGTGCGGCAATCGCCGCGCTTGCCTTGTGCGATGTCGCGCGCCAGCTGGGTTTCCGTTTGCAGCGGCTTGTCGGGGATTTGCCCCACGGCCGTGCCCACCTTGGACGGATCGCGTTCGCCCGCCATCTTGCGCGCCGTTTTTCTGGCCGCTTCCATGTCGAATTTCGGCGTTTCCGGGGTTTCTTGCCTGAAGGTATCGGCACTGGCCGCTGGCGTGGCCGGTGATGCCGGCACGACCGTGATGGCTTGCGGGCTGGCCGCTGGCGTCACGGTGGCCGCCGGCGTTTCCCGGACCGTGGCGACCTTTGGCTTGCTGATGGGCTTGGGTTCGCGTTTTGGCTTGACCACTTCGGCGGGCGGCGGCGGGGGCTTGGCGGCCAGCGGACGTATCCACACGGCGATCGATTCCACGCGCGGGGCCGTGTCCATCCGCGCGGCCGGCTGCACATGGCGCCATAGATAGATCAAGGCGCCATGCAGCAGCAGGGACACGGCGATGCCCAGCACGATGCCGCGGCGGTTCGGCATGGGCCGGCCGCCGTCGCTTCTTTCTATCCTGAACTCCATTGCCGTCGTCACCTTCATGTCTGATCGGGAAAACTTGCCAAGCCAGTGTCGCATACTTCAATCGTTTTGAAAAATACATGGGTTCCAGTGCCGCGCGTAAATAATTTACACAGAGTTTCACCTGACCCTTGACCGAAATCGATACGGCCTGTATTATCTTGGTCTTCGGAGTGTGGCGCAGCCCGGTAGCGCACCTGGTTTGGGACCAGGGGGTCCAAGGTTCGAATCCTTGTACTCCGACCAAATTTGTAGAAAAAAACCCAAGAGTTTCGACTCTTGGGTTTTTTTTCGTCTGTAGCGCCTGCGGCGCGAGGCCGGCAGCAAAAAGGGGCCGCAGCCCCTTTCTATTTATCCCAGGCGTTTCGCCGCGATGGCGTTGCCGGCCCGGCTAGAACCTTTGCGCCCCAGCTGCTGCGAGATGAACTGGCCCGCATCGACGACCAGGTCCAGGTCGATGCCGGTGGCAATGCCCAACCCCTGCATCAGGTACAGCACGTCTTCGGTGGCCACGTTGCCGGTGGCGCCCTTGGCGTACGGGCAGCCGCCCAGGCCGGACACGGACGAGTGATAGATCGCGATGCCCGTTTCCAGGCTGGCGTAGATGTTCGCCAGCGCCTGGCCATAGGTGTCGTGGAAGTGGCCGGACAGGCCTCCCACGTGGAAAGCCTGGATCGCGCGCTCCATTACCGCCTGCGTCTTGCGCGGCGTGGCCACGCCGATGGTGTCGGCGATGTCGATTTCGTCGCAGCCCAGGTCGCGCATGCGTTTCACCACGTCGGCCACGGCGTCGAGCGGCACGTCGCCCTGGTAGGGGCAGCCGAAGGCGCAGCTGATGCTGCCGCGCAGGCGCAGGCCGTGTTCCTTGGCCGCTTTCGCCACGCCTTCGAAGCGGGCGATCGATTCGGCGATGGAGCAGTTGATGTTCTTTTGCGAGAACGCCTCGGAGGCGGAGCCGAAGATCACCACTTCATCGGCCTGCGCCGCCAGCGCGGCATCGAAACCCTGCATGTTCGGCGTCAGCGCCGAATAAATGGTGCCGGGGCGGCGCGCGATTTTCTGCATGACTTCCGCGCTGGTGGCCATCTGCGGCACCCATTTCGGCGACACGAAGGACGCCGCCTCGATATTGGCGAAGCCGGCCAACGTCAGGCGGTCGACCAGTTCGATCTTGACGGCGGCGCTGATGGTTTCCTTCTCGTTTTGCAGGCCGTCGCGCGGACCCACTTCGACGATCTTGACCTGCTTGGGCAGACTGGTAGTAGGGCTCATCTCAATATCCTTGCAAACGGTTGACGATGCCGGCGACAGAGTCGCCGGCGTGCAGGCGGCGCATTTTGGCGGCGATTTGCGCCACGCTTTCGCGGCGCAGGGTGGCGGCCGAAATATGCGGCGTGATGGTGATGCGCGGTTCTTGCCAGAACGGGTGCTGCTGCGGCAGCGGCTCGTTGCGGAACACGTCCAAGGTCGCGCCGGCGATGTGCCCGGAGCGGATCAGGGTCAGCAAATCCGGTTCGGCGAGATGCGCGCCGCGCGCCACGTTGATGATGTAGGCGCCCGGCAGCAGCATCGACAGGCGTGCGCGGTCAAGCAGGTTGTGCGTATCCGGCGTGAGCGGCAGCATGCAGACCAGCACGCGCGTGCCGCGTAAAAAGGCTTCGAGTCCCTCTTCGCCCGCGTAGCACTGCACGCCGTCGACGTGTTTCTGGCTGCGGCTCCAGCCCCGCAGGGGGAATTCGAACTGCGCCAGCGCTTGCAGCACGCGGGTGCCCAGCACGCCCATGCCCAGCACGCCGACGGGGAAATCCCCCTTGTCGAATGCGGGTAGCGGTTGCCAGATGCCGGCGCGGCCCTGCGCCTCGTAGTCGTCGAAACGGCGGAAGTGGCGCAGCACGGCATGGCTCACATATTCGGCCATCTGCACGCCCATGCCCGCGTCGTCGAGGCGCACCAGCGGCACGTGGGCCGGCAGCGCCTCGCCGAATTTCAGCAGCGCGTCGACGCCCGCGCCCGTGTTGAAGATGGCTTTGACTTCGCTCAATACGGGCAGCATGGTGGCGGGCGGCTGCCACACGACGGCGTAGTCGCAGGGCGCGAACGACTCGCCCTCGCGCCAGAAGACAATCTCGGCTTCGGGCAGCAAGTCACGGAAGTCGCTGATCCACGCCGCTTCCTTGCCATCCGCGCGCTGTAACAGGATGCGCATCGAGGTTTCCAAGAGCGCTCCTCAGGCGGCGGCCTTGAAGGCCAGCAGCGGCGCGCCATCGGCCACCTGGTCGCCGACCGCGTACAGCACCTCTTCCACCAGGCCGTCGTGCGGCGCGGCGATCGTGTGCTCCATCTTCATCGCTTCCATGATGACCAGCGGCTCGCCCTTCTTGACGTCCTGGCCTTGGTTGACCAGCACGGCGACGACCTTGCCCGGCATCGGCGCCGTCAGGCGGCCGCCTTCCGCTTCCGTTTCGCCCGCATGCGCCATCGGGTCGCTGTAGTGCAGGGTGTGGTGCAAGCCGCTGGTGAACACGTGGAATTGCTCGCCGTCGCGCAGCACGGTGCCATGCACGGCACGCTCGCCCAGCTTGATGTGCAGCTCGTTGCCTTTGCGCGCCGTCAAGGTCAGGGGCTGGCCGTTGAACAGCCAGCCATCCGTCTGGTAGGCGATGCGCGCGGCATAGGCCTTGCTGTCGCCGGCCAGCGCGAATTCGTCGGCAAACGCCAGGCTGCGTCCCAGGGTGCTGTTCAAGCGCCAGCCCAGGGCATTGCCCCACGGGTCGGCGCGGTTGGCCGATTGCGCTTCGGCGGCCGCTTTTTCTTCCAGCAGCAGGGCCACGGACGCCAGCGCCAGGGCCGTGTCGGGCGCCGCCTGCAGGGCGGGGAACAGCGACGCTTGATTGCGCTCGATCAAACCCGTGTCCAGGTCCGCGCTGGAAAATGCCCGGCCTTCGACCAGGCGTTTCAGGAAGGCGATATTGCTGGCCAGTCCTACGATCTGGTATTCCGACAGCGCTTGCGCCATGCGCGCCAGCGCTTCGCGGCGGTCCGCGCCCCAGACGATCAACTTGGCGATCATCGGGTCGTAGAATGGCGAAATCGCATCGCCTTCGCGCACGCCCGAATCGATGCGCACGGACGCCGGCACGACCGTGCCACCCAGTTCGAACGTCACGGCCGATGGCGACTGCATGTGGCGCAGGGTGCCGATCGACGGCAGGAAGCCCTTCTCCGGATTTTCCGCGTAGATGCGCGCCTCGATGGCGTGGCCGTGGATCGCCAGTTCGCTCTGTTTTTTCGGCAGCGGCTCGCCAAAGGCGACGCGCAACTGCCATTCCACCAGGTCGGTGCCGGTGATCATTTCCGTCACCGGATGCTCGACCTGCAGGCGCGTGTTCATCTCCATGAAGTAGAACGAACCATCCTGGTTGGCGATGAATTCCACCGTGCCCGCGCCCACGTAGCCGACGGCCTTGGCGGCGGCGACGGCCGCTTCGCCCATGGCTGCGCGGCGCTCGGCCGGCATGCCCGGCGCCGGCGCTTCTTCCAGCACCTTTTGATGGCGGCGCTGCACCGAACAATCGCGCTCGAACAGGTAGATGCAGTTGCCGAGCGTATCGGCGAACACCTGGATTTCGATATGCCGCGGGCGCGACAGGTATTTTTCGGCCAGCACCTTGTCGTCGCCGAAAGAGCTGATCGCTTCGCGCTTGCACGAGGCCAGCGCGGCCTTGAAGTCGGCGCTGTTGTCGATGACGCGCATGCCCTTGCCGCCGCCGCCGGCCGAAGCCTTCAGCAGGACGGGGTAGCCGATCTTGTCTGCTTGCGTGTGCAAAAAGTCCGCATCCTGTTCCTCGCCATGGTAGCCGGGCACCAGCGGGACATTCGCTTTTTCCATCAGCGACTTGGCTGCCGATTTGGAGCCCATGGCGCGCATGGCGGACGCCGGCGGGCCGATGAAGACGAGGCCCGCCGCGTGGCAGGCGTCGGCGAAATCCGCGTTTTCGGACAGGAAGCCGTAGCCGGGATGGATCGCCTGCGCGCCAGTGGCCAGCGCCACGGCGATGATCTTGTCGCCGCACAGATAGCTTTCCTTGGCCGGCGCGGGGCCGATCAGGACGGCTTCGTCGCACACGGCGACATGCTTGGCGTTGGCGTCCGCTTCCGAATACACGGCGACGGTCTGGATGCCCATGCGGCGCGCGGTAGCGGCGACACGGCAAGCGATTTCGCCGCGGTTGGCGATCAGGATTTTAGTGAACATGGTCTCTCTCTTTGCAGCTCGTGGCTGGAAGTTTTTTATCTGAGGTGTCGCGATGAAGGAATGCGCCCTGGTGGGGCGCATTCCGATGGCTGGATCAGCAGCCGCACTTCTCTTTCTGTACCGAGTCCAGCATGGCGCCGCGCGTTTGCAGGCCCAGCTTGTTCAACAGGACGCGGTCGTCTTCCGCTTCCGGGTTGTCGGTGGTGAGCAGCTTGTCGCCGTAGAAGATGGAATTGGCGCCGGCCAGGAAGCACATGGCTTGCACGGCTTCGCCCATCTGGCGGCGACCGGCCGACAGGCGCACGCGCGCCTTCGGCATGGTGATGCGGGCCACGGCGATGGTGCGCACGAATTCGAACGGATCGAGCGCTTCCATGCCGTACAGTGGCGTGCCTTCCACCTGCACCAGGTGGTTGACGGGCACCGATTCCGGATACGGATTCAGATTGGCCAGCTGGGCGATCAGGCCCGCGCGCTGCAAGCGCGTTTCACCCATGCCGACGATGCCGCCGCAGCATACTTTCAAGCCTGCTTCGCGCACGCGGCCCAGGGTGTCCAGGCGGTCCTGGTATTCGCGCGTCGAGATGACGTTGTCGTAGAACTCGGGCGCCGTATCGAGGTTGTGGTTGTAGAAGTCGAGGCCCGCGTTTTTCAGGCGGTCCGCTTGTCCTTCTTCCAGCATACCCAAAGTAGCGCATGTTTCCAGGCCCAGCGCCTTGACCTTGGTCACCATCTCTTCGACTTTTTCCATGTCGCGCTCTTTCGGGCTGCGCCAGGCGGCGCCCATGCAGAAGCGCGTGGCGCCGTTGGCTTTTGCCTGGCGCGCCGCGTCGAGTACCGTGTCGATGTCGAGGATTTTTTTCGCTTCCACGCCCGTGTCGTAGCGGGCCGCCTGCGGGCAGTAGCCGCAGTCTTCCTCGCAGCCGCCCGTCTTGATCGACAACAGGGTCGCCAGTTCCACGTCGCCGTCGGGGAAGTTGACGCGGTGGGTTTGCTGGGCCTTGAACATCAGGTCATTGAATGGCAGGTCGAACAGGGCCAGCACGTCGGCGACGGGCCAGGTGGCCGCTTCCGGCACGGTGATGCGCGCCGCAGGGCGGTGCAGTTCGACGGTTTTTGCTGCTTCTTGGACTAAAGACATGGTGATTCCTTCGCTTCTATTTTTTAGCTACATTAAGTGTTGGGATGCTGCGCCGGCCAGTTGGGCAAGCCGGTGAAATCGAGATAGGACGCCGCCGCTTGCGCGCTCGGCTGCGCCAGGCGCGGCACCCTGCCCAGCAGCGGCGCCGGGATGCGCTCGATCAGCGCATCGATATTTTCGTCGAGGAAGCGCATTTCCACTTCCAGCGTGTTGGCGACCCAGCCGACGACCGTCAGGCCGCGCGCCTCGACGGCTTCCACCGTCAGCAAGGCCTGGCTGATGCAGCCCAGGCGCATGCCGACCACGAGGATCACGGGCAGGTCGAGCTGCTGCGCCAGGTCGGCCGAATCAAAGCCGGGCGACAGCGGCACGCGGAAACCGCCCACGCCTTCGACCACCACGGCGTCCGAGGCGGCGGCGATTTCCAGGTAGGCGGCCAGGATGGGCACCGATTCGATGCTGACGCCTTCGAGTGCGGCGGCGATGTGCGGCGCGGCCGGTTCCTTCAGCATGTAGGGCGTCGTCAGGCTGCGCAGCATGGTGACGTTGCCGGCGGCGATCAGGCTGTCGGCGTCTTCATTATGCAGTTCGCCGTCGCGCATTTCGGCGCCGGCGGCGACAGGCTTCATGCCGCAGGCGCGCACGCCGCGCGCGACCAGCGCGTGCAGCAGGGCCGACGACGTCAATGTCTTGCCGATTTCCGTGTCGGTGCCGGTGACGAAACAGGCAAAGCGCGAGGGCAGGCCGGCAATGGCCGGAGCCGGCTGCACGGCCGGCGCCAGGTCCGCCAGCACTTCCGTCACGATAGGATCATCAAGGCTCATGGCGAGTCCTTTCCAGGGTGTTGACTGCGTTGATCAATTGCGCCACTTCCTGCGCCGTGTGGCCGGCCGACAGGGTGACGCGCAGGCGCGCCGACCCCGCCGGCACGGTGGGCGGGCGGATCGCGCCGACCCACAGGCCCTGTTCATACAGGGTGGCGGCGATGTCCAGCATGTCCGCGTTCTCGCCGATGATGACGGGCTGGATGGCGGTCACCGAGGGCAAGGCTTGCCAGCGTTGCAGCTGCAGGCCGTCGTTCCATTGCGCCACCAGCGCCGCCAGGTGGGCGCGGCGCTGCCGGCCTTCCTCGCCGGCGATGATGTCCAGGCTGGCCAGCAGCGCATGCGCCAGCGCGGGCGCGGCCGCCGTGGTGAAGATGTACGGGCGCGCCTTTTGTATCAGGGTGTCGATCACGGCTTCGTGCGCGCACACAAAGGCGCCGCCCACGCCGGCCGACTTGCCCAGGGTGCCCACGTAGACGAGGTAGGGCGAATGCAGGTCGAAGTGTTCGAGCGCGCCGCGGCCGTTGGCTCCCAGCGCGCCGAAGCCGTGCGCGTCGTCGACCACCAGCCAGGCGCCGTATTGTTCGCACAGGGCCAGCAGCGCGGGCAGCGGCGCCAGGTCGCCATCCATGCTGAAGACGCTGTCGGTGACGACGATTTTCGTTTTTGCCGTGCTGGCCGCCAGCAGGGCCGCCAGGGCGTCGAGGTCGGCGTGCGGATATACGCGCGTTTTCACGCGGGCCAGGCGCGTGCCGTCGATCAGCGAAGCGTGGTTCAGCGCTTCCGAGAAAATCTCCGCGTCCGCGTCGCCCGCCGACAGGGCCGTCAGCACGGCCAGATTGGCCATGTAGCCGGTGCAGAAATACAGGGCGCGGGCGTTTTCCAGGTTGGCGCCCACGAAATTGGCCAGGCGCTCTTCCAGCTGCGCGTGGGCGCGGCCATGGCCGCTGATCAGGTGCGACGCGCCGCTGCCCGCGCCATACAGGTCGGCGCCCTCTTTCAGCGCCGCGACGATGCGCGGATGCGACGCCAGGCCCAGGTAGTCATTGCTGCAAAAGGCCAGCATGGCGCGGCCGTCCACCGTCAGGCGCGGCGCGCACGGCGTGTCGACGGTGCGGCGGCGGCGGATCAGGCTGCGCTCTTCCAGCCCTTGCAGCTGCTGTTGTAATCGGGCGATCAGTTCCATCTCAGGCCCCGATCACATGATTGAAGACGGCCAGGGTCTGCTGGCCCAGGCCCGCGATCTCTGCGTCGTCGAGGATGTACGGCGGCATCAGGTAGACGGTGGAGCCGATGGGGCGCATCAACAGTTCATGTTCCAGCGCCGTGCTGAAGAAGCGGCGCGAAAAATCGGGCGCCGCATCGACGGCGTCAAACGCCCAGATCATGCCCTGCTGACGGAAGTTTTTTACCTTGTTATGCTGCGCCAGCGGCGCCAGTGCTTGCGTGATCTTCTCGGCACGCACGCGGTTGGTGGCCAGCACGTCGTCTTCCTCGAAGATGGACAGCGTCGCCAGCGCGGCGCGGCAGGCCAGCGGGTTGCCCGTGTACGAGTGCGAATGCAAAAAGCCGCGGCGCACGTCGGTGCTGTAGAACGCCTGGTAGATGTCTTCGCGCGTCATCACCAGCGATAAAGGCAGATAGCCGCCGCTGATGCCTTTCGACAGGCAGACGAAGTCGGGCCAGATGCCGGCCTGTTCGCAGGCAAAGAAGGTGCCCGTGCGGCCGCAGCCGACGGCGATTTCATCGAGGATCAGATGGACTTGATAGCGGTCGCACAGGGCGCGCACCAGCGACAGGTACAGCGGGTCGTGCATGGCCATGCCCGTGGCGCACTGCACCAGCGGTTCGATGATGATGGCGGCGATTTTTTCTGATTTCTGCTGGAACAGCTGTTCCACTTCGGCCGCCGCGCGGCGCGCCACGTCTTGGGCGGACTCGCCTTCGGCCGCCTGGCGGAAGTCGGGCGACATCACCGTCTGCGTTGCCCGCAGCAAGGGGCCGTAGGCATCCTTGAACAGGGCGACGTCCGTGACGGCCAGCGCGCCGATGGTTTCGCCGTGGTAGCTGCCTTTCAGACAGACGAATTCCTGTTTTTCACCCTTGCCGCTGTTGCGCCAGGCGTGAAAACTCATTTTCAGGGCGATTTCCACGGCCGACGCCCCGTCGGACGCGTAAAAGCTGTGGCCAAGCACGCCGCCCGTCAAGGCGGAGAGCTTTTCCGACAGCTCGATCACCGGTTCATGCGTAAAGCCGGCCAGCATCGCGTGTTCCAGGCGGTCCAGCTGGTCCTTCAGCTCCGCATTGATGCGCGGATTCGCGTGGCCGAACAGGTTCACCCACCAGGAGCTGATGGCGTCCAGGTAGCGTCGTCCTTCGTGATCATACAGCCAGGCGCCGCGGCCGTGGCTGACGGGGATCAATGGGACCGTCTCGTGGTGCTGCATTTGCGTGCACGGATGCCACACGCTGCGCAGACTGCGTTCGACCCAGCCCGATTGTTTTTCTGCTTTCAAAACTGCTCCAATGATATTGCTAGCCCATGAGCCAACTCGGCTTGCGCTTGTCGAGGAACGATTGCACGCCTTCGCGTCCCTGCTCCGAGGCGCGGATCTGCGCGATGCGCTCGGCGGTGTCCGCCAGCAGCGCGTCGTCGACGGGTTGGCCGACGATCTCGCGCACCAGCGTTTTCGCTTGCGCCACGGCGTGCGGGCTGTTGCCCGTCAGCGCTTTGAGCACCTCGGCCGTTTTCGCGTCCAGCGCGTCTGCCTCGACTACCTCGTGGGCAAAGCCGATGCGCAGCGCTTCCTGAGCGGAGAATCGCTCGGCGGTCAGGAAATAGCGGCGTGCCGCGTTTTCGCCCATGGCCTTGATGACATACGGTGAAATAGTGGCGGGAATCAGTCCCAGCCGCACTTCGCTCAGGCAGAAATGCACGTCTTCCGCAACCAGAATGATATCGCATGCGGCGACGAGGCCCATGCCGCCCGCATAGCAGTCGCCCTGGACCTTCGCCACCACGGGTTTCGGACACAGGTAAATCGTGCGCAGCATCTGCGCCAGCTGCAGCGCGTCGGCCTGGTTTTCGGCATGCGTGTAGCTTGCCATCTTCTTCATCCAGTTCAAGTCCGCGCCGGCGCAAAAGGCGGCGCCATTCGCGGCCAGCACGATGGCGCGCACCATGTCGCTGCGTCCCAGACCCTCGAAGGCGCGCGCCAGTTCGGCGATCGTCGTCTCGTTGAAGGCGTTGCGCACGTCCGGGCGGTTCAGGGTCACGGTGGCGACATTGCCTTCGATGACCAGCTTTAAGGTTTCAAATTCCATTATCTTCTCCCTGAATGCCGCTTACATGCGGAATACGCCGAACTTCGTGTCCGGGATTTCCGCGTTCAAGGCGGCCGACAGGCCCAGGCCCAGCACCATGCGGGTGTCGGCCGGGTCGATCACGCCATCGTCCCACAGGCGCGCGGTGGCGTAGTACGGGTGGCCCTGGTGTTCGTATTGCTCCTTGATCGGCTGCTTGAAGGCCGCTTCCTCGTCCGCGCTCCACTGCCCGCCCTTGCCTTCGATGCCGTCGCGCTTGACGGTGGCCAGCACGGATGCGGCCTGGTCGCCGCCCATGACGGAAATACGGGCATTCGGCCACATCCACATGAAGCGGGGCGAAAACGCGCGGCCGCACATGCCGTAATTGCCGGCGCCGAAGCTGCCGCCGATGATCACCGTGAACTTTGGCACGCTAGCCGTCGCGACGGCCGTCACCATCTTGGCGCCATTGCGGGCAATGCCCTCGTTTTCGTATTTGCGGCCCACCATGAAGCCCGTGATATTTTGCAGGAAGACGAGCGGGATCTTGCGCTGGCAGCACAATTCGATGAAATGCGTGCCTTTCAGGGCCGATTCGGAGAACAAGATGCCATTATTGGCGATGATGCCGACTTTGACGCCATAGATATGCGCGAAGCCGCAGATCAGGGTGGTGCCGTAGCGGGCCTTGAATTCGTCGAAATCGCTGCCGTCGACGATGCGCGCGATCACCTCGCGCACGTCGAACGGTTTGCGCGTGTCGACGGGGATCACGCCATACAGTTCCTGCGTCGGGTATTTCGGCTCGACGGAGTCGCGCAAGGCCATCTGCTGCGGTTTTTTACGGTTCAGGTTTGAGACGATGGTGCGCGCCAGCGACAGCGCGTGCAAGTCGTTCTGCGCCAGGTGGTCGACCACGCCGGACAAACGCGTATGCACGTCGCCGCCGCCCAGGTCTTCGGCCGTCACCACTTCACCCGTCGCTGCTTTCACCAGCGGCGGGCCGCCGAGGAAAATCGTGCCCTGTTCCTTGACGATGATCGATTCGTCGCTCATGGCCGGCACGTAGGCGCCGCCCGCCGTGCAAGAGCCCATCACGACGGCGATTTGCGGGATGCCCTTGGCCGACAGGTTCGCCTGGTTATAGAAGATGCGGCCGAAATGGTCGCGGTCGGGGAAGACGTCGTCCTGGTTCGGCAGGTTGGCGCCGCCCGAGTCGACCAGGTAGATGCAGGGCAGGTTGTTCTGGTCGGCGATTTCCTGGGCGCGCAAATGCTTTTTCACGGTCATCGGGTAATACGTGCCGCCCTTGACGGTGGCGTCGTTGCAGACGATGACGCATTCCTGGCCCGAGACCCTGCCGATGCCGGTGATGATGCCGGCGGAAGGCGCCGCGTCGACGCCCTTGGCGTCCTGGTACATGGCGTAAGCCGCCATTTGGGAAAACTCGAGGAAGGGCGTGCCGGGATCGAGCAGCATCTGCACGCGGTCGCGTGGCAGCAGCTTGCCGCGCGCCAGGTGCTTGGCGGCCGCCGCCTCGCCGCCGCCGGCCGCGATTTTCTCGACCTTGTCGCGCAAATCGTCGACGATGGCTTGCATGGCCGCGGCATTGGCCTTGAAATCTTCACTGCGCGGATTGAGTTTGCTTTCGATGTGCGGCATTGCGGTTCCTTTTTATTATCGCCCGGTCTCTCGGGTCGCGCTATTCGGGAAAACTGCCGTCGAGATAAAACCAGCGCAGGGCGCCACCACCGCGCTTGTCCGCCTCGCGCACGAAGCGGCTCACTTCATGCAGGCGGTGCGCGCGGCCGTTGACCTTGTAGCGGGCCACGAATTCCACGCTGTCGCGCTGTATCTCTTCGGCTTGATCTGCTGATTCTGCTTTACGTTGACGTAAACGTAAAGCAGATTTTACCTCAAGTCCCAGCCAGTGGACTTTTTCTTCTTCGGCGAATAAAGCGTCGGCGGGACAGGTGCTGGCGTGCCAGGTGGCGCGCAGATAGGGCTCGTCGCGCAAGGTGAAGGCCGTGTAGCGCGAGCGCATCAGGGCTTCGGCCGTGGGCGGCAAGGCGTCTCCCGCGATATACGGGCCGCAGCAGCTGGCGTAGGAGGCGCCGCCACAGGGGCAGGCGGCAGAGGTCGAGGGTGTGGGCATGCGCTGGCAGACAGGAGAACGGAAAAGTTCCGCAATTATCCGCCATAACGGCAGCGGCGCGTGCGCACCGCCTTGGGCAGCTATTTTTTCGGGCTGAGGAAGTCCAGCGCGAACGGCGGCGCCTTGCCCTCCATGAGGTCGGCCAGGATGCGCGCCGTGCCGGCGGCAAAGGTAAAGCCCAGCGGACCATGGCCCACGTTCAGCCACAGATTGCCGACTTTGCTGGCGCCCACCAGCGGCGCGCTGTTCGGCGTGGCGGGGCGCAGGCCGGCCCAGGCCGTGGCCTGGTCGTAGTCGGCGCCGCGCGGCATGGCTTCGCGCGCCAGCCGCGTCAGGCCGGCGATGCGGTTCCAGTCGATGCTGTTGTCGGCGCCCACCATGTCGACCATGGCGGCCACGCGCAGGTCGCCGCCTATGCGCGCATACAGCACCTTGCGTTCGAAATCCGTGATGCTGATCTCGGGCGCCTGGTCCTGCGCGCGGATGGGCGCCGTCAGGCTGTAGCCCTTCAGCGGGTACAGGGGCAGGTAGACGCCCGCCGTGGCGGCCAGGTCGCGGCTCTGGATGCCGGCCGCCAGCACATAGTGATCTGCCTGCAACAGGCCCAGGCTGGTGTTGACGCCCGTGACCTTGCCCTTGTGCGTGACGAGGCGGCGCGCCTCGCCCTTCAGCAGCAGGGAAAAATTCGGGTGCTGCAGCAAACGCGCTTCCAGGGCCAGACAAAAGGCGTGGCAATCGGCCACGGCTTCCCCTTCGGTAAAGATACCGCCCGCCAGGGCACCCTGCAAGGCCGCCAGCGCTGGTTCGCGCTGCACGGCTTCCAGCGGCGACAGGACGACGCGCGCCTCTTCCGACTCGGGCCGCGCCACGGCCCGCTGAAAGATGGCGGGCGTGCGGTAGACGATGAGCTTGCCAGCATCGCGCCAGGCATACGCTTCCGGCGGCACCGTCAATTCCAGCTGCGCCATGCCGGCGCGGCTCCATTCTCCCAGTTGCAGCAGCTTGGCCGTCGTGCGGGTATTGCTGGCGCTGTTGCAATTGCGCAAGAAACTGGCCATCCAGCGCCATTGGCGCCAGTCCGCCTCGGGACGGAAGCGCAGCGGACCGTCTTTTTGCAGCAGCCACTGCAAGGCTTTGAAGGGCACGCCCGCGTCCGCCAAGGGCGCCACATAGCGATAGCTGAGCTGGCCGCCATTGCGGTAGCTGGCGGCGATGGCCACTTGTTCATTGCGTTCCAGTACAGTGACCCTGTAGCCGGCCTCGGCCAGCCACCAGGCCGATGTCAGACCGACGATGCCGCCGCCGATGATGATGACTTGTTGCTGCATGTTGCCTCGCTGCGTTGCGCTCCCATGGTGCGGGAGCATTCGGGAAGAGCTTAGAGGCTGGCCGTCAACGCAGCCAATGAAACATCATGGTGCAGCCATAACTTTCAGGAATGCACTGTTTCAGTGCAAATTATTCATGCTTGTCAATCGCACCACGGTATAGGGTGGTGAGTATCAATTCCTCGCTGCGGCCCATGGCGGAATACGTGCCCGGATAGCGTTCGGGATCGCTGCCCGTGCCGCCCACCAGCATCACCATGCCGTTCCGGTTCTTGAAATCGAGCACGAAGGCGGACACCAGGCCATACGCGTCGCCCAAATGGCCCACGGCCGTGAAGCCGGCGCCCTCGACCAGGCCATTGCCCTGCCCCGCCACCGCGTCGAATTGCTGGTTGCCCAGCCCCCAGGCGCGGTACAGGCCCCGCTCGCTGTCGCCATTGCCGGCGTCTGGCGCCAATTGCCATTGCCGGCCAAACATCAGCGCGATGCTGGCCGGCTGCAATAGCTGCTGATCCTGGTAGCGGCCCCCGTCGAGCAGCATCTGCATGACCTTGCCCAGTCCCGCGGCGGAAATGCGCAAGCCGCCCGTGGGACTGAAGACGGTGGCGTTGCTGCCGATCACATAGCTGGCCATGCCGGCCGGTGGACGCTGGTAAAAATCGTCGGCCTGGGCGATCCATGGCCCGTGCGGCTGCCACACTTCCGTCTCCAGCGTGCGCTTGCGGTACAGGGTGGCCGTATTTGCGACCTCTTCCGGGGAAAAGGCGGCCGGGTTGTAGCCGCCGCGCACATCGAGGGGATCGAGCAGCAGACGGCGCATCAGCAAGTCGAAGCGCTCGCCCGTGACTTTTTCCATCACCGTGCCGATCACGCCCCAGTTCAGGTTGGAATACGTAAAGTAGCGGCCCGGCGCTGCGGCGCGATCCCACATGCTGTCGCCGCCGGCCGTAAACACGTCGCGCAGGCTGCGTTCCGGCCCCCAGGCGTAGCCGCCCGCGTCGCGCAGCGAGGAAGTGTGGCTGAGCAAGCTGCGCAGGGTCAACGGTTGCTGGGGAAAATGCGGGTTGCGCAGGGAAAAGCCCAGATAAATGCCCACGTCCTGGTCCAGGCTCAGCTTGCCCTGCTCGACCAGCCGCATCAGGCCCAGCGTGGTCATCATCTTCGAGACGGAAGCGATGCGGAACAGGGTGGCCGGCGTCACGGGCAAGCTGTCCGCCGGCGTGGCGGCCATGTGCCGGCAGCCAAATTGTTGCTGATAAGACACCTTGCCATGGCGGATGGCCAGCACGGACAGGCTGGCCAGCGGGTGGGCCGCATCGTCGACGATGGCGGCCAGCGTGGCATCGAGCGCGCGCGGCCCTGCGTTTTGAGAGACCAAGTCGCTGCCGCTGCCGGGCGGGGCGGCCAGCGCGCTCCAGGTCGTGCCCAGCAGCAGCAAGCCCAGTAAACCCGTCATTTTATTGTGCATGTTTCCCTGTTGTCCGATGTGGTGGAGGCGTCACCAGCATAGGGCGCGATGGTTTACATGGCTAATGAAAATTGCTTATTTATCTATAATGCAAAGCTATACGTACGGTAAAACATTGTTTTTTTAAGTGTATAACCGTTATTTATGGTCATTTTCCATTTATTCATGGGTGGACGGGCTACGCGCAGGCGCCATCGCTATTACACTAGGAGGACAAGGAGAACTGTATGAGCCAGACCAGCGTAGAACTCAAGGTCGATTTAAATGACAATTCGCCTTTATATATGCAGATCGCCCGCAAGCTGAGCGATGACGTACGCAACGGCCGCTACCAGGTAGACCAGGCCCTGCCATCCGAACGTACCCTGTCCGAACTGCTTGACGTATCGCGCGTGACTGCCCGCAAGGCCATCGACCAGCTCGTCGAGCAAGGTCTCGTCGTGCGCCGCCGCGGCTCGGGCAACTATATTGCCCCGCGCATCGAGCAGCCGCTGTCGAACCTGTCGAGCTTTTCCGAGCAGCTGCAGCAGCGCGGCTACCGCCCCGGTTCGCGCTGGCTCAAGCGCGAAGTCGTCATCGCCAGCAGCGATGAGCAGCTGAGCCTGGGCCTGGCGCAGAACACGAAAGTGGCGCGCCTGGAGCGCTTGCGCCTGGCCGACGACGTCGTGATGGCGTATGAAGTGAGCGTGCTGCCGTTCAGCGTGGTGCCGGACCCGGATACCATGGGCGACTCGCTGTATGAATACTTGAGCAGCATCAAGAAGGCCCCCGTGCGCGCCTTGCAGCACATCCGCGCCATGAATGCGACGGACGTGCTGGCCAAGCAGCTGGGCATCCCCGATGGCCAGGCCGTGCTGTTCATCACGCGCATCGCCTACCTGGAGTCGGGCGAAGCGGTGGAACTCACGCATTCGTATTGCCGCAGCGATCATTACGATTTTGTGGCGGAAATGCGCCGCGCTCCGTAAATCTACTGCTCGAGCAGGCGGATCATGGATTCCGCCACGCCGACGGACGACTCCCAGCTCATGCCCGTCACCAGCCGGCCGTCGACTTCGACGTGGCTCTTGCCGTTGGCGCCGTGCCTGAATATGCCGCCATGGCCCTTGATGCTCGCTTCTGCCGAAAAGGGGTAGGCCTTGTATACCGGCGATTCCTTGTTGAGAAACGCATCGGGGAACGAGGTGAGCACCTTGCCCTGGATCAGGAAAGTACCGTCACGCAGCTTCAGATTCTTGATGCCCTCGGTGCCATGGCAGATGGCCGCGATCACCCCGCCCTGTTGTTCGTAGATACGCAAGGCGATGTCCTGCAGCGGCTTGTTGTCCGGGATGCCGACGATGGCCGCGCCGCCACCGACGAAAGCCATGCCCGCATACTCGTCTGCCCTGACCTCGGAGACGGGCTTGGTATGGGCCAGCGCCCACATGAAATCACTGTCGTACAGATGCTTCTTGAGCAGCGCGTCCGACGTGACGATCATTTCCAGGGGAATGGCGCCCCCCTCGGGACTGACGAAGTCGACGGCGTACCCTGCTTTGCGAAAGACATCATAGGTATACGCGATCTCCGGAAAATTATTGCCAGCGTTAACCTTTGTGCCGGGATACTGATGCACATTCGACACGACCAGCAGCACCTTGCGTGCCTGGCGCGGGGCTGCTGGCTCGCGATCTGCCGACTTGCTGATGATCTTCCAGTTGCCGGCGATCTTTTTCAACAGAAAGACATCCACATAGCGCACCCCTTGCTGGGGAATGTGGATCTCGGCCTTGGCGGTGGCCACCTTGCCGTTCACATCGACCTTGATCAATCGCCCGTGGCGCCCATTGAATTGCCCTATTTTCTCTTGGGAAAAGAGTTTGGCGTATTCCGGACCGCTCAACTCCCATTCCGCATCGTTTTTGCCGTCCAGGTAAAGGCGGGAACTGGCATAAAAGGCCTGGTTGATCTCGCTCTGTACGTTAAAGCTGGTGCCATGCATATACAAGCGCACGGTTTCCCGGATGGCATTTTCGTCCTGGTCTGCGGTTGCGGCGGTGCCGACGGCGGTGATGCTTAACAAGCAACAGGCGAGTATCGTTCGCAATAAAAACTGAATCATGGATGTACCCTGCATGTAGAACTGCGTTTATCGGAGCAACGACTATTTCAGATCGCTGGTGGTCGATAATTTATCGAAATGCAGGGGAATTGATGTCGCCAAACATGATTTCAGACTCCGGAATGGCGATTCCGGAGAGGTTTTACGCGGAAATGGCCCTGGCCGCCTGGCTGGATTGGGCCCGGAAGCTGGCGGGAGTCTGGCCAGCCACTTTCTTGAAGGTCGAATAGAAGGTGGAACTGGAATTGAACCCGCAGCGCTCGGCGACGCTATCCATGTTCCATTGCGGCTCGTCGCTCAATACCTGTTTCGCTTCGGCGATACGGTATTCGTTGACGTAGGTAGTGAAGCTCTTGCCCAGCTTGTCATTCAATACCTGCGACACCTGCGCCTGCGTGCATCCCGCCCGCTTGGCGAGTTGGGCCAGGGTCAGGTTCGGATTCAGATAGGATTTCTGCCCGCTCATCTGTTGTTCCAGCGCGGCGAGCACGGCAAGCGTATCGTCGTGCGTCAGGCGGCTATTCCGGTACTTTTGCTGCGGGTCGGCAGGCGCCAGGATTTCCTTTCTCAGCAGAAAGACCATCACCGCCACATACAGCGAGAAGGTGAACGACAAGGCGCCGACAATATAGGACGTGAACGGCGTGCTTGCGTAGGCCGCCAACATGAGACAACTGCCTGCAAAGACGCTCAGCAGGAGCACGCTGCTGGTCGCCATCCGCTGTCCCTCGTTCCACCATGCACGGCGGCTTTGCCACAGCAGCCTGGCGGTTGCCAGCAGGTAGCATAGCCAAAACACATGAATGGCATGGCTCGACTGGTTCCACACAGCACGATACGCGGAATATGGAAAGGCAACGCCAATGCCGATCAGCAGGAAGGACAAGCCCAGATGCCAGCGCCATGCTTGTCCGGCAGGCCGTTGCGCCAGCCCGGCGATGAAGGCGCGTACATAGAGATAGGTCAAGGGACCGATCAGCAGGCAGGCCGACAGGCCCAGCTGGCGGAATTCGATGGCGATCGCAGGATTGAAGTAGAGGAAAGCGGACTTGGCGGTGCGCACCCCGACGGCAAGCAGCAATGCCCCCAGCATGCAGTCGGCGAGGCAGCGGGGCCGGCGGCTGAAAAAATAGACGGCCAGGAAAATGCCGTTGATGGCGCCGAGGGCGCTAAACAGGAACAGCAATTGGCGAGCGATCATGGGGCGTGTCGTGGATGTTGGCGTCGAACTGAAGTATAGACATAAACGGGTCTAAAACTTGCCTCTGGGCCACTGAATGAACAAATTCAGCAACTGGTTTGCCGCCGTAGCGAGGTACGCCTAGTTGCACTGGCCATAAACTCCCGTTATGCCCGCCTGCCATCCTTTCATGGTTGATCCCGCTCGTTGGTATTAAACTGGTTTCACGGTCAACCATGTTCTGAAATCATGTTGAAAACTGAAACTCCGAGCCGGCGGCATCCGGACCTGGACCTGTATCCGGTGGAGCAACTGGTGGCGGCGCTGGTCGACGACCAGTTCTGGGCCGTCGAAGCCGTGCGGCTGGCCTCGCCGCAGATCGGGGCGGCCATCACGGCTGCCCTGCCCCGCATTGCGGCCGGCGGGCGCCTGTTGTACGTGGGCGCGGGCACGTCGGGCCGCCTGGGCGTACTCGACAGCGTTGAACTCAATCCCACGTTTTCCTGGCCGCCCGAACGGGCCGTCGCCATCCTGGCTGGCGGCGCGGGCGCCATGTTCACGGCCGTCGAAGGGGCGGAAGATGATTTACAGCAAGGCGAGGCGGACTTGCTGGCCCTGCAGCCGCAGAGCAATGACGTGGTGATCCTGCTGGCCGCGTCCGGCGCCACGCCGTATGTGCTGGGTGCGCTGCTGGCCGCGCGCAAGGCGGGTGCCTTGACGATCGGCATCGCCAACAATGTGGACGCCCCCGTGGCGCACGAGGCGCAATGCGGCATCGTGCTCGACACAGGCATGGAAGTCATTTCCGGCAGCACGCGCCTGAAGGCGGGCACGGCGCAAAAAATCACCTTGAACACGATTTCCAGCGCCCTGATGGTCGGTTTGCACAAAACTTACGGAAACTTGATGGTAGACTTGAAGCCGACCAACGCCAAGCTGATCTGGCGGGCCGTGCGTCTGACCATGCACGCCACCGGCGCCAGCGAAGTGCAGGCCAGGACCGTGCTGGAGCAATGCCACTATCACGTCAAGGTGGCGATTGTTGCCTTGATCAAAAAAATCAACACAAACCAGGCACAGGCATTGTTGGCCGGCGCGGATGGCAGTGTGCGGGCGGCACTGGCGGCGTGATCCGATGGCGCGGCATTCTTCTGTCTGGGAGACAAAGAAGGATGTATGGAGCTTGTGAAACAAACCGCCCCGGCGCGCGCGAATAAGCCGTCAAATAAGCCGTGGCTGTGGATCCCCTCCCTGTATTTCGGCCAGGGCATCCCCTATGTTGTTGTCATGACACTGTCCGTGATCATGTACAAGAACTACGGCTTTTCCAATACGGATATCGCGCTGTATACCAGCTGGTTGTACTTGCCCTGGGTTATCAAGCCCCTGTGGTCGCCCTTCATCGATATGTACCGCACCAAGCGCTTCTGGATCGTCGGCTTGCAGCTGGTGATCGGCGCCGCGCTGGCGCTGGTGGCCTTGACGACCTCCCTGCCCCATTTTTTCCAGATCAGCCTAGCCATCTTCTGGCTGATGGCTTTCAGTTCCGCCACGCATGACATCGCCGCCGACGGCTTTTATATGCTGGGGCTGGAAGAGCACCAGCAGGCGGCCTTCGTGGGTGTGCGCAGCACGTTTTACCGCCTGGCAATGATCGCCGGCCAGGGGGGCCTCGTGTATCTGGCCGGCTACCTGACGCATACGACGGGCAATGTGCAACTGGCCTGGTCCGTCGTGTTCGCCATCCTGGCGGGCCTGTTCATCGCCCTCTTCCTGTATCACTATTTTATTTTGCCCAAGCCCAAGGATGACCGGCCCAGCATCCAGGGCGCCGGTATTTCCCCTCTGCAAGAGTTCGTCGCCACCTTTGCCTCCTTCTTCAAGAAGAAGGATATTTTCGTCATCCTGGGCTTTCTGCTGCTGTTCCGCCTGGGCGAAGCGCAACTGTTGAAACTGGCCGCACCTTTCCTGCTCGATCCGGTCGCGAAGGGCGGCCTGGGCCTCAGCACGGAACAGGTGGGCCTCGTCTACGGCACCATCGGCGTCATCGCCCTGACCCTGGGCGGCTTGCTGGGCGGATTCATCATTTCCCGCTTCGGCTTGAAACGTTGCCTGTGGATCATGGTGCTGTCCGTCCACTTGCCCGACCTGGTCTTCGTTTACCTGGCCACGGCCTTGCCCAGCAGCATCTATGTGATCGCCGGCGGTATTGCGTTGGAGCAATTTGGCTATGGCTTCGGTTTCGCGTCCTACATGCTGTACATGATCATGGTCTCCGATGGCGCGCATAAAACGGCCCATTACGCCATTTGCACGGGGTTCATGGCCCTGGGCATGATGTTGCCGGGCATGGCCAGTGGCTGGATACAGCAAATGCTCGGTTACCAGCATTTCTTCATCTGGGTGTGCATCGCCACCATTCCCGCCTTCATCATGGCCGCGCTGGTCAAGATCGATCCCGAATTCGGCAAGAAGGCCGAGGCCTGATTCTTTTGAACGGTGCGCCCGCAAGGATGGCGGGCGCACAGTAAAATGCCCCACCGATAGACCTGCGCTCCACCACTGCAAGGAATTGTTTTGTTGTCTACTTTTAAAAAACGCCTGGGCGCCAGCGCCGGCGTATTGGCCGCGTTGGCCACCGCCACATTGCTCAGCAGCTGTACCAGCACCAAGCTGCCTTCCGCAGTGACGCCGGGTGAAGCGGGTTTGCCGGCCGTGCCGCCCGTGCAGCACATCACGGGCGAAGTGCCGCCGCCGGCGCCGCGCGAGTTCCGCGCCGCCTGGGTGTCAACCGTGGCGAATATCGACTGGCCCAGCCGCAGCAATTTGCCGGTCGCCAAGCAGCAAGCGGAAGCGCTGGCCATCCTCGACCGCGCCAAGTCCTTGAATTTGAATGCGATTGTGCTGCAAGTGCGGCCCAGCGCCGACACGATATACCCGTCGCAGCTGGAGCCTTGGTCGGAATACCTGACCGGCAAGCAAGGCCAGCCGCCGTTGCCTTTGTATGACCCGCTGGCTTTCTGGGTTGCCCAGGCGCATGCGCGGGGACTGGAATTGCACGCCTGGTTCAATCCCTACCGTGCCCGCCACGCGACGGCCAAGTCGCCGCTGGCGCGCGACAGTTTCGCGTCCACCAACCCGGCGTCCGTCAAGCAATACGGTCGCTACCTGTGGATGGACCCGGGCGACGCCGTCGCTTCCAAGCACACGGCGGACGTGGTGCTCGACGTGGTGCGCCGCTACGATATCGATGGCGTGCACATCGACGATTACTTTTACCCGTATCCGATCGATGCGCCAGGCGCCGGCGCCGGCGCGGAAACGGCCGCGCTGGACGCGGGCAATGGCGGCGCCAAGCGCGAACTGCCGTTTCCCGATGAGCCTTCCTGGCAGCAATATCTGCTGGCTGGCGGTCAGCTGGATCGTCCGTCCTGGCGCCGCCAGAACGTCAACCAGTTGATCGAAGCGTTATATACAGGCATTCACCGCGAAAAGAGCTGGGTGCGCTTCGGCATCAGCCCGTTCGGCATCGGCCGTCCCGACCGCCGCCCTGCCGGCATCGTCGGTTTCAGCCAGTACGACAAATTGTATGCGGATGCGGAACTGTGGCTGGCCAAGGGCTGGCTCGATTACCTGTCGCCGCAGCTGTACTGGCCCGTGGCGCAGGCGCCGCAAGCGTTTGGCGTGCTGCTCGACTATTGGCTGGCGCAAAACCCGTATGGCCGCCACGTGTGGCCAGGCCTGTACACGAGCCGCATCGACAATTCCGCCAAGTCCTTCACGCCGCAAGAGATCATCAAGCAGATCGAAGTGACGCGCACGCGCCCCGGCGCGAATGGACAAGTGCATTTCAGCATGGTGCCCCTGATGCAGAACCGCAAGGGTGTTAGCGACCAGCTCAAGGCGAGCGTGTATCAAAGCCCTGCCCTGATTCCCGCCACGCCATGGCTGGGCAAGGAAGCGCCCGGCACGCCCGTGCTGGCCTTGCGCCGCGATTCCACCAGCCTGAACGTCAAATTGGCGGCGGGCGGCGGCAAACCTGTGGCGCAGTACGCCGTCTGGGCCCGCTATGGCGAAGACTGGCGCTTTACCGTGGTCACGGGCGTGCAGGGCGAACTGACCCTGGTTGACGACGCCACCGGCAAAGTCAACGCGGTTGTGGTCAGCGCCGTCGACCGCCTCGGCAATGAAAGCCCCCGCGTCACCGTGCGGGAACCGTTTACGGCCCCCGCCAAGTAGTTGCTGAGCGTTTATCCGTAGTCCATAACCTGCAGGCATGAAACATGCGCAAGCTTTCATGCCTGCAAGCTCCGCTTGGCTTTACACTCATGCCATGATTTTCTCCCCTGCAACCTATACTGATACTGCCGTGCTCGGGCTGGGCATCGACGCGGGCGGCACGCAGACGCGCTGGGCCCTGGCCAACGGGGACGGCGCCATCGTGGCTGACGGCGTCGTGGAAGGCTTGTCTGCCTTGCAAATGAGCAGCGATGCAGGCCGCGCAGCCGTGCACGCCACGTTTACCCGGCTGTGCCAGGCCGTGCTGGCTGTCGGCCAGCCCCGCGCCGTGGTGGCGGGCTTGACGGGTTTTGGCGGTGACGATGCGGCGCTGGCGCCCATGCTGGCGCAATTGCTGGCGCTGCACGCCGGCGACGTGCGGTTGGGCAACGATATCGATATCGCTTATCGCGACAGTTTTGAACCCGGCGAAGGTTATCTGGTCTACGCTGGCACGGGCTCGATTGCCGCCTGGATCGATGCGGACGGCGGCTTTCACCGCGCAGGCGGGCGCGGCGTGCTGCTCGACGATGGCGGCGGCGGCTACTGGATCGCGCGTGAAGCCTTGCGCCACATCTGGCGCCGCGAAGACGAGGCGCCGGGCAGCTGGCAAGGCTCGCCCATGGCCGAGGCCGTGTTTGCGCAACTGGGCGGCAGCGACTGGTCGCTGTCGCGCGCCTTCATGTATGGCCAGGAGCGGGGCGCCATCGGCCGGCTGGCGCTGGCCGTGGCTGCCAGCGCGGATGCCGATCCGCTGGCGCTGGACATCTTGCAGCGCGCGGGACAGGAATTGGCGCGCCTGGCGCTGGCCTTGACGGCGCGCCATGGTGCGCGTCCCGTCGTGCTGGCGGGCCGCGCGGCGCAGTTGCACCCGGCCATCGCGGCTGCCATGCGCGCCGCTTTGCCTGTATCGTTGACGCTGGAACAGAAAGTTGCCCGTCCACATGAAGCGGCGGCCAGGATCGCCGTCAAGACGGCCGTCAAGACACAGGCCAGCACTGAACATTTTATTAACCCGAACACGGATCTTTCATGAAAAAAATCGCCCTCGCCCTGCTGGTGGCCCTGCTCTCCGCCTGCACCACGCCCGCGCCGCACCTCGACCACAGTTTGACGGCGCGCAGCCAGAGCCCGCGCGTGAAATTCATCGTCATCCATTACACGGTCAGCGACCTGCCCCGCTCGATCAAGATCCTGACGGAACAAGTGGTCAGCAGCCATTACTTGCTGACGGACACGGACAAGCCGAAGTTTTACGTGCTGGTCGATGAATCGCGCCAGGCCAATCACGCGGGTGTGAGTAACTGGAAGACTTATACACAGTTGAATGTCAGCTCGATCGGCATCGAGATCGTCAACCCAGGCTACAAGGACACGCCGGAAGGCCGCCTCTGGTATCCGTTTCCCCAGGCACAGATCGATGAACTCATTCCCCTGTTGAAAGATATCCAGGCCCGCTACAACATCGCGCCGGAAAATATCCTCGGTCACAACGAGATCGCCCCCCAGCGCAAGCAGGATCCGGGCCCATTGTTCCCTTGGCGCC
This sequence comes from Janthinobacterium sp. P210005, assembly GCF_036231865.1. Taxonomy (NCBI): domain Bacteria; kingdom Pseudomonadati; phylum Pseudomonadota; class Betaproteobacteria; order Burkholderiales; family Oxalobacteraceae; genus Janthinobacterium; species Janthinobacterium sp. P210005. The sequence goes on from NZ_JAZARC010000002.1 coordinate 809,365, forward strand.
AGCTGGCCGATGCGGGCTTGATCGCCTGGCCCGATGCGAATCGTGTCGCCGCGCAGCGCCTCATTTTTGAGCAGCAAGTGCCGGATGCCGTCTGGTTCCAGAAAAAGCTGGCCCAGCATGGTTATGCGACGCCGACTACGGGCGTGTTCGACGAAGCGACGCGCAATGTGCTGATCGCTTTCCAGATGAAATACCGCAACAAGCTGTTCGATGGCACGCCCGATGGCGAAACGGCGGCCCTGCTGGAAGTGCTGACGACGCCGGCCCCGGCTGTTGCAACAAAGTAGCATGGTCGTTCCAGCCCATGACTTTTTCTTATATGCTGAACATTGACGGCCCTGGCGGCCACGGCAAGGTAAAGGAATAGCTCATGCGGTTGCGTCATATCGAAGTGTTTCACGCCATCATGCAAGTTGGCACCATCAGCGGCGCCGCCCAGGTGCTGCATATCTCGCAGCCGGCCGTGACCAAGGTCTTGCAGCATTGCGAGTTGCAACTGGGCATGCCGCTGTTCGAGCGCGTGCGGGGCAAGCTGTACCCGAAACCGGAAGCGCACCGCCTGTTTGTCGAGACGGAAAAACTCAACCGCGATTTATTGGGCATCCGCCGCCTGGCGGCCAGTCTGAAGGGCCACGCGGTGGAAACCATCCGCCTCGTGTCCACGCCGACGATCGCCATCAGTGTCTTGCCGTTCGCCATGACGGAGTGGCGGCGCGACTTTCCCCACACGCGTTGCCAGCTGGCTACCCACCACACGGGCGAGATCGTCAACACCTTGCGTCTCGGCGAAGTGGACCTGGCCGTGTCCCTGCAAGACCCGCGCCATCCGGGCATCGTGGCCGAACCGCTCGCGCATGGCGTCATGACGGTGATCGCGCCCGCCGGCACCTGGCATGCGGCCGATTGCGGCACGCCCCTGACGGCGCATGGCCTGAACGGCGAGCTGATCGGCCATGCCGACAACGATCCGCTGGGCGAACTGGTGGTGGCCGCCTGCGAAGCGCAGGACATTCACCCCGTGTTCTCCACCGTGGTGCAAACCTATCAAATTGCCCGTTCCCTGGTGGAAGCGGGCGCCGGCATGGCCGTGGTCGACCCGTTTACGGCCGCCTCCGGCTCGCCCGAACGCCTGCAGCGCCGCCCTTGGGCGCCGGCTATCCCCATCCAACTGTATTTATTGACGGCCAGCCACTCGCCGCTGTCGCATGGCGCGCGGCGCCTGGCCGACAGCATCGGCGTGGCGGCGCGTAATTGCCTGGAAAGAGGAGTCTGATGTCTGTTGCAAGTTTGCAATTGGAAGCGGTTGGCAGCGATCCGCAATTTCGCCACCTGAGCAGCATCGCCGGCATTGCCGTCGACTTGCGCTATGCCACGCCCGATAATTTCGTCGGCCGCGACTTGTACAGCCCCATCGATTGCGCCTGGCTGCACCGCGATGCGGCCGCCGCGCTGGAACGGGCCGTGGCGTGGCTGGCCGCGCGGCGCCCCGATCATCATTTATTGGTGCTCGACGCCTTGCGCCCGCAACGGGTGCAGCAGCAACTGTGGGACGCGTTGCAGGGTACGGAGTTGCTCGGTTATATCGCGGAGCCGTCGCGCGGTTCGATCCACTCGTTCGGCATGGCGCTCGACATCACCATCGTCGGGCCCGACGGAGAGGAATTGGATATGGGCACAGGCTTTGACGACCTGAGTGAGCGCTCGCACCCGGCGCTGGAGCTGGTTTTGCTGGAAAAGGGGGAAATTACGCAGGAGCATGTGGCACATCGCCGATTGTTGCGCGACGCCATGTTCCAGGCGGGCTTCTTCGGCATCAACAGCGAATGGTGGCATTTCGATTGCGGCGACCGGGTGCTGGTGCGCCAGACCTACACCCGGGTACTCTGATTAAAAGACCTTTAATCCCTTCAGCATCACGATCAGGATCAATACGGGCGAGACAAAGCGCAGCAGGAACAGCAGCACATGCGCCAAGGTTGTATTGTGCAACTGGCCGTGATTGCTGATCGCATCGATGAAATGCTGCTTGCCCCAGGCCCAGCCTGTAAACAAGGCAATCGCGATGCCGCCCACGGGCAGGAAGATATTCGACGAGACAAAGTCGAACAGATCAAACATATTCAAATCGAATAACTTGAAGTCCGCCAGGGTGCTGTTACTGAGGGCGCACACGGAACCGAGCACGGCCAGCAGCAGCATGGTCACGACGGTGGCCCTGGTGCGCGTCCAGCCAAAGCGTTCATGGAAAATGACCACGGGCACTTCCATCAGCGACAGCATCGCGCCCGTGGCGGCCACGGCGGCCAGGATGAAGAACACCACCATCAGGGCTTGCCCCATGGGAATTTGCGAAAACACGGCAGGAATCGTGATGAACACCAGCGACGGTCCCGCGCTGGGGGCGAAGCCAAACGTGAACACGGCGGGGAAGATGGCGATGCCGGCCAGCATCGATACGCCGAGGTCGGCCGCCATCACGCGCAAGGTCGTGACGGGGATATTCTGGTCATCGCGGAAATAGCTGCCGTACGTCATCATCGTGCCCATGCCGACGGACAATTTAAAGAAGGCCAGGCCCATGGCCGTCAGCACGACGGACGCCGTCAGCTTGGAAAAATCAGGACGGAACAGGAAAGCCAGGCCTTCACCTGCTTTATCGAGCGACAGGCTGACCGCGCACAGCAGGAGCAGCAGCAGGAACAGCAGTGGCATCAGTTTCTTGGCAATCGCCTCGATGCCCTTGGTCACGCCCAGCATCAATATGCCGCCGATAAACAGCAGCACGCCCCATTGCCACAACAGCGATTGCAAAGGATTGCTGATCAGGGCGGCGAAGGCCGCTTCCGTCACCAGTTTGTCGCTGCTGAGGATGGAGCCGTCGATGGCCTTGGCGATATAGGCAAACACCCAGCCCACCACTTCCGAGTAAAACGCCACGATCAGGAAGGCGGCTACCATGCCGATGACGCCGACCAGCCACCAGGGCTTGCCCTTCGGCGCCAGCTGTTCCATGGTCGAGATCGGGTTGACCTTGGCGCGGCGTCCCAGGGTGATTTCCGCGATCATCACGGGTAACCCTACTAATAAGGTGGCGAGTAAATAGATGAGCAGGAAGCCGGCGCCGCCATTGGCCCCCGTCAAGTAGGGGAATTTCCAGATGTTGCCGAGACCGACTGCGGAACCGAGGGTGGCGGCGAGCACGCCGAAGCCAGTGGTAAAGCCAGCTCGTTTCAGGGTCAGGCCTGATCCTTGAGCTTGTTGTTTCATGGTGAATCTTCTATGGATGGACGCGAATGTGCGCTGAGGGGGCGAAATTGTAGCAGTTGGCCGCAAATACCCCGGAAAAGCCTTGCTACTCCCGGGGCGCTTTGCTATAGTTCGCCTCCCCAATGAGACGCACTGGTTTGCGGCACAAAAGGGACAGCCTTCAGGGGCTGGGTAGTAGAAAAGAAGGTGTTGACGATTGTGCTGAAATGCTTCATACTCTTCCTTCTTCGCAGCTGACAAACACAACGCTTTGTCGATAGCGCGAAAGCAGTACCGAATACAGTTCTTTAACAATTAACAGTCGATAAGTGTGGACATTTGATGTAAGTGC
>NZ_JAZARC010000003.1:0-641957 GCF_036231865.1 Janthinobacterium sp. P210005
CGGCAATGTTGGCCACGTGTTCGGACAGCGCGCCCAGCGCTTGCGCATGCAGGGCGAAGTCGATGGCGGGTGCGCTGTCGGGCAACATATTGTTGAATGACGCGTTGCCGCACGCCTGCTGCAATCGGTTGATGCAGCCGTAACCCCGGTTGTCGAGCACGACGATGATGAGTTTTTTGTCCAGCATGACGGAGGTGGCGATTTCCGAATTCATCATCAAATAACTGCCGTCGCCCACCATGACGACAACCTCGGCATCCGGTTTCGCCATCTTGACGCCCAGGCCGCCGGCGATTTCATAGCCCATGCACGAATAGCCGTATTCCATGTGGTAGCCGCCGGGCGTGCTGGTGCGCCACAGTTTATGCAGTTCGGCCGGCAGCGTCCCCGCCGCGCAAACGACGATGTCGCGGCTGGTCGAGTCCGGTGAAGAGCGCTGCACGGCGCCGATGACTTCGCCGTCATACGGCAAGCCGTCCACCTCGCGCTGGCCAGTAATGGCCAGGATGGTATCGCGCCATGCGTTCCCAGCCTGCTGCGCGCGGTCCAGCCATTGGCCTGCGCTATTCCAGTTAGGCAAGTACCGCGACAAGCCCTGCAAGCCAAGTGTCGCGTCCGCCTGCACGCCCAGGCCACGGCGTTTCAGCGCATCGAAAGCGTTGACGTTCAGGCTGACCAGTTGCGCTTGCGCAAACAGGGAGTTCGATCCCGTCGTAAAATCCTGCAAGCGCGTGCCCACGGCCAGCACCACGTCCGCCTGCGCTGCCAGGGCATTCGCTGCGGGCGAGCCGGTGACGCCGATGGCGCCCAGCTGCAGCGGATGGTCCCACGGCAAGGCGCTCTTGCCGGCCTGGGTTTCCGCCACGGGGATGCCGTGGCGCTCGGCAAACGCCTGCAAGGCGACGCCGGCCTGGCCGTACAGCACGCCGCCGCCGGCCACGATCAGCGGCTGTTTCGCGTTGCTCAGCAAGGCGGCCGCCTCTTCCAGTTCCTGCTCCACAGGCGGCACAGCGCGGAAACGCACGGTGCGCGGCTCGAAAAAGTCGGCCGGATAGTCATACGCCATCGTCTGCACGTCTTGCGGCAGAGATAACGTGACGGGACCGCAGGCGGCCGGGTCCGTCAAGGCGGCAATGGCACGCGGCAAGGCCGTCAGCAATTGCTCCGGATACACGATGCGGTCGAAATAGCGTGATAAAGGTTTAAAAGCGTCATTCACCGACACGCTGCCGTCGCCGGCATCTTCCAGCTGCTGCAATACGGGGTCCGGCGCGCGCGAGACGAACACGTCGCCGGGCAACAGCAAGACCGGCAAGCGATTCACGTGGGCCAGCGCGGCGGCCGTCAGCAAATTGGTGGCGCCGGGGCCGATGGAACTGGTGACGGCCAGCATGCGCCGGCGCATGTGGGCTTTCGCATACGCAATGGCCGAGTGCGCCATCGCCTGCTCATTGTGGGCGCGGTACGTGGGGAAACTCTCCCGATATTGGTACAGCGCCTCGCCCAGGCCCGCCACGTTACCGTGGCCAAAGATGGCGAAGGCGCCGCCGAACAGGGGGATCAAGGAACCATCGCCCTCTTCCGTGCGCAAGGCACCCAGGTAGCGGACTAAAGCCTGGGCCATGGTCAATCTGATCGTGGCGCTCATGCTGCACGCTCCAGGCGGTTGCGCGTACGCTGCCACAGGGCAATGAGCTGCTCGAAGTTGGCGCGCACGGCGGAGATCAAGCCCGCATCGTCGAGTTCGCCCGCCAGCCAGCGGCGGCTCGGCTCCTGGAAGATGGTGCGTCCCACCATGAAGCCGCGGCACGTCGTGCTGGCACTGGCTTGTTCAAAACTGGCGGCCAGGGCGGCGATCGGCGCGTTCAAGCCCAGCAGGACGACGCCACGGCAATACGGATCGCGCTCGTGCACGAGGGCATCGATGGCTTGCCATTGCTGGGCTGACATGCTTTCCAGCTTCCACCATTCCGGGTAAATGCCCAGGTTGTACAAGCGCTTGACGGCGCGCAAGACCGTGTCGTCGTGCTGCGGCAAGGACTTCGCAGGAATAATTTCCAGCAGCAACTCATGGCCCGTGATTTGCGCCGCGTCGTACAAGCCCTTGATCTGCGCTTCCTGCTCCAGACGGTTTTCCGGCGTATCGTCCGGGTGCAACTGCACCAGGCACTTGATCACGTGTTCCTTGGGCCACTGCGTCAGGCGCGACGCCAGCGAGCGGCCCCAGTCGAACTGCAGCGGGTTCGATCCCGGCATCTCGACAGGACGGCCGATCCACCAGCCGCGCCCGGTCGCATCGTTGAGCGCATCGACGCCATAGCGGTCATCGATCAGCACGCCCGTGCCGCCCTGCAAGCCACGCGCTGCTTCCGTCTGGCCCACGGCTTGCACAAACAGTTGCTTCAGCGTTGAAATCCGCGCTTCATCACTAACGCCCTGTTGCGCCAGATCAAAGAATTGCGTGCGATGATCAAACGCGAACACGCACAGCTCGTCCCACTGCGGGCGCGCCACCGTCGTGCGGTGCAGGCGCGACAAGGTGGCGTCCTGGTCCGGTTGCGTCAGTTTCGCCGCATTGGCGAGGAAATAGTCGAGCTCGATGGGCGACGGCATGGCCGGCGCGCAACCGTGGCGCGACACGACCAGGGCGCCGCAGCCATTTGCATAGCGGCAGCACGCCTCGTAATCCTCGCCGCGCAGCCAGCCTTTCAGGAATCCCGAGAGAAACGCGTCGCCCGCGCCCAGCACGTTCAGCACTTCGACGCGCACGCCCTGATAGTTGAAGGCCGCATCGAGGCTGGCAGGAATGGCCGCGTCGATGACGGCGCAGCCCAGCGGCCCCCGCTTGACGACCAGCGTGGCACCGCTCACGGCCCGCACGGCGCGCAAACTGGCCATGATGTCGGCGCCGCCGCCGGCAATCATGAATTCCTCTTCCGTGCCGACGATCAAGTCGAACTGCGGCAAGATCGCCTGCAGGTGGCGCGTCACGCCGTCGTTCGAAACGAAACGCGTTTCGCCATCCGCCTTGCCCGATAAACCCCACAGCACGGGCCGGTAATCGATGTCGAGCACGGTGCGCACGTTGTTGGCGCGCGCCAATTTCAGGGCCTGCGTGCTGACGGCGTGCATCGTAGCCGTCGAAAAATGCGTGCCGGTGATCAACAGCGCCTTGCTGGAAGCGATAAAGGCGGCGTCGACGGCGGATGGCTCGATGGCCATGTCGGCGCAGTTTTCACGGTAGAAAATCAGGGGAAAGGTGTTTTTATCCTTGATGCCCAGCATGACGAGGGCCGTCAGGCGGTCGTGGTCGATGCCGACATGGCTGACGTCGCAACCCTCTTTCGCCAAGGTGTCCGTCAAGAAACGCCCCATGTGGTCGTCGCCCACTTTCGACAGCATGGCGGACTTCAAGCCCAGGCGGGCCGTGCCGAAGGCGATATTCGCCGACGAGCCGCCCAGGTACTTGGCGAAACTGGTCGCGTCTTCCAGGGTGCTGCCGATCTGCTGCGCGTACAGGTCCACCGCCAGGCGGCCCAGGCAGATCACGTCCAGCGCGCGGCTCTGGGAAAATTCAGTCGTATTCTTCATCACATGCATTCCTTATGACAATTGCACGATGCGCTGTTCGCGCCATGACACGGTGGCCGCCTCGGCCAGTTCCAGTGCCTTCAAGCCATCATGGACGGTGGTGCGCAAGGGCGCGCCATGGGCAAAGGCGTCGAAAAAGTGCGCCATTTCGCTGGCGTAGGCGGCGCGGTAGCGTTCCAGGAAAAAGTCTTCCGGCTTGTCGACGCTGACGTTCACTGAGCCATAGGCCGTCACTTCCGTCGGCTTGTGGTTGCCTGCCTGCAGCATGCCGGCGCTGCCCAGCACCTCAAAACGCTGGTCATAGCCGTAGGCGGCGCGGCGCGAGGCATTGATCTGGCACAAACGTCCCTTGGCCGTGCGGATGGTGACGACGGCCGTGTCCAGGTCGCCGGCCTCGCCGATGGCCGGGTCGACGAGGCAGCTGCCCGTGGCGTGCACGCTGACGGCTTCATCGTCGAGTATCCAGCGGAAAATGTCGAAATCGTGGATCAGCATATCCTTGAAGATGCCGCCCGATACCTGGATATAGCTGACGGGCGGTGGGCCGGGATCGCGGCTGGTGACGATGAGCAACTCCGGCGCGCCGATCTCGCCCGCTGCGATGCGCTGCCTGACGGCGGCAAACGTGGGGTCGTAGCGGCGCTGGAAACCGATCATGCACAGCACGCCAGCATCCTTGACGGCAACGGCGGCGGCGCGCGCACGCTCCAGCGTCAGGTCGATGGGTTTTTCGCAAAAGATGGCCTTGCCGGCGGCCGCTGCGCGCACGATCAGGTCCGCATGCGTATCCGTGCTCGACGCGATCAGCACGGCCTTGACTTCAGGGTCGGCCAGCACCGCTTCCACGCTGGCGACGCTGGCGCCATGCAGGGCCGCCACTTCCGCCGCCGCGCCCGCATGCACGTCGACCACGTATTTCAGGCGCACGCCAGGCTGGCGCACCAGATTGCCGGCGTGAATGCGGCCGATGCGCCCGGCGCCGAACAATGCCACTTGAATCATTTCCATCTCCTTGATAGTCGGGATAATGCTGCCCGAAAATGCACACGTGTGCATTTTCGGGCAAAAAAGGTTAAAACAGGTGGATGACGCCCAGCATCACACCGCTGAGCTTGGCACCCTTCTTGGTGGCGGCGAAGGCATTGCCGCCAAACGTGTAGTTGGCGTTCCTGTCGTTATTCGTTTGCGTATAGTAGGCGTAGACGGTGCTGCGCTTGGACAGGTAATACTCGTAGCCCAGGGTGGCCTGCTTGGCGCCGCTGTCGTCGCCGCGCACCAGGGTGGTCGCCTTGATGGTCACGCTGCTGCCGTTGGGCGCGCTGCCGGACACGTCGCCTGCCACGCCGAACCTGCCGATGAAGGAACCGCCGCCCGCCTTGTAGGCGCCCGTGATGGTGAAGTAGTCGCGCTGCAAGTCGCCGCCGGCCACGTCATACACCATGCGGTTCCAGGCCACGCCCACGTCGCCGCCGCCGCCGAAGTTGTAATTGCCCACGGCGCGGAACATCTTTTCGCTGAAGCCGGGACGCAAGTCCTTGTGCTTTTCATAGCCGACGGCGCCCTTGATGGGGCCGTTCACGTATTGCACGATGCCCGAATAGATGCGGTCGCCGTTCGACGCCTCGTTTTCGCTGGCGCGGTAAATCGTGGCGCTGAAGCCTTGCAGCACGGGCGTGCGGTAGCTGACGGCGTTCGAACTGCGGCGGTTGAAGCCTTCTCCGCCCAGCTGGGAGATGTTGGCGTCATCCTGGATGCCTTCGCCCACGAAACGGTTGGTGTAGCCGTTGATCTGGCGAATCGGCGTAGCGAAGCGGCCCAGCGCGATACGGCCATAGGCGGGGTTTTCCAGCCCGACAAAGGTATCCTTGCTATTGATGGCGCCCGTTCCATCGTCCAGCTTGGCATTGCCCTCGATCTGGAAGAAGGCCGTGTTGCCATTGCCCAAGTCTTCCCTTCCCCGGAAGCCGATCTTCGAGGAATTGTCCGATACGCGAGAAATGGATTCGCCATTCGGCGCCGTGGCCGAGCTTGACGTTTCGATACGGTCGAAGCCCGCATGGATGCGGCCGTACACGACGACGCTCGATTCGGCCAGCACGCAGCCTGGCACGGCCAGCAAGAATACGGCGGCGATCTTGTTCAACTGCATGGTGTTCATCTCGTTTTTCATCCCGTTTTTCATTTTGTCTCCTGCTTGTTTTTATGGTGGTGGATTACTCATGATGCTCAACAGTGTGTTGCCACTCCGCGCGTCCCTCGCCGGACGCCTGTCCTCCCTTTCAATAAAATGTGCTCAGGCACAGCGCGGCAAGGCCAGCGCCGCCAGTTGCGGATACAGGCGGGGGCCGCCCACCAGGATGGGATTGCCCTTTTCCAGGCCGTTATCGGCCAGGAAATCATTGCAGCGCCCGCCCGCCTCGTTGACGAGCACGATACCGGCCAGGCAATCCCAGGAATTGATGTGCGGCTCGAAATAACCGATCAGGCGCCCGGCCGCCACATAGGCGATCATCAGCGCGCCGGAACCGTTGCGGATGAACATGCCGCCCTCTTCCAGCACATCGAGCAGGAACGGTAAAAAGGTGTCGGTGCCCACGCGGTGCGAAAAGCCCACGCCCAGCACGCCGCCCTGCAGGCTGACCACGTCGTTGACGCGCAGCCGCGTTTCGCCGGCCTTCGCTGCCACGTAGGCGCCCTGCCCCTGGCAGGCGTGGAACAGCTCGTCCGCATTCGGGTCGTACACGGCGCCGATGGCCGGCTTGCCGTCGACCAGCACGCCGATCGACACGCACCAGGCCAGCATGCCGTTGACGAAGCAGGCCGTGCCGTCGATGGGATCGATGACCCACACGCAGCGCGCGTCCGACGCCCCGCCGCCCCGCTCCTCGCCCACCACGGCGTCGTCAGGAAAACGCGCGGCGATTTGCGCACGCACATAGTCTTCCACCATGCGATCGGCGATACTGACCATGTCCTGCAAGCCCTTTTCCTCGATCACGAGTTCCGTGCGGCGGTGAAACATGCCCAGCGCAATCTCGCCGGCCTGGCGGATGATGTGCCGGGCGTAGGCATAGCGCTCCAGGGTGGCCGCGTCGGCCAGTACCGCTGCCTGTGTCATATCTGTCATGCTTGTCCTCCAATGATGGCTGCGCCATGTTCGTGTACGGTCATGGCGACCGATGTGCCTTGCGTGAAAACCTGGCTCAAGTCGTGCGAGACGGCAAACAGTTCGCCGACCGGCGTGTCGAGCGTGTATTGCATTTCGCGCCCCAGGTAGGTGGCGCGTGCCACGCGCACCACCATGGCGCTGTCGGGCTGCGCGGGCGACAGCAGGATCGCTTCCGGACGCACGGCGAAACTCGCTTCGCCGCTGCGCTGGCTGCGGCATGGCAGACGCAGCCGCAACTTGCCCATGACGCAGGTGGCCTTGCCGTCGGCCACCGCTTCGATCACGCCATCGACGATGTTCGCGTTACAGATGAAGTCGGCGACGAATTTGTCGGCCGGCGATTCGAACAGCTCGTGCGGCGTGCCCTTTTGCGCGATCACTTGCCGGTTCATCACGATGATCTGGTCGGAAATGGCCAGCGCCTCTTCCTGGTCATGCGTGACATACACGGCCGTCAAGCCCAGCTTGACCTGGATGTCGCGGATCTCGTCGCGCACGCGGCGGCGCAGTTTCGTGTCGAGGTTCGACAGCGGTTCGTCCAGCAGCAGCACCTTGGGCTGCAGCACCAGCGAACGGGCCACGGCCACGCGCTGCTGCTGGCCGCCCGACAACTCGTTCGGGAAGCGCGCGGCAAAGTCGGCCAGGCCCACCAGGCGCAAGCTTTCCTGCGCCCGTTCCACGGCGCGCGGCTTGGTTTCACCGGACACGATGAGGCCGTAGCACACGTTGTCGAGCACCGTCATGTGCGGAAACAAGGCATAGGACTGGAACACCATGCTGACGTCGCGCTCGGCGGCCGAGGTCAAGGTGACGTCCTCGCCAGCCAGCAGGATGCGCCCGGCGCTGACGCGTTCCAGGCCGGCGATCAAGCGCAGGGTCGAGGTCTTGCCGCAACCGCTGGGGCCCAGCAGGGTGACCATGGTGCGCGGCGCGATCGTGAACGACACATCGTTCACGGCCAGCGCCTTGCCGTAGCGCTTGGTAACGCCGTCGAATTCCAGCGCGGCAATCTCGGTTTCATGGGTAGTAAAGTGGTTCATGCGTAGCTCTTTTCCAGGTTGGGAACGACGGCCGGCAGCGTTTTTTCGGCGCTGACGCGGCGAAGGCGGCGCTTGCCGACCAGCAAATGGATCAATTGGATGCACAGCAGGATGACGACGATCAAGACCGTGGCGTAGGCGATGGCCGTGCCATAGTTGCCGTTCGACACCAGGCCGATGATGTAGGACGTGGCCATGTCGTAATCGGCGCTGACGAGGAAGACGACGGCCGAGATCGACGTGATCGAACGCACGAAGCCATACACGAGGGCCGAGGCGATGGCCGGGCGCAACAGCGGCAGGATGACCTTGCGCATGGTGGTCCAGCTGCTGGCGCCCAGGGTGATCGAGGCCTCGTCCAGGCTGCCGTCGAGCTGGCGCATGGCGGCGATGCCCGTACGCAAGCCCATCGGCATGTTGCGGAAGACAAAGCACAGGATCAAAATCGTCGCCGTGCCCGTCAACTCGATGGGCGCCGAGTTGAACGCCAGGATGTAGCTGATGCCGATGACGGTGCCGGGAATGGCAAAGCTGAGCATGGTGCCGAACTCGAACGCGCTTTTCAGGGCGAATTGCTGGCGCACCAGCAGCCAGGCCGAGAGGATGCCGACAAAGGCCGTCAAGGGCGCGGCGATGGCCGAAATCGTCAAGGTGGTGAACAGCGACGGCCAGGCCTGGCCCGTCCAGTGCCAGCCGGAAGCGCCCGCCGTGATGCCGAAAGCGTCGATGTAATGGCGCAAGGTGAAGGCATTGTCCTGGCCCCAGTTATTCACGAAGCCGCCCGCCACCACCGTGCCATAGATCAGGGCCGTGAAGGCGAACCATGGCAGGGCGATGGTCCACAGCATGGTTTTCAGGCGCGGGTTGAGCGAGGCGTGGCCGCCGTGGTCGGCCTTGCCCGTCACCGTCACATACGATTTCTTGCCCAGCCACAAGTTCTGGATGAAGAAGGCGCCCACGGCAAAGGTCAGCAGCACGATGGCCAGGGTGGCGGCCCGGCCCTGGTCGTTCGAGGCGCCCACCACGGAAAAGAAGATTTCCGTCGACAGCACGTGGAAGTTGCCGCCCAGCACCATCGGGTTGCCGAAGTCGGCCATGCTTTCGATAAAGCACAGCAAAAAGGCATTGGCGATGCCGGGACGCATCAAGGGCAGCGACACCTTGACGAAGGTTTGCCAGCTGCTGGCGCCCAGGGTGCCCGACGCTTCTTCCAGCGAGGGGCTGACGCCTTCCACCACACCAATTAATGTCATGAAGGCAATCGGCGCAAAGGCCAGCATCTGCGACAGCCACACGCCCGTCATGCCGTACAGCCAGCGGCTCTGCTCGATACCAAACAGGTCGCCGACGAGGCCCGTGATGGCGCCGTTACGGCCGAACAGCAAGATCAGGGCCAGGCCCAGCACGAAGGGCGGCGTGACGATGGGGAGTATCGTAATGGCGCGCATCGGGCGTACCCAGCGGCCATTGGTGCGCGTCACCAAGAGGGCGAACACGAGACCGAGGAAGGTGGCCGACACGCCCGTCAGCAGCGCCAGCGCCAGGGTATTCCAGGCCACGCCGCAGCGGCCGGGACCGGACACGCAATTGAGGCTCCAGATGCCGGGGTCCGCCAGGCGGCGCGCCAGAGCGGCGGCGCCCGTGCCGCCATCGTCCATGGGCTGGCCGGCGCTGACGAGGATCAGCGCGACGGGGAACAGCACGAACAGGGAGATCAGGCAAATGATGAGGCCGATGGCGCCGGCCACGAAGGCGTCGCCGCGGCACACGCCACAGGCGGCCGCGCCCGAGGTGAGGAGGAACAGCAGGCACAGCGCCAGCAGCAGCGCGCCGAAGCCCAGGCCCGTGCTGGCGGCCAGTGGCCCCCAGCCCAGCCATGCCAGCCACAGCATGCCGGCGCCGCCGATGGCGATCTGGCCCAGGCCCAGGGTCTTGCGGTGAGGATTGCCGGCTACCAGGGCGGCGCTGGCGGCGATCAGGGCGAAGAACACGCCCAGCGGCCAGGCGCCGAACGACAGCAGGTGCAGCACGGCCGGTGCGCCACGGTCACTGAAGAACTGGCCGTCGCGCAACCATTCGCCGGCAAACAATCCCGCTTCCTGTTGCTGCCATGGCAACAGGCACAACGCTGCCAGGGCGGCCAGCAGCCAGCCGTAAAATATCTTTTTCATGAGGTCTCTATCCAGCTAAGTAGACCCGCCGGCATGGCCATTGCGGCATGCGGCAGGTTCGGTACGATGACAGTCTTTACGCCTTAATTGCCGGCCGAATAAATCTGTGTCGTCCAGCGTTGCAGCAAACGCTTGCGCGTGTCCGAGGCGCCATACTTGGCGAAGTCGTAGTTGATGGTCTTGATGTTTTCCAGGCGGGGCGAGGCGGCGGGAATGGTGGCGGCCGTGTTGGACGGGATCTGGAACGCCAGCGCCTTCACGGCTTCGCTCTGCACGTCCGGACGCAGGGCGAATTCATAGAATTTCTTTGCCTGTTCCATGTTTTTCGCGCCCTTGACGATGCTCATCGAGCCGATCTCGTAACCCGTGCCTTCGCAGGGCGGCAAGACTTTCACGGGAAAGCCGGCCACGGTGAGTTTCATCAGGTCATGCATGAAACCGATGGCCACGCCCGCTTCGCCACGGCCCACGTCCTCGCCGGGCGCCACGCCCGCGTTCGGATACTTGCTGACGTTCTGCCCCATTTTCGCCAGGAAATCGAAGGCTTCCTCTTCGCCGAACAGCTGCACCACGGTGGCCAGCGCGTTGTAGGCGGCGCCCGAGGAGTTCGGGTTGGCCATCTCGATCTCGCCCTTGTAGGCGGGCTTGACGAGGTCTTTCCAGCATTGCGGCGGCGGTAGGTTTTTCTTCTTCAGCACGTTTTCGTTGTAGGCCAGGCCCAGGATGCCGATGTAGATGCCGACGGTGCGGTACTTGGCCGTCTCGGCCTGCTTGAGCGCCCACGGCTGCAGCTTGGGCAGGGTGGGCGACTTGTATTCTTCCGTATAGCCTTCGGCGGCCGCTTGCAGGTGCGGGTCGCCCGTGCCGCCCCACCAGATGTCCGATTTCGGGTTCGACGCTTCGGCGCGGATCTTCGCATAGGCCTCGCCGGCGCTTTTCCTGATCATCGATACCTTGATCTTGCTTTCCGCCTCGAAGCGGTTCTTCATCAGCTGGCACCACTCCATGTCGGCTGAACACAGCACGGACAGGCGTTCCTCGGCGGCCATGGCCGTCATCGGCAGGGCCAGGCTTATAGCAATCGCAACATTGCGCATCTTCATCGTCTCACTCCAAGTTTGTTGTCGTTGTGGTACTTCAGACCGCACCGCTATCTTGCGGTGTCACTGTCCAGGGATGTGCTTTTTCAAGACTTGCACTGCATTGCACACGTGTGCATACCTTACCACCAGCCGATTTTGACTGTCAACAAGAATCTCGGCAGGCGTGCGGCGTGGTGTTTTACCGACAAAAAAGCCGCCAGCGTTGCAGCTGGCGGCTTTCGGGACCGGTGGGGTCAGAGGGGTGTTACTGCCAGGCTTCCTTGCCCTCGCGTGGCTTGCCCACCATCAGCAGCGCGCCCAGGGTCAGCACGGCTGCCAGCGACAGGTAATAGCCCACGTACTGCAAGCCATAGTTCGTGGCCAGCCAGGTGGCGATGTACGGCGCCAGCGAGGCGCCCAGGATGCCGGCCAGGTTGAACGTCAGCGACGCGCCCGTGTAGCGCACTTCGGGCGGGAACAGTTCGGACAACATCGTGCCCAGCGGTCCGTAGGTCATGCCCATCAGACCCAGGCCGACAGCCATGAAGACCGTCACTTCCCACGTCACGCCCGAACCGAACATGGGCGCGAGCACCAGGCCGAAGATGGCGATGGCGACGGAGACCCAGATCAGGGTGGCGCGGCGGCCGCGGCGGTCGGCCAGCACGGCCGAGAATGGAATCGTCAGGGCAAAGAACAGCACGGCAAACAGCTGCACGACGAGGAATTCCTTGCGCGTGAAGCCCAGTTTGGTCGTACCCCAGCTCAGCGCGAACACCGTCATCAGGTAGAACAGCACGAAGGTGGCCAGGGCGATGATGGTACCCAGGAACAGCATGCGGCCATGCTGGCGGAACACGGTCGCGACGGGAAGTTTGACGACCTCGTTCTTGTCGATGACTTTCTGGAAGTCCGGCGTTTCCGTGATCTTCAGACGCACGTACAGGCCGACGATGACCAGCAGCGCGCTGGCGAGGAACGGGATGCGCCAGCCGTAGCTGAAGAATTGCTCATCGGTCATGGTTTCGCTCAGCAGCAGGAAGATGCCGCCCGACAGGAAGAAGCCGATCGGCGCGCCCAGCTGCGGGAACATGCCGTACCAGGCGCGTTTGCCCGGTGGCGCATTTTCCGTGGCCAGCAGCACCGCGCCGCCCCACTCGCCGCCCAGACCCAGACCTTGGCCGAAACGGCACAGCGCCAGCAGCAGCGGCGCCAGGGTGCCGATGGCGGCATACGTCGGCAGCAAGCCGATGATGACGGTGGAGATACCCATGGTCAGCAAGGCGGCTACGAGGGTGGCCTTGCGGCCGATGCGGTCGCCGAAGTGGCCGAACACGGCCGAACCGATGGGACGGGCGAAGAAGGCGATGGCGAACGTGGCCAGCGACTGCAGCACGGCGGCCGACGGGTCGCCGGCGGGGAAGAACAGTTTCGGGAACACCAGCACGGCGGCGGTGGCGTAGATATAAAAGTCAAAGAACTCGATGGTGGTGCCGATCAGGCTGGCGAACAGCACCGTGCCGGGGGAATTTTTCTTGGGGGGGGTGCTCATTTACTGCGCTCCTTGGGGAGGGTGTCTAAAGGCCATTCTCTGGATGTTTTTTCAGGCAGCAGCACAGCACGTTGTCTCCGTGTCGTTCGCATATCATAGCCTTGCGTGCATGCATTTGCTGCGCATTTGCTATTAAATTTGCAAACAAAAAACAACGGTTTTAGTTGCCGTAGCGAACTGCCGGCAACGCGCGCTAACGCGCCGTGATCAGTGCTGATTTAGAGAAACAACGGTCGTGCGCCATCCGGTTACCCGGGGCACGGCAGGAAAGGCGTCAGGGGATGGGCGACGTGTATCAGGCCCGGCGTATCGCCAGGCATTCCGTACCAGACCCGCGCGTCGGCATCGCGGCATCGGTCATTTGTGGTGAATCCTTGCCTGCGGCCCCTCCGGGTGGAGCGGGCCGGCGATGATCGCGCCTGCATCACGAAGGATGCGGTTGATCTTGCTGTAAGCGGCTTATGATACGCGCAGTGGTGCAGTGCGGCAAGAAATGATGGAAACCGCCTACGCGTCGATCAGGGCGAACGCCTTGGCGATCTCCGCGCTGTCGAGCGGGCGCACGAGGCGCGCCACTTCCTGGCCATCCTTGAGGAAAATCAAGGTCGGCCACAGTTTCACCCGGAACGAGCGTCCCAGGGCGCGGCCGGGGCCGTCTTCCACGCGCAGGTGCGGCACCTCGGGGTGCTGCGCAAAGGCGGCGGCCAGCGGCGCCTGGGTGGCGCGGCAGTGGCCGCACCAGCCCGTGCCGAATTCCAGCAGGGCCGGCCCTGCCAGGGCGTCGATCCCGGCCCGCGTAGGTTGCGCCACAGCATACGTGTCATTCATCATGCCAGTCTCCTTGACAACTTAGACCACTTTCACGCGCAAGGTCTCCAGGCCATCGATGGCCCCCACCAGCTCGTCGCCGCGCTGCACGGCCGCCACGCCGGCCGGCGTTCCCGTGTAGATCAGGTCGCCGGGCTGCAAGGTAAAGTAGGTCGACAGGTCGGCGATGGTTTCCGCCACATTCCAGATCAGCATGTCGATGCTGCTGCTTTGGCGCAGCTCGCCATTCACGTGCAAGGTGATGGCGGCATGGCTGACGTCGCCCGCCTGCGCGGCCGGCGTGATGGAACCGATGGGCGCCGAGTGCTCGAACGCCTTGCCCGTCTCCCACGGACGGCCCTGCTTTTTCGCGGCACCCTGCACGTCGCGGCGCGTCATGTCCAGGCCGATCGCATAACCCCACACGTGGCTCAGCGCATCGGCCACGCCGATATCGCTGCCGCCCTTGCCGATGGCTACCACCAGTTCCATCTCGTGCTGGAAATCCTGCGTCTGCGCCGGATACGGCAACTCGCCCGTCGTGCCGGCAGGCACGGGCAGCACGGCGTCGGCAGGTTTCATGAAGAAAAACGGCGCCTCGCGGCCCGTGTGGCCCATTTCCTGGGCATGGTCGACATAGTTGCGGCCCACGCAATAGATGCGGTGGACGGGGAAAGTATCAACGCTGCCGCTGACGGGAACGCTGGGCTGGATGGCTGCGGCAATGACATACGACATGGAAACTCCTGATCGGCACGATAAAAAGGCGGTGATGAAAAAGGGGACACCGCAGTGTCCCCTTATTTTACGGCAAGCTTACTTCAGCAGTCCCGAGCGGCTCGGGTCCGGCATGCGGATAGCCACGATGAAGGAAATCAGGCACATGATGGTCACGTACCAATAGAAATACTCTTCCACGTGCCAGGCCTTGAACTGCAGCGCCACGTATTCGGCCGAACCGCCGAACATGGCGTTGGCGACCGCATACGACAGGCCCACGCCCAGCGCGCGCACTTCGACGGGGAACATTTCCGCCTTGATCAAGCCGCTGATCGACGTATAGAAGCTGATGATGGCCAGCGCGATGATGATCAGGCCAAACGCCGCGTACGGGCTGGTGATGTCTTTCAAGGCATGCATGATCGGCAACACGCACAGGGTGGCCAGGCCGCCAAAGAACAGCATCGAGGTGCGGCGGCCGATGCGATCCGACAAGGCGCCGAACACCGGCTGCAAAATCATGTAGACGAGCAAGGCGCACGTCATGACGGCGCTGGCCGTCTTGGTATCCATGCCGGCCGTGTTGACCAGGTATTTCTGCATGTAGGTGGTAAACGTGTAGAACACGAGCGAGCCGCCGGCCGTAAAGCCGAGCACGGTGATGAAGGCGCGCTTGTGCTTGAGCAAGCCGCGCAGGCTGCCAGCGTCCTTGTCCTTGCGCTCGCTGGCGGTGGTCGTTTCCGTCAGGGATTTACGCAGGTTCAGCGACACGAGGGCCGCCAGGGCGCCGAAGACGAACGGGATGCGCCAGCCCCAGGCACGCAATTCTTCCAGGGTCAGCAATTGCTGCAAGACCACCAGCACCAGCAAGGCCAGCAACTGGCCGCCGATCAGGGTCACGTACTGGAACGAGGCGAAGAAACCGCGCTTGCCCGATTCCGACACTTCGCTCATATAGGTGGCGCTGGTACCGTATTCGCCGCCCACGGACAAGCCCTGGAACAGGCGCGCCACCAGCAGCAGGAACGGCGCGAAGGCGCCGATGGTTTCATACGTGGGCAGCACGGCGATCATCAGCGAGCCGCCGCACATCATCAGCACGGAAATCATCATCGACTGGCGGCGGCCGTATTTGTCGGCGATGCGGCCGAACAGCCAGCCGCCCACGGGACGCATGAGGAAGCCGGCGGCAAAGATGCCGGCCGTCTGCAGCAGCTGCGTCGTCGGGTTACCAGAAGGGAAGAAGGCGTGCGAGAAGTACAGCGCGCAGAACGAGTAAATGTAGAAGTCGAACCATTCGACCAGGTTACCGGAGGAAGCGCCAATGATGGCCTTGATGCGCTGCTGGGATGTCAGCTGCGCAACGTCATGCGGAGTATCGTGGGATGTCATATCAGTCTTCTTGTTCGTGTGAAAAAGCCAACGCCAGCCGGGTTGCCCTGGCTGGTTTTGCATCATACGCCCTTGATCAGGGTCAAAAAGCCGGCCGGCATACGCGTTAATACGTATCGCCGGCAACTTTTTTCACCTGCGGGCGGGCGGAATCAGACCCGTTCCAGCACCAGCGCGATGCCCTGGCCGATGCCGATGCCGCATCTTGTGTCAGTGCACAGTGCACAGTGCATGGTGCCTGCCCGGACGCGCTGGAGGTCAGACCCGTTCCAGCACCAGCGCGATGCCCTGGCCCACGCCGATGCACATGGTGCACAAGGCATAGCGCCCGCCCGTGCGGTGCAGCTGGTTGACGGCCGTCATGGCCAGGCGCGCGCCCGACGCGCCCAGCGGGTGGCCCAGGGCGATGGCGCCGCCGTTCGGGTTCACGCGCGGGTCGTCGTCGGGTAAACCCAGCTGGCGCAGCACGGCCAGGCCCTGGGCGGCAAACGCTTCGTTCAGTTCGATGACGTCGAAGTCGGCCAGGGTCAAGCCCGTCATGGCCAGCACTTTCAGGGTGGCGGGCGCGGGGCCGATGCCCATGATGCGGGGCGCCACGCCGGCGGTGGCCATGGCCACGACGCGGGCGCGCGGCGTCAGGCCATAGCGGGCCGCGTTCGCCTCGTCGGCCAGCAGCAGGGCCGCCGCGCCATCGTTGACGCCGGACGCGTTGCCGGCCGTGATCGTGCCATCCGCACGCACGACGGGCTTGAGTTTCGTCAAGGTTTCCAGGGTGGTGGCGCGCGGATGCTCGTCGCGGGCAACGATGACAGGGTCGCCCTTCTTCTGGGCGATGTTGACGGGGCAGATTTCACTGTCGAACACGCCCGCCTGCTGCGCCGCCAGCGCTTTCACCTGGCTGGCCAGGGCGAACGCATCCTGATCAAGACGGCTGATGCCGAAGTCCGACGCCACGTTTTCCGCCGTTTCCGGCATCGAATCGACGCCGTACTGCGCCTTCATCAAGGGATTGATGAAGCGCCAGCCGATGGTCGTGTCTTCCATTTTCATGCCGCGCGAAAAGGCGCTGTCCGCCTTGCCCATGACAAACGGCGCGCGGCTCATGCTTTCCACGCCGCCGGCGATCAGCAAGCCCGCTTCGCCGCTCTTGATGAAGCGGGCGGCGCTGCCGATGGCGTCCAGGCCCGAGCCGCACAGCCGGTTCAGGGTGGCGCCCGGCACGCTGTCGGGCAAGCCGGCCAGCAGGGCGGCCATGCGCGCCACGTTGCGGTTGTCCTCGCCCGCCTGGTTGGCGCAGCCGTACAGCACGTCGGTGACGGCGTTCCAGTCCACATTCGGGTTGCGCGCCATCAAGGCGCGGATGGGCACGGCGCCCAGGTCGTCGGCGCGCACGCCGGCGAGTCCTCCGCCATAGCGGCCAAACGGCGTGCGCTGCGCGTCGCAAATGTAAGCATGGGTCATGTTCTTTCCTCCAAGAAAGTGTATTGAATGGGCGGTAAATTAACGTCCGTCCGTCAGCGGCACGGCCGTCAACGCTTGCAACTGTTCGAAACTCAAGCCGTCCACCAGTTCGACGACCGTGGCGCCGGCGGGCGACAGGTCGAGCACGGCCAGGTCGCTGTAGATGCGGCTGACGCAGGCTATGCCCGTGAGCGGATACGTGCATGCCTGCACCAGCTTGCTTTCACCCGTCTTGGTCAGCAACTCCATCATGACCCAGGTTTTTTTCGCGCCGATGGCCAGGTCCATGGCCCCGCCCACGGCGGGAATGGCGTCGGGCGCGCCCGTGTGCCAGTTGGCCAGGTCGCCCGTGGCGGAGACTTGAAATGCGCCCAGCACGCAGATGTCCAGGTGGCCGCCGCGCATCATGGCGAAGCTGTCGGCGTGGTGGAAGTAACTGCCGCCGGCCAGCAGGGTGACGGGTTGCTTGCCAGCATTGATCAGGTCGTAGTCTTCCTCTCCCGGCGTGGGCGCGGGGCCCATGCCGATCACGCCGTTTTCGCTGTGCAGGATGATGTCCGCGCCGGCCGGCAAGTGGTTCGCCACCAGCGTCGGCAAGCCGATGCCCAGGTTGACGACATTGCCTTCATGGATGTCGGCCGCCACGCGGGCCGCCATTTGATCTCGATTCCATTTATTCACTTGATATTCCTCAGGCAGCTTTGAAGCCGGCGGGGCCGGTGGCCGTGCGCGGCACTTGCACCAGGCGCTGCACGAACAGGCCCGGCGTGATGACGTGCTCGGGATCGATGCTGCCCAGTTCAGAAACTTCATGCACAGAAGCAATGCTGACTTTCGCGGCCATGGCCATGATGGGGCCGAAGTTGCGCGCCGTCTTGCGGTAGGTCAAGTTGCCCCAGCGGTCGCCCTGCTCCGCCTTGATCAGCGCGAAGTCGGCGTGGATCGGCGACTCGAACACATACATGCGGCCGTCGATCTCGCGCGTTTCCTTGCCCTTGGCCAAGTCCGTGCCATAGCCCGTGGGCGTGAAAAAGCCGCCGATGCCGGCGCCGGCGGCGCGGATGCGCTCGGCCAGGTTGCCCTGCGGCACCAATTCCAGCTCCAGCTTGCCCGCGCGGTACAGCGCGTCGAACACGTGGGAATCGGCCTGCCGGGGGAACGAGCAGATGATCTTGCGCACTTGCCCGTTTTTCAGCAGGGCGGCCAGGCCCGTGTCGCCATTACCCGCATTGTTGTTGACGATGACGAGGTCGCGCGCGCCCTGGGCGATCAAGCCGTCGATCAGCTCGGCCGGCTGGCCCGCGCCGCCGAAGCCGCCAATCATGACGGTGGCGCCATCGTGGATATCGGCCAGCGCATCAAGCACGCTGGAACGCAGTTTGTCGATCATTGCCTGTCTCCTCCCAATCAAACCCATCAGATATTTGTTCGTATGACGAACAAATATTCGTATTTAGAACTTATTCGTGAGAATATGCCTGATCGGGGCGCTTGTCAATTTGCCGTTTTCGCCGGCCCCATGGCTATAATTGCCACCTTGACCAATTGGAATCGCCATGACCGCACGCAGCAGCACGCCCCTTTCCGCCGAAGAAACCCTCGATGCCGACGGCGCGCCGCGTCCTGGCGACAGCTATGTGCAATCGTTCGCGCGGGGCCTGGCCGTGCTGCGCAGCTTTGGCGCGGACGCGCCGCAACAGACCCTGAGCGAAGTGGCGGAGCGGGCGCAGCTGACGCGTGCGGGCGCGCGGCGCATCCTGCACACCTTGTTGCATCTTGGCTACGTGGAAGCGGATGGACGGCTGTTCCGCCTGACGCCGAAGGTGCTCGACCTCGGCTATGCCTATTTGTCGTCGCTGCCCGTGTGGACGCAGGCGCAGCCGCTGCTGGAAGAATTGATGCAGACCTTGCGCCAGTCGTGCTCGGCCACCGTGCTCGACGGCGACGACATCGTGTATGTGGTGCGCCTGTCCGCGCACCGCACCATGTCGATCAACCTGGGCATCGGCAGCCGCCTGCCCGCCTACTGCACCTCGATGGGACGGGTTTTACTGTCGGGCCTGGCGCCCGAGGTGCTGCGCGAACGGCTGTCGAAGATGGCGTTGCTGAAAATCACGCCGGCGACCAAGGTCGATATCGACGTCTTGATGGAAGAGATTGCGCAAGTACGGCGCCAGGGCTGGTGCCTGGTGCAGGAAGAGCTGGAACAGGGCTTGATCGCCCTGGCGGCGCCCGTGTTCGACCGGGCCGGCAAGGTGGTGGCGGCGATCAACGTCAGCGGCCAGACGGCGGGGCCGTCCGTCGCGCACCTGCTGGAACACAGCTTGCCGAAACTGCTCGACACGGCAAGCCGGGTCAGCGCCCTGGTGCGCGTGCAGCAGTAGCGCTTATTGCTTGAACCTTATTTCTTAAATTTGGCGCACGGGTCCGGGCGCGGTTGCGCGGGCATCGTTTGCGTCAGGTCAAACGTGCCCTTGTAGCCGCTGCCGCCCTGCTCCAGGTAGCCGATGCTGCGCACGTTCAGCTGCGGGTCGGCCAGCTTCAGCCAGCGGGGCACGCCGATATCCTTGCGCACGTGGTCGTTGCCGGCGATCAACACCACGTCGCGCGGCGCCTGGTCGCGGATCAGCTTGGCCATCCAGATATCGCGCGCCACCTGGGCGTTGACGACACCTTTGATCATCATGTCGGGCAGCATATTGCAGCGGGCCGCCTGGACTTCCTTCTCTTGCCCGTCCAGGATGTCTGCCGGCACGGGCGCGGCCAGGTACGTGGCCACCATGGCCGGCGGCATGGCCCACTGGATGCCATCGCGCACGATGCGCGAGGCATCGGCGGGCGACAGGTTGCCGGCGACCAGGCTCAGCTGGTAGCTGATGACGAGGTCCAGCACGGGCCGGTACAAGCTCCAGTCCCAGCGCGGCTGTTCCATCACGCGGATGATGCAGTCGGGGTCGGCGCAATCGCGCGCGGCGCGCGTCAGCAAAGCCTGGTTTTCGCGGTCGAACTGTTCCATGACAATCACGGGACGCCAGCCGGTCGCCAGGCGGCGGCGCAATTCCTCGACGCGCAGGCGCTGGCCTTGCGCATTGTCATGGACTTCACCCAGCAGCAACACTTGCGGATTGGGCAAGGTGTCGGCCACGGGCACGGGAGCAGGCGGAGCGTCTTTCTTCAGCAAGCTGCCGCAGGCGGCCAGCGCCAGCACGCTGCACAACAGGGCGGCGCGTGCGCCGGCGCGGAAAATCTCGGTTTTCATGTCAGGCGGGTATCTTCAAGTGGCGATGCGCCAGATTGTACCGTCTCAGGCCGGCGCCGGCAGCTTGCGGCGCTCCAGCACTTCAAAGACAAGCATGCCGGCCAGCATGGCGCCGGTAAACAGCCACGCCTTCGGCTGGCCCGCCAGCAGGGAGACGAGGGCGGGGCCGGGACAGAAACCGGCGATGCCCCAGCCCGCGCCAAAGGCCAGGCTGCCCAGCAGCAGGCGCCGGTCGATGCGCCGCGATACTGGCAATTGCATGGGTTCGCCCAGCAGTGCCGTGCTGCGCCGCCGCGCCAGCCAGAAGGCGGGCAGGGCCACGCCGATGGCGCCGCCCATCACCAGCGCCAGCGACGGGTCCCAGGCGCCGGCCAGGTCGAGGAAGCCGAGCACCTTGGCCGGGTTGCTCATGCCGGAAACGATCAGGCCCAGGCCAAAGACGAAGCCGCTCAACAGGGAAAGGATCAGCTTGCTCATAAGCTTGCTCACAGATGGCGCAACAGATAGACGGTGAGGAAACCGGCCGCCATGAAGGCGATGGTGGCCGCCAGCGAACGGGGAGACAGGCGCGACAGGCCGCACACGCCGTGGCCGCTGGTGCAGCCGGCGCCATAGCGCACGCCCATGCCCACCAGCAGGCCCGCCACGATCAGGGCGGGCGTGCCCGCATCGATCTGCACGGGCGGCAAGGCTTGCCACAGCGAATACAGCAAGGGCGTGCCGATAAGGCCGGCAAGAAAGGCGATGCGCCAGGCCAGGTCGCCACGGCGCGGCCGCAGCAAGCCGCCGAGGATGCCGCTGATGCCGGCGATGCGGCCATTGAACAGGATCAGCAGGGCCGCGGCCAGGCCGATCAGCATGCCGCCGGCCAGCGAGGCCCACGGCGTGAAATGCTGCCAGTCGATGTACATGGAAATACTCAGTCCGCTTCGTCGTTGAACGTGGGGCGTGGCGCGCAAAATTGCGCGTACAGCACTTGCAGCACGGCCAGCACGGGCGCGCTGGCGACGCGGTAATAGATCTGCTTGCCGTCGCGCCGCGTGGCCACCAGCATCTCTTCGCGCAGCACGCCCAGTTGCTGCGACAGGGTCGGCTGGCCGATGCCCACTTTTTGTTCGAGGTCGCTGACGCAATGCTCGCCCTGCGATAGCTGGCACAGCAGCATCAATCGGTCGGCATTGCCCATGGCCTTGAGCAGCGAGCTGGCCTTGTAGGCCGAGCCACGCATGGCGTCGAGGTTGTATTCGGCGTGTTGTGTTGCGACTGTCTCCATCGTGCCCTCCCACAGGCGGTCATATTGATCATCATGCGATAAACAATATACTAATCAATATACTGTTTTCCTGCTGGCGATTCGCACAAAAAAACAACAGTGTTTTTCGGCGATAGCGTGCTCATGCGAAGTGTGCGGCAGCGATAGCCATCACGCTATCAAAATGATAAATATTCGTAATTTAAAGTAAATAAGCGTAGCAAAATTGCCACGATTTGTGCTGTAATAAGAGCTCTTCAGAAAAATCGTGATACGCCCCCGTACAGGCGCATTGTCCGTCCAGGCGCAGGCCGGTTTTCGACCGCACCGCACGGTGAACCAGGGAGTCAAAGATGAAGTTACTTCAGCCGCTAGGCATGGCCATGCTGGCGCTGTTGGCGTGCGCCGGCAGTGCGGCGGCCAGCCCCCCGCCCACGACACACGCCCAGGTCGTGAGCGACGACAGTCTCGGTTTCACCAGCACTGCCGACAATCCCGGCTGGGACACACCGGACTTGCCGTATGCGCGCCTGCTGGCGCAGGGCACCATGCTCAACGCGGCCCCGCGCTGGAGCAGCACCGGTGCGCGCCACGGCGCACTGCCTCCGTCCGCAGCCGCCACGGCCCCGCCCGTGCAGCAAACGAACGTGCCGCCGCCCGTGCCCGAAGCGAGCATGGTCTCGATGCTGCTGGTGGGGCTGGGCTTGCTGGCCTTTAGCATGCACGGTGAAAAACAGGAAAAATTCGATAGCTGACCCTATTCCGGCAGCCGATGCCGCTGCCTTAAAAAAAATTCCGCCTTGCGCGGAATTTTTTTGCCTGCCGTGCCTGGGTTGATGCTCACTTGATGCTCACTTGTCCAGCAAGCGGCAAACCCGTTCGATATTACCCACAGGAATGCCCGACTTCAGGGCGCGCGCGATGCAGGCCGCCTTGTCCGTGCCCGAGGCGGAAATCAGCACGAAGGCCGTGCCCAGGACGCTGACGGCGACCAGCAATATCAGCACGCCCTTGACGATCTCCCAGTTCATGGCGTGTCAGCAATCTCATACGTGAAAGCATAATAATGCTTGCCCTCTTCGATGCGGATGGCCAGGCTGCCCGACAGGCCTTGCAATTGCTCCGTCCCCGTATCGGGCACCACCGTCACCGACAAGGCGGGCGCGCCGCGCGTCATCGTGCCGCTGTGCTGCAAATAAAAACTGCCGTGACGCCCGTCCAGCGTGCCTTCCACCCGCTCCAGCGCCACATAGCCTGCCGAGCCCGCCACGCTGGCGCGCGCGCTGAGCATCTCGCCCCGCGCACTGGCGTCGAGGGCGCCGTGGTAGCGCTTGCCGAGCGACAGGCGTCCCAGCCCCGATTGCGCGGCCGTGTCCGACAAGGTTTCCGGGGTGATGATGACGTCGAAGGTACCGCGAATGGTAGGCATCAGTACTCCTTGGAAAATGAAGAGGTGGCGGCCGCCTCCGGCCCGTTCAGCAGCACATGCAATTTTTGCATGGTGGCCCAGTTGCGCGAGGTGACGCCATCGCCGAGCAGCACGCCCAGCGCCGCCACCACCTTGCTGGCCAACACGCCATCGGGACACCAGGCATACGCGGCCCAGCGCCCCAGGACCAGCGCTTCCGGCTGCCACGGCCGCTGCGCCAGAGGCGCCAGGCGCTGCATGTCGGCCGGATTGTTCAGCACCAAGGTCAGCAGACGCGCCGCATCGGCCGCCGGCGCCAGGGTGTTTTGTTCGATCAGTTCGGCAA
The DNA here is from genome assembly GCF_036231865.1 of Janthinobacterium sp. P210005. NCBI lineage: Bacteria > Pseudomonadati > Pseudomonadota > Betaproteobacteria > Burkholderiales > Oxalobacteraceae > Janthinobacterium > Janthinobacterium sp. P210005. Next base: position 23,251 of record NZ_JAZARC010000003.1, read on the forward strand.
ACTGGCTGGCCGACAGCACCGTCACCCGGGCCGCCACGCCCAGTTTCAGCACCAGCGCTTCCTCGATGCGGGCAGCGGCGTCGGCCGGCGCGACCTTGCCCCCGTCATACACGACGTTGCCACTGTTGAGCACGGTACGCACCTGCGCAAAGCCCAGGTCGCCCAGCAGCTTGCGCAGGTCGGCCATGGCCACGCGCTTGGCGCGGCCGACATTGATCCCGCGCAAAAGCGCCACTTGCTGACTATTTTCCATCTGTGCCATGTGTTGTCTCCTTGCCTATGCCTGGCCGGCCGGAACGCTGGCGGCGCCTTCCGGCAATGGCGTCACCTTGGGCAGGCGCAGCAGGAACGTCGCGCCCTGCCCCAAGGTGCTGCTGACCGTGATGGTGCCGCCAAACTGCTTGGCAATCAAGTTGAATACGATATTCAAGCCCAGGCCCGTGCCGCCCTGTCCGCGCCGCGTGGTGACAAACGGGTCGAACACGCGGTCGAGCATGTCGGGCGCGATGCCGCGGCCATTGTCGCGCACCTGCATGGCGATCCAGTCGTTGTCGCCGTGCACGCCGATATGGATGTGGCCGTCCGAGTCCGCATCGAAGGCGTGCTCGACGCAGTTCAGGACCAGGTTGGTCAGCACCTGCGCCAGCGCGCCCGGATAGCTGTCGAGCATGATGCCGGGCGGGCAATCGATATCGATGCGGATGCGCGTCTTTTTCAGGGTCGGCTGCAGGCTCGAGATGACTTCGCCGATATAGTCGCGCAATTCGAACAAACGGCGCGCTTCGCTGACCTGGTCGACGGCGATCTGCTTGAAGCTGTGGATCAGGTGCGCGGCGCGGTAGGCATTGTTCATGATCAGGCGCGCGCTTTCGCCGGCCGTTTCCAGGTAGCGCACGATATCGGTCTTCTTCACGCTGCCGCCCGCCACCGCCGCGCTGATGCCATCGGTGGCTTCCTTCAGCACCGAGGCGCTGGTCAGCGCGATGCCGACCGGGGTGTTGATTTCATGCGCCACGCCCGCCACCAGGCTGCCCAGCGAGGCCAGGCGTTCCGACTGCAGCAACGATTCCTGCGCGCGGCGCAATTCGTCCATGGCCTGCGCCGTCTCCTGCTGCGAGCGGCGCGCCATGTCTTCCGCCTCGCGGCTGCCCTCGATGATGGACTTGAGCTTGCGCTGCACGGCATTGAAGCCGCGGATCACGTCGCCCAGCTCGTCGCGCCGGTTTTCCGGCAGCTCTTCGACGTCATCGCTGCCGCGCGTGGCCAGGTCGAACAAGCCGTCGCGCAACTGTTTCAAGGGGCCAAAGACGATGCGCAGGCTCAGCGCCAGGGCGCCCACCAAAATGATGTCAAGTAGCAACACTTCCAGCACCTTGCGCCGCACTTCGCCGCGCAGGGCCGCATCGATCTGGGCACGGCTGAAATTGACGATGACCTTGCCGACGATCACCGGCTTGCCGCCCGTGGCCGCGGCCACGGCGTCGCGGAACACCAGCGGCGCCTCGACGGGCGTGCCGCCCATGGCCACGTCGGAGGTCAAAGGCACCAGGGTGCCGGCCGCGTCGCGCACTTCGCCCGCGAACAGGCCGACGGAGGCGTCGTAGACGCGGATGCCGACCAGTTCCGGCGGCAGCATTTCGGCCGCGACGATGCTGTCGACCTTGGATTTGTCGAGGTCCCACAGGGCGGACGGCAAGCTGGTCTGCAAGCGCGTCAGCACGCCGCTGCGCAGACGCGCGCTGCCCGATTCGAGTTCCTTGCTCAAGGTATATTGGGTATAGCTACCCGAAATGCCCAGCACCAGGGTGACGATCACGACAAAAAGCAGGGTCAGCCGGACTTGGATACTCACCATCAATCAACACTCCCCGGGCCAGGCCGCCAGCCCGCGGCGCGGGCGCAGTGACGTCAGCGGACAACAGCCTGAATCAAATGTACGGTATGACATGCTTATTGGCAAGATTTACAGCAATGCCGTTTTCCACCAGGCCTTGATACAGGTTGAGACATTGCGTCATGGCAATGGTAATATCCCGCAATCATCTAAGGAGTCGTCATGGCGGTCATGCATCAACATCTACCCCTGGAACAAGTTCGTCCTGGCATGGTCTTGTCGGATGTCTTGCTCGATGCGCATGGACAAGTGCTGTTGCCGCAAGGCGCGGTATTGACGGAAAACATGCTGGCCCTGATGCCGCGCCACAACATCGACATGCTGCCGATCCAGGCGCCGCCCCCCTCGCCGGAAGAAATCGCCGCGCAACAGGCGGCCGACAGCGAACGGCTGGCCTATCTGTTCCGCAAGCATGACCCCGAGGATCCCCTGGACGCGGCCACCACCTTGCTGCGCAGCTATGTCACGGCTTACCGCCTGGGCACGGGAGAGGCCGCATGAGCACCCAGTTGACGCTCGACGACATCGTCGCCCACCTCGATGACTTGCCTTCGCTGCCCGCCGTCGTCATGGAACTATTGAACAGCATCGACCAGGAAGACGTCGATATTTCCGTGCTGGCCAAAAAAGTGTCGTACGACCAGGCGCTGACGGCGAAAACCCTGCGCCTGGCCAACTCCTCGCAATATGGCTTGCAGGTGAAAGCCACCACCATCCAGCAGGCGATCACTTACCTGGGCTTCCAGACCACGCGCAGCCTGATCACGTCGGCGGCCATCACGGGTTGCTTCCCGGAAGGACGCTGCCCCGGTTTCGACGACAAAGCCTTCTGGCGCCATTCGGTGGCGACGGCCGCCTGCGCCAAGGTGCTGGCGCGGCAAATCCGCTTCAACCAGGATTACGCGTTCACGGCCGGCTTGCTGCACAACATCGGCCGCCTGGTGCTGGTCAGCAGTTTCCCCGCGCACTATGCGCAAGTCATCGCGCACCAGGCGGCGCACGATTGCAGCCTGCTCGAAGCGGAGCAAACCGTACTGGGCGTGGATCACGTGCAGGCCGGCGTGGCGCTGGCCGAACACTGGAATTTTTCCGACACGATGCGCCTGGCGCTGGGCAACTATCTGCAGCCGGACACGCCGGGAGCAGGCTTCCTCGCGTCGCTGATCCACGTGGCCAATGCCGTCGTCTGCGCGCTCGACCTGGCGCAGGCGGGCGACGACATGGTGCCGCGCGTCTCGCCGGTAGCCTGGGATGCGCTGGGCCTGGGCGAAGACACGTATCTGCAGCTGTTCCGCGAGACGGAACTGCGCTACGACGAAATCACCTCGGCACTGCTGAGCTAAACATGGCCGCAAACGCAAACGGCTCTCGCTGCGAAGCGAAAGCCGTCAAGGGTACTGCGGTGTGTCCATGCTGCACGGTCCACGCCGGCCTGTTGCCGCCAGCAGCTACGCAAGCGGCACAGTCAGCGCGCCACCGCCGCATCAGTGCGCGTAATTCGATTCTTGCGCATCGCCGCGGTCTTCCGCCTTTGGACGGCCCTGGGCGTCGGACAGACGATACTTGGTGCGGCGGTCGCCCATCAAGTCGCGCAGGTCACGGATGCTCATGCCCGTCACTTCGTGCATGCGGATCAGCAGCGAGGCGCCGACCGGCAAGCGGTGATGGCGGATCTTGCTGATGACGGGTGGCGCCACTTCGAGCAGACGCGACAGGGCTGCATCGTTTTTCAGCTGCATCTTGCTCAGCAGAATATCCAGCAGGTGGTTCGGGTTGTAACTCTCTTGCGATGCTAATGCATGATGTGCCATGATTTTTCCTCGTCTGGTGAATGTAGAAAATAATGCCGATACGAACTTAAGGCTGGCTTAGAGTGTTCAAATAAACGTCTGTCATCGGATTCAGCCCTCCCCCGCCCTTCCTCCGTATCGCACTGCCTGCACAGGACTCGCACAGCCACGCCCAGCCAACGTACGCAATTTGCCGCGTGAGTAAAAGCACGTGCAATTCACTGAAATGAATTGCATATAAGGCAATATACTAGCCCAAACACGCAGCATCTGCGCCTCGCGCAAACTTCCTGATTGTTAAATATCAATCAAGCTGCTGGTTGGCTTGGCAACGATGCTATTTCAACACATTAGGATGCCAGCGGGCGCACACAAGGCTTTGCAGCAACTTGTTACAAATCAATGGTGTCGCACGGCAATAAATGCTTTTGAGCATCACTACTCAGGGCCACATATACAGGCGACAACCTTGTCGGCAAGGTAAGCACAACATGGCCCGCCCCGGCGATTTACGCTAAACTATGGCCTGAACTTGCAGCGAGCCTGCCGCCGGGCAGCCAGAGGCGCCCGGCCGGTCATCCACCGCCTCCCGCCCCGAGCGGCGCACAGCGCAAGCCCCCTGCCCAGCTTATTTGCAGCCACACTGATTTGCTCCATTATTTGTCCCACTTATTTGCCGCCACATTTACCGATAAGCACCCGACGCCATGCAGAAAAAAGTATTCATTAAAACCTTCGGCTGCCAGATGAACGAGTACGACTCGGACAAGATGGCCGACGTGCTGGGCGCCTCCGATGGCCTGGTGCGCACGGACACGCCGGAAGATGCCGATGTGATCCTGCTCAATACCTGCTCCGTGCGCGAAAAGGCGCAGGAAAAAGTGTTTTCCGACCTGGGCCGTCTGCGCGAGCTGAAACTGGCCAAGCCGCACCTGCTGATCGGCGTGGGCGGCTGCGTGGCGTCGCAGGAAGGCGACGCCATCGTCAAGCGCGCGCCGTATGTCGACATGGTCTTCGGCCCGCAAACCCTGCACCGCCTGCCGCAGATGATCGAGTTGCGCCGCGCCAGCGGCGACGCGCAAGTGGACATCAGCTTCCCGGAAATCGAAAAGTTCGACCACATGCCGCCGGCCAAGGTGGAAGGCGCCTCGGCGTTCGTTTCCATCATGGAAGGCTGCAGCAAATATTGCAGCTACTGCGTCGTGCCCTACACGCGCGGCGAGGAAGTGTCGCGCCGCTTCGAGGACGTGCTGACGGAAGTGGCGGGCCTGGCCGCCCAGGGCGTCAAGGAAATCACCCTGCTGGGGCAAAACGTCAACGCCTACCGTGGCGCGATGGAAGGCGGAGACATTGCCGATTTCGCCCTGCTGCTCGAATACGTGGCCGACATCCCCGGCATCGAACGCATGCGCTTCGTCACCAGCCACCCGAAGGAATTCACGCAGCGCCTGATCGACGCCTATGCGAAGATCCCGCAGCTGGTCGACCACCTGTATTTGCCCGCGCAGCACGGTTCCGACAAGGTGCTGGGCGCCATGAAGCGCGGCTACACGGGCCTCGAATACAAATCCATCATCCGCCGCATCCGCGCCGTGCGCCCGAACATGGCCATTTCGTCCGACTTCATCGTCGGTTTCCCCGGCGAGACCCAGGCCGACTTCGACGCCATGATGAAGCTGATCGCCGACGTGGGCTTCGACAACAGCTACAGCTTCATCTTCAGCAAGCGCCCCGGCACGCCGGCCGCCAGCCTGGAAGACGACACGCCGCATGACGTCAAGCTGGCTCGCTTGCAACAGTTGCAAGCGGTCATCGACGCCAACACGCGCAAATACAGCCTGTCCATGGTCGGCACCGTGCAAACCATCCTCGTCGAAGGCCGTTCGAAAAAGGATACGATAGATCGCGAACTGCAAGGCCGCACGGAAAACAACCGCGTGGTCAATTTCGACGCCGGCCCCGACGGTTTGCAACTGATCGGCCAGCTGGTCGACGTGCGCATCACCGAAAGCCATTCCTACACCCTGCGCGGCGAACTCGTCGCCAGCGCACCCGCATTGAAAAGAGCCAGTTGAAAACCAAAGCCCCGATACAGCCGCATTACTTCATCCCCGAGCCGCTCGACAACACGCGCCTGGCGCACCTGTGCGGCCCCCTCGATGAAAACCTGCGCCAGATTTCCGCCGCCCTCGACGTGACGATCTTCCGCCGCGGCGAGAAATTCATCGTCGGCGGCAGCAATGCCGAACGCGCCGTGGAAATCCTCGAACAGTTCTACGCCATCGCCAACAAGGTCGTGCCGCTGGAAGAAGTGCAGCTGGCCCTGGTGGAACAGCGTGCGGGCCTGTCCGCCGCCTCGGAACACCACGCCAACGCGCCCGTCAGCACCTTCGTCGAGCCGGATATCGCCAGCCCCGTGCTGAAAACCCGGCGCGCCGACCTGCGCGGGCGCACGCCGCACCAGATCGCCTACCTGCGCGACATCCTCGAGCACGACATCAGCTTCGGCGTCGGCCCGGCGGGCACGGGCAAAACCTACCTGGCCGTCGCCTGCGCCGTCGACGCGCTCGAACGCGACGCCGTCAAGCGCATCATCTTGACGCGCCCCGCCGTCGAAGCGGGCGAACGCCTGGGCTTCCTGCCGGGCGACCTGGCGCAAAAGGTCGACCCGTATCTGCGTCCCCTCTACGATGCGCTGTATGATTTGCTGGGCTTTGACCGCACGCAAAAACTGTTTGAAAAACAGGTGATCGAGATCGCCCCGCTGGCCTACATGCGCGGGCGCACCCTGAACCACGCCTTCGTCATCCTTGACGAGGCGCAAAACACCACCGTCGAACAGATGAAGATGTTTTTGACGCGCATCGGCTTCGGCAGCAAGGCCGTGGTGACGGGCGACGTCACGCAAGTCGACCTGCACAAGAGCCAGACGAGCGGCCTGATCGACGCCGTGCACGTATTGAAAGACGTGCGCGGCATCGGCTTCACGCAATTTAACAGCACCGACGTGGTGCGCCATCCACTCGTCGCGCGCATCGTCGACGCCTATGAAACGGCGCAGGCGGCCAACGCCGACGCCGCCCAGTTACTCCCCTTGTTGAAACCAGCTGCCGCCAAAAATGTCCGAAAAAAATAAACTGTCCCTGTCCGTGCAATACCCGGACGCCCGCCTGGAAACCCTGATCACGCGCCCGAAAGTGCGCCGCTGGGTCAAGGCGGCCCTGTTCGCCCCCGCCGAATTCACCATCCGCTTCGTCGACGCGGAAGAAGGCCGTACCTTGAACCGCGATTACCGCGAAAAGGACTACGCCACCAACGTGCTGACGTTCGCCTACAACGAAGGCGAAGAGTTAAGCGACGACGAGCCGACGCGCGCCGACATCATCCTGTGCACCGACGTGCTGGAAAAGGAAGCGGCGGAACAGAAGAAAAGCGTGGAAGAACACACGGCCCATCTGATCGTGCACGGCGTGCTGCATGCGCAGGGCTACGACCACATGGATGACGAAGAAGCGGCCGAAATGGAGGGCCTGGAAACGGACATCCTCGCAAAACTCGGCATCACCGACCCGTACAAGGAGTAAGACCATGGGAACCTGGGCCACTGACGCCTTCGGCAACGACTACGCCATGGATTGGGCGCAGGACTTGCACGAATATAAAACCCTGGAACTGGTCGAGACGACGCTCGACAACGTCATCGACAGCCAGGAAGCGGAGCTGGAAGCGCCGTTCGCCGCCGAAGCGCTGGCCGCGCTGGAAGTGATCGCCCGCCTCCTGGGCAAGCCGGGCGAGGACGATCCTGCCACGGCGGAAGTGGACGAGTGGGTCGCCGCCTGCAAGAAGAAGGTGACGCCGCCGCTGCTGGACAAGGCGCGCCTGGCCTTCGAGCGCATCACGGCCGAGTCGTCGGAACTGCGCCAGCTGTGGCAGGACAGCGAGCATTTCGCCGACTGGCAAGCCGACGTAGCGGCCTTGCGCGCACGCGTGCTGGGCCCGGACGCCGCGTAAAACATCGGGCAACGGCGCACTTCGACGTATTAAATTTGCATCAAAAGCGGGGAAATCCGGTATTCCCCCACTTTTGGTGTATCCTATATCCCTTCGCAACAACGGCTCACGCCTCCTATGCCCGAGCACCCTAGTGGCGTCAGAACTGACGTCAAGCCCCACCGGTCACTGTTTGAACGCCTGACCGCACTCATTTCCCCCGAGCCAGAGAACCGTGCAGAATTGCTCGATGTTCTACACGATGCGCATGAACGCAAGCTGATCGACGCCGACGCCCTGTCGATGATCGAAGGCGTGTTTCAGGTATCGGATCTCTGTGCGCGCGACATCATGATTCCCCGCTCGCAAATGGATGTCATCGACATCAGCAAGCCGATCGAGGAATGGATGCCGGAAGTCCTGTCCACCGCCCACTCGCGCTTCCCCGCGATCGAAGGCGAGCGCGACAAGGTCATCGGCATCCTGCTGGCGAAAGACTTGCTGCGTTATTACGCAGAAGAAACTTTCGACGTCCGCGACATGCTGCGCCCCGCCATCTTCATCCCCGAATCGAAACGCCTGAATGTGCTACTGCGCGATTTCCGCGCCAACCACAATCACATGGCCATCGTCGTCGATGAATACAGCGGCGTCGCCGGCCTGATCACCATCGAAGACGTGCTGGAACAGATCGTCGGCGATATCGAGGACGAATACGACTTCGACGAGGCCGAGGACAACATCCTCTCGCTGAAGGAAGGCCAGTTCGGCCCCCGCTGGCGCGTCAAGGCGCTGACCGAGATCGAACAATTCAACGAAGAAGTGGGCAGCCACCTGGTGGACGACGATGTCGACACCATCGGCGGCCTCGTGTCGAAGTACCTGGGACGCATGGCGCACAAGGGCGACATCTTCGACCTGGGCAATCTGCGCTTCGAAGTGCTGCGCGCCGATGCGCGCCAGGTGCACGTGCTGCTGGTCGAGCGCCTGCCCAACGTGCCGGAACTGGAACTCTGACATGCGCGTGCTGTAAATGCGTTTCAGACGCGCTGACCCCAACGCCCCCGCCAAACCGCCCCGCAGCACGTGGGCGCGCATGCTGACTGCCACCATCGCCGGCGCCGTCGCCGTGCTGGCGTTCGCCCCTTTCGGCTACTGGCCGCTGCAAATCCTCAGCCTGGGCGTGCTGTTCTACCAGGTGCTGCGTTCGTCCAGCGTCAAGGGCGGCGCGCTGATCGGCTGGGCCTACGGCTTCGGCTGGTGCGCGGCCGGCACGCACTGGCTGTACATTTCCATGCACCGCTATGGCGACATGGCCGCGCCGATCGCCGCCATCGCAGTGGCCCTGCTAGCCCTCCTGATGGCCATCTACGTGGCCCTGTCCATGGGCGCGGCCGCCTGGCTGCGCCAGCGCTGGGTGCTGTCCCTGCCCGCCATGACCCTGCTGGTGCTGCCCGCGACCTGGACCCTGTTCGAATGGACGCGCGGCTGGCTTTTTACGGGTTTCCCGTGGCTGGCCACCGGTTACGCCCACAACGCCAGCCCGCTGGCCGGCTTCGCCCCCATCGTCGGCGCCTATGGCCTGGGCTGGCTGGCGGCGCTGTCGGCCGGCGCCCTGCTCTTGCTGACGCACCGCACGCGCTGGTTCGCGCTGGGCGGCATCATCGCGCTGTACGCGGCCGGCATCGGCTTGCAGTACGTGGCGTGGACGCACCCGGTCGGACGCCCGATCACGGTGCGCCTGCTGCAGGGCAATGTGCCGCAGCAGCAGAAATTCGACCCCGGCTTCGTGCTGGGCGCCCTGCAGATGTACCAGGGCGCCATCACCAGCGCGCCGGCCGACCTGATCGCCACGCCGGAAACGGCCGTCACCGTGCTGCCGCACCAGCTGCCGCCCGGCTATCTGGATAGCCTGGCGACGTATGCGCGGCAGACGGGCAGCTCGATTTTGGTCGGCATGCCCGTGCTCGACGAGCAGCAGCGCTTCTACAATGCGGCCGTGGGGATCACGCCCAACGGCACGCCGGGACCGTACTCGTACTACCAGTACCGCAAGCACCACCTGGTGCCGTTCGGCGAATTCGTGCCGCCCGGCCTGCACTGGTTTGTCGCCATGATGGCCATCCCGCTGGGCGACATGGGCCGCGGCGCCGAGGTGCAAGCGCCTTTGGCCGTGCGCGACCAGCTGGTGCTGCCGAATATCTGCTACGAAGACTTGTTTGGCGAGGAAATCGCCGGCCAGCTGGCCAGCGCCCACCGCAGCGGCAAGCAGTCGGCATCCGTGCTGCTGAATATCTCGAACCTGGCCTGGTTTGGCGATTCGATCGCCATCCCACAGCACTTGCAGATTTCGCAGATGCGCAGCCTGGAAACGGGCCGCCCGATGCTGCGCTCGACGAATACGGGCGCCACCGCCGTCATCGACGGCAAGGGCGTGGTGCAAAGCCTGCTGCCGCCGGAACAGCAAGCCACCCTGGCGGCCAAGGTGCAAGGCATGGGCGGCATGACGCCATACATTCTTTACGGCAACAAACTGGTGCTGGCCCTAGCCGCGCTGGCCCTGCTGACGGCCTTCCTGCTGTCGCGCGCCGCCCGCCGTGGCCGCGCTGCGCAGCAATAAGCGGCCGATATTGCCCGAAGAGTCACAGTGGGCCCGTAAAAACCGCTAAAATTAGCAAAACCCCGGCCCGGACGCGCTTCCAAGCATGCGCCCGGGCTTCAAGCAAACCTTAACAAAGCGCAGCCTCCCGCGCGGCGAACTCATACGATGCTCACATTTCAACAAATTATCCTGACCTTGCAAACCTATTGGGACAAGCAAGGTTGCGCCCTGCTCCAGCCTTACGACATGGAAGTCGGCGCCGGCACCTTCCACACCGGCACCTTCCTGCGCGCGATCGGCCCGGAACCTTGGCGCGCCGCGTATGTGCAGCCGTCGCGCCGCCCGAAAGATGGCCGCTATGGCGAAAATCCGAACCGCATGCAGCATTATTACCAGTATCAGGTGGTGCTCAAGCCCGCGCCGGAAAACATCCTCGACCTGTATCTGGGTTCGCTGGCCGCCCTGGGCCTGGATTTGAAGCAGAATGACGTGCGCTTCGTCGAGGACGACTGGGAAAGCCCGACCCTGGGCGCCTGGGGCCTGGGCTGGGAAGTCTGGCTGAACGGCATGGAAGTGACCCAATTTACCTACTTCCAGCAAGTGGGCGGCCTCGATTGCAAGCCCGTGCTGGGCGAAATCACCTACGGCATCGAACGCCTGGCCATGTACCTGCAAGGCGTGGAAAACGTGTATGACCTGGTGTGGACCGAGTGGGAAGAGAACGGGGTCACGAAAAAGCTGACCTACGGCGACGTCTTCCACCAGAACGAGGTGGAGCAGTCGACCTACAACTTCGAGCACGCGAATACGGACCTGCTGTTCGAACAGTTCGGCAACTACGAAGCGGAAGCGAAGCGCCTGATCGAGCTGCAACTGACCCTGCCCGCCTACGAAAAGATCATGAAGGCCTCGCACAGCTTCAATATGTTAGATGCGCGTGGCGCCATCTCGGTGACGGAACGCGCCGCCTACATCGGCCGCGTGCGCACCCTGTCGCGCCTGGTGGCGCAAGCGTATTACGACTCGCGCGAGCGCCTCGGTTTCCCGATGCTGCCCGCCGCAGACCAACCCGCCGCCGCTTGATCGCCTAGCTCATACACCGCCGTACCAGACAAGAACACCATGAACCAAACACTGCTCATCGAACTGCTGACCGAAGAACTGCCGCCGAAAGCGCTGGCCAAACTGGGCGCCGCCTTCACGGCCGGCATCGTCAACGGCCTGAAGGCGCGCGACTTCCTGGAAGCCGACAGCGTCGCCACCAGCTACGCCTCGCCGCGCCGCCTGGCCGTCTCCATCACCAACGTGCGTGAAGTCTCGCCCGATAAATCGATCCGCGAAAAAGTCTTGCCCGTCTCCGTGGCGCTGGACGCGAACGGCAACGGCACCCCGCCGCTGGCCAAGAAACTGGCCGCGCTGGGCTTCCCCGACCTGACGGTGGCCGAGCTGGAACGCGCCGCCGACGGCAAGGCTGAAAGCTTCTTCTACACCTACACGGCGCCCGGCAGCCAGCTCGCCACGGGCGCGCAAGCTGCCCTGGCCGAGTCGGCCGCCAAGCTGCCGATTCCAAAGCTGATGAGCTATCAGCGCCCGGACGGCACCACCGTGCAATTCGTGCGTCCGGCCCACAGCCTGATCGCCCTGCACGGCATCAATATCCTGCCATTGACCTTGCTGGGTTTGACGGCCGGCCGCACCACCCTGGGCCACCGCTTCCTCACCGACGGCGAACCGATCACCATCGCGCACGCGGAAAACTATGCGCCGTCGCTGATTCTCAACGCCAGCGTCATCGCCAGCAACGAGGAACGCAAGGAGCGCATCCGCGCCCAGTTGCTGGACAAGGCCGGTGCCGACCAGGTGCTGATGCCCGAAGCGCTGCTCGATGAAGTCACGGCGCTGGTCGAATGGCCGGTCGTGTATGAGTGCCACTTCGAGGAAGAATTCCTGGCCGTGCCGCAGGAATGCCTGATCCTCACCATGCAGACGAACCAGAAATACTTCGCATTGACGGACAGCGAAGGCAAGCTGCGCTCGCGCTTCCTGATCGTCTCGAACATCGAGACGGACACGCCAGAGCACATCATCGGCGGCAACGAGCGCGTCGTGCGCCCGCGCCTGTCCGACGCCAAGTTCTTCTTCGAGCAAGACAAGAAGAAAACCCTGGCATCGCGCCTGCCGCTGCTGGCCAATGTCGTCTACCACAACAAGCTGGGCACGCAGGCGGCCCGCACAGAACGCGTCAAGTCGCTGGCCGGCGCCATCGCCGCCAAGCTGCAATATGACGTCGCCCTGGCCGAACGCGGCGCCCTGCTGGCCAAGGCCGATTTGCTGACCGACATGGTGGGCGAATTCCCCGAGCTGCAAGGCATCATGGGCACGTACTACGCGCGCCATGATGGCGAACCGGAAGAAGTGGCGCTGGCCGCCTCCGAACACTACCAGCCGCGCTTTGCCGGCGACAGCCTGCCATCGACCGCCACCGGCACCGCCGTGGCGCTGGCCGACAAGCTCGAAACCCTGGTCGGCATCTGGGCCATCGGCCTGGCGCCGACGGGCGACAAGGATCCGTTCGCGCTGCGCCGCCATGCCCTGGGCGTGCTGCGCATGCTGTTGGAAAAACGCTTGCCCCTGTCGATCCAGGGCTTGCTGGCCGATGCGGCTGCGCAGTTCGCAGCCGTTCCCGGCTTCAAGGACCCGGTCGCGGACGTCACCACCTTCATGCTGGATCGCCTGCGCGGCATCCTGCGCGAGCGCGGTTTCTCGCCGAATGAAATCGAAGCCGTCGTGGCGCAGAATCCGGACCGCCTGGACGACATCGTGCAGCGCCTGGAAGCCGTGCAGGCGTTTGCCGCCCTGCCGGAAAGCGCCTCGCTGGCCGCCGCCAACAAGCGCATCACGAACATCCTGAAAAAGAACGAAGAAGCCGTGAGCCAGGTCGCCGCCGGCGGCGTCAACGTGGCGCTGCTGCAGGACGAGGCGGAGAAAAAACTGGCCGCCGCCGTCTCGCGCGTGCAGCCGGAAGTTGACGCGGCCTTCGCCAAGGGCGACTTCACCAGCACCCTGCAAACGCTGGCGCAGCTGCGCGACGACGTCGATGGCTTCTTCAACGACGTGATGGTGATGGCCGAGGATGTCGCCCTGCGCAACAACCGCCTGGCCTTGCTGTCGTCGCTGCACGGCATGATGAACCGCGTCGCCGACATTTCGAAGCTGGCGGCATAATGGGCACGCCGGCGCTGAAACTGATTATTCTCGACCGCGACGGCGTCATTAATCATGACTCGCCGGACTTCATCAAGTCGCCTGCCGAATGGCTGCCGATACCCGGTTCGCTCGAAGCGATCGCCCGCCTGAACCAGGCCGGCTATCGCGTCGTCATCGCCTCGAACCAGTCGGGCATCGCGCGCGAATATTTCGACATGACGGTCTTGAACGCGATCCACCAGAAGATGCATACCCTGGCGCAGCAGGTGGGCGCCGATATCGATGCCATCTTCTTTTGCCCGCATGCGGGCGCGGACAATTGCGACTGCCGCAAGCCGAAGCCCGGCATGTTCCATGAAATTTCGCAGCGCTACAACACCAGCCTGAAAGGCGTGCCCACGGTCGGCGATTCGCTGCGCGACCTGCAGGCAGGCTTCATCAGCGGCTGCGTGCCCTACCTGGTCCTGACGGGCAAGGGCGAGAAGACCAATGAAACGGGCGGCCTGCCGCCTGGCACCCAGGTCTTCCCCGACCTGGCCGCCGTCGTCAGCCACCTGCTCAAGGCGCCAGCGACACCGGCGCCCACAGTGGCATTCAGTATCTAATCTTCGGAGAACCGCATTGCGTAATATTTCCCTGTTCCTGCGATCCCTGCTGTTCATGATCATCATGATCGTGGCCACCATCGTCTGGGCCTGCGTGTGCTTTTTTGCCGCGCCATTGAGCTACAACAAGCGCTATTGGGTCACCTCGCGCTGGAACGTGTTTATCCTGTGGTGTGCCAAGGTCATTTGCGGCATCCGCTATGAAGTCAAGGGCGCCGAGAACTTCCCCGATGCGCCGGCCATCGTGCTCTCGAAGCACCAGTCGGCCTGGGAAACCATCTTTTTGCTTCCCAGCCTGCCACGTCCGCTCGTATATGTGTTCAAGAAGGAGATTTTGTACATCCCCTTCTTCGGCTGGGCCATGGCGCTGCTGCGCATGATCCCCATCGACCGCAAGCAGGGCAAGCATGCGTTCAAGAGCGTGGTAGCCCATGGCAAGCGCCGCCTGGCAGATGGCCAATGGATTATCATGTTCCCTGAAGGCACCCGCATTCCCGTGGGCCAGGCGGGCAAGTACAAGAGCGGCGGCACGCGTTTGGCTATCGCCACGGGCGCCGTGGTGGTGCCGATTGCGCATAATTCAGGCGAATGCTGGCCCAAGCAGTCATTCCTCAAACGCCCGGGACTGATTACCGTCTCGATAGGCAAACCGATTTCGCCGGAAGGGCAAACCCCGGACAGCATGATGCAACAGGTGGAAAATTGGATAGAATCAGAAATGCGCGTCATTTCGCCTCACGCCTACAACGCTGGCTAGACGGCATCAGCGCGGTCATCCAGGAGCCGACACTGCGCCAGCAGATGAAGACCATCAGGGTCGGCGACCAGCAACTGGATTTGTTCGCGCATGACATCTCGACCAGCACACCCCCGGCGGTGCGCCCCACGGCACCGCCAGCGCCGCCCGTGGCGCCACCGCTAGTGGCACCCGCGCCCCCCATCGCTCGTCCTGCCCCGCCTCCCCTGCCTTCCCCGCCACGCACCGCCGATGGCCCGCCACTGCGCCAGCTGCAACTGGGCAGCCACCTCGTCGAATTTGCCCTGCGCCGTTCCACGCGCCGCTCCATCGGCTTCATGATCGACGATAACGGCTTGCGCGTCACGGCGCCCAAGCGCGTCACTCTGGCAGAAATCGACAACGCCATCCGCGCCAAGCAAGGCTGGATCGTCTCGAAACTGCTGGAACGGGGCGAGCGCAAGGTGCAGCGCCAGCAGCGCCCGCCCGTGGCCTGGGTCGACGGCGCCGTGCTGCCCTACCTCGGCGGCGACATTACCTTAAGATTGCACCAGGCGCCGCGCCACCGCGCCAGCTTCCAGCGCGAGACGAATGAGCTGCACGTATGGGTCACGCCCACGGGCAGCGAACAGCAGTTGAAGGAAAAAGTGAAGGGATGGTTCCAGCACGAAGCGCGCCAGCTGTTCGAGGCGCGCCTGGACGTGTATGCGGACAAGCTGGGCGTCCAGTACGATTCCTTATCGCTGTCCTCGGCCGGCACGCGCTGGGGCAGCTGCACCATCGAGCGCAAGATCCGCCTGAACTGGCGCCTGATCCATTTCGCCCTGCCGCTCATCGACTACGTGGTGGCGCACGAACTGTCGCACCTGCTGGAAATGAACCACAGCCCCCGCTTCTGGGCCACCGTGGAATCGATCTATCCCGATTACGATGGCGCCAAACAGGCGCTCAGAAAACGCTCGCAGGAATTGCCGGTCCTGTTCAATTAAGCTGGCAGCAAAGGCTGGACCGCAGCGATCGTGCGCGGCGTGGCGCCCCGGTGCTGGCTGGCAAACGCCAGCGCTTTTTCTCCCATGGCCGCCAGGCGCGCGGGATCCTGCAGCAGGGCCGCCGCCTGCGCCATCAGCGCGTCGGCGTCCGCCACCAGCGCGGCACCGCCTGCGGCAATCGCCTGCTCGGTCACCAGCGCAAAATTGAAGGTGTGGGGGCCGATCAGCACGGGCTTGCCCAGGGCCGCCGGCTCGATCAGGTTTTGCCCGCCCAGCGGCAGCAGGCTGCCGCCCACGAAAGCGCAATCGCAGGCCGCATAATACGCAAACATCTCGCCCATCGAGTCGCCCAGCAGCACCTGCGTGCCCGCCGCCACGGCATCGCCCTGCGCCAGGCCGGACCTGCGCTGCACGGCCAGGCCGTGCGCCGCGATGAGTTTTTCCATCTCGTCGAAGCGCTGCGGATGACGCGGTACGATCAGCAGCAACGCATTCGCGGGCAGGTTGACGCGGGTCAAGGCGTCGAGGATCAGCTGCTCTTCCCCTTCGCGCGTGCTGGCGCACAGCAGCACGGGGCGCTGGCCGATGGCGCCGCGCAACCAGGCGCCTGTCGCCAGCGCCGCCTCGGGCACGACGACGTCGAACTTGATGCTGCCCGTGACGACCACGTCCCGCACACCCAGCTGGCGCACGCGATCGGCGTCGTCCTGCGTCTGCGCCGCGACCAGGGTGATGCCGCGTGCCGCATCGGCGATGAGTTTACCCAGGCGCTGCGCCTTGCCCAGCGATCGCTGCGACAGGCGCGCATTGGCCAGCACCACGGGTACTTTGTAGCGATTGCATTGGTGGATCAGGTTTGGCCACACTTCCGTCTCCATCAGGATGCAGATGCGCGGCGCAAAATGGCGGATGAAACGGGCCGGCATGGCGCCCGTGTCATACGGCAGATAGCTTTGCACCAGGCGCGCGCCGTGTTTCGCAAACAGTGCCTTGCCCGTGGCGCGCCCCGTCGGCGTCATGTGCGTGAGAACGATGCGGCACGCGGGCCATGCGGCCAGCAGCGCATCGATCAGCGGTTCGGCCGCGCGCGTCTCACCGACGGAGACGGCGTGCAGCCAGATGGTGTCGGTAGCGGATGTCGGCCGGCGTCCATAAAAGCCCAGACGCTCGCCCCAATGCTGGCGGTAGCCGGGTTCCTGGCGTCCGCGCAGCCACAGCCGCGCCAGCACCAGGGGCAAGGCCAGCCACCAGGCAAGGGTATAAAGAAGTCGCATATTTGTTTGATGTTAAAGTCAGGCGGGAGGGTGGTCGGCCAGCAGGCGCCGCGCCGCGGCCAGCACTTCCGGCACGCCGGGCGGCGCGCCTTTGTCGCCCAGGTTGATGATTTTCGGCGACCAGTTGCCTTCCGTTTTCCACAGCGGCGAATCGGCATAGATTTCCACCGTCGGACGCACAAAGGCGGCGGCGATATGCGTCAGGCCCGTGTCGACGCCGATCACCAGCGCCGCATGGCGCGCCAGCAGGGTGGCGTCTTCCATCGACAGCTTCGGCAGCAGGCGCGCGTTGGGCAGGCTGGCCGCCAGTTGTTCGGCTTCCGCCTTTTCCTTGGGCGAACCCCAGGGCAGCAAAATCGGCATGGGCGCGAGCGCGTGGCCCAGGGCGATCCAGTTCTCCGGCGCCCATTTCTTGGCGTCGCGCGCCGTGCCGTGGAAATACACGCAGTAGGGCGCCTCACCCATCCAGTCCGGACGCGCTTCGCTGGCCGATACGTCCGGCAAGCCGAAATCGGCCGGCGTGTCGACCGTATAGCCGAGTGCCGCGCCGGCCACCAGGCGGCCGCGCGCTACCGCATGCGTACGCGGGTCGAGCGGAATGCTTTTCGTATGAAAAATGCGCGAGATGCCTTCGTAGCCGGAGCCTTCGCTGCCATTGGCCAGGCCGACTTTCTGTCCGCCCGGCGCCAGGCGCGCGGCACCCATGATGATGCCCGTCTTGAGCAAGCCCTGGGTATCGAACACATAATCGTAGCGCGTCTGCCGCAGGCTGCGGAAAAAGGCAGCGATTTCCGCACGCGTTTCTTTCTTGCCCAGGCTCTTGCGCCAGCGCCGCAGCGCGAACGGGAAGATGGTACCCACGCGCTGGTTCAGGCGCACCAGGCTGACGTAACCCTCTTCGACCACCCAGTCGATGGTCGCATCCGGATAATAGCGGGCGATGTCCGCTACCATCGGCAGGTTATGCAGCACGTCGCCCAGCGAGGACACCCTCACCAGCAGGATTTTCAAGGGCGCCTGTGCGCCAGCTTGGCCGGCCATGCTGTCAGAACGGCAGCACAGCGTCTGGCTTGGCGGCCAGGATCACGCTTTTGAACTGTCCCTGGATGCGCGCCAGCGCTGCCGGCGTTTCCGCTTCGAAGCGCATGACGATCACCGGCGTGGTGTTCGACGAGCGGGCCAGGCCGAAGCCATCCGCGTATTCCACGCGCAAGCCGTCGATGGTGATGATCTGCTCATTGCCAGGGAAGACGGCGTCGCGGCGCAGCATGTCCATCAGCGCGACATTCTCGCCTTCCTTCAGCTCCAGGTGCAGTTCGGGCGTGCTGTCGGACTGCGGCAGGGAGTTCAGCAAGGCCGATGGATCGGCTTCGCGCGTGAGGATTTCCAGCAGGCGCGCAGCCGAATACAGGCCATCGTCGAAACCGTACCAGCGGTCCTTGAAGAAGATATGGCCGCTCATTTCGCCACCCAGCGGCGCACCCGTTTCGCGCAGCTTGGCTTTCACCAGCGAGTGGCCCGTCTTGTACATCAGCGGCACGCCGCCATGCTTGGTGATGTAAGGCGCCAGGTGGCGCGTGCACTTCACGTCATACAGAATCTGCGCGCCCGGATGGCGGGTCAGCACGTCGGCGGCGAACAGCATCATCTGGCGGTCGGGGTAGATGATCTGGCCATCCTTGGTGACCACGCCCAGGCGGTCGCCATCGCCATCGAAGGCGATGCCGATTTCCGCATCCGTCTCGGCCAGGCAGCGGATCAGGTCTTGCAGGTTTTCCGGATGCGCCGGATCCGGATGGTGATTCGGGAAATTGCCATCGACTTCACAGAACAGTTCGATGACCTCGCAGCCCATGCCGCGGAACAGGTCGCCCGCAAATGCGCCGGCCACGCCATTGCCGCAATCGACGGCGATCTTGATCGGGCGCGCCAGCTTGACGTCGCCCAGGATGCGCTCCAGGTAGGCGGCGCGGATATCATGCGTGGCATAGCTGCCTGGCGTGCTGCTGGCGCGGCCGTCGTGCGCGACGATGCTGTGGTACAGCGCCTGGATCGCTTCGCCGTGGATCGCTTCGCCGGCCAATACCATCTTGAAACCGTTGTAGTCGGGCGGATTGTGGCTGCCCGTGACCATGATGCCGGAGCGCGTGTCGAGCACATTCGTGCCGAAGTAGACCATCGGCGTGGCCACCACGCCCAGGTCGATCACGTCGACGCCTGCCGCTTGCAAGCCCTGCGCCAGCGCCGCCGTCAATTCCGGTCCCGACAGGCGACCATCGCGGCCGATCACTACCCGCTGCTCGCCCTTGGCCAGGGCGGCCTGGCCAAATGCCTGACCGATCTTGTGGGCCACGCTGGCATCGAGGGTTTTAGCGATGATGCCGCGAATATCGTAGGCCTTGAAGATCGTTCTGGACAATGGAAGCATGGTGTGGGCGGTATAAAGAGGGTCAAATAGGGTGCCTGGCAAGGTGCAGCGCGGGGCTGACAGCTTGCTACTGCGCCAAGAGTATACCGAATTATACGCGCAGCAGATCGATCGACTTGCCCGATTCCACCCATTGCCTGACCCACAGCGGCTGGCGGCCACGGCCTGTCCATTGCTCGGTCGCATTGTCAGGATGGCGGTAACGCACCGCGACTTTGCCCGTGCGCGGGTGCAAGCCGTCGAGTATCAGCTGTTTCAGCGGAATGCCCGCCTGCTGCGCGATGGCCATGATCTGTTCGCGCGCCTTGTTCAAGTCTTCGCGCTCGCGGCCGTTCAATTCCTGCTTGACATTATCTTCCAGCTTGCGCAATTCCAGCATCGTCATCGTTGACAGATCCATCCGGTATATCCTTTACATTAATTTAGATAATAAAATCACGTGGAATATACTACATTGCATAAACATCTGCGCAGCGTTGCATAATTCATCGCCTATTGAATCACCGCCATCGGCTTATTATTTATCTGCTACACATTAAGATTTAATGAAAAATATCCCGAAAGTACGCGTAGAAAATAAATAAACATGGATGAGTGGTATTCCGGCAGCCTGCGCAGGCTGCTTGCAAGTCCAGCGTGGCGCGGCTATCCATTCCGATAAACGCGCTGGCGGATGATTATCGATATACGCCAGCGGGAAATGCCGCCCCATTAAATCTCCGGCAGCATAATCGGCATCCGCTTTTCTTCCCGCCGGCCGTGTGCGCAATCGGGTACCGACCAGGAATGCACCCAACGCCAAAGGGCAGGCATGCTTATAATGCAGGCGCGTAGTTCACTCCACCCCGGCACATATGAAAACTTACTTTATCGGCGATCTGCAAGGCTGCCATGCACAAACCATCGAACTGATCGAACGGATCCAGGCGGCAGCGAATGGCCCGTACCGCCTGCTGTTCGCTGGCGACCTGATCAACCGCGGCCCGGCCTCGCTGGCCACGTTGCGCCACGTGCACGCGCTTGCGCAGCAGGGCCTGGCCGACAGCGTCCTGGGCAACCATGACTTGCACCTGCTGGCCGTGACCAACGGCATCCGCCCCGAGCATGCGTCCGATACGCTGGCCGAAATTCTCGACGCGCCCGACCGCGACGAGTTGATCAACTGGCTGCGCCAGCGGCCGTTGGCACTGGCACACGATGGCCACGTGCTCGTGCATGCGGGCTTGCTGCCACAATGGAGCGCGGCCCAGGCCCTGTCCCTGGGCGGGGAAGTGTCCGCGATGCTGCGCAGCGACGGCTGGGTGGCCTTCCTGCGCACCATGTACGGCAACGAGCCGGCCGCCTGGCGCGACGACCTGCAGGGCGCCGACCGGCTGCGCTGCATCGTTAACGCCATGACGCGGCTGCGCTTTTGCACGCCGGAAGGCGTGATGGACTTCAAGATGAAGGAGAGCGGCAGCCCGCCGCCGGGTTCCGGCCTGCTGCCCTGGTTCGACGTGCCGGGACGGCGCAGCGCCGGCGACACCATCGTCTTCGGCCACTGGTCGGCGCTGGGACTGCAGCTGCGGGAGCACCTGATCGGCCTCGATAGCGGCTGCGTCTGGGGTGGAAAACTGTCGGCCGTGTGCCTGGAAGACCGCTCGCTGCTGCAAGTCGCCTGCCCCGCCTTCCAGCAGCACAGCGGCAAGCGCTAGATGGCAAGCATGGCGCGCATATGCTTAGTCGAAATCGGTCGTTGGCCTTGCCGCGCGCAGCCCGTATGATGCAGCTTTTGCCTTTGCGATCCCATGCATCCTGATACCGACAGACTGGCGCGCTGGCTGCTCGGCAGCCTGGAACTCGACACCGCCGTCCTGCATGTGGGCCAGTACTGCGGCCGCTGGCGCGCCTCCACGGCGGGCCGGGAACTGGGCAGCTTTCACCTGGTGCTCGATGGCCACTGCTATCTGCACCTCGACGGGGCGGCGCCGATTGCGCTCGGCCCGCGCGACGGCGTCTTCCTGCTGCGCGACTTGCCGCACTTCCTCAGCCCGCACAGCGACCCGCTGCAGGCGGTCAGCGCGCAAGCCATGCTGCCGCTGCAGTCGTCCACGGACCAGCCGGCGACGGCGCTGGCCTGCGGCTTCTTTCAATTTCGCGGCGCACTCTCCGCGCTGATCGTCGACTCCTTCCCGCCGTACCTGCTGATACGCGGCGACGCGCCCGCCTTCAGCGCCGCTGCCGCGCTGTTCGACCTGATACTGGCGGAAGCCGGCGGCGACCCGGAACAACCGTCGCCGCTCATCGCGCGCCTGGTCGAACTGCTGTTCTTTTACCTGATACGCCATGTGGCGCAGGGCGAACAGGTGGCGGCCGGCCTGCTGTCGCTGCTGCACCAGCCCGCATTTTCGCCGCTGCTCGAACGCATGCTCGACGCCCCCGCCGACGACTGGTCGATCGAGAACATGGCCAAGGCCGCGTGCATGTCGCGCGCCAGCTTCTGCAAGCATTTCGCCAGCGCCAGCGGCCACTCGCCGGCACAGTTCCTGCTCCTGCTGCGCATGAAGATCGCCGCGCGGCGCCTGCACGATGGCGTCTCCGTCGAACGCGCGGCCGAACTGGTGGGCTACCGCTCGCACGCCGCCTTTACGCGCGCCTTCAAGCGGGTCACGGGTGAACAGCCAGGCGCCTACCGGCGCGACCAGCGCCAGCGCCAACTGGCCAGCTGAAATCAAGGATCGCACAATCGCAGACGAACGAGCACAAAAGGACGACGCTGACGTCTGTTACCTGCACGGCATGGCCGATATAATGCATGAGTGACTTACCAACTTAGCAAGGTACCCCATGTCCCGTCTGACGCTGCACACTCTCGATACCGCCCCGGCCGATAGCCGCCCCTCCGTGGAAAAGGCCATCGCCAACAATGGCTTCCTGCCCAACCTGATCGGCGTGCTGGCCAATGCCCCGCTGGCCCTGGAAACCTATCTGACCGTCTCCGGCATCAATGCGCGCGCCAGCCTGACGTTAATGGAACGCGAAGTGGTGCAAATCACGGCCGCGCGCATCCACGGCTGCGATTTCTGCATCGCCGGCCATAGCGCCATCTCGCTGAAAAAAGCGGGCCAGACGCCCGATACCGTGCGCGCGCTGCAGCATGGCCAGCCGACGGACGATACAAAGCTCGACGCCGTCGCAGCCTTCGCCACGGCCGTCATCGCCACGCGCGGCGCCGTCAGCGACGCCGAATATCAAACCTTCCTGGCGGCCGGCTACAACGAACAGCAGGCGCTGGAAGTGGTGCTGGGCATCAGCCTGGCCACCCTGTGCAATTTCTCCAACAGCCTGGCCGGCACGCCCGTCAATCCGCAATTGACGCCCTACCTGCCTGGCGCCGTCTGACATGGGCCACCTCAATCACTGGCTGCACACGCATGCCGACCAATTGGACCAATCGTCGGACCTGGCTGAAACCATTTTGCCAGCCCTCGCTGGCGACCAGTTGCTGGCCATCGGCGTGCCGCAGGAACACGGCGGCGCGGGCGGCGACGTACGCGACGCCATCGACGCCATCGCCAAAGTCGCCGAGCAATCGGTGACGGCGGCCTTTGTTTTCTGGGGCCAGCGCTGCTTCATCGAATTCCTGCTGCAAAGCGGGAACCGCGCCCTGGCAGAACGCCGCTTGCCTGGCCTGCTGGCAGGCTCGCAGGCCGGCGCCAGCGGCCTGTCGAACGCCATGAAATTCTTGTCCGGCATCGAACAACTGCAAATCACGGGCGCGCGCCAGGAAGACGGCTTGCTGGTCGACGGCGGCCTGGCCTGGGTGACGAACTTGCGCAAGGCGGGCTTTGTCGCGGCGGCCGCCGTGGCGCCGAACGATGGCGCGCCCCCTGTCATCGTCGCCTTCGACAGCGGCACGGCAGGCGTGCAGCGCAGCGACGACCTGGACCTGATCGCCCTGCGCGGCAGCAATACGGCTTCCGTCAAGCTGGCACAGGTGCACATTCCCGCCGCGGACATCATCAGCGACAACGCGCCGGCCTGGCTGCCGCAGGTGCGCCCATCGTTCCTCGGCATGCAGTGCGGCCTGTCGATCGGCCTGGCGCGCGCCAGCCTGGCCAAGGCGGCGCAAATTTCCGCCGGCTCGCGCAACCAGCTTACGCCGCGCATCGAAGCACTGCAAGCGACCCTGGAAGCCGCCGTCGCCACCTTGCTGGCAGGCGTGCACGATGGCCGCTTCAAGACGCAGGCGCCGGCCATGTTCCGCCTGCGCATACAGCTGGCCGACGTGCTGCAGCAGGCGCTGATGCTGGAACTGCAAGCCATGGGCGGGCGCGCCTACCTGAACGCCGAGCAGCAGGGCTTTGCCCGCCGCTGGCGCGAATCGTCGTTCATCCCCATCGTCACTCCCAGCCTGACGCAGCTGCAAGCAGCCTTGCAGCTGTTCGACAGCCAGCAGGCGGCCAAGGCGGCGGGAGCGCCGGCATGAGCGTTGCTGATTGGGCCTTGCAGGCGCAGGATCTGAGCTATGCCTATGCGGGCAGCGCGCCCGTGTTCCAGCACGTGTCTCTGGGTGTGCGCCAGCGCGAAATCGTCTGCCTGCTGGGCGGCAGCGGCTGCGGCAAATCGAGCCTGTTGCGCGTGCTGGCCGGCTTACAGCCGCCGTCCACGGGCGAGATTCAATTCCTCGATGCCCCCATGCGCGAACCGGACCCGCGCAGCGCCCTCGTCTTCCAGCAAGCCAGCCTGCTGCCCTGGCTGAACGTCACGGGCAATGCCGGTTTCGGCCTGGACTTCAAGCACCAGCCGCAGCTGACGCGCGAAGCGCACCAGGCGCGCGTGGCGCAAGCCATCGAGGCGGTGGGATTGAAGGGACGCGAAAAGCTGTATCCATCCGCCCTCTCGGGCGGCATGGCGCAACGCGTGGCGCTGGCCCGTGCGCTGGCGCGCGAACCGGAACTGCTGTTCGCCGATGAACCGTTTTCCGCACTCGACGCCATCACGCGCGCCGAGATGCAGTCGCTGCTGGTTGACGTGGTGCACCGCTGGCACACTGCCGTGCTGCTCGTCACGCACGATATCGATGAAGCGATCCTCGTGGCGGACCGCATTCTGCTGATGGGCGGCAAACCGGGCAACATCGTGCGCGAATGGCCCGTCGCCATCGCTCAGCCCCGCATCGGCCACAGCGCAGACGTCATCGCCCTCAAGATGGACATCCTCGACGCCCTGCAAGCGCTGCAAAAGCAGGATCAAACGCCCGCCTTCGCCCCCAATTAATCGACCGGAACTTTCCCATGACATTCGAAGATCAAAACAAACCCCTGCATATCTGCGCTTCGTCCGATTGCGACTGCGGCCTGACGCGGCGCGACTTCCTGCGCATGTCGGCCCTGGCCACGGCCAGCGTGGCTTCTCCCCTGCTGTTCGCCGGTGACGCCATGGCCCAGCAAGGCCCGAAAGGCGACGACCAGCCCGTGAAAATCGGCTACCTGCCGATTACCGACGCCACCCCGTTGCTCGTCGCCCACGCCCGCAAGCTGTTTGAAGCGGAAGGCCTGCAGGCGGAAACACCTCGCTTGTTCCGCAGCTGGGCGCAGATCATCGAAGCCTTCGTCGCCGGCCAGGTCAACGTCATCCACCTGCTGTCGCCGGCCACCCTGTGGGTGCGCTACGGCGCCAAGTTCCCCGCGAAAGTCGTCGCCTGGAACCACGTCAACGGTTCCGCGCTGACGGTGGCCAACGAGATCAACAAGGTCTCCGACCTGGGCGGCCGCACGGTCGCCATCCCGTTCTGGTACTCGATCCACAACATCCTGCTGCAGCAAATCCTGTCCTCGAATGGCCTGACCCCGGTCACGCGGGCGCGCAACGCGGCCATCAAGCCGAATGAAGTCAACCTGATCGTGTTGGCGCCGGCCGAAATGGTCTCGGCCTTGGCCAGCAAGTCCATCGCCGGTTACATCGTGGCCGAACCGTTCAATGCGGCGGCAGAAAACGCCGGCATCGGCAAGATCCTGCGCTTTTCGGGCGACGTGTGGAAAAACCATGCATGCTGCGTCACCTTCCTGTCCGAGCGCGACATCAACACGCGCCCCGAATGGGCGCAGAAGGTCACCAACGCCATCGTCAAGGCGCAGTTGTGGACGCGCTCGAACCAGGTCGACACGGCCAAGCTGCTGTCGAACGTGGGCGAGCACCGCTACACGCCGCATCCGCTGCAGGTGCTGACCAAGGTGCTGGCCACCACCGATTACGCCGGCTATGAAAAGCAGGGCCTGATCGTGCACAAGAACTGGCAGCAGCGCCGCATCGACTTCCAGCCATATCCGTTTGCCTCGTACACGGAAGAACTGGTGCGCGCCATCGGCCGTACCAAGGTCGAAGGCGATACGCGCTTCCTGGCCAACCTCGATCCGAAGTTCGCCGCGCGCGACCTGGTCGATGACCGCTTCGTGCGCAAGGCCATCACGGCAGTCGGCGGCCCAGCCGCCTTCGGCTTGCCGGCCAACCTGCTGCGCAGCGAAACCGTGGCGGTCTGACGATGGCAAGCAAGTTGTTCACGAAGTTCGGCCTGCCCCTGGTGGGGCTGGCCTGTGCCTTGCTGCTGTGGTCCATGGGCGTGACGGCACTGGAGAAATCCACGCCCATCGCCACCGCCTTCGCGCCCTTGCCCACGGCGCTGGCGTTCCAGGAGATGGTGGGCGGTTCGGATATCTGGCTGCACGTGGTATTGAGCCTGCAACGGGTGGCCGTGGGCCTGGGACTGGCGATCGTCATCGGCGTGCCGCTGGGCGTGCTGGTGGCCATGTCGAAGAGCTTTTCCGGTGCGGCCATGCCGCTGTTCCAGTTGCTGCGCATGATTTCGCCGTTGTCGTGGATGCCGATCGCCGTGATGGTGCTCGGCGTCGGTGATGCGCCCGTGTACTTCCTGCTGGCGTTTGCGGCCGTCTGGCCGATTTTGCTCAATACGGCGGCCGGCGTGGCGCGGCTCGATCCGAACTGGCTGCTGCTGGCACGCAGCCTGTCGGCCACGCGCAGCGAAATCGTCTTCAAGGTGATTTTACCGGGCATCACGGCCGATATCCTGACGGGCGTGCGCCTGGCCATCGGCATCATCTGGATCGTGCTGGTGCCGGCGGAAATGCTTGGCGTGTCGGCGGGTCTCGGTTACTTCATCCTCGATACGCGCGACCGCCTCGCGTATTCGGAGCTGATGGCCGCCATCGTGCTGATCGGCATACTCGGGTTTATCCTCGACTACCTGGCCCGCGCCGCGCATGCGCGCTGGCTGCACGTCAAAAACTAGGCGGTCTTTTCCAGCGGCAGCGCGGCGGCCACCGCCGCCTGCGTTGCCGTCGCCAGTTCGCGCCGGTGCGCATCGAGCGTCGCCACTGGCGCCAGACAGGTCAGGCGCGCCGTGATGGGCGGGCCGCTCAGGATCGCCACCATGCTTTGCGCAAAGCTCATGTCGCCGATGAAGTCGACGGCATGGTGCAAGGCCCCCTTGTCATCCACATACACGAGCGCGAACGGCTGCACCGGCACTTGCGCGTCAATGGCCGCCTCGAACAGGTTGGCGTGAAACGGCAGTATCTGTCCTTGCGCGGCGGTCGTGCCTTCGGGGAAGAACGCAATGCGCTCGCCCGCCGTCAATTTATCCACCAGGCCCTGGAAAATCAAACGCAGGTCGCGCTTGCTGCCGCGCGAAATGAAGATGGTGCCGGCACGCCCCGCCAGCCAGCCCAGGATCGGCCATGCGCGGATTTCCGCCTTGGCGACGAAACGGCAGGGGTGGACGGCATTGATGACGAAGATGTCGAGCCACGAAACGTGGTTCGCCACCACCATCGCATGGTCGAGTGCCGGCACGCTGTCCGCCGGCTGCGCCACGTGCACGCCGCAGATGTCGAGCAGTTGCGTCGACCAGCGGCGGATCCGCCGGTTGCGCCCCTCCAGGTCCAGCCAGGGAAAGAGCACGGCGCTCTTGGCCATGCCGCAGCCCAGGTGAATGGCGATGCGCGCGAGGCGGTAGGTAAGCAGAAGTTTCAAATCACACCAACAAATAAACCAGAACCGAAATCCGGGAGCAGACAAGGGATGCCGGGGCAGCGTGCCCCGGTCCACGGATCTGATTTTTTAACGCTGAAACGCCACCTGTCCGGCGACGATGGTCGCCTTGACGATGCCGCTCAGCTCATAGCCGAGGAAAGGCGTGTGCTTGCCCTGGCTGGCCAGCGACGCCGACGACACGGTCCAGCGCGCGGCGGGATCGAAGACGCAGATGTCGGCCGCTTCGCCCACGGCCAGGCTGCCGGCAGGGATGCCGGCGACACGGGCCGCGTCGGCCGTGACCTTGGCCACGGCGCGCGCCAGCGGACGGGCGCCCGCCTGCGGCTGCGCCAGCGCATAGTCGTCGGCCCATTTCAGGGCCAGCGACAGCAGCAGTTCCAGGCCTGTGGCGCCGGGCGACGCTTCGCCGAACGGCAACAGTTTTTCATCGTCGTCGACGGGCGTGTGGTCCGAGCACATGGCGTCGACCGTACCGTCGAGCAGGCCGGCGCGGATCGCATCGCGGTCGCGCTGACTGCGGAACGGCGGCGTGACCCTCGCGTTCGGGTCGAAGAAACCGATATCGGCGTCCGTCAGGTGCACATGGTGTACGCCCACGTCGCAGGTGACAGGCAAGCCTTCGGCCTTGGCGGCGCGGATCAGTTCCAGGCCCGCCGCCGACGAAATGCGGCACAGGTGCACGCGCGCGCGGCTGGCGCGCATCAGCTCGAAAATCGTGTGCAGCGCGATGGTTTCGGACATCACGGGCACGCCAGACAAGCCCAGGCGCGATGCCAGCGGGCCGCTATGGGCGATGCCGCCGCGGCCGATGTGCGGGTCTTGCGGGCGCAGCCAGACCGTGTAGCCGAACGTGTTCGCGTACTGCATCGCGCGCAGCAGCACGGTGGTGTCTTCGATCGGCTCTTCCGCCTGCGCAAAGCCGATGCAGCCCGCTTCCGTCAATTCGGCCATTTCCGTCAGCGACTTGCCCTTCAAGCCCATGGTCAGTGCGCCCAGCGGATGCACGTGCGCCTTGTTCTGCGTCTTGGCGCGGTATTTCAGCATTTCCACCAGACCCGGCTCGTCGAGCACGGGATCGGTGTCGGGCGGGCAGACCAGGCTCGTGACGCCGCCCTGAAGGGCTGCCTGCAACTCCGATTCCAGCGTTGCCTTGTATTCGTAGCCCGGCTCGCGCAGGCGCGCGGACAGGTCGACCAGGCCGGGGGAAACCACCAGGCCGGCCGCGTCAAAGGTGGTGTCGGCGGTGAAACCGGCCGGGGCGCTGCCCACGGCCAGCACCTTGCCGTCGGCGATAAACAGGTCTTGCAAGCCATCGATGCCGTTGGCAGGGTCGATCAGGTGGCCATTCTTGATATGTAGTGTCGTCATGCTCGCTTACTCGTCCTTGGGCTATCAGCCCTGATTACCAGCCAAAATACTCATCACCGCCATGCGCACGGCGATACCGAACGTCACCTGCGGCAGAATCACCGCCTGCGGACCGTCGGCCACGGCCGAATCGATCTCCACGCCGCGGTTCATCGGGCCCGGATGCATGACGATGGCATCCGGTTTTGCCAGCGCCAGGCGCTCGGGCGTCAAACCATAGCTCTTGAAATATTCCTGCGCCGACGGCAGCAGCGCGCCGCTCATGCGTTCATTTTGCAGGCGCAGCATGATGATCACGTCCACGCCTTTGAGGCCTTCATCCATGTTGGTGAAGGTGCGCACGCCCATCTGCTCCAGGCCGCCCGGCAGCAGGGTATGCGGGCCGATGGCGCGCACTTCCGGCACGCCCAGGGTGGTCAGCGCGTGGATGTCGGAACGGGCCACGCGGCTGTGCAGGATATCGCCCACGATGGCCACCGTCAGGTTGGTGAAATCCTTCTTGTAGTGGCGGATCGTATACATGTCGAGCAAGCCCTGGGTCGGGTGCGCATGGCGTCCGTCGCCCGCGTTGACCACGTGGACATGCGGCTGCTTCGTGTCGATCAGGTGCTTGGCGATCAGGTAAGGCGCGCCCGACTGCGCATGGCGCACGACGAACATGTCGGCATGCATGGCCGACAGGTTGTCGATGGTGTCGAGCAGGGACTCGCCCTTGCTGGCCGATGACGCCTGGATGTTCAGGTTGATGACGTCGGCCGACAGCCTTTTTGACGCGATCTCGAAGGTGGTACGGGTGCGCGTGGAGTTTTCAAAGAACAGGTTGAAAACGCTCTTGCCGCGCATCAGCGGCACCTTTTTCACATCGCGGTCGGAGATGCCGACGAACGAGGAAGCGGTATCGAGGATGTGGTTGACGATAGACTTCGGCAAGCCTTCAATCGTCAGCAGATGTTGCAGTTCGCCGTGTTTATTCAGTTGCGGATTAAGCATGGTGGGTATCTATGGTGAGCGTGAATTTTCCATCGTCGGCTTGCTTCAGGACCAGGGCCTGACCCGGCGGCACGGCAGTGAAGGCGGCCACGAAATCGGCGGCCACCGGCAACTGGCGTTCGCCGCGGTCGACCAGGGCGGCCAGCATGATCTTGGCCGGGCGGCCATAGTCGAACAATTCGTTGATGGCCGCGCGCGTGGTGCGGCCCGTGTACAGCACATCGTCGACCAGCAGGATGGTGGCGCCGGCCACGTCAAAGCTGATTTGCGTCGGCTTGACGTCGGCATGCAGGCCCTTCTGGGCGAAGTCGTCGCGGTAGAACGAGACATCGAGCACGCCCAGGCGGTCGAGCAGGTTCAGGTCGCGTGCCAGGCGTTCAGCCAGCCAGGCGCCGCCCGAATGGATGCCGACGATGGCCACGTTGGGGATGCCCGCCAGGCCGCTCTGCACCTGTTGCAGCAAGACCGCGTACAGGGCCTCGGCGTCGAGTTGGGAAGGATTCGTAGGATGCGGCATAGGGTTCTTGATCATTCAGGAATGGGTCAAAGGTCAGATTAATAATTCGCGTCGAAATACTGTTGCAGGATGATGGCGGCGGCGCGGTCATCGATGACTTCACCCCGCTTGGCGGCGATGACGGCCGATGAATAACGCTCGTCGACCAGTTCCACCGGCAGGTTGAAGCGGCCATGCACCTGGTTGGCGAAACGGCGGCAGCGCGCGCTCATTTCGTGTTCCGTGCCATCGGGATGGCTGGGCAAGCCCACTACGATGCGGCTCGCGCCCCACTCCTTGATCAGGCTATCGATGGCGGCAAACTTCGGCTCATTCGCCGTGGCCGTGATCACGCTGAGCGGCTTGGCCTGGCAAATCATGGTATTGCCGATGGCCACGCCGATGCGTTTCAGGCCGAAATCGAAGGCGAGGATGGTGTCGATGGCGTCACCGCTCATGCGTGGCCAGCCTCGCTGGCGAGCATGAGCGGATCGATACCGAGCAACTTGATGGCCGCCACATAGCGCTGCTCGATGGGGAAATCGAACAGGATGTCGGCCGAGGCGCCCACCGTCAGCCAGCCGTTGCGGCCGATCTCGTCTTCCAGCTGGCCCGGGCTCCAGCCCGAGTAGCCGATCGAGACCAGCATGCGCTCGGGGCCATCGCCCTTGGCGACGGCTTCGAGCACGTCGATCGAGGTGGTAAACGCCACTTCATCGGTCACCGTCAGCGACGAGGAATAGCGCGCGCCCGGCGTATGCAGCACGAAGCCGCGGTCGTCCTGCACGGGGCCGCCGAACATGATCGGTTCGTTGATGATGGGCGTGTCGCTGCCGGCTGCCAGTTTCAGGTCGATGCGGTCGAACAGCACTTCCATGGTCATGTCGGTGGGCTTGTTGATGACGACGCCCAGCACGCCGTTTTCATTATGTTCACACACGTACACGACCGTGCCGCCGAAGATCGGATCTTGCATGGCCGGCATCGCAATGAGGAAATGGTTGGCCAGATTCAGGGTGGAGGAACCGGTCGCGGCCGGCTCTCCCACACCCTGCATCAAACGATGTCCTGGTAGAGTCTGGTCGATTTTACTCTTTTTCATACGCGATGCTCTCTCTGTGGGCTTGCTGGCAAGTCTCGCTTACCCCGCTATCGTACGCCTGGCACCTCCTGCCGCGAATGTTGGGCGGCGAGAGCCGTGTTGCCAGGCGCTATTCTTGTTATGTTATAAATTAATGGTCAATTCGCTTTGCCTGCAGGCGCATTTCAATGCCAATTGTAAAATTGATTGCAAAATCGCTGTCGCACATAAAGCACCACGAACATACCCGGTAGTTTACACTGAATTGCCGCCGCAGCGACGCCAAAGGCGCGACCCGAGCGGCGATAAAGCCCCGTTGGCGGCAAAAAATGGCCTATCTTTGACCCTGAACACGCGAAATAATGACAATCAAGACTTCCCTGGTGTGGTTCCGGCGCGATCTGCGCGCGTTTGATCATGCTGCACTGCATCACGCCCTGCGCCAGAGCCAGGCCGTGCATTGCGTCTTCGTATACGACACCGCCATCCTGGCGGCCCTGCCGCGCCGCGACCGGCGGGTCGACTTCATCCATGCCAGCCTGGCCGAGCTCGCTGGCGAACTGCGCCAGCTGGGCGGCGACCTGATCGTGCTGCACGCGGACGCGGCCGAGGCCATCCCGCGCCTGGCCGCCGAATTGAACGCCGACGCCGTCTTTGCCAACCACGACTACGAACCGCAGGCCATCGCGCGCGACGCCACGGTTGCCGCCGCGCTCACGCGCGACACGCGCCTGTGGTTCAGTTTCAAGGACCAGGTGATCTTTGAAAAGGACGAAGTGCTGACGCTCTCGGCCAAGCCGTATACCGTCTACACGCCGTACAGGAATGCCTGGCTGAAGAAAATGCGCGCGGAACCCGGCTGCCTGGCGCCGTTCGCTATCGAGCCGCATGCGGCCAGCCTGGCGCCGCCGCGCGCCGGCACACCGGTGCCCCTGCCCACCTTGGGCGAGCTGGGTTTCGAACCGAGCAACCTGGCCGAGCTGGCCATTCCCACCGGCATGTCGGGTGCCAGCACGTTGTTCGAGGACTTTCTGCCGCGCGTGGCCCGCTACGACGTGGCGCGCGATTTCCCCGCCTTGAAGGGACCGTCCTACCTGTCCATGCATCTGCGCTTCGGCACCGTGTCGCTGCGCTACCTGGTGCGTACCGTGGTCGACCTGATGGACCGGGGCGGTGGCGGCGATGGCGCGCCCGTGTGGCTGGCCGAACTGATCTGGCGCGATTTCTACGCGATGATTTTGTACCAAAACCCGCACGTGGAAGGCGGCGCCTTCAAGCCGGCCTACGACGCCATCGCGTGGGAAACGGGTCCCGAGGCCGATGCCGCCTTTGCCGCCTGGTGCGAGGGACGCACCGGCTATCCGCTGGTGGACGCGGCGATGGCGCAACTGAACCAGACAGGCTATATGCACAACCGCCTGCGCATGGTCACGGCCTGCTTCCTGATCAAGGACCTGGGTATCGACTGGCGCCGCGGCGAAGCGTATTTCGCGCTGCACCTGAATGACTTCGACCTGGCGTCGAACAACGGCGGCTGGCAATGGGCTTCGTCGTCCGGCTGCGACGCCCAGCCCTACTTCCGCATCTTCAATCCGATCACGCAATCGGAAAAATTCGATGCCAGCGGGCGCTTCATCCGCCGCTACCTGCCGCAGCTGAAGGCGCTGGGCGACAAGGAAATCCACGCGCCCTGGCTGGTGCCGCGCATGCTGCTCGAGCAAAAAAACATCGTGCTGGGGCGCGACTATCCGGAACCGCTGGTGCAGCACGACGAGGCGCGCAAGGAGACCCTGGAGCGTTATGCCGTGGTAAAGGTGGTGGCGTAGGTCAAGACTCGGTCAACAAGCGCCCCACTTCCGCCAGCAATTCCTCTTCCTGGAACGGCTTGCCGAAATACGCATTCACGCCCAGCTCGAACGCATGTGCGCGGTGTTTGTCGGCGCTGCGCGAAGTGATCATGATGACGGGGATGGCACGCGTCTTGTCGTCGCTGCGCACATTGCGCGTCAAGTCAAAACCATCCATGCGCGGCATCTCCACGTCGACCAGCAGCAGGGCCGGCATGGCAGCCGGCTCCAGCGCATGCAACTGCTCCAGCGCATCGACGCCATCCTTGGCCAGCAGCACCTGGTAGCCTTCGCGCTCGAACAGGCGCTGCATCACGCGGCGCACCGTCAGCGAATCGTCGACCACCATCACGCGCGCAACCGGCGCGGCCAGCGCGCTGGAAACGGCATGCTGCTCGCGGCTGGCCAGCGCATATTGCGACAGCAGTTCCGGATGGTGCTCGAGGTGCTGCGCCAGCGCCACGGGGTTCAGGATCAGCACGATGTCGCCCGTGCCCAGCACCGTGGCACCGGCAATGCCCGGCATGCGCGCCAGTTGCGGACCCACGTGCTTGACCACGACTTCGCGGTTACCCAGCACGTCATCGACCTGCAAGGCCAGCCTGTCATTGCCATTCCTCAGCAACAGCACGGGCGCATAGCGCTGCGTGGCCTGCGCCGCCGGCGTCTCGCCCAGCATGGCCGACAGGTGGTGCAGCGCCAGCGACTGCCCGTGCGACTCGACGCGCCCGGCCGCCCGCACCTGCTCCAGCTGCTCGCCCTTCAGGTGCAGCACCTGCTCCACCAGCACCGATGGCAAGGCATACGTCTTGCCGTTCGCCGCCAGCAGCACCACCTGGGTGACGGCCAGGGTCAGCGGCAGGTGGATAGTGAAGCGCATGCCGAGGCCCGCCTGCGTCAGCGTTTCCACGCGCCCGCCCAGCGCCAGCGCTTCGGAGCGCACGATGTCCATGCCAAAACCGCGTCCGGCCAATTCCGTCAGACTGTCGGCGGTGGAAAAACCCGGCGTGAAAATCAGCTCGGCCGCCTGCGCGTCGGTCAATGGCGCGTCCATCGCCAGCAGGCCGGCGTCGTGCGCCTTGGCGCGGATGCGTTCCAGGTCCAGTCCCCCGCCATCGTCGGAAAAGGCGATCGCCACTTCATTGCCCTGCTGGCTGACCTGCACCAGCAGCTCGCCCGTCTCGCTTTTTCCGGCTGCCAGGCGCGCGTCGCGCGGCTCGATGCCGTGCACGATGGCGTTGCGCAGCAGGTGCTCAAACGGCGCCGCCATGCGTTCCAGCACGCTGCGGTCGATTTCCACGCCGCCGCCGCGGATGTCGAGGTTGACGCGCTTGTCGACTTCCTTGGCGCTTTGCCTCGCCACGCGGAACAGGCGTTCGGCGATGCTGGCAAACGGCACCATGCGGATCTGCATCAGGTCGCGCTGCAACTCGCGCGTCAGCCGCGCCTGCAGCACCAGGTCGTCCGTCACCGCATCGACGCTGTGGCTGAGGTTTTCATGGAAGGAGGCCACGTCGTTGACGCTTTCGGCCATCATGCGCGTGAGTTCCTGCAAGCGCGTAAAGCGGTCGAATTCGAGCGGATCGAATTCGCGCTCGCTGCCGACGGCCATGCGCGAGGCAATCTGCGATTCGGCCTGCATTTCCACTTCGCGCAGCTGGCGCCGCAAGCGCGCCAGGTTATCGGAAAACTCGGACAGCGAGGCGCCCAGAACGCCAACTTCATTTTCCATCTTCGAGCGCGTGATCGACACTTCGCCAGCCTGGTTGACCAGGCGGTCGAGAATATCGGCGCGCACGCGCACCAGCGCCGCCTTCGGTTCGGCGACCGGCGTATCTTCCATCCCCGGCAAGGGCAGCAAGGGCTGCTGCAACTGCTCGAACAGGTGCAACGCATGGTCGTAATGGGCCAGCAATTCCTCGAAAGCCTGCGGCGTGGCTGTGCCTGCATGCAGCATGTTTTCGATATGCGTCTCGATTTCATGCGCATGCTGGCCCAGGCGCATGGCGCCGGCCATGCGCGCGCTGCCCTTGACCGTATGCAGGGTACGCAACAGCATCTGCGCCTGGCCGCTGTCGTGCGCCTGCTGCTGCCAGCTGCGCAGCGCCTCGCCGATCTGCGGCAGCAGGTCGGCGCCCTCTTCCAGGAAGACGGACAATAAATCGAGGTCAAGTTCATCGCTGATGCCGGCGCTGGCCGCCAGCAGCGCGGCCGCATCGGCTGGCATGATGGCGGGCGCAGGCGCTTCCGGCGCCGCGTGCTCCAATGGCGGCGCATGTTCGAAACCGACGTCGAACAGGTCGTCGCTGGCGCCGCTGTCCTGCACCGGCGTCGGCACCGGTGCAGGCACTTCGGCAGCAGGCGGCTGCAGCGCGTCGGCGACGATGCTGGCATACGTCGCCTCGAACAGGGTCTCGAGCTGCGGCACAGGGACCTCGGCCAGCGCGTCGGGCAGCGCTTCCGCAGGGTGCGCCGGTGTGCCGACGATGCTGGCGTAAGCGGCCGCAAACAGGGCGTCTAGCCGCTCTGCCTTGCTCTCGCCGGGCGCCGCCGTCAGGGTGCGCCACAGGGTGTTGAGCGCTTCGATCATGTCCGGCTGCGTTGGCGCCAGGTCGCCCAGCGCAAACGCCTGCAGCATTTGCCCGACGCGCTGCGTGGCCTGCTCCAGCACATCGTGCTGTTCGGCGCGCAGGCCGGCCAGCGGCGGCACCACCGTTTCGATCACCGTCTCGAGCGCGTGCGCCAGGTCGCGCAGGGACTGGAAGCCGACCGTGCCCGACGTCCCCGCCAGGGTATGCACGGCTTGCAGCGCTTCCGCGCTGACGGCGCGCTGCTCGTGACGCCATTCGCCGAAGTCGCGCGTGAGCACGCGCAGCAATTCATCCGTCTCGGCCAGGTAGATGTTGTACAAGGGAAGGCTGATGCGCAGTTCGCCCACGTGCTTGAGGTGATCGTCCGGCGCTTCGTGGAGCGCGGGCGCCGTGGCCAGGGGAAGGCCGATCACATTGCCATTGCCGGCCACGGGCGCGGCCGGGCGCGGCTTGCGCAATTCGAACGGACAGCCTTCGCGCACGCGCTCTGCCGCTGCCAGCAGCATGCCGGCCTCGCGCTCTCGCCCTGCGCCGCCTTCCAGTTCCGCCACCCATTCGCTGAGCTGGTACCAGCCGTAATTCAGCAGGGTAAACAGATCGTCGCTGACGGGTCGCGCTTCGGCCAGCCAGGTATTCATGACGCGCTCGATGGCGCCGGCCGCTTCGGCAAACTGCGCCAGGCCGATCATGCGGCTGCTGCCCTTCAGGGTGTGGAACGAGCGGCGCAGCATGGCCAGGTGGTCGCCGCTGGCGGCTTGCTCGCGCGGCAGGGCCAGCGTGGTGTCGACAAAGGCCAGCACTTCGCGCGCTTCGGCCATAAAAATGTCGAGCATCTCCGCATCGACATCGGTCACTGCCGGCACGGCATCCATTCCGGCAGGCGCGGCGGGCGCCAGGGCCTGGTCGAGCAAGGGTACGGGCACGGTGCCGGCGGCGGCGACTTTTTCAAATGGCAGGGCGCGGAAGGCGCCGGCGGCGGCGTCGAAATGGAAACGCCCGCTGGCCGCCTGCGCGTTACGGCCCAGCATGTCGACAAAAAATCCCAGCGCGCTGACATTTTGCGCAATCTCGTCGAGCGCCCCGGCGCGCGCCTCCGTATTGGCGTCGCCACCGGCCAGCTGCCGCACGGCCGCATCGACCTGCAGCACGGCGGCGCGCGCCTCTTCCTGTTCCAGCCCGGCCAACTGCTGCTGCAACTGCTCCAGCACGGGCGCGACGCCATCGAGTGCCCCCGCCTTCGCCCCCGCTGCATCCGCGTAATACGCATTGAGCACCTTTTCCACCTGGCGCAGGCCCGTCTTCATTTCCTCGGCCAGCGCGGCAACCGTCTGCCCCTGTTCGATCTGGCGCGACAGCTCGCCCGCCGTGACGGGCGGCGGCGCTTCGCCAGCCAGCAGCGCCTGCAGGCGCGCGGCGATGGTTTCCGCATTGCCGGCGAAATCGTCGGGCAGGCGACGCACCTGCTCCAGGCCCGTGTCGGCAAACAGCAGCGCCATGCCGATTTCATTTTCCAGGGCCGCACTGCGTCCGCTGGCCACGGCTTGCCGCGCCACGGCCGCGCATTCGCGCAACAGGCTGGCCAGGGCCGGCTGCTTCAGGGACTCCGCATGCGCGGCCACGTGTTGCAGCGATGCGTCAAAATCCGTGCCCAGGGCGGGATCGAGGTCGGCTTGCGCCAGGCGGCTCCAGCTGGCACGCGCCTGCGCCAGTGCCGTGCGGGCGCCTTGCAAGGCCTCCTGGTCGACCCGACCATAGCGCCGCGTTTCCAGATCGGCGGGCACCTGCCCGTCCAGGGCGAAGGCGGCACGCAGCTGGCGCGCCTCCGGCGTGGGCTCGGTGGCGGCGGCAATGAAGAACAGGGCGTCGCGCAGCATCGCTTCGGGCAGGCTGGCCGTGCCCTGCGCCAGGCGGCGCAACTGCAGATTGATCAGGCCGAACAACTGTTTGACGTTGAGCGTACCCATGCCCTCGCCGCTGGCCGCCAGCCCGGCAAACGCCTGCATGACGAACCAGAAGGTGCGCGCCGGCGCTTCCTGCTGCGCATCGGCCACCAGGGTCAGGGTGGCGTGCAAGTCGCTCGCATGCTGGCGCCGCGCCGCGTCATCCTGCGCCTTCAGGAAGGGCAGCAGGGACTTTTCAAAGCGCCCGCGCCAGGCCGGATAATCGGCTACCGGGGGCGCGTCCGCCAGCGCAATCGCATACCCTTCCAGCACCGACGCCGGCGGAAAGAACAGGTCGGCCGGGTGACTGCGCTCGGCGCCCAGCATGGTTTGCAGGTCTCGGTAGTAGGGGAACAAGCGCGTCGGCTGCGGCGGCGTGCCGGCCACCAGGTCTTCCAGGTATTCGGTCAGGGCCTGATACAGTTCGGCGACGACTTGCGCATGGTCCAGGGTGTATTCGAGGCTGCCGTCGCGAAAGCGCGAAAGCGCCTGCTCCGCGCCGTCCGTCAGCAGGCTGGCGCCTGCCACGTCGACCATCACCAGTGCGCCATGCGCCTGGTGCAGATGCGAGCGCGCATGCTGCAGGGCCGTGGCGCGTTCCTCGCGCTCGCGGCCACCCGCCTCGAACAAAGCTGTTTTCGAGCGGCCCAGCGCTTCGCGGATTTCCACCATCACCCACGACAAAGGTTCGCTGTCGAACGGCTTGGACTGCAGTGGACTATCAGGTGTGCTCATGCATGCCTCGGTAAGGAAATCGCCTGGACTGGCGCGGCGTTCAGGCGGCGACGCGGAAGCGCGACACCGAATTTTTCAGTTCCTGCGCCAGCATCGACAGTTTATGGATCGACTGCGCCGTTTGCTGCGTGCCATCCTGGGTCTGCTCCGTCACGCTCAGGATATGCTGGATATTCAAGGCCACGCCGCTGGCCGAACCGGCCTGCGTGCCGGTGGCGAACGAGATGCCCTGGATTAGTTCAGCCAGGTGTTTCGACACCTGGCTGATATCGTTCAAGGCTGCGCCGGCCGCGTCGGACAGGCGCGCGCCCTCGACCACGCCCTGCGTGGACGTTTCCATCGCCCGCGTCGCATCCTGGGTATCGGCCTGGATGGTGCGCACCAGCGCGCCGATCTGCTTGGCGGCGGCGGCCGAGCGTTCGGCCAGGCGCTGCACTTCCTCGGCGACGACGGAAAAGCCGCGCCCCGCCTCGCCGGCCGAGGCCGCCTGGATGGCGGCATTCAGCGCCAGCACGTTGGTCTGTTCGGTGATGTCGGAAATGAGCTCGGTGATTTCGCCGATTTCCTGCGAGGATTCGCCCAGGCGCTTGATGCGCTTGGACGTATCCTGGATCTGCTCGCGGATTTCATGCATGCCCTTGATGGCGTTTTCCACCGCCGTCGAACCCTGCTGCGCCGCAGCCACCGACTGGCGCGCCACGTCAGCCGAGACACTGGCCGATTTCGACACGTCGGTAATCGCATTGGCCATCTTGACCACGGTGGCGCTGACGCCCTGGATTTCGCGCGACTGCTGCTGCGACGCGATCAACAGCTTGCTGGAGATGCTTTGCGCCTGCGTCGAGGCGCGATTGACCTGTTCGGCCGTTGCCGTCACCCGCCCCACCAGGCCGCGCAATTCCTCGACCGTGTAATTGACGGAATCGGCGATGGCGCCCGTGATGTCTTCCGAGACGGTCGCCTGCACCGTCAGGTCGCCGTCGGCGACCTTCTGCAATTCGTTCATCAGACGCAGGATGGCCGCCTGGTTCTGCTCATTCTTGGCCTTGGCCTGCTCCTCCTTTTCCTGCGACAGCAGGCGCAGGATTTCCGCTTCCTGGCGCCGCCGCTCGGCGTCGCGCGTGCGGTTGACGGAATCCTGCAGCAGCACGCGGCCGATGCCGGCCGCCGCGATCAGGGTCAGCAACACGCCGCCGACCATCATCCAGAAGGCGACGCCCAGGGTTTCCTGGTTCACGTGGTACATCTGCTGCAGCAGGGTCAAACGCTGGCGCAGGTCCTCGTTCTCGTTGAAAATCAGCTGTTCGGCGCTTTTCGCCGAGCTGAATTTATCGAGCCGGTCGAGTATCGACGAGACCAGCTTCTGGTAAGTGTCGAAACTGGCTTTCAGCGCCACCAGCCGGTCGCGCAGTTCAGCGTCGCGCGTAGGCGCCAATTGCAGCGGCACACTGCCATTGAGCAGGCCTTCGACGGCGGTGCGGAAATACGTCGTGTCGCGTCCCAGCGAGAACGCCGTTTCCGAGCTGATGCTGCCCGACGACAGGAACTCGCTGGCGCTGCGGCTCATGCGCTGGCTCAGCATCATCAGGCGGCCGATGACGGCCAGGTCGCGCGCATTGCCGCCACGCTGCACCTTGAGCGCGGCAATTTCCTCGGTCTGCGCCAGCAGCGCCGGCGACAGCGCATTCAATTGCTGCAAGGTCTTGTCGAATTCGCCCAGTTCCAGTTTCAGGCGCAAGATGGTGCTGGCCGCGCGGTCGCTGCTGGCCCACTTCTTGCGCGCGTCGGCCACCGCAGCCAACAGGGCGGAACGCGACTCGCCGATATCGCGCCCGTGATACGTACCGCCGCGCAGCATCAGGCGGAAATCCTGATTCAGTTCATTGCGGCTTTCCTCGAGCTGGCGGAAGGCTTCCGGATTGCCTTGCACAGCGTTCGGCGCAGCCTTGCCGATGCGCTGCGAATGCATCAGCGCATCGCTGGCCAACTGCGTCTGCGCCGAGGCAATATTGCCGCTGCGCGTATTCAGCCCGACGAACAGCAGGCTGGCGGCCAGGCTCAGGGCCATCACCGTCGACAGGATGCTCAGCTGCTTTTGCAGCGGAAAATGGCCGATCAGCGGCAGCTTCCAGTCCCCGGCAGGCGCGCTGGCCAGCGACTTGCGCCGTCCCAGCGCGTCGCGCAGGCGCAGCGGCAGGTCGGCCGTCGATGTCGGCGCTTCCGGAGCGTGCTGCGCTTCGGGCAAGCCGGCCGCCAGGATCGGGGAATGGGCACCCATCAGCAAATATCCTTGTGGTCAGGGAGGCCGTCAAAGCCGGCATCGAGGAAGCGTGCCGACTGCGCCAGCTGCGCCAGGTCCAGGCGCAGCCACTGCTGCCCTTCGCTGTCGCGCAGCGCCTGCGCGGCCCACGATGGGAGCACGCCCTGCGCCGTATCCTGCACGGGCTGCATCGCGCGCAACTGGCGCAAGCCCAGCACGCGTTCGACCAGCAATGCGCAATTGAGGCCCAGGCGAGGAGAAAAGGTGATGATGCGGCAGTGATTGCCGGGCGCGCAAGCCGCTTCGCCCATGTAGCGGGCCAGGTCGACGACCCCCGTCAGACGCCCGCGCATGGCCGCCAGGCCCAGGTACCAGTCCTGCGCTAGCGGCACCCCCTGGATCTGCACACCGGCGGCAATGACGATTTCGCCAAGCTGCGTCAGGTCGAGCAGGCACGGCCGGCCACCGAGCATCACGCCCAGTTCCTTGCGCGCTGCCAGCGCGCCGCTGCGCGCGGCCTGTATCCGCTCGATCAATTGCAGCTGATACTGGCGCAAGCGCCCCTGCCGCGCACCCGTCTCGAAAGATGGCATGGCGGCGGACGGATAAGCCGCGGTGGATACGCCGTGACCTGGCATCGTCTGCATGCTCAGGAAATCGCGGCGATCTTGGCCAGCAACTCGGCTTCGACCACCGGCTTGACCAGGTAATCGCGCGCGCCCTGGCGCAAGCCCCAGATGCGGTCCGTTTCCTGGCTCTTGCTGGAGCAGATAATCACCGGCACGTCCTGCAATTCGGGATCGCGCGCGATGGCGCGCGTGATCTGGAAGCCATTCGCACCGGGCATCACCACGTCCATCAGGATCAGGTCGGGCCTGGCCTGCTTGAGTTGCGCCAGCGCGTCGGCGCCATCCTGCGCCGTGAGGACGGCGTAGCCGGCACGCACCAGGATCTCGCTCAGGTAATAGCGTTCTGTCGGCGAGTCGTCGACGATCAGAATTGTGTGTATGGCCATCTGCTTCCTTGCTGCGTTGTCAATCAATAAAACCACTTACTCAAAATGCCCGGCCAGGTGCAGCCGCACGGCCTCCAGCAGCGCCTCGCGCGCCAGCGGCTTGGCCAGGCAGGCGCTGGCGCCTGCCATGGCGCCGCGCGCGCGGTCGAACAGCCCCTCCTTCGACGACAGCATCAGCACCGGCGTGGCGTGATGCGCCGCGCTGGCCTTGATCAGCGCGCAGGTGCGGTAGCCGTCCAGGCGCGGCATCACAATGTCGCACACGATCAGCGCCGGCCGGCAGTCAGCGATCTTGGCCAGGGCCTCGAAGCCGTTTTCCGCCACCACCACGCGATAACCGGCCTGGCCCAGGATCTTCGCTGCCGCGCTGCGTATCGTCGCGCTGTCGTCGATGACGAGTATCGTGGTGCCGGTGCACGCGGCATCGGCCGGCGCCTCGGGCAAAAAGGGACGCGTCATGTGATTATTCGACAATCTTTCATACCATAGCACAGCCTGCCGCGATACCTGCTTGCGGCAGCGGCATCCCATGGACCGCGATCAATTACAGCGCCACCATCTCGAAATCATCCTTGCGCGCACCGCATTCAGGGCAGGTCCAGTTCATCGGAACATCGGCCCAACGCGTGCCCGGAGCGATGTCTTCGTCCGGCAGGCCGGCCGCTTCATCATAAACCCAGCCGCAAATAAGACACATCCACGTTTGGAATTGCTGCGTTGTTTCGTTGCTACTCACGTTCTGCCACCCTTCAATCAAGTAAAATGCTGAATTAGGTATCTTAATCTACCCGCCGTGCAAAACCAAACTTCTCCCCTCATATTAAGCTTCGGCGTGTCCGATCCGGTCGGCGCGATCGGTATCCAGGCCGACCTGGCCACGTTTTCAGCCTTCGGCTGCCACGGCCTGTCCGTCACCACGGGCCTCTTGATCAGCG
Source organism: Janthinobacterium sp. P210005 (assembly GCF_036231865.1). NCBI lineage: Bacteria > Pseudomonadati > Pseudomonadota > Betaproteobacteria > Burkholderiales > Oxalobacteraceae > Janthinobacterium > Janthinobacterium sp. P210005. Next base: position 66,076 of record NZ_JAZARC010000003.1, read on the forward strand.
ATACGGCGCGCGTGGAAGACGTGCAGGCGGTCGATCCTGACTGGGTTTCCGACCAGGCGCGCGTGCTGCTGGAAGACATGTCCGTGGCCGCCATCAAGATCGGCGCGCTGGGCAGCGTGGAAAACGTCACGGCCATCGCCGAAATCGTCTCCGACTATCCGAACGTGCCGCTGATCCTCGACCCCTTCATTTCGGCGCTGCCGGAACAGGGCATGGACGACGAAGACATCCTCACTGCCGTGCGCCAGCTCTTGATCCCGCAAACGACCCTGCTGGTGCTCTCGCCGGTGGAACTGGAACGCCTGGCAGAGACCTGGCGCGACGCCGATCCGGACGACACCCTGCAAAACGACGTCGACTATCTGGTGGCCTTGGGCTGCGAATACGTGCTCGTCACCGGCATGCCGGCCGACGCCAGCAAATCCGGCACGGCCGAAGGCAAGCTGCGCGCCAATACCCTGTTCGGCGAGGACGGCGTCGTGCGCCACGACGAATGGCAGCACCTGCCCGGCATCTTCAACGGCGCCGGCAGCACCCTGTCGGCCGCGGCCACCGCCCTGCTGGCCCTGGCGGAAAACGAAGACGATGTGCCGCAGGTGGTCGTAGCGGCGCAGGAATTCACCACCGGCGCACTGGCCCACGCACAGCGCCACGGCATGGGCAAGCTGGTGCCGAACCGGCTGTTCCGGCAGCAGCGCCCGCGCGGCGGCCAATAGACACAGACCAGACGACACAGACAACGATCCACTTTCAAGGCACGATTATCATGACGACGACTTCACAGAACGACATCCTGTTTACCCGCGCACAAAAAACCACGCCAGGCGGCGTCAATTCGCCCGTGCGCGCCTTCCGCTCCGTGGGCGGCACGCCGCGCTTCATCACGCGCGCCGAAGGCCCGTACTTCTGGGACGCGGATGGCAAGCGCTATATCGACTACATCGGCTCGTGGGGCCCTGCCATCGTCGGCCACGCCCACCCCGAGGTAGTCAAGGCGGTGCAGGATGCGGCAGCACTGGGCTTGTCATTCGGTGCGCCGACCGAAGGCGAAGTGCTGATGGCCGAGGAAATCACGCGCCTGGTGCCGTCGATCGAGCAGGTACGCCTGGTGTCGTCGGGCACGGAAGCGACCATGAGCGCCCTGCGCCTGGCGCGCGGCGCCACGGGGCGCGACAAGATCGTCAAGTTCGAAGGCTGCTACCACGGCCACGCCGATTCGCTGCTGGTAAAGGCGGGCAGCGGCCTGCTCACCTTCGGCAACCCGACGTCGGCTGGCGTGCCGGAAGACTTCGTGAAGCACACGCTGGTGCTCGACTATAACAACGTGGAACAGCTGAAAGACGCCTTCGACAGCTTCGGCGCGGAAATCGCCTGCGTCATCGTCGAACCCGTGGCCGGCAACATGAACCTGGTGAAAGCCACGCCGGCATTCCTGCAGGCGATGCGCGAACTGTGCACGCAGCACGGCGCCCTGCTCATTTTCGATGAGGTCATGTGCGGCTTGCGCGTGGCTCTGGGCGGCGCGCAGGCGCTGTACGGCATCCAGCCCGACCTCACGGCGCTGGGCAAGGTGATCGGCGGCGGCATGCCGGTGGCAGCCTTCGGCGGCAGCGCGGCGCTGATGCACCATATGGCGCCGCTGGGCGCCGTCTACCAGGCTGGTACCTTGTCCGGCAACCCCGTCGCCGTGGCGGCCGGCATGGCCACCTTGAAACTGATCCAGCAGCCAGGCTTCTACGAGCAGCTGGGCGCCACGGCCAAGCGCCTGGCCGAAGGCCTGACGGCCGCCGCCAAAGAAGCGGGCGTGGTCTTCTGCGCCGACTATATCGGCGGCATGTTCGGCATTTATTTCAGCGCCACCCCGCCGACCAGCTACGCGGAAATGATGGCGGGCGACCGCAGCAAGTTCAATGCCTTCTTCCACGCCATGCTGGACGAAGGCGTGTACTTTGCGCCCGCCGCCTTCGAGGCGGGCTTCGTCTCGGCGCAGCACGACGATGCCGTCATCGACGCCACCATCGCTGCCGCACGCAAGGTGTTTGCCAAGCTCGCGTAACGTTACACCACCGCGGTGTCCATCACCGCGGCCACCAGCGCCGGCAGGCTGGCCATGTCGCTGAACACGACATGCGCGCCAGCCGCCTTCAGGCGCGCTTCCTGGCCGGCGGCGATATGCCCGCCGCCAATGAATCCCAATACCGTCATGCCCGCCGCCACGGCGGCCGTCACGCCCGTGACGCTGTCTTCCAGCACCAGGCACTGGCCAGGCGGCACGCCGAAAGCAGCCGCCGCTGCCAGGTACAGGCCCGGATGCGGCTTGGCGTGCCCCACCAGGTCCGGCGTGAAAACGCGCTTGTCGAACAGCGGCGCCATGCTAGTCCGCTCGAGCGACGACAGCACGCGTGCGCTGACGCTGTTCGAGGCCACGGCCTTGGGCAGGGGAATGGCGGCCAGCGCCTGCGCCACGCCGGGCACGGCGCGCAACTGCGCATCGCATGCCACATCGACGGCGTTGCCGATGGCCATGATCTCGTCGGCCGGCAATTGCGGCAAGCCCAGCTCCTTGTAGATGTCCTGCATCAGCGGCACCAGGCGCTGGCCCAGGCGCGGCTCGATCAAGCCCTGCAGGGTGACGCCCTCGGGCAGGTTGGGCAGGCGCGGCCCCAGCAATTCCAGCAGCGCTTGCAGGGCCACGGCCTCGCTGTCGACCAGCACGCCGTCGCAGTCGCTGATCAGGTGGGTAAAGCGCGTTGGGATGGTGGCGGTATCAGGCATGGACTCTCCAGAAGGCAACAGTGACGGGAAATGCGGCGGCTAGCCGGCCAAGGCTGGCATCGCAACGATCATAGGTGGAACGGGCGGACGCTACCACGCAGAAAACGTCTGAATGACGATACTTTTCTGCCAAAGGCAGCCAACGGGGAAAGAATCGGGCGTCAGGCAAGCGGCTACGCGCAAATACCAATTCAATACCACGCAATACCAGTGATTATCGCTGATTTTTGAAATTGCTGCGCTCGCATTGAAATCCGGACAAGATCCGGTGGTAGCGCCGGGGCGCGGACGCGTCCCGGCGACAAGGACTTATTTCAGCCAGCCGCGGTGGCGGAAGTACAGGAAGGGGGCGATGGCGCTGGTGACCATCAGGCCCCAGGCCCACGGATAGCCGAACGACCATTCCAGTTCCGGCATCAGCTTGAAGTTCATGCCGTACACGCTGGCGATCAGGGTAGGCGGCAGGAAGGCCACGCTGGCCACCGAGAAGATCTTGATGATCTTGTTCTGGTTGATGTTGATGAAACCGACAGTGGCATCCATCAGGAAGTTGATCTTATCAAACAGGAAAGACGTGTGACCGTCCAGCGATTCGATGTCGCGCAAGATCTGCCGCGCTTCCTCGAATTGCTCGGAATTGAGCAGCCGGCCGCGCATCAGAAAGCTCACGGCGCGGCGCGTATCCATCATGTTGCGGCGGATGCGGCCATTCAAATCTTCCTCGTGGGCAATGGCATTCAGCGCTTCGGCCGCGTGCGCATCCGTAAATTCCTTTTGCAGCACGCGCGTGCTGACTTCTTCCAGGTTCTGGTAGATGCCTTCGAGCACGTCGGCCGAGTATTCGGCATCGGTGGCGTACAGGTCGAGCAGCACGTCCATGTAGTCGGCAATCGAGCCTGGCCGCGAACGGGCGCGCATGCGCACCAGGCGGAACACGGGCAAGTCGTCCGTATGCATGGAAAACAGGATCTTGCGGGCAAGAATGAAGGCTACCGTGATGACGCGCGAGGGACCGTCGTCTTCTTCGCGCAGGAAGTCCGTGCGCAGATGCAAGTCGCCGTTTTCCGCTTCGTAATAGCGGGCCGACGCTTCAATATCCTTGACTTCGTCTTCGCCCGGCAGGGTGACGTTGTAGATGGCCTTGACCCAGGCCCGTTCATCATCGGTGGGGTCGGTCAGGTCGACCCACACCGGTTCGGCATTTTCGAGGTCTGCGCGGCTGTCGATCGGCACCTGGTTGAGCCGGCCATTCTGTAATACAAAGACATTGATCATGCGCGCTCTCAGCCGGATGTTGGGTTATCGTGATGTGCTGGCGCTGGCGCCAAAAATGAAAACAGCGCAAGTGTACCCGCAAAGGCCTTTTCACGACCACCCCCGGCACCGCTTTTTCACGGAAAAAGTGCGGCGTTGCACCAACCGGGCCGATTAAGATGCTGCGCCGCAATAATGCCAATCAGGCATCCTTGATTTTATGAAAAGAAATTCCACTATCCTCAAGGCAATTCCGCCACCCCCATGCGGCGCAGGATGACACTGGTACGCCGGTTCAGGTAGCCCGTATCGCGGTGACGGTCATAATAGCGGGGATTCGGCAGCATCACGGCCAGTTTTGCCGCCTGTCCGGCGCTCAGACCCGCCGCGCTGACCCGGTAATAGTGGCGTCCGGCCGCTTCGGCGCCAAAGATGCCCGTGCCAAACTCCACCACATTCAAATAAATCTCGAAAATGCGCTGCTTCTCCATCAGGCTTTCCAGCATATACGTGATGATCAATTCCTGGCCCTTGCGCACATAGCTGCGCGAGCCGGAAAGGAACAGATTCTTCGCCAGTTGCTGCGTGATGGTGGAGCCGCCCGCCACGACCTTCTGCTTCTTGCTGTTTTTTTCATATGCCTTTTGCAAGGCTTCCCAGTCCACGCCTTCATGCTCGGAAAAATTCGCGTCTTCCGAGGCGATGACGGCCCGTTTCAGGTTGTTCGAAATGCGGTTGTACGGCACCCACGTCTGCTGGATGGTGGCGTTGGGATTCTTGTCCTGCAAGACAGACAACTGTTCGCGCATGAAAGCCGTGCTGGACGGGTTATGGTCGACCCACCACCAGATTTGCAGGAAGAAATACAGTTGCACGACGATAAACGCCAGCACGGGCAGGATGAGCAGCCACTTGATCCAGCCGTAGCGGCTGCCGCTGCCGCCCTTGCGCGCGCCCTTCTTGCCGGCGCTCACAGGGCACTGCGCAATTGCGCCAGCAAATCCTGCGTCTGCGGCCGCACGCCGCGCCACACGTAAAACGCTTCGGCCGCCTGTTCCACCAGCATGCCCAGGCCGTCGCGCACCTGCGCGCCATGCTGGGCGGCAAAGTCCATGAAGACGGTGGGCTGGGCGCCGTACATCATGTCCAGCGCCAGGGTGTGGCGGCCGAAAATACCCGGCGGCACGGGCGGCAAGTCGCCCGCCAGGCTGGCCGAGGTGGCATTGATGACGATATCGAACTGGCCATCGGGCTGCGCGAAGCTGCCGGCGCGCAGCTGCCCGGGGTGCGCCAGCGCATCGGCAAACTGCGCCACCAGCGCCTCGGCCGTGGCCACGGTGCGGTTGGCAATGAACATTTCCTGCGGCCCCTGCTCCAGCAAGGGCAGTACGACGCCGCGCGCCGCGCCGCCGGCGCCCAGCAGCAGGATGCGCTTGCCCGCGACGCTCACGCCCGCGTTGCGCACGATGTCCGCCACCAGGCCCGCGCCATCGGTATTGTCGCCAAGAATGGTTTCATTATCGAAACGCAAGGTATTGACGGCGCCGGCCGCTTGCGCACGCGGCGTCAACTCGGTGGCCAGCGCGCACGCGTCCAGTTTAAAAGGCACCGTCACGTTCGCGCCCTTGCCGCCCTCGGCGGCAAACGTACGGGCCGCCAGGGCAAAACCGTCGAGCGGCGCCAGCCGGCGATCGTAGACCATGGCCTGGCCTGTCTGCAAGGCAAACGCGGCGTGGATCAAGGGGGACTTGCTGTGGGCGATGGGATTGCCGAAGACGCAATATTGATCGGGATAAATGTTTTGCTTGCTCAATTGCTGCCGCCAGTCAGGTTAGCTTCCATTTTTTCTTCGCGCGTAAATTTGAAGCGGGTGATGACGACCCACAGGTCATCCTTGTCACTCGACAACATATTCGGTGGAAAACGACCATACGGCGCCGCGCGGCGCACGATGGCCAGAGCCGCCGCATCGAGCGCCGGGTTGCCCGAGCTTTTTTCCACGCGGGCGCCGCCTTCCTTCTGGTAAATCGTGCCGTCCTGGAAGATGGGGATATAGACGACCAGTTCGCCATACATCTTGCGGCCATTCTTTTGCGGGAAATTCAGGGTGCCGATTTCCTCGATGCGCTTTTGCAGGGTCTTGTAATACATGGCATAGCCGACTTCCTGCGTGCTGGGCGTAATAAAAGTCTTGCGCGGACGTTTATTCTGGTCTTCCACGGTCTGGCTGATTTCGGCCGCCATGCGGGCGATGGCCTTACTGCTTTCCATCAAGTCCGAGCCGCTGGCCAGGGGATTGGGCTTGTCCTTTTCCGTGACGGGCGCGGCGCTGTAAGGCGTCGGCTTGGCCGCCTGCGTCAGCAATTCCTGCTGTTTTTGTTCCAGTTCGGCAATGCGCCGGGCGCTGGCCTTGACGCTGTCGCCCTCTTCCACCTTGCGCATGTCGGGCAAGGGCGACTTGGCGCGCCCCTTGTCGGCCTGTCCACCACCGTCGAGGTTGGCTTGCGCCAGCGCCTCGGCCTTCAGCGGCTTGTTCGCATGCTTGGCATTGACCAGGATCACTTCCAGGCCGGGATCGGTAGCCACGGCCCGCTGCGGCGGCGGGGCGACAAAATGCATCGCCAGCAAGGCGCCGTGCGCCAGCAGCGATACCGCCACGGCTATCATCAGGAAACGATTCTCTCGGAAAGACTTCACGCGCAACCCAGTTCGCAACAAGCACAAGATACAAGATGGCTGAATTCTACGTCAAAGGGCGGTGCCGGCAACAGTTTTCAGCACCGCCTGATGGCCTGACGGACGCCTTACTTGACCCCGGGTTCGCTGACCACGTCTTCGCTGGCCAGTTCCGCCACTTCCGCCTCGGCATCGCTGACCTGGTTGGCCGCTTCCGGCGAGGCTTCCGGCGCCACATCGCCCTCGTCGGCGCCTTCGTCGCCCGCATCTTCCTCGTAGTCGAGCTCGGCGTCGTCGGCCGCCGCGTCCGGCACGGCGGCGATTTCCAGCAGGCGCGCTTCGATGCTCAGGTCGACTTCATCCCAGCGCAGCAAGTCCAGTTTCACCTGGGCGCCGCGCGCCACCGATGGCATGCCCGGCAGCTTGATGACCAGCGGAAGGTCGACCAGGCGCAAGATTTCATCCTTCAAGACGACGGCATCGACCTGGCGCGCGTTTTCCTGGTGCAGCCAGCGCAAGCACCAGTAGCGTTCCATGTTCGACTGGAAATCGCCATACGCGGCATACGCGGCGTCGAAGGCCGAGACGATGGCGAACAAATTCGCGTCGCGCGGCTTGAACGGGGCGACCAGCGGCGCCGTCACGCCATGCTCGGCGCAGGCGATGATTTGCCACTGGTTCACCAGGTCCGTGTAGCGGCGCAAGGGCGAGGTGCTCCACGCGTACTGATCCACGCCCAGGCCCTGGTGCGGCGCAGCATGGGTGACCATGCGCACCTGCATCTTTGCCGCCCAGCTATTGCCGCTGCCGCCGCCCTGGCTGCGGTAGATGCCCGGCACGCCATGGTCGTGCAGCATCTTGCCCCAGGTACTGTTGGCAAAAATCATCAATTCGGCAACGATCTTGTCCAGCGGCGCGCCACGCTTGCGGCGCGCCACGGTGACGATATCATTTTCCACATAGAAATTGAAATCAACGCGGTTATTCTGCTCCGGCTTCAAGCCAAACGCTTCGCGCTTTTTCATGCGGCCCTGTTCCAGCTGCTGCGCCCATTGCCACAGCACGGCAAAATCGGCCTTGTGCGGATACTCGCCTTCGCCGCTGGCCAGGGTTTCCTCGTTGACCAGGTCGTCGAGCTGGTTATGGCGCAAATTGCTGGCGATCGGCACCAGTTCCGCGCGCGTGTGCGTGCTGACAACTGCCCAGTCCGCTTTCGGGTCCAGCGTGGCGTACAGCGACAGGGCCGGGCACGTCGTGCCCTCCGCGAGCGTGAAAGCATTCACGATTTCATCCGGCAGCATGGTGATCTTGTCGCCCGGCATGTAGACGGTCGACATGCGCTGGCGCGCCATCTTGTCGATCACGTCTTCCGGACGGATGCCCAGGCCCGGCGCGGCGATGTGAATACCTACTTTCACGGTGCCGTCCGGCAACGGTTGCACGGAGAAAGCATCGTCGATCTCGGTCGTGGTCACGTCGTCGATCGAGAAGGCGGCCACGTCGGCCAGTGGCAGCTTGGCCGTCACGGATGGCACGGGTACGCTCGGGAAGCCGGCGCCTTTCGGGAAATTTTCGAAGAGGAATTTCGACAGGTGCAAGTCTTTCGGCGAAGCAATACCACCGACGGCCAGCATCAGGCGCGGCGGCGTCGTGTGCAATTCCGTGCACGCCGCTTCCAGTGCCTTGTATTCGATGGTGTTCTTGTCCGGCTTGAACAGCAGTTGCAGCACCATCGGCTGCATGGAGGCAGGCAAGCGGTTCTGTTTCAGCTCTTCCACATACGCGGCTTGCACCAGCGCCTGCTGTTTTTTCTTTTCGATGCCGGCCAGGGCCGCCTTCAGGGACGCTTCCGGCGCCGCCTTGTAGCGGCCACGGCCCTTCTTGTAGAAATACACGGGCGCCGAATGCAAGGCCAGGATCAGGCCGGCAGCTTCCGGCGGCAATGGTGCGTGACCGAAATACTCGGCGCCCAGCTCGGCAAAGCCGAACTCGTCTTCGCCCGCCACTTCCCACAGGAAATCGAGGTCGATCTCGGCAGCAACAGTCTTGGCTTGCTCGAGCAGCTCGGCCGGGGACGGCTTTTCATACTGCAGCAGCACATCCTTGACCTTGACCTTGGTGCGCTTGCCGCTGGCCATTTCGACCTGGTACGCTTCACCCGCTTGCGACAGGACCGTGCCGACCTTGAAATCGCCGGATTCTTCAAAAAATAGATTCATTGTTATGCTTTGTTTATTAATGTGTCGGTTGCAACGGTGCGAGTGACGGACGTCAACTCCAGCACCGCCGGCAAAAATACTTCGGTTACCAGCAGCAACCCCTGGTGACGCTGGTACAGGCAGCGGCGGGCAAAAAACAGCGACTTGTCACCGACGCGCTGCCCGTCCCCTGCCAGCGCCGCCTGCGCCCGCTGCACCAGCGGGTGCCCGGCGCGCAAGCGGGCAAATTCCAGTTCACCGCGCCGTACCATGCGGTCGCCAAACAGGGTCGTGCCCAGCGAACGCTCGCCCAGCGCGGAAAACAAGGGCCAGTCCGTGGCCGTCGCCTGCATGGGCACGACGGTATGGCCAAACACGGCCGGTTTGTTATCACAACGCAACAGCACTTCGCGTTCCCACACCCGGCCCGCACGGTGCAAACCGATGATGGCGGCCTCGTCGGTCAAACAGCGCGATGTTTCCTGATGCAAACATTGCACGCGGAACGCGCTGCTATGCGCTTTCAGCTTGGCCGTCAGCGAACCGCCGCCCGTCAGCCAGTGGCGCAAGGCCGGCGGCGCATTAACGGCATTCACGTGCGCATGCCATTGCGCCTGGCGCAGCGAACCCGGCCTCACCGGGCAGAGTCCGCGTCGATGCCGCAAAAGGCCAGCACGGGCGCCAGGTATGCGGCAAATTCGCTGATGCCATGGTCGCTGCCATCGATAACGCACTGCTGCGCCCCCTGATAATGCGCCACCATGTCGCGGTAGTCGAGTACTTCATCGCCCGTGGCGGCAATCAGGAAATAACGTTGCGGCTGCGTAATTTTCTCTACAGCAAACGTACGCAGCTCATCGATGTATTCGCGCTTGAACTCGAATGGCTTGTCCGAATGGAATTCGGTCGTCACGCCCACATGTTGTTCCAGGTCAATCAGGGGAACAATCGCCGGATTGAGCAGCACGGCGCGGCAACCGAGCTGTTCGGCCAGCCAGGTGGCGTAATAGCCGCCCAGCGAGGAGCCGATAATCGTCAGGTCGGCCGGCGCCACCTCCTTGACCAGCGACAAGGCCAGTTCGATGGCCAGCTTGGGCGAGGCCGGCAACTGCGGGCACAGCCATTCTGCTTCGCGGCCCAGCGCCTGCATCTGCGCGGCCAGCAGGCGCGACTTCATCGACAGGGGCGACGAGCGAAATCCATGCAGGTACAGAATCATCGGCCCAGCGCCTCCAGCAACTTCTGGTGCACGCCGCCAAAGCCGCCGTTGCTCATGACGACGATCTGGTCGCCGGGACGGGCGGCAGCTGCCACGGCCGCTACCAGCGCATCGATGTCTTCATAGGCGCTGGCAATCTGGCCCAGCGGCGCCAGCGCGTCGCCCAGGCTCCAGCCCAGCGCGGCATGGCTGCCGAAACCGAAGACCAGGTCGGCATCCTTCAGGCTGCCGGGCAGCGCATCTTTCATGGCGCCCAGCTTCATGGTGTTCGAACGCGGCTCCAGCACGGCCAGGATGCGGCCGATGTTGCCGATGGTTTGGTTCATTTTTTGGCGCAGCCCGCCCACGGTGGTGGCAATGGCCGTCGGGTGATGCGCGAAATCGTCGTACACGGTAATGCCGTTGACCTCGCCGCGCACTTCCATGCGGCGCTTGACGCTCTCGAACGTGGCCAGCGAGACGCACGCCTGGGCAATCGGCACACCCACGTGGCGCGCGGCGGCGATGGCCGCCAGCGCATTGCTGCGGTTGTGCTTGCCCGTGAGCGCCCACGCCACATGGCCTTCCTGCTGGCCATTGAAGTACACGTCGAAGCTGCCATCGGCCTGCTCTTGCAGTTGCCAGTTGGCATCTTGGCCGAAACTTTCTTTTTCGCTCCAGCAACCGCGCGCCAGCACGCGCTGCAGCGACGCTTCGTCGCCGTTGAACACGAGGCGGCCGATGCCGGGCACGGTCCGTACCAGATGGTGGAATTGCGTCTCGATCGCGTGCAGATCGGGGAAGATGTCGGCGTGATCATATTCCAGGTTATTCATGATGGCCGTCTTCGCGTGGTAATGCACGAACTTGCTGCGCTTGTCGAAGAAAGCCGTGTCGTATTCATCGGCTTCGATGACGAAGAAGTCCGAATCGGCGCTTTTGCCGTCGATCTTGCCGCTGAGGCGGGCGGAAATGCCAAAGTTCATCGGCACGCCGCCGATCAGGAAGCCCGGCGCGTAGCCCGCGTCTTCGAGTATCCAGGCCAGCATGGCCGACGTTGTCGTCTTGCCATGCGTGCCGGCCACGGCCAGCACCCACTTGTTGCGCAAGATGTGTTCGCCGATCCACTGGGGGCCGGACACATACGGCAGGCTGCGGTTGAGGATTTCTTCCACCAGCGGGTTGCCGCGCGAGACCACATTGCCAATCACATACAAATCCGGGTTCAGCTTGGTTTGTTCCGGATCAAAGCCCTGGATCAGTTCGATTCCCTGCGATTCCAGCTGGGTGCTCATCGGCGGATACACGTTGGCATCGCAACCAGTGACTTTATGGCCGGCTTCCTTGGCCAGGACAGCCAGGCCGCCCATGAAGGTACCGCAAATGCCGAGAATATGAATATGCATGTGATCAGTGCGAAAGGTGCACGCTTAAGTAAGTAAGACGGTGAGATAAAAAACAGCAAGTGCAGGATTTTACCTGACGCCATGACTTTTTCCGCTTCAGAGTATCATCTCGCTCATGACGAACGATGCATTTGACGATAGCGCGCAGTTGCGCCTGGAAATCGCCGCCGCTGCCGCGCGCCTCGTGGCGCAGGATGGCGCCGACTATGGCAGCGCCAAGCGCAAGGCGGCGCGGCAAGTCCTGGGGGACGCGCCGAACCGCCCCAATATCTTGCCGGACAACGACATGATCGAGGAACAGGTGCGGCAATACAATGCCCTGTTTCTGGCCGACAGCCAGCCGGCGCGATTGTTCCAGCTGCGCACGATTGCGTTGCAGGTGATGGAAGCGTTGCAACAATTTCATCCCCTGCTCAGCGGCCCCGTGCTCAATGGCACGGCCGGCCCCCATGACGAGATCTATTTGCAGCTGTTTGCCGAGAGCGCCAAGGACATCCACATCTTCTTGCTGAATAAAAATGTCGTGCTCGACATGTCGGAAAGCCCGCATTTCAAGGGAGCGCGTTATGATGCGGTCGAGACAGCCAGTTTCTTGTGGAAAAACGAAGGCGTGCACGCGGCCATGTATGAACTCGACGATATGCGCGGCGCGCTGAAAGCCAAGGCGGATGGAAAAGTGCTGCGCACCGACATCGCCGGGTTGCGCGGCCTGCTGGCCACCAGCCTCGCCGACGGCGTGCCGGCTGCCGACTAACATTGATATAGATAAAGTTATGACAAAAAAGAATTGGATCGCCTGCGCCATCGTGGCGCTGATGTTCGGCGGCATGGGTGCTTACGTCGGTTTGAGCAAGGAAAAAGCGAAAGAAGCGGGACCGCAGACGACCGCCATCGCGCCAGGCGCGAAGGGTCCCGTCAACGAACTGTATGCGCTGTCCCTGCCGGACGCGGCGGGCGTCACGCAAGTCTTGTCGCAATGGAAAGGAAAAAACCTGCTGGTGAATTTCTGGGCGCCGTGGTGCCCCCCTTGCGTGGAAGAAATGCCAGAGTTATCCGAAGTGCAAGGCCATTATGCGGCGAAAAACCTGCAGGTGATCGGCATCGGTATCGATTCGGCCAGTAATATTGCCACTTTTGCCAGCAAGGTCAAGATCGCCTATCCCGTGTATGTGTCCGGCATGAGCGGCACCGACCTGTCGCGTCATTTTGGCAATGCCACGGGCGGTTTGCCCTTTACGGTGCTGATCGGCGCCGATGGCGAAGTCAAAAAGACCTATCTGGGCCGCTTGAAATTTGATCAGTTGCGCGCCGATCTGGATAAATTGTAAATTCGGAGCGTGCTTTTTTCTCTTGCCAATGCGTATCTTTGGCGGCAAAATGCGGAACTTTCGCTAAAACGGTCTTCCATACATGGCAAAAAACCTCCTTCTGCTCAACGGTCCCAACCTGAATTTGCTGGGAACGCGCGAGCCTGAGGTCTACGGCGCCAGCACCTTGGCCGATATCGAGCAGGCAGCAATGGCGCAAGCCATGGCGGCCGGTGCCGACTTGGTTTGCTTTCAAAGCAACCATGAAGGCGCGCTGATCGACCGCATCCATGCCGCGCGAGCGGAAGGGATCGATGCCATCGTCATCAATCCGGGCGGCCTGACCCATACCAGCGTTGCCTTGCGCGATGCGCTGGCCGGGGTCGCCATCCCGTTCGTGGAAGTCCATATCTCGAATATTTATCAACGCGAAACGTTTCGACATCACTCATTTCTCAGCGCGATCGCGCAGGGGACGATCTGCGGCCTGGGTATCGATGGATATCGGTTTGCCATCGACTTTGCGCTTAAAAAACGTTAATCTACGCGATCTGCACGCATTTAGCGCGGCGATAGGTTCTTGGACATCACCGCATCACTCATAAAACAAACTACATTCCTAGGGGTTTTACATGGATCTACGAAAACTCAAGACCTTGATCGACCTGGTCGCCGAATCGGATATCGCAGAGCTGGAAGTTACCGAAGGCGAAAGCAAGGTTCGCATCGTCAAATCGTCGGCCATGCCGCAAAACCAGATGGTCATGATGCAGCCGCAAGGCATGCCAGCCCAATACCAGCCAGCCGCGCCAGCCGCCGCTCCCGCTGCGGCAGCCGCCGTCGTGGTCGCCGCCGAGCCAACGGGCTATGTGGTCAAGTCGCCGATGGTCGGTACCTTCTACCGCTCTTCCGCTCCTGGCAGCGCCGCCTATGTTGAAGTGGGCTCGACCGTCAAGGAAGGTGATACCCTGTGCATCATCGAAGCGATGAAGCTCCTGAATGAAATCGACTCCGATAAAGCCGGTGTCGTGACCCAGATCCTGGTCGAAAACGGCCAACCGGTCGAATTCGGTCAACCCTTGTTTGTGATCGGCTAAAACCCAGTCCACACGGCCGGCAACGGCCGTTTGCAGTTTTAGCCCCTCACACTTGTTGTTTCGCCGGCTCGCCGGCTCTCACAGACATACGCGAACCTACCATGTTTGAAAAAATCCTGATTGCCAACCGTGGTGAAATTGCCCTCCGTATTCAGCGCGCCTGCCGCGAAATGGGCATTAAAACGGTTGTAGTCCACTCCGAAGCCGACAAGGACGCGAAATACGTCAAGCTGGCCGACGAATCCGTTTGTATCGGCCCGGCCCAGTCGTCCCTGAGCTACCTGAACATGCCCGCCATCATCAGCGCCGCTGAAGTGACGGATGCGCAAGCGATTCACCCAGGCTATGGCTTCCTGTCGGAAAATGCCGACTTTGCCGAACGCGTCGAGAAATCGGGCTTCGTCTTCATCGGCCCCCGCTCCGAATCGATCCGCTTGATGGGCGACAAAGTGTCGGCCAAGCAAACCATGATCAAGGCTGGCGTACCGTGCGTCCCCGGCTCGGAAGGCGCGTTGCCGGACGATCCGAAAGCGATCGTGCAAATTGCCCGCAAGATCGGCTACCCGGTCATCATCAAGGCCGCCGGCGGCGGTGGCGGACGCGGCATGCGCGTGGTGCACACGGAAGCGGCCCTGATCAACGCCGTGGCGATGACCAAGACGGAAGCCGGCACGGCCTTCGGCAATCCTGAAGTATATATGGAGAAGTACCTGGAAAATCCGCGCCACGTGGAAATCCAGATCCTCGCCGACGAACACAAGAACGCCGTCTGGCTGGGCGAGCGCGACTGCTCCATGCAGCGCCGCCACCAGAAAGTGATCGAAGAAGCACCGGCGCCGGGCATCCCGCGCAAGCTGATCGAGAAAATTGGCGACCGTTGCGCCGAAGCGTGCCGCAAGATCGGCTACCGCGGCGCCGGCACGTTCGAATTCCTGTACGAAAACGGCGAGTTCTATTTCATTGAAATGAATACCCGCGTGCAAGTGGAACATCCGGTCACCGAGATGATCACCGGCATCGACATCGTGCAAGAGCAGATCCGCATCGCCGCCGGCGAAAAACTGCGTTTCCGCCAGCGCGACGTCTTGCTGTCGGGCCACGCCATCGAGTGCCGTATCAACGCGGAAGATCCGTTCAAGTTCACGCCATCGCCAGGCAAGATCGTCTCGTGGCATGCACCGGGCGGCCCCGGCATCCGCGTCGACTCGCACGCCTACGCCGGCTACTACGTGCCGCCGCACTACGACTCGATGATCGGCAAAGTGATCGCTTACGGCGCCACGCGCGAGCAAGCGATCCGCCGCATGCAGATCGCCCTGTCCGAAATGGTGGTCGAAGGCATCAACACGAATATCGCCCTGCACCGCGAACTGATGATCGACGCGCGCTTCATCGAAGGCGGCACCAACATTCACTATCTGGAACAGAAACTGGCCGATATGCCGGACCTGGGCAAGAACCTGAATAGCGGCAGCCCCAGCATCGCCAAGAAATCCGAAATCAAGGCGGGCGCATGAGCTGGACGGAAATCGTCATTGAAATTGCCCGCGACAACGCCGAGGCCATGTCCGACGCGCTGATGGAAGCGGGCGCCCTGTCGGTGTCGGTGGAAGACGCCGATGAAGGCACGGATGCCGAGCAGCCCTTGTTTGGCGAGCCCGGCATGGAACCGAAGGAAGCGGCGTGGGAACGCAGCCGTGTGGTGGCGCTGACGGACGTCGACGCCGACCAGGCCGCCATCGTGGCCGCCGCCGCCCAGGCGGTCGGCATGACGGACGTACCTGTCTTTACCATGCGCCCCGTGGAAGAGCAGGACTGGGTGCGCCTGACGCAGTCGCAATTCGCACCGATTCACATCGGCAAGAATATCTGGGTCGTGCCCAGTTGGCACGAGGCACCGGATCCTGACGGCCTGATCCTGGAACTGGACCCTGGCCTGGCTTTCGGCACGGGCAGCCACCCGACCACGCGCCTGTGCATGGAATGGCTGGAAGCGACCCCTGCTCCCGGCAAGACCGTGCTCGACTACGGTTGCGGTTCCGGCATCCTGGCCATGGTGGCCAAGAAGCTCGGCGCGCAAACGGTCGCCGGCGTCGATATCGACCCGCAAGCGATCGAATCGGCGCGCGACAATGCCGCACGCAACCAGTGCGAGATCGAATATTTCTTGCCAGACACGTTTGCCACTTCGGCACACGCCACGGCCAAGTTTGACATCGTCGTCGCCAACATCCTGTCGAGCCCATTGAAACTGATGGCACCGATGCTGTCGGGCCGCGTTGCCGACGGCGGCGCCCTGATCCTGTCCGGCGTGCTGGCACGCCAGGCGGAAGAAGTGGCCGCTGCCTACGCACCGTTCATCCAGCTGGGTGTATGGGCCGAGCAAGACGGTTGGGTGGCCCTGCATGGCCGCCTGGGCAGCACGCAAGCACCTGCGCCC
This sequence comes from Janthinobacterium sp. P210005, assembly GCF_036231865.1. NCBI lineage: Bacteria > Pseudomonadati > Pseudomonadota > Betaproteobacteria > Burkholderiales > Oxalobacteraceae > Janthinobacterium > Janthinobacterium sp. P210005. Next base: position 82,427 of record NZ_JAZARC010000003.1, read on the forward strand.
CGCGCGGAAGGTGCATAAGCACAGCAATGGCCCTCGCCACCAAATGCCCCCATTGCAACACGATATTTCGGGTCGCTGCTGACCAGTTGAAGTTACGTGGGGGCATCGTGCGCTGCGGCACGTGCAGGGAAGTCTTTGACGGCAATGCCGCGCTGGTCGATCCAGCTGCGGCATCGCCGTTTTTAACATCCGGCCCCGGCACTGCCGCCCCCCTGTCGACCAGTTACCCGATCGACAACAGCCTGCCGTCCTCCACGGACGACGAACCCATTTATTCCCTCGACTTCGATACCTCGTTCGACCCATTCGGCATCTTGCCGGAAACGGCGCAGCTCAAGGACGATGCAGACGATGGCGAGCACATCGAGCTGGACCTCGACGTGGCCCTGCCCGACGAGGCGCTGGACCACGTGCCGGCCGCCGCACCGCTCGATATACCTGAAGCAACACCAGTAGAAACACCGGCAGAACTGCCCGAACCACCGTTGCCCCAGCTAATGGCGCCCTTCAAGCGCCGCCAGATCGATGACGCGCCCGCCTTCGCCACGTATTTGCGCGATAGCCGCCGCGAACCGAACCTGGAAGCGGCGGCAACCCCAGTGGCCCCGACATTGCCTGCCGCCGAAAAAGTCAACCTCGACAAGCCCCTGCCGGCGGCGCCTGCCGCAACCAGCCCCGCGCGCCGGGAACCCACGCTGGCCGACCCGCTGCCCGTCCCCCCCATTACGCCGGATGCCGCCGAAGAGCAGGAAGAACCCATCCAGCCGCCGGCCGACGACGAGCCGGCCTTTGTGACATTGGGCCGGCGCCGCGAACAGAGCGGCAAGGCCTTGCGCGTGGCCATGGCCCTCGGCTCGGTGGTACTGCTGCTATTATTATTCCTGCAAGTAATGACCACCTTCCGCAATCCGCTGGCGGCGCAATTTCCGCAGTGGAAACCGACCCTGGTAGCGCTGTGCAAGCTCAGTGGCTGCCAGGTCGACTTGCCGGCGCAAATCGAGGCGCTGGCCATCGAGCAAGGCGAGTTGCAAACTTTGAAGGACCAAACCTTTTCCTACGTCTCGCTGCTGCGCAACCAGGGCCGTAGCGTGCAAGCCTGGCCCAGCATCGAACTGATCCTCAACGACGCCAACGACAAACCGGTCTTGCGCCGCGTAATCGCGCCGCGCGACTACCTGCCGGCCACGATCGACGTGAGCACGGGGTTTGCGCCGCGTTCGGAACAAGCCATCAAACTGTACTTTGCATTAGACCAGCTCACGGCGTCTGGCTACCATATCGCCATCTTTTACCCTTAACAGACACTATCATGACCAAAACATCGCTGATCTGCGGCTCGCTTGCCACCGACACCATCATGCAATTCCCCGGCCGCTTCGGCGAATCCCTGCTGGCCGACCAGTTGCACAAGGTAAACGTCTCCTTCCTCGTGCCCACCATGCGCACGGAGTTCGGCGGCTGCTCGGGCAACATCGCCTACAGCCTGAAAATGCTGGGCGGCGACCCGCGCATCGTCGGCGTCATGGGGCAAGATAGCGCCGCCTACCTGGAGCGCCTGCAAAAGCTGGGCATTTCCACCGCCAACATCCTGATCAAGGCCGACAGCTACAACGCGCAATGCTTCGTTACGGCCGACGCGGACAATAACCAGATCAACGCCTTCCACCCGGGCGCCATGTCGTTTGCGCATGAAAACCCGATCGCCAATGCGGGGCCGGCCAAGGTGGCCATCATTTCGCCGGATGGCGACCAGGGCATGCTCAAGCACGCCGCCGACCTGGCCGAGCTGGGCATTCCCTTCATGTTCGACCCGGGCCAGCAGTTGCCACGTTTCAATGGCGAACAGTTGATCGACTTCATCAACAAAGCCACGTATGTGTCGGCCAACGACTATGAAATGGAGATGTTGATGGAACGCACGGGCCTGACCCTGCCGGACATCGCCAGCCGCCTGGAAGCGCTGATCGTCACGCGTGGCGAAAAAGGATCGGAAATCTATACGGACGGCAAGCGCATCGACATTCCTGTCGTGACCGCCAAGGAAGTGCTGGATCCGACCGGTTGCGGCGATGCCTACCGTGCTGGCTTGCTGTTCGGCATCACCAACGACCTGGGCTGGGAAACCAGCGGCCGCCTGGCCAGCCTGCTGGGCGCCATCAAGATCGCCACCCAAGGCGCGCAAAACCACGTATTTACGCCGGAAAGCATCGCCGACCAGTTCGAAGCGGCGTTCGGTTACCGCTATTAATATGTAGTCCGGTCGGCTTGTGCGCTAGCGCCAGGCCGACCTCCTCGTTTTACCTCAATACAATAATCATCCCCACCAGCACTTGCGCAATCTGCAGCAAGATCAACGCCACCAGCAAAGACAGGTCCAGGCTGCCGACCAGCGGCACGACCTTGCGGATCGGACGCAGCAGCGGCTCGTTCAGGGCCCGTACGAACGGCGCCAGCGGCGCATGCGGGTTGACCCAGCTGAAGATGGCTTCGATGATCAGCAAGGCCATGAAACCGTAGAGTATCCATTGCAGGAAGCGTTGCAGCGACTTGAGCAGTACCACCTCGACGGGATAGCCGGCAATAAACAGCACCGAGCTGGCCAGCAGCACGATCAGGAAGGCGCCGATCAGGCTGGCCCAGTCATACCCGCCCACGCCCGGCACCACGCGGCGCAGGGGGCGCACCAGCCAGTCGGACAATTGAAACGTGAATTGCGCCACCGACGAGGGCGGCCGCACGCGCACCGCCTGCATCCAGAAGCGCAGCAGCAACACGCCGCCCAGCAAGGTGGCGATGGTATCAACGATCAATGTAAGGATAACGATCAGCACGACTAATTCTCCAAAAAAAAACCGCTGTGTGATTGAGTCACACAGCGGCGTGTTGCCTCATCCAGGCACCCGTATCGCAGAAATTACGATGGGCGGGTGCTGGTTGGGAATGGCCAGGCTGCAGCCGGCGCCAACACGGTTTTTGCTACAGGTGCGATAGGCGCCGATGGCTTGGCGACAGGAGCTGCCTTCTTCGGTGCGGCCTTTTTAGGCGCGGCCTTCTTGGCTGCTGGCTTGGCTGCCACGGCGGCTGGTGCCGCTGGAGCTGCTGCCGGCGCTGCGGCTGGTGCGGCTGCCACGACTGGCGCTGCAGCTGGCTTGGCGGCAGGTTTCGCTGCGGCTTTCGCTGCCGGCTTGGCGGCAGCTTTTGCTGCTGGCTTCGCTGCTACCTTGGCTGCTGGCTTGGCTGCAGGTTTTGCTGCGACCTTGGCGGCAGGTTTCGCTGCTGCTTTGGCTGCCGGCTTGGCTGCGACTTTCGCTGCTGGCTTGGCTGCTACCTTGGCTGCTGGCTTCGCTGCCACCTTGGCCGCAGGTTTGGCTGCCGCTTTCGCTGCTGGCTTCGCTGCCACCTTGGCCGCTGGCTTGGCTGCAGCTTTTGCTGCTGGCTTCGCTACTGCCTTGGCTGCTGCTTTGGCCGCTGGCTTGGCTGCGGCTTTGGCGGCCGGCTTGGCTGCTGCCTTGGCGACGACTTTTTTCGCTGCTGGCTTGGCTGCCGCCTTGGCGGCCGGTTTCGCTGCTGCCTTGGCTGCAGGTTTCGCTGCGGCTTTTTTCACTGCTGGCTTGGCTGCTGCTTTTGCTGCTGGCTTCGCTGCTGCTTTTGCCGCTGGCTTGGCTGCTGCTTTTGCTGCAGGTTTCGCTGCTGCTTTGGCGGCCGGCTTGGCTGCTGCCTTGGCGACGACTTTTTTCGCTGCTGGCTTGGTTGCTGCCTTGGCTGCAGGTTTCGCTGCAGCTTTTTTCACCGCTGGCTTGGCTGCTGCCTTGGCCGCTGGTTTTGCTGCGGCTTTTGCTGCTGGCTTGGCGGCTGGCTTGGCGGCTGGTTTGGCTGCGGCTTTTTTCGCGACAGGTTTGGCTGCTGCCTTGGCTGCAGGTTTCGCTGCAGGTTTCGCTGCGGCTTTAGCTGCTGGCTTGGCGGCCGGTTTTGCTGCTGCCTTGGCCGCTGGTTTCGCTGCGGCTTTCGCTACTGGCTTGGCAGCCACTTTTGCTGCAGGCTTGGCTGCGGCTTTGGCGACTGGTTTGGCGGCTGGTTTTGCTGCGGCTTTGGCAGCTGGTTTAGCGGCAACCGTCTTCGCTGCGGCTGCCGGCTTCTTCGCGGCAGGAGCAGCCTTGGCGGCTGGTTTCTTTACTTCTGATTTCTTAGCGGCTGTTGCCATTTGTCTCTCCTTCATCTGAGATGAGAAATTTAAGCTACAAGATTTAAACCCGTCCGACCCACCACAGGGATAGGCCAGGCGAATTATTCATCGGCACAAACGGTCGTTTGCGCTAATGAATTCGGCACCAGCTGAACTGCTGCAACTCCTCACGTTTGCAGCACTTCAGCCATCGTCGGTGCCACCCTGCTTTATCTCGCAGCTGGTGGCAAAGTCTGAATTCGGTCATTCGTTTTCGATGCCGTGCGTTTTTTCGCTCCTCGCATCGCGCTCGCCACAACACCCATCCGTCAAATAAAAAACCGCCATGCCTGAAAAAATTCGGGCACGGCGGCAGACGAAAACGGTGTGGTTTTGTGCATATCCGTGTAAATCTGTATCCCTGTTTTGCGAGGTTTTTTCGCTACCGCGCTGGTTAAAAAACCCCGCATTCTAACGCTCGCATTTGCAATCTCATAAAGTACACGAAAACCTTGTCAATGCGCAACCGGCACGACACGTTTTCGCCCGCTTTTTTGCACGTTACGCGTGCTATCGCACAATCGCGCGGCAAATGCCGCCGCCAGCGTCTCCGGAAATGATTTTTGGGGCCCGCGATGCGGCCATTCGCGGCAGCCGAAAATCCTGCTGCAAACCTCGTCGCATGACGCGATGAGGCACGCATTTTTCCGCCGCCATGCTGACGAAAAAAAAGCGCCGTCTCGATGACGGCGCTTTTGGGCGTTGACTGAAAAAGGGTTACTCCCAGTTCAGCGCACCACCGGTTTGATACTCGGTCACGCGCGTTTCGAAGAAGTTACGTTCCTTCTTCATGTCGATCATTTCGCTCATCCACGGGAACGGATTTTCTTCCTGGGCGAACAGCGGCTCGATGCCGATCTGCTGCGCGCGGCGGTTGGCGATGAAGCGCAGGTAGCCCTTGAACATCGGCGCGTTCAGACCCAGCACGCCGCGCGGCATGGTGTCTTCCGCGTACGCGTATTCCAGTTCCACGGCCTTCATGAACAGGTCCTTGATCTCTTCACGGAAGGCGGCCGTCCACAGCTGCGGGTTTTCCATCTTGATCGTGTTGATCAAGTCGATGCCGAAGTTGCAGTGCATCGATTCGTCGCGCAGGATGTACTGGTACTGCTCGGCCGCGCCCATCATCTTGTTCTGGCGGCCCAGCGCCAGGATCTGCGTGAAGCCGACGTAGAAGAACAGGCCTTCCATCAGGCAGGCAAACACGATCAGGGATTTGAGCAGCTTCTGGTCATTTTCCACCGTGCCGGTGACAAACGCCGGGTCGGTCAGGGTGTTGATGAACGGAATCAGGAATTCATCCTTGTCGCGGATCGACTTGACTTCGTTGTAGGCGTTGAAGATCTCGCCTTCGTCCAGGCCCAGGGATTCGACGATGTACTGGTAGGCGTGCGTGTGGATCGCTTCCTCGAACGCCTGGCGCAGCAGGTACTGGCGGCATTCCGGCGCCGTGATGTGGCGGTAGGTACCCAGCACGATGTTGTTGGCGGCCAGCGAGTCGGCCGTCACGAAGAAGCCCAGGTTGCGCTTGACCAGGCGGCGCTCGTCGTCCGTCAGGCCGTTCGGGTTTTTCCACAGCTCGATATCGCGCTGCATGTTCACTTCCTGCGGCATCCAGTGGTTGGCGCAGCCGGCCAGGTATTTGTCCCACGCCCACTTGTACTTGAACGGCACCAGCTGGTTGACGTCCGTCTTGCCGTTGATGATGCGCTTGTCGTCGGCATTCACGCGGCGCGCGACTTGCTCGGCGTTCGCTTCGGACGGCTCGGCACCGGCCGGCAGGTTCAATTCGGTATTACCCAGTGGCGCTTGCTGCGCCGGACGCGGCGCAGCTGCCGACGTGGTTTCATCATCCCATGACAACGACATATTCTTCTTCCTTTCCATGCCGGCGAACCGGCGATCCGCAACAGGCCCGTTGTATCGGACAATGCGGACATTGACAACATTGAATCAGCCCGACCGTGCCGGGCTGACAACTAAAATTTTACTGGCAGGCTTCGCATTCCTCAAAGCCATCGTCACCCGGACGCAGGTAGCAAGCTTCGCCATCGGCGTCGTCCGCTGCCGCTGCCGCTGCCACTACCGGTGCCACGGCCACTGCTGCTGCCGCCACGACCGCCGCCTGGGCGCTCTGCGCGCTGGCCGACATGCCGCCATCGACTGCCACGGCGTTCAGGGCGCCCGTCTTGGAGGTCGATTTCTCCATGTGGGTAGCGGCGATGGTACGCAGGTAGTAGGTGGTTTTCAGGCCACGCAGCCATGCCAGCTTGTAGGTCTCGTCCAGTTTCTTGCCCGATGCGCCAGCCATATAGATGTTCAGCGACTGGGCCTGGTCGATCCACTTCTGGCGACGCGAAGCCGCTTCCACCAGCCAGCTTGGCGACACTTCAAAGGCGGTGGCGTAGATATCGCGCAGGTCTTGCGGGATGCGGTCGATCTTCACCAGCGAGCCGTCGAAGTACTTCAGGTCGGAGATCATGACTTCATCCCACAGGTCGCGCGCCTTCAGGTCGCGCACCAGGTAGCCGTTGATCTCGGTGAATTCGCCCGACAGGTTCGATTTCACGTACAGGTTCTGGAATGTCGGCTCGATACAGGCCGAGACGCCGATGATGTTCGAAATCGTCGCCGTCGGGGCGATCGCCACGCAGTTCGAGTTGCGCATACCGAACTTGGCGATGCGCTCGCGCACCGGTGTCCAGTCCATGGCCGACGAGGAATCGACTTCCAGATAGCCGCCGCGCTCTTCAGCCAGCAGCTTGACCGAGTCCTGTGGCAGGATGCCACGGTCCCACAGCGAACCGGCATACGATTCATAGCGGCCGCGCTCTTCGGCCAGTTCCGTCGACGCCAGGTAGGCGTAGTAGCAGACGGCTTCCATCGAGGTGTCGGCAAACGATACGGCGGCGTCCGAGGCGAACGGGATACGCATCATGTGCAGGCAGTCCTGGAAGCCCATCACGCCCATGCCGACCGGACGGTGGCGCATGTTCGAATTGCGCGCCTTGTCGACGGCGTAGTAATTGATGTCGATGACGTTGTCCAGCATGCGCATGGCGGTGCGGACGGTCTTGGCCAGCTTGACGTGATCGAGCTTGCCTTCCTTCATGTGCGCCGGCATGTTCACGGAACCGAGGTTGCAGACGGCGATTTCATCGCTGCTGGTGTTCAGGGTGATTTCCGTGCACAGGTTCGAGCTGTGGACGACGCCGACGTGCGACTGCGGGCTGCGGATGTTGCAAGGGTCCTTGAACGTGATCCATGGGTGGCCCGTTTCAAACAGCATCGACAGCATCTTGCGCCACAGGTCCAGCGCGGCGATCTTCTTGAAGACGCGTATTTCGCCGGCGGCGGCCTTGGCTTCATAGCCCACGTAAGCCTGTTCAAAAGCCTTGCCGACCTTGTCGTGCAAATCTGGCGTGTCCGACGGCGAGAACAGGGTCCATTCGCCTTTTTCCATGACGCGCTTCATGAACATGTCGGGAATCCAGTTTGCCGTGTTCATGTCGTGCGTGCGGCGGCGGTCGTCGCCCGTGTTCTTGCGCAGGTCGAGGAATTCCTCGATATCCATGTGCCAGGTTTCCAGGTAGGCGCAGACGGCGCCCTTGCGCTTGCCGCCCTGGTTGACTGCCACGGCCGTGTCGTTGACCACTTTCAGGAACGGCACGACGCCTTGCGACTTGCCGTTGGTACCCTTGATGTGGGCGCCCAGGGCGCGCACTGGCGTCCAGTCGTTACCCAGGCCGCCGGCGAACTTGGCCAGCAGCGCGTTGTCCTTGATGGCGTCGTAGATGCCTTCCAGGTCATCCGAGACGGTGCTCAGGTAGCACGACGACAGCTGCGAGCGCAGGGTGCCCGAGTTGAACAGAGTCGGGGTCGAGCTCATGAAGTCGAACGAGGACAGCAGGCTGTAGAACTCGATGGCGCGCGCTTCGCGGTCCGCCTCGTTCAGCGCCAGGCCCATGGCCACGCGCATGTAGAACGCCTGCGGCATTTCGATGCGCACGTCCTGGATATGCAGGAAGTAGCGGTCATACAGGGTTTGCAGACCGATGTAGCCGAATTGCAAGTCGCGGTCGGCCACGATGGCTTTGGCCAGGCGTTCCAGGTCAAAGTTGGCGAGTACCGGGTTCAGCAGCTCGGCGGCGATGCCCTTGGCGATGTATTGCGGGAAATACGTCAGGTACTCGGCGGCAGCGGCCGCTTGCGGCACTTCCTTGCCGAACACTTCCTTGCGTACCGTGTGCAGCAGGATGCGGGCCGTGACCTGGCTGTAGGCCGGGTCTTTTTCCATCAGCGCGCGCGCTGCCAGGATGGCCGACTTGTGCAGCTCTTCGACGGGCACGCCGTCGTACAGGTTTTTCACGGTTTCGGCCAGGATGGCGTCGGCATCGACGTGCTTTTCCAGGCCGGCGCAGGCGGCGTTGATCAGGTCGCGTACTTCCTGCATGTCCAGCAGGCGGCGCACGCCGTTGTCGGTCACGTTCAGTTGTGGTGCGGAAACTTGCGCGGAGGCGCCTTGCGCTTCCTTCTGCAGACGGCGCTCTTCCATGTGCTTGGCGCGGTACAGCACGTAGGCACGCGCCACGTCGTGCTCGCCCGAACGCATCAGCGACAGTTCCACCTGGTCTTGCACGTCTTCGATATGGAAGGTGCCGCCGCCCGGGTGGCGGCGCACCAGCGCAGTGACGACGCCGTCGGTCAATTGTTCCACCAGTTCGCGGATGCGGGCCGAGGCTGCGCCCTGGCCGCCGTTAACGGCCAAAAACGCCTTGGTCATGGCGATGGCGATCTTCGAAGGCTCAAATGCCACCACCGCGCCGTTGCGGCGGATGATGCGATAGTCGCCCAATGCCGCGCCCGTGCTCGCCACGCTGTTGGCCGCGCCTGGCGCTGGCGATACTGGCGTTGGATGGATGGAAATATCTTGTGGTGATTGCATTGAAGCTCCCGTTGTCAGCTAAAGTCAGCCTGCAGTTTTGCTGCCGCGTGTGTTGTTGAATAGAACGCCCGATGGTCAGGGTTTCTTCAGGTATTTGTTGCTAAATAGTAAATTCATAGTGCATAAAACAGGTCAGTATCCATCTCGCCACACCGCACTGCCCGGCTGGCGCAAAACACGATCAAGGGTGATAAACCGCCAGTTCCAGTGCTTTATCAGCAATCCGGGTAGCTTTGACAATAATTCTGAAAACGTCTGTGATGGCACTACATATAGTCTTTACATCCAACTTCTGCACTAATTGTAGTACCCATCGAAGGGCGATGCAATAGTTTTCCGGCATCCGTCGGCGTAATTTTTTGTATTTTCATATACGATTTCGGTTGACTTTTCAGGGCATGGATGGGAAGCCCAATCCACGCGAAGTAAGCGCTAACGCAGCTTGTCCGCTCAGGGTTTCCAGCCAGCATTCTTGATAGAAATGCCAGTCAAAAAACGGCCCCGGATCCGTCTTCCTGCCCGGCGCGATATGCTCGTGGCCGCGCACCTGGGACAGCCCGTAGCGCGCCACCAGCGCCGCCGTCAGCGCCGCCAGCACATGATATTGCCGCCGCTGGAACGGCACATCGTCCGCACCTTCCATTTCGATACCGATGGAATAGCCATTGCACTGCGGGCGTCCTTCGAAGGCGGACGCGCCCGCATGCCAGGCACGTTGATCAGCAGAAACATATTGCAACAGCGCACCATCGCGCCGCACAAAAAAGTGCGCCGACACCTGCAGGCCACGCAGGTCGGCGAAAGAAGGATCGGCATTATAATCTACCCGGCCCGTAAACAAGTCCGACACATGCGGCCCGCCAAAGCGGCCACCCGGCAAGCTGATGTTATGGATCACCAGCAAATCGACTTGCGCACCGTCCGGGCGCGCATCGCAGTACGGCGAGTCATAGCGCAGCGCGCCGTCGCACCAGCCGTCTTCATCTATCGTCCATGCACTCATCAAGTAGGGTTTCCTGTATCGTCAATTTCTGCATGCGGTAACGCAACTGGCGCACGCTCAGGCCCAGCTGGCGCGCCGCCCGTGCGCGGTGGTAGCGCGCCTGCACCAGCGCCAGCATGATCATGTCGCGCTCGGCTTGGCGCAAATACACGTCCAGCGGCAAGACCTTGGCCACGCCATACGCTGCCATGCCGGGCAGACACTGTTGCCGCTCGGACACAGCCGGCATGGCCGGCGCCGCCCGCAAGGGCACGTTGCCCGCCGCGGAGGGCAAGGCCAGCCCATCGAGCGCGATCACGCCGCCATCGGCAAAGGCCAGCGCCCGTTCCAGCACGTTTTCCAGTTCGCGCACATTGCCGGGAAACGCATATGCGGCCAGGGCCGCCAGCACCGGCGGCGCCAGGCTCACGACCCGGCGCGGCGACAGGCGCGCGAGGATCACCTCACATAATACCTGCAGATCGCCGCGCCGTTCGCGCAGCGGCGGCAGCGCCAGCTCGATCACATTCAGGCGGTAAAACAGGTCCTGGCGAAACGTCCCGGCGGCCACGCCGCGCGTCAGGCCATGCTGGCTGGCGCACAGGATGCGCACGTCGACGGCTTCGTCAGTACTGCCACCCAGCTTGCGCACGCGGTGCTCTTGCAGCACGCGCAACAGTTTCACCTGCATGGCCAGCGGCAGATCGTCGACTTCGTCGAGCAGCAAGCTGCCGCCGTGGGCCGCCTGGAACAAGCCCTGGCGCTCGTGCAGCGCACCCGTATAGGCGCCCGGGCGGCAGCCAAAGAATTCCGCTTCCATCAGCGCTTCGGGAATGGCGCCGCAGTTGACGGCGATAAACGGAAAACTGGCGCGCGCGCCCTGCGCATGGATGGCGCGCGCCGCCAGTTCCTTGCCCGTGCCCGATTCGCCGCGGATGGCCACCGGCGCGCCGCAGCGGGCGATGCGGCCGATCTGCGCGCGCAGCGCCTGCATGGGCAGCGAGTTGCCGCTCAGTTGCGGCGCCGGCGGCATGCCGGTGACGGTCGGCGGGATGGAACGGGGGCTGGGACGGGACATGGTGAGCGCGCCTTTCTGCAATGGCGGCGACGAACCGCCTGCTGCAGATGCTACGCCGGACGGATGCCGGAGGACGTTACGATACGGATGAGCAACGCACGCGCGCCTGCGAACCGCCCCCTACAGCGTGGCGTGCGCGTGGCTGCAGTAGTCGTGGCCCTTGGCCTGCACGTTTTCCGAGGCCGGGTAGTACACGCCGCAATGGGCGCAGCACAGCATCAGCTCGGCATCCGGCAATTCCTGCGGCCGCACAGGCGGCGTAAACGGATTCGGCCGCTGTTGCTGTTGCGCACGAGCCCGCTGCTGCATGCCACGGATCTTGCTGCGGATAGCGAACAGCACCAGGAACACCAGCGCCAGCCAGAATAAAACACGTGTCATGCGAATCCTCGGTGTAAAACCACTTCCAGTACAAAACGGCTGCCGACATAGGCCAGCAGCAAGGTGGCGAAACCGGCCAGGGTAAAACTTAGGGCCGTCTTGCCGCGCCAGCCGCGGAAGCGGCGGCCTGCCAGCAGCGAGGCAAACAGCAGCCACGACAGCATGGTAAACACGGATTTGTGATCCCAGTTGAGCGCCTTGCCAAATAATTGCTCGGAGAACACGATGCCCGACAGCACGGTCAGGCTGAGCAAAATAAACCCCAGACCGATCATGCGGAACAGCAACTTTTCCATCGTCAGCAGGGCTGGCAACTGGTCCAGCGCGCTGCCGATGAAGCCGCGGCTTTCGCTGCGCGTGTGCAAACGCGATTCCTGCAGCGCCATCAGCACGGCGTGAAAGGCGGCAATCGTCAGGGTGCTGTAGGCGAGCACGGCGACGGCAATATGCCAGCCGAAGACGGCCGACTTGCCTTCCATGCTGACCTGGCTGCCAGGAAAGGCCCAGGCCAGGCCAATGGCGATGACGGCGCTGGGCATGACCATGCGGCGCAAGCCGTCCAGACTGAAATTGCGGTTCTCTATCCAGTAAGCGCCTACCGAGACCCACAGCGCGGCCGACAGCATGGCGGAAAAACCGAAGCGCAATGTGCCCGGCGCCATCAGGTCGAACCACAGGGTAGCGGCGTGCGCCAGCCAAGCGACGCCGGTCAGGCCGGCAATAAGCCGGGCACGGGACGAGGGAAGCACCGCGCACACCGCATACAACAGGGCGGCGATGAAAAAGAAATAGATCTGCATAGTTTAAGTTTACACCATAGCCGACAAGCGCGATTCAGGCGACAGCCCGGGTGACAGGCACGACGCCGTCATCCAATGCCGCAAGCCTGCCATGATATCGCGCCTGAGGCATGACGGGGTGGCGCACCCTCAAGATTTCGGCAATCTTTCCTGCGACACACTGTCGCCGCGCTGCGGGTATGTTGCCACCCTGATTAGCCAGTCCTATAATTATGTCCACAAAGTAATATTTATCCACCCTGACGCCACCGCCCCCCGTCATGTCTTTTCTAAAATTGTCCTGGACCTGTCTCTTGCTGGCCGCCTGTACTATATTAGGCGGCTGCATGAAAGATGCACCTTCCCAATCCACGTACGAGGAATACTTCCGTACGTCCATCCAAAGCTATGATCTGTACAAACAGTACTTCGACATCGCGAAGCTGGAAAAGCTCAATGGCTGGAAAGAGAACGAACAGTACGAAATCAAGGGCTCGGCCGTGCTGCGCGCCAAGGTGGGCTACCTGGAATTGCTGGCCGACGTGGCCGACAGGCTCGAAACAGAGGCGAAGACGGATGGCTCCGTGGGCATGACCATGGGCCTGGGCCTGATGGCGCGCGGCATGGGCGGTGAAAACAAGGTTTTCCGCGAATTCTGGGCGCAGCAGCAGGAAAAGAAGGCGATTCCCGCGCCGCTGCTGGCGCGCCAGGCGGCGATGACGGCCGAACGTTTCGAGAACCTGATGCAGTGGTCGGACCAGATCGTGCAAGACAATTACGGCGCCATCATCAGCCGCCAGCTCAAGAAAGGCGACGAGCTGACGCGCATCTACACGCTGAGCTTCCGGCAGACGGAAAAAGGCTGGATGGGCTTTAACGCCCGCTAAAGGCAACCCGCCACAAGCTCCGCACCAGCACTGGCGCGGAGGTTTTTTCATGGTTTCCTGATTTACTTCACATTCAGGCTCTTTTTCGCCTGCTCCAGCAAGTCCGTCTTGACCCAGTCCCTTGCCACGGGCGGCTTGCTCATGCGGCCCACGCCCGTTTTCACCATCACATCGGTGGTCACCTGGATATGCTCGGGCGAGATGTCATACGAATACGGCGAATTGCTGATCGCGTCGTCGAAGTCGTCCTTCGTGATCTGGCCGCGGAACACCACTTCGCGCACATACTTTTCCGCCGTCGCCTTGTTGTCGATAAAGGCCTTGGTGGCTTCGACGAAGCAGCGCATGAATTTTTCCGCCACGGGACGGCGTTCCTTGTAAAACTTTTCCGTCATCACCATGGTGCGCACGGGTTCGCCGATCGGCGTGTCGTACGGCTTGATGACTTCGGTGCCGAAACCCTTGTTGATCGCCTGCGACGATTGCGGCTCCGACTGCATCATGGCGTCGATATTCTTGCCCATCAGCGCCTGGTTCAAGTCGGCGTAAGCCAGGAACACCAGTTGCACATCCTTGCCCTTGGTTTCGGAATACGTCAGGCCCGCCTGCGACAGCTCGGCCAGCAGCAGCACTTCCTGGATGCCGCCGCGCGTCACGCCCACGCGCTTGCCCTTGAGTTCCTTGACGTTGGCGATCTTTTGCCCGGCGCCCGCCACCAGGCGCGCGCCGCCCTTGGCAAAACCTGCCACCACATAGATGGGTGCGCCGCCGGCGCGGCCGGAAATGGCCGCTTCGGAGGCCGTCGCCCCCACGTCCAGCTCGCCAGCGATAATCGCCTGCATCACGTCGAGGCCCTTGGCGAAGACATGCTCCTCGACCTTGATGCCGCACTTGGGCGCGATTTCCTTGATGTACGACACGGCGCCGTAATGGGCGAACTTCAAATTGCCCAGGCGCACGACTTCCTGCGCCTGTGCCTGGACAGCGCCCATGCCGAAGGCCAGCATGAGGGCGGCGGCAATACCGGTCTTCAAGGTTGATTTTTTCTGCATCGGGTTCTCCTGTGGTGGTTGGTGTGTGCCCGCAAGGGCATAAAACACGGCGCTTTTATTATGAGGAGATAGTACCGTGTGTTGGAGCCAGGGCAACATTTTTTTTGCCGGCAGCCACGCTGCCGGCGTTATCACTACTGCCCCGCCAGCGCCACCACCGGATCGAGCCCCGACGCCTTGCGCGCCGGCATGAAGCCAAACACCAGCCCCGTCACCACGGCGCAGGCAAAGGCGCCGCCGACGGCGCTGAGCGAAAAGATCACCGGCACGTCCCATACCAGCAGCAAGCCGGCCACCGTCACGCCGACCACGATGCCGGCCACGCCGCCCACCACCGACACCAGCACGGCTTCGGTGAGGAACTGGCGCAGAATGTCGCGCCGGCGCGCGCCCGTCGCCATGCGAATGCCGATTTCGCGCGTGCGCTCGCGCACCGTCATCAGCATCACGTTCATGACGCCGATGCCGCCCACCACCAGGGAGACTGCGGCGATCAGGCTGAGCATCACGGTCATGTTGTCCTGCGTCTTCGCTTCGGCGGCAATCGACGCGGCCGCGTTGCTGATGCCGTAGTCGCGGATGCGGTGGCGCTCGAACATGGTGGCGTCAACCGCCGCCTCCACCTCCGTCACGCGCTTGACGTCAGCCACCGCCATGACGGTGTACGTCGGCTCGCGCTGGCCGAAGACGCGGATGCCGGCCGTGGAAAACGGCAGCAGCAGCACGTCGTCTTCATCCTTCTCGCCCGTCAGCGCGCCCTTCGCGCTCATCACGCCGATCACCTGGAACGGCACATTGCCGATCAGGATGCTCTGCCCCACGGGATTGGCCACGTCGGGCATCAGCTTTTCCGCCAGATGCGCGCCCAGCACAGCCACGGTGGCCATCTCGCGCTCGTCCTCCTCGGTAAAGAAGCCGCCCTTGGCCACCGGCCAGGTCTGGATCTGCGGCAGGGCCGGCCCCGTGCCCCGCACATAGGTCTGCACATCGAGGTTGCCATGGCGGATCACCTTGTTGCCCGTGACATTCGGCAGCACGTGGGTGATGCCCGGCACGTCCTTGAGCGCATCGAGGTCGGCCAGGGTGATGCTGCGCCCGGGGATGCGCGAGCTTTCGCCGCGCGACGCCATGTACAGCAGATTCGAGCCGAACGCGCCCAGCTGCGCCATCACCTGCTGGCGCGTGCCCAGGCCGATGGCCAGCATGACGATCACGGAAGCGACGCCGATGACGATGCCGAGCAGGGTCAGGCCCGTGCGGAAGCGGTTGATCCACAACACGCGCCAGGCGGCGCGCGCCGCATCGAGCAATTCCGTGCCCAGCGACGCACCCGTGTCATGGGCGGCGCGCGACATGTCCAGCGGCGGCAAGGCCGTCGACGTGGCAGGGATGGCGACGGCGCCCGAGTCTGCGACGATTTCGCCGTCGCTGATCTCGATCACCCGGCGCGCCTGGGCCGCCACCTTGCGGTCATGCGTAATCAGAATGATGGTGTGGCCCGCGTCGGCCAGTTCGCCCAGCAGGGCCATGACTTCGGCGCCGCTGCTGCTGTCGAGCGCCCCCGTCGGTTCATCGGCGAGGATGATGCGCCCGCCATTCATCAGGGCGCGGGCGATCGACACGCGCTGCTGCTGCCCGCCCGACAACTGGTTCGGCCGGTGGTCGAGCCGCTCGCCCAGGCCCAGGCGCTTGAGCAGCGCTTCCGAGCGGGCGTGGCGGGCGCTGGCGGGCATGCCCGCGTACAGGGCCGGCACTTCCACGTTTTCGCGCGCCGATTCTGTGGCGATCAGGTGATAACCCTGGAAGACGAAGCCGAACGCTTCGCGCCGCAGCCACGCCAGTTCATCGGGATTCAGGCTTGCCACGTCCTGGCCGGCGAAGCGGTAGGTGCCGTCACTGGGCCGGTCCAGGCATCCCAGCAAATGCATCAGGGTCGACTTGCCGGAACCGGACGCGCCGACGATGGCGACGAATTCGCCGGCGCCGATCGACAAGGTCAGGCCGCGCAACACTTCCACGGCCGGCGCGCCGTCATGGCCGCCGTAGCGCTTACGGATGCCCTGCAGTTCAATCAGGGGAACCGGCTGGCCAGGTTCCCCTGGCTGCCCCAGCGACCTGGCCTCGCTCATGGCGCTCACAGCTGGAACCTGCTGCTGCCGCTGCCGGCCGGCTGCTCGCCCGTGACCAGCAATTCGCCTTCGCGCAAGCCTTGCAGCACTTCCGCGCTGAGGCGGTTGCGCACGCCCACGGTGACGGTGCGCGTATCGACCTTGCCGTCCGCATCCATCACGCGGGCCGTAAACTGCCCCGGCTTGGCACCCTCTTCCTTCGATGGTTTCAGGGCCGGCAAGGGCACGGCCAGCACATTGTTCGCCGCGGCCGTGACAAACACCACTTGCGCCGTCATCTGCGGCATCAATTCGCCATCGGCGTTATCCACGTCGAACAGCACCGTATATAAAATCACCTTGCTGGTCGACGGCGCCAGGGCCGTGCCGGCGGAAGAACCGCCTGGCACCGGCGGCGCCGGCAGCACTTGCCGCACCTTGCCGCTCCAGCGCCGCTGGTCGCCGCCCAGGGTGGTGAAATACACGGGCATGTCCGGACGCACGCGGCGCACATCCGCTTCCGACACTTCCGTCCACACGGTCATGGCCGACAGGTCGGCGATGCGCAGAATATTCGGCGTCTGGTACGTGGCGTTCAGGGTTTGTCCTTCCTTCGCGTCCAGGCCCACCACCTTGCCGGCCATGGGCGCGTAGATGCGCGTATAGCCGAGGCGCGCCTCGTCCGCCTTCAGGCTGGCCTGGGTCTGGTCGATCTGCGCCTTCAGGTGGTCGATCTTGGCGCCGGCCGAGGCCAGCGTGGCTTCGGCCGTTTCCAGGTCGGCCAGCGGCGTGGAATCGAACTTGGCCATCTGCTTCTGGCGCACGTGCTGCTGGCCCGCCAGGCGGTGCTGCGCCTGCTGGTCGGCCAGCTGCGCGCGCAAGCCCGCCAGGGCGGCGCGGCCCGCATCGACCGTGGCTTGCTGTACGCTGGGGTCGATCTCGGCCAGCAACTGGCCTTTTTCCACGGCGCTGCCGGGCTGCACGTGCAGGCGCGTGATCTGGCCCGACACCTGCGCGCCCACGTCGACATAGGTTTGCGGCTGCAGGGTGCCGATGGCCGTGACGCTGGCCTCGATATTGCCGCGCTTGACGGGGGCCGTGTCGAACACGGTTGCCGGGCCGCGCGTGGCCCACAGTGCGCCGGCGCCGAACAGCGCCAGCAAGACCACGCCGCCCAGGATACGGGTACGGCGGGAAGGCAGGCGGGCCGCCATCAGGCAGCCGCCTTGGATGAAGTCAAAACGAAATTACAAACGTCAAACGGTGTCGCCAGGCGTGAAAAGTACATCGGTCTATCCTTGAAAATGGCGGTGAAGATCACCGCAGGAACGTCACAAGACCTGCCAGCGCGGCGACGGCTGCCAGCAGGGAACTACGAAACAGCAAGCGGGGGGCATACGGCAGCAGCAGGGCCACCAGCAGTGCGCCCACCCCGATGAATCCGAGCCAGGCGACCACGCCGACGGTGGCGCTCCAGCCGGCCACGCAAGGCCAGATGGCCAGCGCCAGCAACAGCGCGCCAGCCAGTTGCAGCGCGCGCCGCACGTTCGGCGCCGCGTCCCTTCCCCAGACCTGGCCATGGTGGCGGTCCATCGCCAGGGACAGGCTGGCCATGCCCGCATACGACAGGCCCAGCGCGCACAGGATGGTATTGATCATGACTGTCCCTCCGTATTGACTTGCAGGCTGGCAGAGGGCGCAGCGCTTTCCCTGGCGGCAGCCTTTTTCACCGGCTTTTCCTTGCGCTTGTGGACTTTCCACGCGCCCCAGGCGGCCAGCAGGCCGAAGGCCATGCTGCCCAGTTCCACGCCGGCGCTTTCCCAGTCGCCGCGCGCAATCTGCGCCGCCAGGTTGTCGCCCGTGCTCAGGACATTCAGGATGGGCAGCAGCAGGCACAGGGCCGCCAGCAAGCCCAATTGCTCGATCCACGCGCGTTTTTCCGCGCGCAGGCAGGCGTGCAACAGCATCAGGAACCAGACGCCAAAGAAGGCGCGCACTTCCCAGCCGGCACGCTGCTCGATGCCGACGGGGATCAAGCGGTTGGCCCACAGGAAGCCCACGCAGGCGATCGCCAGGCCGGCGATCGCCGCCACGTTCAGGCATGCGATGACGCGGTACACGCGCTGCGTGTAGGCGCCGAACTCGCCGCCGGACTTCTGGCGGCGCTTGACCATGAACAGGATGGCGCCCGTGCCCATCATGGCCGTGCCGGCCAGGCCGCAGAAGAAATACAGCCAGCGCATGGGAGTGCCGCCAAAGCCGACCATGTGCAGGTTCGACATGACGGAGCGCGTCAGGCCCGCGCCGCCCGTGTCCGACTTGCCCGGCAGGCGCACGGCGACCTGTTCTCCCGTGGCCAGCGCATAACAGGCCCTGCCCGAATTGGCGCTGAGGCGCGTGAGCAGTTCCGTGTCCTCATTCCAGCCGTACATGCACACGCGCATGGAGGCATCGTTCGGATTGTCCAGCACCACGGCGCGGATTTCCTGGCCGATGGCCTGTTCGGCGCGCAGCGCGAACGATTCCAGCGCGGGAATGGCCAGCGGCTGGCCCGACCGCGCAGGCTTGCCCGCATCGTTCCAGTCGGCCAGGAAGGCTTTCTTGGGATTGTCCATGCCGTATTGCGCCGCCACGGGGGCCGGCACATAGTCGTCGCTGAAGAATGCCAGGCCCGTGTAGGCGATCATGAACTGGAACGGCAGCGTCAGCACGGCCACCGCGTTGTGCGCGTCGAGCCACGAGCGCTGACCCTTGGCCGGGCGGAAGGTGAAGAAATCCTTGAAGATGCGCTTATGCGTGATGACGCCGCTCACCAGCGCCACCAGCATGATCATGGTGGTGATGGCGACGATCCACACGCCGATGCGGCCCGCGTGCAGTTCGTAGTGGAAATCGACGAAATGGTGGCCGCCGATGGTTTCCCGTTCCGTTGCCTCGCGCGCATGCTCGATGACGGCGCCCGTCAGCGGATCGAGGTCCGCCGAGCCATAGCCGCCGCTGGGCTGGAACCAGTAGGCGGACAGGCCATGGCCGGGACGCTGCACGGGCCAGATTTCCCACATGTCCGCCTTCGGGTGTTCCTTCCCCATGAAGTCGAGCGCCAGCTCCAGGCGGTGCGCGCGGTCCGTGACCTTCGGCAGCGGCGGATCGTTCGCGTGCGCTGCCTCGGCCAAAGCGTGCTCGGGCGTCATCCAGTGGCCGATCGGGTCGTCGAAGACGGCCAGGGAACCGGTCAGGAAGATGGCAAACAGCAGCCAGGAAATCCACAGGCCGCTCCACGTATGCAGCCAGGCCATGGCCTGGCGCAAGCCCCCCTGCTGCGGCGTTTTCACCACTTTGCTTGCCTTGACGGCGTTCATGCGGCACCTCGCGACAGCAGCATGCCGATGCCGCCGCAGACGATGGCCGGCAGCAGCATGCCGAGCCAGGCGCGGCGCAGGTCTTGCACGGCAAAGACCCAGATCACGGCGCAAGTGTAGACGACGAAGGCGCTCAGGGTCGCCGTCAGCACGGCTTCGGCGCGCGACAGCGGCAGCACGACCGACAGCAATACGGCCACGCCGGACGTGAGCGCATAGCCGCCAAAGATGGCGGCGAGCACGCGCGAGAACAACATCATGTTGGCCGATTTCATCATCGCGGCACTCCTGGGTATGGCTGTTGTGCCGGGCGGCAGACCTTGTACATCAGATGCATCACACTGCGTCCTTCCATTTGGGTTGATCGTGGCGGCGGCACGCAGCGGCATGAAACCGGGCAGCGTGGCGCCTTGTATGGGTACTGGATATTGAGTCTCTTAACTACAGGTGCCGCGAGAATCGAAAACGGGCAGCCCGATTGAACATTATTTTTTATTGCAAGGGCTATGGCGCCGGTTCGACGCTGACCCAATACCGCGTGCGGCTGCGCACCTGCACGGGCAGCGAGTTGGGCAGCATGTTCAGGATGCGCTGGGTGTCGGCCAGCGGGAACACGCCCGACAGGCGCAGCTGGGCGACTTCCGGCGCGCAATGAATCACGCCGGGGCGGTAGCGGGCCAGGTCGGCCAGGAAATCGCCCAGGGTCACGTCGTCGACGATCAGCTGCCCGTGCGACCAGGCGTGCGCATGTACATCGATGGCGTGCGGCGCATCCGGCGCATGGCGGGAAAATGCCGTGCCGCGCCCGGCCGCCAGCAACAAGGGCGCACCGATATCGTCGCGGGGACGGATTTCAACGGCGCTTTCAAATACGTCCACGGTGCTGTAGTCATCCTGCTGGCGCACGGCAAAGCGCGTGCCCAGCGCGCGCACCCGGCCTTCGCGCGTGACCACCACCAAAGGCGCGTCGCTGCCGGCGCCGTGACCGCTGGTGACGAGGACCTCGCCGGCCAGCAACTCGATCAGGCGGTGGCTGGCGTCGAAACGCACGTTCACGGCCGATCCCGTATTCAGGCTGAGCACGCTGCCGTCGGCCAGCGCCACCACGCGCCGCTCACCCGTGGCCGTGCGGTAGTCGGCACGCAGGGCGCGCACGCCATCCCAGACGCCCGTCTGCGCGGCCAGCATGCCGCCGCCGGCCGCCACGCCCAGCCACGCCAGCACCTGGCGCCGCTTGCCGTTGACAGCTTGTTGCTGCGTACCGGCCAGCGCCTGCGCGGCCGCGCCGCGGTGCAAACCGTTGAAGCGCTGCGACACCGCTTCGATATGCTGCCAGGCCCGTTCGTGTTCCGGGTCGGCCCCGCGCCAGCGCTGCCAGGCGGCGTGTTCCGCCTTGCTGGCCTGCTCCGACATCAGCACCGTCAGCCACTCGGCCGCCTGCTGCTGCACCTCTGCGCGGATGGCTGCCGCGGCTGCGGGTTCTGCCACCGTGCTCATGCTGGCAGGGAGAAAAACACCTGGCGATTGGCCCGCGTCAGATATTGCTTGACCGAGCTGGCCGACACGTTCAGGCGCGCGGCGATCTCGGCATAGCTGAGGCCTTCCAGCTGCGCCAGCAAGAACGCCGTGCGCACGGGCGCAGGCAAGCCGTCGAGGGCCTGGTCGATTTCCTGCAAGGCTTCCAGCGCCAGCAGCCGCTCCTCGGGCGCGGGCGCCACGTCGGGCGGCAGGCAGGCCAGGGCCTCCAGATAGGCGTCTTCCAGCACTTGCCGGCGGTAGCGGTGCGCCACCAGGCGGCGCGCGATGGTGGCCAGAAAAGGCCGCGCTTCGCGGATCTGCGGCGCGGAATCGGCCGTCAGCACGCTGATGAAAGTGTCTTGCGCCAGGTCCGCCGCCTCGCCCGCATTGCCCGCATTGCCCAGCTTATGCCGCAGCCAGCCCTGCAGCCAGCCGTGATGGCTGCTGTAGAGCGCGTGCAGGTCTTGTTGCTGTGCAAAATCGGCAGCCGACATGGCATCCCTTTCCGCTCAGGCGTGCGGTGCCCGAGAATGTAAATAAGAATTATTCTCATTTTAACCGCGCAATGCCTTTCATGCAATCGCGGCATTGCCAGAAATACCAACTAATTCAAAAGCAGGCCAACCGCCAGGCGATGCAGCGCAGGACCGCCAGCCACCCGCGATAAGGTAAAATGACGCCCATCGTCCGGCTTGCGCCGCCCACTCCCAAGCTTTTCATTGCAGGTTCATCATGCTAGATAATCTCACCCAACGGCTTGCCAAAGTCGTCAAGACCATGCGCGGCGAGGCGCGCCTGACCGAAGCGAACACCGCCGACATGCTGCGCGAAGTGCGCCTGGCGCTGCTCGAAGCCGACGTCGCCCTGCCCGCCGTGCGCGAATTCATCGCCAAAGTCAAAGAAAAAGCCATGGGCGAGGATGTCATTTCCTCGCTCACGCCAGGCCAGGCCCTGGTTGGCGTGGTGCAGCGCGAGCTGGCCGCCCTGATGGGCGCCGACCTGGGACCGGAAGCGTCGCAGATCAGCTTTGCCCAGCAGCCGCCCGCCATCATCCTGATGGCCGGTTTGCAGGGTGTGGGTAAAACCACCACCGTCGGCAAGCTGGCGAAGTACCTGAAGGAAGAAAAGAAGAAGAAAGTGCTGACCGTCTCGGCTGACGTCTACCGTCCCGCCGCGATCGCCCAGCTGCAATCGGTCACCGCCCAAGTGGGCGCCGACTTCTTCCCGTCCACCAGCACGGACAAGCCCGTCGATATCGCCCTGGCCGCGCTGGACTGGGCGAAAAAGCATTACCACGACGTGCTGATCATCGATACGGCGGGTCGCCTCGGTATCGACGAAGAGATGATGCGCGAAATCGCCGCCGTCCACGGCGCCGTGAAACCGATCGAAACCCTGTTTGTCGTCGACGCCATGCTGGGCCAGGACGCCATCAACACGGCAAAAGCCTTTAACGATGCGCTGCCGCTGACCGGTATCGTGCTGACCAAGCTCGACGGTGACGCGCGCGGCGGTGCGGCCCTGTCGGTGCGCCATATCACGGGCAAACCGATCAAGTTTGCCGGCGTCTCGGAAAAACTCGACGGCCTGGAAGCGTTCGACCCGACCCGCATGGCCAACCGCATCCTCGGCATGGGCGACATCCTCGCCCTGGTGGAAGAGGCGCGCAAGGGCGTCGACAGCAAGGCGGCGGCCGACCTGGCGCAAAAAATCAAGGTCGGCGGCAAGTTCGACATGAACGACTTCAAGGCGCAACTGGGTCAGATGAAGAAAATGGGCGGCATGGCCAACCTGATGGACAAGCTGCCGGCCCAGTTCCAGCAGGCGGCAGGCGGCAAGAACATGGATCAAGCCGACAAACAGGTACGCCGCATGTGCGGCATCATCGACTCGATGACGCCGCAGGAACGCGCCAAGCCTGAACTGATCAAGGCCACGCGCAAGCGCCGCATCGCCGCCGGCGCCGGCGTGCAAGTGCAGGAAGTGAACCGCATGCTGACGCAATTCGAGCAAATGCAGACGATGATGAAGAAATTGTCGGGTGGTGGCATGATGAAGATGATGCGCTCCATGAAGGGCATGATGCCCGGCATGAGGTAGTGGAAGGCTTCAAAATCCGCTGCGCGGGGCGCTTTGCGGCCGGCGATGCTCACCGTACTTCAGTACGGTTGCGCTTCTCGGCCACAAATCATCCCCGCTCGCTGTGATTTTGAAGGCCTTTTTTACGCCGCGTGAGACGTAGTTCAAGTCAAGAAACACCGTTATAAAATCATGCCGGATTGCATTTTCATGTGTCCGGCATCATTACTTCCCTCCCCCGCAGTCCCCCTCCCCGCATAGCCAGCAACCATGCCATTTACGGGCAAAAACGCCGTTCTGCGCTCCCAAGCGGTGCGCCTGGGCGACAGCATTGCCATTTCCCTGCTTTTTCCTCGTGAAAACGTGAAAAACACTTGCATACAAGGTAAATCCACACCAATATTAGCCGTGCGATTAATTGCGCAATTTCCCATGTGTTTGTTAAGGAGGCTCGAAGATGGCAACAGCCAAAAAAACCCCAGTAGCAGCGCCAGCCAAAGCAGCAGCAGCCAAGCCTGCAGCCGCCAAGAAAGCAGCACCCGCAGCCAAGGCAGCAGCTAAACCAGCAGCGGCGAAGAAAGCGGCAGCACCGGCAACACCACGCAAGCCAAACGCAGCATTCATGAAAGCAATGACGCCATCGAAAGATCTGGCCGCCGTTGTTGGCGCAGCACCGCTGCCGCGCACGGAAGTGACCAAAAAGGTATGGGATTACATCAAAAAACTCGATCTGCAAGATCCGGCCAACCGCCGCATGATCAATGCGGACGACAAGCTGAAAGCAGTTTTCGGCGGCAAAGCCCAAGTCTCCATGTTTGAAATGACGAAACTGATCTCCGATCATTTGAAATAAATCAGATACGCGCCGGCTTCAACAGCCGAGCGAGTGCCCCGCCGCATCACTGCGAGCGGGGCATTTTTTTGCCTGCGGTTCAACTGGCTGGCTTGAATTCCCACTGCCGCCACGCCGCCCGCACGGCATTCGGGTACTCGGCCCGCCCCCGGCTGCCGTTGTAGCGCCCCAGCGCCAGGTACAAATCGCCCTTTTCCATATCCAGGTACATGCGCAGGATCGCGCAGCCATAGCGCAGATTCGTCTGCATGTGGAACAGCTTGCTGCGGTCGCTGTCGCCGATGACACCTGTCCAGAACGGCATCACCTGCATGTAGCCGCGCGCGCCGGCCAGCGAGACGGCATATTTGCGGTAGGCCGACTCCACCTGGATCAGGCCCAGCACCAGGGCCGGTTCCAGGCCCGCGCGGCGCGCTTCATACCAGACCGTTTCCAGGAATTCCGTGCGCAGCTGCGCATCCGGCAGCTTGCGCTGCAGGCGCGACGACATCTGCGCCAGCCATTGCTGGTAGCGCTGCAAGTCGGCGGGAGTGGCAAATTTGGGTTGCGGCGGGCGTTCGTCGCGGATCGCGTGCGACAGCGCCAGGCGGACGGAGTCGGCCAGCGCCTCCTCCTTCTGGTTGCCGGCCTGCGCCGGAGAGACGCAGGCCAGGCAGGCGGCCAGCGCGAGCGCGCCAGCCGTTTTACTTACGGATATACGCTTCACTGCGCCATTTTGCCCTGGATGAAGGCGACGATCTCGTCCGGCGCCACGCCGGTTGCTTCCGCATCGCGGCGGCCCTGGTATTCCAGCTTGCCTTCTTTCAGGCCGCGCTCGCCGATGACGATGCGGTGCGGCACGCCAATCAGTTCCCAGTCAGCAAACATGGCGCCAGGGCGCAAGCCGCGGTCGTCGACGATGACATCGACGCCAGCGCCTTGCAGGGCCGCGTACAGCTTCTCCGTCTCTTCCTTGACCAGTTCGCTGCGGTCCATGCCCATCGGGCACAGCACGACCTCGAATGGCGCGATCGACGCCGGCCAGATGATGCCCTTGTCGTCGAAGTTCTGCTCGATGGCGGCGCCCAGGATGCGCGTCACGCCGATGCCGTAGCACCCCATCTGCAGCGGCGCAGGCTTGCCGTTTTCATCGAGGAAGGTGGCTTTCATGCTTTCCGAGTACGCCGTACCCAGCTGGAACACGTGGCCCACTTCGATGCCGCGCTCGATGGCGAGCGTGCCCTGGCCGTCCGGCGAAGCGTCGCCGGCGACGACATTGCGCAAGTCGGCCACGATGGCAGGCTCGGCCACGTCGCGGCCCCAGTTGGCGCCCGTGTAGTGGAAACCGGCGTCATTCGCGCCGCAAACGAAGTCGCTCATGTGGGCAACCGTGCGGTCCGCCACCACGGTGACGGGCGCTTGCGTGCCGATCGGGCCCAGATAGCCGGGAATGGTGCCGTAGACTTCCAGGATTTCCGCTTCCGTCGAGAAACGGTGACCGGCCAGGCCGGCAACCTTGCCCACCTTGATGTCGTTCAATTCATGGTCGCCGCGCAGCAGCAGCATGAAATGCTGTTTCGTGACTTTTTCATCCTTGCCAACGGTTTCCACCGTCAGGGCGATGGTTTTCACGGTCTGCGACAGGGCTATGCCCAGCAGGGCAGCCACGGTTTCGCACTTGACGGTGTCCGGCGTGGCCGTTTTCGTCAGCGCCTGGCTTGCTGCCGGGCGCTCGCCCGCTGGCGGCAGCGCTTCGGCCGCTTCCATGTTGGCCGCGTAATCGGAGGTCGGGCAGTACACGAGCGCGTCTTCCCCGGTGTGGGCGATGACGTGGAATTCATGCGAACCGGAACCGCCGATGGCGCCGTTATCGGCTGCCACGGCGCGGAATTGCAGGCCAAAGCGCGTAAAGATGCGCGTGTAGGCGTCAAACATGACCTTGTACGACGCTTGCATGCCGGCCAGGTCGCGGTCGAACGAGTAGGCGTCCTTCATGGTGAATTCACGGCCGCGCATCAGGCCGAAGCGTGGGCGGCGCTCGTCGCGGAACTTCGTCTGGATGTGATAAAAGTTCAACGGCAACTGGCGGTAAGACTTGATTTCCGTGCGCACGACGTCCGTGATGACTTCTTCCGATGTCGGCTGGATCGCGTATTCGCGGCCGTGGCGGTCTTTCACGCGCATCAGTTCGTCGCCCATCTTGGTCCAGCGGCCCGTCTCTTGCCACAGTTCGGCCGGCTGCACGAGCGGCATCAGCAGTTCGATACCGGCGGCTTTGTTCATCTCGTCACGGATGATGGCTTCCACCTTGCGGATCACGCGCAAGCCCATCGGCATGTAGGTATAGATGCCGGAACCGAGGCGTTTGATCATGCCTGCACGCATCATCAATTGGTGGCTGACGATTTCCGCGTCAGAAGGTGCATCTTTAAGTGTGGAAATAAAAAAACGGGAG
Source organism: Janthinobacterium sp. P210005 (assembly GCF_036231865.1). Classification (NCBI taxonomy): domain Bacteria; kingdom Pseudomonadati; phylum Pseudomonadota; class Betaproteobacteria; order Burkholderiales; family Oxalobacteraceae; genus Janthinobacterium; species Janthinobacterium sp. P210005. The sequence continues at coordinate 109,104 of NZ_JAZARC010000003.1, forward strand.
GCGCGCATAACGGTGAATTCTTTTTAAAAAGAGAGGGTTATAATCAACCTAATTTTAAAGGATTAGCTGGCTGATGCGTCCATACTTTACACAAATGCGCTCAATTGGTGCGATTCCGGCGCTTTTCGCACCCCGAAAAGGTCACCGGCTTGCGAAGTTGTGGGTAATTATGTAAAAAAGGATGCACTGTCGCAGAAAGTTTGAGGTGCATTATGCTCGACCGTGAAGGGTTTCGGCCCAACGTCGGCATCATCCTGCTAAACGCCCAGAACGAGGTGTGGTGGGGCAAGCGGGTGCGCGAGCACTCATGGCAGTTTCCGCAAGGCGGTATCAAATATGGCGAAACACCGGAACAAGCCATGTTTCGCGAACTTGAAGAGGAAATCGGACTCAGACAGGAACACGTCAAAATTGTCGGCCGCACCCGCGACTGGCTGCGCTATGAAGTGCCAGACCACTTCATCAAGCGCGAGATTCGCGGCCATTACCGTGGCCAGAAGCAGATTTGGTTTCTGCTGAGAATGTGCGCGCGCGATAACGACGTCAATCTGCGCCTGACCGACCATCCGGAGTTCGACGCCTGGCGCTGGCATGAATACTGGGTCCCGCTCGATGTCGTCATTGAATTTAAACGCGATGTCTACCAGCGCGCCTTGCAGGAGCTGTCCCGCTTCCTGACCTGGCCCGTGCATGGCAACGCACAGCAAGCGCACCGCCACACGTCGCGCTACCTGCGCCAGCCCCATGCGCCACGGGCGCAGGATGGGGCGGCACTGGCCAAGCCTTGCGACGGCATTGCCGCCGAAGGGTGTACGCCGGAGCTGATCTTGCCGGGCAAGGGGTAGTCCACCGCAATGAACGCACTCTCCCACGCAAAAGGGGCAGCCTGAACAGGCTGCCCCTTTTTTCATTCCGGCAGGAAACTTCCCTGCCGGCAAGGCTGACTTAGTTTGCTTCCGGCGCTGGCGCAGCGGCTGGCACGTCGAGCGTGATCGCCTTCAAGCCCAGGATGTTGCTGCTGTAGTGGCGGATCTTGTTGGCCAGGGCTGGGTCATTGTTCAGCTTTTGACCGTACGACGGCACCATTTCCACCATCTTCGCTTGCCATTCCGGCGTTGCCAGGCGGCTCTTGAACGCCGTTTGCAGCACCTTGATCATGATCGGCGGCGCGGTCGAGGCGCCTGGCGAGGCACCCAGCAGGGCGACGATGCTGCCATCGGCGGCGCCGACGACTTCCGTGCCGAACTGCAGCAAGCCACCTTTTACGGGGTCATCCTTGACGATTTGCACGCGCTGACCCGCGTTTTGCAAGGTCCAGTCTTCCATCTTGGCGTTCGGCAGGTACTCGCGCAAAGTCTTCAGGCGGTCTTCCGGCGTGTTCATGACCTGTTCGACCAGGTATTTCGTCAGCGGAATATTGTCGTAACCGGCTTGCAGCATGGGTTTCACATTGCCAGTGCCGATCGAGGCAGGCAAGTCGATCCACGAACCGTTTTTCAGGAACTTGGTCGAGAAGGTGGCAAACGGGCCAAACAGCAAGGCTTTCTTGCCGTCGATGATGCGCGTGTCCAGATGCGGCACGGACATCGGCGGCGAACCGACGGACGCCTTGCCGTAGACCTTGGCCGCATGCGCCGCCACCAGCTCCGGATTGGTGGTGACCAGCCATTGGCCGCCCACCGGCACGCCGCCGTAGCCCTTGGCTTCCGGAATGCCCGATTTTTCCAGCAGCGGCAGCGAACCGCCGCCGGCACCGATGAAGACGAACTTGGCGCGCATGGTCTTTTCCTTGCCGGCGTTCAAGTCTTTCACCGTCACGTTCCATACGCCATCGGCGCCGCGCTGGATGTTTTCCACCTGGTGGCGCAGGTGCAGGACCATGCCGTGGCTGTCCGTCAGGTACTTGACCAGGCCGCGCGTGAGGTTGCCGAAATTGACGTCGGTACCGATTTCCATGCGCGTCGCGGCCACTTTCTGGCCCTTGTCGCGGCCTTGCATCACCAGCGGCGCCCATTGCTCGATCTGCGCCTGGTCTTCCGAGAACAGCATGCCCTTGAACAAGTTTTCCTTTTGCAGCGCGGCGTAGCGCTTCTTCAAAAAGGCAATATTGTCATCGCCCCACACAAAGGCCATGTGCGGCACGTTATTGATGAAGGTTTGCGGCGCGCCCAGGTGCTTGTTGGCGACCTGATAAGCCCAGAATTGCTTGGAAATTTCGAATTGCTCGTTGATGGCAACGGCTTTCTTGGTCTCGATGCTGCCATCGGCCGCTTCCGGCGTGTAGTTCAGTTCGGCAAACGCCGAGTGGCCCGTGCCTGCGTTGTTCATCGCATCCGAGCTTTCAGCGGCCACGGAATCGAGGCGCTCAACCATTTCCATCGTCAGCGACGGATCGAGTTCCTTGAGCATGCTGCCCAGGGTGGCGCTCATGGTGCCGGCGCCGATCAGCAGCACGTCGACCGGTTTTTCGGACGAGGCCGGAGGGGTCTTGTCACATGCCGCCAGGATCAGGCACGACATCAAAAGTAATAGCGATTTACGCATACGTAACTCCGTTTATGAATACTGAAGGATGATTCTTGCGCGCCACCGTGGCGGCACCATCGCCGTATTGAATGAAAAACAGCCAGCCAGCCGGAACGCCAGGGCGGCCGGACAGGTCAATGTCGATGGTGATAGGCATGCTGCCGCGCTCCGGGATATCCCAAGAGCATGATCTGGTGGCAAAGGTGCGGGCAATGGACAGCGCGGACCTCGTTGTCGGCTGAAAAACCGGCAATGAAATCGCCGTCATGTCCAGTGCAAATATCAAGAGCGGCGATTTTATCACCGTTATTTGGCGCCGCCGGGCCGTGGCGGTAGTGGATAATACTTACTGCAGGGTATTAAATGACGGTGACTATCGGGTCATGCAAGCGGCCGCCAGACGGCAAAAAGGGCATCCTCGATGCCCTTTATTTATGTACGCGGTACAATGCCGGCTGCCCTTTAGCCATAGTCCTTCAGCCATGTTCAACCCCTCGTCCGACGATGTGCGCCGTTTCTTTTGCGAAACATTGCGCAAGCACCGCGCCCATGAAATCCTCACGCCGATGGAAGCCATTGCGCTCGACTGGATCCTCGAACACCCCGAGTATGAAAACGAGCTCTCCGACGTCGAAGCGGCGCTGGCGCGCGACTATTCCGTCGAAGGGGGACAAGCCAATCCTTTCTTGCACCTGTCCATGCATCTGTCGATCACGGAACAGGTGCAGGTGGACCAGCCGCGCGGCATCCGCCCGGCCGTCCAGCAGCTCACCCAGCGCCTCGATTCGGCCCATGCCGCCCAGCACGAAGTGATGGAATGCCTGGGCCAGATGATCTGGGCATCGCAGCGCTCGGGCTTGCCGCCGGACACGGACGCCTATATCGACTGCGTCCGCCGCCGGTAGGAACACCTGTCAAAACCTGCTGCGCGTCGCGCTTTGCGGCCTGCGATGCTCACCGTACTAGTGTACGGTTGCGCTTCGTAGCCACAAATCGCTGCCGCTCGCTACGGTTTTGCCAGGTGTTGTGCCAGTACTACCTCACATCGGTTTTACTGCCTCCTTCATGCGCTGAGGCAAGGCCTGTGTCGGCCCTCTCCCCATCAATCCCAGCAGCACCTGCAGCGCCATGGCGATGGCGCCGACGATGAAGACCACGTCGCCAAAGGTGCGTATCCAGCGCAGATTCTGCAACAGCGGCTGCTGCATGTACGCTTCGCTGCGCGCATACCACAAGCCTTCCGTCACGCTGGCGTGGAACTGGATGATGCCAATCGGCAGCAAGCTGGTAAAGATCATCAGCACCAGGCCCGCGTTCAAGCCCCAGAACGCCGTCTTCATCAACGCAGGGCTGAAACGGTAGTCGGGCCGCAGATAGCGCAGCACCAGCAAGGTAAAGCCCAGTGCCAGGAAGCCGTACACGCCGAACAGCGCCGCATGCGCATGCACGGGGGTCGTGTTCAAGCCCTGGATGTAGTACAGCGCGACGGGCGGATTGATCATGAAGCCCAACACGCCCGCACCCAGCATGTTCCAGAAGGCGACGGCGACAAAGCACATCATGGGCCAACGCAGGTTTTCCATCCATGGCGCACGCTCCTTCAGGCGCCAGTTTTCCCACGCTTCATGCCCCAGCACGATCAGCGGCACCACTTCCAGCGCGCTGAAGCTCGCGCCGATGGCCATCACGGGCGTGGTGGTGCCGGCAAAGTACAGATGGTGGAAAGTGCCGGGTATCCCGCCCAGCATGAACAGCGAGGCCGACGCCAGGCTGGCCGTCGTGGCCATGCGCACCGACACCAGGCCCAGGGTCGAGAAGATGAAGGCCAACGCTGTCGTGGCGAACACTTCAAAGAAGCCTTCCACCCACAGGTGCACCACCCACCAGCGCCAGTATTCCATCACCGATAAATGCGTGCGTTCGCCGTAGAACAGGCCGGCGCCATAGAACAGGCCGATGGCGCCCACGGATGCGGTCAGGAGCGCCAGCAAGTTCTTGTCGCCGCCTTTCTGGCACAGGGCCGGTATGACGCCGCGCAACATCAGCACCAGCCACAGCAGGATTCCGACGAATTTGCCGATCTGCCACAAACGCCCCAGGTCCACATATTCATACCCCTGGTGGCCGAGCCAGAAATTCCACTCGGGCGGCATCACTTGCGCGATGGCCAGGTAATTGCCGATAAACGAACCGACGACGACCAGCACCAGGGCCCAGAACAGCACGTCGACGCCCAGGCGCTGCCACCTGGGGTCCTTGCCGCCATTGATCAGGGGAGCCAGGAACAGGCCGGCGGCCAGGAAGCCCGTGGCGATCCAGAACAGCGCGGCCTGGATATGCCAGGTGCGCGTGAGCGCATACGGGAACCAGCGCGACACGTCGATGCCGTAGAACTGCTGCCCCTCCACCGTGTAATGCGCCGTAAAGCCGCCGATGAAGACCTGGAAGATGAACAGCGCCACCACCAGGAACAGGTATTTTCCCAGTCCCCGCTGCGAAGGCGTGAGGGCGAAAGTGGTGAGCGGATCGCGCGGACCGGCCGCCGGCAGCGCTTCGTCATGGTCGCGCAGGAAGGCCCAGCCCCAGACGAGGAAGCCCACGCCGGCCAGCAGCACCACCACGCTGGCGACCGACCAGACGAGGTTTTCGCCGCTGGGCTGATTGCCGATCAGCGGTTCATGCGGCCAGTTGTTCGTATAGGTCACTTTCTGGCCCGGACGCTCGGTGGCGGCGGCCCACGCCGTCCAGAAGAAGAACTGCGTCATCTGCGCGCGCCGCTCGGCGCTGGGCAAGGTGTTTTCCTTCATGGCGAAATGCTCGCGGCTGGCGTGCAGCGCAGGCGCATCGGAGAACAACTGGTCGTAGTAGTGCGCCGTGCTGGCGATGGCTTGCACGCGGCGCGGCGACAGGCGCAGCACTTGCGCGTCATCGACCCGGTTGCCGCGGTATTCCAGCTTGAGCGCTTCGCGCAGCGCCGCCTGCGCGGGGCCGTCGAGCGCCGCGTAGGCCTTGCCATGCTGCTCTTGCGCGGCCAGTTCCAGCCAGGCCGTCAGTTCGCGGTGCAGCCAGTCTGCCGTCCAGTCGGGCGCCTGGTAGGCGCCGTGGCCCCAGATGGAGCCGAGCTGCATGCCGCCGACGGATTGCCAGGCCGTCTGGCCGTCGAGGATGCCCTCGCGGTCGAACAGTTGCCGGCCATCCTGCGCCAGCACTTGCGCGGGGATGGGCGGCGCCTGCCGGTAGACTTCCGTGCCGTAGTAGCCAAGTAGCGAAAACGTCACGATCAGCACACCGATCAGGGTGAACCAGAGTTTTTTGTACGGACCCATGGGTCATTCCTTTGTCAGTGCACCACGGCCGGCGCAAAGCGCTCGAACAGGATATTGTTTTCAGTATGGATGTGCGCCATCAGGTCTGCACGGAAGGTGCGCAAGCCCGTGTACAGCGCGCGCCAGGTGGTGCAGGCGCCAGCAGGGGCGGTGATATCGTTCGTCATTGCCTCCATCGCGCGCAAGGCCACGCCATGGTCGTCGTGCTCCATGCGCATGACGTTGATGGGCGCACCGGCCCGCGGGCCCTGGCCGCGCACGATCATCGGGAACAACACGTCTTCTTCCTTGCGCATATGGCTTTCCAGCTCCTGCGCCATGGCCGACAGGTGTTCCGCCAGCCCGTGCGGACAGTCGGCGCGGTCGCCATGCACCTGCTCGACCTTGCGTGCCAGGCGTATCAGTTCGGGCAGCTGCTCGCGGTGCACCGCGTGGTAGCGCGCCAGCAGGTGTTCCACCAGCTCGGTGGCCGAGGCGTCCTGCCAGTCACGCTCGCCGCTGGCGTCAATCCGTCCTGCCAGCAGCCGCAATTCCTCGACGATGGGCGCCGCATCCACGCCGGCCGCTTCGGCCGCCGCGCGCAGGGTCTTGTTGCCGCCGCAGCAAAAATCCAGGCGGTGCGCATCGAACAGGCGCGTGGCGCCAGGGATGCGGCGGGCCAGTTGGCCCAGGGATAGGTCGATCATTTCCATAACAGTTCCTTGAGGATGAATAGGTAGATTTATTGCGCCGCGCCCGCGTGGTAGACGCCGGGTACGGGTTCGCCAGTCACTTCCAGCACGCCCACGGCGCCCTTGCCGGCGCGCGACAAGGCATGGTCGACCAGCAGATAGCTGCCCGGATGCTGTACCTTGAGTTCGACGATGGTCGCGCCGCCCGGTGCCACCAGGGTGGTTTGCACGTCGTGTTTCGGGCTGCTGATCGAGCCTTCGCTGTATACCTTGTCGAATATCTCGCCGATGATGTGGAACGATGAAATCTTGTTCGGGCCGCCGACGCCGAAATAGATGCGCACCGTCTCGCCGACTTTCGCCTGCAATTTGTGCGTCTTGCTCAAGGCGCCCACTTCGCCGTTGAAGACGTAGTAGTCGGGCAGTTCATTGGCCATTTTTTCCAGGTTCGGTTCCTGGTGCACGGGCGCGCCGTGCGGACGGCCCGTGTACATCTCGCCCTGCATCACGTAATACTCGCGGTCGACTTTTGACAGGCCGCCTTCCGGTTCGACCAGGATCATGCCGTACATGCCGGCCGCGATATGCTGCGGCACCAGGGGCGTGGCGCAGTGGTACACATACAGGCCCGGATTGAGCGCCTTGAAGGTAACCGTCTTTTCCTGCCCCGGCGCCACCTGCGTGTGCTGTCCGCCGCCATGGCCGCCCGTCACGGCGTGCAGATCGATCGAGTGGATCATCTTGCTGTCCCTAGCGTTGAACAGGGTCAGTTCGACCGTGTCGCCCACCTTCGCGCGCAGCATCGGGCCAGGCACTTGCCGGTTGAAAGTCCAGTAGGTAAAACTGGTGCCGTCATCGAGCTTGCCCGGCAGCTCCACCGTCTCCATGCGGTATTTCAGGGTTTGCGGCGCACGCGCGCCGATGGCAGCCGGCACGGAGGCAGGATTGGCGGCCACGCTGACGGCCGATGGGTCGGGACCGCGCATCGGCGATGGCGCGGGCGTGTACAGGGCCAGCGCAGCGGCCTGGCTCGATTCGCTGGCCGCGCTGCCGGCGCCGGCAGCCTTCGGCGCTCCCACTTCGGCCAGCGAAGTGCCGCTCACGACCAGCTTGCCTTCCATGCCGATCTGGCGGTGGCCGGGAATCGAGCAGTAATAGGTGAACGTACCGGCGCGCGTGACCTTGAAGCGCACGGTGGTGCTGCCGCTATTGGCGCTGAATTTGCTTGAAGCCACGTTCAGCTCGGGGATCAGCAGGTCGTGTTCGGCGCCTTCGCCGCTTTTCAGCACGAGTTCGACCGTTTCCCCCACCTTGGCCGCCAGCACCGGGTTGACCTGGCCCTTGGCGTCGATGAATACCATCTTGCCGTTGACGATATTGGTTTGCAGTTCATAGCGCTTGACCACGGCGGTGGCAGGTTTGGCGGCAGTGGCGGCAGCGCTGGCAGGCAGGCTCGCCTGGGCCTGCACGGACAGGGGCATGGCCAGGACACAGACGGCGGCGGCAATGGCGCGGAGGGAGGGAGTCGTTTTCATCAAGCTTTCCTTGGTCTTGTATGCCGGTTTGGCACTCATACCTAGGCAAACCGTGTGCCAGGAAAAACTTGTTTTAAATCAATGATTTGAAAAACACAGGGTCGTAATAACCCTTGTTTACCGTGGTTCGTTGTACCCTGCATGGTACTTATGACCACCACTGCCATCCACCTGCTGCTGCTCACCGACCTGGTCGCCGACCTGCCCGTGGCAGTGCGCCTGCAGCGCCTGGTCGGCAGCCTGCGCGCACACTTCGGCTGCGAAGCCGTGGCCTTGCTCAAGCTCGATGGCGAGCACTTGCGCCCCGTGGCGATGGCCGGCCTGGCCAGCGACGCGCTGGGGCGTCGCTTCGCCGTCGCCGACCATCCGCGTCTGGCCGCCATCCTGCAACGGCGCGGCGTGCTGTGCTTCCATCACGACAGCTCCCTGCCCGATCCCTACGATGGCTTGATCGCCGAGCGGGCCGGCGAGCCGCTGCCCGTGCACGACTGCATGGGCATGGCACTGGACCTGGAAGGCGAACGCTGGGGTGTGATCACGCTCGACGCCCTGCAGGTAGGCACCTTCAATGGACAGGCGCAGCGCGACCTGGGTGAACTGGCTTGCGCCATCGAGGCGGCCGTGCGCGTGACCCGCCTGGAAACGGAAATCCGCGCCCTGCGCCTGTCGGGCGGCGCCATGCTGGCCGATGCGCAAGCGCCGCGCGAGGAACACGATTTCGTCGGCCAGAGCAGCGCCATCACGCACTTGCTGCACGAGTTGCAAGTGGTCGCCGATTCCGAACTGCCCGTGCTGCTGCTGGGAGAGACGGGCGTCGGCAAGGAACTGTGCGCGCACCGCCTGCACCGGCTGTCGCGCCGCGCAGGCAAGCCCTTGATCCACGTCAATTGCGCGGCCTTGCCCGAGTCCCTGGCCGAAAGCGAATTGTTCGGCCATGTACGCGGCGCGTTTTCCGGCGCCGTCAGCGACCGGCCCGGGCGTTTCGAGGCGGCCGAAGGGGGTACCCTGTTTCTCGATGAAGTGGGGGAATTGCCGCTGTCGATACAGGCCAAGCTGCTGCGCACCTTGCAAAATGGCGAAATCCAGCGCCTGGGTGCGGACCGGCCGCGCCGCGTCAACGTGCGCGTGATCGCCGCCACCAACCGCAGCCTGCGCGAGCATGTGCGCGATGGCTCGTTCCGCGCCGACCTGTATCACCGCTTGTCCGTGTATCCCGTGCCGATTCCGCCGCTGCGCGAACGGGGCAATGACGTGCTGCTGCTGGCCGGTGGTTTTCTTGAGCTCAACCGCGCGCGCCTGGGCTTGCGCAGCCTGCGCCTGTCCGCCGCGGCGGAAAATGCCCTGTGCCACTACCGCTGGCCGGGCAATGTGCGCGAACTGGAACATGTGATCAGCCGGGCCGCGCTGAAAGCCGTGATCCGCGGCGCGGACCGCAAGGACATCGTGACCCTGGAAACGGATATGCTCGACCTCGATGCGCTGGAGGCGCCAGCCGGTGCGAACGCGTCGCTGCCTGCGCCGGCTGCGTGCGGAGCGCCAGCGGCGCCGCTGCTGTCCATGCATCAGATCGTGGAAGCGAGCCAGCGCCAGGCCATCCGGCAAGCGCTGGTGCTACATCAGGATAACTGGGCCGCTGCCGCGCGCCAGCTGGGGCTGGACGCCAGCAATCTGCACAAGCTGGCGCGCCGGGTCGGCTTGAAAGCCTGAGCCCGGCTAAAACTCAGCGGTGAATGACCAGGGTGGTCGGCAGGCTGTGCAGGTAGGCGGCCAGGTCCTTGATGTCCTGGTTGCTCAGCGGTTTCACCTGGCCCGTCATGATGGCGTTGTTGCGGCCATTGGCCTTGTCGCCCCGCTTATACGCCGTCAAGGCGTGTTCCAGGTAATCCTTGTGCTGACCCGCCAATTTCGGATAGGACGGGTCGATGGGCGAACCGTAATCCTTGCCGTGGCAGGTGGCGCAGCTGTATTTTTCGGCCAGGGCCTTGCCCGTATTGATATTGCCGGCGGCGCTGGCGCCGAACGAGACGGTGGCGCAAACGAGGGCGGCGAGTAGTGTTTTCATCATCTGGCTGGTCCTCAGTTCGGCTTGGCTTGTTGCGCATAATACGCGGCGACATCGGCGATATCCTGGTCCGACAGGCTGCTGGCGATGCCCTTCATGCTGGGGTGCTTGCGATCGCCCTTCTTGTAGGCTTGCAGCGCATTCTCGATATATTTTGCCGGCTGGCCGCCGATCATCGGCACCTGGAACACTTCGGGGAAGGTTGCCTTGTAACCGGGGATGCCATGGCAGCCGATACACATTTCCACCTTGGCAGTCGCTGCCTTGGCGTTTCCTACAATGTCAGCCGCTGTGACGGCATTTGCTATGCCGGCAAGCACGAGAAGTGCAAATATTTTTTTCATAGTGGCAATGTGAACAAAGGTAATCGGAGAAACGCCAGAGCTGGTTTTTATTGATTTTATGTGTTGACAATTAAGGTTGACAATTAATCTGCTGCTTGCCGATTCTAGCCAAGATATTCTTGCAAGTCCACCTATAAAACCCGCATTGTAGGCAGGCAGGCACAGGCCGTCCGCGTGGCAGTGCGCCACAGTTCTGTTTATACTCACCATTTCCCTACTTTGGCAGACCGCTCATGCAAGCACAGCACACCCAGCAAGGCCAACGCTTCGAAGGTTCCGACAGCTATGTCGCCACCGCCGACCTGAAACTGGCCGTGAATGCGGCGCTGACCCTGCAACGCCCGCTGCTGATCAAGGGCGAACCGGGCACGGGCAAGACCATGCTGGCAGAGGAAGTGGCCGCCGCGCTGAACATGCCGCTGATGCAATGGCATATCAAATCGACCACCAAGGCGCAGCAGGGCCTGTACGAATACGACGCCGTCTCGCGCCTGCGCGACTCGCAGCTGGGCGACGAGCGCGTGCGCGACATCCAGAACTACATCGTCAAGGGCGTGCTGTGGCAGGCGTTCACGGCGCCCGAGCCGGTGGTGCTCTTGATCGATGAAATCGACAAGGCCGACATCGAATTCCCGAACGACTTGTTGCGCGAACTGGACCGCATGGAATTCTATGTCTACGAAACGCGCGAAATGGTCACGGCGCGCCATCGCCCGCTCGTCATCATCACCTCGAACAACGAAAAGGAACTGCCGGACGCCTTCCTGCGCCGCTGCTTCTTCCATTACATCAAATTCCCGGACAAGGACACGATGGAGCAGATCGTCGCCGTCCACTACCCGCACCTGAAACAGGAATTGCTGGCGCAGGCGCTGCAAACCTTCTATGAAGTGCGCGACGTGCCGGGCCTGAAGAAAAAACCGTCGACGTCGGAATTCCTCGACTGGCTCAAGCTCCTGCTGGCCGAAGACATCCCGGCCGAAGCCTTGCGCAGCAAGGACAACAAGGCCGTCGTGCCGCCGCTGCACGGCGCGCTGTTGAAAAACGAACAGGACGTGCACCTGTTCGAGCGCCTGATGTTCATGTCGCGCACCAACCGCTAAGGAGCGCCGGTGAACGACATCAGCCAGGACAAGGTCTTCGTCCCCCTGGAACTGCACGGCATCCGCCTCGAAGCGCTGGCGCCGCACCATGCGCCTGGCCTGCGCGCGGCGGCCACGGACGGCGAGCTGTGGAATCTGCGCGTCACCTCCGTGCCCGAGCCGGACCAGGTGGACCAGTACATTTTCAAGGGCATCGAGATGCGCCCTTCGCGCTTCGCCTTTGCCGTCATCGACGTGGCCAGCGGCGAGGTGCTCGGCACCACCAGCTACCACGACGTGGTGCCAGCCATCGGGCGCCTGGAAATCGGCTACACCTGGTATGCCAAGCGCTGCCAGCGCAGCCACGTCAACACCACCTGCAAATTGCTGCTGCTGGCGCACGCCTTCGACACGCTCGGCTGCGCGCTGGTGGGCCTGCGCACCGATAATTTCAACCATGCCTCGCAGGCGGCCATCGAGCGCCTGGGCGCAAAAAAGGATGGCGTGCTGCGCCACCATGCGCTGCGCCGCGACGGCACCGTGCGCGATACCGTCATGTACAGCATCACGCGCGGCGAGTGGCCCGAGATTGCCGCCCATTTGCGCTACAAGCTGGCGCAGCGCCCCATCGCCGCGCTGCCCCGCGTGGGAGTCGCCGGGGCAGAGGAAGCCCCATGCTGATCGATTTCTTCTTCACGCTCAAGGATGCGAAGATTCCCGTCTCGATCAAGGAATTTCTGACCCTGCTTGAAGCGCTGCAAAAGAACGTCATCGACGCCTCGATGGACGATTTTTACTATCTGGCGCGCCTGACCCTGGTCAAGGATGAAGCCCATTTCGACAAGTTCGACCGCGCGTTTGCCCAGTACTTCAAGGGTGTCAACGCGGCCTTCGACACGAACGCGGCGATTCCCCTCGACTGGCTGCTGAAACGCATGCAGCGCGAGCTGTCCGAGGAGCAGAAGGCGCAGCTGGAGAAATTCGGCTACGACAAGCTGATGGACCGCCTGAACGAGCTACTGAAGGAACAGAAGGAGCGCCACGAAGGCGGTAGCAAATGGATCGGCACGGGCGGCACGTCGCCATTCGGCAATGGCGGCACGAACCCGGAAGGCATCCGCATCGGCGGCAAGGGCGGCAACCGCACGGCCGTGAAAGTGTGGGAAGCGCGCAGCTACAAGGATTACGACGGCGAGCGCGAACTGGGCACGCGCAACATCAAGGTGGCCTTGCGCCGCCTGCGCAAGTTCGCGCGCGAAGGCGCGGAAGATGAACTGGCGCTGGACGCCACCATCGCCGCCACGGCCAATAACGCGGGCTATCTCGACATCAGGATGCGGCCCGAGCGCAAGAACCGCATCAAGGTGCTGATGCTGCTCGATGTTGGCGGCAGCATGGACGACCATATCGAGCGCACCGAGGAACTGTTTTCGGCGGCGAAGACGGAATTCAAGAACATGGAGTTCTTTTACTTCCATAACTGCGTCTACGACTACCTGTGGAAGAACAACCGGCGCCGCAACGCCGAACGGTTCCCCACCTGGGACGTGCTGCGCAAATACCCGCCGGACACCAAGCTGATTTTCGTCGGCGACGCCACCATGAGCCCCTATGAAATCCTGCAACCGGGCGGCAGCGTCGAATACAACAACGAGGAAGCGGGATCGACGTGGCTGGCCCGCTTTACCCAGGCATTCCCGAAATTCATCTGGCTCAATCCCGAATCGGAGGGATTGTGGCAATACCGCCAGTCGATCGGCGTGATGCGGCAACTGATGAACAACCGCATGTTCCCCCTGTCGATCGACGGGCTGGAACGGGGCATGCGTCTGCTCAGTAAATAAAAGCACGCAACAAAAAGTCCATGGCGGCAGGGGGCCGCCATGCCGTACACTGCAACACGGCACTACCGTGCGGAGCCTCTCCGCTGCGGGCGGGTACCATACGCTGATACCAGCCCTGCCCAACCTGCTGCATCCTGTGCGCGGCCGCCATGGCCGCGACACTGTTCGATTGCGCACATCGTGCGCGCCTTCTGCTCCGGTAGAATCGGCGCATCGCTCTGCGCAAACTATGCACCATCGCTGCACCATGACATTGCCGCGCCAGCCCCCGTGCTGCCGGCCGGTGCCAGCGCCATTTTCAAAGGAATGAGCATGCAAAGTCTGATCTCGATCGCCGCCGACCTGTCCTGGCCGTTCGCCATCACCCTGGCCTGGGTGGTGGGCGAATTCGGTCACCGCTGGACTGGCCTGCCGCGTATCAGTTTTTACGGCGTGATCGGTTTCGTCCTCGCGCAGACGCAGGTGGGCATCCTGCCGCAGACGGACGCCGGCCCCATGCTGGTGCTGGCCGACGTGGCCTTCGGCCTGATCCTGTTCGAAGTCGGCTACCGCATCAACCTGCGCTGGCTGAAGAACAATCCGTGGATCGCCGTCACGGGCCTGGTCGAATCCTTGCTGACCTTTGCCGTCGTCTACTTCATCGGCATCGAATTCGGTTCCACCTCGATGACGGCGCTGCTGCTGGCGTCCCTGGCCATGTCCACCTCGCCGGCCACCATCATGCGCGTCATCAACGAGGAGCGCAGTTCGGGCCAGGTCACGGAACGCATCGTCCACCTCACCGCTCTCAATTGCGTGCTGGCCGTCTTCACGTTCAACATCATCGTCGGCTTCTGGATGTTCCAGAGTTCCACCGACCTGATCGAAGCGAGCAGCAGCAGCGCCGCCGTGCTGGCCGCCTCGGTGGCCGCCGGTACCGTCTTCGGCATCGTCGTGCCGGCCATGCTGCGCCGCCTGGGCAATATGGCGCAGGATGCCACCGTGGCCTTCGCGCTGTCGGTGATGCTGCTCGTCGCCCTCACCTACACCACCAGCCTGTCGCCGCTGCTGGCCACCCTCACCTTCGGCCTGGTGGCGCGCCACCGCCGTGTCGCCTTCAGCCAGGCGCAGCGCAATTTCGGCGCGCTGGGCGAGCTGCTGACGGTGCTGCTGTTCGTGTATGCCGCCTCGACCCTGGAATGGGCCAGCGTGGCTGCCGGCGCGGGCCTGGCCCTGGCCGTCGTCGGCGGGCGATTGCTGACGAAGGTCGTCGGCGTGGCCGCGTTCTCGCATGTGAGCGGCATTTCCTGGCGCAAGGGCGTGCTGACGGGCGTGGCGCTGACGCCCGTCTCCGTCTTCATCATCCTGCTGCTGGAGCACGCGCGCCAGCACGGCGTGAACTTCGGCGACGAATTGAACGCCCTGGCCGCCATCACCCTGGGACTGGAACTGGTCGGCCCCGTGCTGGTGCAGCGCGTGCTGATGCTGGCCAAAGAAACCCACGAAATCAAGGAGCGCTAAATGCCGCTGGAACCCTTTGGCCAATCGGCCGCGCTGACCTTCGGCGTCGAACTCGAACTGCAACTGGTGAACCTGTCGGACTATGACTTGACGGCCGCCAGCCCCGACCTGCTGCATCTGCTGAATAAAAAACCGTTCCCCGGCAACGTCACGCCGGAAATCACCGAGAGCATGATCGAGATCAACTCGAGCGTGCACACGCATCACGGCCCCCTGCTGGAGCAGCTGCAGGAAATCCGCGACACCTTGATCACGGCCGGCGACAAGCTCAATATCGGCATCGCGGGCGGCGGCACGCACCCGTTCCAGCAATGGTCGTCGCAAAAGATCTTTTCCAAGCCCCGCTTCCAGGAGATTTCGGAACTGTACGGCTACCTGGCCAAGCAGTTCACCATCTTCGGCCAGCACGTGCACATCGGCTGCGCCTCGGGCGACGACGCCATGTTCCTGCTGCATTCGCTGAACCGCTACATCCCCCACTTCATCGCCCTGTCGGCGTCCTCGCCCTACGTGCAGGGACGCGACACCCTGTTCGATTCGGCCCGCCTCAATTCCGTGTTCGCGTTTCCCATGAGCGGGCGCGCGCCGTTTACGCTGAGCTGGGACCAGTTCTCCAACGAGTATTTCGCCAAGATGGAGAACACGGGCATCATCAAGAGCATGAAGGATTTTTACTGGGATATCCGTCCCAAGCCGGAATTCGGCACCATCGAACTGCGCGTGTGCGACACGCCGCTGACGGTGGAACGGGCCGCCGCGCTGGCCGCCTACCTGCAAGCGCTGTGCCGCTACCTGCTCGAACGCCGCGAAACCCCGCCGGTGGAAGACGATTATCTCGTATATAACTACAACCGCTTCCAGGCTTGCCGCTTCGGCCTCGACGGCGCCATCACGCATCCGAAAACCTACGAAACGATGTCGCTGCGCGAAGACATCATGACCACCCTGCGCAAGATGGAACCGCACGCCGAGGCGCTGGGCAGCACGCCAGCCCTGAAACACCTGTCGGACGTGGCCAAGCAATGGAGCGACGCGCAATACCTGCGCAAGCAGCACAGCTTGCAGGGCAGTGCCGAGGGCATGGTCGATTCGGCGATCCGATGTTTTCGCGGTGAACCGATGAACTATTGACGCTGTCCGGTCCAGCCAACGTCGCGTCCATGGGGTCTGACCCGCCGGGTCAGACCCCAGCATTCAACAACGTCAAACCCAAAAAACCACACCCCATCTCCCCATCGTTTACAGCCGCCGCCACCGCTTGTTACAATAAGTGAGAATGATTCTTATTATTGTTTAAAAACACCAGCCCACCCGGGCCGGCCATGCAAGGGGAATGCGATGCCGCTGGCAGAGCCGCTACAACGCCAGGACATCGCGACACTGTATGCCGACCACCACGGCTGGCTGCAAGGCTGGCTGCGCAAGAAGCTGGGCAGCACGGCGTGTGCGGCCGACGTGGCGCACGATACCTTCATGCGCCTGCTCGACCGCGAAGACGCCGTCGCCGCGCGCGAGCCGCGCGCCTTTCTCGCCACCGTCGCGCAGCGCGTGCTGTTCAACCATTACCGCCGTCAGAAACTCGAAGAGGCTTACCTCGACGTACTGGCGCAACTGCCGCCCCGGCATGCGCCATCGCCCGAGGAACGGGCACTGCTGCTGGCCACCGTATTTGAACTCGACCGCATGCTTGACGGATTGCCGCCTCCCGTGAAACGGGCTTTTTTACTACGCCAGCTCGACGAGCTGCCGCAGGAAGACATCGCGCGCCAGCTCGGCATCTCGCTGGCCACGGTGAAACGCCACCTGCAGCGGGCCGGCAGCGCCACACAGGCGTGGCAGCAGTTGCAAACGCAGCATGAACACCTGCCGCCCGCCATGCACGCCACCCTGCTGCGCGCCTGCGTGCAAGCGAATGCGCCGCGCCGCCATGCCGTCAAGACCCTGGCCCTGCTGCTGGCCTGCGGTGCCTCGCTGTATGCGTTTGAGCGCCGCAGCCCATGGCGCGGCTGGATGGCCGATTACCGCACGGCAGTCAACCAGCGCCGCGTGGTGACACTGGACGATGGTACCCAGCTCACGCTCAACACCAATAGCGCCGTAAACATCGCTTACGACGGCGAGCGACGCAGCATCGAACTGCTGGCCGGCGAAATCTTCATCGCCACCGGCAAGGATGCGGCACGGCGCCCCTTCTTCGTCGCCACGCCGCACGGCAGCCTGCAGGCACTGGGCACGCGCTTCACCGTGCGCCTGCACGATGACTATGCCAGCGCCGGCGTGCTCGAAGGGGCCGTCGCCGTGCTGGCCAGCGACGGCGCCCAGCGCCTGGTGCTGCATCCCGGCGAAGGCGCCCATTTCGACAGCAACAGCCATCATCGCCAGGCGCTGGCGCCATATGGCGGCGCCTGGCTCAATGGCATGCTGGTGGCGCGCGACATGCGCCTGGCCGATTTCCTCGCCGAGCTGTCGCGCTACAGCAAGCATCCGCTGGCCTGCGCGCCGGCCATCGCCAGCCTGCGCGTGTCCGGTTCCTACCCGCTGGCCGACGTCAATGCCATCGTCGACGCCATCAGCGCCAGCCTGCGGCTGCAGCGCAATACCGTGACGCGCTTCTGGGGCCATCAAGTCGTCAGGATCGAACTGGCGGCCCACTGAAAAATATTTTCTGCAAAGTGAGCTGTTCTAGCGTGCTCGCGTGACTTGGTAGATAGGCAGTCTCCATCTTGCGCATCCACGAAAGGTTTTATTCCATGTACCACGCTTCACGTTCCCTCCTGACCCGCCCCGTCCTGGCCTGCGCCCTGTCTCAAATCGGTATGGCCCTGGCCCTGCCAGCGCTGGCCCAGGCACAAAGCCAGCAAGTGCGCGTCTACAGCATTCCCGCCGGCGCGCTGGGCGATGTGCTGACGCGCTTCGGCAGCGACAGCGCCATTTTATTGTCGTTCTCCAGCGACGCCACGCAAGGCTTGCGCAGCGCCGGCCTGCAAGGCAGCTATGGCGTGCACGATGGTTTCCGCGTGCTGCTGGCCGGCAGCGACCTGCAAGCCGTGCCGCAGGCGAACGGCGGCTACCTGCTGCAAAAGATCCCCGCCGGCGCGGATACTGCCTCGGTGGATAGCCGCGGCGTGGCCGTCATGAGCGGCGTCACCGTGGTGGCGGCGGCCGAGCGTAGCGCCGTGACGGGCGGTACCGGCAGCTATACGGGCGGCCCCGCCAGCGGCGCCACGGGCCTGGCCTTGAGCCAGCGCGAAACGCCGCAATCGCTGACCATCGTCACGCGCCAGCAGATGGATGACCAGAACAGCAATGCCGTTTCCGACGTCATGAAAAACGTCAATGGCGTGAGCGTGCAAAACTACGACAGCGACCGCTGGAGCTTCCAGGCGCGCGGCTTTGCCGTCACCAATTTCCAGTACGACGGCGTGTCGGCCATCTATGACGGCGTCTACGACTGGGGGACGACGAACAGTGACATGGCCATCTACGACCGCATCGAAGTGCTGAAAGGCGCGACGGGCCTGATGAGTGGTTCGGGCGACCCGTCGGCCACCGTCAACATGGTGCGCAAGCGCCCCACTGCCCACTTCGAGGGTTCGGCCACCCTGGGCGCGGGATCGTGGGACAACTACCGCGGCGAAGCCGATGTCTCCGGCCCGCTCAATGCCAGCCGCACGGTGCGCGGCCGCCTGGTGGGCGCCTACCAGGACAAGCACTCCTACCTCGACCGCTACACGCAGCAGAAATCCGTCGCCTACGGCATCATCGAGGCGGACCTGACACCCGTCACCCTGCTCACGACCGGCTTCACGCACCAGGATTACAAGCCGCGCGGGTCGACCTGGACCGGTTTCCCCGTCCTGCTGTCCGACGGCACCCGCACGGATTTCCCCACCTCGTGGAACCCGGCCACGGACTGGAGCCGCCGCAACATGCAGAACACCACCCTATTTACGTCGCTGGAACACAGCTTCGCCAACGCGTGGAAAGTGAAATTGAGCGCCAATCAGTTGCGCAGCAAGCATGACAGCGTGCTCGGTTCGGCCAGCGGCGGCAATCCCGACCCCGCCACGGGCGCAGGCGCGTTTTTCTTCATGGGTAAATACAAGGGCGACCGCCGCCAGACCACCGTCAACGTCGACGCCAGCGGCCCGTTTACCGCGTTTGGCCGCCAGCATGAGGCGATGATCGGTTATTCCAGTTCGACGGCGAAGCAGGATGGTCCCGTCTATGATTCGGTCTACCCGCCCGTCGAAGGCAGTTATTTCGACTGGCGCGGCCAGTACGCGGAACCGGCGTTCAAGCGCCTGGGCAACGACAACGATAGCACGCGCCAGAGCGGCCTGTATGGCGCCGTGCGCCTGCATCCGCTTGACGCGCTGTCGGTGATTCTCGGCGCACGCGTCAGCGATTACAAGCAGGAGCAGGACCGCACTTTCTTCGACGCCGGCACCGCGCGCATCACCTCGCGCATCGAGGAAAACAAGGTCATCACGCCGTATGCGGGCGTCGTGTATGACCTCGACAAGACGTATTCCGTGTTCGGCAGCTACACCAGCATCTTCGCGCCGCAAAGCAGCCGCGACATCAACCGCAACTTCCTGTCGCCCGTGCGCGGCAAGGGTGTGGAAGCGGGTGTGAAGGCCGAATACCTCGACGGCAAGGTCAATGGCAGCGCGTCCCTGTTCCAGATCCGTCAAAGCAACGTGGCCAGCCCTGTGGGCGAAGTCAACGGTGAGATAATGTATAAAGCCATCGACGGCGTCACCAGTCGTGGCGTGGAAATGGAAGTGACGGGCGAAGTGGCCAAGGATGTGAGGCTGAGCGCCGGCTACACCTACACCCACGTGCGCGATGCGGATGGCAAGGATGTCTTTTCCACCATGCTGCAAACGACGCAGCCCGCCCACCTGGTGCGCGTGCAAGGCACGTGGCGCCTGCCGGCCGGGCTGGACAAGCTGACCGTCGGTGGCGGCATCAACTGGCAAAGCAGCTACGACGGCAATATCTGGAACCCCGCCATCGAGGACAATGCACGCATCAAGCAGGGCGGCTACGCGCTGCTCAACCTGATGGCGCGCTACGAGATCAGCAGGAACGTCACGGCCAGCGTCAACGTGAACAACCTGCTGGACAAGAAATACTTCACGGGCCTCGGCCTGTTCCAGACGGGCTTCTACGGCGAACCGCGCAATGTGATGTTCACCGTGCGCACGAAGTTTTAATCAGCTCCCATACAGCGCCAGCGCCCAGGCTGGCGGGTGCAATTCCAGCGCCAGCGGCAGGTAAGCGGGATCGAAGCGCGCCGCCAGCAGATACACATTGGCGGCGCCCTTCGGCTCCCAATTCCCCGTAAAGCCTTTTTCGCCGGCCGCCACGCGCTTGCGGTCGAAGGGCACGGCGCTTTTCGCGAACTCCTCGTGCGTCTTTCTCCCCTGCGCGTACGGCGCCAGCCAGGCCAGCGCCTCGGCCAGGCGCCGCGCTTCCGGCGCGCCATACCAGTCGTCGCCATGCGCCTGCGCCATCAGGGCGGTCGTCAGCAACGGCTCCAGACTGTAGGTGGTGTAATGCAGGGCATCGCGCTGCTCGAAGTCGAAGGGTACGCCGCCGACGCCGATATTGCGCGGCACGTGCGCCAGGAAGCGTTCCTTCGCCCGCGCGATCAGCAAGGCGTCGCCCGTGACATACGCGGCGGCCGTGCCGATCTTGATGCGGTGGCTATGCCAGTTGTTGCGCGCCGTGGACGGGCCGCCCACCTTGATGGGGTCACTCAGATATCCGTGCGCCAGGGTGCGGCAAAATGCCTGCACCTGTTCGCGCTCGACGCCGTTCAAGCGTTCCTGCACCAGGTCAAAGCCCATCAGGAGGCTGGCCAGCTCCGTCTCGTCGACGGGGCTGAACGACGGCTGGTAGGCGCCGCTCCAGGCCAGCAGCAGCTGGCGCGCCGCCTCGAAATGCGCCATCTCGCCCGATAGTCTCCAGGCCAGCGCCTGCAGGCGCGCCTGGCGCCAGTCTTCCTGCGCCTGCTGGCTGGTCTCGCGTCCGCCCTCGCCCTTCAGCAAGCCGCCCGTGCGCACTTCGGCCATCAGGTGCACGGGGCGCGCCGCATCCTTGCGCGCCGCCTTGACCACCTGTTCCGCAATGGCCGGCACCACCCGCGCCTTGAGCGTGCGGGCGCGCGCGGCGGACGTCAGCGCAAACGGCAGCGCGCCTTCATGCGGGCGCGGCGCCGCGCGCAAGCCAGCCAGGGGCAGCGCCAGCAGGCCGGCCAGCACAATGCGCCGGCGCATCAGGTGCGTACTCAAAACCGCGTCTCCCGCGCCGCGCGCAAAAAGTTATCGAGGATGGGTGTGCAATCGAGCAGTTCGACGCCGCCCGCCGAATGGAATTCCGGGTGCCACTGCAAGCCCATGACGAAGCGCGCCCGCTGGTAGCGGATGGCTTCGACGATATTGTCCCCTTGCGAATACGCTTCCACCGTGATGTCGCGCCCCAGGTCCTTGACCGACTGATGGTGGATGGAATTGACGAGCGCCTCGCCCGTCTTCGGGAACAGCCCCGCCAGCGACGAGCCTTTCGGGAAGACGATGCTGTGGCGGTGGCGGTCATACAGGTCGTTGACGTGCGAGGTGGCGCCTTCCACATCCGAGGCGATGTCCTGGTACAGGGTGCCGCCAAAGCCCACGTTGATGAGTTGGCAGCCGCGGCAGATGCCCAGCACGGGCTTACCCGCATCGACGAATTCGTGCAGCAGTTCCAGTTCGTACAGGTCGCGCGCGCGGTCGCCGCTCCATTCGGGCCGCGTGGCCGCCTCCGAATACGTCTGCGGCGAGACGTCGGCGCCGCCCTGCAGCACCAGGCCGTCCAGGTGGCGCGCATAGTGGCGCAAGGTGATGTTACTCGGGTGTAGCTGGCCGCTGGTATTGACGGTCGGGATCATGAACACCAGCACGTCGCGCGACATCACCCACTGGGCGATCGACTCTTCCAGGTATTGCAGGTTCTTGCTGCGCAGGCCAGTGGCACCCGGTTCGGGGTGGAAAATGCGCGCCGAGATGCCGATGCGCAGGGTGCGCCGCATGAAATCGCGGCTGGCCTTGTCGCGCATGGAGCGGTAGCGCGACGAGATCACCCGCCAGGCCAGCGCCAGCGGCGTGTCGTTGTCCTTCAGATAGCGGGGTGCGGCATCGCGCGCGCGGTGCTCATCATCGGGCGCCCTGCCTACCCGGTCGGGCCGCGCCGAAGCTGGCGCCGCGGGATCGGTGGAAGGGGGAAGCTGGGGATCTTTTTCGTCTGACATGGCGGGGCTGACTGAAAGCGGAGACGTTTTCAATATAAACCCCTGCCCCGGAAAGCACGATTCAATTTTGTAACAAAAGCCCACGCGCGGGGCATCCACGCAACACGTCCACACCCGATGCATACAGTCCGTTTACGCTGGCGGCCCCGCTTTTTAGAGAATCTTTACGCCCCCGCTGCTAATCTTGAACGTACCTCAACCACCGCTGCAAAGCCACCATGGAACCCCATTCACGCCAGCAAACGCATCAAGCCCTGCCCCACCGCCATCCCCGCCTGCCCACCTTTCTCATGCATATCACGGTCGACAAAGCCTGCCTGGCCGAGCTGCGCCAGCTGGTCGTGCGAACCTGCGGCGGCATGCTGTCGTTCATGCGCGTCGAGGCAGTCGACCACGCCGAACGCATGAAAGTCTGGCTGTGCGTGACGGAACCGGCCCTGCGCCTGACCATGGATGCCGTCATGCGCCTGCTGCCGGCGGCGGAATTTGGCCGCATCAGCCAGGGGAAATCGCTATGAACCAGTATGCCTGCGAACACGCGATGTCATCCATGCGCATCACCGCGCACTTCCAGGGCATCTGGGTGCCGATGGTCACGCCATTCCGTGATGGCGATAGCGAAATCGACTTCGACGCCGCCCAGCAACTGGCGTGCGAACTGGCCGCCGGCGGCATCGATGGCCTGGTGGTGTGCGGCACCACGGGCGAAGCGGCCATGCTGAGCGCCGCGGAACAGACCATGCTGCTCGACAGCGTGCTCGAGGCCGTCGGCCCCCGTTTCCCCGTCGTGATGGGGATCGGCGGCAGCGATACGCGCGGCGTCGTCGCCACGGTGCAGCGCTACAACGACCATCCGCTGGCCGGCCTGCTGGTCTCCGCGCCCGCGTACGTGCGCCCTTCGCAGGACGGCATCGTGCGCCACTTCCAGGCCATCGCCGCCGCCACCGACCAATCCATCGTGCTGTACAACGTGCCGGCGCGCACGGGCGTCAACATCGAACCGCAGACCGCCGCGCTGCTGGCGCGCGACTCGCACTTCGTCGCCATCAAGGAAGCGGGCGGCAAGCTGCAGCAGCTGGGCGAACTGCTGCTCGACACGCGCCTGGACGTCCTGTGTGGCGACGATGCGCTGCTGCTGGCCAGCCTGTCCATGGGCGGCCACGGCGCCATGTCGGCCGCCGCCCAGGTCCGTCCCGATCTGTATGCGCAGCTATATCATCTGGTCAAGCAGGGCCGCCACGGCGCTGCCGGCGCCCTGTTCAAGATCATGCTACCCGTCATCCGCCTGCTATTTGCCGAACCGAATCCCGCTCCCGTCAAGGCGGCGCTGGCCATGCAAGGCAAGGTGCGCGACGCATTGCGCCTGCCGATGACGCCCATGTCCGCCGCCGGCCAGGCCGCCCTGAGCGCGGCACTCGAGCCCTTGATGGCTCTGCCCGTCTGGACAGCCAGCGACAGGGATGCGCCGCGCGAAGGCTGTCTGCTGCAGCTGGTCTCCCCTGCCAACATCATGCCAGCCGTGCGCCAAGATGATCATCGCCATCACGGATGAACGCGGGGGCATGGAGAAATCCATCCTGGCCGGACGGCTGGCCGCCTCGCGCGCGCTGGCCGGGCGCAAGGTATTGCTGCTCGATGCCGATCCGCGCCAGGGCGCCATGGCGCAGGCCAGGAACCTGCACGACGGCGCCATGCACGGCAGCCTGACGCGGCCGCGCCTGATGGCGCGCGCCATCAGCGCCAAGGGCTTGCAGCCGGAGCTCGAGCACCTGGTGCACTGCTACCACGACATCGTCATCGACAGCGAAGGCCGCGACTCCATGGGCAGCCGTTCGGCCCTGATCGCCGCGCGCGTGCTGGTGGTGCCGCTCGACGGTGTCGTCGATGGCGCCGCGCAGGCGGGCCTGGCGCGCCGCATCGCACACGCGCGCAGCGTCAATCCTGACCTGCGCGTCCTGCTGGCAACGGACGCGCAAGCGGCACCCGCCCATGCGCTGGCCACGCAGATCCCCTCCGCCCGCGTGGTGGGACTGGGGCAGCTGTACTGCGCCGTTTTCAACCTGCCAGCGTAAGTACGCAAAAAAGGCGGCGCATGCGCCGCCTCTCCTTTCAGTCAACTCAGTCCATTAAAACGTCTTGCTGACCGTCAGCTGCAGCGCCGTCTTGCCCATGAATTTGCCATTCACGGGCGAGGCATAGACCGACTTGCCCGCGTTCGTGCCGATCACGGCCAGCGCGCCCGAAACAAAGCCGAAGTCGCGCGTGACGCCCACTTTCCAGTCCGTATAGCTCGACGCGTCGTTGTTCCTGACCTTCTGGTGGCCCGCATGCAGGTTGCCGGTCCAGCCGTTCGTCAGGTCGATGGTCGCGCCGATGTCCAGGTAGCCGCTGTTCTTGCTGTTGACGATGCCGAACAGGTTGGAGACGGCGTGCGAATATTTGACGTAGGCGGGACCATACGACAGCTGGCCGTAGACTTCCTGCGTGTCCGCGTTGGCCAGGCCGATATTCTTCAAGCCGTTGTCCGCATACACGTAGGCGAGCACGCCCACGTCATAGCCGATATCACCGGTCAACTGGCCGCGCTTGCCCGCATACAGGTCCACTTCCACGTCGCCGCTGCCGCCCGCGTCCTTGGTCCACTTGATGGTCGAGGCCCAGGCGCCCGCATACAGGCCCGTCGGGTTGTTGACGTAATCGACGCCGCCCTGCAGCGCCGGTTTCAAACGCGTCTGCGAAATGCCGCGGTAGCGGTAGTCGGACACGCCGGCCACGTTGAAACTGACTTCGTTGTCGGGCTTGGCCTCATCCGCGTGGGCCAGGCTGCCCGTCAAGGCGGTGAAGGGGGTGGCTAGGGCAAGTGCCAGTAGCATTTTATTCATGGTTTTTTCTTCTTCATGGGTGGTATGGGCCTTTGCCAACATGGCGCAGCTGGCCCGCCGCTGCAAAAAAATGGGTAAAGCGTCCCCCTGGCGCGCGCGGCGCCTGTTTTCAAACAGGGAAATAACAGGTGTTAGAGCGGCAGCAGCAACCGGTAGCCGACGGCCGTTTCCGTCAGCAGGTACTGCGGCTGGGCCGGATCGGCTTCCAGCTTCTGGCGCAGATGGCCCATGTAGATGCGCAGATAGTGGCCGTTTTCGCTGTTCGACGGCCCCCATACTTCGCGCAACAGCTGCGGATTGGTGACCACCCTGCCGGCATTCTTAACGAGTACCGACAGCAGGCGGAATTCCGTCGGCGTCATGTGCACCAGCTGCTTGTTGCGTGTCACCAGACGGTCCTTCAAATCGACGCGCACGTCGCCAAACTGCACCACGCCATCGTCGCTGGCGGCAGGCTGGCGCTGGCGGCGCAGGGTGGCGCGCACGCGGGCCAGCAGCTCGCCCACGCCAAACGGCTTGGTCAGATAGTCGTCGGCGCCCGCATCGAGCGCGCGAATCTTGTCCTGCTCGTCGACCCGCGCCGACAGCACGATGATGGGCACGGCCGACCATTTGCGGATGTCGGCGACGAAATCGATGCCGTCGCCATCGGGCAAACCGAGGTCCAGCACGATCAGGTCGGGCCGGCGCGTGCCGGCATCGATCAAGCCCCGCTGCATGGTGGCCGATTCGAAAATCTGCCAGCCCTCGTCTTCCAGCGCGGCACGCACGAAGCGGCGGATTTGCGGTTCATCCTCGACCAGCAGGGCGGTGGCGGAAGGTTCGTTCATGTTGGTTTTCCTGTTTCATGGTCGTTGGCGTCATCGAGCTCGATCTCCGGCGGCGCCGGAGGCGTGCCCAGCGGCAGGCTGAACACAATGGCGGCGCCCCGTCCCGGAGCGTGCGGCTGCGCGTGGATGGTGCCGCCGTGGGCTTCGACGATGGCGCGGCAAATGGCCAGCCCCAGCCCGACGCCCGGCTTGTTCGATTCGCGTTCGCCGCGCGTAAATTTTTCAAAGATCGCTTCTTCGCGGCCGGGCGGCAAGCCCGGGCCATCATCGGCCACTGTCACCTGCAGGAACTGGCCGTGCACCCCGGCCGCGACCGTGATGGTGCTGCCGGGCGGCGTGTACTTGGCCGCGTTTTCCAGCAGGTTGCACAGCACGCGCTCGATCAGCACAGCGTCGTAGCGCACCAGCGGCAAGTCCGGCGCCAGCTGCGTCTGCACGGCATGTTGCTGCAATTGCGGACCGCTGGCGCGCAGCGCGCTGCCCACCACTTCTTCCAGCGCCTGCCATTGCAGGTTCAGGCGCACTTGCCCGCTTTCGATGCGCGCCATGTCCAGCAAGTTCGCCACCAGGGCGCTCATGCGCACGGTTTCGGATTGCAGCGAGCGCGCCATGTCCAGCTGCGCAGGCGACAAGGCTGGCCGGGACAAGGCCAGCGATTCGGCCAGGCCCACCAGCGACGTCAACGGCGTGCGCAAGTCGTGCGACAGGGCCGCCAGCAGCGAATTGCGCAGCCGCTCGGACTCCATCTGCAGCAGCGCGCCCTGGGCCACGTCGATGTAATGCACGCGTTCGAGGGCGATGGCCGCCAGCGCGGCAAAGGTGTCAAGGTGCTGGCGCTGTTCCGGCACCAGCAGCCAGCGCCCGCGGTGTGCGCCCTCGAGCGGCAGCAGTGCCAGCACGCCCCGTGTGCGCATCGGTGCGATCAGCGGCAGGTAGAAAATGGGCGACGCCGGCAAGGTATCCGTGCCTGTCCCCGCCGCCTGCGCATGGTCGAAGGCCCACTGCGCGATGCCGATATCGAGCGGCTCGCCGCCGTTCGGGGCTTGCAAGCTGCCCTCGTCATCAGGCAAAAGCAAGGTGGCGCGCGCGCGGAAAGCGCGTTCGATGGCGCTTTTCGTGATGTCGAAAATCTGCTCTGTCTGCAGCACACCGGACAACTCGCGCGAGAATTCGTACAGGGCCCGGGCGCGCGCTTCGCGGTGAGAGGCCACGCGCGCCTGGAAACGCAGGCCGGCAGTCAGGTGGCCCGTGATCAGGCCCACGGCCAGCATCACGCCAAAAGTGATCACATACTGGAAATCGCCCACGGCAAACGAAAAGCGCGGTGGCACGAAAACGAAATCGAAGCAAGCCACGCCCACCAGGCTGGCCAGCGCCGCCGGCCCGCGCCCCAGGCGCACGGCCACCAGCACCACCGTCAGCAAGGACAGCATGGCGATATTAGCCAGGTCCAGGTAGGGTTGCAGGGGAACCGAGGCGAGAGCCGTGGCCAAGCTGGCGCCGGCGGCCAGGATGTAACGCCAATGGCGAGAGGACCGGCGCGGCGCCTCTGCGTCTTCGCCAGCAGCGCGCCGGGGCGCCGCATCGGCGGGCGGCAAGCCCACCTCGATCAGATCGATATCGGGTGCCAGGCTTGCCATGCGCGCGGCCGGCGGCGCATGCCACAGGCGCGCCAGCGCGCCTGCGCGGCCACGCCCGACGATGACTTTCGAGATATTCGCGCTGCGTGCATACTCGACCACGGCGCCGGCGATGTCGGCGGACGGATTGACGGCCGTGCGCGCGCCCAGGTCCTGCGCCAGTTTCAGGGTTTTCAGGATGCGCTCGCGCTGGCCCGCCGGCAGGCGCTGCAAACGGGGCGTTTCCACGTATAGCGCATGCCATTCCGCATTCAGCTGGCTGGCCAGACGTGCCGTGCTGCGGATCACGTGCTCGCCCCCCGCGTGCGGCCCCACGCAGGCGAGCAGCGCGGCCCCCGTCTTCCACACGGGATTGATGGATTTTTCGACGCGGTAAGCCTGCACATCGTCCTGCACCCGGTCCGCCGTGCGGCGCAAGGCCAATTCGCGCAGGGCGATCAGATTACCCTTGCGGAAAAAATGCTGGGACGCCCGCTCCGCCTGCTGCGGCTGATACACCTTGCCCTGCTTCAGGCGGTGCAGCAGTTCATCGGCGGGGATATCGACCAGCACCACTTCGTCGGCGCGGTCGAACACCGTGTCGGGCAAGGTTTCGGCCACGCGCACGCCCGTGATGCCGCCCACCACGTCGTTCAGGCTTTCCAGGTGCTGCACGTTGAGGGTCGACAGCACGTCGATGCCGGCCGCCAGCAATTCCTCGACATCCTGCCAGCGCTTCGGATGGCGCGAACCGGCCACGTTCGAATGGGCCAGTTCATCCATCAGTATCAGTGCCGGCGCGCGGCGCAGCGCTTCGTCCAGGTCGAACTCGAACAGGGTCTTGCCCCGGTATTCGATGGCCTTCAGGGGCAGCACGGGCAAGCCATCAAGCTGGGCCGCCGTATCCTGGCGCCCATGCGTCTCCACCACGCCCACCAGCAAGTCCTGGCCATCGGCCAGCAATTTGCGGGCGGCGGCCAGCATCGCATAGGTCTTGCCGACGCCGGCCGAGGCGCCAAAGTAAATGCGCAGCCGGCCGCGCGCGGCTTTCTTTTCCTGCGCCTGCACTTGCGCCAGCAGGGCATCAGGGTCGGGGCGTTGGCTGTCGTTGGGGAGCATGGGCATCTTTTAATGTCAAAACCAGGGGCAAAACCGGCGGCTCTGCCCCTGCATCATCTTACTTCGCGGCCGCATCCAGCGCCAGATTCAGTTCCAGCACATTGACCCGCGGTTCGCCGAAAAAGCCGATGTACGCGGTTTTCTGCACCTTGGCGATGGCGTTTTCCACCTGCGCCAGCGGCATGGCGCGCACGCGGGCCACGCGCGGCGCCTGGTACAAGGCGCCCGCCAGGCTGATTTCCGGATCCAGGCCGCTGCTCGACGCCGTCACCAGGTCGACAGGGATCGGGTTGCGATTGCCCGGATCGGCTGCCTGCAGGGCAGCGATGCGCGCCTTGACGGCGTCCACCAGGGCCGGGTTGCTCGGACCCTGATTCGAACCGCCCGAACCGGCGCCGTTATTCGCCATCGGCGCGGTGGCCGATGGCCGGCCCCAGAAGTACTTGGGCGAGGTGAAGGACTGGCCGATCAGGCTCGATCCGACAGGTTTTCCACCACGCTCGACGATGCTGCCGTTGACTTCATCGTTGAAAGCCAGCTGCCCGATACCGGCCGTGGCAAACGGATAGACGACGCCGCAGATCACGGTCAGCGCGGCAAACAGGACCAGGGCGGGACGTACGATAGTGCTCATGATGGTTCCTTTAGACTAAATTGAGTGCGGACAGCAGCACGTCGATCAGCTTGATGCCAATGAAGGGCAGGACGATGCCGCCCAGGCCGTAGATCAGCAGGTTGCGGCGCAACAGGCTGGCCGCACCGATGGCACGGTACTGCACGCCTTTCAGCGCCAGCGGAATTAGCACGACGATGATCAAGGCATTAAAGATCACGGCCGACATGATGGCCGACGCAGGGCTGGCCAGGTGCATGATGTCGAGCGCCTTCAACTGCGGATAGGTGCCCACGAAGGCGGCCGGGATGATGGCGAAGTACTTGGCGATGTCGTTCGAGATCGAGAACGTCGTCAATGAACCGCGCGTCATCAGCATCTGCTTGCCGATTTCAACGATTTCCAGCAGCTTGGTCGGGTTCGAGTCCAGGTCGACCATATTGCCCGCCTCCTTAGCCGCCTGCGTGCCTGAATTCATGGCCACGGCCACGTCGGCCTGCGCCAGCGCCGGTGCGTCGTTGGTGCCGTCGCCCGTCATCGCAACGAGGCGGCCTTCGGACTGGTAGCTGCGAATGAGTTTCAGCTTGTCTTCCGGCGTCGCCTCGGCGAGAAAATCGTCCACGCCCGCTTCTGCGGCGATGGCCGCAGCCGTCAGCTTGTTATCACCCGTGATCATGACGGTCTTGATGCCCATGCGGCGCAGTTCCGCGAAACGCTCCTTGATGCCGCCCTTGACGATATCCTTCAGCTCCACGGCACCCATGACGCGGCCATCGTCGACCACCACCAGCGGCGTGCTGCCGCGGCGCGCGATGTCGTCGACGGCGCGTCCCACCTCCGCCGGATACGGCTGGCCCAGCGCTTCCACATATTTTTTCATGGAATCGGCCGCGCCCTTGCGCAGCTGGCGCACCTGCTGTTCACCAGGAATGTCCACGCCGCTCATGCGCGTTTGCGCCGTGAACGGCACGAAGGTGGCGTGCAGGCTGGCCATCTCGCGTTCGCGGATATTGAACTTCTGCTTGGCCAGCACGACGATGCTGCGCCCTTCCGGCGTTTCATCGGCCAGGGAGGCCAGTTGCGCCGCATCGGCCAGCTGCTGCTCCGTTACGCCGGGTGCCGGCACAAAACTCGACGCCTGGCGATTGCCCAGGGTGATGGTGCCCGTTTTATCGAGCAGCAGCACGTCCACGTCGCCGGCCGCTTCCACGGCACGGCCCGACGTGGCGATCACATTGGCCTGCATCATGCGGCTCATGCCGGCCACGCCGATGGCGGACAACAGGCCGCCGATGGTGGTCGGGATCAGGCACACGAGCAGCGCGATCAGCACGGTGATGGTCACCGGCGTGCCACTGCCGGCCGCCGCCACGGAAAACAGCGAGTACGGCAGCAGGGTCACGGTGACGATCAGGAAGACGATCGACAGGGCGACGAGCAAAATCGTCAGGGCGATCTCATTCGGCGTCCTCTGGCGCTTGGCGCCTTCGACCATGGCGATCATGCGGTCGATGAAGGCTTCGCCCGGGTTGACGGAAACGCGCACCAGCAACCAGTCCGACAGCACGCGGGTGCCGCCCGTCACGGCGGAAAAATCGCCGCCCGACTCGCGGATGACGGGCGCCGATTCGCCCGTGATGGCGCTCTCGTCGACGGAGGCCACGCCGGCCGTCACTTCGCCGTCTGCGGGAATGACGTCGCCCGCCTCGACCAGCACCGTCATGCCCTTGCGCAGGTCGGTGGCCGGCGTGGGCAGCCAGGAAGTGCCGTACTTCGGCGTTTGCATTTTCTTTGCCATCACCGTTTGCTTGAGGGCGCGCAGGGACGCCGCCTGCGCCTTGCTGCGGCCTTCGGCCAGCGCCTCGGCGAAGTTCGCGAACAGCACGGTAAACCACAGCCACACGGCGACGGCGACGATGAAGCCGAATGGCGCTTCACCCTGGCCATTCAGGGCCTGGATGGCCAGCAGGGTCGTGATGATGCTGCCCACGTAGACGACGAACATCACGGGGCTGCGCCACTGCGTGCGGGGGTCGAGTTTTTTGAACGCATCGACGACGGCAGGGCCGATCAGTGCGGAATCGAACAAAGTCAGGCTTGTGCGTGACATGGTAGCCTCTTATTTGATGAAAAGTTGCAGGTGTTCGACGATCGGGCCCAGGGCCAGCGCGGGAACGTAATTCAAAACGCCGACGAGTACGACAACGCCGATCAGCAAGCCGATGAACATGGGGCCGTGCGTGGGCATGGTGCCGGCATTGGCCGACAGGCGCTGCTTGGCCGCCAGCGAACCGGCCACCGCCAGCACGGGCACGATCACGCCGAAGCGGCCGAACCACATGGCGATCGCCAGCATCACGTTGTAGAACGGCGTGTTCGCGGACAGGCCGGCAAACGCGCTGCCGTTGTTGTTGGCCGCCGACGTGAAGGCGTAGAGTATCTCCGAGAAGCCGTGCGCGCCCGGATTGGCCACGCCGATCTTGCCCGGTTCGACCATCACGGCGATCGCCGTGCCCGTCAATACGAGGGCTGGCGTAATCAGGATGGCCAGCGACACCATCTTCATTTCATAGGCCTGGATTTTTTTGCCCAGGTATTCAGGCGTGCGGCCTATCATCAGGCCGGCGATGAAGACGGCCAGGATGGCGAACATCAGCATGCCGTACAGGCCCGTGCCCACGCCGCCGAAGATCACTTCACCGAACTGCATCAGCAGCAGCGGCACCATGCCGCCCAGGGGCATGTAGGAGTCGTGCATGGAATTGACGGCGCCGCACGATGCGGCCGTCGTCACCGCCGCGAACAGGGTCGAGGAGCTGATGCCGAAGCGCGTTTCCTTGCCTTCCATATTGCCGCCCGATTGCAGGCTGCTGGCCTGCTGGTCCAGGCCCAGGCCTTGCAAGGCGGGATTGGCTTGCTGCTCGGCGCTCATCACGCCGGCCGTCATGACGACAAAGATCAAGGTCATGGCGGCCAGCACGGCCCAGCCCTGGCGCATGTCGCCCACCATGCGGCCAAAGGTGAAGCACAGGCCGGCGGGGATGATGAAGATGGCCAGCATCTGCAGGAAGTTCGACAGCACGGTGGGGTTTTCATACGGGTGCGAGGAATTGGCATTGAAGAAGCCGCCGCCATTCGTGCCCAGCAGCTTGATCGACTCCTGCGACGCGACAGGGCCCATGGCGATCGTCTGCGTGGCCGCCACTTGCGCTTCCATCATGGGCTTGCCGGCGGCATCCAGCACGGGCTGGCCGTCGGCCGTCACTTTCGGCGTTTCATACGCCACGTGGTCGAGCAGGGTCACTTCCTTGTAGGCGGAAAAATTCTGGATCATGCCTTCGCCCATGAAGACGACGGACAGGGCCAGGGACAGCGGCAGCAGGATATACAGAGTCGAGCGCACCAGGTCGACCCAGAAATTGCCGATCGATTTGCCCGAGCGCGAGGCGAAGCCGCGCACCAGCGCGAAGATCACGGCGATGCCGGTGGCCGCCGAAAAGAAGTTCTGGCATGCCATGCCCAGCATCTGGGTCAGGTAGCTCATGGTCTGTTCGCCGCCGTAGCCCTGCCAGTTGGTATTGGCGACGAAACTGACGGTGGTATTGAACGAGGAATCGGGGCTGACGGCGCCGAGACCCTGGGGATTCAAGGGCAAGAAGCCCTGCAGGCGCTGCAGGCCGTAGACGAAGACGGCGCCCACGGTATTGAAGACGATCAGGGCGATGGCATAGCTTTTCCAGCCCATGGCCTTGTCGGCGGGCAGGCCGGACCAGCGGTACAGCAGGTTTTCCAGCTTTTGCAGCCAGCCCAGGCCGCGCACGGGGCCATCGCCGGCCACCCTGGCCATATACAGGCCCAGCGGATAGCCGGCGGCCAGCAGCACGGCCAGGAAAGCCACCAATAACAATATCGATTGCGTCGTCATCACAGTTCCTCCGCCTTCAGCAGCGCGACCAGCAGGTACACGAGCAGGCCAGCCGACACGACGGCGCCCAGCACATAAAACGCGTTCATTTGACGCTCCCTAATTTGTCGCAGGCGACGGCAAAGCCGGCCGCCACGACGAAAAACACGGCAATCAAGCCGAGATACACGAGATCCATTCCCACCCTCATTCAGGTTTGTTTTGATAGTGAGCAGATTAGCCAAAAGGGTCTAAAAAATTCGTAAAGACTGGGGAGGCAGCTGTAAACAAGATGTAAAAACGGGCGCTTTACCGCATAAAATCCTTCACAATGGGCGCCAAACCACGCGCGCAGCGCACTGTTGTTGCCTTGGAGTAGCGCTATTGCTCGCGGGACAAGATAGAATGCGCGAGCGTCCGCACAAGGACGCCAAGCCTGCCGCACTGCCCTCCCCCAGTGACGCTGGACGGGATATACTGTATATTTATACAGTTATCGCCGCCGCTGTCACTGCGCCCCGCAGTGCCCTGGCCTGGCGTTCCAACCACTGTCTTTACTTAGCTTGAACACGTATGGCCACTAAAAAACCAGCATCCGACTACAGCGAATCATCCATCCGTGTCCTGAAAGGACTGGAACCCGTCAAGCAGCGCCCGGGGATGTACACCCGCACTGAAAATCCGCTGCACATCATTCAGGAAGTGATCGACAATGCCTCCGACGAGGCGCTGGGCGGTCACTGCACGCATATCGCCGTGACGCAAAACACGGATGGCAGCATCACCGTCGAAGACAATGGCCGCGGCATTCCCGTCGGCCTGCATCCGGAAGAAGGCGTGCCGACGGTGGAAATCGTGTTTACGCGGCTGCACGCGGGCGGCAAGTTCGACAAGGGTTCGGGCGGCGCCTATGCGTTCTCGGGCGGCTTGCATGGCGTCGGCGTGTCCGTCACCAATGCGCTGTCGACGCGCCTGGAAATCACCGTCTGGCGCAAGGAAAGCGACGGCAACGGCTTGCACCATATGGTGTTTGCCAACGGCGACGTGATCGAGCCCCTGAGCTCCCGCCCCGCCCCGCGCGACGGCAAGAAGTCAGGCACGCGCGTCACCGCCTGGCCCGATGCCAAATACTTTGATTCGCCGAACATCTCGCAAACCGAGCTGCAACGCCTGCTGCGCTCGAAAGCCGTGCTGCTGCCGGGTGTGACCGTCACCCTCACCAACGCGAAAACGGGCGATACGCAAACCTGGCAGTACGCGGAAGGCTTGCGCGGCTACCTGACCGAAACGCTGGCGCAGGTATCGAATGGCGAAACCCTGATTCCCCTGTTCGAAGGCGCGCAGTATGCGGGTCCGGACTCGGAAGGCTTTGCCGAGGGCGAAGGCGCGGCCTGGGTCGTGGCGTGGACGGAAGAAGGCGCCATCGTGCGCGAATCGTACGTCAACCTGATCCCCACCTCGAATGGCGGCACGCACGAATCGGGCTTGCGCGACGGCCTGTTCGGCGCCGTGAAAAACTTCGTCGAAATGCACTCGCTGCTGCCGAAAGGCGTCAAATTGCTGCCGGAAGACGTGTTCGCGCGCGCCTCGTTCGTGCTGTCGGCGAAGGTGCTGGACCCGCAATTCCAGGGCCAGATCAAGGAACGCCTGAACTCGCGCGACGCCGTGCGCCTCGTCTCGACCTTCACCAAGCCGCCGCTGGAACTGTGGCTGAACCAGCACGTCGACTACGGCAAGAAGCTGGCCGAGCTGGTGATCAAGCAGGCGCAATCGCGCCAGCGCTCGCTGCAAAAAGTGGAAAAGAAAAAATCCTCGGGCGTCGCCGTCCTGCCGGGCAAGCTGACCGACTGCGAATCGTCGGACATCACGCGCAATGAACTGTTCCTCGTCGAGGGCGACTCGGCGGGCGGTTCAGCCAAGATGGGCCGCGACAAGGAATTCCAGGCAATTCTTCCCCTGCGCGGCAAGGTCTTGAATTCGTGGGAAACGGACCGCGACCGCCTGTTCGCGAATAACGAGATCCACGACATCGCGGTCGCCATCGGCGTCGATCCGCACAGCGTGGGCGACTCGCCCGACCTGTCCGGCCTTCGCTACGGCAAGATCTGCATCCTGTCCGATGCGGACGTGGACGGCTCGCACATCCAGGTACTGCTGCTGACGCTTTTCTTCAAGCACTTCCCGGCCCTGATCAACAAGGGTCACATCTGCATCGCCCGCCCGCCGTTGTATCGCGTGGATGCGCCCGCGCGCGGCAAGAAGCCGATGCAGAAGATCTATGCGCTCGACGACGGCGAACTGCTCGCCATCGAGGACAAGCTGCGCAAGGAAGGCGTGAAACAGGGCGCCTGGTCGATCTCGCGCTTCAAGGGCCTGGGCGAGATGAACGCCGAGCAGCTGTGGGAAACGACGATGAACCCGGACACGCGCCGTCTGCTGCCCGTCACGCTCGGTGAAGTCGACCACATGGCCTCGGCCTCCCGCTTCAATATGTTGATGGGCAAAGGCGAGGCGGCAGGACGCCGCGCCTGGATCGAAGAACACGGCAATGAAGCGGAGGCGGATATCTGATGATCATCGGCATCGACCTGGGCACCACCAACAGCCTGGTCGCCATCTGGCGCGACGGCAAGGCTTCCATCATCCCGAATGCGCTTGGTGAACACCTGACGCCGTCGTGCGTGAGCATCGATGACGACGGCACCGTGCTGGTGGGCCGCGCCGCGCGCGAGCGCCTGCAGACGCACCCGCAGCTGACGGCGGCCGTCTTCAAGCGCTACATGGGCAGCGAAAAGAAGATCACCCTCGGCACGCAGCAATTCCGTCCGGAAGAACTGTCGTCGATGGTGCTGCGCGCGCTGAAGGAAGATGCCGAAGCCTTTTTGGGGCACAAGGTCGAGGAAGCCATCATTACGGTGCCCGCGTATTTCAGCGATGCGCAGCGCAAAGCCACGCGCATCGCGGGACAACTGGCGGGCTTGCGCGTGGAGCGCCTGCTGAACGAGCCGACGGCCGCCGCGCTGGCCTACGGCATCCGCGACAAGGAACAGGAAAGCAAATTCCTCGTCTTCGACCTGGGCGGCGGCACGTTTGACGTGTCGATCCTGGAGCTGTTCGAAGGCGTGATGGAAGTGCGCGCCTCGGCTGGCGACAATTTTTTAGGGGGCGAAGACTTCGTCACCGTGCTGGTCGACGCCTTTTTGGAAGGCAGCGGCCTGCGCGACGCTGTCGGCGTCCGCCTGCTCGACCCGCGCCAGCAGCAGCTGTTGCGCGATGAAGCCGAACGCGTCAAGCGCCTGCTGTCGGAACAGCCGTCCGTGCGCATGGCCACGCGCTACCAGGACAAGGAATACAGCTGGGAGATCAACGAAGACAAGCTGGCG
This sequence comes from Janthinobacterium sp. P210005, assembly GCF_036231865.1. NCBI lineage: Bacteria > Pseudomonadati > Pseudomonadota > Betaproteobacteria > Burkholderiales > Oxalobacteraceae > Janthinobacterium > Janthinobacterium sp. P210005. The sequence continues at coordinate 145,641 of NZ_JAZARC010000003.1, forward strand.
CAGCTGTGCGAACCGCTGCTGGCCCGCCTGCGTCTGCCCGTGGAGCGGGCGCTGCGCGACGCCACCATCCGCGCCGCGGAATTGAATGAAGTGGTGCTGGCCGGCGGCGCCACGCGCATGCCGCTGGTGCGTAAACTCGTCTCGCGCATGTTCGGCCGCTTCCCCGCCATCCACCTGGACCCGGACGAAGCCGTGGCACTGGGAGCCGCCGTGCAGGCGGGCCTCAAGATGCGCGACTCCGCCCTCGACGAAGTGGTCATGACGGACGTGGCGCCGTATTCGCTGGGCATTTCGATTTCGCGCCAGGTCGGCGCGAACCAGTATGAAGGCGGGCATTACCTGCCCATCATCGAGCGCAATTCCGTGGTGCCTGTCTCGCGCACGGAAAACATCACCACCATCTACGACAACCAGAAGGAAATCAACGTGGCGATCTTCCAGGGCGAGTCGCGCCTGGTGGCCGACAACGTCTTCCTCGGCAAGATCAGCTTCCCGATACCCGCGAAAAAGGCGGGCGAGATCGGCATCGACGTGCGCTTTACCTACGACGTCAGCGGCGTGTTGGAAGCGGAAGTGACGGTGCTGGCCACGCAGGAAAAGCACAAGATGGTCATCAGCGACAATGCGGGCGTGATGACGCCGGAACAAATTGAGCAGCGCTTTGCGGAACTGGCCGACCTGAAGATCCACCCCCGCGAGCAGATGGAAAACCGCACCCTGGTCACGCGCGCCGACCGCCTGTATGAACAGTCGCTCGGCGACGTGCGCCAATACCTGGCGGCGCACACGGCCAATTTCCAGGCGGCGCTGGAAACGCAGGACCCGAGCACCATCCGCAAGGCGCGCCAGGCGCTCGACGAGGTGTTGCGCCAGGTCGAGAGCGAGAGCTTCCTGTAAATGGACGGCGGCATGCACAACGAGCAGCGCAGCCTGTGGGATATCCTGGACACGGAGCCGACGGGCGACGAGCGCGCCCTCAAGCGCGCGTATGCGAAGCGCCTGAAGGTGACGCGTCCCGAAGACGATCCGGCCGCCTTCCAAGAGCTGCGCGAAGCGTATGAATACGCGCTGCGCCATGCGCACCTGTTTGCGGAGGAATTTCCGGAACCGCAAGCGGCAGCAGCCGAAGCGCCAGAAGCGCCGCCCATGGAACCGGCAGACCTGTGGGGCGTCATCGACGAGGCGGTGCAGGAAGCGCCTGCGGAACTGTGGGGCATCATTGCCCAGGAACAGCCCCCTCCCCCGGAACAATGGGGCGTGGTCGCCATCGACCCGGCGCAGGAAGCGGCCAACCTGTGGCAAGGTTGCCTGGCGCAGGCGCGGCATGCGGATGCCGGCGACGTGCTGGCCCGCATGCTGCAGGACGACGCCATGCTGAACCTTGACGTGCGCGAGGAATTCGACCTGTGCGCGCTGCGCTATTGCGCCAGCGCCGGCTATGACCTGGCGCTGCGCCAGGCACTGTTCGAGCAACTGGGCTGGGACCACGACTTTTCCTACCTGGTGCGCAGCCATGCGGACCTGGTGCGCGGCGCCGTGCAGCGTCACCGGGCAGACCGCTCGTTCGCCCATTTCAGCGACAACCGCGACAGCTACCCCGGCCTGGACTGCATCATGTCGCAGCAGCCGCCAAGCGCCTACGCGCGCCAGCTGTTCGACCGCAAATTCACGCTGCAGCTGCGCGAACTGCTGCACGCGATACGCTGGCAGCACAGCGAGATGCTTGCCTGCAAGCTCGATACAGACCTGTTCGAGCAGTGGGAACACGCCGTCCATGCCAAACGCTACTTCAAGCAGACGGCGCTGGCCTCGGGCGGCCTGGGTTCCGTGCTGCACTTCATGCTCGCGGGTGTGCTCGATGCGGCCGGCTTCAAGCTCGGCGACACGGCTGCCTATGCCAGCCTGCTGGGCTTCCAGGCGCTCGCCTTTTCCCTGCTGGCCATGCATGCCTTGCGCTGGCCGGCGCCCCTGTTCGCGCGCCTGGAAGCGCTGCAGGAAACGTTGCAGGAACGCCTGCCCGTGCTGTGGCAACGGCCCGGCTTGCGGCAACTGAGCTGGATCGCGCCCTACCTCGTGCTGGCCTTGCTGCTGTTCTTGCCCGAACGCGGCGAGACCATGCGCCTCGTCACGGCGGCCGGCCTGTGCGCGTCGGCCCTGCTCGCGTATGCGATGAACCGCCAGCTATTGCATGGCATGCTGCTGTTCCTGTGTCTGGGCCTGTCGCTATTCGCGGCCATGTTCATGAGCGGCAGGGGCCAGTCGGCGCTGGCCATCGGCGATGCCATGCCATTGATGTTTTGCCTGGCGGCGCTGGCCCTGCGCAGCGCCACCGGTCTGTATGGCGATTGCGGCTGGCCAGAGGCGCTCTTGCCCCGCCTGCGCGCGGCATGGCTGATCGGCTGCGCGGGCTTGCTGCTGCAACTGTATTTGCAACTGCTGCCGGCCGCCTTCGTCGGCGCCGCGCTGTATGTCTGGTCGTGTGCCGGCTTGCTGTTTTCCCCCAGCGATTTCAAATGGAAGACGATCTGGCCGGTGGTGCTGGTGCCGTCCATCGCCACTTTCGTGCTGGCCAGCCAGGCCCCGGCCATCCGCGCCATGCCGATGATGCATAACGGCGTCGAACTGGCCCTGGCCGTGCTCTATTTGACCTTGCGCTACATGTATCTGACGTACGGCAAGTCCTTTTCCAAATCCGGGCTGTCATAATCAGCTCCACGAATTCAACCGCAACCACTTAACACCGAAACAAGCGCCATGTCCACACAAACCAATTTATTTGACGATGCCCAGCCTGAGCCGATCGAGCCGGATGAACCGGTATTCGACGGCGAAGCGCTGACCCTGTCCACCTTCGCCGAGCGCGCCTATCTCGACTACGCCATCTCCGTCGTCAAGGGCCGCGCCCTGCCCGACGTGTGCGACGGACAGAAACCCGTGCAGCGCCGCATCCTGTATGCGATGAATGAGCTGGGCCTCAATTCCACGGCCAAGCCCCGCAAATCGGCGGCCGTGGTCGGCGACGTGCTGGGTAAACTGCATCCGCATGGCGACCAGTCCGTGTACGACGCGCTGGTACGCATGGCGCAGGATTTCTCACTGCGCTACCCACTGATCGATGGCCAGGGCAACTTCGGCTCGCGCGACGGCGACGGCGCCGCAGCCATGCGTTACACGGAAGCGCGCCTGACGCCGATCGCCAAACTGCTGATGGATGAAATCGGCATGGGCACGGTGGACTTCCAGCCCAACTACGACGGCTCGACGGAAGAACCGAAACTGCTGCCGGCGCGCCTGCCGATGGTGCTGCTCAATGGCGCCTCCGGCATCGCCGTGGGCCTGGCAACGGAAATCCCGTCGCACAACCTGGCGGAAGTGGCGAAAGCAGCTGTCGCCATGATCCGCGATCCGAAGATGACGCACGCCGAACTGATGGCCATCATTCCCGGCCCGGACTTCCCCGGCGGCGGCCAGATCATCACGCCGCCGTCGCAAATCCAGGACATGTACGCGAGCGGCCGTGGCAGCATGAAGGTGCGCGCGCGCTGGAAGATCGAAGAGCTGGCGCGCGGCCAGTGGCAAGCCGTCGTGACGGAACTGCCACCGGGTACCTCGTCGCAAAAGGTGCTGGAAGAAATCGAGGAACTGACGAATCCGAAGATCAAGCTGGGCAAGAAGGCGCTGTCGCCGGACCAGGTGGCCCTGAAGGCGCTGATCCTCAATTCGCTCGACACCATCCGCGACGAATCGGGCCGCGCCGCGCCCGTGCGCCTCGTGTTCGAACCGAAATCGAAGAACCAGGACCAGACGGAGTTCATGCTGATGCTGCTGGCGCATACGTCGCTGGAATCGTCGACCTCGATCAACCTGGTGATGATCGGCGGCGATGGCCGTCCGCGCCAGAAAGGCCTGGGCGACATCCTGCGCGAGTGGATCGATTTCCGCTTCGAGACCGTCACGCGCCGCACCGGCTACAAACTGGGCAAGGTCAAGGACCGCATCCATATCCTGGAAGGGCGCGAAGCGATCCTGCTCAATATCGACAAGGTGATCCAGATCATCCGCAATTCGGATGAGCCGAAGGCGGCCCTGATCGACGCGTTCAAACTGTCCGAACGCCAAGCTGACGATATCCTGGAAATCCGCCTGCGCCAGCTGGCGCGCCTGGAAACGATCAAGATCCAGCAGGAACTGGCCGAGCTGCGCAAGGAAGAAAAATCGCTGCAAGACCTGCTCGACAACCCGGGATCGATGAAGCGCGCCATCATCCGCGAAATCGAAGCGGACGCCAAGCAGTTCGGCGACGCGCGCCGCACCCTGATCGAGGAAGCGCAGAAAGCCGTGGCCGAACAGAAGGTGGTCGATGAACCCGTCACCGTCATCATTTCGGAGAAAGGCTGGGTGCGCGCGCGCACCGGCATCGGCCACGATGCGGCGCAGTTCACCTTCAAGGCCGGAGACAGCCTGCATGGCGCCTTCGAGTGCCGCACGGTCGATACCCTGCTGGGCTTTGGCAACAACGGCAAGATTTACTCGGTCCCCGTCTCGGCGCTGCCCAACGCGCGCGGCGACGGCGTACCGATCACGACCTTGTGCGACCTGAGCGGCGGCACGCCCGGCAACGCCGTGCGCATCCTCCATTACTTTGCGGGCAATGGCGCCACCAGCTTGCTGCTGGCGTCGAGCGCCGGCTACGGCTTCATCGCCAAGGCGGGCGACATGACGAGCCGTCTGAAAGGCGGCAAGGCCTTCATCACCCTGGACGACGGCGACGTGCCTCTGGCGCCCAAAGTCATCCCCGAGGCAGCCAGCGCCCTGGCCTGTCTGACGGAAGGCGCGCGCCTGCTGGTGTTCGGCCTCGATGAAATGAAAACCCTGTCCAAAGGCGGCACGGGCGTCAAGCTGATCGACCTCGATGCCAAGGACAAGCTGCTGGCCGTGCAGCCGATCACCCAGCGCGGCGTGGTGGTCTCGGGCATCGGCCGGGCATCGAAACCGCAGGATGCGTCGCTGGGCGCCACGGCCCTGGCCGAACACTTCGGCAAGCGCGCGAAGAAGGGCAAGGCGCTGGCGGCCAAGCTGAAACCGGTATCCATGGCGGCCATCGGCTGATCGCCACCCCGTCATACGAAAAGACAGGTTCGCCTGTCTTTTTTTTTCGCCTATCGCCCCGTAGCGGCCGCAGAGAAAATAGTTGTACAGATAATTTTACAGATACGTCCCGCGCTCCCGTTATCCCTGCAGGCATGCCACCGGCATGCTGCCCACGGAGAGGAGAACAGCGATGACAAACAACGTTTCAGGCAAGCGGTCATGCAGCGCCTGACCCCGGCCGAACGGCTGGTGGCGGCCATGGCGGCCGAAGGCTTGCCGTATAAAAGCATCGCCAGGGAACTGGGCAAGTCGCCGGCCACCGTACGCAACCAGTTGCATGCGATTTACCAGAAGCTGGGCGTGGGCAACCGCACGGCGCTCGCGTACAAGCTGCGCGGCACGCCTTAACGCCGCGACAGGCGCAGCACCTCGGGCGTCGCTTCAACGATGTCGATCACCTCCTGCGCCCCGCTAGCATCACCCACGGCATAGCGGCCCATGCCCAAGGGATGCAGCCGGGTCACGGGGCCGGCGCGGGGCCGGTCATCGGGGCCGGGCGTCATGGACGTCAAGGCCGCCTCCCCTGGTGCCATGGCGCCGGCGGGCGCGCCTAACTCGAGCACCTTGCGCCCCTTGCGGCTGGGAGGAAAGGCGAACGTGGCCGTGGGCCGGTACACCTCGACACCGTCTGCATCCTCCTCGAAGGAATGCGTCCAGCTGCCGCTGGGCAAAGCCATCGTCATGCCGTGCATGCCGCCTCCCGTTGAACAGATTGTCATCAGAAACACGATACCACGCCGCCCAGGCTTTCATAGCCGCTCACGGAAGGCGACCAGACCGTGCCGTTCCACGCCTTGTGGAACAGGGCACCATTGGTGCCCGTGACAAACACGTCGAGGCGGTTCGGCGCCCAGGCCGTGGCGCGCGGACGCGAGGTGCAGATGCCCCCCAGGTTTTCAAAGCCCGTCAGCGACGGACTCCAGGCGCTGCCGTTCCATGCCTTGTGGTACAGCGCGCTATCCGTGCCGATGACGAACAAGTCGAGCCGGTTGGCACCCCACGACACGGCTTCCACTTCGCCCACGCAGATGCCGCCCAGGCGTTCGAAGCCATCGTTGGACGGCCCCCATTTCGCGCCATCCCACCATTTGTGGTACAGCGCGCCATCGGTGCCCGTGACGAACACGTCGAGACGGTTCGGCCCCCACGCCACCGCCTTCGGCGACGAGGTGCAGATACCGCCCAGGCGCTCGTAGCCCGTCAGCGACGGTCCCCAGGCCGTGCCGTTCCACCACTTGTGGTACAGGGCCCGGTCCGTGCCGATGACGAAGACATCGAGGCGGTTCGCCCCCCACGCCACGGCTTCCGGCTGGCCCAGACAGATGCCGCCCATGGCTTCGTAGCCCGTCAGCGACGGTCCCCAGGCCGTGCCATTCCACCACTTGTGATACAGGGCCCGGTCCGTGCCGACGACAAACACGTCGAGGCGGTTCGGCCCCCAGGCCACGGCGCGCGGGTCGCCCACGCACAAGCCGCCCATCGCTTCATAGCCGGTCAGCGACGGTCCCCAGGCCGTGCCGTTCCACCATTTGTGGAACAGGCCGCTGTCGGTGCCCGTGACGAACACGTCGAGCCGGTTCGGCGCCCACGACACCACCTGCGGCGCACTGGTGCAGATGCCGCCCTGCCCTTCATAGCCGGTGACGGACGGCGCCCAGGCCGAGCCATTCCAGGCCTTGTGGTACAGCGCGCGGTCCGTGCCCAGCACGAAGACGTCGAGGCGGTTCGCGCCCCAGGCCACGACGGGAGAAGAGCTCTGGCGCGGCGTGGCGCCCGTGCCGCCCCCCGTGCCGATGCTGGCGCGCGGACCATCGAGGCAAGCCTGCATGCGCGCCACCTGGCCCGCCGTGAACATGAACATGGCGGGATCGTCGACATAATCCATGTAGTTCATGAACATGTCGCCATTCGGCCCATTGCTGCAGGAAACGTGGGGGAACGAAGGCTGGCCCGTGTTCGGCCCGCCCTGGTTCGGCGTATCGGCTACATTGTCCGTGCCCGAGCACCCGGTGCCGTCGTCTCCCCAGATATGGTTCAGGTTTAGCCAGTGGCCGATTTCATGCGTGGCCGTGCGCCCCAGGTGGAACGGCGGCGCCGCCGTGCCGCTCGTGCCGAAGGCCGATTGCAGGATCACCACGCCGTCGGTGGCCGCCGGGCCGCCGGGGAACTGCGCGTAGCCCAGCAAGCCGCCACCGAGCTGGCACACCCAGATATTCAGGTAGCTGTCGGCCGGCCAGGCATCCATGCCGCCCGTCGCCTGCGACTTGACGGCATCGTCCGCGCCAAACGAGGCGACCGTCGTCTGGCGCCGCTCGATGCCGCTGGTGGCCGCACCATGCGGATCGGTCGTGGCCAGCGCAAACTCGACGCGCGCATCGGCCGTCAGGGGCAAAAATGGCGCCGGCGTGCTGTTCACATCCGGGTTGACGCGTCGGAAGTCGCGATTGAGGACATCGATCTGGCTGGCGATCTGCGCATCCGAAATATTCTGCGCGGCCGTATTCCACACCACGTGCACCACCACCGGTATCTGCGTCACACCGGAACGTCCGGCAATGCTGCTGTCGCCCTCGTAAAGTCCGGCCAGGTTTTCTATATCGGCGCGCACGTTCGCATAGGATGGATCTTCGGTCAGCAGGCGACGATGCACGTCCATCGTGGCGCAGGTGCGCGTCTGCGGCGTACCGCCACCCTGCCCCCCATCGCCGCCGTTGCCACCGCCACCATCGCCGCCCATGCCGCCGCCACCGATCTGCATGCAGCTGGTGCCCGCCATGCCTTGCGGCGCCTGCTGCATGCCGCCGCCCGGCATGGCGCCGGCATCCACGGCGGTCGCCCCCTGGGCGAGCGCCGTCTGGTCGGCATACGACACGCCCAGGCGCGGCCCCGGCATAGCGTCGCCGCCCGTCGCATCAGCATCGGCCTGCATGTCGCCCTCGACCGGCATCGCCTGCATGGAAGACATGGCGGACATGCCTTCAGCCGAACCGGTGGCCGGTGTTTTTTTCGTTTTAGCGGTGCTCATGATGTCTCCCTTCGTCTGTTTGCCAGATCACTATGGCACGGCGAAAAGAGGAGCATTTGCGGCAGATCAAGACTGGCAAGCGACGCCAGGGAAAAGTGGCGGACGAAAAAAAAGACAGCCGAAGCTGTCTTTGGGGTTTGCGGGCCGTGGCCCGCAAACGGGGAATTACTTGGCGGCGGCTGCCTTGACTTCAGCGTCGGCCTTGGCCTTGGCTTCTTCCGTCTTGGTGGCGGCCAGGGCCTTGTCGGCGTTCGCTTCCACTTTTTCCTTGGCGACCTTGGCGTTCGCTTTCACGGCCGTCTTGGTGGCTTTCGCATCGGCCTTGGCATCGGTTTTATCCGCCTTGGCTTCCGCTTTCAGCTTGTCTTCCGCATCAGCATTGACGACTTTGTCGTGTGCCTTGGCCTTGGTTTTGTTGGCCTTGTGGTGGGCGTCGGCTTTCTTGTCATCGGCCTTCATTTCCGCCTTGGCGACATTCGCGTCAGCCTTGGCATCGACTTTGGCTTCCGAAGCAACAGCCTTGTTGACGTCTTTTTGCGCGGAAGCCTGGGCTTTCACAACGGCTTCCGTGGCCGGTGCGGTTTGCGCGAAGGCGGCGGTGGCAAACAGGGTAGCGATCAGTGCGGCGAGTAATTTGTTCATGATGTGACCTTTCAATATGGTTTAATTTTATTCTTACTAAAGGCGGGCAAAATGTTCAAAATTTGCCAGGCATCGCGCTGTTTCTTGATGTAGCGCAATGGCATGACTTCATAGTAAAGATAACTGGCAAACCACACAGTGCGTTAGCGCACTCAACGGGAAATATGTGCATTTCGGCAAACTTCCCATCGAGCGCGGCCGTACGCTGCAGGATCTCACACGCTGACGGCCAGGGCCGCGTGGCGCGCCGCCACCCACTCCTCGTTGGCCGGTTCCACGCCCACCACGATGCGGCTGGCATCGCTGGAAATGCGGCTGGCATTGCGCGCATTCGCCTGCGCATCGAGCACGGGGCCAATAAAGCCCAGCTCGGCGCAGATGCGCTGGCGCAGCTCGGCGCTGTGCTCGCCGATACCGGCCGTAAACACCAGCATGTCCAGCCCGCCCAGCACGGCCGTCAGGGCGCCGATCTCGCGCACGATGCGGCGGATGTATAAAGCCAGCGCGGCGCGGATGCGCTCGCCAGTGGCATCCTGGCGGTCCTGCTGCGCCAGCAAGACCGGCGGATCGGCCGACACACCCGACACGCCCAGCAAGCCCGATTCGTGGTACAGCACGTGCGCTACCTTTTCCAGCGACAGTTTTTCGATTTCCATCAGGTAGATGACGGCGCCCGGATCGAGCGAGCCGCAGCGCGTGCCCATCATCAGGCCGTCCAAGGCGGAAAAGCCCATGGTGGTGGCCACGCTGTGCAAATTCTCCATGGCGCACAGGCTGGCGCCACTGCCCAGGTGGGCCACGATGACCTTGCCACGCGCGACAGCGCCGAAGCGCTGCTCCAGCACCAGCGACTGGTATTCATACGACAGGCCGTGGAAGCCGTAGCGGCGCAAGCCCCGCTCCCACGCATCGTACGGCAGTGCCAGCATCTGCTCGACCTGCGGCACCGTGTGGTGGAAGGCCGTGTCGAAGCACGCCACCTGGGCGATGTCGGGGCGCGATTCGAGCAGCACCTCGATCGCCTCCAGGGCGAACGGCTGGTGCAGGGGCGCGAGCGGCACGAAGCTTTTCAGGTCCGCCTGCACGGTGAAATCGATGCGCACGGGGGCGAAATACTTGCTGCCGCCATGCACCACGCGGTGCGCCACGGCGCGCAGCGCACGCCCGTCCAGCTGCGCCACCACTTGCGCGCGGATATATTCGAGGGCCGCGTGATGCGGTTGCTCCGGGTCCAGCTGCAAAGCGACGGCAGGCAGGCCGCCGGCGCGGTACGTGGCATTTTCGCGGCCGATGCCTTCGACCTTGCCGCTCCATTGCGCCTGCTGCGGCAACACGCCGCCCGCTTGCTCGAACAGGGCGAACTTGATGCTCGACGAGCCGCAATTGAGCACCAGGATCAGGGTGCCATCGGCATGGGGGATTGGCGCGTTCATGGCGGCGTGCTCCGGTAATGGTTGGCCAGCATCACGGCGATGGCGCACGAGGCGATGCGGCTGGCGCGCGAGTCGGCGCGGCTGGTCAGGATGACGGGGATTTTCGCGCCCAGCACGATGCCGGCGCTGTCCGCGTCGCCCATATATTCGAGCTGCTTGGCCAGCATGTTGCCGCTTTCCAGATCGGGCACCAGCAAGATATCGGCGCGGCCCGCCACCTCGGAGACGATGCCCTTGACGGTGGCGGCGGCGATCGAGACGGCGTTATCGAAAGCCAGCGGGCCGTCGAGGATCGCGCCCGTGATCTGGCCGCGGTCGGCCATCTTGCACAGGGCGGCGGCATCGAGCGTGGCGGGCATGTCCGCGTTCACCGTTTCCACGGCGGCCAGGATGGCCACGCGCGGCCTGGCCACGCCGATCACGTGCGCCAGGTCGATGGCGTTGCGCACGATGTCGGCCTTCATGGCCAGGTTGGGCGCGATATTGATGGCGGCGTCCGTGATGATGAAAGGACGCGGATACGCGGGTGTCTGCATCAGGAAGCAGTGGCTGATGCGGCGCTTGGTGCGCAGGCCGGCGCTGGCCGACAGCACGGCCGACATCAGTTCATCCGTGTGCAGGCTGCCCTTCATCAAGGCTTCCACTTCGCCCTTGCCCGCCAGTTCGGCGCCGCGCGCAGCTGCCGCATGGCTATGCTCGACGTCCTCGATGGCGATGCCGGCCAGGCTCAGGCCAGCTTCCAGCGCCACCGCCTCCAGGCGCGCGCGCGGCGCCACCAGCACGGGCGTGATCAGGCCGGCCGCATGCGCGTCGAGCGCGCCGGACAGGCTCAGTTCATCGCAAGGGTGGATCACGGCCACCTTGATCGGACCCAGGGTGCGCGCGTGTTCCAGCAGGCGCCGCGTGCCGTCGCCGTTATGCAGGCGTACCTCGGGCAGGGTGGCGCGCTGGCGTTCGATCTGCTCGGCGGGCGCGATCACCTGCGCCTCGCCGTCGAGCACCACGGCGCCGTGCTGGTTGACGCAGCGGCACGCAAGGGTCACGTGGCGGCTGCGCGGCTCGAGGGCCGTGACGGTGACGCTGATGGCCAGCGTATCACCCACGCGTACGGGCTGCAGGAAGCGCAGGGTCTGGCCCGTGTAGACGGTGCCGGCGCCGGGCAGGCGCGTGCCCAGCACGGCGGAAATGAGGGCCGCGCCCCACATGCCGTGGGCGATCACGCCCTGGTAGCGGCTGGCCGCGGCAAATTCGGCATCGAGGTGCTGCGGGTTGTCATCGCCCGACATCACCGCGAACAGGGCGATATCGTCCATGCTCAGGGTGCGCGTGATGCTGGCGCTGTCACCGATGGCGATCTGGTCGAAGGTGCGGTTACGTACGATATTCAAGTCATCGTCTTGGGTAGTAGTCATCGTGGTCTTCTATACAGGGGTAATGTGTTTGGCCGGCTTGGCTTTTGGCCCGGCAGGGGATGAGCGCGCGTCCGACGGCAACGCCTTCGCTTGCGCCTTGATCGCGCGATCGAAGACGTCCAGCATCTGCTGCAGGCTCGCTTCCTCGTCCGGCGTCGGCGCTTCGGGCACTTGCAGCACTTGCTGCAGCCATTCGGACAGCGCGCCGATGTCGTCCGGGCTGGCGCGCGACAGCAGGACCGGCAAGGCGGCGATGGCGGCATCGAAATCATGCAGCATCAAGCGCGCCTGCTGGCGCACGATGCCGCGGAATTCCTCCATGTTGACATCCTGCCGGTACTGCGGCTTGATCAATTTCAGGGCCAGGTTGACCCTGCGCTCGTCGGCGATCATGCGGAAGCGGTAGATGTAGAACAGCGCGCGCACGGCCGCTTCCACCAGGCCGCCCCGCTGCATGTCCTCGTCCATCTTGCGCGTTTCGCAACGCACGTATTCGCAATGCTCGGGCGAGATACCGGGATGGGGGCGCGGCGGCGTCGTGTCGCCGATGGCTTGTCCCGTCAGCGCCTGCACCAGCGGCGAGCCGTACACCAGGTCAAAGGTGGTTTCCTGCAGCGTATCGCGCCAGTCGCGCCAGCTGTTCAAGCCGGCCGTGATGGCACCTGAAACTGCTTCCTGCATGGCCAGCAGCGGGTTGTCGGGCGCCACCGGCTGGCGGTGGGCGCGTACTTTTTCCGCCTCCCTGGCCACCAGCCTGGCCAGCGGATTATGGTCCGTCCAGCGTTCGTACGACACGCGCAGCGGATGCGCGAGCTGCAGGAAGCGCGCCGACTGCGGCGTGACCATGGCGCGCACCCACGGCTGCGCAAACGTGCGGTACAAGGCCAGATTCACTTCGGACACGCGCGCGGCGGCGGCGAACTTACGGTCGTTTTCCACACTTGGCTGCACGATGGCGCGCACGTCCTCGATGCCGCGGTGCTCGACCTGCAGCACATAGTCGCCGCTGGCCAGGTCGGCGTTCGGCGTGTCGGGCGTCTTGTCGACGATCCTCGCTTCGTAAATGCCGGCCGGCAGCAGGTTGATCAGGTCGATATTGCTGGCGAATTTCTGGTGTTCCTTGTGCCCCACCTTGGCCGAGACGAAGATGCCCAGGTGGCCGATGCTGTCATGCACGGCATACACGATGGTCTGGTCGTGCAGCAGCACATCCTTGTCATCGCGGTACAGGTCCGTGATCCAGCCCAGCGCCTGCGGCGGCGGCGTGATGTTGTCGCCGTTCGAGCAAAACACGACGATGGGCGAACGGATATTGCGCAAGTCCAGGCGCACGCCATCGGACGTGATCAACTCCGCCGTGGCCAGGCGGTTGCCGATGAACAGATTGTCGACGATGTACTGCATCTCGACGTCGTTCAGGAACACGTGGCCGCCCCAGTACTTTTCAAATTCCAGGTAACGGGGCGCTTCCGTGTCGATGTTCGCATACAGGTTGTACTGCTTGCTCCACAGGGTGTTGGCCGGGTTGAGCTTCTCGAAATTCTGCACCAGGCTGGCGCCGTCGAAACGGCCGTTGCCCAGGTCGCCCGCCAGCGCCGTGGCCCAGCTGCCGCCCATCAGCCCACCGGCGTAGCGCATCGGATTGCGGCCATGCCAGCCGGCCCAGTACGACACGGGCGCGCCGGCCACGATGATGGGACCGAACAATTCCGGACGCATGGCCGCCGTCATGAGGATTTGCCAGCCAGCTTGGCAATTGCCGATGACGACGGGCTTGCCCTCGCTGAGCGGATGCAGGGCGATGACTTTTTCCAGGAAAGCCGCCTCGGCGTGCATCACGTCTTCCACCGTCTGTCCCGGCACGGGATCGGGCAGGAAGCCGATGAAGTAGCACGGGTGGCCGGCGCGCAGGGCCACGCCGATTTCGCTTTCCGCCTTGAAGCCGCCGATGCCGGGACCGTGCCCGGCGCGCGGGTCGACGACGACGAAGGGCCGCTTCGACGGATCAGGTTCGGGTGCATCGGGCGTCAATATGCGCGCCAGGCCGTAGTTGACGGGACGCGCCAGTTCCAGGCCAGACATCACCAGTTCGGCGGGGAAGTCCAGCACGTTCGGCACTTCCTCGGCCATGTGCTCCTGGTACTGGTTGCCGCGCCGGCGCATCACGTCCGCGTACAACACGATGCGCTGCCACGAGTCGCGTGCATAGTCGCCCAGCACGCCCAGCGACGGCAAGCCGCCGGTGGAGAAAAATGGTGCAGCTTCGATCTTCATGGCTATCCTTTTCATGCAAAAAACGCCGGACCATTCCGGCGCGGGGGCTACGCCATCTGGCTGATGGTCTTGCGAAAGCGCGCCAGCGCGAAGGTAAACAGGGCCGTGCCGATGGCCAGCAGGGCCAGGAACGGCTTCCACACCACGTCGATGCCGGCGCCCCGGTACAAAATTGCCTGGCTCAATTCGACGAAATGCGTGGTTGGGGCGATCAGCATGATGTTTTGCACCAGCTGGGGCATGCTTTCGCGCGGCGTGCTGCCGCCCGACAGCATCTGCAGCGGCAGCAGCACGAGGATCAGCAGCATGCCAAACTGCGGCATGCTGCGCGCCACGGTGGCGAGGAAAATACCCATCGACGTGGTGGCAAACAGGTGCAGCGCCGCGCCGCACAGGAACAGCGCGATCGAGCCTTCGATGGGCACATGCAGCATGCCGCGCACCACCAGGTTCAGCGACAGGGCGGCGGCCAGCAGCACCACCAGGCCCATCGACCAGACCTTGCCCAGCATGATTTCGGCCGGCGTCACGGGCATCACCAGCAGATGCTCGATGGTGCCGTGTTCGCGTTCGCGGATCAGGGCCGCGCCCGTGAGGATGATCGACAGCATCGTCACCTGGTTGATGATTTCCATCAGCGAGCCAAACCACGCCTGGCTCAACGAAGGATTGAAGCGCGCGCGCATCACCAGTTCCACCGGCGAGACCGTCGCGCCCCGATAGCGTTTGGCGAATTCGGCCACTTCGCCGGCGACAATCTGCTGGATATAGCCGCTGCCGCTGAAGGCCTGGCTCATGCGCGTCGCATCCACGTTCAGCTGCAGCTCCGCCTGGCGCCCGCCCAGCACGTCGGCCTGCAGCTTGGGCGGTATCGTCAGCACGAAGGTGTACTGGCCCGCGTCCAGGCCCGCATCGACCTGGCTCTGGTTGATCATGGCCGGCGGCGTGAACTGGGGCGGGAAGAAGGCCGAGGCGATGCGCCCGGACAGGGGCGAGCCATCCTCGTCGACGATGGCAATCGAGGCCATGTGCAGCGTTTCCGGCTTGGCCGTGGCAGCCACATAGATGGCCAACGTAAACGTGTAGAGGATCAGGATCAGCATCATCGGATCGCGGATCAGGCTCCAGATTTCCTTCACGCCCAGGCGGTAGATATTTTCAAGATGCCGCATATCAGCTCTCCTGTTTCTTCAGCAGCGCCACCGTCACGCCGAGGATCACGGGAATGGCGACGATCAGGGGCCAGAACGAGGCATGCAGGTCACCAAAGCCCAGCGCCTTGTTGAACACCCCCCGGCTGATATTGAGCATGTGCGTGGCCGGGTACATCAGGCCGATGGCCTTGCCCACGCCTTCCATCGACGAGACGGGATTGAGCAGGCCTGAAAACTGGATGGCCGGGATCATGGTGCCGATCATGGTCACGAACAGGGCCGCGATCTGGCTGCGCGTAAACGTCGACGCGAACAAGCCGATGCCGGTGGCGCAGATATTGAAGATGAAGGTGGCGCCGATCAGGGTCGGCAGGCTGCCCTTGATCGGCACGCCAAAGGCGGTGACCGCCAGCAGCGCCATGAGCACGAAGTTGAGCATTGCCAGCAGCACGTACGGCACCTGCTTGCCGAGCAAAAATTCCAGGCGCGTGACGGGCGTCACGTACAGATTGATGATGGAGCCCAGCTCCTTTTCACGCACCACGGACAACGCCGCCAGCATGGCCGGCAGCATCAGCAGCAGCAAGGGAATCACGGCCGGCACCATCGCCGGCAAGCTTTTCACGTCCGGGTTGTAGCGGTAGCGCGTCTGGATGGCAACCGGATTGTTCATCGTGATGCCATAGCGGTGCAAGGCCTGGTCGGCCAGCCACAGCTGATGCATGCCCTGTACATAGCCCTGCACGGTTTCGGCGCGCATCGGCATGGCGCCATCGATCCACGCGCCCACCTGGGCCGGTGCGCCGCGCTGCACGTCGCGCGCGAAGCCGGGCGGAATTTCTATGGCCAGCGACAGTTCGCCGCTGCGCATGCGCTTGTCGATATCGGCATAGTCGCGCAAGGGCGGTCGCTCGATGAAGTAGCGCGAGCCGGCCAGGTTGTTCGTGTAATTCTGGCTCAAAGTCGTCTGGTCGTGGTCGAGTACCGCATAACTGAGGTCTTCGACGTCCAGGCTGATGCCGAAGCCGATGACGAACAGCAGCAGGACGGAGCCGCCCAGCGCCAGCGTCAGGCGCACGGGATCGCGGCGCAGTTCCAGGGTTTCGCGCCACATGTAGCTGAGCATGCGTCCCAGGCTGAAACGGCTGCGCCGGTGCTGCGGCGCTGGTGCCTGCACTGCCGCTTCCTGCGCGGGCGCCGGCGTTTCCTGCACTGCCGCGGGCGCCGTGCTGCCGCCCGCCTCTTCCAGGTAGGCGATGAAAGCCGCTTCCAGCGACGGTGCGCCCTTCTTGCGCACCAGTTCTGCCGGCGCATCGCTGACCAGCACTTTACCCGCGTGCATCAGCGAAATGCGGTCGCAGCGCTCGGCCTCGTTCATGAAGTGGGTGGAAATGAAAATGGTGACGCGGTCGCGCCGCGCCAGCTCTATCATCAGGCGCCAGAAATTGTCGCGCGCGATGGGGTCGACGCCGGACGTCGGCTCGTCGAGGATCAGCATTTCCGGCTTGTGCACCATGGCCACGGCCAGCGACAGCCGCTGGCGTATGCCCAGCGGCAGGCTGTCGGGCAAGTCGTCCATCACTGCGCGCAAGTCGAAGCGCTGTGCCATCTCGTCGATGCGTGCAACGATTTCAGCTTCCGGGACGTGGAACAGGCGCGCGTGCAGCACCAGGTTCTGGCGCACCGTCAGTTCGCTGTACAGAGAGAAGGCCTGCGACATGTAGCCGACCCTGCGGCGCGTGTCGATATCGTTGGAATCAACCTCCTTGCCGAACAGCCAGGCCTTGCCTTCCGTCGCTGGCAAGAGGCCCGTGAGCATCTTCATGGTGGTCGACTTGCCGCAGCCGTTCGATCCCAGGAAGCCGAAAATCTCGCCGCGACCGATACGGAAATTCACATGGTCGACGGCCGTGAAATCGCCGAAGCGCATGGTCAGGTCTTTGGCCTCGATGGCCACGTCCTGCGCACTGGCCGCATCGAGCGGCGTGATGACGACGGGCTGGTGACCGGCGCGCTTGGCGTCGGGCAGCAGCCTGATGAAGGCCGCTTCCAGGTTGCCGCTGTCCGTGCGCGCCAGCAGTTCGGCCGGCGTGCCCGTATCGAGCACCTTGCCGTCGTCCATGGCCACTAACCAATCGAAGCGCTGCGCCTCGTCCATGTAGGCGGTGGCCACCATCACGCTCATTTGCGGGCGCTGCACGCGGATGCCGGCGATCAGGTCCCAGAACTGGGCGCGCGCCAGCGGATCGACGCCAGTGGTGGGCTCATCGAGAATGAGCAGGTCGGGATCGTGGATCAGCGCGCAGCACAGGCCCAGCTTCTGCTTCATGCCGCCCGACAGCTTGCCCGCCGGGCGCGCCAGGAAGGGCTGCAAGCCCGTGCTGCGGGTCAGCTGGTCGATGCGGCGGCGGCGTTCGGCCGCGTCGTGGCCGAACAGGCGCGCGAAAAACTGCAGGTTTTCCTCGACAGACAAAGTCGGATACAGATTCTTGCCCAAGCCTTGCGGCATGTAGGCGATGCGGGGGCAGACGTCGTCGCGGTGACGCGCATCGCGCATGTCGCCGCCCAGCGCCATCACGCTGCCCTGCTGCACGGCACGCGCGCCGGCCACCAGCGACAGCAGGCTCGATTTGCCCACGCCATCGGGCCCGATCAAGCCCACCATGCGGCCGGCCGGCACGTCCAGGTCGATGGCGTCGAGCGCCACCGTCTTGCCGTAATGCTGGCTGACGCCCTTGATGCTGACGACAAAGGAGTTCACGTCCATGCTCACTGCGGAACCTTGGCAGTCAGTTCAGCGGGCCATGCCTGCTTCGCATCGAGACGCACCCAGGCCACGCCAGGCAAGCCCACTTTCACCAGCGCCAGATGCTTTTGCAGCAGCTCGCGGCTGATCTGCGCCTTCACGCGGAACATCAGCTTCTGGCGCTCGCTGGCCGTTTCCACCGTCTTCGGCGTGAATTGCGCGCTGGCCGCGACAAACGAGATCGTCGCCGGAATCACATAATTGGGCGCCGCGTCGAGGATGATGCGCACCTCGCCGCCCAGCGCCACCTTGCCGGCCGCCGTCTCGGGCAGGAAGAAGGTCATGTAGACGTCCGACAGGTCGACCAGGTTGAGCACCTTGCCGCCGCCCGCCAGCACTTCGCCCTGCTGCGCCACCAGGTATTGCACGCGGCCGTCGCGCGGCGCCGTCAGCTGGCCATCGGCCAGGTCGGAATCGATGCGCGCCGTCGTCGCCTCGGCGGCGACGACGGCGGAGCGCGAACCCACCACCTGCGCCTTTGCCGCGTCGATAGCCGCCTGCGCCGCCGTCACTTGCGCCTTGGCCGCGTTCAATGCTGCTGCCACGCTGCGCACGCGGGCGCGGTCGTCGTCGAGTTCCTGCACCGAGGAAGCCCCCTCTTTCGACAGGGTTTCGGAACGGGCCAGGCGGCGCTTGGCCGCATCGAGTTCGCTTTCGCGCTGCGCCACCATGGCCAGCGCGGCCGCCTTGTCGCTCTCGCGCACGGCCACTTGCGCCTGCGCGCCCACCACGGCGTCGGACGCCTGCTGCTGGCGCGCGCGCGCCTCGTCGCGCTGGGCCGTCAGGGAGTCGACCTGCATGGTGGCCAGCGGCTGACCCGACTTGACGAAGTCGCCCTCGCGCACGAGGATCTCCTTGACCCGGCCCGCCAGCTTGGTGGCGACGTCGATTTCCGTCGCTTCGATGCGGCCATTGCCGCTGACGAAACCTTCGCCTGGGCCCGTGGGACGCATTTTTTGCCAGGCCACATAGCCCAGCACGAGGACGGCCACGACCAGCGCGGCGGGAATGAGTTTTTTCTTCAGTTGTGGAGTCATGGTATCGGGGCGATCAAATTAGTGGGTGGAAGCGGCGGCGGAAGTGGCTGGCGCGCCACCGCCCAACGCCGCATACAGGCTGACCTGACTGGACAGCAGCGCGCGGCGCGTCTGCACCAGCTGCTGCTCGACCGTCAGCAAGTCGCGCTGCGCGTCGAGCACTTCCAGGTAGGGCGCGGCGCCATTGTCGTAGCGCAGCTTGGCCAGGCGCGCCCGTTCGCTCTGCGCGGCAAGGGTCGTCTTGCCGATATCGACCTGCAGCGCCAGCCAGCGCCGGTTCGACAGCGCGTCGGCCACTTCGCGGAAGGCGCCCTGCACGCTTTTTTCGTAATTGGCCACGGCCATGTCGCGGCGCACTTCGGCCAGTTCCATATTCGCGCGCAGGCGGCCCGCGTCAAAGATCGGCAGCACCAGGCGCGGCGCGAAATTCCACGCGCCGCTGCCCGAATCGAACAAGCCGCTCAATTCCGCGCTGGCCGTGCCGTAGGCCGCCGTCAAGGAAATCGTCGGGAAGAAGGCGGCGCGCGCGGCACCGATATTGGCTTGCGCGGCGCGCAGCTGATGTTCGGCCGCCACCAGGTCGGGACGCTGCGTGAGCAAAGCCGAGGGCAGGCCCGCATGCAGCGGCTGCAGCACGCTGGCGTCGTCGAAGCGGCGCACCTCACCAGCCACCGGCGTCAGGTCGATGGGGCCGCCCACCAGTTGGGCCAGCGCATGCGCCTGCACGGCGCGCGCCTGTTCCAGCTGCGCCGACAGCGACAAGGCCTGGCTGAGCAAGGTTTCCACCTGCGTCAGGTCCAGCTTGGAAATCGACCCCACCTCGAAGCGGCGCGTGAAGATGCGCAGCGATTCGGCGCGGCTGTCGACGGTGGCGCGCGCCAGTTCCACGCGCTCGTCGAGTTCGCGCAAGCCCAGGTAACCATTGGCCACCTGCGCCACCAGGGCCACGCCGACGGCGCGGCGCGCCTCGTCGCTGGCCAGCAGGGTTTGCAGCGCGCTGTCCTTCAGGCTGCGCACGCGGCCCCAGAAGTCGAGTTCCCAGGCGCTCACGTTCAAGCCTGTCTGGTACTGCGCGCTCGTCATGGGACGGCCCGTCACGCTCAGGTCACCGGGCACGCGCGCGCGGCTGCCCGAAGCGCCCAGCGCGATGGTGGGAAATTGCTCGGCGCGCTGAATGCCATACGCGGCG
The DNA here is from genome assembly GCF_036231865.1 of Janthinobacterium sp. P210005. Lineage (NCBI taxonomy): Bacteria > Pseudomonadati > Pseudomonadota > Betaproteobacteria > Burkholderiales > Oxalobacteraceae > Janthinobacterium > Janthinobacterium sp. P210005. The sequence continues at coordinate 165,764 of NZ_JAZARC010000003.1, forward strand.
CGCGCCTCTTCCACGCGCAGCGCAGCGATGCGGATGTCACGGTTGCTGGCCAGCGCCTGCGCAATGAGCGCCTGCAGGCGCGGATCGGCAAAATAGGCTTGCCAGGCGACGTCGGGCGCGTGCGCGCCGGCGGAATCGGTTTCCGGATACTGCGCCGCCACGGGCAGCGGCGGTGGCGCATACGGTGGCGCCATCGAGGCGCAGCCGGCCAGAGCCAGCGCGGTGGCCAGCGCGGCCATCCTGGCGCAGTTGGGTAAAGTAGGAACAGCCATGGTCATCTTCTTCCAGTCAATTCAGAATGTTGTAGCCGCCGTCGACATACAGGGTGCCGCCCGTGATGGCGCGCGCGCCGTCGCCGGCGAGGAAGGCGCACAGCGCGCCCACGTCCTCGATGGTGGCCAGGCGCCGCATGGGCGAGCGTTCGATGGCGTCGGCCATCAGGCGGTCGAAATGGGCGATGCCGGAAGCGGCCCGCGTCTCCAGTGGTCCCGGCGAAATGGCGTTGACGCGGATGCCTTGCGGGCCCAGTTCGGCGGCCAGGTAGCGCACCGACGCTTCCAGCGCCGCCTTCACGGGCCCCATCAGGCCATAGTCGGCGATGACTTCCTCCGCGCCCAAATAACTCATGGTCATCAGGCTGCCGCCGTCCGGCATCAGCGGTTCGGCCAGTTTCGCCATGCGCATGAAGGAGTGGCAGGAGATATCCATCGCCTGCGCAAAGCCGTCGGCAGAACTGTCCGTCACGCGGCCATGCAAGTCCTGCTTCGGCGCATAGGCAATGGAATGGACGACGAATTCGAGCCGTCCCCATTGCCGTTCGATCTGCGCGAACAGCGCTTCGAGCTGGCCCGGCACGGCCACGTCGAGCGGCGCCATGATGGCCGCCTGCACTTGCTGCGCCAGCGGTTCCACGTATGGACGGGCCTTGTCATTGAGCCAGGTCACGGCCAATTCGGCGCCGGCCGCGCGCAGTGCGCTGGCGCAGCCCCAGGCGATGCTTTGCGTGTTGGCGATACCCACCACCAGGCCCCGCTTGCCCTGCAAAGGCAAGGGCCGCAAGTCGGCCGTCATGCCTGGACCGGACGCAGGGCGGGCCACGGCGTGGCCGCATGCACGCATCGCACCGCGCCGGCGTGCATGGCGACGGCGCAAGTGGCCAGCGTCACGCCGCCGGCACGCGCATACGGCAAGGCAATGGGAGTGTGGGGGTGTAAGGTACTGCACGCGTCAGGCGCGGGGGTCTGCATCTTCATGAATCGGCTTCCGTCACTGAAATTCGAGGCACGCACCAGTGCATTTTCGGGGAACTGGTACGGGGCGAAATTACTCTACAGCATTTAGACGCGTGATTCGTGATGAGTCCGATCCGCATTCCATGACGCTTTGAGCTAGGTCAACTATAAGTGCGATTGCGGCAATGCAACATTGATGTAAATCAAATTTTACCTCAATATTATCTAAATGAAATATTTTTCAGGCAAGCGTGCGGACGTATTGATTTGATAATATCACTGGGCTAGCGAGAAGAAAAGCGCGCAGGTGAGCGACAATTGGTATTGCCTGGAAAACAAGCAGCGCTGGGCAGGGGCGGAAGGCAGACGGTGGGGAGAGGCAGAAAGGGGGCCATGCTATTGCGATGCAACATGACCCCCATGTATTACGGATGCGGCAGGAGCGGCATTATTTGCCCGGCGCCGCGGCGGGACGCGAATACAGGTCGATGATGGTGCTGATGCCATCCTGACACACGGAGCAGAACGTCTCGCTGCGGTCGAACATGATGCACTGCATCTCGGGCCGGTAGTAGCCGGACGACTCGTAGTTCGCGCCTTCGAAGGCGCCCACCGCATGGCGCTGCGGCGCCTTCGAGAATAGCTGCTGCGTGTAGGCCAGGTCGGCCTTGAACAAGTCGCTCATCTCACTTTCCGGGCGGTTGGCCGCGCGCAGGGCCGCGCGCTGCTTCTGGTATTCGCGCGCATGGCTGTCGTATGCTTCCTTCGGCCATGGCGTCGGCAGCGGCGTGCCGGCCTTGACGTGGTGCTTCCATTTCAGCCTGGCCGGATCGCGCAGCGCCGTGGCGTTCGGCTCCCACGGTTCCTGGCGCTCGCCATTCGACTGATAGGCCACGGGCGAGGTGTAGTACTCGTCGGCCAGGCCGGCGAAATGGTGGCCGAATTCATGCACGAACAGGTAATTGGCCCAGTCGCTATTGGCCGCCGCCGTGCTGAACTGGCCGAAGATGCCGCCGCCGCCGTATGTATCGTTGTTGACGAGGATTTCGATGAATTCATACGGCGCGTACTGCGCCAGGTCGCGCAGCGCGCGGTTATCCGTCGTCAGCACATAGCGCTCGCTGCCGAAGATATCGTAGCGCGTGCCCAGCTGCGACGCGTGATGCACGCCCGTCGAGGGACGCGACACGCCCGACTCCTGGGTCGGCGCGGCCATGGCCCATACGTTGAAGTCCCTGGCCCGCTCGCGAAATGGCGAGACGGTGAAAAGATGGTCAGCCAGCTTGCGCGCCGTCGCTTCGAACTTGCCCATTTCGGCGGCCGTATAGCCGTCGCCCATGATCAGCAGGTCGACCTTGTCGGGCGATGGCCCGCTGATGCGGATCGGGATCGGCTTGACGGGCGCCGGCGGCTGCTTGCGGATCACGTCCTGCGCGGCAGGATCGACATCGGTACTCCACACAACGGAAAACAGGCCGCGCTCGTCGCGCTTGAGGATGCGCACGCGCACGGGGTGCTCGGGCTGCGGGAAGCGCACGGATTCCTGGAAGGCGCGCGTGGTGGTCTTCGCTTCATCGGTGCTGGCCCATTCGCCGAAGATGGTGGAAAAACCGCGCGAGTACAGCACCTTGCCCGACTTGATGTCGACCACTTCCAGCAGGTCGTTGCCGCGGTTGCTATCGTCGATGGGGCGCGCCAGGTTGCCCGGCCATGGCAGCGGCTCGACCAGCACACGCTCGACCGCATAGTGCTCGCCCAGCGCATTGCCGCTGTGCTGGTAATCGAGGCGCATGGTGGCCGGCGGCGGCGTGTTGCCCGCCTGCGCGGCAGGGACGATGCCGGCGGCCAGCGCCAGCGCGCAGAGGAAGGATCGAATCGGAGTCTGCTGCATGTCATTCCTAAAACGGTAGAAAAACAGGTGAAGGGAACGGTTTTCCAAACAATCGGCGGGCCTGCCGGCAGGTGCGGGAAAAACCGCTGCGGCACATTGTAGCGACAGGATGCGGGCGTGCAAAGCGCCCATTTCATGCGATTCGCTTGACCATGCGATACAATCGCCTTATATTAGACTGACTAGTCGATTAACTAAAGGAAAGAGCTATGCGCACCATCGATCCCGGCAAACACGCGGCCCGCCGTGACGCCATTCTCGCCGCCGCGCGCCACTGCTTTGCGCGCAAGGGCTTTCACCAGACCAGCACCGCCGCCATCTGCGCGCAGGCGGGCATGAGTCCCGGCAACCTGTTTCACTACTTCCCCTCCAAGCAAGCCATCATCGCCGCCATCGTCGACGAGGAAGGCAGCGAGACGACCGCCTATTTCGCCGGCGTGCAAGGCAGCGCCGATGCCTACGGCGCCCTGCTCGATTTCATGGACCTGGTGCTGGCGCTGGCGGCCGATGACGACTTTGCGGGGCTGGCGCTGGAAATATCCGCCGAAGCGATGCGCGACACGGATATCGCGGCCAGGGTGGCGCGCAACGACGCCAGCCTGCGCGCCGGCTTGCAAGCCTTGCTGGAAGAGGCGGCATCAGGGGGCCAGGTCGACGCCGCGCTGGACGCCGCGCAAACGGCCAGCTGGATCGCCGCGCTGATCGACGGCATCTTCAACCGGGTCGCAGTCGATCCCGATTATGCACCGCTGGCGCAACGCGCCAGCCTGCACCTGCTGCTGGCGCGCTTCCTGCGCCCTGCCCTGGCATGAGCGCCGCCATGCAAGCCCAGCCCACACGCATCGCCGACGTCGACGCCCTGCGCGGCTGCGCCCTGTTCGGCATTTTGGTCGTCAATATCGGCGCCTTCGCCACGCCCTGGTTCGGCCTGGGATTGACCGATCCCGCCTTTCACGGCGGCGTGGACCGCGCCACGCACTTTATCGTCGCCCTGCTGTTCGAAACCAAGTTCTACCTGCTGTTTTCCTTCCTGTTCGGCTACAGCTTCACCTTGCAGATGCAGGCAGCCGCGCGCGCCGATGCGCCGTTCGTGCCGCGCATGCTGCGCCGGCAAGTGGGCCTGTGGCTGATCGGCGCCCTGCATGCCGTGCTCCTGTTTCATGGCGACATACTCACGACCTATGCTCTGCTGGGCATCGTGCTGCTGGCGCTGCACCGCTGCGGCGAGCGCCAGGCACTGTCCCTGGCGTTGATACTCGTCACCGTCTGCGTGGCATTCTGGGCAGGCATGGCCTGGCTGCAAAGCCTGCAGCCAGCGGGCGACGCTGCGGACAACGCCGTGGCGATGGCGCAAAAGGCGGCAAGCGCGCTGGCCGCCTACCACGCCACGCCGGCCGCCGTCGTCCATCAGCACCTGCGCGAACTGGGTGAAATCTGGATCGTCCTGCTGCTGGTACAGGCACCGTGCGCGCTGGCCATGTTCCTGTGCGGCCTGGCCGCCGGCAAGCGCGAGATGCTGCTGCACGCAAGCGATTATCTGCCGCTGCGCCGCCACCTGCTGTGGGCCGGCGCGCTGGCGGGATTGCCCGGCGCCGCCTTCTACGCGTGGACCTCCGTGTATGGGGATAGCCAGGCATGGCAGGTGGCGGGACTGGCCGTGGGCCTGGCGAGCGCGCCACTGCTGGCGGGCGCCTACCTGGCGCTGGCGCTGATCCTGTTCGAGCGCCTGCGCGACGGCACGCTGTTTGCGCTGCTGGCCGACACGGGCCGCATGGCCCTGTCGAACTACCTGCTGCAGTCGGCCATCTGCGCCGTGCTGTTCCTCGCGTATGGCGCGCGGCTGATGGGCAGCGTGTCGCCGCTGGGCGCACTGGCGCTGGCCGTCATCATCTTCGGCCTGCAGCTGCCGTTGAGCCGTTGGTGGCTGCGCGGCCATGCGTATGGCCCTATCGAGTGGCTGCTCAGGGCCTTGACGATCGCCGCGTGGCCGCGCTGGCGGCGCACCGCTTACTTGTAGCGGTACAGTGGCTGGCGCAGCTGGATCGGGCGGATGTCGAGGCGCAGTTTCAGCACCGAATACGCTTCCGCCTCGGTCGAGCTGTAGCCGACGCTGTTGACGGTTTTACTGAAGCGGAACTCGAAGCCCAGGTCCGGATACGGGTCGCGCGGGTTGCCAAAGGCGATGCCGATGGCTTCCTGCTGCGCGTTGTCGATCAGGTTGCCCATCAGGTCCAGCACGGCGTTGTTGCCGAGGATGTCATTGGTGAAAACGGGTTCGCGCATGTCGGGCTGGTTCGGATCGAGCTTGTTGTCGGCCTTGTCCGGCGAGGGCGTAAACACGCGCGTGACGAGGTTGAATTTGTCGCCCCGGTCCAGGTAGCTGATGGCCGCATTGCTGATATTGAAATTTTTCACGCCACGGTCGCTGATGGCGCCAGACAGATCGATCAGCAGGGCGCCGCTGTAGCCGATGACTTCCACGTCGCGCATGGCGTCGACCACCATGGCGCTGTTTTCATCGATGCCCAGCCCCAGGTGATAGCCTTTTTTCAGCATCACGGGAATCATGCGCGCAAAGCGTCCGCGCACCAGCAGATGCTGGTCCACGAAGACATCGCTGCCGATGAAGCCCAGGCCGGGCGCGATCTCGCGGCCATCCGTCACGCCCATCTTGAGCATGTCGAGTACGGGCTTGGCGTCGTAGAACATGGTGGTGCTCATGATGGCGGCACCGGCGCTGGAACCGGCGATCACGCCGCCATTGCGATAGACCGACCAGATGGCTTCCAGCGCGGCCGTACGGCTGCCGTCCGGCCGCAGCAAGGCTTGCGTGATGCGCCCCTGGTCGCCGCCGGCAAAATAGATGCCGCTGGCCGACTTGATCTGCGTGACGATGGCCGGGTCTTCGGCGGCCTTGCGGTAATCCCTGTTCGGCAGCTTGACGGCCAGCGGCACGAAAAAGGCATCGGCGCCATATTGGTTCAGCTTTTTGATGATGCTTTCGCCCGATTTTTCCGGGTTCATCGCGGCCGAGGCCAGCACGGCGATGCGCGCGCCTGGCCCGCCCGACAGCTTGACGATGCGCTGCCAGACTTCGGCATTGTCGGCGCGCAGGCCGCCGCCGATGATGACGAGCGTCCCCTGCGGCGCACTGCCGATGGCGCTGCCGCCGGGCGCCGCCACGGCTTGGACGCTGCACAATGCCAGCGCGAACAGCAGCGCGGCGCACAATTGTTGATACAGGCTTGAAGATGATTTCATGGTGCCTTTCGAATACAAGGAAAGTGGCGCATATTTGTTGATACAGGCACGCGCCATTGCTGCCAAAACTGCTGCTTGCAATCCAACGCCATCGCACTACGATACTACTTGCTGCATATGACAGCGTTGTTGCGGTATCTCCAATTTTTACTTGAAACTGTAATTGGCGCTGGCATAGAAGCGCCGGCCGCGCGGATCCGTATAGGTCGGGTCATAGCCGGACAGGAAAAAGTAGGCCTGGTTCGAGTATGGCGGGCTGGTATTGAACAGATTCTGTATGCCTGCGCGCAGCTTGAACTGCTTGCTGACGGCATACGCGCCCGACATGTCCCACAGCGTGTAGGCCTTGACCCGATTCGGCTTGACGACGCTGCCGTCATCCGTGTTGATGGCCGAGTTCTGGTCATCGTAGCTGCTCGAATAGGTGTTCGACAGGCTGGCCGAATACGGGCCATGGTCCCAGTCCAGGGTAATCGTATGGCGCCAGCGCTGCACCACGCCGTCCGTGACGAATTTATTCAGGTTGCTGATAAAGGCATCGCCGGGGCTCGTCTGGATTTTCGAATCGAGCACGTAGGTGCCACTCAGGTGGGCGCCGAAACGTCCCCAGGCCGTCTTCACGCCATGCAGGTCGGCCGTGATATCGATGCCCGTAGCCTTTTGCGCGCCGCGGTTTTCCTTGCGAAGTTCGATGTAGTCGATTTCATTGTCCTTGTTGCGATGTACGAGGTCGCCGTACTTGGCCAGGTTGCCGAGGATGATGTCGTCGCCGATTTCGCTGATCAGATCCGTGCGCTTGATGTTCCAGTAATCGAAGCTGAAGGTCCAGTGCTGGCTCGGCTCGAGCACCACACCGGCCGTGAACTGGCGGCTGCGCTCCGGTTTCAGCTTGTCGTTGCTGTAGCGGCGCGTATCCCAGTTTTGCGCGCAATCGGCGTAGTTATTCTCCACAGTGGCGCATAACACGGGATCGGGCAGGGTCGCCGTACTGCTGTAGACGGTGGGCCGGTGCAAGTCCGACATCGATGGAGCGCGGAAGCCCTTGCCGGTGGACGCCCGCATCAGCACCTGCTTGCTGGGCATGTAAGTCAGGCCCACCTTGGGGCTCAGGGCGCCACCCACCTGCTGGTAATGGTCGTAACGGCCAGATAACTGCGCCTGCCACTGCTTGGTAAACGGCAGCAGCAGTTCGCTGTAAATGGCTTGCACAGTGCGGCTGTCGCTGGTGTCCTTGCCGCCTTCCGGCGCCGAATCGTCATTGATATTATTACTCATCAGTAATTTGGAAAGACGGAACTGCGTACGTTCGCGGCGCACCTCTCCGCCAACGGCAAGGGCCATGTCGCCGCCCCCCATGGCCATCAGAGCACGTGACGCCTTGAAATCAAGCGCATCCATGACGCCGCGCGCGTGGCGCACTTCATCGTTGACCTGGATGCTCTCAATCAGTGCCAGGCCCTCGGCACTGGAAGGCCCGAATGGATTGATGCTGCCATCGGCGATACCTGCGCGCAGCTTGTCCTTCAGCAGATAGCCTTTGGTATCACGGTCCCTGACGGTATTGACGCTATGATTCAAACCCACGTCATAATCCCATCCCGCCACTGTACCGGTCGCCCCCACCACGAAGCGCTGGCTTTCACTGGTCAGCTCACTGGTGCGGTTGCCCGCCTCCTTCAATCGCATGCGCACTTCCAGTTCGCGCTCCACCTGCTTGCCATCGTCATCCAATATGGTATCAAAACCGGTATTGGCCAATTGCGGCACCTTGCTGTAATCCAGGTAACCGATCACCCGTGTCGACGACGCGACATAATTGGTACGCGAACGGCTCAACGCCACCTCCGCATATAGCTGATGGTCCGGGTTCAGCTTCAACACGCCCCGCGAAAGAAAATTCTGCTTCTCCGACTTCGGATACAACTCCGTATCGCGCATGTAATCGTAGGTGCAGCCGTCGACACCGCCTGTGCCGTTGGGCAGGTACAAATTGGCGGGTGGATTGCAGTCCGGGATGGACAGGTTGATTTGCCGGTTGGTGATCGGCTTGCCGTTCAACAGGAAGCCGATCTCCTGCAGGTGATCGCGCTGGGCGCCCGACAGGCGGATATTCGCCGGGCTGGTAAAACTCGACAGCAAATGGCCAAGGCGCTCGGGCACGTTCAGGTTCGGAATGAACTTGCGCTGCGAAGTACTGAGGCGGTCCGTCTGCTGCGCGTCGAACACGGCGAAGATATTGTAGCCATCCGTGGCCAAGTCGCCCGTACCGGCCGTGATGCTGGCCGTGCGCTTGCCAGCGCCGCCTTCCTGCGTGCCGCTGCCGTAGGCATTCAGCTCCACGCCCTGGTAATCCTTGCGCGTAATGAAATTGATGACGCCGCCGATGGCGTCCGTGCCGTACAGGGCCGAGGCGCCGTCGAGCAGCACTTCCACGCGCTGCAGCGCGGCGGCAGGAATGTTGTTCAGGTCCACGCCCGCATCGTCGCCGGGCGAGGCAAAGTTGGCCATGCGCCGGCCATTGAGCAGCACCAGCGTGGATGACGTGCCCACGCCGCGCAGATTGGCGCTGTTGAAGCCGCGCTGGTCTCCGCCGATATTGATGCTGGCGCCATCAGTCAGGCCGCCCACGTTGGCCGACACGCGCGCCATCAGCTCGGCCGCCGTCGTCACGCCCGCCTTTTCGATCTCGGCGCGCGTGATGATCTGCACCGGCAGCGCCGTTTCCGATTCCAGCCGCTTGATGGCCGACCCCGTGATTTCCACGCGCTGCATTTTTTTCGGCACCGCTTCGCCGTCCGGTTCCTGCGCCAGCGCGCCGTTGCCCAGCATGCCCAGCGCCGCCGACACGCTCAAGGCCCCCAGCGCCAGGCGCACGCCTTGCGCCAGTGCCGACTCGCGTGGCGATACGCAACTGCCGTCTTGTTTTTCTGCTTGCATGCAAACTCTCCCAGATGGTATTAACCCTGTTTTTATAATGACTGCGGCACTGCCTTGCGCTGCTTTGCTGCTGTTTTCCGGGTACCCTGCGCGCCATGTTCGCCGCCGTACAGGTAGGCGGCGATGACTTCGCTCAAGCGGGCCGCTTTTTCAACGTTTTTCCTGTTCGATACCATCAGCGCCACGGCCAGCGCCTCGATCATGGCCAGCGCCGTGCTGGCACTGCTGGGCAGGACGGGATGGGTACTTTGCGCATACAACACGTGATCGGCCAGTTCGGCCAGGGGAGAGGCGGGCGAGTCGGTGAGCGCCACGATGCAGGCGCCGCGGTCGCGCGCGAAGCTGGCCAGGCCGATGCAGTCGAGCGTGTAACGGGGGAACGAGATCACCACCAGCACGTCGTACGCCGTCAGGTTGACCAGATGGCCGGCCGCCACTTCCGAGCCGCCGATACCCACCACTTCCACCACATGCGGACAAAACGGCTGCAGATGCTGCACCAGCATGCCGGCCAGGTTGGCCGACAGGCCAAAACCCATCACATACACCACCTTGGCGCGCGTCAGGCGCCGCACCACGGCCTGCACGGCGGGCGGCGACAGGGCATCGGATGTGGCGGCGATGTTCGCGGCCGCATATTCCAGGCTTTCCGTGACGGGCGACGTGGCGCGCGCGCGCCGCTCTATCGTGCGGCGCAGTTTGTCGACTGGCTGCAACAGCGATTGCAAGGTTTCGGCCATGGCGCCACGCATGGCCGAATAATTCTTCTGGCCGATATCGCGCGCGAAGCGGCTGATGGTGGCCGTCGATACCTGGCAGCTGTCGGCCAGTTCCTCGATGCCCAGCGCCGTCACCCGCATCTGGTTGCGCAGCAGGTAATCGGCGATCTGCCGCTGCGAAGCCGAACCGCTGCCCAGCACGTGCATCAGCGCCTGCCCCAGCGGAGACTGCGCGAAGGCGGCATCGGGCGCCGACAACGTGCCAACCCGTGGCGTATGGGGACTGCTGCGTGCAGGACTGGCGGATGCTTTCATATCACTGGCGGCCTGTATTCTTGGACACTGCGGATCACTGGCGGAAGGCGAAATCGGGTCGCTGGAACTTACTGTACTCATATCAAAAAGAAAACTCAACAAATATTTGTAAAAGGATTTTCATTGATTTACTTCGTGAAAATATTGCTACATAATCGACCGGAATCCATCAACCGCGCCCCGTTTTGGGGCGAATTCACCATGCAAGTACAACAGCATCCCATCTCCACCGCGCACGCCAGCGTAGCGTGCCAATTGAGCAGCTTCCATTTTGGCAGTGCGGCCGCCGCTAGCCGCAGCGGCAAGAAGGTGTACATCCAGGCGGCGCTGCATGCGGATGAAGTGCCGGGCATGCTGGTGTCGCAATTTTTACGCCGCGAGCTGCTGGCGCTGGAAGCGGCGGGCAGGATCCACGGCGAAATCATCCTGGTGCCGGCCGCCAACCCGATCGGCCTGGCGCAAGCCATCCACGGCGCGCCGTTCGGCCGCTTCGACCTGACCACCGGCATCAACTTCAACCGCGCCTACCGCCACGTGGCCGATGAACTGAAAACCACGCTCGATGGTCTGCTGGGACAGGATGCGCAAGCCAACGTGGCGCTGATACGCGAACATGCGCGCGCCGCCGTCGCCGCCTGGCGGCCGGGCACGGATGCGGAAACGCTGAAGAAAACCCTGCTGGGCATGGCCATCGACGCCGACATCGTGCTCGACCTGCATTGCGACAACGAGGCGGCCCTGCACATTTATACGGGCACGCCGCTGGCCGCGCAGATCGCCCCCCTGTCCGCGTTGCTGGGCGCGCGCGCCGTGCTGCTGGAACTGGCGGCCGGTGAAGAACCGTTCGACGAAGCCTGCAGCCGGTTGTGGTGGGATCTCGACGCGCATTTCCAGGGCCGCTATCCGATTCCTGCCGCCTGCCTGTCGACCACCGTCGAGTTGCGCGGCGAAGTGGAAGTGAGCTACGCCCTGGCCGAGCGCGACGCCACCGCCCTGCTGCGTTTTCTCGCCATCGAGGGCGTGCTGGAGATAGCCGGCGCCGGCGACGACCTGCCCGCGCCGCAATGCGAACCGACGCCGCTGGCCGGCGTGGAACCGATCCTCGCGCCGCATCATGGCGTGCTGGTCTACCTGCGCGAAATGGGCGACGTACTGGCCGCCGGCGATGCGGTGGCCGACCTGATCGACCCCGTCAGCGGCGAAACGACGACCTTGCGCTGCACCGTCTCCGGCGTCTTTTTTGCGCGCAGCGCCCACCGCCACGTCCTGCGCGGCATGAATGTCGGCAAGGTCGCCGGCGCTGTCGCCTTCCGCGGCGGCAGCCTGCTGAGCCAATGACGCCATGAGAAAATTCAAGCTCCCCAATACCTTCGTCCTGCTGTGCGGCATCCTGGCCATGATCGCCCTGGCGACGTGGCTGGTGCCAGGCGGGAAATTCGACACGCAACTGGTGAACGGCAAGCAGCTGATCATCCCAGGCACGTTTCACTATGTCGACAACAAGCCGCAGGGACTCGCCGCCCTGATGATGGCGCCCATCAAGGGCTTCGTCGACGCCAGCCTGATTATCGGCTTCGTGCTGATCGTCGGCGGCGCCTTCGCCGTGCTGCAAAAAACGGAAGCCTTCGATTCCCTGATCAAGGCCATCGCCAAGGCCCACACCAGTTCGCGCTTCGTGCGCGCCGCCATCATCCCCGTCTTCTTCACCATGTTTTCCTTGGGCGGCGCCACCTTCGGCATGAACGAGGAAGCGATTCCCTTCATCCTGATCTTCGTGCCGCTGGCGCTGGCTCTGGGCTATGACACCATCACGGGCGTGTCGATTCCCTTCATCGGCTCGCAGGTGGGCTTTTCCGCCGCCTTCCTGAACCCGTTCAATGTCGGCATCGCACAGGGCATCGCCGGGGTGCCGATCTTTTCCGGCATCGGCTACCGCCTGATCGTGTGGGCCATCGCCACGGCGGTCAGCATCGTGTTCCTGATGTGGTACGCGGCGCGCATCAAGCGCCATCCGGAAAAAAGCCCGACCTACCTGCTCGACATCGAAAAGCGCGGCGAGCACTCGATGGACCTCGACAGCTTTGCCGGCATGACGCGCACGCACCGCACTGTGCTGTGGATTTTCATGGCGACCTTGCTGACGATGGTCGTCGGCGTCGTCAAGTACGATTGGTTCATTGATGAAATCGCCGCCCTGTTTCTGGTGATGGCCATCGTCGTCGGCCTGGTGGGCCGACTCGACATGGACAGCCTGGTGGCGTCGTTCGTACAGGGCGCGCGCGACATGGTCAGCGTGGCGCTGGTCATCGCGCTGGCGCGCGGCACCATGATCCTGGCGCGCGACGCGCAGATCATCGACACCATGTTGCATGCGCTCACGCCCTTGGTAGCCTCGTCGAGTCCCGTCTTCGCCGCGCAAAAGATGTTCTTCATGCAGTCGGTGATCAACTTCTTCATCCATTCCGGCAGCGGCCAGGCCGCGCTGACCATGCCCATCATGGCGCCGCTGGCCGACCTGGTGGGCGTGACGCGCCAGACGGCCATTCTGGCCTTCCAGTTCGGCGAGTTCACCACGCCGATGATCCCCACGTCCGGCATCACCGTCGGCGTGCTGGCGCTGGCGCGCGTGCCCTGGATTACGTGGGCCAAGTGGATGATCCCGCTGCAGCTGATTTACCTGGTGCTGGCGCTGCTGCTTCTGATTCCCCCCTGTCTGATGCACTGGCAGTAAACACGGCGAGGCAGCGTCGCCGTGGCTTTATTTGCGGTACGCCTGTCCATACGCGCCGTCGGCGCCGCCCTTCGCCCAGTCGGCCATCAGGTCGTAAAACCCGGGCGTGATGACGGTGGGCTTGCGCGTTCCATCGGGCGCCTGAACGTAGCTGCGCATGCCGTGATCGGCCTGCGGGAAGAGGTAGACAGAAATGGCCTGGCCCTGGCCGCGCAACGCCGTCAGGCGTTCGACGGTGACGGCCGGCGGCGCCTGGCGGTCGTCCTCTGCCAGGGCCCATAGCTGCGGCACCGCGACCTGGCGCAATGCCTGCACGGAATCTTGCGACCAGTCGACACCGAGCTTGTCGAACTGCGGTATGCCGTGCTTGCGGAGTTCCTCGGCCTGCATGCCCAGCAACACGCCCGTGTAGCCGCCCTTGATGAGGGCAAACCACGGCTCCTTGCCAAACTGCCGCTGGAATGCCGAGAGGTCGTCCAGTCCATCCTGGTAGCCGGATTTGACGATTCTTGCCGTGATATCCGTCCCTATCCTGGCCTTGGCGACGACGTCGCCGCCATAGCCCTTGTCCTGCAGTTCCCTGGCGACCTGCGCCGCATCCTGCTCCGCGATATCGACCGCCAGGCCATAGCCGATGCCGAGAAATTGCGCCTTGGCGCGCGCCTGCGCCAGCGGGGCAATCCAGCCGCCCTGGCTTACACCCATCAGGCCGAAGCGGCCGTAACGCCCTTGCGCCAGCCGTTTTGCTTCGCGCGACGCGGCCACCAGGTCATCGGCCAGGCGCGGAAAATTCTGCGTATATTCGCCTTCGGACAACCCGGTACCGCGCTTGTCATACACGAAAACGGACACGCCCCGTCCCACCATCTGATAAGGGTCGCGCGCGCGGTCGATCCAGCCGCTGCTTTCGGAACCATGGGCATACACGACCAGTGGCGTGTCCTTGCCGGCGCCCGGCGCTTCCATCAGGCGGCCCGCCAGCATGACGCCATGCGATTCAAAGCGCGTATCTGCTTCGGCCAAAGCCACTTTCGGCCAGCGTTCCTTGCCGTTGACAAGCACGGCGTCCTTTCCGCACGCGAGCAACGCGCCGGCGTCCTGCGTGTTGCCAACGGTCCCGTCGCTGAAGGTATAGCCATAGCCTTTCTCCCCCTTAGTGAGGGCGACGAAGCCCGTCTGGCCCTGGCGAAAAATACCCGTCTCGCAAGGCGCCGGGCTGAATGCCTCCGGCATGGGCGCAGCAGTCGCCGAGAACGATATGGCAAGCAGAGGCCAGAAAAAATGTGAGGTCATGGGATCAGGGTCCGATAGGCAGTCTGTCGTGTTGCCGTCATCCTTACAGGGCGGCTTTTTCTTCGGCGCTCAGGCGCTTGGCGCTGACATACACGGTGTGCATGGTGGCTTGATCGGCGCTGGCGACCATGGATGCCGGCGCGGCGCGGAATTTCGGCACGGCGGCGGTGGCCAGGCTGGTGGCAGCGGCGATGGCGATGACGGCAACGAAGATGGCTTCCATGTTTTTAGCGATGTTCATGATGGTGTCCTTTGGGTGGCTGGTTGTCTGCTGCGATGATGGAACTGTAGGCGCATGGGCCGGCCATCTCCAGCGGCTTGCGACAAACCGCCAAAAAGAAGGGACAGAATACCAACCGGCCCGATGAAAGGCAGGAAGGCTGGCTGGCCGCCGTTCCCTGCGGCGGACAAGTCGCCGCATGCATTGCTTGCAGGGGTGCTACAAATGTCGCATGCTACATTTGTAGCCAACTCAACCATCAAGGAAAACGATGCTCTCATTCGCATGGAAGTGGACATGGGCCGGCCTGCTGTCTGCCGCCGCCCTGACAACACCGGCCGTCGCCGCCGATTTTGACGGCATGGTCAGCGTCGGCGGGCATCCGCTGCACGTGGCGCAGACTGGCGCCGGGCCGTATACCGTCGTCTTCGAGGCGGGCTTCGCCAGCGACCTGTCGGTATGGCGCAAGGTGGCGCCGGAGGTGGCGAAGAAAGCGGCGGTGCTGGTCTACTCGCGTGCCGGCTACGGCAAGTCGCCGGCGCGTCCCCAGCCACTCAGCATGGAACAAAGCGTCGCCGAGCTGGCCGATGTGCTGCGCCAGCGCAAGGTGGAAGGATCGTTGATCCTGGTGGGCCATTCCTATGGCGGCTTCCTGATCCGCTATTTCGCGGCGACGCATCCGCAGCAGGTCGCGGGTCTGGTCTTTGTCGACCCCGCGGATGAAGGCCTGGAAACCGTCCTCAAACGCCTCGATCCGGTGCGCTTGCAACAGGACCAGCGCATGCTCGCTGCCAGCATCCCGGCCAAGTGGCAGGGCGAGCTGCAGACCATCCAGGCCATCCTCGATGCGGGCAAGCTGCCGACGATGCCGGCGCTGCCCGACGTACCGGCGGTGCTGCTCACGTCCGTGCAGGCGCGTGCCGATTCGAACTTTTTCCAGGAGACGCCAGCCATCGTCAAGATCAAGCGCGAGCGGCACGCCGCCTTCCTCAGCCAGTTTTCCAGCGGCGCGCACGTCTTCACGCCGAATAGCGGCCATGGCATCCAGATGCAGGAACCGGAACTGGTCGTTGCCGCCATCGGCCAGGTCATGACCCTGGCCACGCAGAGCGCCGCGCGCGTGGCCAGGGCGCAGGCCAGACAAAAACTGATGGGGGAACTGGAGCACAGCGCCGCCTTGCTGGGCAAGCAGCAGAACGACGCGGCCGCAAGCCGCATCGCGCTGGCGCTGCGGGACAGCGCCCTGAGCGAAGCGGAGATCAATACGCTGGGTTTCGACCTGCTGACCAAGGCGAAGCAGACGGCGCTGGCCACGCTGGTGCTGGCGTACAATAACCAGGCCCACGCGCAGTCCGACAATGCCGCGGACAGCTACGGCGAAGCCTTGCTGGCGGACGCTCGCCCTGCGGAAGCGCAGCGCCAGTTCACGCGGGCGCTTGCGCTGGGACAGGCCAACGGTGCACGCGAACAGGCAATGGCCGGCTACCGCCAGCATCTTTCACAAGCAGAGCAAGCATTGAAACAACCATGAAAAAAAATCCCGTATCCACAACAGGCGCCGACATGCGCGGACTGGAAGACCTGGCGCCGCGCGAACGCCAGGTCGTCGAATGCGTGTACCGGCTGCAGGAAGCCACCGCGTCGCAAATCCAGGAAGCACTGGGCCCGGACTTGAGCAATTCGGCGGTGCGCGCCATGCTGGCGCGCCTGGAAACGAAGGGCGTGCTGCAGCATCGCGTCGATGGCCAGCGCTATTTGTACAGCGCCGTGGCGCCGCAGGCGCAGGTGCGCGAGTCGGCGCTGAAAAAACTGGTCGGTACCTTTTTCAATAATTCCAAGGCCAGCGCCGCGACGGCCTTGCTCGGCATGTCCGGCGAACTGAGTGCGAAGGAGCTCGATGACCTCGAAGCGATGATCGCGAAGGCACGCCAGGAAGGCTGCTGATGGCGGGAACCGACCTCGCGCAGCTGCTGTTGAAGCATAGCGTGACGGTCGTGCTGCTGCTCTGCATGCTGCGCCTGCTGCACCGCGCATCGGCCTCGCGCCGCGTGTTTGCCACGCGCTGCGGCCTGGTGGCGCTGCTGTTGCTGCCCTTGTTCTGGCTATGGCTGCCGCAGCTGCCCATGCGCATGCCGCTGGCCCTGTCGGCCCTGCTCGATCCTCCGCTGCGCATCCCCGTCAGCGTGACGACGGCCGCGCTGCCCGACATCGAGGCAGCCGTGGCTGCCCCGGCACGTGCCGCATGGCTGGGCCGCTGGCTGCTGGCCGCGTATGCCGTCGGCGTGGCATGCCACCTGCTGCGCCTGGCGCTGAACCTGACGCGCTTGCGCCAGGCGAGCGTCGCCGCACAGGTGCTCGAAGCGCCGGCATGGACAACGGCCCTGCAAAGGCTGCATCGGTCGCTGGGGCTGCGCCGCGCCGTGCGCCTGCTGGTCTCCGATACGGCCGCATCGCCATACAGCTGGGGCTGGCATCATCCCGTCATCCTGCTGGACCGTCACAGCGCCGGCAACGCACAGGCCGATGCCGTACTGGCCCACGAACTGGCGCATATCCGCGCCCATGACTGGCCCATGCTGCTGCTGGCGCGCGTGCTGCTTGCCCTGTACTGGTGGCACCCGCTGATGTATCCGCTGTTGCGCATGTTCGAACACGATACGGAATGCGCTGCCGATGATGCGGTGCTGGCTGCCGGCGCCACGCCATCGCGTTATGCCCACACCCTGCTCACGGTGTCGCGCCAGGCCTTCGGCGCAGGAACGGCAGGCAAGCCGGCAACTGGCATGGCCAATCGCATTGCCAGCCGCGGCGCCATGCTGGGCGCACGCATCGCGGCGCTGCTGGAAGCCCATCGCCCGCGCGGGCGCGTCACGCTGCGTCAATGGTGGAGCGGCATGCTGGCAAGCGTGGCGCTGATGTGCGTGATCGGCAGTATCACGCTGCAAGGGGAGCGGGTGCTGTGGCCGGACAGCCTGCTGCCGGGCCCCGACAGGCGGCAGCAAGACCCGGTCGCCTTGCTGCAAGCGCTCGACAATCCGAATTTCACCCGGCTTGCCGGCGCGATGCGCGCCAGGGACTACACGCTGCGCCATGCGGCCGAGACGGAATCGTTCCGCCAGCGCGCCGCCATACCGGCGCTGCTGCTGGCCTTGCGCGCCCCGCAGCCTGTCGTACGCCAGCTTGCCGTCTGGGCCTTCGGTGAAATGCGTTTTACGGAAACGGCACCCGCCGTGGCGGCGCTGCTGGCCGATCGCGACGCCGCGGTGCGCGCCGAGGCTGCCGCTGCGCTTGGCGACATGGGCGAGCGGCGCTGGCTGGCGCCGATGATCGCCATGCTGGGCGATCAGGACGCCGTGGTGCGCCGTCGCGTGGCGCATGCGCTGGGCGACTTGCAAGCCGGCGCCGCCATTCCCATGCTGCAAAGCCGCTTGCATGACCCCGTCCCCGATGTGGCCAGCGAGGCGCGCTGGGCGCTGGACGAAATGCGCTAGGCGTGGCTGTCCGCTGCCGCCGGCGCGATGCCGACGGCCCGTGAGGGCTGACGCGTGAAAGTAGGCTGCTTGGCTGGAGGCGTACGTTCCGCCCGTCGTTATGCTGTGTTGCGTATTGCTGCTGTCACCTGGGCTGGAGCGAACCGGGGGTACCGCCCGTTCGAATGGCCCGTGATGGGAAACTGCAAGGTACTGCTACTGCCTGCATGGCATGGCATGGCCGCGCTTACAGGGCGGCTTTTTCTTCGGCGCTCAAGCGCTTGGCGCTGACGTACACGGTGTGCATGGTGACTTGCTCGGCACTGGCCGCAACGGGTGCCGGCGCGGCGCGGAACTTCGGCACGGCGGCGGTAGCCAGGCTGGTGGCGGCGGCGATGGCGATGATGGCGACGAAGATGGCTTCCATGTTTTTAGCGATGTTCATGATGATGTCCTTGGGGTGGCTGGTTGTGTGCTGCGATGATTGAACTGTAGGCCGATCCCCCCTGAACCGCCATCGGATTGCGACCAAACGCACGATTCGCGGGACAGAATACAAAAAGCCCGGATGGAACGCACAACGTGCCCGCGCCGTGGCATTTGAGGCTTGCCAGCCCCATTCCTGGCCATTTCAGCGCCCTGCAAGCCCCTAAAAGCCCTACCGCCGGCCAACCTTGTTTATAATCGCCCTACACTAAAGGACTTCTTTCATGACTGATCAATTCTCCAAAAAGGGCGAAGCCTGGTCGGCCCGGTTTTCCGAACCGGTCTCGGACCTCGTCAAGCGCTACACAGCTTCTGTATTTTTTGACAAGCGCCTGGCGCTGTTCGACATCGAAGGTTCGCTGGCCCATGCGGAAATGCTGCATGCGCAAGCCATCATCAGCCCGGCCGACTACGCGGAAATCCAGCGCGGCATGGCGCAAATCTCGCAGGAAATCGCCGCCGGCCAGTTCGAATGGCTGCTGGACCTGGAAGATGTCCACCTGAATATTGAAAAGCGCCTGACCGAACTGGTAGGCGATGCGGGCAAGCGCTTGCACACGGGCCGTTCGCGCAACGACCAGGTGGCGACCGACATTCGCCTGTACGTACGCTCCGCCATCGACGACATCACCGCCCTGCTGGCGACGTTCCGCAGCGCGCTGACGGATCTGGCCGAACAGCATGCCGACACCATCATGCCGGGTTTTACCCACATGCAGGTAGCCCAACCGATCACCTTCGGCCACCACATGCTGGCATATGTCGAGATGTTCGGCCGCGACGCCGAGCGCATGGCCGACTGCCGCAAGCGCGTCAACCGCCTGCCGCTGGGCGCCGCCGCCCTGGCCGGCACCACCTTCCCCATCGACCGCCTGCGCGTGGCCAAGACGCTGGGCTTTGACGACGTCTGCCACAACTCGCTCGACGCCGTGTCGGACCGCGATTTCGCCATCGAATTTTGCGCCGCCTCCGCCGTGCTGATGATGCACGTGTCGCGCATGGCCGAAGAACTGGTGATCTGGATGAGCCCACGCATCGGCTTCATCGACATCGCCGACCGCTTCTGCACCGGCTCGTCGATCATGCCGCAAAAGAAAAACCCGGACGTGCCGGAACTGGCGCGTGGCAAGACGGGTCGCGTGTATGGTCACCTGACTGGCCTGCTGACCCTGATGAAAGGCCAGCCGCTGGCCTACAACAAGGACAACCAGGAAGACAAGGAACCGCTGTTCGACACCGTCGACACCGTCATCGACACCCTGCGCATCTTCGCCGACATGGCCAGCGGCATCACGGTAAAACCGGAAGCGATGCGCGCGGCAGCCCTGCAGGGTTACGCCACGGCGACCGACCTGGCCGACTACCTGGTCAAGAAAGGCTTGCCGTTCCGCGACGCGCATGAAGCGGTGGCCCTGGCCGTGCGCGCCTGCGTCGACGCCGGCTGCGACCTGGCCGACCTGTCTTTGGAGCAGCTGCGCGCGTTTTCCCCGCTGACGGATGAAGACGTGTTTGCCGTGCTGACCCTGGAAGGCTCTGTCGCCGCGCGCGACCACGTGGGCGGCACCGCGCCACGCCAGGTACGCGCCGCGATCGCCCGCGTGCGTACGCAACTGGAAAAATAAACGGGCTGCGTCCCGCCAGCGCCCCGCTGCATCGCCGCAGCGGGGCGTTTTTCATTGGGCGACGATTTTCGACAGCACGGCAAAGGCGGCCCCCGTCTGCGATGCTTCCAGCAGCAAGGTCAGCTCCGTGTAGGTGCAGATGATGTTGATCAGGTTGATGCGCTCCCACGCCAGGCGCTTGAGGATGGCGTGATACACGCCCGGCGTATAGCAGGTTTCGGGCGCCAGGTGCAAGGTCACGGCCGTCACGCGTTCGAGGCGCGCCAGCTCCTGCTCTTCGCCGAAAACCTCTTCCACCAGCGCATGCAGGCTGCGGCTGCAGATCACCATCACCTCGTTGACGCCGCGCGTGACGGTAATGAACGTGCCCCGCTGGGGCGCGGCCAGCGCCAGCAACTGGCGCTGGCAGGCATACGTCTGGTCGGAGTAACGGTAGGTAAAAATCATCAGCTCGCTGCGCGTGGACAGTTCTCCCGCACGGTGCGCCAGCACGATCTCGCCGCTTTTCTGCTGCGGCATCCGTTCGGCCAGGCGGCGCAGCGCCATCACCACGGCGGCCTGGCCCACCGGTTTCCATAAATCGCTCTGCAATTGCGGCTGCAGCTGGCGCGCCAGTTCCGACAGGTTGAGCAAGCCCCGGCCCAGTCCCTCGCTGAGAAAGGCCGATTCCATCACGATCTGTTCCACTTTGGTCGCTATCGAAAGCATAGTTCGTCGGGCCGGTGATTCCGGTGCACGCACCAGGAGCCGGCAACCCTTCCTGAAAAAAGGATGCACTGCGCCAGCGGCCGCACCGGGCGGCGCGGTCGGACTCGCTGAAAAGCCCCCCTCGCGGGGGAAGGGCCGGTTAACGGCGGCTAGGAAGGCGGATGCAGCATGAATGCCGCTCCAGAGGGGAAATGGCTGAAACCAACAGCAGAAAACAGAACTGACGTCATGTGAAACTCCCGATTTTTTTCCCGATGCGCTGTATCTGGACGCGGTCATTGCCGCGTGCGCTTTTTTTGTCTTCGCGTGATCCGCTGGGGACCACATGAAGAGCTAGTGTAGATCGCAACATTTAAAAAATGCAACAGTGTTTTTCCAACAGAGCGCTCCATTAGGGGAAGTAGTCCAAAACAAAAGTTGCAGCTTGTGGTAGATCAAACTTTCCAACGATACAGCGCTGATAAATGTTCAATTCTTAACAAAAATTCGCGTAGTGACCCATTTCTTGAATTTTTTGACATGGCGATCTCGACAAGTTTAGTGTCCCCCTACCCGGCGTCATGCCACCACAAAACGGCAGGCTATCCGCCCGCCGCCAGGCACGCCGGGGTGGCCACCAGGCATCGCGGCCAGCTCATTCACCATTTCCTTAACCGATACCATGGAGCAGAAATGAATTTACGTTTGACGATAGTTGCCGCATCCATCGCCGCCCTGCCGCTGATGGCCACCACGGCAGATGCCGCCTCGCCGCTGCCACAGACCCTGATGGCCGCCCCGGTCAGCCTGGCCTCTCCACAAGAGAACGCCAGCCTGGTCAACAAGCTGGCCGCGCAGGCACGCAGCCGCGGCCTGAATACCGAGCATGGCTTTGCCGTCGGCGCCCAGCATCCGGGCGTCAGCGGCACGCGTGTGAGCCGCGTACAGCACACCTACAAGGGCTTGCCCGTCTTCGGTTCCGAGACGGTCGTGGTCAGCAACAACGCCGGCGACATCGTCAGCGAATCCGTGTCGGACCGCGCTTCCGGCCTCGGTAGCGGCGGCGTCAATTCCGTCACCCGCAGCGCCACCACCGATATCGACACCACGCCGGCCGTCAGCGCCGCCGCCGCCATCGCCGCCGCCGTGAAAAGCATCGGCGTGCCGGCCGTCGACCACGTGCCGCCGCATGCGCAACTGCTGATCTATCCCGTGATGAAAACGGTGCGCGTGGCCGGCGCCGAGAACAAGTCGGAAGCCGCGCTGAACGCCCTTGACGTGCAGGACGTGGTCGACCACTACGAGCTGGCCTACCTGGTGCAGACGCGCATGATCAGCGGTAACAAGCCCGTCTACTACGACACCGTCGTCAGCGCCAAGGATGGCCGCATCCTGCGCCAGTGGAAAGCCCTGAAAACCGTGGCCGGCATCGGCAACAGCCAGTACAACGGCCAGGTACCGCTCAACACCACGCTCACGGGCAGCACCTACACCATGAAAGACCCCAGCCGCGGCACCGGCGGCAGCTTCGGCGGCATGGCCATCACGAATGCCAACCACGGCACCACCTCGGGCAGCGTGTACAGCAGCACCAGCAATACCTGGGGCGACGGCCAGCAATACATCAACGGCGGCAGCACCACCAACGCCAACGGCCAGACGGCGGCCGTGAACGCGATGTGGGGCCTGATGAACACCTACGACACGCACAAGAATGTGCTGGGCTGGTCCAGCCTGGACGGCAACAACACGGCCACCCACATCGCCGCCCACGTCAACACGGCCTACGACAACGCCTACTACGACAGCAGCTGCAAGTGCATGTACATCGGCGACGGCGGCAGCTCGTTCAACAACCTCGGTTCCATCGACGTGATCGGCCACGAAATGGGCCACGGCATCACGGACGCCACCTCGGGCCTGATCTACTCGCAAGAGTCGGGCGGCTTGAACGAATCGAGCTCCGACATCGCCGGCGAGATGGTGGAAGCCTATGCGCGCGCCGGCGGCACGGGCACCAGCATCCCCAACACGGGCAACGATTGGATGACGGGCAAGGAAATCGCCAAGAATGGCCAGCCGCTGCGTTGGCTGTACAAGCCAAGCAAGGATGGCAGCAGCCCGAATGCGTGGAGCAGCACCATCAAGAACCTCGACGTCCACTATAGCAGCGGCCCGAACAACCGCATGTTCTACTTCCTGTCGCAGGGTTCGAACTCCACGTCCAGCAGCGACTACTACAGCTCGTACCTGAACAAAAGCCCGCTGGCCATGACCGGTATCGGCAGCGACAAGGCTTACCGCATCTGGTTCAAGGCCGCCACCACCAAGTTCACCTCGTCGACCAACTATGCCGACGCGCGCAACAAGGTGCTGCAGGCAGCCGAGGAACTGTATGGCGTGGGTAGCGCCGAGGCTATCGCCGTCAAGCGCGCGTATGCGGCCATCAACGTGGGCGCCGACGTCGATGAATCGACCACGGGCGGCGCGGTGACCATCACCAGCCAGCCGGCCAGCATCACCGTCGCACCGGGCGCCACCGCCTCGTTCGCCGTGGGCGCGGGCGGCGGCACGGCACCGTACACCTACAAGTGGTACCGCAACGGCGCCGTGATCAGCGGCGCCACGTCGCCTGCCTACAGCTTCACGACCGTGGCGGCCGATAGCGGCGCCGTGTTCAAGGCCACGGTGACGGATTCGTCCTCGCCCGCCGTGACGGCCACGTCGAACAACGCCACGCTGACGGTGGGCACGAGCAGCGCCACCGAACGCGTGACGAACGGCGGCTTCGAGTCCGGCGCCACGGGCTGGAGCGGCACCACGGGCGCTATCGGCACCTTCACGGGCCAAACCGCATACGAAGGCACGCAGTATGCCTGGCTGGGCGGCAATGGCGCCACAGCCAGCGAGTCGCTGACGCAAAGCGTGGCCATTCCGGCCGCCGCCACGTCCGCCAGCTTGAGCTTCGCGCTGCACATCGACACGGCTGAAACGGGCAATACCGTGTACGACAAGCTGGTCGTCACCGTGAAGAACAGCGCCGGCACGGTGCTGGGCACCCTGGCCACGTATTCGAACGTGAACAAGGCAGCCGGCTACCAGATCCGTACGTTTGACCTGATCGCCTACAAGGGCCAGACCGTGCAGATCTCGTTCGCCGCGACCGAGGACGCATCGCTGCAAACCTCGTTCGTGATCGACAAGGTCAGCCTGGTTACCCAGTAAGCGGCTGAACCTGCGGGCAAGCCATCGATACAAGGCTTGCCCGCACAGCACGATTGATTTTCTGGCAATTACAGTCTACCCTGAGGCAGTGATTGCATCTTGCCTGCTGCCGGTACCCGCGACGAATTGAACTTTTTTTGGATTGTTCCTGACCGATGCCTACTTCGACCTTGTCCGCACGCGCTTTCCCCCATTCCAGCCTGTCCATTTTTACGCCTGCCACCATGCTCGCCTGACGCGGCCATGCAGTTCCACCTCCAGGTGCAGGGCCCTGCCGGCAGCCAGGCGCTGGCCATCGACGCCGCCAGCGAGGCCGAGGCGATCCGCGCGGCCGTGCGCGGCGGCTGGCGCGTGCTGGCCGTCGACGATGGCGCGGCGCAGGAGGCTGGCGTCGCGCCGCGCCTGGGCAAGCAGGGCTTGCCCCTGCTGCAATTCAGCCAGGAGCTGCTGGCCCTGCTCGAAGCGGGCCTGAACCTGGGCGAGGCCATGGCCACCCTGCACAACAAGGAAACGCGCGCGGGCGCCAAGGCCACCCTGGCCGCCATCGTGCTCACCCTGCAGCAAGGGCAAAGCTTTTCCGACACCCTGGCCGGTTTCCCCGACATCTTCCCCGACATTTACATCGCCACCGTGCATGCGGCCGAACGCTCGGGCAACCTGCCCGAGGCGCTGGCGCGCTTCGTCGGCTACCAGCTGCAGTTCGACGCCATCCGTAAAAAACTCATTTCCGCCGCCATCTACCCGTGCATGCTGCTCGTCGTCGGCGGTCTGGTGACCCTGTTCCTGCTCGGCTACGTGGTGCCGAAGTTCAGCGTCGTCTACGAAAGCTCGGGCCGCGAAATCCCGTGGATGTCGCAAATGCTGCTGGGTTTTGGCCAGACCCTGGCCGCGCATCCGCTGCTGTGTGCCACGGCGCTCGCCGCCGCCGTTGGCGCCGTGGTCTTCGGCATCGCCAATACTGGTGCGCGCCAGGCCCTCGTCTTGCGCCTGCTGCGCCTGCCCGTGCTGGCCGGGAAGGCGGCGGAATTCCGCCTGGCGCGCTTTTACCGCGCCCTGAGCCTGCTGCTGCACGCCGGCATCCCGCTGCACAAGGCGCTGGCCATGGTCGCCCCCATGCTGCTGCCGGCGCAGCAGGAGCAGTTGGCGCAGGCGCGCCGCGCGGTGCAGGAGGGCATGCCGTTTTCCACCGCGCTGGAACACGCCGCCATGGCCACGCCCGTGGCGCAATCGCTGCTGAAAGTGGGAGAAAACACGGGCCGCCTGGGCGACATGCTGGAACGCTCGGCCAAGTTCCACGACGAGGAATTCGCCCGCTGGGTGGACTGGGCCTCGCGCCTGCTCGAGCCGCTCTTGATGACCGTCATCGGCGTCGTCATCGGCGGCGTGGTGGTGCTGATGTACATGCCGATCTTTGAACTGGCCGGGAGCTTATCGTGAACGTTATCGTGAAGGTCATGCCATGAACGCACGCGACGAAGAACGGGCCGTGCTCGATGCGGCCATGCTGCGCCGCGCCCACGCCAGCGCACTGGAACAGGGCCGCCCGCAGATGGCCGTGCTGCAGGAAACGGCGGCCCTGCCGCCCGAAGTCTTCCTGCGCCAGCTGGCCGCCCTGTTCCGCTATCCTGCGTGGACGATGGCCGAACTGCAGGCCGCCATGCCCGCCTTTGCCCTGCTGCCCTACACGGATTGCGCCCAGCGCGACTGCGTGCTGCTGCAGCCGGGCGCCCCCGGCGCACCGCCCGTGCTTGTCATCGGCAATCCCTTCAGCGAAGACCTGCTGCAGTGGGCCGACTTCGCCCTGTCCACGCCCTTCACCGTGGCGCTGGCCCATCCGGACGACCTGGCCGCCTATTTGCTGCAGCAGGAAAGCGTGCAGCAGGCGATGCAGGAAATACAGCACGGGGATGACGTTCCAGGACTCGACCAAAGCATCGAAGACATCTCGCTGATCCGCATCAGCGAGGACAGCAGTCCGGTAGTCAAGCTGGTGAACTCCACCATCTACGACGCCCTGAAATTTCAGGCCAGCGACATCCACCTCGAATGCGACGTGGCCAGCCTGGTCATCAAATACCGCGTCGACGGCGTGCTGGTGCAGGCGGGCCAGGTGCAGGGACTGGCGATGGCGGAACAGATCATCTCGCGCATCAAGGTCATGGCCGACCTCGACATCGCCGAGCGTCGCATCCCCCAGGATGGCCGCTTCAAGGTGCGCGTGAAAGGGGCGGAGATCGATTTCCGCGTTTCCATCATGCCCAATATCTTTGGCGAGGACGCAGTGCTGCGCCTGCTGGACCGGCGCGCACTGACGGAGGCGGCGCAGGCGCTGCGCCTGGAAAGCCTGGGCCTGAACGAGGACGCCATCGAACAGATACGGCGCCTGGCCACCAAGCCGCACGGCATGCTGCTGGTGACGGGTCCCACGGGTTCCGGCAAGACCACCACCTTGTACGCGGCCATCACGGAAATCAATACGGGGCGCGACAAGATCGTCACCATCGAGGACCCCGTCGAATACCGCTTGCCGCGCGTGCTGCAGATTCCCGTCAACGAAAAAAAGGGGCTGACGTTCGCGCGCGGCCTGCGCTCCATCCTGCGCCATGATCCCGACAAGATCATGATCGGCGAAATCCGCGACGACGAGACGGCGCAGATCGCCGTGCAGGCGGCGCTGACGGGCCACCTGGTGTTTACCACCGTGCATGCGAATAACGTCTTTGATGTGGTCGGCCGCTTCCTGCACATGGGCGTCGACGCCTACAGCTTTGCGGCGGCCCTGAACGGCATCGTGGCGCAGCGCCTGCTGCGCCTCAATTGCGCCCATTGCGCCGTCGACGCCAGCGCCGAGGTGCTGGCCGATGCGCAGCAGCTGCGCGACAGCGGCCTGGCCCTGCACCAGGTGCAGGACTGGCAATTCATGGCCGGCAAGGGCTGCGGCCACTGCCGCGGCACCGGCTACAAGGGGCGCAAGGCCGTCGCCGAGGTCCTGATGCTCAGCGATGCGATGCGCGAAATGATCTGCACGCGCGCGCCCCTGAGCCAGATGAAGGAAGAGGCGGCGCGCAACGGTTTTCGCCTGGCGCGCGAAGCGGGCCTGGACCTGGTGCGGCGCGGCGAAACCACTTTAGCGGAGCTCAATCGTGTCACTTATTGAACGCCTTACCCGGGCCACCCTGTGCCTGCACCTGGCGCCGCACGGATTGGACGGCGTGCTGCGCCGCGCCGGCCGTCCCGTAACGGACAGCGCTTTTCACGTGCCCATCCTAAATCCCGACGCCAGCTGGGAAGTGGCGCTGGCCGCCCTGCGCGGCTGGCTCGAACAGCACAATGAAAAAAAACTGCCGCTGGCCGTCAGCCTGGCCAGCCGCTGGTGCGCCATGCTGATGGTGCCGTGGAGCGGCGCCCTGCTCGACCGGGCCAGCGCGCAGCGCTTCCTGCATAGCCAGTTCGCTGCCGTCTACGGTGATGGCGCGCGCGCCTGGCGCCTGGCTGCCGACGATGCGCCCTATGGCAAGCCACGCCTGGCCTGCGGCATCGATGCGGCCCTGCTGCAAGGCGTGCAGGATGCGGCGGCCGCGCATGGACGGCGCTGCCTGTCCCTTGAACCCATCGTCGGGCCGGCCTGGCGCAGCATCGCCGGCGGCAGACCTGCCGCCTTCGCCTTGGTGGAAGCGGGACGGCTGCTGTTGGCAACGACGGGCGGCGGGCGCATCACGGGCCTGCATAGCCAGTCCTGCGGCGCCGCCTGGGGCGACGAACTGGATCGGGCGTGGCGGCGCTGGAACTTGCGCGCACCACAGCTGGACGCGATCGAACACGTGGCGCTGCTCGACTTGAGCGGCATGCCGCAGGACGAGCTGCCGGCGCGCTTCCAGTCCCTTCCCGTGGCCGGCGCCGCCCACCTGATGCGGGAGGCCGCATGGGCCTGAGCCGCCTGGAGTTGCTGGCGCCCGGCGCAGTGCAGATATTCAAGGGCTGGCGCCTGGCCCTGTGCCTAGCGGGCGGCTTGCTGCTGCTGCCGGCCGCCGTGTACTGGCTGGTGCAGGTGCAGGAAACGCGGCGCCTGGAAGCGCAGCTGGCGCAGCTGGAACCCGCGCGTCCCGTGCGCGCGCCCTTGTCCGCCAGCCAGCAGCGCGAACGCGACATCGAACTGAAACAGGTGGCCGCCGCCGTGCGCCAGCTTAACCTGCCCGTCACGCGCCTGGTCAAGACCGTGCAGGCGCCGCGCGACGTGCGCGTGGCCTTGCTGGGGCTGGACCTGAACGCACAGCAGGGACAGGATGGCGCCAGCGTCCTGAAGATCGCCGCCGAGGCGGAAACGCCGCAGGACATGCTCAACTACCTGGCCTTCCTGAACCAGCAGCCCATGTTCAGCTCCGTGTACCTGCTCAAGCACGAGATGAACGCGAACGCCCCCGAACACCCGTACCGTTTTCAGCTGGAGGCGCAATGGCGGCAATAAAACCCGTATTCAAAGCCAGCACGCCCGTGGCCCGCGCGCGCCTGCAGCTGCGCATGCCGCCGCGCCTGGCGTGGGAAGCGCAACGTTTGTGGCGCACCCTCGGCTGGCCCAGCGCCCTCGGCGCGGCCTGCCTGGCGCTGGCCGCTTTCGCCATGCAGCAGGGCGATGCGCTGGCCGCACGCCAGCAGCAATTGGCGGCGCAACTGGCCGCTGCTGCCAGACAGTCGGCGCTGCCGCCGGCACCCATCACGCTCGATGCCGATGCGGACAGCCTGGCCGCCTTTCACGCCTACCTGCCCGCGCATGACAGCATTCCCGACCAATTGAAGGCCTTGCTGGAAGTGGCGCAAAAGAGCGGCGTCACCCTGGCCAAGGCCGACTACAAGCCGCAGGAAGACGGCAACACGGCCTTTTTGCGCTACCAGATCACGCTGCCCGTCAAAGCCGAATACGCGCAGCTGCAGACTTTTATCGTCGATGCCCTGCAGGCGCTGCCCACCCTGACGCTCGACTCCGTGCTGTTCAAGCGCGAGCAGATCGAGGCGGGCGAGATCGACGCGCGCATCCAGTTCATCCTGCTGGTGAAAAAAGCGGAGGTACGCCGATGAAAAAAGCCGTACTGGGAGGCGCCGCCGTGGCCACCTTGCTGGCCGCCCTCTTCGCGCCCGAGGATGAAGGCAGCATCGTGGGACCGGCCACGGCCACCACGCGCCAGGTGGAGCGAGTGACGCCAGCACCCTTGCTTCCCGATGCCGCGGTGCCGGCGTCTGGCCGTCCGCTGGCGATCCATCCGCGGCGCGCGCTCGACGATGACGAAGCGGCCACCCTGTTTTCTAAGCAAAGCTGGCAGCCGGAGACGCCGAAAAAGATCATGCTCGACCAGCAGGCCGCCCAGGCTGCGCTGCCTGCTGCCCGCGCCGATGCGAACGCACCGCCGCCACTGCCCTTTCAATTCCTTGGCCGCTTCGTCGACGAAGGCAAGGCTGCCTACTTCCTGCAAGCGGGCGACCGCAACGTGGTGGCGCGTCCCGGCGACACGCTCGAAGAGCGCTACCGCTTCGACGGCATGGTGCAAGGCGCACTGCAATTTACCTATCTGCCGCTCAACCAGAAACAGACACTCGCCGTAGGGGACCTCAATTGAAACGACGCGCCGCACGTATGTCTCGTACTATCATCACCCTGCTCCCGATGCTGTCCCTGCTGGCTGCCTGCGCCGGCAACCAGGCCTACAACGATGGCCAGGCCATGCTGGGCGCTGGCCGCACCGAACAGGGCCTGGCCCTGCTGGAACAGGCGGCGCAAGCCGAGCCGACCAACGCCAAGTACCGCATCGCCGTCACCAATGGCAGGATGCGCGCGCTGAACAACCTGAATGGCCGCGCCGAAGCGCTGCGCCAGCAAGGCAAGCTACCCGAGGCGCAAGCGCTGTACCAGCAGGCGCTGGCGCTGGACACCAGCAACGATGTGGCGCAGCGGGGCCTGGCCGGCGTGGCGCAGGAGGAACGGCACCGCAAGCTGGTGCAGGAAGCGCAGGCCAGCTACCAGCGCGGCGGCGAAGCGAATATCGCGCAGGCGCAGGAAGCCTTGCGCCAGGTGCTGCAGGAGCGCCCCACACAGCGCGAGGCGCTGGCCCTGAAAAGCCGCATCGGCGAGGCGCAGTCAAAAAACCTGCCATCCGGCGGCAAGCTGGCGGCCGCCTACCGCAAACCCGTGACGTTGGAATTTCGCGATGCGCCGCTACGCTCCGTGTTTGACTTCATCAGCAAGGTGTCGGGCCTGAACTTCGTCTTCGACAAGGAAGTCGACCCGGCCCTGCGCGCCACCATCTCCGTGCGCGACACCAGCATCGAAGAGGCGATCGCCATGCTGCTGGGCGCGAACCAGCTGGAACAAAGCGTCACCAGCGACAAGTCGATCACGATTTACCCGAACACGCCGCAAAAGGTGAAGGATTACCAGCAGCTCGTGGTACGCACCTTCTTTCTCGCCAATGCGGACGTCAAGACGGTGGCGTTTTCCATCAAGACCCTGCTCAAGGCCAAGGACGTCGTCACCGACGAGCGCCTGGGCATCATCATGCTGCGCGATACGCCGGAAATGGTACGCATGGCCGAGCGCATCATCAACGTGCAGGACCTGGCCGACCCGGAAGTGATGCTGGAGGTCGAAGTGCTGGAAGTGAAGCGGACGCGCCTGATGGAGCTGGGCGTGCGCTGGCCGGACCAGGCCAGCCTCACGCTGGCCGGCGTCGGCACGGGATTGGGCGGCCTGAAGGTGGCCGACCTGCACCGCATCAATGGCGACAACATCAACCTGGGCATCGGCGGCGTCACCCTGAACGCCAACAAGACGGACAG
Organism: Janthinobacterium sp. P210005; assembly: GCF_036231865.1. NCBI lineage: Bacteria > Pseudomonadati > Pseudomonadota > Betaproteobacteria > Burkholderiales > Oxalobacteraceae > Janthinobacterium > Janthinobacterium sp. P210005. The sequence continues at coordinate 196,678 of NZ_JAZARC010000003.1, forward strand.
CGACAGCAATATCCTGGCCAATCCGCGCATTCGCGTGCGCAACAAGGAAAAGGCCAAGATCCTGATCGGCGACCGCGTGCCCGTCATTACCGTCACGACGAATAACGGCGTCAGTTCCGACAGCGTCAACTACATCGATGTGGGCCTGAAGCTCGACGTCGAACCGAACGTCTACCTGGACGACGAAGTGGCCATCAAGATCAACCTGGAAGTGTCGAATGTCGTCAAGGAAGTCATCAGCAAGACGGGCACGCAGGCTTACCAGATCGGCACGCGCAGCGCCTCGACGGTCCTGCGCCTGAAAGACGGCGAAACGCAGGTGCTGGCAGGTCTGATCAGCGACGAGGACCGGGGCACGGCCAACAAGGTGCCGGGCGTGGGCGAACTGCCCGTGCTGAACCGCCTGTTCGGCAGCCAGAAGGACGACGCCATGCGCAGCGAGATCGTGCTGTCGATTACGCCGCGCCTGCTGCGCAGCATCCGCCGCCCGGACCTGATGACGGCCGAATTCAATTCCGGCACCGAGGCATCCGTGGGCGGCCGCGCCAGCGTGGGTGGTAGCCCCGAAGCCGTCGCCGCGCCCGAGCAGGCCGCCCCACGCAGCGGCTCGCCCATGACGGGCGGCGACGAGGCGCCAGCGGCCGGCGACAAGGCCACTGTCAAAGGTGGCCAGTGAGGTGGCCAGTGAAGCAGCGGGGCTTTACCTTCATCGAGCTGATGATCACCCTGGCGATCATGGCGACTCTGGCCACGGTCGCCGTGCCGATGGCGCAGGTGGCGCAGCAAAGGGCGAAGGAACAGGAGTTGCGCAACGCCCTGATCGAGATACGCGAAGCGATCGATACCTACAAGCGCGCCTCGGACAATGGCCGCATCAAGCTGTCGCTGGGAGGATCCGGCTATCCGAAAAAACTCGAGGAACTGGTCGAGGGCGTGCCCGACCAGCGCAGTCCCTCGAAACAGAACATCTATTTTTTGCGCCGCCTGCCGCGCGACCCGTTCCAGCCCAGGGAAGAAGGCAGCGCGGCCGACAGCTGGAGCAAGCGCGCCTATGCCTCGCCGCCCGACAATCCCAGCGAAGGCGAGGACGTGTTCGACGTCGCCTCGCGCTCGATCAAGGTGGGCCTGAACGGCGTACCGCTCAATCAATGGTGACCCCCATGCCCCATTCATCCCCGCGGCGCGGTTTTACGCTGGTCGAACTGCTGGTGGTGCTGGCCATCATCTCGCTGCTGCTGACGATCGCCATTCCCCGCTATTTCGGCTCGGTGGAGAAATCGAAGGAGGTCGCCCTGAAGGAAAACCTGCAGGTACTCAGGAGCGGCCTGGATAAATACTATGCCGACAAGGGCGAGTATCCGGCCGCACTGACCGACCTGGTGACCCACCATTACTTCCGCAACGTACCGTTGGACCCCGTCACGGAGTCCGCCGCCACCTGGCAACTGATCCCTTCACCGAATGGCGAAATCGGCGGCGTGGCGGACGTGCGCAGCGGCGCCAAGGGCAAGACGCGCGAGGGCATCCCCTTTGAGCAGCTCTAGTTTCCAGTGCCGCGCACGGGGTTTCGCGTATATCTGGACCCTGATGCTGGTGGCCTTCATGGGCGTGGGTTTGGTGCTGGCCAGCGAATTGCATGCCACGGCCGCGCGGCGCGACAAGGAGCGCGAGCTGCTGTTCATCGGCCATGAATTCCGCAACGCGCTGGGGCGCTACTACGACAGCACGCCGGGCGACGGGCGGCCCCGCTATCCATTGACCTTGCAGGAACTGCTGCGCGACCCGCGCTTCGCCAACGCCCGGCGGCATTTGCGCCGCCTGTATGCGGACCCCTTCACGGGCAAGGCGGAATGGGGCGTGCTGCGACAGGAGGGCCGCATCGTCGGCATCCATTCGCTGTCGCCGCAACTGCCCATCAAGCAGGACAATTTTCTCGACGAAGACGCCAGCCTGCGCCGCAAGCAACGCTACGCGAACTGGCACTTCACGTATCCGCACGACCTGGTGCTGGCCCCGCCCGATGCCGCCGGCGGAGCACCCGGGCTCAAACCGAAAGGCGCGAACTGATATCATGCCCGCATTCCATATTCAGCATCGAACAAAGGAGCAGGCATGAGCATAGGTGGCACTTCCATCGAACAAGCATTGGCATCGCTGTCGGACATGACGTCCGGCATGGTCGCCATCGGCAAGGACGAACATGCACAGCGCATCGCCAAGGCGCAGGCGTTCATGCGCAAACAGGGCATCGCCGCGATCTACCTGAACGCGGGTGCCAACCTCACCTATTTCACGGGTACCAAGTGGTATGCCAGCGAACGCATGGTGGGCGCCATCCTGCCGGCCAGCGGAGAGCTCGAGTACATCGCCCCCGCCTTCGAAGAAAGCACCCTGACGGGTTTCATGGTCATCGAGGGCAAGGTCAATTGCTGGGAAGAGCATGAAAGCCCGTACCAGCTGTTCGTCGACGTGCTGGCACGCATGGGCATAGCCCAGGATGCGGCCGTGCCGCCGCGCGTGGGCATCTGCGAAAGCGCCGCCTTCTTCATCTACGACGGCATCAAGCCGCTGGCCCCCGGCTACGCGCTGGAAAATGCGCGCGCCGTGACGGCATACTGCCGCAGCCGCAAGTCGCCGGCCGAAATCGCCCTGATGCAGCGCGTGATGGACATGACCCTGGCCGTGCACGTGGCCACGGCCAGCATGCTGCATGAAGGCATCACGACGGTGGAAGTGGAAGAATTCATCCAGCGCGCGCATCGCAAGGTGGGAGCGCCCCGCTCGTATTTCTGCATCGTGCTGTTCGGCGAGGCGACGGCCTATCCGCATGGCGTCAACTACGTGCAAACGCTGAAGGCGGGTGACACGGTGCTGATCGACACGGGCTGCCAAGTGATGAACTACATCTCCGACATCACGCGCACCTATGTGTTTGGCGCCATCAGCGCGCGCCAGCGCAGCGTGTGGAACAGCGAAAAGGCGGCGCAGACCGCGGCGTTTTCCGCCGCGCAGCTGGGCGTACCCTGCGGCGACGTGGACCGCGCGGCGCGCGTCTCTTTGGCGTCGGACGGCTTTGGCCCCGGCTACAAGCTGCCCGGCCTGCCGCACCGCACGGGCCACGGCATCGGCCTCGATATCCACGAATGGCCTTACCTGGTGGGCAATGACACGACGCCGCTGGACGTGGGCATGTGCTTCTCGAACGAGCCGATGATCTGCATCCCCGGCGAATTCGGCATCCGCCACGAAGACCATTTTTACATGACGGAAAACGGCCCGCGCTGGTTCACCGAACCAGCACACAGCATCGACGATCCGTTCGGGCTGAAGGTTTAAGCCGCCTTCGTCAACGCCAGCCGCCGTGCCGCTGGCACGGTGGTCATCGCCGGCGCACTTCCCTGCGCCAGCTTGAACACGGCCAGCGCCGTGCCCAGTTGCACGGCCTGTTCCTGCAGCGATTCGGCCGCCGCCGATGCCTCTTCCACCAGCGCGGAATTTTGCTGCGTCATTTGATCCATGCTGCCGATGGCCACGCCGATATCGCCGATGCCAGCGCTTTGCGCCTGGCTGGCGGCGCTGATCTCGGCCATGATGTCGGCCACTTTTTTCACGGAATCGACGATCTGGCCCATGGTCAGCCCCGCCTCGTCGACCAGCTTCGAGCCGACATTCACCTTGGCCACCGAATCGCCTATCAATTGCTTGATTTCGCGCGCCGCTGCCGCGCTGCGCTGCGCCAGGTTGCGCACTTCGGACGCCACCACGGCAAAACCCCGTCCCTGTTCGCCCGCGCGCGCCGCTTCCACCGCGGCATTCAGGGCCAGGATATTCGTCTGGAAGGCGATGCCGTCGATGACGCCGATGATGTCGACAATGCGTCTGGATGAATCGTTGATCTCGCCCATCGTGGTGACCACCTGGCTGACCACTTGCCCCCCCTTCACGGCAACCGACGATGCCGACACCACCAGTTCATGCGCCTGGCCGGCGTTGGCCGCGTTGTCGCGCACGGTGGCGGTCAGGCTATCCATGCTGCGCGCTGTCTGATCCAGGCTGCCCGCCTGCGATTCCGTGCGCGCGGCCAGATCCGCATTGCCCTGGGCGATTTCCGCGCTGGCCACCTGGATGGTTTCAGCCGACGCCTTGATGTCCGAGACCATGCCGCCGAGCTTGGCGCGCATGTCCTTCAACGCCGCCAGCAAGCTGCCCTGGTCGCCCGCCTCGGTCACGATATTCATCGAGAGGTCGCCATCGGCCACGGCGCGCGCGATCTGGCGCGCGTATTCGGGTTCACCGCCCAGCTGCTGCCAGATGGCGCGCACGACGAAATGCGACACGGCCACCAGGCAGACGATGACGGCCAGCGCCACAGCGATGCTGGTATTGAGCGCATTGCGCACATTGGCCGCGCTGCGTTCGATGCCCTGCTTGAACTGTATTTGCGCCTGTTCGTTGGTCTTTGCCAGATCCGTGTTGAGCACCGCCAGCGCGCCCTGCATGCGCGCCACGGTCGCTTGCGGGTCGCCTTCCTCCATTTCCAGCATGATGCGCGCCGCGCTCAGCGCCGGCGCATAGTAGGCATCGAATTCCCTGGCCAGGCGCTGGCCCTGTTCGCGCTGGCCGGGGATCGCCGCAAAGGCCGCCAGCTTGGCGCGCAGCTTGACGGCCTGGCCGCCGACTTGCCCGATACGCTCCTTGTCGCCTTCGCTGACGGCATCGCGCAGGGCGTCGCCGACGGCGGCCACGTCCAGGGTCAGCGACTTGGCCATGTCAAGCACGGGATAGTCGGCGCTTTCAGTGGCGTGGATGGAATTGAGCGTGGCCGTGGACAGATAGGCGCTGACGGCCAGCCCCAGCCCGAAAATCACGGCCGAGACGACAGGCAGCGCCCATATCTTGCGTTTGATGCTCATTGCTGTCTCCTGATGTTGATCGATTGTCGGGCCGCCGCATGGCGCGCGGCCCGAGCAGGCTTTATGGCGCCGTCAGCACCACTTTGACGGTGCCGTCGACGGCACTCTTTTCGATATAGCCGATGGCTTTCGGATCGGCGGCCACGGCCTTCTTCACGTCGGCGCTATTGGCCACTTCCTTCGGCAAGGTCGCCTTGCCCGTGAAGACCAGCTTGGACCACAGGGCCTTCGCCTGCGACGGCTCCTTGTCCGTCACCTTTTTGTAGAACTCGGCGCGTACGGGGGCGCTTTCCGGCTGGTCGATCGGCGTCATGGCCGTCGATTTACCGAGGAAAAACTGCGCCACCTGTTCATTCGTCATGGTACCGGCGGCGCTCTTCGGATTGACCACCACGACCACTTCGGCCCTGGCGGGAACAGCGTTCGACAGCGCCAGCAAGGCAGCCACATACAAGATCAATGGTTTCATGCGGCGCTCCTTAGAAAACGAAATCGATGGCGGCGGCAGCCACCGTGACGGGACCGTGGAAACCGGGCTTGGCTTGCACGAACAGGCCGGGGCCATTCTTCGGCTTGATGCGGTCGATCTGCACCTTCAGCGCGGCCGAACGGTGGAAGTCCCAGCGCACGCCGATGCTGTCCGTCGACTGCTCCAGCTGATTACGCATATACGCGAGGGTGTCGACACCGGCCGACAGGGTGCGCAACGTCAGCGTGCAGGCGGCCGGATACCCGGCAGGGCAGGATGCAGGCACGGTGTTGTTCACGCGGCCATCGGCCTTCAGGCTGGCGTGGCTGTAGTACGGCAGGAAGGCACCGATGCGATAGCCGCCCATCACGTACCACGAAGTGCTGTCGCTGACATAGCTGTCCGTCTTGCGCTTCGCATATTCGGACTGCACCAGGACATTGTTCCAGTCCAGGCCCAGGCCCACGGACGTGAATGACGCCTTCTTGTCCTTGACTTCCAGCGCATCGGCCAGGGCACCCAGCTGGGCGATCCGGTAGCCGCTGCCGGCCGCGCGCAAGCTGCCCATCAAGGTGTTCAGGCTGGGCGAATCGTTGATCGTCAACTTGGTTTCGGCACGGCCGAAGCGCACGGTGACGGGGCCATGCTCGGCCACCACGTTGAGGGCGACGATGGACTTGCCTTCCACCTGCACGGTCGAATCGGGACCCGTGGCCAGGGTGGCCTTGGTGCGGCCCAGCGCCAGCTGCGTGGTGATGCTGGTATCGCCCGCGCTGAACTGATAGGTACCGTCGACGCCATCGATGCTGTTCAGGGGAACCTGCGAATACATTTCGCCGGGCGGGCGCAGCATAGTGTTGGCATAGCCCACGTTGCGATAATCGGAAATCATGAAGACGGGCAGACCCATGCGACCGACGCGCACGCTGAAGCTGTCCGACACCTTCGCCTTGGCAAAGGCCCAGGCCAGTTCGGCGCCGAAATCGTCCTCGCCATCCTTGCGCGCCAGGCCCTGCACGGTGGCCGACAACCAGGGATTGACGGTGACATTAGCTTGCAAGCCCAGGTTGGAATCGATACCCGTGCGGGCAGTGCGGCCGGCGCCGGCAGCCTGGTTCGGGCGCGCGAACTGCGCGTTGTCGGTATCGGCCATGGTCAGGGCGGCAGTACCGTAACCGCTGATCTTGACCGCGGGACCAGGGGCCTCTTCGGCATAGGCATGGCTGATGGCCAGGGGCATGGCCAACAGGAAAATCAGGACGTGTTTATTCATAGTAATTAAATACCCGTAGCGGTGAACGTTAATCGTGGAATGGGACTCGCGGTCGATGGCTCACCGGCCGTAAAAGGCCGGGTCCGTTTTTTTCGCGCCGCCACCGCATCGTTGAGCGTGTTTGGCGGCGTGACCAGTGAGTAAAACCATGCTACAGAGAAAAGGTTTTACGTTGGAAAGTTTTCTTGAAGCAATGAGCGAATTCGCCCGTTTTCAAGGAAAAAGCACGCGTTCTAGAGGTATTTATCTAAATAGCACGCTGTGCAAAACCACACTTAGGCTATATTTTTCATACACTTATGGATAATTCAAGAGAAAAATAATCCGACTAAAAAAAAAACGCCACCCACACGAAAATCGCGGGTGGCGACGGTCAATGCCGTACTGCAGAAACGCTTACTCGCGCTTCGATACCAAGGTCAAAATATCGTAGCTGGCCACCAATTCTTCGTTCTGGTTCGTCACCTGCACGTCCCACGCGACCACGCCCTGTCCCACGCCAAACACGTCCTTGCGGTTGCGGTCGACCTTGCGCTTACACGTCAGGCGCGCGCGGATGGTGTCACCGATGGCGACGGGAGCGACGAAACGCAGGTTGTCCAGGCCATAATTGGCCAGCACGGGGCCGACGCCGGGCGAGACGAACAGGCCCGCAGCGGCCGACAGCACGAAGTAGCCATGGGCGATGCGCTTGCCGAACTGCGACTCCTTGGCGGCGATTTCATCGAAGTGCATGTAGAAGAAGTCGCCCGAGATGCCGCCGAAGGCGACGATGTCCGCTTCACTGACGGTGCGGCGATGCGTGAGCAGCGAGTCGCCCGTCTTCAAGTCCTCGAAGTGCTTGCGGAACGGGTGGATCGGGCTTTCGTTGACGTCCGCGCCACGCACGTACTCGCCCGTGATGGCCGCCAGCATGGTCGGCGAGCCTTGCACGGCCGCCCGTTGCAGGTAGTGGCGCACGGCGCGCACGCCGCCCAGCTCCTCGCCGCCGCCCGCGCGGCCAGGGCCGCCGTGCTTCAGCTGCGGCAGGGGCGAGCCATGGCCCGTTGAATCGATGGACGCTACGCGCTCGAGCACATGCACGCGGCCATGCGTGGCCGCCACTTGCGGCACCACGCGCGCGGCAATCTTCGGATCGCGCGTCACCAGGGTGCTCACTAGGCTGCCCTTGCCGCGTGCGGCCAGGGCCAGCGCCTCGTCGATCTCCTTGTAGCCCATCATGGTACTGACGGGGCCGAACGCTTCCACGTCATGCACGGCGTCGTTGCCGAAGGCGTCGCGGCACAGCAGCAGGGTCGGCGAGAAGAAGCTGCCATCCTGCGCACCATCACCGAGCGGATTGAAACCGTCGGCCGCGCCGAACACTACCTCGTTACCCTGCGACAGGGTCGCGACACGTTCGGCCACGTCGTTCTGCTGTTCTTTCGATGCCAGGGCGCCCATGCGCACGCCCTCGATGGACGGGTCGCCCACCACCACCTTGGCCAGGCGCTCGCGCAGGCGCGTGCCGACGGCGTCCATCAGGTGCTCGGGCACGATGATGCGGCGAATGGCCGTGCACTTCTGGCCCGACTTGCCCGTCATCTCGCGCACGACTTCCTTGACGAACAGGTCGAATTCCACGTCGTCCGGCGTGACGTCCGGCGCCAGGATGGCGCAGTTGAGCGAATCGGCCTCGCCGTTGAACGGCACGGACTGGGCGATCAGGTTCGGATTCGTGCGCAGCTTGGCGGCCGTGGCGGCCGATCCCGTGAAGGTGACGAAATCCTGGCCATTCAAGCGGTCCAGCAAGTCGCCCGTGGAACCGATCACCAATTGCAGGCTGCCAGCCGGCAGCAAGCCCGATTCGTGCATCATGCGCACGACGGCCTGCGTCAGGTAGCTCGTCGCCGTGGCCGGCTTGGCGATGCAGGGCATGGCCGCCAGGAAGCTCGGGGCGAATTTTTCCAGCAAGCCCCAGATAGGGAAGTTGAAGGCGTTGATGTGCACGGCCAGGCCGCCGCGCGGCACCAGGATGTGCGTACCGGCGAAGCCGCCCTTCTTGCCCAGCGCGATAGCCGGGCCTTCGTGCAGCACGTTCGACGACGGCAGCTCGTTGCTGCCCATGCTGGCGTAGGCGAACAGGGTGCCCGTTCCGCCTTCGATATCGACCCAGCTGTCGGCGCGCGTGGCGCCCGACAGGTGCGAGATCGCGTACAGTTCTTCCTTGCGCTCGACCAGGTACAGCGCCAGTGCCTTCAGGCGGGCGGCGCGCTGCTGGAAGTCCAGCGCCATCAGACCGGGCACACCCGTCTTGCGCGCATACGTGACGGCTTCGTCGAAATCGATCTTTTCCGCATGCGTGTGATAGATGACGCGGTTGTTCAAGGCGCTGTGCAGGGGCACGGCGGCGCTTTCGCCCAGCCAGCGGCCGGCGATCAGGCTTTGCAGGGTGGATATGTGAGCCATGTGGTTTACTCCTATGTTGGTTTACTGCGTGCTTACTGCGCTGCGGCGTTCTTGTGCAAATGCAGCGGCAAGGCCGATTCGAAATTCAGGCGTTGGCGGTTCGCCTCGACTTCCGTCAGGGCTTCCACTTCGCGCATCGTGTGCATGGAGCGTACGGCCAGTTCGTGGTACTGGCCCGTGCCCGAGCTTTTCCATTTGATTTCATCGTCGGTGAGCGCGCGCATCACCTTGGCCGGCGTGCCCACCACCATGCTGCGCGGCGCGACGATCATGCCCGCCTTGACGAAACTCATGGCCGCGACAATGGATTCCTCGCCGATGATGGCGTTATCCATCACCACGGCATTCATGCCGACGAGCGCATTGCGGCCGATGCGGCAGCCATGCAGCACGGCGCCGTGGCCGATATGGCCGTCGACTTCGACCACCGTGTCGCAGCCGGGAAAACCGTGCATGACGCAGGTGTCCTGCAGGTTCGCGCCCTCTTCCAGGATCAAGCGGCCGAAGTCGCCGCGGATCGAGGCCAGCGGGCCGATATAGCAGCGCGGGCCGACGATCACGTCGCCGATCAGCACGGCCGACGGGTGCACGTAGGCGCTGGGGTGGACGACGGGGGTGACGCCGTTGATTTCATACACTTTGACCATACAGACTCCTTACATGCCCAGATAGGCGCTTTGTACCTGCTCGTTATGCAGCAATTCGGGACCGGGGCCGGACAGCGTGATGGCGCCCGTCTCGATCACATAGCCCACGTCGGCGATCGACAGGGCGGCATGCGCATTCTGCTCGACGAGGAAGATGGTGATGCCCTGGTCCCGCAACTCGGCCACGATGCGGAAGATTTCCGCGATCAGCAAAGGCGCCAGGCCCATGCTCGGTTCGTCGAGCAGCAGCAGTTGCGGGCGGCCCATCAGCGCGCGCGCCATGGCCAGCATCTGCTGCTGTCCGCCGGAGAGCGTCCCGGCCAGCAGCAAGCGCTTTTCCTTCAGAATCGGGAACAGGCCGTACATGCGCTCCATGTCGCCCGCCACGTCCTGCGGCGGGCGCGTGAAGGCGCCCAGGCGCAGATTGTCTTCCACCGTCATGGGGCCGAACACTTGCCGCCCTTCCGGCACCTGGCAAATGCCGCTGCGCACGCGCTTGTCCGCGCTCATGCGGCTGACGTCCTGGCCGGCGAAGGCGATGCTACCGGCACTGATCGGCTGCACGCCGGAGATGGCACGCAACAGGGTCGTCTTGCCAGCGCCATTCGCGCCCACCAGCGCCACCAGCTGGCCCTGGCGCACCTGCAGGTCGATGCCGTGCAGGGCCTGGATGCGGCCGTAATGACTGGTCAGCCCTTTGATATCGAGTACCAGGGGAGCCTGAATTTCATTTTGCATCATGCCGCCACTCCCAGATACGCTGCCACCACGTCAGGATTGGCGCGCACTTCGGCGGCAGTCCCTTCGGCCAGCTTCTTGCCATAGTCGAGCACCAGGATATGGTCCGACAGATTCATCACCAGTTTCATGTCATGCTCGACCAGCACCACCGTCACGCCCGACTGCGCCACCTTGCGTATCAAGGCTTCGATTTCGCCCGTTTCCGTGTGGTTCAGGCCTGCGGCCGGTTCATCGAGCAGCAGCACCTTCGGCTTGGCGGCCAGCGCGCGGGCGATTTCCAGGCGCTTCAAGGCGCCGTACGACATCTGCCCCGCTTCGTCATCGATATGCCGTCCCACGCCGACAAACTCCATCAAACTGGCCGCCTCGTCGCGGCAAGCCGCATCGGCGCGGCGCACGGACGGCAAGCGCAGCATGGAAGCGAACAGGTTCTGGTTCAGGCGCAAATGCGCGCCCACCATCACATTGTCGATGGCCGTCATGTTCATGCACACCTGCAGGTTCTGGAAGGTGCGGCTCATGCCGCGCCGCGCCAGCGCATCGGGCGACATGGCGGCCACGTTTTCGCCATTGAGCAGGATCTCGCCTTTGGTGGGCGTGTACACGCCCGTGATCAGGTTGAACAGGGTCGTCTTGCCGGCGCCGTTCGGGCCGATCACGGAATGGATATTACCTTCCTTGACAGTGAAGCTCACGTCCTGCACCGCGTGCACGCCGCCAAAGCTCTTGCTCAGATTGTTAATCGTCAGCATGTCACACCTCCTGCGCGGATTTGACGGGCGCCTTGGGCGTGGCAGCCCGCTTGCGCGAACGGCTGGCCAGGCTGGGCACCAGGCCCTTGGGCATGAAGATCATGGTGGCCATCAGGATCACGCCAAACACCACCGTTTCCCAGCCTTCAAAACTGGACAGCAATTGCGGCAAGATGGTCAGCAACGCTGCGCCGATGATGGAGCCGAAGATCGATGCCATGCCGCCCACCACCACCATCGTCACCAGTTCGATCGAGTGGAAGAAACCGGCCAGGTTGGGGGTGATGAAACCGATGTAGTGGGCACTGATGCTGCCCGCGATGCTGGCAATCACCGCCGACAGCACGAACACGCGCACCTTGAAGCGCGTCGTGTCGACGCCGACCACACGGGCCGCCACTTCCGAGCCGTGAATGGCCTGCAACGCTCGGCCGACGGGAGAATCGATCAGGTTCAGGGCCAGCCACGTCACCAGCAACAGCAGCACGGCGCACACCAGGTACCACGATTTCTCGCCGGCGATTTCCAGGCCGGCCACCGTGAAGGCGGAGACGCCGATACCGTCCGGGCCGCCCGTCCACTGCGTCTCGTTGTTGATAACGATGGAAATGATGATGCCCAGTCCCAGGGTCGCCATGGCCAGGGTATGGCCCTTGAGTTTCAACACGGGGCGCGCCAGCAACAGCGCCAGCAGGCCGGTGGCGACGGCGCCCGCCGCCAGCGCGGCCAGCGGCGGCCAGCCGTAGTGGGTGGTCAGCACGGCCGACGCATACGCGCCCAGGCCATAGAAACCGGCATGACCGAGGCTGATCTGGCCAGTGTAGCCCATCAGCAGATTCAGGCCGATGACGACGATGGCGTTCAGGGCGATGCGGATCGCCACGTCATAGTAGAACGCGTTAGTCAGGAACAGGGGCAGGATGGCCAGCACCAGGGCCAGCAACAACAAGCCGCCGTGGCGCGAGCGTGTGAAAAAGTTGGTCATACACGCTCCGAATTTTTAGCGCCAAACAAGCCTTGCGGCAGGAAGAACAGGATCAATAAAATCAGCACGAAGGGCACCGCATCCTTGTAGGCCGACGAGATGTAGCCGGCCGTCATGGCTTCGGCGATGCCGAGGATCAGGCCACCGGCGATCGCGCCCGCGCCGCCGCCCAGGCCACCGAGGACAGCGGCGACAAAGCCTTTCAGGCCCAGCATGATGCCAGCGTCATATGAGGTGTAGGTGATCGGTGCAACGAGGATGCCGCCGGCAGCTCCCAGCAGGGCCGACAGGCCGAACGAGAACAGCAGCACCTTGCGCGTGTTGATGCCCACCAGTTGTGCCGCCAGCTTGTTGTGCGAGGTGGCCAGCATGGCCTTGCCCATCAGGGTGCGGCCAAAAAACCAGCCCAGCACCAGCACGATGACCACCGTGACGCCCAGCACCCACAGGCTTTGCGGCAGCAGGCTGGCGCCCAGGAATTCGATCGGCGCATCGCCGGAAAACGCCGGCAGCGAGTGCGTATCCTTGCCCAGCCAGATTTGCACCAGGCCGCGCAGCACGAGGGAGGCGCCGATGGTGATGATCAGGAGCGTGATGACCTGTGCATTTTGCGCCGGTTCGATCACGGTTTTTTCCATCAGCAGGCCAACGATACCCGTGGCGACGACGGCCAGGATGATGGCCAGCGGCAGCGGCACGCCGGCGGCCGACATCACGGCGGCCAGCATCCCGCCCAGCATGATGAACTCTCCCTGGGCGAAATTGATCACGCCGCTGGTGTTGTAGATGATGGTAAAGCCCAGCGCCGCCAGCGCGTAGGCGGAACCGACCGTCATCCCGGAATACAGAAATTGTAGAAATTGAGCGACTTCCATGGTGTCTCCATTATGTTCGGCTGCGCGCGAACCGCCTTCGAGGGCGGCCCGCGCGGGTACTTCTGGCTTACCTTCTCGAACTTATTTAGACAATTGCCATTCGCCATTCTTCACTTCAACCATGCGGAAAGCCGACAGGTCCAGGCCCATGTGGTCTTTGGCCGACATGTTAAACACGCCGGTGGTACCGACAAAACCCTTGGTCTGCTCCAGCGCTGCCCGCACTTTTTCGCGGTCCGTGCCGCCGGCGCGCTTGATGGCGTCGACCGACAGGTTCAGGGCGTCGAGCGCATAGCCGCCAAAGGTCGACGGGTCGATCTTGTAGCGGTCTTTATACGTCTTGTCGTAGCCGACGACGACGGCTTTTTGCGCGTCGCTGTCGGGCAGCATGGCGCCGATCAGCAGGGCCGGCGTTGGCAGGCGCACGCCTTCGGCGGCCTTGCCCGACAGTTTCAGGTATTCGTCCGACGCCACGCCGTGCGACTGGTACAGCGGCAGTGCAGCCATGCCCAGTTGGCCATAATTTTTGGTAACCACGGCAGGACCCTGGCCCAGGCCGAACACGAATACGGCTTGCACGCCGGCGGTGTTCTTGATGCGCGTGAGCTGCGCCGTGATGTCCGTGTCTTTCGGGCCGTAGGTTTCATCGGCCACCAGGGTGATGCCGTATTTGGAGGCGACGATCTGCGATTCCTTGCGGCCCGAGGCGCCAAAGCCGCTCGTTTCCGACAGCAGGCCCACTTTGCTGATGCCGCGCTTCTTCATGTCCTCGAACACCTTCTCGGCCGCCATGCGGTCCGTGTGCGGCGTCTTGAACACCCATTTCTTGACCGGATCGATGATGACAACGGCACCGGCCAGCGAAATGAACGGCATGCTGGCGCGATCTACCAGAGGCGCCATCGCCATCGTCGCGCCCGTGGTGGTGCCGCCGATCAACACGTCGACCTTGTCCGATTCGATCAGGCGCTTGGTAAAACCGTTGGCCTTGGCCGCGTCGCTGCCGTCATCGTAGTGCACCAGTTCCAGCTTGCGCCCCAGGACGCCGCCTGCCGCGTTGATCTTCTCGATATACAGCTGCAGGGTTTTCAGTTCCGGATCGCCCAGGAAGGCGGCTGGTCCCGTGACGGACAGCACGGAACCGATCTTGATGTTATCAGCCGCATACGCGCCCGCGGCGGACATGGCCAGCACGCCGGCGATCAGGGTTTTCTTGAAGATATTGGCAATCATTGTGGTCTCCACCAGGTTGGCACTACGGTCAATGTATGGTTGGCGCTTTTTTACAAGCCTGCGCCTTTTTTGTTTTTACTTTTTATACGCGTTCAATCACTACTGCAATCCCCTGCCCCACGCCGATGCACATGGTACACAGCGCATAGCGCCCGCCCGTGCGTTCCAGCTGGTTCAGCGCGGCCATCACCAGGCGCGCGCCCGATGCACCCAGCGGGTGGCCGATGGCGATCGCGCCGCCATTCGGGTTCACGTGGGCTGCGTCGTCCGCCAGGCCCAGGTCGCGCGTCACCGCCAGCGCCTGCGCGGCAAACGCTTCATTGAGTTCGATCACGTCCATCTGCTCAATGCTCAATCCCGTTTGCGCCAGAACCTTGCGCGAAGCCGGCGAGGGACCGAAGCCCATGATGCGCGGCGCCAGGCCGGCCGTGGCCATGCCCAGCACCTTTGCGCGCGGCGTCAGTTTGTATTTGTCCACGGCGGCCGCGGACGCCAGCAGGATGGCGCAGGCGCCATCGTTCAAGCCCGAGGCATTGCCGGCCGTGACAGTGCCATCCGCCTTGACCACGCCCTTGAGCTTTGCCAGCATTTCCAGCGAGGTGTCGGGACGCGGATGTTCGTCGCTGGTGACCATTTTCGGATCACCCTTTTTTTGCGGCACGGCGACAGGCACGATTTCGCGCTCGAACACGCCGGCCGCGTGGGCGGCGGCCCAGCGCTGCTGGCTGCGCAAGGCCAGCGCATCCTGGTCGGCGCGGCTGATGCCAAATTCCACGGCCACGTTTTCCGCCGTTTCCGGCATGGTGTCGATGCCGTACTGCGCCTTCATCTTGCCGTTCACGAAGCGCCAACCCAGGGTCGTGTCTTCGATTTTCGCTGCGCGCGAGAACGCGCTGTCAGCCTTGCCCATCACGAAAGGCGCGCGCGTCATGCTTTCCACGCCACCGGCGATGATCAGCTCCGCCTCGCCTGCCTTGATCGAACGGGCAGCCATGCCGACGGCATCCAGGCTGGAACCGCACAGGCGGTTGATGGTATTGGCCGGTACTGCCGCCGGCAAGCCGGCCAGCAGCGCAGCCATGCGGCCCACATTGCGGTTGTCTTCGCCCGCCTGGTTGGCGCAGCCGTAGAACACGTCGTCGATGGCGGTCCAGTCGACGGAAGGGTTGCGGGCGATCAGCGCGGCAATCGGCAGTGCGCCCAGGTCGTCCGCGCGCACGCTGGCCAAGGCGCCGCCGTAGCGGCCAAAGGGAGTGCGCACGGCGTCACAGATAAAAGCGTCGTTCATGTCTGGTTCCTTGTTCGGGCTATCAGGAGAAAATCTTCGGGCGCTGGTCAACCACGCGGCGGGCCTTGCCCGTCAAGGTGCGTTCGATGCCGGCCGCGGCCACCAGGCGCACGCGCGTACTCACACCCACGTGTGTCTTGATGCGGTGTTCCAGCTCGCGCGCCAACGCGTCCGTTTCACTGGCCGAGATGGTGGACGTCAGGTCGATGCGCAATTCGGCCACCACTTCCAGCTTGTCGAGGTGGCCGTCGCGCGTGACCACCAATTGATACTGTGGCGCCAGCTTCGGCATTTTCAGAATCAACTCTTCGATCTGCGTGGGGAAGACGTTCACGCCGCGGATGATCAGCATGTCGTCCGAGCGGCCCGTGATCTTGCCGATGCGGCGCATCGAGCGCGAGGTCGGCGGCAGCAAGCGGGTCAGGTCGCGCGTGCGGTAGCGGATGATGGGGAGCGCTTCCTTCGACAGCGAGGTAAACACCAGCTCGCCTTCTTCGCCGTCCGGCAGCACTTCGCCCGTTTCCGGATCGATGATTTCCGGGTAAAAATGGTCTTCCCAGATGACGGGACCGTCCTTGCTTTCGATGCATTCGGATGCCACGCCAGGGCCCATCACTTCGGACAGGCCGTAGATGTCGACGGCATCGATACCGGCACGCGCCTCGATTTCCGAGCGCATGGCGTCCGTCCACGGCTCGGCGCCGAAGATGCCCACCTTCAGCGACGATTCGGCCGGATCGAGACCCTGGCGCGTGAATTCCTCGATGATGTTGAGCATGTACGATGGCGTGACCATGATGATCGATGGCTTGAAATCCTGGATCAGCTGCACCTGTTTTTCCGTCTGTCCACCGGACATGGGAATGACCGTGCACCCTAGACGCTCGGCGCCGTAGTGCGCGCCCAGGCCGCCCGTGAACAGGCCATAGCCGTAGGAGATGTGCACCATGTCGCCGGCACGGCCGCCGCCGGCGCGGATCGAGCGCGCCACCACGTTGGCCCAGGTATCGATATCGTTCTGCGTGTAGCCGACCACCGTGGCCTTGCCCGTGGTACCGCTGGATGCATGGATGCGCACCACTTGCTCGCGCGGCACGGCGAACAAGCCGAACGGGTAATTGTCGCGCAAGACCTTTTTATCGGTGAACGGGAATTTGGCCAGATCGGACAGCGATTTCAGGTCGTCCGGATGCACGCCCGCTTCGTCGAAAGCGGCGCGGTAATGGGGCACGTTGTCATACGCGTGCTTGAGCGTCCATTTCATGCGTTCGAGCTGCAGCGCCTGCAGTTCATCCTTGCTGGCGCGCTCGATCGGTTCGAGGTCATTCGGTGCTGGGGTTCTCTGGACCATCTCTGTCTCCTGATTCGGTTCTATAACTATGTAATTCGTTCCGGCAGTTCAAGCCTGCTCTTGTAACTTCAATTGCTGATGACTTCACCCGCCACGCGAATCGACTTGCCGCGGAAGAGCGCGATGGCGCGCCCGTCCTGGTTGCTGACCTTGACGTCGTAGACGCCGCTCTTGCCGGCCAGCGCCTGTTCGACGGCGTGCGCCGTCAGCACGTCGCCTTCACGGCCCGGCGCCAGATAATCGATGGTGCAACCGGCGCCCACGGTGTTCAGGTTGTAGCTGTTGCAGGCAAACGCGAAAGCGCTGTCGGCCAGGGCAAAGATAAAACCGCCATGGCAGGTCTGGTGGCCATTGAGCATGTCTGCGCGCACCGTCATCGTCATGCGGGCATGACCGGGGCCCACGTCGGCCAGGGCGATGCCCATGGCGACGGTGGCGTTATCGCGCGACAGCATGGAGGCGGCGGCCGCTTCGGCCAAAGCCTGGGCAGCGTGGATATGGTCTTCCTTATGCATGAAACTGTGCTCCATTGGCGAGTTTGCGGCGCAGCAGCGGCGAGACGCGGTAACGGTCCTCGCCATAGCCCTGCGCCAGGTGGTGCAGCACGGTCACGATGTGCTGGACGCCGACGGCATCGGCCCAAGCCAGCGGTCCGCACGGATAGTTGACGCCCTTCTGCATGGCGATATCGACGGCAGCCACCGTGCACACGCCCTGGTTGACGGCGTCGGCCGCCTCGTTGGCCAGCATGGCCACCGTGCGCATGACGGCCAGGCCAGGCACGTCGTCCAGGCGCGTGACGATGAAACCGGCCGCCTGGAAGAGGCCAACGACGGCCGCGTAGGCCGCATCGCTGCACTGGTCGGCGCGGGCCACGGCGATGCGCCTGGCATTGGCGTAATCGAGCGCCAGGTCAAACAGCACCGTGTCCGGATGCTGGTTGTCGTGCGCGCGCTGGGTGGCGCTGCGGCCATCGGTCAGATAAATCGCGGCGCCATGGCAATGCAGGGCGGGCGCCTCGTCATGCGACTGGCCTTCCTGCGTCACGCGGCGGCTGACGGTGATGCCGGCCTGCTCCAGGCGCTGCACAAGACTGCGGATGATGCCGCTGTGGCCACGGCCATCGCCGCCGATGGCGGCCGACAGGGCAACGAATTCCGGCTTCGCTTGCGCGCCTTCCGCCTGCGCCACGGGGGCAGCGGCCCCTTCGCCGTACAGGTAAAAACCCCGGCCCGATTTGCGGCCAAGGAAACCGGCATTGACCATTTCCTGCTGCAGCACGGAGGGCGTGAAGCGCGGGTCGTTGAAATAGGCGCCGAACACGGATTGCGTGACCGAGAAATTGACGTCATGGCCGATCAGGTCCATCAGCTCGAATGGGCCCATGCGGAAACCGCCCGCTTCGCGCAGCACGGCGTCGATGGTGGCGGCGTCGCCCGCCTGTTCGCTCAAGAGGCGCCAACCTTCCGCATAAAACGGACGGGCGACACGGTTGACGATGAAGCCAGGCGTCGATTTCGCATGCACGGGGTTCTTGCCCCAGGCGATGGACGTATCGTAGACGGTGGCGGCGACTTGCTCGCTGGTGGCCAGCCCGCTGATCACTTCGACCAGCGCCATCAGTGGCACAGGATTAAAGAAGTGCATGCCGACCAGGCGTTCCGGACGGCGCAGCTTGGCGGCGATGGCCGTAACGGAAATCGACGAGGTGTTCGTCGCCAGGAGGCAGTCGTCGCTGACCAGCGCTTCGAGTTCGGCGAACAGGCCGCGCTTGACGTCGAGGTTTTCCACGATGGCCTCCACTACCAGGGCAGCATCTGCCACATCAGCCAGGCTGCCGGCCGCCTGCAGGCGCGCCGTGGCGGCCGCGGCTTCGTCGGGCGTCATGCGGCCCTTTTCAGCCAGCTTCGCATACATCTTGCCAATGTCGGCCAGCGCCTTGCTGACGGCGTCAAAGCGCGTGTCATACAGCTTGACCCGGTAGCCGGCGGCTGCGGCCACCTGCGCGATGCCGGCGCCCATGGCGCCGCTGCCGATGACGGCGACGATACTGTTATTGTCCAAAGCTGCCATATCAATGTCCCTTGAATTGCGGTGCGCGCTTTTCCATGAAGGCGGCCACGCCTTCGCGGTAATCGTCGCTGTTACCGAGATCGCTCATCATGCGCGCTTCCAGCGCAAGCTGCTGCGGCAGGGTATTCGCGCCGCTGGCGGCCAGCGCCTGCTTGGTATACGCCAGGCCCTTGGTGGGGGCTGTGGAAAAGTGCACGGCCAGCTTGCGCGCTTCTTGTGCCAGATCGGCGTCGTCCACGCATTTCCAGATCAACCCCCAGTCTTCCGCTTTTTCCGCCGTCAGTTTTTCACCCAGCATGGCCAGGCCCATGGCGCGCGCGGAACCGATCAGGCGTGGCAGGAAGAAGGTGCCGCCCGTGTCCGGGATCAGGCCCAGCTTGCAGAACACTTCGACAAAACTGGCCGACTTGCCGGCGATGACGATGTCGCACGCCAGCGCCAGGTTGGCACCCGCGCCGGCGGCCACGCCGTTGACGGCGCAGATCACGGGCATTGGCAAAGCCTTCAAGGCCAGTACCAGCGGCGCATAGTTCTTTTCCACGGATTCGCCCAGGTCCACGCCCTTCGAACCCGGTTCCACGGCGCGGTCGGACAAATCCTGGCCTGCGCAAAAGCCGCGGCCCGCTCCCGTCAGCACGAAGACGCGCACGGTACTGTCGGCGTTCACTTTGGCGATGGCGTCGCGCACTTCCTCGTGCATGGCTTGCGTAAAACTATTGAGCTTGTCGGGACGGTTCAGGGTCAGCGTGGCGATGCCCTGCTCGATGGTGAAGAGGATGTTTTGGTAGGTCATGGTGTGTCTCGGTTTTGTTTTTTAACCCAGTGACAAGTGCCGGGGTCGAATCTGAAGATTCGCCCCCAGTCTTCGCGTGGGGTCTGCTGTTACTCAGCCTGGTCGAAATCAACGACCACCTTGTCGGTCAGCGGGAAACTCTGGCAACTGAGGACAAAGCCGCGCGCCACTTCATAGTCTTCCAGCGCGTAGTTGACGTCCATTTCAACCTTGCCGTCGAGGATCTTGCAGCGGCAGGTCGAGCACACGCCGCCCTTGCACGAGTAGCGCATGTCGATGCCCTGCCGCAGGCCCGCGTCGAGGATGGACTCCTTGTCCTTGTCCATCGTGAAGGTGGTGTGGTTGCCATCCAGGATGACGGTCACTTCCGTTTCCTGCACGGCGTCCGCAGCCAGCTGGGCGCGCGGCTTGTGGGCGTTTTTCGGGATGCTGGCGGCGAACAGCTCGATCTTGATATTCTGCTTGGGCATGCCGGCTGCCTGCAAGGCTGCGGAGACGCCCAGCATCATGTCTTCCGGGCCGCAGATGAAGGCGTTGTCGTAGTCTTCGATCTTGATCCAGTGCTGCAGGAATTGCTCGCATTTTTCCTGCGTGATGCGGCCGTTGAACAGTTCGATGTCCTGCTGCTCGCGGCTCATCACGTAGACCAGGTTCAAACGCTCCAGGTACACATCCTTCAAGTCCGTCAATTCTTCCTTGAAGATGACGGACGACGAAGCGCGGTTACCGTAGAACAGAGTGAAGCGGCTCAAGGGCTCCGTCAGCAGGGTCGTCTTGATGATGGAGAGGATGGGCGTGATGCCGCTGCCGGCCGCAAACGCCAGGTAGTGCTTGCGATTGACGCAGTCGAGCGGCACGTTGAAGTGGCCCATGGGCGGCATCACCTCGATGGTGGCGCCGGCTTTCAGGGTATCGTTCGCCCAGGTGGAAAAGGCGCCGCCCGGCGTGCGCTTGATGGCCACGCGCAGGGTGCCATCCTGCACCGCCGAGCAGATGGAATACGAGCGGCGCACGTCTTCCGCATTGATATGGGCGCGCAGGGTCAGGTGCTGGCCCTGCTGGAAGCGGAACTGCTGCTGCAACTCGGCTGGCACGTCGAACGTGACGGCGATGGTGTCGCGCGTTTCATTGCGCACGTTGGCCACGCACAGCGGATAAAATTTACTCATGCTTCATCTCCAGTTTCTTCGGAACGTGTGCCTGATTTTTTTAGTGGCACTTGAAGTAGTCAAACGGTTCGCGGCAATCCAGGCATTTGTACAGGGCCTTGCACGGCGTGGAGCCGAACTGGCTGGTCAGCTGCGTATGCGTGGAACCGCAATTCGGGCAAATCACGTCCAGTTTCGGCGTCGCCTGGCGCTTGACGCCACCACGTAAACCGCTGATGTCGATCACCTGCTGCTGCGGCGGAGCGATGCCATAGGCTTTCAGCTTGGCCTTGCCCGTCTCGCTCATCCAGTCCGTCGTCCAGGCGGGCGCCAGCTGGTTCACCAGCGTCACCTTGTCCACGCCATGGCTGCGCAAGGCATCCGTGACGGCGTCGGCGATCACCTGCATGGCAGGGCAGCCCGAATACGTGGGCGTGATCGTCACGATGCACGCGTCGCCGCCGGTGACTTCGACGGCGCGCACGATGCCCAGGTCCACCACCGAAATGACGGGGATTTCCGGGTCCGGCACGTCGCCCAGCCAGGCCCAGACCTGGGCGGCGTCCAGCGCTGCCGCGGCCGTGTTCATTACCACTCCGCCCCGGGATAGGCGCGCTGCAGGAACTGCATCTCGGCCAGAATAAAACCCAGGTGTTCCGTGTGCGTGCCCTGCTTGCCGCCTTTTTGCATCCAGGCGTCGGGCGCCGGCACGCTCAAAGTCGCTTCCGCGAAGATCTCGGCCACGTGTTCCAGGAACGCCTGGCGCAGGATGTCGGATGGCGGCGCGATGCCGGCGGCGACCATGGCCTGGTCGACGGCGTCGTACTTGAACATCTCGCCCGTGTACATCCACAGCTTGTCGGCGGCGGCCTGCGTTTTCGCGTGGCTGTCCGCCGTGCCGTCGCCGAGGCGCACGACAAGATCGCCGCTGCGGCGCAAGTGATAGGTCACTTCCTTGATCGACTTTTGCGCCACCTCGACGATGCGCGCATCCGTCGATTTCAGCAGCTCCAGCAACTGGAAGTAATGCCAGCTGTCGAAGAAGAACTGGCGCATCATCGTGTCGGCGTAATTGCCGTTCGGCTGCTCGACCAGCAGGCAATTTTTGAAATCGTGGGCGTCGCGCAAAAAGGCGATGTCGTCCTCGTCGCGGCCCGCGTTTTCCAGTTCGGCCGCATAGCTGAACCACAAACGCGTCTGGCCCAGCAAGTCCAGCGCCACGTTGGTCAGCGCCATGTCCTCTTCCAACGCCGGGCCCTTGCCGCACAGCTGCGACAGCTGCTGGCTGAGGATCAGGGCGTTGTCGCCCAGGCGCAGGAGGTAATTGACCTTGTCATCCATTGCAGGCGCTCCCATCACAGATTCTTGACTTCTTCCGGCATCGGGAAGAAGGTGGGATGGCGGTACACCTTGCTGTTCGACGGTTCGAACAGGGCGCCCTTGTCGCCGGGGCTGCTGGCGACGATATCGGCCGCGCGCACCACCCAGATGCTCACGCCTTCATTGCGGCGCGTGTAGACGTCGCGCGCATGGTTGACCGCCATGGTGGCGTCGGAAGCGTGCAGGCTGCCCACATGCTTGTGCGCCAGGCCGTGCTGGCTACGGATGAAAACTTCCCACAAAGGCCATTCTTTGCTCATGTTGCTATCCCCTTTTATAGATGTTTTCAGGCTGCCGCTTTTTCGTTAGCGGCTTGCTTGTCGGCGTAGGCGACCAAGGCATCGCGGAACCATGCGCCGTCTTCATACGCTTTCACGCGCGTTTGCAGGCGTTCGCGGTTGCACGGGCCATTGCCCTTCAAGACATTGTTGAACTCGGACCAGTCGATCTCGCCGAATTCATAGTGGCCCGTTTCCGCATTGAATTTCAGGTCGGGATCGGGCACGGTCAGGCCCAGGTATTCGATTTGCGGCACGGTCTGATCGACCATGCGCTGGCGCAATTCGTCGTTCGAGAACAGCTTGATGCGCCATTGCGCCGACTGGGCGCTGTTGACGGAAGCGGCGTCGGACGGGCCGAACATCATCAGCGACGGCCACCACCAGCGGTTCAGCGCATCCTGCGCCATGGCTTTCTGCGCGGGCGTGCCCTTGCACAGCGACATCATGATGTCATAGCCCTGGCGCGCATGGAACGATTCTTCCTTGCAGACGCGGATCATGGCGCGCGCATACGGGCCGTACGAGCAGCGGCACAGGGGAATCTGGTTGATGATGGCGGAGCCGTCGACCAGCCAGCCGATGGCGCCCATGTCGGCCCACGACAGGGTGGGATAGTTAAAGATGCTGGAATACTTGGCTTTGCCCGAATGCAAGGCGGCCAGCAAGTCGTCGCGCGACACGCCCAGGGTTTCCGCGGCGCTATACAGGTACAGGCCGTGGCCGGCTTCGTCCTGTATCTTCGCCAGCAGGATGGACTTGCGTTTCAGGGTGGGCGCGCGCGTGACCCAGTTGCCTTCAGGCAATTGGCCGACGATTTCCGAGTGCGCGTGCTGCGAAATCTGGCGGATCAGGGTCTTGCGGTAAGCATCCGGCATCCAGTCCTTGGCCTCGATCTTGATGCCTTCGTCGATGCGCGCCTGGAAAGCGCGCTCTTCTTGACCCATGTCGTCGAGGGAACGAACGTTCTTGAGGCCGGTTTCAACCATTTGTGCGTACATGATCTGTCTCCCATGTCTTTGATTTTGCGCAGCAACGCGGTGCGATGAACAGATAATACGATACAAAAAACGATTTGCATACACTTGATATGAATCATTTTAAAAATTCGTATCTTGTGCAGCTTTTTTGTGCGTATGATATTGCTTATGAGAAAACACTGCGGAGCGCCACCAGCGCTTCCGGCAAATTATTGCCGCGCTACCCGCGCAGCCAAGTAAACTGCTGCTTTTATTGAACCGACCGCAACACGGCCAGACCGGAACCACATGAAGAACACCCGCTGCACGGCATGGATAGCCGATTTCCTGGAAAGCGACCCACCGCGCTCGAAGTCCCTGGTGATGACCATCTTTGGCGACGCCATCGTGCCGCGCGGCGGCGCCATCTGGCTGGGCAGCCTGATCGAACTGCTGGCGCCGTTTGGCGTGAATGACCGTTTATTGCGCACCAGCGTGTTCCGCCTGGCGCAGGAAGGCTGGCTCAGCTCGCAACGCGACGGCCGCCGCAGCGCCTATACGATACGCCCGGAGGCGCTGGCCCGCTTCGAGCGCGCCTATCGCCGCATCTATGCGCCGCTGGTCGTGCACTGGGATGGCAGCTGGACCCTGGTGATCGGGCCAGCCGGCAGCATCGGCGCCGCCGAGCGGGGGGCGCTGCGCAAGGAATTATTGTGGGCTGGCTATGGCTTGATCTCGCCTGGCATCTTTGGCCATCCTGCCAGCAATACGGAGGCGCTGGAAGATATCCTCGTGCGCAATGAAGTGCAGGGCAAGCTGTATGTCTGCCACACCACGGAATTGCCGGGCGTCAGCACGCGTCCCCTGCGCGACATGGTGGGCGACTGCTGGGATTTATCGGAAGTAATGGCCGGCTACCAAAAATTCATCGCCAGTTTCCAACCACTGCTGACCTTGCTGCAAGAAGCACCCGTGTTCGATGCGGAGCAAGCGTTCGTCATCCGCTCGCTGCTGACGCACGCCTACCGCCGCGTGCAATTGCACGACCCGCAACTGCCCGTCGAGCTGCTGCCCGAACCGTGGCCCGGCACGCAGGCGTATGCGCTGGCCCGCGACCTGTACCGCATCACGTACGCGGCGGCCGAGGAACATATCTTGGCCACCTTGCGGCGCGAAGATGCGCAGGCGCCCGATGTGGAGCCGTGGTTCTACGAACGTTTCGGCGGCCTGAACACCTGACAACACGTCCATGGCGGCGTTGCAGGGCCTGGGCGTCCATTCGTACTGCCTGCGGCCCTGGCCATTTTTCAGGCGTTCAGGAATACGTCAGTGCCTGCGCTCACTGTTTTGCGACCACCTGTTTCGCCCCTGCCAATAAATCCTGCCCCAGCTTTTCCAGCGCATTGGCTTGCACCAGCATGGTGTCGAGGATGGCGACGTTAAAGGTGAATTCGGCCGGCGTCGTATAGCCGGGGAAACGTATGATGCGCAGCAATTCCTGCAAGGTCGTGCCCTTGCCCAGGTGCGCCAGGGCGTCGCTGAGGGCGCTGATTTTCTTTTCCAGTTCGCGTATGTGTTTGCCGTTGTCATCCATGATGTCCTCCCCGTGTCTAAGCTATCACGTTAGCAAAGCGCGTCCGTCATCGTTTGCGCCAGCACAAAGTCCACCGCAAAACAGGTATCATCGCGCCATTGCACACGATGCAAAACCCATACGTTTTTATCAGGAACACTCATGACCATTAAAATCAGCCAGCAATTCGACGCCGGCGCGATCGAGGTGCTGCGCGCCGACGATGCCCAATCCATCGAGCTGAACATCCGCAAGGATTCCCACGCCGACATCACGCAGTGGTTTTACTTCCGCCTGCAAGGCGCGCAAGGCGAGGCGTGCACGATCCGCTTCATGAACGCAGGCAAGTCGGCCTACCCGGACGGCTGGAAAGATTACCAGGCCGTGGCCAGTTACGACCGCGAAACCTGGTTCCGCGTGCCCACCAGCTTTGACGGCACGGTGATGACCATCGAACACACGCCGGAAGAGGAAAGCGTGTACTACGCCTACTTCGAGCCGTACCCATGGGACCGCCACCTGGCCCTGATCGACAGCGCGCAAGCGTCGCCGCTCGTGCGCTTGATCGACCTGGGCAGCACCGTGGAAGGCCGCGACATGAATCTGCTGGTGGTCGGCGACGCCGATGCCGAAAAGAAAGTCTGGGTCATCGCGCGCCAGCATCCCGGTGAAACGATGGCGGAATGGTTTGTCGAAGGCATGCTCGAAGCCTTGCTGGACCAGGCCAATCCATTTGCCCGCCAATGCCTGCAAGACGCCGTCTTCTACGTGGTGCCGAACATGAACCCGGACGGTTCCGTGCATGGCAACCTGCGCACCAACGCGGCCGGCGCCAACCTGAACCGCGAATGGATGACGCCGACGATGGAGCGCAGCCCGGAAGTATTCCTGGTGAAACAGAAAATGCATGAAATCGGCTGCGACCTGTTCCTCGACGTGCATGGCGACGAAGGCTTGCCTTACGTCTTCGTGGCCGGCAGCGATGCGCTGGAAAATTTCACGCCAGCACAGAAGGCCGAGCAAGACCGCTTCATCGCCGACTTCAAGGTGGCCAGCCCCGACTTCCAGGATGAGCACGGCTACGAAGACGGCCCGTTCACGCCGGAAGTGCTGACCATGGGTTCGCCCCACATCACCCACGCCTTCGGCTGCCTGTCGCTGACCCTGGAATTGCCGTTCAAGGACAATGCCAACGATCCCGACCCGCAAACGGGCTGGAGCGGTGCCCGCAGCGCCGCCCTGGGCGCGGCCGTGCTGCAGCCTATCCTGTCCACCTTGCGCGCCTGAGCCGCGCATGAAACTGGCCCGCCACGCATGACGTGACGGGCTTGGCCGGCGGTTACTCTGCCGCCGGCTGTTTTCCGCTCGCCGTCTTGCGCAGCGCAGCATCGCTAATCGTTGCCACGCCAGCCATTGCTGCCTATACTGGGCGCAGCATTGCCTGTCTCTCCCTTGCCGACAACCATCCCGCATATGACCATCAAAGACCAGCCACGCGCTGAGGCGCGATTTTCACCGACCCGATTTGCACACGTGTGCATATTCTTGTTTCTTGGCTTGCACGGCATGCCAGGCACGGCGGCCGAACTCAGCCCTGCCGCGCAGCTGGGGCGGCGCATCTTCCACGATGCCAGCCTGTCCGCCTCGGGCAGGCAGTCGTGCGCCAGCTGCCATGACCCGGCCCACGCCTATGCGCCCGGCAACAAGCTGGCCGTGCAACTGGGCGGCGCCGATGGCCAGGCGCACGGCTACCGCGCCACGCCATCGCTGCGCTACCTGGAACACAATCCGCCCTTCCGCTTTGATGAAGAAGGGGCGCCCAACGGCGGCATCAACCGCGACGGCCGCGCCGCCAGCCTGGCAGAACAGGCGGAACGGCCGTTCCTGGCAGCGCACGAAATGGCCAATGCCAGCACGGATGCGGTGGTGGAACGGTTGCGTAACGGCAACTATGCGGACGCATTCCGGCGCGTCTTTGGCGACGCCATCTTTGCGCAACCACAACAGGCATTCAGCCGCATCACGTATGCCTTGCAGCAATTCCAGCAGGAAGAGCCGGATTTTCACCGCTACGATTCCAAATATGACCTGTACCTGGCCAACAAGGTTCCCCTGGAGCTGGCCGAATTGCGGGGCCTGGCCCTGTTCAACGATGAACGCAAGGGCAATTGCGCCGCTTGCCACCCCAGCGTGCGGGGCGAACATGGCGCGCCGCCCCTGTTCACGGACTTCAGTTTCGACAATCTGGGCGTGCCGCGCAATATGCGCATTCCCGCCACGGCCGACCCGGCCTATTTCGACCTGGGCTTGTGCGGTCCCGACCGTACGGACCTGGCGGCGAAAGGCGAGCTATGCGGCGCCTTCAAGGTGCCCAGCCTGCGCAATGTAGCCACACGCCAAGTGTTTTTTCATAACGGTGTGTTCGACAACCTGACGGAGGCCCTGCGTTTTTATGTGCGGCGCGATACGCATCCGCAAGAATGGTATCCGCGCGACAAACGGGGAAAAGTGCAGAAATTCAATGACATACCCGCCAGATACCGCGCCAACGTGAACGTCAAGGAAGCGCCGTTCGACCGCAAGCGCGGCATGGCGCCGGCGCTGACGGCGGGCGAGATCGAGGATATGGTGAAGTTCCTGGCCACCCTGACGGATGGCTATCAAGTCCAGCAGTAAAGCGTGGCGCGCCCGCCCGGCGTTGTCGCGCTTGCCATGCAGGCGCTCAGCCGCCCGCCACCACCATGCTCTCGATGAGGATGGAACCCGTCTGTTTGGTGCCGCGGCGCAGTTCGTCGGCGCCCACGGCAACGATGTTGCGCAGCATGTCCTTCATGTTGCCGGCGATGGTGATTTCTTCCACCGGATACTGGATCACGCCATTTTCCACCCAGAAACCGGATGCGCCGCGCGAATAGTCGCCCGTCACGTAATTGGTTCCTTGTCCCATCAGCTCCGTCACCAGCAAGCCCGTGCCCAGCTTTTTCAGCATGGCACTAAAATCGTCGCTGGCGGCCGTCAGGTTCGAGGTCAGATACAGATTGTGCGAACCGCCCGCGTTGCCCGTCGTCTGCATGCCCAGCTTGCGGGCCGTGTAGGTCGACAGGAAATAGCCTTGCACCACGCCATCCTTGACGACGTCGCGGCTGACGGTTTTCACGCCCTCTTCGTCGAACGGCGCCGAACCGACGCCGCCGATCACGTGCGGGTCTTCCAAGATCTGCACGTGCGACGGCAGCACTTGCGTGCCCAGGGAGTCGTTCAGGAAAGTGGACTTGCGGTACAGGGCGCCGCCCGAGGTCGCTTGCACATAGGTACCCAGCAAACCGGCCGCCAGCGGCGCCTCGAACAGCACGGGACAAGTGCGCGTGCCCAGCTTGCGCGCGTTCAGGCGCGACAGGGCGCGCTCGGCGGCATAGCGCCCGATGGCTTCCGGGCTCGACATTTTAGAGGCGTCGCGCACGGACGAATACCAGTCGTCGCGCTGCATCTTCGCGCCCTTGCCGGCGATGGGCGCCACGGACAGGGTGTGGCGCGAAAACGGGTAGCCGCCGATGAAGCCGCGCGAATTGGCGGAAACAAAGTGCGATTGCTGCACGTGCACGCTGGCGCCCTCGCTGTTCGTGATGCGCGGGTCGACGGCAAACGCGGCCGCTTCGGCCCGCTGGGCCAGCGCAACGGCTTCCTCGGTGGAAATGAGCCAGGGATAGAACAATTGCAAGTCGCGGGGCGACATTTCCAGCATGTCCGTGTCGGCCAGGCCCGCGCAATCGTCCTCGGCCGTGAAGCGGGCGATGTTGTAGGCCGCGTCCACCGTGGCGCGCAGGGCGGACGGCGAGAAATCGGAGGTGCTGGCATTGCCGCGCTTCTTGCCGACAAACACGGTCACGCCCATGCCCTTGTCCTTGTTTTGCTCGATCGTCTCGATCTTGCCTTTTCGTACAGAAACGGACAAGCCGCCGCCTTCGCTGACTTCGACGGCTGCGTCGGTGCCGCCCGCTTCCCGCGCAAAAGACAACACATCACGGGCTAGTTGCTGCAATTGCTCTTGACTATGGGTAAATACGGAGTCGTTCATGCGCTGTTTTCTTCGGAAAGCCGCTAAAAAGGTTATCATAGCAGTCGTTTACAGTTTACAGGTGCGGCCTACGCGGCCAATCCCGCCTTATCATGCCAAATCCAAACCGGGGAGCTTGCGGCTTCCAATCCACCGAATTCGAACAGGAATATGAACGTCCTTCGAAGTCGGAACTCAAGCGCCAGATGACCGTCCTGCAAAAGCTGGGCGAAGAACTCGTCAATGAGGCCCGCGACCGCGTCAAGCGCGTCCCGATGCCGGAAGACGTGCGCGACGCCATTCTCGAATGCCAGCAAATCAAGGATCACGAAGGCCGCCGCCGCCAGCTGCAATACGTGGGCAAGAAGATGCGCACCCTGGATGAAGACGAAGTTGCCGCCATCCAACGCACCATCGATAGCTGGAAAGGCTTGTCGAAAGCCGACACGGCCAATATGCACGCGATGGAACGCCGCCGCGACAAACTCTTGACGGACGACAAGGCCCTGACCGTCTTGCTGTCGGAAAATCCGGAACTGGACGTGCAGCACCTGCGCACCCTGATCCGCAATGCCCGCAAGGAGCAAGCCGAGAACAAGCCGCCGAAGGCCTACCGTGAAATCTTCCAGATCTTGAAAGAGATCGCCAAGAAGCAAAATGGCGGCAAGAAAGATGCTGACGAAGATGACGCAGAAGCGGAAGACGACGAGTAATTGACCGTCCCAAACGCAAGGATGGACAAAAAACCGGGATAATCCCGGTTTTATTGTTTTTAAGACACTCCAAACTTTTATAGGTGACCGATGTCCACCACTCTCGAAGACGAATTGATTATCGGCCTCGTGTCGATCTCGGACCGCGCCAGCGGCGGCGTGTATGAAGACCTGGGCATCCCCGCCCTGGAAAGCTGGCTGTCCGCCGCCATCCGCACGCCGTTCCGCCTGGAAAAACGCCTGATCCCGGACGAGCGCTCGCAAATTGAAAACACCCTGATCGACATGGTCGACCTGAGCCACTGCCATCTGATCCTGACGACGGGCGGCACGGGTCCGGCGCGGCGCGACGTGACGCCGGACGCCACCTTGTCCGTCGGGACCAAGGAAATGCCAGGTTTCGGCGAACAGATGCGCCAGATCAGCCTGCAATTCGTGCCGACGGCCATTTTGTCGCGCCAGGTAGCCGTGATCCGCGAGACGCCCGAGCGCGCCGCCCTGATCATGAACTTGCCGGGCCAGCCGAAAGCCATCAAGGAAACCCTGGAAGGCTTGAAGGATGTTGATGGAAATCAATTGGTGAACGGCATCTTTGCCGCCGTGCCCTATTGCATCGACCTCATCGGAGGCCCCTACATGGAAACCGACCCGGCCATCTGCAAGGCCTTCCGTCCCAAATCGGCGCTGCGTCCGGCGCAACCACTACCAGAGGAAAATACATGAGCACTTTGCTGGAAACCATCGAACTCGACAGCGCACCGAACCCCACCGTCTCCATCATCTGGATGCATGGCCTGGGCGCCGACGGCAACGACTTCGTTCCCCTGGTGAAAGAACTCGATTTGCGCGGCTGCCCCGCCATCCGCTTCATCTTCCCCAGCGCCGGCACCATGCCCGTCACCATCAACAACGGCTATGTGATGCGCGCCTGGTACGACATCCTCGTGAGCGACCTCGTGCGCCGCGAAGACGAGGGCGGCTTGCGCGCCTCGCAGCTGCAGATCGAAGCGCTGATCGCGCGCGAAAAGGCGCGTAGTATTCCTGCCAGCCGCATCATCCTGGCCGGCTTCTCGCAAGGCTGCGCCATGACCTTGCAAACGGGCTTGCGCCATGCGGAACCGCTGGCCGGCCTGATGTGCCTGTCCGGCTATCTGCCACTGGCCGACAAGACGGCTCTGGAACGCACGCCGGCCAGCCTGCAGACGCCGATCTTCATGGCGCACGGCACGGCCGACCCCGTGGTGCAGATCAACCGCGCGCAACAGTCGCGCGACTTGCTCACCGGCATGGGTTACAAGGTGGAATGGCACGAGTACATGATGCAGCACTCGCTGTGCCAGGAAGAAATCGACGCCATCGGCGCATGGCTGAAGAAAGTATTGGCTTAAAGTAAAACAGGCGCGGTCTGCGCCGCGCCTGTTGTCTTGCGGAACGCCGGGAACGATCAGTTTACCGGCGTTTTTTCATTCCAGATTTTCAACATATCGGGCGACGCTTCCGAGCGGATGCCGTTATCCGTCAGCACCGATTCCGTCGCTGCCAGCATGTCCTTGCGGGGCACGACGACCATTTCCGCATCGCGCTGCTGGAAGCGGAACGTCAGCAATTCATCCGTCTGGTCGCGCAGCAAGGCCACCAGGTGCGCCAGGCTGCGCACGCGCACGCCATTGACGGAATCGACGACCGAGAAGAAACGGGTACTGTAGCCATTCATCAGCTTGTGCGGGAAGAACGGCGCGGCGATCACCACCAGTTCCTCGCGTTCGCTGTCGGGCGCATCGCCGCGCCGCGTGGCCAGCGGATTGCCGGCAAACGCCATGCCGCCCAATATCGTTGGGTTGCCATTCGGCGCCGCCATGAATTCCGTGCTGGCGCGCGAAAACACCATCGGACCGAAGATGAAATAGGATGGGTAATTGCCCTGCAGGCCGCTGATGAGCATCGGGTGCGCCGCCGAGACGGGCACCTTGATTTTCAGGGGCGCGCCCTGGCGCACCACCGTCAACGGCAACTGGCCGTCTTTCGCCAGCTGCTGTACCCGGTACTGGAAGCGCACGCGGCTGTTGGCATTCAGCTTGACCATGCCCTGGTTGTCGATGGGAAAATCGCCGATATGCGTGATGACATCCCACTCCTTGAGCGGATAGGCGGCATCCTTGCTGGCCGGCGTCATCACGACGGCGCCTTCGACACCCTTGGCCAGCTTCAGATACGTGCGCAGCGCGGGATTTTCCAGCGTTTGCGTCACGTCGCGCATGGCCGGCTTGCCCTTGGGCGCGCCACTGTCCTGGTCGCGCAGGAACAGTTCGATTTCCTCGTTGGGGATGATGTAGCCGATGTTTTGCGCATTGAGCATGCCGGCAAAGGCCAGGCCGATCATCTTGTCGCCGGCAATCACGGGGCCGCCGCTATTGCCCGGATTGATGGCCGCATCGATCTGGATGCGCAGGCCGGACACAGGGAAGTTGTAGCGCACGAATTCGATGCGCGAAACGATGCCCTTGGTGATCGACAGCGAGGTGCCGCCCGTCGGATAGCCATACGCCAGCACGGCATCGCGCACGTCCGGCAAGACATTGGCGCGCGGCACCGCTTTATGGCTGGCAAAAAAACTGTCATCGTCGATTTTCAGCAAGGCCAGGTCCATGCCGCGCGAGATGGCCAGCACGGTCGCCGGTATCTTGTCGCCGGCGCCATTCGCCTGGATCTGCACCTGGCTGGCATAGCCGACCACGTGCGCATTGGTGAGGATGCGGCGGCCTTCGATGACGACGCCGGAACCCGTCACCTCTTGCGGCGCAGCCTTGCTCCACGGTTTATAGGGATCCGGCCCGCGCAGGGTGGAAAACACCTTGACGACGGAGTTTTCCAGGGCGGAAGCGCCGGGGCTGGCGGTGGCAGCGGTCTCGGCGGCAAGCGCGCGCACCGTCATCAAGGGGCAAAAAGAAAGGGCCAGCGCCAGGAAGGCGCGGCCCATCAGGGTGAAGCACGGACGAGTTTTCATTGAGCTTGTTGGCAATGGCAGGGAAGTAAAATTATATATTGAATAATTTCAACTTCATTACACTTTGTCCATCTTTGCCCGAAAAACACCTGTCATCAGGCGGGCATGGGCGGCACACCCAAGGCCGGCACCGCCGTCTGCGCGCCATTCATCACCATGGCCAGGAAGGTGTAGTAGCCATTGATACCCATCAAGTCGACCACGCCGTGCTCGCCGAACAGCGCCAGCGCCCGCGCATACGTGGCATCGCTGACACGCTTGTTCTGCTGCAACTCGATGCAAAAGTCATGCACGGCTTGCTCGTCTTCTTTCAGGGCCAGCGGTGCGCGCCGCGCCGCAATGGCGTCCACGGCCGCTTGCGCGATGCCGTTCTGCACGGCCAGCGGCGCGTGGATGGCCCACTCGACTTGCTGGTCCCACTGGCGCGCCGTCACCAGGATCGCCAGTTCCGACAGCCGCGTGCCGATGGCGCTGCGGTAGCGCAAATATTCCCCCATGCGCTGCGCCGTTTCCATCAGCTCGGGGCTGCGGATCAGCGGCACGAAGGGGCCGTACAGCGCCCCGCGCGGACCGTCGATGATGGCTTGCGCGGCCGCGCGCTGCTGGACATCGAGCTGGTCCAGCAGCAACGGTGGCAAACGGTCGATATCGCTACCGGCCATCAGGCTGTCCAGGCAACCACGTCCTGCTGCTGTTCACCGAGGCCGGCGATACCCAGGCGCATGCTGTCGCCTTTTTTGAGGAAACGCTGCGGCTTGCGGCCCTGGCCCACGCCCGGCGGCGTGCCCGTGGCGATGACGTCGCCCGGTTCCAGGGTCATGAATTGCGACAGGTAGCTGACGATCTGCGCGACCGTGAAGATCATGGTTTGCGTATTGCCGGTCTGCATACGCTTGCCGTTGACTTCCAGGTACAGGTCCAGATCCTGCTCGTCGATGACTTCATCGCGCGTCACCAGCCATGGGCCGACAGGGCCGAAGGTGTCGCAGCCCTTGCCCTTGTCCCACTGGCCGCCCCGTTCCAGCTGGAACGAGCGCTCGGAAATGTCGTTGACGACACAATAGCCGGCCACGTATTTCAGGGCGTCCTCTTCGCTCACGTATTGCGCGCGCGTGCCGATGATCACGCCCAGCTCCACTTCCCAGTCCGTCTTTTTCGAGCCTTTTGGCAGCACGACATTGTCGTCCGGGCCATTCAGGCAAGTAATGGCCTTCATGAAGACGATGGGTTCGGCCGGGATCGGCATGCCGGCCTCGGCCGCGTGATCCGCGTAATTGAGGCCGATGCCGATGAACTTGCCGACTTTCGCCAGCGGCACGCCGAAGCGTGGATTGCCGCGCACCAAAGGCAAGGTCTTTTCGTCGAGCTTGGCCAGCTTGCGCAGGGCCTTGTCGGACAGTTGCGCGCCATCAATATCGGCAATCACGCCGGACAGGTCGCGCAGTTTGCCTTCTTCATCGATCAGGCCCGGTTTTTCCTTGCCTGGACGTCCATAACGAACGAGTTTCATAGTCTTCCTTGGAGTTGATCATTGCCGCTGTGCAGGCTGCCATTTTACCGGATGGCCCGGCACGCCTGCAGCGGTGAATGAAAAACATCGCAAGTCCCGGCAATTGCAAGGCCGCCAGCACGCCAAACGCCGCCTGGTACGCCTGCGGCGGATACTGCTGCTGGCTGTTCAGGGGCCAGCAGCCGAGGATCAGGCCAAAGCCCGCCTGCACCAGGAAGGCGCCCGTGAAAATGAGCAAATTCAAACAGGTGGCCGCCCTGCCCGTCAAGCTGGCCGGCATGCTTTGCGCAACGATCGCATACTCGAGGCCCGTTACCGTGCCCAGCAGGGTAAACAGCACGGATAGCAAAGGCAGGCTGGGCACCACATTGCACGCCATCGCCACTTGCACAGCGACAAACAGGACGATACCGGCGGCCGCCACTTGCATGGGTGCAATACCGCGCCGCCCCGCCCACTCCGTCAGCATGCCCATGCCGATGGCGCCGAAGATGACGGCCGCCATGCCCAGGTACAACAAATACGCGACATTGTCGTCGGACAAGCCGCCCACATCGGCCAGCCAGCGCCCCACCCACAAGCCCTGCACGCCAAAGAATACCGTGTGCGGCAGCAGGATCAGCGCGATGGTGCGGCGAAAGGCCCTGTCGCGATACACGCTCCAGACGCTGACCTT
Source organism: Janthinobacterium sp. P210005 (assembly GCF_036231865.1). Taxonomy (NCBI): domain Bacteria; kingdom Pseudomonadati; phylum Pseudomonadota; class Betaproteobacteria; order Burkholderiales; family Oxalobacteraceae; genus Janthinobacterium; species Janthinobacterium sp. P210005. Next base: position 231,814 of record NZ_JAZARC010000003.1, read on the forward strand.
GTTCCTCGCAGCGGCGGGCGCAGGCAGGGCCGGCGACAGCAGGCGGATCAGCAAGCCGATGGCCAGCGCCGCCAGCGCCAGGCCCAGGAACACGCCGCGCCAATCCGTGTAATGCAGGGCCAGCTTGACGGGCATGGTGGCCGTGGCCGCCCCCAGGCCGCCCACGGCGATCAGGTAGCCATGCACGGAAGGCAGGCGAGCTGGCGCGATGGCGCACGAGATCGCTTTCACGGCGGCCATGAAACAGCCGCCCAGGCCCGCCCCCATCAAGGCGCGCGCCCACATCAGCCCGGCAAAGCTGTGGCCCCGGCTGAACAGCCACACGCCCAGGGCCGCCAGCGCCAGCAGCCACAGTTGCACCGTGCGGGGGCCGTAGCGGTCGAGCGCCATGCCGACCGGCAATTGCACCAGCGCAAAAGCGAGAAAAAAGGCGCTGGTCAGCAGACCCAGCTGGGTCGGCGTCAGGGCAATGGCGCCCAGCAATTCGGCCGTCAGCACGGCATTCACGCCGCGCAGCAGACAGGACAGGTAATGCCCGAGCGCGAACGGCAGGAACACCAGGCAAAACACGGCCGCGCCGGAACGGGCAGGCGCGCCGTGGCCGTGCATGCTCAGGCGGCCTGTGCCAGGCGGATGATTTTATGCGGCACCTGCGGCACCGGGTCATCCGTTTCAAAGAAAAACTTGTCCTGGCCAAAGGCCGGCTTCAAATCGTCCATCCACGTCGCTTCCGCATCGAACTTGGCATAAAACGGCCGGCGCACCCAGTCCGGGTTGCGCGCTTGCAAAAATTGCAGGGCAAACAGTTTTTCGCCATGGATGGTGACGATGCCATCGATGACGATCTTGCCGGGAAACGCACTCATGGAAGGCCCGCGCACCGTGCGCGACAGGCCGGACACCATCTGGTAGGCGGCCTGGAAAATCTCGTGCGCCTTCGCCAGGGGCAACTCGAAATAGGCGCGCGGGCCCGTGTCCCGTTCGACAAACATGTAGTACGGAATTGCCCCCAGGCGCGTGCCCGTCTGCCACAACTCGGCCCAGCTAGCGGGGTCTTCGTTGATGTGGCGGATCAGCGGCCCCTGCATGCGCAAGGTGGCGCCCGTGGAAATGATGCGCTTCACCGCTTGCTGGGCGATGTCCTGGCGTAACTCGACTGCATGGCTGTAATGGCCCATCACGGCCAGGTTCTTGCCCGCCTTGACGATGCGCTCGAACAAGCGCATCAAGTCGTCCGCATCGCGGTCCGAGACAAAGCGCTGCGGCCAATACGCCACCGCCTTGGTGCCGATGCGGATGTTCTGGATATGTTCCAGGCCCGGCGCCAGCAGCGGCTCCAGGTAGGCAGCCAGTTGCCGCGTATTCATGATCATCGGGTCGCCGCCCGTGATCAGCACGTCCGTCACTTCCGGATGCAGTTTCAGGTAAGTGACCAGCTCATGCGACTCGTGCGCATCGAACTTCATGTCGTCCATGCCGACGAACTGGGGCCAGCGGAAACAGAAGGTGCAATATGCGTGGCACGTCTGTCCTGCGCTGGGGAAAAACAGCACCGTTTGCGCATATTTATGCTGCAAGCCGCGCACGGGCGCATCGTTGACCCGGGGCACGTTGTGCGTCATCTGGCCGGCCGGATGGGGATTCATGCCCAGGCGCAAGCCATGCACATAGGCATCGATAGCGGCCTTGTCCCTCTGCACCAGCACCAGCTCGCGCAGGTGCGCGTACTGCTCGGGCGCCAGCATGTCGCGGTGGGGAAAGACGAGGCGATAGATGGGGTCGTCAGGGATGTTGTTCCAGTCGATCAACTGGTCGAGCACATAGGCATTGGTGCGAAACGGCAAGACGTGCGACACCACTTGCACGGCTTCGCGCTGCTCTTCCGGCAGCCATTCCCACTGCCGCGCCTGTTGTATGGTGTGCCGCGTATACGGCTTGAACTTGGGTGAAAACGGCTCGGTAATGGGTGCGGACACGATCGGCTCCTTGCCAGTAAACAGCGATAACTTCATTGAAACCAGCCCTATCCCGGCCAATTCCAGCCTCTTCCTCTGCCATGCCTTGCCAGCTTGGCATGCTGTGAAAGTCATCATAGTTCTTGCCGCTCGGAACCAAATTGTTACATATCAACAAGCCGTCGATACGTTGCAAGCTACCGACAAGCAACACCTTAGTTTGTGCCATCGCAATTTGCGGGAAGCGCCGGCGACGTAAATTACGACTTGGCAACATATCCCTCGATATCACAAGGAGCTTTCATGAAACGCTTATTCACGGGTAGCCTGCTGTGCCTGGCATTTGCCGGTGGCAACGTCAGCGCCGCGGTCGAACCAACGGAAAAAGACGCCATCGCCATGGCCGAACGGGGCGCCGCCTTCATGAAGGCGCATGGCAAGGAAGAAATGATGAAGAAAATCACGGCGAAAGACCCGGACTTCGTGCAGGGCTCGCTGTATGTGGACATGCGCGACATCAAGACGGGCATCGTGCTGGCCCACCCCATCAATCCTTCCATCGTCGGCAAGGATTTGACGGATGTGCCCGATGCGAATGGCAAGAAATATCGCCGTGAAATCATTGAGTTGGCGCAAAAACAGGGCAAGGGCTGGGTCGATTACCAATACAAGAATCCCACCACCGGCAAGATCGAACCGAAGACCACCTACATCCTGCGCGTCAACGATGTGGTGCTGGAAGCGGGGATCTACAAAAAATAGGGCAAGGGCGGCGCGCACGCACACCGCGCGCCGCCTGCGGTTTGAACGGCCATCGCCAGGAGTCGAGCATGCTCAATCAATTACGCATAGGGCCAAAATTATTGCTGGCGCCCACCCTGGTCTTGCTGTTGCTGATACTCAGCTCGACCGGCGCCTGGTATGGCATGGTGCGGCAAAATGCCTCGCTGGAAAACATGGTGCGGGTGCGCATCACGCACCTGAAGGCAGCCGCCGACGTACTAGGGGACGCCAAGCATGTGCACGGCAATATGTACCAGTTGCTGTCGTGGACGAATGGCAGCTTCGCCAAGGCCCGTCTCGATACACTGGAGCAACAGATCAAGGCGCGCCACGCGGCCATCGGCACCCAGCTGGCCTCGCTGCGCGCCACGGCCACGGGCGCCGAACTCACCCTGGTCGATGCGGCCATCACGGCACTGGCCGGCTATCGCAAGGCCGTGCTGGAAACCATGGAAATGGCGCAGATGGACCAGTCGATCGCCACCAATTCCATGCTCAAGGCGGAAACGCAGTTCGGCCAGTTCAATACGCAGCTGGCGCAACTGTCCGCGCTGGAAACAACGCTCAGCAGCCAGGCCCATGCGACGGCCAGCGCCGAGTTTCGCACCCTGTGCTGGAGCTTGCTGCTGACCGTCCTGCTCTCCATCCTCGTCTCCATCGTGGTGACCATGCTGGTGCGGCGCGCCATGCTGGTGGAAATCCGCGGCATTGCCGACGCCGTGCAAGACTTGGCGGCGGGCAAGCTGATGGCCGGCGCGCCCAAGCAGGGCAATGATGAAATCGCCGCCACCTCGCGCGTGCTGGACCAGACCATCGCCCACTTGAACCAGACCTTGCGCACCATCATGGGCGCCGTGCAATCGATCGACACGGCCTCGCATGAAATTGCCACCGGCAACCTGGATTTGTCGGCGCGCACGGAAATGCAAGCCAGTTCGCTGGAAGAAACATCGAGCGCCATGGAAGCGCTGACGCAAGCCGTCAATGACAACGCCGACAACGCCCAGCTGGCCTGCGAGCTGGCGGGGCAGGCATCCACCCTGGCCGTGCAAGGGGGCGTGTCGATGCAGCAAGCCGTGACGACGATGGCGACGATACGCGCCAATTCGCGCCAGATCGTGGATATTATCGGCGTGATCGACGGCATTTCCTTCCAGACCAATATCCTCGCGCTGAATGCGGCGGTGGAAGCGGCGCGCGCGGGAGAACAGGGCCGCGGCTTTGCCGTGGTGGCGTCGGAAGTGCGCACCCTGGCGCAGCGCTCGGCGCAAGCCGCCAAGGAAATCAAGACCCTGATCGCCACGTCCGTCACCACCATCGACGGCGGCAGCGTGGCCGTGCAGCAAGCGGGCGACAGCATGGGCGCCATCGTGGCCTCGGTGCAGCAAGTCAATGAGATCATCCAGCGCGTGAAACAGGCCAGCGCGGAGCAGGCGTCGGGCATCACGGAAGTGAACCAGGCCGTCACGCAAATGGATGACGTCACCCAGCAAAATGCGGCCCTGGTGGAGCAAGCCGCAGCGGCGGCGGCCAGTTTGCAGGACCAAGCCGTCAAATTGTCGGCGGCCGTGGCCGTATTTACCCTGGATGAGCGCCCCGCCTCACCGGCTGGCCACACCGAAGACGAAGCATTCCAGCATCCGGCCAGCCCCGCCAACGGAGAAGGCAAGGACCGGCGCGCATTGCACAGCCCGCTGCGCGGCATGCCCGGCCGGCATGGCGCCAACGATGCATCGCGGCGCCGGCGCAGCTAGACGGCGGGCGCGCGCAGCGGTTTACTCAGATAGGGCGAGCCGGCCAGCACGAAGCGCCACGGCGTGTCCATCGCCCTGGAAATGCCGATGCGCGGCCCCGTTTGCACCGTGACATCGCCCTCGCGGGCCAGCAACAGGAACGGCGGCGCGTCCAGTGCCAGCCGGTTGTGCAGGTGGCTCACGCCCAGCGCCTGGCACACCTTGCCCGGTCCCGAGCACAGCAGCCGCTCCCCCTCGACGCCGCGCCGTTCGCGCATCGCATCGAGCCCCTCCACGGGTTCGATCGCGCGGATCAGCACGCCCGCGCCATGCCCCGCTTCGCGGCACACAAAGTTCAGGCACCAGTGGATGCCGTACGAGCGGTAGACATAGGCGTGCCCGGGCGGACCGAACATGGCCGCATTGCGCGGCGTCATGCCCCCATACGTGTGCGAGGCAGGGTCCAGCCGGTCATACGCTTCCGTTTCCACGATGCGCCCGCCCACGCCGTCGACCAGCACGGTCACGCCGATCAGCTGGCGCGCCACGCTGCTGGAATCGTCCGCGAAATCGATACCCGCAAGAATTTTTTTCATCAGGCAATTGTACTGCCGCGCATCCCGCCGCACGCTTTGCCCCGCCTTGAAAACAAATAAAACTTGGTTTTTTCATCATGGATACCGGGATGGGCAAGGTCGTAAAATGACGAAAATCACGGCTGGACCGGGCCAAAACGGGAATTTTTGCGACAATATATTGCAGATATGAACTATTGCTATGCATAAACAGCGATAATCGTCGGGCACTGCGCCAGACGCTCATGAAGCGGGCAGCGGCAGCGCGCGACAGAATAAGCACCGGGCACAAAAATGATGATGAAAGCGTGATGATGAGAGCGGCAGCGCAAAAGCAGATAGAGCAGGAAGATCCGGTTGACGCCTTGATGCGTTCCATCCGTATCCCGCCGCGTCCCAGCCTGCTGGTCGACTTGCAGCGCGAACTGGCGGAACAGGACCCGTCGCCGCGCCGCATCGCGCGCATCATCGCCGACGACGTCGGCATGTCGGGCGCCCTGCTGAAATTGGCCAATTCGCCGTTCTATGGCGCCGCGCGCAAGGCCAAGTCCGTCGAGCAAGGCATCAATTTTCTCGGCATCAACCAGTGCAGCGCCATGATGACGGGCTTGCTGGCACGCCAGGCGCTGGAAGCGGAAGGCGTGGAACTGACCAACTTCTGGGATGTGTCGGCCAAGCGCGCGCGCGCCCTGGTATTTACCTCACGCAAGCTGCGCATCGCCCCGCCCGACATCGCCCACACCTTCGGCCTGTTCTGCGATATCGGCGTGCCCCTGCTGATGAACCGCTTTCCCGACTACGTCAACACGTACGCGGCGGCCGCCAACGATGCGCACAATTGTTTTACAGCACTGGAAGACGCGCGCCACCAGACCAACCACGCGGCCATCGGCTGCTTGCTCGCGCGCAACTGGGGCTTGTCTTCCGACGTCTCGTGGGCGATTTTGCACCACCACGACTACACGGTGCTGGCCGATCCGTCCACGGACGACGCCATCCGCTCGCTCGTCGCCCTGTCGCTGCTGGCCGAAAAGGGCATTCAGCGCTACCATGGCAACAGTACCTCGCTGGAGTGGGACAAGGGCGGCGAACTTGCTTGCCAGCATCTCGGCCTGTCGCAGGAAGAAGCCGCCGACCTGCTCGACGAATTGCACGAGATGTTCGATACCGACCATTGAGGTATCAGGCGGCCGCGTCCGCCTGTATGATCCGTCCCGGCGCCTGGCATAAGCCCTGGCGCCTGTTTCCGTTTGCCTGACCCGTCTTTCTTAACCTGTTGATCGCCATGCCCAAAAATAAGCGCCCTGTCCCCCGTAAATCCGCCAACACGCCTGAAGACAAGGATGAATCCGTCACGCGCATGCTGTGCACGATGGCCCTCAACCTGGCGGAGCAGGAAGACAGCGAATCGCAGGGCACGGTGCTGGCCGAGCAAGCCGTCGAGTTCGGCCGCCTGATCCGCAAGGCCTTGAATCAAAAGAAGGATGAAATCCTGTACGACGCCATCGAGCGGGCGAAATACGAGGACGTGGGCGCCTACCAGTACCTGCGCAGCCATATCGAGGAAGCGGCGTCCATTTCCGTGATCCGCCGCGAGAATGCCCCGGCAATGGAAATCAACGCCTTCGTCGTGCCCCTGCTGGTGCAAAGCACGGGCGGCCTGAAGGAAGCGGACAGCTTCCAGGACCAGGACGCGTTCGAAGCGCTGGTGAAAAGTTTCCAGCAGGCAGAGCTGGAAAGCGCCAAGGCCAAGGTGGTCCTGATGAGCCACGCCTACGACCTCGATGAAATCGACCGCATCACCTATAGCCACCTGCACGAAATGGTGCGCGATGCGTACGCATCGATGACGGACAAGAAGATCGTCGCCACGCCGGGCCTGGAAAGCAGCATCGTCGGCTGGAGCGAGACGGCCTTCGGCCCACAGGACACGGCCGTCGAACTGCGCTTCCTGCTGGGCTTTGCCCTCAAGCGCGTGGACGACCCGTTCTACGCGGAACCGAAGGATGAAGCGGCGCTCGACGCCTGGTTCGACGCGCGCATGGCCCGCTACCAGCAGTGGACGACGGAAGTGGGCGATCTGGTGAAGCGCTGCCTGGCGCCGGCCGGCAACACCCTGGAAGTAAGCTTCCTCTACCAGGATCTGTTCCACGGTGGCAAGGAACAAGGGATGAGCGAGTATGCGATGCTGCAGATGATGTCCGGCATCAACCATGCATTGGCGGAAAACAACGTGGACGCGGGCGACGTCTCGGTGGTCGTCGGCCCGGCCGATGAGCACGGCGAAATGCTGCTGCGCGTCAACGTCAGCACGGCAGACGGCCAGTTGCTGCACAGCGCCGACAAGCCGCTGGACCTGGCCGCCGACTTGCAGGACGAAGTCGACGACATCTGCGACGCGCTGGCCACCATCGGCGTCACCCGCTTGTCAGTGGCGCTGAAATTCGACGCCAAGGGACAGCCGCTGGAAGCGCAGCCGTACGCGCCGGCCTAAAGCCGGCAACCTGATCAACTGACTCCGCGCATTACAACGGCTGCAATGTTTTCCATTGCAGCAACTTGGCGCCATACGCGAGCGTGTAAGCGGGGCTGCTCGACGGCAAGCTGACAATGCGGTAGCGCTGCGCGTGCTCGCCCAGCACCTTGATGCCCAGCTTGGCGGCCGTGCCGCCGTTGAAGGCGATCGTGTGCAATTGCGGCAGGCTGGCGGCCAGGGCCACCAGGTCGTTATCGTCGCGGGCGCGGATATTGCTGTCCAGGCTGCCCGTGCGCTGCGCCTGCGCCACCACATCCCACAGGCCAACGCCGTGCGCCAGCAAGGTGCTCAAGCGCGCTTCATAGGGCTGGCTTGTCAAGTCCACGCCCAGCACCTCTCCCAGCAGCCGCCAGAACTTGTTTTGCGGATGCGCATAATATTGGCTGTGCGCCAGCGATTTTTCGCCGGGCAAGCTGCCCAGTATCAGCAAGCGCGTATCGGCGTCGACGACGGGATCGAAACAGCGCTTGCGCGGGTCGGCGGCAGTGTCTGGCAAGAAGGCTGGGCTATTCAAATGAGCGGTCCGGAGGGGGAAATGAAGGGCCATTTTACCCGGCCACGCGACGGTGTAGAATTCCCGGACAACCATCCCTACACAAGAGACCGCCCATGCGCACCATCGACACCCTGCTGGCCCAGTATGGCGAAAGCCACCGCAACCACGTCAATGAATGGGTGCACATCGTGTGCGTGCCGCTGATCGTTTTCAGCCTGCTGGGACTGCTGTGGAGCGTGCATCCCAGCGTGGCGCTGCTCGGCAGTATTCTCGCTTTATACTATTACTACAAGCTGTCGCGTCCGTTTGCGGCGGGCATGCTGGCCATGCTGGCCGCCATGCTGGGCCTGCTGCTGCTCATGCCGGCGCTGACCATCCTGCCCGTGTCGCTGGCGCTGTTCGTGCTGGCCTGGATAGGCCAGTTCATCGGCCACCAGATCGAAGGCAAGAAACCGTCGTTCCTGGACGACTTGCGCTTCTTGCTGGTGGGACCGCTGTTCGTGCTGGGATTTTTGTACCGGCGCCTGCGGTTGGCGTATTGAGCAGCAAGCGGTCACGCGGGGCCGTAACAGATTTTTACTATTCGCAACTAGTTATATGAGGCAAGTGTCCTTATGATAAGTCATCATCTGTCGGTCAATGTAATCGGCAACTAACTTTTGTCCAAGGGAGTCCCACATGAAAGCACCAATTATTGCAGTGGCATTGCTCGCCACCCTGGCCGGCTGCGCCGTACAACCGAACTCGGCGAATGTGTACAACGCGCGCCAGGCGCAGAATGAACAATCGGTTCGCATGGGCACGGTTGAATCCGTGCGCCAGGTAACCATCGACAAGGGTGAAACGGGCACGGGCGTGCTGGCTGGCGCGGCGATGGGCGGCGTGGCCGGCTCGACAGTCGGTGGCGGCAAGGGCGCCATCGCGGCCAGCATCCTGGGCGCCGTCGCCGGCGGCATGGCGGGCAAAAGCATCGAAGCGAACGCTTCCAACAAACCCGGCCTGGAAATCACCGTACGCCTGGACAATGGCGACATGCGCGCCATCGTGCAAGACGCGGACGAGCTGTTCCGTCCGGGCGAACGCGTGCGCCTGCTGTCCGATGGCCGCAAGACCCGCGTCACCCACTGATCTGCTTGCCGGCGCATGCGCTTTAGCCGAATGCGCCGGCCGCCATTAGCAAGGCCGAGGGTGACATGCCCTCATGCAGCCAGATGGCAACCAAGGTTGCCACCACGACATACACAAGCACGCTCCATATTTTGATCTGCAGTGAGGCTGGCATGGCGGTCCCCTTCAAAGATGCAATTCAGAAAATGTTTACTTGATAATAATGTAAATATTTTCATAAATTCAACATTTTCCAGAAGCACTGCGCTGGCTCAATGCCTCGTTGTCTCCTGACCACGCTTTGAGCAAGCTCGGCCAAGACTCGCCATCCCCGCGCGATGCCCGTATACTTGCGCGATGTCCTCTCCTCTCCTGTTCATCATTGCCTGCCTGATCTGGGGCTCCACCTTCTGGGCCATCACCTTGCAGCTGGGCGATGTCGCCCCCGCCGTTTCCGTGGTCTACCGCTTCGGCCTCGCGTCCGCCACCCTGTTTGCCTGGTGCGCCTTGCGCGGCGACCGCTTGCGCCTGCCCTGGCGCGCGCAGAAATGGATGCTGCTGCAGGGCCTGGCCTCGTTTGCCCTCAGCTATGTGTGCACGTATAGTTCCGAGCAATATCTCGTCTCGGCCCTCGTCAGCGTGCTGTTTGCGCTGATGGTGTTCTGGACGCCATTGCTCAACCGCATCGCTTTCGGCACGCCCATCACCTGGAGCACCTGCTGCGCGGCCTTCGTCGCCATCTGCGGCATCGTGCTGCTGTTTTACCAGTCCATCGGTGCGGCACTGCAAGATATCCTGGGCGGCGGCAATGGTCATTTCCTGCTCGGCTTCATGCTGGCCCTGGTGGCCACCGTGTCCAGTACGGCAGGCAACGCCCTCGTCATGAAAGTGCGCGAGCATTCCGGCAACGTGATGCTGACCATGGCCTGGACCATGCTGTGGGGCACCTTGATAGTGGCCGCCTGGGCCGTCGCCACGGGCCAGTCCTGGCAATTGCCCCCGCGCCCCAGTTATTGGATGGGATTGCTGTACCTGGCCATCTTCGGCTCGGTCATCGCCTTCAGCGCGTATTTCACGTTAATCGCCCGCATCGGCACGCAAAAGACCGTGTATATCGGCGTCGTCACCCCCGTCATTTCCGTGCTGCTGTCGGTGCAGTTCGAACACTACCGGCCCGCCGCCATCGAATGGGTGGGCATGGTGCTGTGCCTGTCCAGCGTGGCCTGGGCCCTGACGTCGGGGGCGCGCAAGACGGCTGCTGTTTCCTCTATTTCCACCACTCCATCCGCAAAGGCAACATGAGCACCTCTTCCTCCCTCGCCATCCGTCCCGCGACCGCATCCGACGTGGCCGCCATCTTTGGCATGATCCATGAACTGGCCGTGTTTGAAAAACTCGAACACATGATGATCGCCAGGGAATCCATGCTGCACGACAGCCTGTTCGGCGCCCATCCCGCGTGCGAAGCGCTGGTGGGCGAGGAAGATGGCGAGGTGGTGACGTTCGCCCTGTTCTTCCACAACTTTTCCACCTTCCTGTGCCGCAAGGGCTTGTATCTGGAAGACCTGTATGTGAAGCAATCGGTGCGCGGCAAGGGCTATGGCAAGCAGATGCTCGTGGCGCTGGCGCAACTGGCCGTCGCACGCGATTGCGGCCGCTTCGAATGGTCGGTGCTGGACTGGAATGAAAACGCGATCAATTTCTACAAGGGCATGGGCGCGGACGTGATGCCGGACTGGCGCATCTGCCGGGTCGCTGGCGATGCCTTGACGCAATTGTCGGCGGGTACGCCGCAACCACTGTGATTGGCACTGCATCGCGGGAACTGCAAATGCAAGTTCCCAAAAAAATCCCCGCGGGCTAGCGGCACCGCGGGGTGAACCCATTGTCAAGTGGGAGGGGGAGAATGCAATCAACGGTTATCAATATAAACGCTGCCGCTTGCCACCGCGCAGACCTTTACATTTGCTTACCGGGCCTTACATTTGACTTAAATCCGCTAACCAAGTGTCACCGAGTGTCGCTCGGATGACACTGATTATTTCCGTGGTTCAATCAATGTGCCGTGCAAACCGATATGTTGTTGCGCAACCCCACTGCCGCCCTGCGTATTTGTATAGATTTGGTACACTGTCAGGCAGGCGATGCAGCCAGCAACCACGGCGAAAATGACCATGCGACGCTCCTTGAGTATGCTTGAGGGAATCAGGACCCGCGGCGCCTGATGATGACCGGGCGAGCAGGGAAGATTCAGTGTGGCATCTTCGGTCAGGGGGGCATTGCGCAATCTCAAACGCGCCAATTTGACGGGGTCATGGCATTTGATATGGCGCAAAGTGGCGGCATTCCGCTCACACAAAATGAACGCATCGTTACGCACCTGGGAGCCACATCATGAATGTCTCTGCCAAACCGCTCGTCATGAAAATCTACCGCGCCTACCTGCGCTCCCGCCTGGAGCGCTACACGCGCGACTTGCAAGCCATCGCCGAACAGCGCGAGAACGACTTCCAGGCTGAACGCATCCTGCACCAGGCCGTCGTCTCGGTGCGCTCCAAACTGCACTCGCTGTAACCGTGATGCCGTCAGTGCTGCCGGCCGGCCACGGCCCAGCGCTCCACCAGCTCGAACAAGCCTTGCGTCAGCAGGGCCAGCACGGCTGCGGGGATGGCGCCGGCCAGCAGCATGTCGTTGTCATTCAGCGCCAGGCCGATGGTGATGCGTTCGCCGTAGCCGCCCGCGCCGATGAAGGCGGCGATGGTGGCCGTGCCCACGCTCATCACGGCCGCCGTTTTGATGCCCGCCAGCATCACCGGCAAGGCCAGCGGCAAGTCCACGTGCAGCAAGCGGTCGCGCTTGCTCAAGCCCAGCGCCAGCGCCGCCATGCGCAAGCCTTGCGGCACCTGCAAGATGCCCGTGCACGTGTTGCGCACGATGGGCAGCAAGGCGTACACGAATAGCGCGACCAGCGCCGGCACGGTGCCTATCATGCCCAGCAGCGGGATCAATATCGCCAGCAAGGCCAGCGACGGCACCGTCTGCAGCACGCCGACGAAGGCCAGCACCGTTTGCCGCAGCGGCGCCGATAGTGCCGCCAGCACGCCCAGCGGAATGCCGATCAGGCACGCCAGCGCCACCGACAGCAGCACCAGGGTCAGGTGCTGGCGCGTCAGGGTCCACAGATCGTCGCCGACGAGTTTATCGAGCAGCTTGCTGCGCGCGGCGGCCGGTTTTTTCGCCGACGTGCCGGAGGCCAGCCACTGGTGCGCCACACCGGAAAAAGTCTTGCCATCGATTTCCACGGCCGCATTCATGGCGATCATGTCGCTCTCGCTGATGCGCCCCTGCAAGCCTTGCAGCGCGAGCCAGGCGGCGGGAAAACGCTGCGGCACGTCGAGCCGGTACAGGAGCATGGCGTCGTAGCGGGGAAAATACTGCTGCGTATCGGCCAGCACGCGCAAGCCGTACTGGCGTATCTTCGCGTCCGTCGAATAGATGTCGATCACATCCACCTGGCGCTGCGCCAGCGCCTCGTAGGCGATGCCGTGATCGAGCCCGCGCGGGCGCTGCGGCAAGCCATAGCGCGCGGCCAGGCCCGGCCAGCCGTCGACCCGGCCGATGAATTCATGCGACAGGCCGAACTTCAAGGCGGGATGCTGCGCCAGCTGCGCCAGGCTGGCGATGCCCGTTTCATCGCCGCGCATGGCCAGCGCATAGGTATTGTTAAAGCCCAGCGGCACGGCCACGCCCAGGCCCAGCGCCGCCAGCTCGCGCCGCATCTGCGCCAGATCAATGGCCTTGTCGTGCTTGAGGATTTCGCCGGCGATGGTGCCCATGTATTCGGCATACACGTCGATGCTGCCCGCCTGCAGCGCGGCCAGCACGATGGCCGTGTTGCCCAGGCCCTGGCGATGCAGCGCCTTAACGTGCGGCGCGGCGCTCTGTTTGACGATTTCGCCGAGAATATATGATTCCGTAAAGCGCTTCGAACCCACCTTCAAGGTGCCGCCGTCCATGGCAAGGGAGGATATGGGCGCGGCGGCGAAGACAAGTAACAACAGCAAATAAGCAAGACGCACGCGGCGCTCCAGGACGGATGATCAATCCGGCAAGCTTACCACCGGCGCGCGCCAGACACCGCCATGCACCACGCCCGCGCACGGGTTCAGGCCCAGCGCATACGCCAGGTCGGCCGGGCGCGCGATGCACCACAGGGCGAAATCAGCGCGCTTGCCCACCGCCAGGCTGCCCGTTTCCTGCTGCAGCCCCAGTGCGCGCGCCGCATGGATCGTGCAACCGGCCAGCGCTTCCTGCGGCGTCAGCCGCCACAGGGTGCACGCCATGTTCATCGCCAGCAGCAGGGACGTCATGGGCGACGTGCCCGGGTTGCAATCGGTGGACACGGCCATCGGCACGCCGGCCGCGCGCAAGGCCGCCACGGGCGGCGGCTGCGTCTCGCGCAAAAAGTAATACGCGCCCGGCAGCAGCACGGCCACCGTGCCATGCTGCGCCATGGCGGCGACGCCCTCTGCCGACAAAAATTCCAGGTGGTCGGCCGACAGGCCGCCGTGGCGCGCCACCAGCGCCGCGCCGCCCAGGTCCGACAGCTGCTCGGCATGGAGTTTCACAGGTAGCCCCAGCGCTTTCGCCGCCTCGAACACGAATTCCGTTTGCGCCGGCGTAAAGCCGATGCGCTCGCAAAAGGCGTCGACGGCGTCCACCAGGCCGTCGCCGGCCAGCTGGGGCAGCATCTGCCCGCACAGCAGCCCGATATACGCATCGGCCTGGCCTGCATACTCGGGCGGCAGCGCGTGCGCGCCAAGGAAGGTGGTGCGCACGGATACGGGCAGTGTTTGCCCGATGCGGCGCGCCACGCGCAGCATCTTCGCCTCGCTGTCCGCGTCGAGGCCGTAGCCGGACTTGATCTCCAGCGTCGTCACGCCCTCGGCCAGCAGCGCCAGCACGCGGGGCAGACTTTGCCGCAGCAATTCGTCGTCGCTGGCCGCACGCGTGGCGCGCACGGTGGACATGATGCCGCCGCCGGCCCGGCTGATGTCTTCATAGCTGGCGCCATTCAGGCGCGCCTCGAATTCGTCGCTGCGGTTGCCCGCGTGGACGATGTGCGTGTGGCAGTCGATCAGGCCGGGCGTGAGCCAGCAACCCTGGCCATCGAACAGCACCGCGCCGCTGGCCGGCAATTCGTCGCCGGCGCCGAACCAGGCGATGCGGCCATCCTTGACGGCGATGGCCGCGTCCAGCAGCTCACCATAACCGTGCTCCATGGTGGCCAGGTGGACGTTGTGGATGACCAGGTCCCAGTCTTGCATCGCTTTCTCTCCCTAGGTAAACAGGTCGACGCACAGCACGGGCGAACGCTGCAAGGCGTCGAGCCGCCATTCCTGCGCATCGTCGGCGTCCAGCAGCAGCGCGTCATGGCGGGCCAGCGCGAACTGCTGCTCGCCACCGCGCGCCAGCACGTGGCCTTCGCCGGCGACAAACAGCAAGGTCGCCGCGCTGCGCCGCACCAGCCGGCACGGGGCCGTGATTTTTTCCAGCTGGTGGCGGCAGCGGTCGCGCCGCGTCATCACATTGAAATCCGTCGTCGTCCCCCTGACTTGCGCCTCCACGGCCGCTTCGCCGGGAAACCACAGCATCGGTTGCGCCGCGCTCAAGGTCACCTTGCGCGCGCCATCGAACGTCAGCTGCACGCTGTCGCCATCGACCAGCATCAGGCTGCGGTCGATGCCGGGAAAACTGGAAAACGGCCCGCTGGCCGTGATCGTCGCCAGACTGATACGCCAGTCGAATTCCATCAGGCTGGCGCCGGGTGGAGCAATGGCGATTTCCATCGTGCTGCCGCCGCCGTTTTTCCACGGCGCGGCGCGCAGGCATTCCTGCGGGATGAAGGTCGCCATCAGAGCGCCCTCAGTTGCGCCAGCGTGCGCTTGTAGGCGGCGGCGATGGCGTCCTGCGCCACGTGGCGCCCGTCGCGCACCTGCCATTGGCCGCCGCACAGCACGTCGCGCACCAGGTTGTCGTTGCCGCAGAAAAGTACGCTGCCCAGCACATTTTCGATGGCCACGCCGCACAGGTTCACATGCGCCTCGTCGAGCACCAGCAAGTCGGCGCGGCAGCCGGGCGCCAGCGCACCGAGCTTGCGCCCGGCCGCCTGCGCGCCCCCTTGCAGGGCCGCCTGCCACAGGTAGTCGCCCACATGGCGCTCCTGCGGCGTGGCGGCGACATTGCGCTGCTGCCGCTGCAAGCGCTGGCCATATTCGAGCCAGCGCAATTCCTCGACGGGCGACTGCGATACATGACTGTCGCTGCCCACGCCAAAGCGCCCGCCGGCAGCGATGAATTCGGCCAGCGGGAACAGGCCGTCGCCCAGGTTCGCCTCCGTCGTCGGGCACAGGCCCGCCACGGCGCCGCTGGCGGCCATCAGCGCCACCTCGTCTGGCTGCACATGCGTGGCATGCACGAGGCACCAGCGCGCATCGACGTCGACCTGCTCGTACAAATACTGCACCGGGCGCCGGCCGCTGTAGTCCAGGCACTGGCGCACCTCGCCCTGCTGTTCAGCGATGTGGATGTGGATGGGGCGGCCCGCGGGCAGCGCCTGCGCCACCTGTTTGATCTGCGCCACGCCGGCCGCGCGCAGCGAATGGGGCGCAAAGCCCACCTCCACCTGCCCGCCGCGCTGCGGCGCCAGCGCCTCGACGATGCGCAAGACATCGTCCGCACCGGTGCGAAAGCGCGCCTGCTCCGGCTTCAGCGGTTGCTCGCCAAAACCCGCATGGCTGTACAGCACGGGCAGCATGGTCAGGCCGATGCCGCTGAGGCGCGCCGCCGCCAGCACCCGTTCCGCCGTTTCCGCGGGACGCGCATACAGCGCGCCGGCCGCATCGCGCTGCAGGTAGTGAAATTCGCACACGGCCGTGTAGCCATGGCGCAGGCATTCCGCAAACAGCTGCGCGGCGATGCTTTCCATCTGTTCCGGCGTGATGTGGCGCGCGAAGCGGTACATCAGCTCGCGCCACGTCCAGAAACTGTCCGGCCCGTCACCCGCGACTTCCGTCATGCCGCCCAGCGCCCGCTGAAACGCGTGCGAATGCAGGTTGACCATGCCGGGCAAGACATATTCGGCCACTTCGGCGCCGGCAGGCGGCGCGGCGTTTTCCGCCACCGCCGTCAAATCCCCATTCTTGTCCCATTCCAGCAGCACGTCGCGGCGCCAGCCTTGCGGCAGCAGCGCATGGCGCGCAAACAGGGACGCACTCAACGCGCCACCCATGCCACGGCCGCTTCCATCATCTGGCGCAGCAGCGGCTGCACTTGCGCCGCCAGGTCGGGCCGGTAGCCAAACGGTTCCTTTTCGTCCATGTACAGGCACTGGCACATCTCCAGCTGGATCGCATGCACGCGACCTTCCGGCTGGCCGTAGCGGCGCGTGATATGGCCGCCCTTGAAGCGGCCATTCAAGGCCACGGTAAATGCCTCCTGCGCGCGCGCGATATCGACCACGGCGGACGTCAGGCCCGCATCGCAGCTGGCGCCATCGGCCGTGCCGAAGTTCAGGTCGGGCAGCTTGCCGTCAAAGAAGCGCGGCACGCGCGAAGCGATCGAATGGGCATCCCACAGCACCACGGCGCCATGCACGCGCAGCAGCCGGTCCAGTTCCGCGCGCAGCTGCGCATGATATGGCGCCCAGTAGCGCTGCAGCCGCTGCCGCACGTCCTGCGCATCCGGTTCGCGGCCGGCCAGGTACAGCGGCTCGCGGTGAAAGGTATCGTTGGGCAGCAAGCCCGTCGTATCCTGCCCCGGATACAAATTCGTGTCTTCCTGCGGGCGGTTCAAGTCGATGGTGTAGCGCGACCAGCGCGCCGACAGCACGGACGCATCCATCTCCTGCAAAAAGCCATACAGCTCGCGCAGATGCCAGTCCGTGTCGGCCTTGACCAGGGCCTGCGGCGTCATGCGCGCGGCGATATCGTCCGGTATGTCGGTGCCCACGTGGGGCATCGACACCAGCAGCGGAATGCTGCCTTCATTAAAGCGGAAATCCATGCTTGTCTCCTTGCTCCAGCTCAAGCGTACAGCGGAGCGAACAAATTCTTGCACGTGCTGCTCAACTCACCCTGCAGCACCATCTGCTTGGCCGCTTCGATGTCGGGCGCGAAGAAGCGGTCGGCGTCGAAGAACGGCACTTTCTGGCGCAACTGGTGATGCACATGTTCCAGGTGCGGCGAGGTTTTCAGCGGACGGTGGAAATCGATGCCCTGCGCGGCGGCCAGCAGCTCGATGCCGACGATGACGGCCGTGTTGTGCGCCATGTCGTCCAGGCGGCGCCCGGCGAACGTGGCCATGCTCACGTGGTCTTCCTGGTTGGCGGACGTCGGCAGGCTGTCAACGCTGGCCGGATGCGCGAGCGACTTGTTTTCCGACGCCAGCGCGGCAGCCGTCACGTGGGCGATCATGAAGCCGGAATTGACGCCAGGGTCGCGCACGAGGAAAGGCGGCAGGCCGGACAAGGTGGCGTCGATCAGCAGCGCGATGCGGCGCTCGGCCAGCGCGCCGATCTCGGAAATCGCCAGCGCCAAGGTGTCGGCCGCAAAGGCCACCGGCTCCGCATGGAAATTGCCGCCCGAGACGATTTCCGCCTGCCCGTTGGGGCCATCCTGGAAGATCAGCGGGTTGTCGGTGACGGCATTGGCTTCGATCAGCAGGGTGCGGCCCACGTTGCCGATCAAATCGAGGCAGGCGCCCATGACTTGCGGCTGGCAGCGCAGGCTGTACGGATCCTGCACGCGCTCGTCGCCTTCCAGGTGCGAAGCGCGAATCGCGCTGTGCGCCACCAGCTGGCGGTACATCTGCGCGGCCAGGATCTGCCCCGGCTGTCCGCGCACGGCATGCACGCGCGCGTCGAACGGCGAATCGCTGCCCTTGGCCGCGTCGAGCGACAGCGCGCCCGTGACCATGGCCGCTTCCAGCAGGCGCTCGGCCATGAACAGGCCATGCAGCGCCAGCGCGTTCGACACTTGCGTGCCGTTGATCAGGGCCAGGCCCTCTTTCGCCGCCAGCACCACGGGCGCGATGCCCGCCTGCGCCAGCGCCTCGGGGGCCGCCATCAATTCGCCGTTGACGCGCACGTCGCCCACGCCCAGCATGGCCAGGGTCATGTGCGACAGCGGCGCCAGGTCGCCCGAGGCGCCGACGGAACCTTTGGCGGGAATGGCCGGCATGATGCCCGCGTTGTACAGGGCGATCAGGGTGTCGACGATCAGCGGGCGCACGCCGGAAAAGCCGCGCGCCAGGCTGCCGATCTTCATCAGCATGATCAGGCGCACGACGGCGTCCGACAGCAGCTCCCCCGTGCCGACGGAATGCGACAGGATCAGGTTGCGCTGCAACTGCTCCAGCTTTTCATCGGGGATGCGCGTCTTGGCGAGCAGGCCGAAGCCCGTGTTGATGCCGTACGCCGCGTCGCCCTTGGCGACGATGGCTTGCACGGCGGCGGCCGACGCCTCGATGACGGGATAGGCCTCGGCAGCGAGGGTCAATTTTGCCGGCGCGGCCCAGACGGCGCGCAGGTCGGCCAGGGTCATCGCGCCCGGTTTCAGGGTCCAACTTTTGGCATGCTGTGTCATAGTCATTCGAATCGAGGTCTCAAGGAATCATGGGAAGAATCAGGCCGTTGCGCTTGGCGCAGGCGGCCGCTGTTTCGTAGCCGGCATCGGCATGGCGCATCACGCCCGAGCCGCTGTCGTTGACCAGCACGCGCGCCAGGCGTTTCGCCGCCGCTTCGCTGCCATCGGCCACGATAACCATGCCCGCATGCTGAGAATACCCCATTCCCACACCGCCGCCATGGTGCAGCGAGACCCAGGTGGCGCCGCCGGCCGTATTGAGCATGGCGTTCAGCAGCGGCCAGTCGGAGACGGCATCCGTGCCATCCTTCATGCTTTCCGTCTCGCGGTTCGGGCTGGCGACGGATCCCGTATCGAGGTGGTCGCGGCCGATGACGATGGGCGCCTTCAGTTCGCCCGTGCGCACCATCTCGTTGAAGGCCAGGCCGGCGATGTGGCGCTCGCCCAGTCCCAGCCAGCATATCCGTGCCGGCAGTCCCTGGAAGGCGATGCGCTCGCGCGCCATGTCCAGCCAGTGGTGCACCTGTGCGTGGTGCGGGAACAGCTCCTTGATCTTTGCATCCGTTTTATAGATGTCTTCCGGGTCGCCCGACAAGGCCACCCAGCGGAACGGGCCGCGCCCCTCGCAGAACTGCGGGCGGATGTAGGCGGGCACGAAGCCGGGGAAGTCGAAGGCATTTTGCACGCCCTGGTCGAACGCCACCTGGCGGATGTTGTTGCCGTAATCGACGGTGTGCACGCCCATGGCGTGGAAATCGAGCATGGCTTGCACGTGGGCGGCGCAGGAATCGGCGGCCGCCACCGTCAGGCGCGCATGGCGCTGCGGGTCCTGTTGCGCCGCCTTCCAGTCCGACACGCTCCAGCCGCGCGGCAGGTAGCCGTTGACCAGGTCATGCGCGGACGTCTGGTCCGTCACCAGGTCCGGCACCAGGCCGCCCGCCTTGGCGCGGCGCACCAGCTCCGGCAGCACTTCGGCCGCGTTGCCCAGGAGGCCGATGGAAATGGCTTCCTTGCGCTCCGTGTGGTATTTGACCAGTTCCAGGGCTTCGTCCAGGCTGGCCGCCTGCTTGTCCAGGTAGCGCGTGCGCAGGCGGAAGTCGATGCTGCTTTGCTGGCACTCGATATTGAGCGAGACGGCGCCCGCCATGGTGGCGGCCAGCGGCTGCGCGCCGCCCATGCCGCCCAGGCCCGCCGTCAGAATCCAGCGCCCGCCCCAGTCGCCGCCGAAATGCTGGCGGCCCGCTTCGGCGAAGGTTTCATACGTGCCCTGCACGATGCCCTGCGTGCCGATATAGATCCAGCTGCCGGCCGTCATCTGGCCGTACATGAACAGGCCCTGGCGATCGAGTTCGTTGAAATGTTCCCAGTTGGCCCATTTCGGCACCAGGTTGGAATTGGCGATCAGTACGCGCGGCGCGTCCGCGTGGGTCTGGAACACGCCCACGGGCTTGCCGGACTGGATCAGGAGGGTCTGGTCGTCTTCCAGTTCGCGCAAGGAGGCGAGGATCTGGTCGAAGCAGGCCCAGTTGCGGGCGGCGCGGCCGATGCCGCCGTAGACGACCAGGTGCTGCGGATTTTCCGCCACTTCCGGGTCCAGGTTGTTTTGCAACATGCGGTAGGCCGCCTCGGCCTGCCAACTCTTGCAAGCCATGGCCGTGCCGCGCGGGGCGCGGATGACACGGCTGGCATCAAAGCGTGGATCGTTGTCCATTGTGCTGTTCATGCTGTCTCCTCGTAGGGTGCGAGCGGGCGTATCTAGCCTGATACCTGGCCCGCTCTGGTACACCCAGCATAGGTTGTCTATACAACCAAGTCAACAGGTTTTTGCAAACGTAAACTGCCTATTTTTTCTCGAACACGCGCTTGCCCGCCACCCACGTCTGCAGCACCTGCGTCTTGCCGATGGCCTTTGGTTCCACGCTGAACAGGTCCTGGTCGACGACGATGAAGTCCGCCCATTTGCCCGCTTCCAGGGTGCCGATGGCCTTTTCCTGGTGCGCCGCCCAAGCCGCGTCGAGGGTGAAGCAGCGCAGCGCCTGCGTCACCGTCATGGCTTGCTGCGGGTACCAGCCACCGGCCGGGAAGCCCTCGCTGTTTTGCCGCGTGACGGCCGCGTGGATGCCCTCGAACGGGTTCGGCGACTCGATGGGGAAGTCGGAACCGCAGGCGATGCGCGAGCCTTGCGCAAGGAAGGTGCGCCACGCATACGCGCCCTTGATGCGCTCATGGCCCACGCGCTGCTCCGCCATGTTCTGGTCGGACGTGGCGTGCGTCGGCTGCATCGACGGCACGATGCCCAGGGCCTTGAAACGGGGGATATCGCTCAATTGCACCACCTGCGCATGTTCCATGCGGTGGCGCAGGCCCGCGCCGCGGTATTGCGCGATCAAGGCTGCATAGCCGTCGAGGATCTGGTGATTGCCCGCGTCGCCGATGGCGTGCACATTCACCTGGTAGCCGGCGCGCATGGCCTTTTCCATCTTCGCGCGCATGGCGCCGTCCGGGTAGAACAGCAGGCCGCGTGTGCTCGGATCGTCGCTGTACGGCGCCAGCAGGGCCGCGCCGCGGCTGCCCAGGGCGCCGTCGGACACCAGTTTGACGGCGCGCAAGGCGTACATGTCGCGCGCATAGCTATTCAAGGGGCCGTTTTTCGACAGCGCGTCGAAGTCTTCCGTCGTGTCAAAAATCATGCCGTACACGCGCACCGTCAGCTTGCCATGGTCCGCATAGTCGCGGAACAGCCGGTCCTGCATCTGGCCAATGCCCGCATCGTGCACGCTGGTCAGACCCACTTGCGACAGCTGCGCCAGCGCGCCATCGAGGGCAGCGCGGTTTTCCACGTCGCCCAGCTTGGGCAGCACGGCGTCCATCAAGTCCATGGCGCTGTCGACCAGCACGCCGGTGGCATTGCCGTCTGCATCGCGTTCGATCTTGCCGCCCGCCGGGTCTTGTGTGACGCGCGTGATGCCGGCCAGCGCCAGCGCGCGGCTGTTGGCCCAGCCCGCGTGGCCATCAACGCGGCGCAGCCACACGGGCCGCGCGCTTTCGGCCGCATCGAGTTCCGCTGCCGTGGGAAAGCGTCCCAGCTTCCAGATTTCCTGGTTCCAGCCATTGCCGACGACCCAGCTGCGCTCGGGATGCGCTTTGGCGAAGTCACCCACGGCCTGCACGGCGGCCGGCAGCGAGGCAGAACCGTACAGCATCACGCCGCTGGCGATCGTCCCCAGGCCGAAGACGTGGCCGTGCGCGTCGATCAGGCCTGGCAGCACGGTTTTTCCCTGCACGTCGACATGGATGGCGCCCTTGGCTGCCTTGCGTTTCACCTGCGCGGCACTGCCGACGGCGAGCAGCTTGCCCCCGTCGTCAAAGGCCAGCGCCGTGAAACGCAGCACCTTGCCGGCAGCATTGAGCGTGTAGCCGTTGGCATTGTCGATGACGGTATCGGCATGCGCGTGGCCGATGGCCCCCAGGCAGGCGAGCGTGAGCAGGGTGCGGCGCAGTGGCAAGGTCGGCATTTCCATCTCCAGGTCTTTTAGTCGTTAGCAAAAAGACGAGTGTATAGAAATTGGCAAAATGGTCAATCAGGAAGCGCGGGGCGCTCGTACCATCAGCCAGTAATCGCAGCCCGTGACGGCTTCCGCGTAGCGGCCCGCCGCCACGAAGCCAAGACGGCCATAGAACGGCAGGCTGCGCTCGTTGTAAGTCTCCAGGAAGCACGCGGCGCCGGCCGCATCGACGGCCGCCAGGCCCGGCGCCAGCACGGACGCGCCCAGCCCCTGCCCTTGCGCGGCCGGAGCGATGCCGGCGATCGACAGATACCACGCGTCTTGCAGGCCATGCGGCGCCAGCGCGTGCTCCATGTTCGCGACGATGGCCTTGAAATGCGCAAAGCCCCGCTCCCCCAGCAGCGCGCGCAAGGCGGCTTCGCGCTGCGCATACGCGGCCTGGCGCAGGGCCGCCGGCGTATCCGTCGTCCAGATGGCGGCGCCATTGCCCGCGTCGTCAGCCAGGTCGACGCGCCCCGCCTGCCACCCCTCGGCCAGCGCCAGCGCGAAGTAGGCTTCCAGCATGGCGTGCCGCGCCGCCTCGTCGTCGCCGCACGCCACCGTGACGGTGCGGTAGAACGGATCGTCGGTCAGGGCGGCGGCCAGGCTGCGGGCGGTGCGGGAGGATTCGATGTTGGATGGGCTGGACATGGGGACTCTTTCTTCTCATTGAAACGCCCGGCATCTTAACGCAAGCGCGCAGGCTTTGCGCCCAGTCAATACTTGCAAGGCTCCACAGGTCTACGCTGAGGTTTTCAGGTGGAATACCCCATGGCCAGGCACCATGTCATCAGCACCACCGCGTGCGACGTGTTCTTCAAGCTCGTGGCGCACCAAAAGAGCAGCCTGGGCGCGCGCTTCGACAGCATGATCGTCACCTTCAGCGCCGACGGCCAGCCCGTGCTGGGCGCCGCCCTGCGCAACGCGACAAGCGGCTGCGAACTGCACCGCCTGGCCGGCCAGCCCGACGAATGCTGGTGCTGCGGTTATGACGAGCAGCTGGAATTCGTCTCGCAAGCCAACGCACCGCTGGCGCACGCCGACTACCGGCTCACCTTGAGCAATGGCGAAACGTGGACGGGGACGACGAATGCGAAGGGGCGCACGGGGCGTATCGCCAGCAAGCGGGAGGAACAAATCACCCAGGCCGAATTCCTGCCGCACGCAGACAAATCGCCATGCTGCGCCGCCGCGCCAAAACACGCAGCGCCTGCCGTCAAGATCGTCCAGCTCGATGGCATCAAGACGAGCGACAAGGATGTCGGCTCGTCCGTGAAACAGGTCAAAGTGAAGGACAAGGTTCGCCCGCTGACCAAGGGCGAGATCGACATGGCGTGGATGCTGTTCCAGGATGCGATCGACTACGGCAAGGTCAAGGTGCATGGCGAACCGTATCTATGGTTTGGCTTGCAGCCGAAGGATGTGGCCATGACGCCGGATGGGGAGATTTATTTTCATGTATTGGACTACAAGGAGGACTTTTCCAAAGAAAAAGATAGTCTGAAACACTGGTTTATGCACGAAATGGTTCATGTTTGGCAGTACCAACTCGGATATCAAGTAAAACTGCGGGGAGCCATTCGCTTGGGGCTGGACTACAAATATACCTTGCTCCCCAATCAGAAATTATCCAGCCATGACATGGAAGCGCAAGGTGATTTATTGGCGGACTACTTTGTGCTGAGATTTTTAACTTCCACTCGTGCCATGCGCCAGCAACGCTATAAAAACTCCGGAGAACTGTTTAAAAAGGTACTCAATGATTTTTTTAACGACCGCAAGAGCCCGAAAAACTTGCCTGGTAACGATATTGACCATGAGCCTATATTCGATATTCCCTGACACATGGGCATATTCCCGCATGGCAGAAGCAGTTATCCAGTCGGCGCAGGGCATGCCCTGCTTCTCCATTACAAAAAAAGAAGAGGCACGCAATGGCCTGCCATTTCTTGGCGCACTCATGGTTTCAGACATGTCCGTGCAACCGGTAAAGGAAGTATGGGGGTTCTCCCTGCCGCCAGAAATGCCCTTATCCATCCGTGCCAGCACATGCATCCGCTATGGAAACGTGCCTACCGGTGCGACGGGCATACGCGCAGAAAAACTGATACCCGGGCATTTCTATAGCGTATTCCTGAATGGCAGCCCCAAAGATCCGTCCGATCCAACGTATGGTTACCAAGGAAAATTCTGCGTAGTGGCGACGGCGGCCGGACCTCAGAAAGTCATTCCTATTGACAGCGACATGCAGGAGTGGCGCACTGAAATCTGCCCACCCCATCCATCACGCCCATGATTCGACGTTATTTATCTTCCTCCCCCCGCTTCGCCGGCGCCCTGAACCACTGCTCCGGCGGCACCACGTGCGACTCTTTCGGGTCATCGATGTAGTGCGGCGAGGTGATCTGCACGTCGAATTCGTTGAAGACGTCGATGATGTTCTGATGCAAGCGGTTCAGCACTTCGGCGCGCTGGCGGGGGACTTCGGCGCTGGCGTAGGCGACGAGGCGGTATTGCACGTAGTAATCTTGCAGGGCCAGCTGCATCACGTACGGCTTCGGCGTGGTGGACAGCTCCGTCGTGCGCGACGCGGCCAGTTCCAGCATGGCGTGCACTTGCCGCCACGGCGTGGCGTAGCCGATGGTGACGGTGGAGTCGAGCACGAAGCCGCCGCCGGGCTGGGCGCGCGAATAGTTCTTTGTCGTCTGCGACATCACCCAGGCGTTCGGCAAGGCCACCTCTTCGCCCAGGCCCGTGCGCAGGCGCGTCTCGAACATGCCCACGTCGACCACCGTGCCTTCGCTGTCGCCCACGCGCACATATTCGCCTTTGCGCAGGGCGCGCGTGTACATCAGGATCAGGCCGCTGGCGCCCTGGCCCACGATGCTCGACGCGCCGATCGACACCATCAGGCCCACCAGCACGGACAGGCCCTGGAAAGCGGCCGTGTGCGAACCGGGCAGATACGGGTAGGCCATGGCCAGCGCGAACAGCCAGATCACCACGCTGGCGATGCGGCGCGTCGGCAGGGCCGTGTCCTTGTCCAGCCAGCCGATTTGCAATTCGCCGCTTTCCACACGCTTGAACAGCGAGGCGGCCGTGGCGGCGATCAGGCGCGCGATGGCGAAGATGACGCACACCAGCACCAGCCCCGGCAAGGCGCCGATGATGGCGTGGAAGACGTCGGCGGCCACGTCGAACAGATAGCCGCTCAGGCTTTCGCCCCAGGAGCGCGTGTAGGGCAAGCGGCCCAGCACGAAGGCGGCCCACAGATACGTGGCCATCAGGCGCAAGCCCCACAGCACGGCGCTCAGCAGTTGATACGCGAAGGCGATGTAATGTTCGGCGTCGAGCACGCGCACGTTCTTCAGGCGCACGTCGCGCAGGCGCGAGGCCAGCAGGATGCCGCTGCGGCGCTTGGCCCAGTGGTACAGACGCGTCAGCCCCATCCACACGAGCCAGAACACGAGGGTGGCGGCCGCGCACACGGCGGCGGCGATGGCCAGGTAACGCCAGCTGCCCTGTTCGCGGTAATCGAGCACGGCCTTGCTCAACTCGCCGGCCGCCGTTTTCGCCACGCTTTCCGTCGTGTCGCCGGCCAGCTGGTTGACGTCGCCAGGCACGACGACGAACAGCTGCACGCCGTCGAGCAGCACTTGCGTGCCTTCGGGAATCATGCGCGTGCTCGTCTGCAAGGGGCCATTCTTGGCCAGCACGCCTTCCAGGCGGCGCTGCGCGCCCGTGGCCCGCTCATCGGGCGGATAGCCGGCCAGCGCGGCGCGGAATACGAACACCTTGCGGTTGGCAAACATCAGCGGCGCCGTCCTGGCCGCCGCGGCCTGCGACGGCGCCACGACGGACGCGGCCTCCGCAACGAGCGCGGGCACGCCATCGTCCGCATGGGCTGCGGGCAGCAGGAAAATGGTCAACAGGCACAACAGGCGGAGCAGCGCGGACATGGCAGAAATGAAAGAGTGACAAGAAGCAGTCATCATGCCATGTAATCCTGGAAACTCAAGCGCCGCAGCTACCGTTCAGCTCGCATCGTGGAAAATGATGCCCAGGGTGTGGCGCAAGCCAGAACGCAGGCGCGACACGCCATGGCGCATGTTCACGCGGTAACTGCCGCGCGTGCCATTCACGGGACGCTGCGCGACGGGAAAGAGCACGGCGTCGCCCTGCGCCAGCGGCACCACTTCGGCGCGCGACTGCATGCGCGGGCGCTGCTCCGTCAGCACGAACTCGCCGCCCGTGAAATCGTCTTGCGGGCGCGACAACAATACGGCCAGTTGCAGCGGAAACACGTGCTCGCCATACAAGTCCTGGTGCAGGCAGTTGTAATCGCCCTCGCGGTAGCGCAGCAGCAAGGGCGTGGGCCGGGTTTGCCCCGCCGCATGGCAGCGCGCGAGGAAATCGGCGTGCGCCACGGGAAAGCGGCTATCGAGACCCATGCTGGCGTGCCAGCGGTTGGCGATGGCCGCCAGCGGCGGATACAGTTCCGTGCGCAAGGCAGCCACGGCGTCCGGCAGCGGGTGCGCCCAATACTGGTACTCGCCTTGCCCAAAACCATGGCGCTGCATCACCACCCTGCTGCGAAAACGCGACGCATCGTCGTACTGCGCCGCCAGCGCAGCGCACTGCGCGGGATTCAGCAAGCCCGGCACGACGGCGCAGCCGTATTGATTCAGATCATCCTCGATCTGGCGCCAGTCCAGCGCCCTCACCGTTCGCCCTCGCGTTCCAGCAGCGCCTGCTTGCGCTCCACGCCCCAGCGGTAGCCGGACAGCGCGCCATCGTTGCGCACCACGCGGTGGCAGGGAATGGCGACGGCCAGGGCATTGGCCGCACAGGCGCCCGCCACGGCGCGCGCGCCTTGCGGGGTGCCGATGCGCCGCGCCAGCTCGGCATAGCTGACCGTGCTGCCGGCGGGAATCTCGCGCAAGGCTTGCCACACGCGCTGCTGGAACACGGTGCCGCGCACGTCGAGCGGCAAGTCCAGTCCCAGGCCCGGCGCCTCGACCAGCCCCACCACCTGCGCCACCGTTTGTTCATAGTCGGCTTCCGCGCCGCGCAGCTCGGCTTGCGGAAAGCGATCCTGCAAGTCGCGCAGCAGCACTTCCGGGTCGTCATCGATCAAAATCGCGCAAATGCCCTTGTCCGTGCTGGCCACGAGGATGGCGCCCAGCGAGCAGGCGCCGATGGCAAAGCGGATCACGGCGCCGCTGCCGCCGGCGCGAAACGCGCCCGGCGTCATGCCCAGCAAGCCCGGCGTGGCGGCATACAGGCGGCCGCTGGAATTGAAACCGGCCGCGTACAGGGTTTCGGTGACGTTACCCGCCCCCTGCAAGCCGGCCTTCAGGCGCTCGCCGCGCCGCGCCGCCGCATACGCTTTCGGCGTGATGCCCGTGTGCGCCTTGAAGACGCGGTGAAAGTGAAAGCGGCTCAGGCCGGCGGCCTGTGCCAGGCTGTCCAGGTCGGGCAGCTCGTCGCTGGCGTCGATCAAACGGCAGATATCGGCCACGATGGCCGCCTGGCGCTGGGCCAGCGGCGGCAGGTTGGGCTTGCAGCGCAGGCAGGGACGAAAACCGGCCGCCTCCGCCTGCTCGCAACTGGCGTGGAAGGCCACGTTGCGGCGCAAGGCGGGGCGCGCCGCGCAGGATGGCCGGCAATACACGCCCGTCGTGCGCACAGAATAGTAAAAGACGCCGTCGGCGTCGGCGGCGCGGCGCTGCAGGGCGTCCCAGCGTTCATCGTCAGTCAGGTAAGCGTGTTCCATGGCGAACTCCGTGCAAGTCAATAGTCAGTCTCCAGCATAGCCAGCGCCAGGGCGCGCCACACTCCGGCGCTTGCTTTTGAATTCAAAAAGGCTGGCGGCAGGCATCGCGCTCGGTGCTAAAATCGGCCATCGCGCCTCCAGCCGGCGGCGCGCCCTGCCCGTGCCCCGGAGAAACCGCATTGGACGACCACAATACACAAGAAAATACGCCCATTTTCCAGCGCATCAAGGATTTTCTGCTGGCCGGCATCGCCGCCGGACGCTGGAAGGAAGGCGACGTGATTCCCTCCGAACAAGCCTTGGTCA
This sequence comes from Janthinobacterium sp. P210005, assembly GCF_036231865.1. Lineage (NCBI taxonomy): Bacteria > Pseudomonadati > Pseudomonadota > Betaproteobacteria > Burkholderiales > Oxalobacteraceae > Janthinobacterium > Janthinobacterium sp. P210005. The sequence continues at coordinate 260,270 of NZ_JAZARC010000003.1, forward strand.
AACAATTCGGCGTCTCGCGCATGACGGTCAACCGCGCCGTGCGCGAACTGACCAGCGAGCAGGTGCTGACGCGCCGCCAGGGTTCCGGCACCTATGTGGCACAGCAAAAATACCAGGCGACCTTGTTGGAAATCAAGAGTATCGCCGATGAAGTGCGGGCGCGCGGACATATCCACCGCAGCAGCTTGCAATTGCTGGAACGCACCAGGGCCTCCGACTTGCTGGCCAAGCAATTCGGCCTGCCGCCGGAACACCCGCTGTTCCATTCGCTGATCGTGCATTTTGAAAACGGCGTGCCGATCCAGGTGGAAGACCGCTGGGTCAATCCCGAGTGCGCGCCCGACTACATGACGCAGGATTTTTCCAGCATCACGCCAAACGAATACCTGATGGCCGCCGCGCCCCTGCAAGGCGCCACCTACAGCATCGAAGCGCTGTCGGCGCCGCGCGACATCGCCGAAATGCTGGCCATCGACACCAAACAGCCGTGCCTGGTGCTGCGCCGCCAGACGCGTTCGGGCGGCAAGATCGCCTCGATCGCCACCATGTGGCATCCCGGACACCGCTATCAATTCGCCGGCAGCTTTAGCTGAGGCTATCGCCTCGATTGAGTAGCACGAATTCGCGCCAACTTTCTCACGAATTCTCACCAAATCGCGAAAAAAACGGCCATTTCGGGGCAAAAAAAATCCCGTTTTGGCCGTTTCTGAACTTAAATACTCCGAGTAAATATTCGATGCTATAGTTGCCGCCAGAAAGCGCCGCAGGCGTTTATTTGAGCGCGCCTCATGTACTGCCAGCCTAGTCCAATCACGCCCCAGAAAGGGATGCATTTGTCGTATTGCAGCCACACGAGTTTCGGCGCACCACGCCCACGGCGCCCTGCGCTGCGCCGGCTCGCTCGTACGATGCTGGCGGCAGGCATGACACTTTCGCTGCCGGCGCAGGCGGCGGCAGCCGTCATGGCGCCGGCATTGCTGTGGCCGTATGCGGCTGCCAGCGCCACCGCCCTGGCGGGACTGGCTTGCTGGCAAGCCTGGCGCCTGCGCCAGCAGTTGCACCGCCAGCCCCAACCGGCGCAAGCCCAGGCCGAACAGGATGCCGTGCAAGCCTTGCGCGGCGCCACCATGGCCGGCTGGACCTGGCGGCCCCAGTCCGACCGGCTGCAGTTCGCGCCCCAGTACCAGGATGTCCTGGGCGACAAGAATGCCAAACTCGAGCATGCGCTGGCCGACTGGCTGGCCGAAGTCCACCGGGACGACCGCGCGCGCCTGAGCCTTGCCTTCCGCCAGCACCTGGATGGCCAGGCGCCCGGCACCTTCAATTGCGAATTCCGTTTGCGCCACAGCGACGGCCACTGGCGCTGGCTGCTGGCGCGCGGCGCCGTCCTGTCGCGTGCCTCGAACGGCGGCGCCACGCAGGCCAGCGGCATCGTCTGCGATATCAGCGAGCGCAAGCAGGATGAGCAATCGCGCATGCGCTCGATGCTGGAAGCGGCGCCCGAAGCCATGCTGGTGGCCGACGTCGAGGGCAAGGTGCATTACGCCAACCAGATCGGCGCGCGCTGCTTCGGCTATCCGCTGGCCGAATTGACGGGTATGTCACTGGAGCAATTGGTGCCGGAAAGCACGGCCAGCCACTCCGCGGGCGACCCGCAAGGGCGGCACAGCCTGCCGGGCCGGGTGATGATGGCGCGCCGCCGCGACGGCACGCACTTCCCCGCCAAGGTCAGCCTGTCGCCGCTGCGCATGGCCGGCCAGGTGTTTTCCATCGTCTCGCTGCGCGACATGACGCAGCGGCAACGCGCCGAAGAAGCGCTGCACGCCAGTTCGGAACGCTATCGTCTGATCGTGCAAACAGCCGCCGAAGGCATCTGGATGACGGATGCGAACGGCAAGACCACGTTCGTCAACCCGAAGATGGCGCACATGCTGGGCTACACGGTGCAGGAAATGCTGGGCCGTCCCCTGCTCGATTTCATGGACCGCGACAGCCAGTTGCTGATGCAGCGCCGCCTGGCCAGCCACGGCAGCTTCGCCAGCCAGCCGGACCAGGTCGATTTCCGCTTCTTCCGCAAGGACCAGTCCAGCCTGTGGGGCTTGCTATCGAGCACCAGCATACAGTCGGACAACGGCGAGCCGGGCGGCACGCTGGCGATGATCACCGACATCACCGAGCGGCGCCAGGCGTCGATCGCCCTGTCGAACTCGAGCCAGCGCATGGCGTCCGTATTCGGCGCCGTGACGAATGGCCTGGTGGTGCAGGACAGCCACGGCCACATATTGGAAAGCAATGCCGCCGCCGAACGCATGCTGGCGGCCAGTCCGGCCGGCAACAGCCTGTGGCAAGCCATCCGCGAAGACGGGTCCGCCTTCGACCAGCGCAGCCATCCTGTGCACATCACCCTGTCGACGGGCGAAGCCATGCGCGACGTGCTGATGGGCGTGCAGCAGCCCGACGGCAGCCTGTCGTGGCTGTCCGTGAATACCGAGGCCATCCGCGACGAATACGGCAAGGTGGGCATGGTGGTGGCCAGCCTGACGGACATCACGTATCACAAGCGCAGCGAGAGCGCCTTGCGCGAGCTCAATGAACATCTGGAAGAGCGCGTGGCGCAGCGCACGGAACAGCTGGACCAGGCCAAGCAAGTGGCCGAAGAAGCGAGCCTGGCGAAGGGACAATTCCTGGCCAACATGAGCCATGAAATCCGCACGCCGATGAATGGGGTGATCGGCATGGCCTACCTGGCCCTCAAAACGGACCTGGAACCGCGCCAGCGCGACTACCTGGAAAAAATCCGCTTTGCCGGCGAGCACTTGCTGGGCATCATCGACGATATCCTCGACATCTCGAAGATCGAGGCGGGCAAGCTGGAAATCGAGCATGTCAACTTCAGTTTCGACCACGTCGTGCAAACCCTGATGACGGTGGTGGCGCCGCGCGCCGCCGGCAAGAACCTGGAACTGCTGTTCGAAATCGACCCGCAATTGCCCGCCGTGCTCGTGGGCGACCCGCTGCGCCTGGGGCAAGTGCTGATCAACTACGCCAATAACGCCATCAAGTTCAGCGAACAGGGCAGTATTACCGTGAAAGTGCGCAGGGTGGTGGCGGACGCGAAACACTGCCTCGTGCGCTTTGAAGTGTGCGACCACGGCATCGGCCTGTCGCAGGATGAAATGAGTAAACTCTTCCAGTCCTTCCAGCAAGCCGACACGTCCACCACGCGCGAATATGGCGGCACGGGCCTGGGCCTGGCCATCTGCAAGCAGCTGGCGCAGCTGATGGGCGGCGACGTGGGCGTCGACAGCCGTCCCGGCGCCGGCAGCACCTTCTGGTTCACGGCCAACCTGGGCATTTCCGACCAGGCCGCGCCCGCCATGCTCGACAGCATGGTGCAGACGGCGGCCGCCATGCGCGCCAGCGCCGACGCAGCCCTGGTGATGCGCACGCTCAAGCATGCGCGCATCCTGCTGGTGGAAGACAATACGTTCAACCAGCAAGTGGCGCTGGAATTGCTGGAGGAAGCGGGCGCCTCCGTCTGCCTGGCCAACAATGGCGAGGAAGCGCTCGACCTGCTGCGCCAGACCCAGTTCGACTGCGTGCTGATGGACGTGCAGATGCCGCTGATGGATGGCTTGCAGGCGACGCGCCACATCCGCGCCGACCCGCAGCTGGCGCACCTGCGCGTGCTGGCCATGACGGCCACGGCCACCAGCGAAGACCGCGTGCGCTGCCTGGAGGCGGGCATGGACGATTTCATTTCCAAGCCCATCCAGCCAGCCATGATGTACCAGACCATCGCCAGCTGGCTGCCGGCGCACGAAACACCGCCGCCGCCGGCGCGCAGCCGCGCCGCGCCCGCCTTCAAGACCACCCTGGCGGGCGACCCGCAAGTGATCGACCTGTCCATCCTGGCCAAGTTGCTGGGCTACAACCCGGAAAAGGTGCGCAAGTTCGCCTTCAAGTTCCTGCAGACCACGCAGGATGGCTTTGGCGACATCGATGCGGCCCTGGCGCGCGGCGACGTGCACCAGGTGCGCGAACTGGGGCACCGCATCAAGTCGTCGGCGCGCACCGTGGGCGCCCTGGGGCTGGCCGAGCTGTGCCACAACCTGGAAACCCTGGCGCCGGGCGAACCGGCCGACGAGGCGGAGCGGGCACGGCGCATCGTCACGCGCCTGTGGCCCCTGCTGGAACAGATTACCGAACAAATCATGAATAACACCAGCTTTGCCAATGACGATTAGCTACCGCCAAATTGGATTGCGGCAAGGTATCGGCATCGACAACGATGCATATCAACAGAAAGACATGACGATGAACACTGTATCAAACCAAGCAAGCCGGGAACACAACGAAGCAGGCCTGGCGCCATTGCGCGTGCTGCTGCTGGACGACGACGTCTTCATGCTCGACGTGCTCAGCGACATGCTCGAGCAAATGGGCCAGTTCGACATCCGCTGCGAGTCGCACAGCGAACAGGCGCTGGCCACCCTGAAGCAGCACCAGCCCGACCTGCTGATCTGCGACCTGTCCATGCCCGACATCGACGGCATCGAATTTTTGCGCATGGCGGCGGAAAACGGCTTCCGCGGCGGCGTAGTCCTGCTGTCGGGCCTGCATTCGGCCGTGCGCCTGGCGGCCGAGCGCCTGGCCATGGCCAACGGCCTGCATATCCTGGGCACTTTCCGCAAGCCGATGGAAAGCGCGGAATTGCAGCTGATGGTGAACTTGCAACTGCAGCACTCGGCGCGTCTGGCCAGCGTCCAAGCCTGAGCGCGCAGGCCGGCCGGGAGGGCGGACACGGCGCTGCGGGCCAGCAGGCATGCGGCTTTGCCGCCCTGCCGGCACGCATGGGGACGATATGCCTCAAGTTTTTCTGCAATAATCGCCACGCTTTGAAAAAATGGGTTATTATTTCAGCCATCCCCGCCTGCATACCTCTGGTCGCACCTTCCAAGACATTGAAGTCGTGCCCATTGTCCCCATCTTCTAACTGCATTCCAGGAAGCATGGATGGCGAACCAGCGTATGGTTAATTCCAGGCATTATTGATCCCACCCTCATTTGAGGAAAATATGAGCGAAAATATCAAACACATTAGCGATGCATCTTTTGAAGCAGACGTCCTGAAATCCGATTTGCCAGTCCTGGTCGACTTCTGGGCAGAATGGTGCGGTCCCTGCAAGGCCATCGCCCCGATCCTGGAAGAAGTGGCCAAGGAATACGCCGGCCGCATCCAGATCGCCAAGATGGACGTGGACGCGAACCAGGCAGTGCCTGCCAAGTTCGGCATCCGCGGCATCCCGACCCTGATCCTGTTCAAGGATGGTGTTGCAGCTGCTCAAAAAGTGGGCGCCATGGCCAAGGGCCAGTTGACCGCTTTCGTCGACAGCAACATTTAATGTATGATGGGCAGCGCTGCGCCCGCAGCGCCGCCTGACTGGAACGACCGGGAAGCGGCTTTGCCCTCATTCGTGCACAGCCTTCCCCAATAATTAATCAACGCCACGCAGTCCCCTCCCCTACCTTTACATCCCGTCTCGGGACACTCAACACATATGCATTTATCCGAACTAAAGGCCCTACACGTATCCGCCCTGCTTGAGATGGCGATCGGTCTTGACATTGACAACGCAGCCCGCTTGCGCAAACAGGAGCTGATGTTCGCTATCCTGAAAAAACGCGCCAAGTCCGGCGAACAGATTTTTGGCGACGGCGCCCTGGAAGTGCTGCCTGACGGCTTCGGCTTCCTGCGCTCGCCCGACGCCAGCTACATGGCGTCCACCGACGACATTTACATCTCCCCTTCGCAAATCCGCCGCTTCAATCTGCACACCGGCGATTCGATCGAAGGCGAGGTACGGACCCCGAAAGATGGCGAACGCTATTTCGCATTGGTCAAAGTCGACAAGGTCAACGGCGAATCGCCGGAGATGTCGAAACACCGCATCCTGTTTGAAAACCTGACGCCGCTGCACCCGAACGAGCCGCTGCGCCTGGAACGTGAAATGAATGGCCAGGAAAACATCACCGGCCGCATCATCGACCTGATCGCCCCGATCGGCAAAGGCCAGCGCGGTTTGCTGGTGGCGTCGCCGAAATCCGGTAAATCCGTGATCCTGCAGCACATCGCCCATGCGATCACGGCCAACCACCCGGACATCACCCTGATCGTGCTGCTGATCGACGAACGTCCGGAAGAAGTTACCGAAATGCAACGCTCGGTGCGCGGCGAAGTCGTCGCCTCGACCTTCGACGAGCCGGCCACGCGCCACGTGCAAGTGGCCGAGATGGTGCTGGAAAAAGCCAAGCGCCTGGTCGAAATGAAAAAAGACGTCGTGATCCTGCTGGACTCGATCACCCGCCTGGCACGCGCCTACAACACCGTGATCCCTGCCTCGGGCAAGGTCCTGACCGGTGGTGTCGACGCGAATGCGCTGCAACGTCCAAAACGCTTCTTCGGCGCCGCGCGCAATATCGAAGAAGGCGGCTCGCTGACCATCATCGCCACGGCGCTGATCGAAACGGGTTCGCGCATGGATGACGTGATCTTTGAAGAATTCAAGGGTACCGGCAACATGGAAGTGCATCTGGAACGCCGTTTGGCTGAAAAACGTGTCTATCCGGCAATTAACCTGAACAAATCGGGTACCCGCCGCGAAGAATTGCTGATCAAGCCGAACGAACTGCAAAAAATCTGGATTTTGCGCAAGTTGCTGTACTCGATGGACGAGATCGAGGCGATGGAGTTCATTCTGGACAAGATGAAAGCGACGAAAAATAACGCAGAATTTTTCGATATGATGAGACGCGGTGGCTGATTTCCGGGGTCAGACCCGACGGGTCTGACCCCAGCCCTCCGTTGATCATCCCGCGACAGCCGCTCATCGAGCGGCTTTTTTATTGCCGTCCGCCGGAAAGCGCTATATAATCGACGGTTGCATTATTTTAAACCCTGGCAAGTGATCGGCAATCGGGTCAAGAAGCAGGACGACCGACGAAGTGCTGTTTGGCTACCAAACTAGAGAGAAGACCATGAAAGTCGATACCCATCCAGAATACCGCGAAGTTGTTTTCCACGATCTGTCGTGCGATTTCAAATTCGTTACCCGCTCGACCATCCAAACCCGCGAAAAAATCACCCACGACGGTAAAGAATACCCACTGGTGAAGATCGAGGTTTCGGCTGAATCGCACCCATTCTTCACGGGCAAGCACAAAATCGTCGATACCGCCGGTCGCGTCGAGAAGTTCCGTCAGAAGTTCGGTTCGGTTGGTTCGAAAACCGCAGTCGCAGCAGGCTAATTTTTGCCGCTTTGCGGCAAAAAAGGGCAGCTTCGGCTACCAGAGAAAAGGCAGCTACGGCTGCCTTTTTTGTCTTTGGCCGCTTTACTTTATACTCGCGCATACCCGACGCCATTCGTCGCGTCTTGCCACTATTCTGATACCGATTATCGATGAAGCCAGTCCGCCTTCCCGCCGCCGCCACACTCGCGCTGCCACGATGGGCCTTGTTTGCGCTCGGCCTGCTGTACATCCTGCCTGGCCTGATTGGCCGCGAACCGTGGAAGAACGATGATGCCGCCAGTTTCGGCATCATGTGGACCATGGCGCATGGCGGCCTGAACGACTGGCTGTGGCCCAACGTGGCCGGCCTGTCGCTGCCCGATGAAGGTCCGCTGGCCTTCTGGCTGGGCGCCATTTTCATCAAGCTGTTCGGCTGGATCGACGGCGACGTCTTTGGCGCGCGCATGTCGACCATCGGCATCTTCGTCGTCAGCACCCTGTCCGTCTGGTACACCGCCTTCAACCTGGGACGCCGCAGCGATGCCCAGCCGCTGCGCCTGGCCTTCGGCGGCCAGCCCGAGCCGGACGACTTCGGCTGCACCCTGGCCGATGCCGCCGTGCTCATCTACCTGGGTTGCCTGGGCCTGCTGCAGCACAGCCACGACATCACGGCCGAAGCGCTGTACGTGTCCCTGATGGCCTATTTGCTGTACCGCGCCGTGCGCTACATGGAAGGCCCGTCCGTGCGCAATGCGGCCCTGCTGGGCCTGGCGATGGGCGGCCTGGCCCTGGCGCGCGGCTGGATCACGCCGGCGGCCCTGAGCATCGCCTTGCTGCTGTGCACTATCTTCCTGCGCCTGCCGTTGCTGCGCAGCATACGCCACCTGGCGCTGGCCATCCTGATCGGCATCGCGCTGACCCTCGTCTGGCTGCTGCCGGGCGAATGGCTGCTGCCGTACGGCCATTCGCCGCTGCACGCCTGGATGGAGTGGAATTGCCGCCAGTTCAGCGCTCCGAGTCTGAAAAGCGTGCAGTATTTCTTGCGTGTCGGCATCTGGTTCTTCTGGCCCGCATGGCCTTTCGCCGCCTGGGCCGTGTACGCCTGGCGCCGCCAGCACCACGTGCTGCACATCGTCGTGCCGCTGACTTTTGTTGCTATGCTGGCAATATTGGGCCTGTGCCACCCCGATCCCGACCCGAGCCAGTTGCTGCCCCTGCTGCCGCCGTTGGCCGTCATGGCCGCGTTTGGCTTGCTGACCATGAAGCGGGGCGCCATCAACGCCATCGACTGGTTCTCCGTGATGGTGCTGACCATCTGCGCCCTCGCGCTGTGGCTGTTCTGGTTCGCCATCCTGACGGGCTGGCCGCCGAAACTGTCGCATAATGCCCTGAAACTGATGCCAGGCTTCAAGCCCGAACTGGACTTGCTGGCCTTCTTCGTGGCCGCCTGCGTCAGCGCGGGCTGGGTGGCGCTGGTGCACTGGCGCATCTCGCGCCAGCCGGCCGTGCTGTGGCGCGCCGTGGTGCTGTCGTCCGGCGGCCTGATCCTGATCTGGGTGCTGATCATGACCCTGTTCCTGCCGCCGCTGAACTACAGCAAGAGCTACGCCAGCGTGGCGCACCAGATTTCCGTCCACCTGCCGCCGGGCAGCAAGTGCATCAACAGCAACGTCGGCGCGGCCCAGCGCGCCTCGTTCGCCTACTTCGGCCACTTGCCGTTTGCCAGCGTGGGGCAGCAGGAATGCGATGTGTTCCTGTTGCAAGACAGCATCAAGGTTCCTGACAGCAAGGAACAATTGCCCGAGCACCACGGCGCGGACTGGATCAAGCTGTGGGAAGGGCGCCGCCCCACGGATGACGTGGAACGCTTCCGCCTGTACCAGCGCGTCAGGTAAGCAGAAAAAACCGGGCCTAGCCCGGTTTTTTTATGTCCGCATGCCAATCACTGCCGACAACAAAAGTGTTGCTTTTAAATATAGTTAATTACCTAAATTGAACTAGAATTGCTTTTTATATTATAATGATGGCTTGCGCGATGGCGGTGTCTTGCTTTCCCGCCCTATTCGTCCCCCAATTCACCATAAGGCTGTCCATGAAAAAATTTGCCACACGTACCTTGCCGCTCATCAGCGCCGCCCTGTTCGCCTTCTCCTTCAGCGCCTCGGCCCAGGCCACCGTGATTGACCTCGGCGTCGCCAACGGCTACTCGGCCTTCATCTTCGGCAACATCGGCAGCAGCAACGCCAGCGGCTTTACCAGCGTCAGCGGCAGCCTGGCCGCCGGCGGCAATATCTATCTGGAAGGCTACAGCGTCGGCACCAACAAGAAGCCGGGCAGCGCCGCCAACACGCTGGTCGCTGGTAACAACCTGAACATCGGCGGCGGCAGCATCAACGGTACGGGCGTGTATGGCGTGAGCAATGCCAACGGCACCGTGACGGCCCCATCGTGGTACCCAACGGGCACCTTCAGCAAGGGCAATGCTTCCACCCTGGACTTTGCAGCTGCCCAGCAGCAACTGACGACCCTGTCGGGCGATGTGGCCAAGCTGCAATCGAACGGCACCGTGATTTCGCAATACGGCGGCTTCAAGCTGATAGGCGACATCAACGCCGACGTCAACGTCTTCACGATCAATGCAAACGACCTGCATAACCTGAGCCTGGACGTCTCGTCGCTGAAAAGCACGGCCAGCATCATCATCAACGGCACCGCCACCAACATCACCATGAGCGGCGGCTTCGACAATTTCGGCAGCTTTGCCGACCGTACGCTGCTGAACTTCGCCAATGCCACCACCACCAGCCTGAACAACGTTGGCATCAACGGCAGCATCCTGGCGCCGAACAGCGCGTTTTCCGGTTCGGGCAGCATGAACGGCACCCTGGTCGCCAATTCGGTCAGCTCGATCAATTATGGCCACGTCTCGATGAACGGCGCCGGCTTCAACACGGTGAGTGTCTCGGCCGTGCCGGAACCAGGCACCTACGCCATGCTGCTGGCCGGCCTGGGCTTGCTGGCCTTCGTGCGCCGCCGCACGCCAGCGCGCGCACCGCAAGCCGCGATGGCCTGAGCTTTACGCTGAATCCATAAAAAACACCGGGCCGCGCAAGCGTCCCGGTGTTTTTTTATGCGCTGGCGAAAGACTTAGTCCCCGCTCAGCCCCAGATCCGTCGCCACCTGCTTGCGCAGCAGGTATTTCTGGATCTTGCCCGTCACCGTCATGGGGAATTCCTCGACGAAACGCACATAGCGGGGAATCTTGTAATAGGCGATCTGCCCGTCGCAAAAGGCGCGGATGTCGTCGCTGGTGGCCTGCGTTCCCGGACGCAAGATGATGCAGGCGCACAACTCTTCACCGTACTTGGCATCCGGCACACCCACGCATTGCACGTCGAGCACGCTGGGATGGCGGTACAGGAATTCCTCGACTTCGCGCGGATAGATGTTTTCGCCGCCGCGGATGACCATGTCCTTCGAACGGCCGACGATGCTGCAAAAGCCGTTGGCGTCGATCACGGCCAGGTCGCCCGTGTGCATCCAGCGCGCCGCATCGATGGCCTCGCTGGTTTTTTCAGGGTCGCCCCAGTAGCCCTGCATCACGGAATAGCCGCGCGTGAGCAATTCGCCCTTTTCGCCGCGCGGCACGATGCGCCCTTCCGCATCGACGATTTTCACTTCCAGATGCGGATGGACCCTGCCGATGGACGACACGCGCATTTCGCGCGGATCCTCGATCGCCGTCTGGAAACTGACGGGCGACGTTTCCGTCATGCCATACGCAATCGTGATTTCCGCCATGTGCATCAATTCGATGACCCGCGTCATGACTTCCATCGGGCAGGGCGAACCGGCCATGATGCCGGTGCGCAAATTCGACAGGTCGTATTGCTTGAAATCAGGATGGTCGAGGATGGCGATGAACATGGTCGGCACGCCGTGCAGCCCCGTGCAGCGCTCGGCCTGCACGGTTTCCAGCACGGCTTTCGGGTCGAAGCCTTCGCCGGGAAACACCATGGCCGCGCCATGCGTGACGCAGGCCAGGTTGCCCAGCACCATGCCGAAGCAGTGGTACAGGGGCACGGGAATGCACAAGCGGTCCTGTTGCGTCAGGCGCATGGCTTCGCCGATGAAGAAACCGTTGTTCAGGATATTGTGATGCGTCAAGGTGGCGCCCTTCGGCGCGCCCGTGGTGCCGGACGTGAACTGAATGTTGACGGCGTCGTCAAACTGCAAGGTCGCGCTCACTTCTTCCAGGTGCGCCAGGTCGGCGTCGGTAATGCCGTCCATCAAGGCATCGAAGTTGTGCATGCCGGGGGTGGCGGCCGCGCCCAGGCGGATGACGTGGCGCAATTGCGGCAAGCGCGGCGACTGCAGGGCGCCCGCGCGCGAACGGGCGATTTCCGGCACCACGTCTTGCACGATGGCCAGGTAATCGCTGGACTTGAAGCTGGGCGACAGGATCAGCGCGCTGCATTGCACCTTGTCGAGCACGTATTCGAGTTCCGAACGCCGGTAGGCGGGGTTGATGTTGACCATGATCAAGCCGGCTTTCGCCGTGGCAAACTGCGTCAGCACCCATTCGGCGCAGTTCTGCGACCAGATGCCGACCCGGTCGCCCGGCTGCAAGTCCAGCTTCAGCAAGCCGGCGGCCAGGCGGTGCACGCGCTGCTGGAATTCCAGATACGTCCAGCGCACGTTCTGGTGCGCCACGATCAGGGCGTCGTGCTGGCCGTAGCGGGCGGCGATGCCGTCCAGGTAAGCGCCTATCGTTTCGCCGATCAACGGCGTCTCGTGGGCGCCATGTACATAACTCATTGCTTGCATGCTGTCTCCAGGGTAATGGCGCGACGCGCTCTTCTTATGGTCATCGACTACAAAAATTATAGCCGCAACCGCCCCCGCCCTGCACCGGCTTGCTGTAATGTGCAGGCCAGCACACCCGACATTCACGGCACCATGACAGGCAACACGCAGCACCCGCCCGAACAGGGCTTCATCCTGACCCGCCACTGGCGCGACACGCCCGCCGGCACGGAGGTCGATTTCTGGCTGGCAACGGATGCCGGGCCCCGCCACGTGCGCCTGCCCGTGCAGACGGCCGTCGCCTTCCTTCCCATGGAGCAACAGGAACAGGCGCAACAGCTGCTGCGCGGCGAGCGCCACGCGGAGCTGCGTCCCCTGTCGCTGTGCGATTTCCACCATCGCCCCGTGCTGGGACTGTACTGCAAGCAATACCGGCATTTGCTGAAGCTGGAAAAGCAGCTGCGCGCGCACGGCATCGATGTGTATGAAGCGGACATCCGCCCGCCCGAGCGCTATCTGATGGAGCGCTTTATTACGGCGCCGGTGACATTCAGCGGAGAAACACTGCAGGAAGTGCAGCTGAAACCGGCGCCCGGCTACCGCCCCGCATTAAAACTGGTATCGCTCGATATCGAGACGACGGCGCATGGCGAGCTGTATTCGCTGGCGCTGGAAGGCTGCGGCCAGCGCCAGGTCTACATGCTGGGCCCGCCAAATGGCGTCGACGGGGAACGCGACTTCGACCTCGAATACTGCGACTCGCGCGCACAGATCCTCGACCGCCTGAATACGTGGATGGAGCGCCACGATCCGGACGCCATCATCGGCTGGAACCTGGTGCAGTTCGACTTGCGCGTGCTCAAGCAACATGCTGAGCGTTATCAAGTCCCGTTGAAGCTGGGACGGGGCGGCGCCGTGATGGAATGGCGCGAACATGGCGGCAAGCAGGAACACTATTTTGCGGCCGCCGCGGGGCGGCTGATCATCGACGGCATCGAAGCGTTAAAATCGGCGACGTGGAACTTTTCCTCGTTCAGCCTGGAAAACGTGGCGCAGACCTTGTTGGGCGAAGGCAAGTCCATCGACAATCCCTACCAGCGCATGGCCGAGATCGACCGGCGTTTCCGCGAAGACAAGCCGGCGCTGGCCCGCTACAACCTCAAGGATTGCGAGCTGGTCACGCGCATCTTCGCCAAGACCGAGCTGCTGACCTTCTTGCTGGAACGGGCCAGCGTGACGGGCCTGGCGGCCGACCGCAGCGGCGGCTCCGTGGCCGCCTTCGAACATTTGTACTTGCCGCTGATGCACCGGCAGGGTTACGTGGCGCCCAACCTGGGCGATGTGTCCGGCGAAAACAGCCCCGGCGGCTTCGTCATGGATTCGCAGTCGGGCCTGTACGATTCCGTGCTCGTGCTCGACTACAAAAGCCTGTACCCGTCCATCATCCGCACTTTTCTCATCGACCCCGTCGGCCTGGTGGTGGGCACCAGCGGCGATGAGGCCGACACCGTGCCCGGCTACCGGGGCGCGCAGTTTTCGCGTGTGAAACATTGCCTGCCCGCCATCGTGAAACAGGTGTGGCAGGGCCGCGAGATAGCCAAGCGCGAGCGCAACGCGCCGCTGTCGCAAGCCTTGAAAATCATCATGAACGCGTTTTACGGCGTGCTGGGCTCCAGCGGCTGCCGCTTTTTCGACCCGCGCCTCGCTTCGTCGATCACCCTGCGCGGCCACGACATCATGCACCGCACGCGGGAATTGATCACCGAGCAAGGATATCAAGTCATCTACGGCGACACGGATTCCACCTTCGTGTGGCTGAAAACGGCACATACGGATGAAGAGGCGGGCAAGATCGGCCGCGCCCTGGTGACGCATGTGAACGCCTGGTGGGACCAGCATCTGCGCGAGGAATTCGGCCTGGAAAATGCGCTGGAACTGGAGTTCGAGACGCATTACCGGCGTTTCCTGATGCCCACCATCCGCGGCTCAGAGGAAGGCAGCAAGAAGCGCTACGCGGGCCTGGTGGGCAAGCCCGACGGCAGCGAGCAAATGGTCTACAAGGGCCTGGAAACGGTGCGCAGCGACTGGACGCCGCTGGCGCAGCAATTCCAGCAAGCCTTGTACCTGCGCATCTTCCAGCGCGACGCCTACCAGGACTATGTGCGCGACTACGTGGCGCGCACGGTGCGCGGCGAATTCGATGCTTTATTGGTCTACCGCAAGCGCCTGCGCCGCCCGCTCGACGATTACCAGCGCAACGTGCCGCCCCACGTGCGCGCGGCGCGCACGGCCGACGCCTACAACCTGGCGCAGGGCCGGCCGCTGCAGTACCAGAACGGCGGCTGGATCAGCTATGTCATCACGGTGGCGGGGCCGGAACCGCTGGAAACGCAGCGCTCGCCCATCGACTACCACCATTACCTGACGCGCCAGCTGCAGCCGGTGGCCGACGCGATATTGCCCTTCCTGGGCGATGATTTTTCGCGCCTCGTGTCCGGGCAGCAGGATTTGTTTTAGATCAATTTTACTGACCAGCATGACAAAGCTGAGGTAATATCGGCGCCTGCCGGGCTTATCTGCCCCTGCCCAACAGGCGCTGTGCGCCGCGGCAGCGTAAAATACGCCATGGCGAAAGAATAAGAACTGCACGAAGAAGAAGATGCCATTCCAGACGAGAATCGTTCGCAACAGGATTTTCCACGCTGAAATGGCGCATAATTTCACACTATGTTGAACCAGCGGGCAGCGCGTTTAGCCGTCTGCCCCGCTAATTTTTGAATGAATTGATACCATGACCGAGATCACGTCCTTAAGAGACATCCCGCAAAAAAATATCTTCCGCAAGGGCGACACCTTTGTGCTGTTCGGCGAGCTGTTCGGCCGCGGCTATGTGAATGGCTTGCTGGACGAAGCACGCAAGGCGGGCATGAATATCGTCGGCATGACGGTCGGCCGCCGCGATGAAAACATGGCGCTGCGCCCGCTGAACGCGGAAGAGCTGGCCGAAGCCGAAGCCAACCTGGGCGGCCGCATCATCAATGTGCCGCTGATGGCCGGTTTCGACCTGGATGCGCCTGCCGGCGAACCTACCCCGACGGCCCTGCTGGCCGACATGACCCTGAAAAGCTGGCAAGAAGACAAGCTGGACTGGGCGCAGATCGAGCGCTGCCGCGAAGCCGGCATCGCCCGCTTCAGCGCTTCCGTGGCGAAAGCCATGGCCGAGCTGGACAGCCTGATTCCTGACGGCAGCAATGTGTATTTCGCCCACACCATGGCTGGCGGCATTCCGAAGGTCAAGGTCTTCCTGGCCATCGCCAACCGCATCTACAAAGGCCGCGGCGAGCGCTTCATGTCCTCGCGCGCCCTGCTCGACAGCGACCTGGGCAAGCTGATCCTGATGAACTTCGACGAAGTCACGGCCAACACCCTGCAACACCTGATCGACGGCAGCGCCGCCATCCGCGCCCGCATCGAGCAGAAGGGCGGCCAGGTGCGCTACAGCGCCTATGGCTACCACGGCACGGAGATCTTGATCGACGGCAAGTACCAGTGGCAAACGTACAGCAACTACACGCAAGGCCTGGCCAAGATGCGCCTGGAAAACGTGGCCAAGGCCGCGTGGGAAAAAGGCATCAAGGCGACCGTCTTCAATTGCCCGGAAATCCGCACGAATTCGTCCGACATTTTCGTCGGCGTGGAACTGTCGCTGTTCCCCCTGCTCGACGCGCTGAAAAAAGAAGGCGGCGCAGCCTGGGCCGAAGAGCAATGGAAAATCTGCCAGGGCTTGCTGGAAGACGGCGTTTCGCTGCAAGACTTGCTCGATCGTATCGCCGCCTACAACGGCGACGCCACCAGCGTGCAATTCCGCAACTTCGCCGCCTGGCCGATGGACAACACGCCAGAGCTGGCCGAGGTCATGATCGGCACCTCGGACGACATCACCAAGCTGCACAAGGACCGCAAGGAACTGATCACCGACCACCTGAGCTCGCTGGTCCTGGAAGGCACGGGCCCGCTGATGTTCCACGCCATGTCGGAGCCGCAAGCGCCCGTCGTCTGGCTCAACCACGACATCATCGCGCGCCAGCTGAACTCCGTGCATAACTGATTCCAGCATCGCCGCAGCCTGACCACGCCGTCCCCGGTTCGCGCCCGGGACGGCGTTTTTCATGCAAGGACGGTGCCCGATAAATGGGCTAAACCGTTTGCCAAGCGAAAAACTTGCCGTATCGCGATAAATCAGTGATAATGCGTCTCGCGTTGCCGGGATGGCGGAATAGGTAGACGCACGGGACTCAAAATCCCGCGCTGGAAACAGCGTGCCGGTTCGATTCCGGCTCCCGGCACCACCAGACAAATCGAAGAAGTACCGATAAAGCCATTAAATCCAATGAAATCAAGGATTTAGTGGCTTTTTTCTTGTCTGTTCAATCCGATCATTCCCGATTAGGCCCGATAAAAACCGCTGGTCATTACGCACGAATTACGCAATGATTACGCACGGACGGGGGATTAATGGCATCTTTTAGAAAACACAAAACGGGTTGGCGCGCAGAGATTTTTGTCCAAGGGACACGAGAGTCTGGTGTATTTTCCACTAAAGCTGAAGCTTCAGCATGGGCGGCTGAACGAGAGTCACAGCTGCGCCGCAACGACACCACTGACATAGTCTTGGGTAAAACTTGCCTGCAGGCGTTCGAACGCTACCGCGACGAGGTCTCCATACACAAAAAAGGTGAGAAATGGGAAACCATCCGGCTATCTGCGATAGCTAAACATATTGTCGCCGGCAAGAACTTGGGTGACTACCTGGTCGCCGATGTAACACCAGACATCCTTGGCCAGTGGCGCGATATGCGCCTTAAAACAGTAATGGGGTCAACGGTCAATCGTGACCTTAACTTAATTTCGCATGTTTTCACGACTGCGCGCCGGGAATGGAACTGGGCGGCAAAAAGCCCGACAACGGATGTTCGCCGCCCCAAAGACCCTCCGCCACGGGATCGCCTCATCAGTCAAGATGAAATAGACCGTATCTGTCTGGCCCTTGCCTACGACGGCAATATCACCAATGTATCTGGCGTCGTCGCTGCAGCATTTTTGTTTGCGATTGAAACTGGCATGAGGTCAGGAGAAATTCTCAGCCTTTCACCAAAGCGAATCACTGGATCGGTTGCGCACCTACCACGTACGAAGAACGACAGTAAACGCGATGTGCCACTTTCGCCGCGCGCGCTTGAAATCCTGAGCGAACTTCCTGGACCAGCAGCCAACGGCCCCTACTTCAATGTCACGGATAAGAGTAGAGATACCCTTTTCCGGAAAGCAGTTACTCGTGCCGGTATCGAGGACCTCACCTTTCACGACTCCAGACACGAAGCCATCACTAGACTTGCCAAGAAACTGAATATCCTCGAATTAGCCAGGATGGTTGGTCACAAAGATATTCGTCAACTACAGGTCTACTACAACGAAACTGCTGCGGAGATAGCAAAAAAGCTTTAGTGCAGTGTGCTTTCGTAGGATGCTTGCAAATAGTGACACGGCAAGATACTCTCAATACACCAAACAAAAGGAGAACTACATGGCAGTTTCACCAGATACGGCTAGAGCCATCGCAAATCTAGGTGTCGATATGATTATTACAGGAGAAGCAAAATACTCCCCAGATACCATAAAATCTATCGTGGAAACTGTACAAGCAAATGGCGGCCATATTACCGTCCATGCAGGCGGGTACTCTCCTGACACGTTGAAAGCAATCGCAATAATTGGTGGCTCACATGTAACAATCGCACTCTAATCAATCCCAGCCTTTTCGGCTAGGATTGTGATTCCTGTTGTCGTGGGTTCGAGCCCCATCAGCCACCCCACAGAATGAGTAGGAAAATCAAAGGGTTACATGCTTCGGCTTGTAACCCTTTTTTTGCATTTTCCAACAGATTTTTGCATTTTCCAACTCAATCCAATTTCAGCGCTGCCACTGCGGAGGGCCAGTTCGGGCGGCCGCCGCTTTTTCCAGGTCCGCTTGAGAGGTGATCATTGAAATCTCTGTTTCTCCGTCAAGTGGCACCAGTACTCGTCCAGGACGCTGATCTGCCACAATCTCCGCGCCCCAAGCCATCGCCACATGAGCCTTGGTCATGGGGTTGATTTCAAATCCACGGACCCGCAACCGCCCATCCCCCACCCACACAATGGCAGCGTCATACAATGGGGGAAGGATGAGGTCTTTCCCGCCGCCAATTGGACTCAAGTGCGCTACACGCACTGTTCGCTGAAAGTCTTTTTCGAATTTCTCGCTCATCGTAAATACACCTACGCCCGTGTAGCGCAAGGTAATTTCCCTATGCCGAGGCAAGGGGACGCCTTGATCGGAATATAATTTTGCTGCTATTACAAGCATGGCGGCACCTCGAAATACTGTACATGCATACAGTATATCCGTACTTTGAGCGCTGTAAAGTAAACATCGGCCAGGTGTGCAGACGTCTGCACATGCGAAACGCGGGTGTCCAAAGAGAGGGGTCGAGCGATATTACATAGCAACGCGCCGCCTTAGCGCAACTCCGGCCAAGCCGTGATCAGCATGATGCCCTGGGAGATTAGGTTGAACGGTCAGCGGCTCCCATCCGCCAGAAAGAAGGCTTGAAATTACTCCCATCATGGGGGTTAATGCACCGACGGCAGCAACATTTTTTTCTTTCAAGAAATCACCCAAGTTCCTGTACACCTTCGACTTACTGGCATCAGGATGGTAAAAAATTATTTCGGCGCCTGCATTGACTGGAGCGCGCACATAACAAAGCTCCCAAAACTCGTTCATGTTGACCTATTATTGATATCCAAGATTCAATGGTTATATCATAAACAGATGGCAACTTCTTACATGCAACCGGGAAAGTTGCCTCCAGCACATCCTGGCATTCCCATCCGCGCGGCCAGTCTCGTGCCAGCCCCAGGACGATCTTGCCGTCCATCAGCGCTGGCACCCGCCTGCCCAACTCCTTAGAATAGCCCGGCTGGCTCGGCAGCCCTATCCCAGCTGTAAATGATCAACTCCTTGCGCTCCACCGATCTACCGCCGCCGCCCACGTTGTACTGGATGCCGGTTGTATCCATCTGGAAACCGGCAAACACTCGCCGGATGTCTGGATGGTCATTCAAGCTCAAAATAGCCTTCCCCTTCAGCCGGGCCATCAACTCGGCCATCTTCTCGTACTGAGCGAATTCAAACTCTACGCCGTAGCCGGCCGTCTCCCAGTACGGCGGGTCCAGGTAAAACAGCGTATGTGGCCGGTCGTAGCGCTCCATGCATTTGTACCAGTCCAGGTTCTCGATGTAGGCACCAGACAGGCGCAGGTGCGCGGCCGACAAGTTCTCTTCGATGCGCAGCAGGTTAAGCGGCGGCGCGGTCGTGGCCGTGCCCCACGTCTGGCCGTCGACCTTGCCACCGAATGCATGCTGCTGCAGGTAGAAGAAGCGGGCCGCGCGCTGCAGATCCGTCAAGGTATGTGGTGGCGTCTCCTGCAGCCATTTGAACACCTCACGGCTCGACAGCGCCCATTTGAACTGGCGCACGAATTCCTCCAGGTGATTCTTGACGACCCGGTACAGGTTGATCAGCTCGCCGTTGACGTCGTTCAGCACCTCGACCTCGGCCGGCGGCCGCATGAAGTACAACGCGGCGCCACCGGCGAAAACCTCGACGTAACAAGTATGAGGGGGAAATTGCGGGATGATGCGGTCGGCCAGGCGTCGCTTGCCGCCGATCCAGGGGATGATGGGTAATGCCAAAATGTGTACCTCCTAATGGTAGAGTCGAATTCCTTCCATGAGGCAATCCAAACCCACCCACCAGGTGCCACTGGCTGATTGCTGCTGTTAGCGCAGCGGCAATCAGCCATCCCACTATGGCGTCATGCCATTTTCACGCACGAATGCCTGGCATGCGCGGCCCGTCGCGGCAACTTCCTCCGTTTGCAGGATCAAGGCTTGAATATCTCGCGCCACCGCGTCAGGAAGTAGCCCGCCGGCGGGATCGGCTGCAGCGCCTCCCTCGGCGCCACCGGCACCGGCCGGGGCGGCAGGTCCAGCACTTGCACAGAAGGCGGGCTTGCGCATGCGCTCAGCAACAGCAAGCCGAGCGCGCACATCGTTGATTTCGTCATCGTAGACTTTCTTGATGGCCGCCGCTTTGACGGCCTGTTGCCTGGCTTGCGCCAGGTTCTCGGCGGCGCGCTGCGCCTCCGCCTTCGTTTCCGCTGCCGCGCGGGTCTTCTTGTCGGTATTCCACAGCGCCTGCACGGCTGCGCGGCCTTGGGCGACGCCCTGCGCTCGCTGGTACAGCATGCCGGCGCCGGCCAGCACGCACGCCAGCAAGGTGCCGTACAGCCAACTAGGCACCTTGCCCGCCAGCTTAGTCAGCGCGATCACACCAGCACCTTGCGAGCTTCCCGGTACAAGGCCAGGCGCTCGGCCAGGCCGTTCACGCCACCATTGATGCGGCGCGTCACCCGCTCCTGGTCGCCAGCATCGGCCAGGGCGTTCAGGCCCCTCGTCTGCCAAAACCAGCCGGCCGAGCGGCAGGCATTGACGACCTGCTCGAGCAGCTCGGGCTGGGCCAGCAGGTCGAGGTCCAGCGCCTTGCCGCAGGCCGCATAGTTGGCGCGGCCAGTTACCTGCAGCAGGCCGCGCCCACGAAAGCGCACGCCGTCACCGCGTTGCGTGTTGCCCAAGTCGGCGCGCCCTTCATAGGCCTCGCCGCTGGCCAGCTCACGCACATAGCGCAGCTGGCCAGACTCGTGCCCCACCTGGGACAAGAACGACGCCTGGCGCGCCGGGGTCGTGATGCCGAATTCCACCATGGCCGCGTTCAGCGGCGCCAGGAAAGCTCCCGCGCGCGCGCGGGCCAGCGGCATGATGGCCACCAGCTGGGCCAGCGTGACGGCGCTCACAGCCCACCCCGCACATCCTTGACGGTGGCGGCCACGTCGCGCGCCAGCTCGCCTATGTCCTTGTCACGGCGCTTGTCGAACCAGCGCACCGTGGCACCCAGCACCCACCAGGCGGGCAAACCGGCGGCCACCATCAGCGGCGCGGCGATGAACAGGAAGCCCAGCGCCGGGTCGCTGCCGTACAGCACCGCCACGGCGCGCGCGCTGTCGAACAGGCCCGGCATCCAGTTGCGCACGACCACGACCAGGGCCGGCCCCATTAGGGCAGAAAAGAGAATGGTGACGAAGAAGCGCACGCCCGCTTCCTTGGCAGTTTTTGGCCACATGAACATGAATCCCAGTGAGGTTGCGGCAGCGCCGGCCAGGACCGGGATGCCAAAAATTTTAATCAGTGCGCCGCCGGCGGCGGTTGTTTCGATAGCCATGAATGCCTTTCAGGTGGTGGAAATGAAAAAACCCGCCGAAGCGGGTTTGTGGTGAAAATGACAGATATGAACTACATGGCTTCCAGAGCAGCAAGGCGCTCCTCTGTTTTTGCGAGGCGGGCCATCAGGCCACGAGCCACAAACATGTTGATCTGGTCAGTGCGCAGAGAATAGAGGCTACCGGCCTCCTTGATCACTACTTGAGAGGCCTCCACGGCATCGGTTTGCGGGACAATAACAGCCCCGTCAGCGTCGACCACATCAGGCTGAGCCGGGATTGCGGCCCGATAACCCAACTCTTCCTCCCACTGATCGTAGCAAATGAAGCCGTATTCAAACGGGTCAAGCCCATTTTTCTCCATGACGGCAATCGCGCCCTGCACCGTCAGGCCTACGTGCCGGCGCGCGTCCGCACCTTTGGCCTGAATTGACTCGAGCCACTTGTATGTACCGATGCTGTCAGCAATTTCGATTGCTGCTGCGATCTCATTTTCCAGCATCGGGCGAATAGGCGTCTTCAGCGTAGCGTCGGAAGTGTTGATCGCGCCTGTCGAAGAAAACACTACCGACCAGCGCTGTGACGCACCGCCAAGCGCCGTAGTTCCATCGACGGAAGGGAAAATCTGGCCGCGATTCATCCCCAGGACGTCCGCCATTACCCCGTCTTTCCGCATCGAGAACGTGAACGTGGAATTGGCGGCAGCGTTGTCGCATAGCAGACGACCACACAGCCCATTCGCATTATACGAATCCCAAATGGACGGCAACTGAGCGGAGGACTTCGCAGAAAATACGCCATAGCCATTTAGCCCCTGCGAAATAATCTCGCACGTAGCAACCGATGAGGCTGTAATTTTGGGGACGCTAGTGAAGGTAACATCGCCAGTATTTGAGATGCGGTAGCGCTCGACGCCGTTCGTCGTCATCGCCAGCATGCCTGCAGCCGGGGCACCAATGCCGGTTCCATTGGTGCCAAAATCCATCCCACTCGCTGGTATATGGACGGTCCCTGTAAAGACCGGATTGTCGACTGGCGCCTTCAGCCCGATGGCAGTTTCTTGGGCCGCTGATACCGGCTTCAATGCGTCGCTGGTGTTATCCACGTTGCCCAGGCCCACCATCCCTTTTGTAACGCCTGACACAGTGCCGGCGAACGTCACCCCAGCGGGTGATACCGTGATACTGCCTATGCCATTTGTCACTATCGACAGCACGTTGACGCTTGGCGAATACATGCCGCAACCGGCAGTACCAAAATCCATCCCGCCGGCCGGATTGCGCACGACGCCTTTGAAGACCGGATTATTGATGGGAGCTTTAAGATCAAGCGCGTTTGCCTGCGCTATCGACACAGGTTTTTCTGTATCGCTGGTATTGTCTACTTTACTCAGGCCCACGTCTGCTTTCTTGCCTGACATAGCCACGGCGGCCAACGTTGGCTTGTTGAGGATTCCCCGAATGGAGCCTGGATCTGCAGCCCAGTCAGCCCTGATCGGCTCCAGCTGGCCTTTCGCCAGCAAGTTCAGCTTGTCGAGCCAATCCGGCATGTCTGGGTAAAAAATATCATCCATTACAGTTCCTCGATATCAAGCGATGTGGCATAAGTTTGGAAATACGGTGTCGATACGGCGGCCAGTTCAGCAAGGCGGCCGTACAACTGGTGAGTTTGCTCCAGCTCAGGATCGGCATTCTCGGGAAACAAGCTCACCAGAATCGGCCGGCGCTTGCCGCTGCCGCGCACCAGGCGCCACACCGCGGCGCGATCCACCGGTGTCATGTGCTCGAGCGACAACGACAACTTGCGGTATGTGCTGCCGGCGGCAACGCGCTGCTCACCACCGGCCGTTCTGTAGAGCGTCGACGTATCGAGCGGCGTCA
The DNA here is from genome assembly GCF_036231865.1 of Janthinobacterium sp. P210005. Classification (NCBI taxonomy): domain Bacteria; kingdom Pseudomonadati; phylum Pseudomonadota; class Betaproteobacteria; order Burkholderiales; family Oxalobacteraceae; genus Janthinobacterium; species Janthinobacterium sp. P210005. The sequence goes on from NZ_JAZARC010000003.1 coordinate 283,626, forward strand.
CGCTGGCGCCGTAGCTGGCGTTGTTCTCCGGCTCCCAGTAGTTCCCCATCACCAGGCGCGAGAACTCGACGTAGCCGGCCGGATTGCCAGGGTCGGCGAGGTCGATCACAAAATGACGCGCGGTCTTGCGTGGGAACCAGGCCCGCGCATAGGCGCCGCCGCCAAATGAAAAAGCATTAGCTGCCAGTGCTGTGGCCCCAAAGTCCCAGGCACCCAGCGGCGCATAGCCGCAGGCCAGAATCAGGCCGGTATCAATCGCCGGCACGGTATCGCCTGGCTCGGTATAGCCACGCACACGGATTTTGGCATTCGAAGTCAGGTTGCAAAACGGCAAGACCACGCCGCCGACGATCTCGCCCAGCGGCAGCGTCGCGGTAATGGTCAGGGCCGTGCCGACCGAGCGCAGCACTGAAGACTTACGCTCGCGCTGCAGGTTGGCCGGGCCCAGCAGGCCAGCCTGGCTGGATGCGGTGAGCGCCGCGCGGTCGCCGGCGTTGTCGTAGATGATGCGAAGATTGGTCATATTATGGGAATTGGGAGTTGTCGATCACTGAAAGCCGCGAGTACACCGGCAAACGCCTGGAGTTATCAATAAAGTAAACCGATCCCGCTTGGGTGATGTATTGGTAGCGATCAGTCGGTATCCGTCGAACCCAGAGCCGCGAGCCAGATGCCCAGTACAGAGCATTGAACTTGAGAATGTCGTAATAATCCTCGAAGATACCCTCCCCGTTATTGAAGGTGCCTTGGTAGTACGCGCCACTAATCGTCCCGCGAGTGTTGGCCAGGATAGACTTGCCCACCAAGTTGAAAGGTGTATCAACAAAGGTGTCGCCCACATTTTCAGGATCATTCCCATTCTGTGCCGGAATATCCGCTTTCAGCACTGCCTGCGTATCGTAGGTGTTCCCTGCCTGCCGTAGCATGCGCACGGTACTGCAGAAAAGCATCGATCCATCCAGCGCCCGGACCATAATCCCCTTGCCATATGGGGGCCTTGGCGGGTTGAGATCAAGGCGTCCAAATATCCGCAGGCTGAGCCCCATATCTTCCACTACGCCCCCTGCTCCCAAAAGAACGATACGGGGGCTATAGATGAACGTCGCCCGCCAGGACGAGCCGCCAAGATTCTCCAATCGACACAAAGCGATTCCGGTCCTGGGCGCACCAGGAGCAGTTCCGACGACGTTATAGGGAACATCAAAATACACTTGAGGCACGCCGTTGCAGGAAAAGTCGACCGACGTAAATCGAGCGCCGCTTCCGGTCGGGATGGCCTTCTTGCCTAAATAAACGAACGCCCGATGACTGGCATCGATGGTGATGTTCCCCGCCGCTAGGTTCTTGGTCTCGATCCCGAATCTCAAAGCTTTGCCCCTGTGTAAAAAACTGATAACAGCCCATTGCTAGCCATGGGAAGCCTGTCATCCTCGTTGTCCGAGAAGACAGTGACGGTAGGTATCCCGGAGGGGTAGGAAACTTTGCAACTCAATACGCCGCCACCATCGTCCAGCCCATATCCATCACTCTGCCCACCGCCTGCCGGCAGCCCTGGTGCCTGATAGGGCGAGATCAGACTCGCACTGATTTTCTTTCCAGCGTACGCAGGATATGAAAAGGTCCGCGACACGTTCTGCCCTCGAGGGATCACCTCTTGGACAAGCCAGAACAGAGTGGACTCGATTCGTGAATCGTACGTAATGGCATTGCTATTCAAGTCCTTGCACAACACTCCATGGCTGCTCATGCGTCCAGGTCCCCGATTTGCACAACCACGACCTCGGCGCCGCTTGCGTTGATGCCGATTACCTTTTGCACATCGCCACGGATTTCCATGCGCGCGCCGTTGGCGCGACTACGCAGCAGGTCAATCGTGCCAGTAGCCGCCACCAGTTCACCGGAAAACCTCGCAACGGGGGCAGCTGTCGGCGTTCCAGGCGTCACGGTAAGTCCTGGCAGCTCAACGTAGCCCGTACTCGATAACTGGATAAATCCACCTGGCACATTGATATTGCCGATAAGCAAACCTTTGTCGCTTAAATGAAAGCCGGTTCCGCCATTGTTGGGCCAGCCGTAGTTACTGGACGGATACCCGGCGCCGCCATGCAGCGTCGCGCTGTAGATATCGCCTGCCGTCACCTTGCCCAGGTCGGCGCTGATTGCGCTCAACTGCCCCACCTTCAGCGCATTCAAATACGGTGCCGCCCACTTGGTGGTGCCGCTGGCCGGATTGAAAATGCCATCGGACCGGTACAGCGATTCGCCGGCGCCAAACAGCGGCGGCGAACCCTCCCATACCGTGCCGGCGCCCCAGGTATCAATCGGCGGATAGGATGTTGCCCCCTCCGTGCTGAGCGTCGCGGGCGCGCTGCCCAGGGACAGCAGACTGGTCTTGCTGTAGCAGACCCGTGCTGAATTACCCGTCACTCCGTCGAAAATCTTGCTGACCGTCTGGCTTGCTGTATAGGTCAAGCCGTCGACCACAATGCTGGCCGTCACCGTCACGCTGTCGCCCACCATGCCGCCATAGGTCATGCTGGCCACGTTGCCGACGCGCGTCAACACGCTGGCATTGCTGGCGGAAAACGCCACCTGGCCCTGCATGTTCACCAGGCCGGCCGTGAAATCGATGCTGACCGGCGCCGCGATTGTCGTAGCCGCCACCTTGAACGCCTGTGCCGTCGCTGCCAGCAGCAGCACGCGGTCGTTGGCCGGCTCGAAGCGCGGGACGGTGTTCATGATCAAGCGGTCACGAGTACCGCCGATAGAGGTCATACCAACACCCCGACGGTGACGCGGCCGGTCAGCCATGACGGCGAAAGGATCACCACCACGCCAGACGCGCCGTCTTGCAGGCCAAAACGTTTATCGCGCAGCACCACGGGCTGCCCAAGTTCCAACAGCATCATCTCCGGCTCTCCATCAAACTCGTAAATCGTGCGTTGCACCTTGTGCAGCGCCAGACGCCGCGCCGCTTCCGCGCGGGCGTCTTCCGTGGTTTTGAGGCAGGTATCGATCTGCGGCGGGTCATCCGTCAGGCGGTAGCGCGCCTTCACCGCCTCATCGACCACCGTTTCCGTCAGCCATTCCGTGGCGTACAGGTCCGCATGCGCGGGCGGGATGCTGGTCGTCAGGTTGGCCTGCACAGTCCAGTTCCGGTCGTAGCCAATCTTGACGGCCGCCACCACGGCCAGGCGCTGCGCCGGATGCAAAGAATCCTCCAGCATCTGGTCCGGGCCAATCTCAACCGGTACGCCAGCGGCCGGCAGCGCGATCTGGATCAGGCGCAGCTTGCCGGTGCGCGACATCAGCGCCTGCGCACCCACGCTGGCAGCCAACTGCTGGATAGCCTGCGCCTGGTTGGTACGATCCGCTACGTACAAGCCCACCAGCTGCGGATGGGCGGCATCGAAGGCGGCCAGATTGGCCAGGTCCAGGTCGGCGGCAGTGAAGCGGTCGCCTACCTTGCCGTAGCCGGTGGCGATGCGCTGCACCAGCGGTGCGATGCGTGGCGCATAGCCGCCAGCGCTGTCCCCCTGCACGCTGGCCGTCACCACGTTGGCCAGCGGGTTGATGGTCAATTTGAAGCGGCCCGCAGCGTTGTCGATCGTGATCGGGACCGGCTTGCCGTTGGTGCGCACCTCGAATATCGACTCGACACCGCCGAGAAACCCGTATTCCAGCGTCGCCGGGTTCGTCAGCAGCGGCGCTACGTTGTGGCATTCGCCAAGCGGGATGGGCAACGTGACATCCTTGTTCGTCGACACGCCGCCCAGCTTGACCTCGGTCATGGGCGTATCCAGGCGTTGCATCTTGTCGCGTAGCGCCAGGTTGAACGAATTGCGGTCCGTACTGCCAATGTCGGCAACGATGCCGTCGAAGACCAGGCGAAAATCCGCGCGCGGCCAGCGCAAGTCGCCCGACCAGACCTTGATCGCCCGGTTTCGCCAGACGTCGGCGAGCCAGCCATCGAGCGCGCCATCGGCATTGTCCAGCTCGATATCGCCGCCGGACAATCCCGCCTCGCCCGTCAGGCTGACCTGCTCGGTAAAGGCCAGGCCACCGGTGGCCAGCGGCAGATACTCGGTATTTGCTGGTACTTCAAGCGGTCCGGTGAGGAAAGGCCGGGAGGCGATATACCGCGTCACCTCCTGGCCGGCCACGTTCACTTGCACCTCGATAAGCACCATGCGGATGGCTGACGGTGTCTCCAGCCATTCCAGGAACTGTGCATCTATCATTTACTGTACTCCACCTGTTTTACCCGAGCGGCTGCTCGAGCAGATTTGTCAACGCCATCCACCACGGTTTTCGCGGCAACGACGTTCGATTCAACCGTGGCCTTGATTGCGGCGCCGGTCTGCTTGTCCTGGTCGGCGCGCAACCCTTTGACCTCTTCCCGCAGGCTCTTGATTTCGGCCACCAAGGCGTCGGCATTGCCGCCGCCTTGGCTTGGCGCCCCACCGAAATACCGGCGCATGGCAGCGGCAGCTTGCGCATCCACCACCACTTCGCCACGGTGCAGCTCGGCCGCATAGCCATCAAACGGCACATTGGCCAGGCCGCCGGCATGGGAACCGTCGAACTGCACGCCCAAGCCGCTCGCCGTGCCCGTCGCGGCCCGAAGGTTGGCGATGGCTTGCGCCACCGTCAGCACGCTGTCGTTGATGGTAATCAGGCCCGACACCTGGGCCTTGAGGGCATCCAGGCTGGCCTGCTGCACGTCGACCTGGGCCGAGGCCCACTTGGCGGCGTCTTCGTTGGCAGCGATGACGCGCGCATAGTCCGCCGCATACTTGGCATCCGACGCGTTCACCACCTGAGAAGCCGTCAAGAACGCTTGCTCGGCAGCCGACAAGCCGGACTGTGCCGTCGTGTCGCCGGCGTTGGCTGCTGCCAGGGTCTTCTCGAACTGGGCGCGCGCCTCGGCATACTTCTGCTCCGGCGTCAGCGTGGACTGGTTGCCCAGGGCCATGCTGGCGTTCAAGCCGTTGAGCGTGGCCACCCACGATTTCGATTTATCCAGCGCCGTCTGGGCCGCTGCCGCCTCTTTATCGTAAGCCCTGCCCAGCGCGTCCTTGGCTGAAACCACCGCCTTGGCCGCCTGCACCTGGTCGAACAGCGCGCGGTTGACGGCGGCAATGCCGGAGCGCTGGATGGCCAGCAGTTCCGTTTCGCTTCTCGTCAATTCGTTTAGCTGCTGCTGCAGGTCCATGCGCTCGCTGGCGATTTCGCTGGCAGACTTGACCACGGCGGCATAGTTACCGGTCGCAGCGGCCAGCTGGCTGCTGTAGTCGGCGGCAGCCTTGAAGGCTGGTGCCAGGGCCAGGAGCTTGATGTACAGTTCCTGGTCCGCAGCGCTGGCCAAGTTCAGGCCTAGCACCTTCTTCTTGTAGTCGTCCATGGTCGTGGTGCCGGCCATGCCGAGCTTGCCCAGCGTATCGGCCACCGTCGACAGCACGGGCGCCATCTGCTCCGCTTCCGTCAGGAAGTTTTCGGCAAAGAAGCTGGTCCCGCTGCTGAGCGAGTCCAGGCTACCGGCCAGCTTGATCAGGTTCTCGCGCGCACCAATAGTGGCCACGCCCACGGCGCCAAACGCGTCTTGCGACGTGCGACCGATCAGCTGCAGAGCAGCGTCGACGCCGGCGTAATTCCCGGCTACGCGCTGCAGGGTCGTGCTCAGCTCCTCGTTGCCAACCTTGAACTGGCCGAGGCTCGGGACCAGCTCCAACGCAATCGCGTTGCCTACGCCTTCGAAGAACTTGGTGACGGCACCCAATCTATCCGCTTCCGTGGTGAGACCGGTCAGGTTGATGTTGAGCGCCTGGGCGCGCGTGGCCAGGCTGGACGTATCGATGCCCAGTGTATTGGCCAAGGTGGCCGACACGTTGCGAATGGCGGCGTAGGTTTCCACAAACGCATTGGACGTCGTGGCGTCGACAGCTTTACGGTCAGTGTCCGACTTGTCGCTGCGCAGCAAGCCACCCTTTTGCGTCCATTTGGCATACTCATTGCCCGTGAACCCGGAACCTGACAGCGTTCCGGTAATGCCAGTCTCCCCATATTTCTTGTCGCCCATACCGAAGACGCGGTTGCCGATGCCGCCTATCACGCCGCCCAAGGCGCCGCCGATGGCCGCGCCGATAGGGCCGCCCATAAACGCCCCGGCGATTGCGCCGATGCCGGTGCCAGCGTTCACAGTCGAGTTGCTGCCATACTGGCCAGAAATCATCCGACCACCCAGTACGCCAGCAGCGATGCCAGCGGCGGCCGTAACCGCCGCGCCAGCATAGGCGCCGGCAGTAACGGCACCAGCGCTCCCCACACCGCCCGAAGCTGCATACAGGCCAGCAGCATCTGCTGCGCCCACCAGGCCCGTGCTGCCCAGGCCGGCGCCGAAGGCTTCGATGGCAGTCGAACCAAACAGTGTACCCAGGCTCACCACACTGGTGCCCAGGCCGGCGGTAATGCCTGCAAATCCCTGCGTCACCAGGCCGTAAGCAGTCTTGGCGCTTTGCAAAAGACCGCCGACGCTACTAAAACTGCTCGCGCCTCCCGCGTCACCCAAGACTGCGGCCGATGCCAAACCAACAGCCCCAGTTCCAGACACGGATGCTCCAATGTTTAACACCCATTTTCTGATGCTCATCTGGTACAGCAAGTCGAACAGTCCGTTTTTGAGGGTATCCCGCAGGCGGTCTAACGTCGATTTTCCCGAATCAAAGATCGACACGAAGGTGTCTTTGGCAGTGCGATCCAGGCTCTCCAACATCGCCTTATTTGCCTCAAAGTCCATTGACTTCTGCGCACCTTCGCGCTGCGCTGCAGTGAGATTGCGAATCTCGGCGGCCTGAGCACGCAACAGTTCCGCTTCCTTTTCGCGCCCAAGAATGGTGTCCAGAATGGCAGCATCCGACTCCTTGCGCGTAGCGACTTCTTCCTGCAGGACCGCATTAAAATCCACGATCTGCTTTTTGCTTTTGCCAATCAGGCTGTTCGCCGTTGTTTGCTCGATCACCTGCTTCCTGATCGCAGCCACGTCAGCATCACGCTTATCCACCAGGTCAGCGTAATCACTTGCCGCAGCACGAGTAGCTTTCACATCCAGCACGAACTGCTCATTCGTGGCGGCACGGCGCCGACTGGCGATTTGCTCATCGATCAATGCAGCTTGACCGCGCAACGCAGCCTGTTCTTTTTCGCTGTTCGCCTTTCCCTTGGTCAAGGAAAGCTCTTCCATTACCTGGGATTTTCGGCGATTGAAATCTTTAGTCTCCAGATCGGCAACGGCCTGAGAAAACTTGATCTGCGCATCCAGACTGGTCGCCAGCCCAGCGTCACGGCTCGCTACAAGGTTGGCCATCGAACGCTCGGACACTACGTCCTCGATGGCACCACGCCGCTTGATCGCCTCGATTTGCGTATCGATGCCACCGTTGAACAGATCGGCGTACTTTTTCTGAATTCCAAGCGCGCGCTCGCTCAGTTGCTCTTCAGATGCTCCGGCCTCCAACCCCCGGTTGCGGCTGGCCTCAAGTTCCTTTTCCATCTGCTGCCGGCGAGTAAGGTACTTGTCCCCCTCCTTTGCCCAGTCGATGAAACTATCCTGCAACTGCCGGTCAATCCCCTGCAGCTGAGCGTTTGATTCAATAGCATCCTTTTGGTCCTGCAAGAACGCGACCCGTTTTTCAGCGGCGATTAAATCCGCTTTACCATCGGCGCCAGCTCCAACGAAGGTGAACCGACGCTGCTTTGCCAGCTTGAGTGCCGCCTGCGCAGCCTTCAATTTCTCATCGAGCGTATCTTCCCGTCCGACGTTCAACATGTAGTCCCAGGCCGTTTTGGCACCGCTACCCAGCGATGCCCACGCCTTTTCCAAGTAGCCCAGTGATTCTGTGACGCTCTTCGAACGGTTTTCCACCATATCGGCATATGCGTTCTGAGCCACCTTCGCGGCCTCAGTCGTCTTGCCTTGATCCACCAGTGCATTGATCTGGCTGTAAGTTGAAGCAGTCAGGAATCGGTACTTCTCATTTAATGACTCAAGGGCATCCAGGGGGGATTTACCCAGCTCGGAAAAATCCTTCGCCAAATCGATGGCACTAATGCTCAGCGCCTTCTGAGCGCGCACCGATACAGTTGCAAAGCGCTCCAGGTTCTCTGCAGCCACCTCTCCGGTTGCCGCAAGCGCGGCCAGCGATTCAGCGGCGGCACCTTGAGTTCCAACACTTTTACTGATATTTCGCGCCATGTCGGCAAGTTGACCGGCAGAGGTGCCGGCAGCATTGCCCGTCATCACCAGCGCTGTGCGGTATGCCGTTATTTCCTTGCTGCCCTGATAGTAGGCGAGCGCCGCACCCGCCACCGCAGCGACGCTGAGGGCTACAGCCGCAACCATGCTAAGGCTCACAGTGCCGACACCCCTCATTGCAATGCGGGTATTTGCCACAGCCTCCGCCGTCGTGTTGGCCTGGCCGGCCAAATCGCTTAAACCAGCCCCAACCTGCTCAATACCCGCGCTCGCGGCTTGCTGCTCTCTCGCCACATCGGCGAGGGCGCCGCCCACATCAGCAATGCCTGCAGCCGCTGACGCTGCCCCTGCCGACGACGAGAAGAAGGACGCCACTTCGCTACCCAAGATTTTGACGGTGTTCGAAACGCCACCAAATGCGTCTTTGATCTGGCCACCTTGCTGGATCAATACCAACAAAGGATTTTGCCCGCCCGCCAAACTGGTAAAAATATCGGTCAACTGCGCTGGCATCTGACGCAGCGCGGCCGTGGTCTGCGCGGACGAAATGCCGAATTCCTTCATGACTGGATCAGTCGAACGCAGAGCGTTTTCGGCAAGCTTTTGCTTGGCCGTAACGGAATCGAGTTGCGCTAGGTACGGCTTCAGGACGTCAACATTGACGCCACGCTGGCTGGCCAACGTCTCGTAATACTTAGCACTGGACTTCGATCCTGACTCAAGCGTCGCAATAGTGCGCTGGATCGAGCCGATCATATTTCTCGTCGCAGACTCGACCTTTTTGGACGATGTGTCGCCAGCAGCGCCAATATCGGTGAAGCCCTTGCCAGCCTTGCCGCTGAGATTCTCAAGCGACTTGCTGGTCCGGGTGCCTGCCGCGCCGATTTTGGCAAAGCCGGATTCAGCCGCCGTAGAATCGACACCGACTGCGATGGTTGCGCTACCAATGATTTCTGACATGATCGTCCAATAAAAAGGCCACCTCCAGGGTGGCTGCGATACATCATTTCGGTGCGTGTATACAGGCTAGAGCGGCCTCTTCCATAATCTGGATTTGCAGCTCCAGCTCCTCATACTCTTCAGCACCCAGGTTCAAACGATCCATCTTGTGGAATAGAACGCCATAGTCCAGGCCGGTTGGCCCGTTCGTCGACGTCCGCCACTGAGTGGAAAGGAAGCCGAACAGATGAAATGCCTGAACGTTCTCTGGCCAGACATCGACTGGGCCCGTCGCCACGTCATCGAGCGTCATACCAAACGCGGCCAACTCCTTCTCATCCGGGCTACGCTCATAAAGCGCCGTGGCGACGGCCTTTAGTTTTTTGCGCGGGCGCCCGACAGTTCACGCATGTACGTCTCGATGATTGCGCGGGTAGAACCGATATAGTTTTCAGCCATCTTTTCAATGTTCTCAGCATCGAATGACTCTTCCAGCTCCCAGCCGCTGGCGATGTCCTTGATGACATCGATGTCCTCGCGATCACTCAGACCTTCAACAAATTCGCGGAATTGCCCCTTGCCGCGGTGCTTGAAGGTGAACTCGACATTCACGCTTTTCCCGCCTGGAACTGGAATGGAAACATCTGCTTTAAAGGTCGGAACAGCAGTCAGGTTAAATTTTGGCTTTGCCATTTTCTTCTCTCAAATGTAAAAAAACCCGACAAGGTGCGACCGAGCGGGCTAAAACCCGCCTGAGCAGGCGGGCAAGGGAAACGGATACAGCGCTGCTGTTACGCCGCGTAGCGCACTGGTGGTGTCTTCAGCGAGAAGGTCGCCGTTACAGCCATTACTTCGTTCTTTGTGAACGTCGGCGTCTCGTTCAACGAGACAATGGCGTTGTAAAGAATCAGCGAACCGCTGGGCAACATGGCAACCAGGGCACGTGGCGTGCGGGCTTCGGATGCTGCCTTGACGGCGATATAGCCAGGCAACGTGGGATCGTCGGCAATTTTCAGTGCCAGCGACTGTGCGCTGGCCTGGGTAGGCAGTTGACTGGAAAAATCGTCTTCGAGGAATGACACTTCGGTGAAGCCCATTTCACCACCACTGGAGGAGTTTTCCAGCACCTGGGTAATTTGCTCCTGCGTTTCAATCTCACGCACCGAAACGCGTCCGCCACCAGGACGGAACATGCTGGTTTTGGTGGTATCGGTGCCTTCCAGCGCGAAGGTGCCGGCCAGGGACGCGCTAACGCGGAAGATGCGGTTATTCAACTTCGACCAGCTCGATGTGACTTCCACCAGGTCGCCATCCTGCAGCCCGTGTGCAGCGGCCGTACATACGGCGGGCTTGGCATTGCTAATCGCCGTAACGGCAATAGGGGCGCCATACGACACCCCCAACGAGAACGTGCTGCCATTTGGCAGTGATACAGCCATGATATTTCCTTTCAATGGACGAAAAAAAACCGCATATAGCGGCAGGGAATGCCCAAGAAGGGCTAGGTAAAGTGGAAAGGCCGAGCTAGAACCAGATCGAATAGTCCTGGCGTGCGCCGCGCAGCTGCGTCTCATCTTCGTATATGGAAACCGGCGCCGCCTGTACGGCAACAGACAAACCAGCAGCTCCTCGCAATGCAAGTTCCACCTGTTCGATTAGGCCGGATGCCTCGATACGCGCCTCAGCCCAGACGCAGACTTGCATCCAGCTGTTGCGCTTTGACGGGGTAGTACGATCAAGGAAATTCACCGCAGCGCCGCCCACCTGCTGATAGACAATATAGGGACGTGCACTGCCGGGCGGCGCCACATCAGGATAAACACGGCCCTCAACGAGCGCCTGCAGCGCCTGGAATACTTGGGCTTCTACAATCATGGGCGCCCCTTGGTCTCCATAAGCCTTTCGGCCATGCGGTCATTTCCGGCAATAATTGCATCACCTGCGAGTGCCATGGCCGGCCGCAAGAACGGGAATGCAGGAGACCGAGAATTGCCGAATTCGATCTGGTAGCCGTGCGGCGCTCGCTTCTTGTTCCAGCTGACATGATAGGTTTTCAGGGTCGCGCTGGAATCGTCCTCAGCATAAACACGGTAAATGGCGCTCAGCAGCAAACCGCTTTTGCGATTTCGCTCGGCGTTGCCGCGCGCTCCCTGGTAGATCACGGTGGCCATGGCTGCAGCGCCGGAGAATGCGACCTCGGCCTGCACCCGCTTGCTGTACCTCTGGACCTGCTCGGCCAAGCCGGCCAAGGCCGATGCATCGATGGTGAGCATTTATATGGTTCCTTTCGAGCACATGAGTGCTAACGTCCTGCCGTCCTGGCCCAGCACTGCTTCGATGTTGTAGACAAGACCGCCATGCAGGACGCGCATTTTCGCCTCGATGCCGGCACGATACCGAATCGTAATGGTCGACACCACTTGGTTTTGCGTGGCACCAGCGGCCGCAAACTCGCGGCCGCTTACATCGCGGATACCGGCCCACACCTTTCCGTCGCCGTCAGCCAGTAGGTTGCCCCATGCAGCAGGTGAAGGCTGACCAGCGGCGTCCTGGCCGGCGGCATGCACTTGAATGAGGACACGCTTGTCCAGTTTCAGCGCGAGGTTCATACGCTGCTCCTGCATGCATCGAGCAAGCGAGCGATAAAGGGGGATGGCGCTGACTCCCTCTCCGCGCGCGTATTCGGGTCAAACTGGTCGACCAGCTTCGCCAGCAGATATAGCTGCACGTTGGATGGAACCTTATTCGGCGTGTAACCGTAGCCACATTCCACTGTCACAATCACGGCATGGGACTCTACCGATGTGGCCGGCCAAGTTGCTTCCCGTGCAAGCGCGAGAGTCGTCTGGTAACGCGTCGCCACCAGCTTATAGGTCGCAGGCTCCAGAACTCGTTCGACGCCGTTAGCGTCCAAGTACACCACGGATACGACATTCAGCACCGGATGCGGCAAATCGATGGCAGCGGGGAATTCATCCAAACGCACCTCCCAGGTCTGGGGCATCAGACACTGACCGATTTCGTGCTCGAGCGCACTGATGATGCCCCGCAACCAGAATTCGATCAGAGCATCGAGGTAATCCCCGTCCACACGCAGGTTAAGCTTGGCCTGCTCCAGCGTCACTGCGAGGATGGCTGGAGGGATGATGCATAATTGGCTCATAGCAGTATGTCTGGCTATGAGCGCATCAGGCAGCCGCGACGTCAGCAGCCAGGCCAGCCGGCCCGGCACTACCGCCGCCGTCTGCGAGAGACACCGTATCAGCTGCTGCCTGTGGCGCATTCAAATCCTGCTGGGCGCCGCCCACAAGAACGCCAGGCTTTTCTGTGCAGACGTCTGCACTAGCACCAGTCCGCGTATCAGCATCGATCACATCCGGCCGTGCTTTGCTCGACTTTCCGCCCTTGTTGCGCGCCGGCGGCGCCATCTTGTTGGCGACAGCCGGTGCCGCTTCGTTTTCATTGGCATGGTTTGCCAACACGACCAGGCCAGCCGCCTGAAGGTCCTTGGCCAATTGTTCTGGCAAACTCGCTTCGCCGCGCTTGCTCATTTCAAGCTTGCCGTGGATAAAATCACTGGTTGCTACGACATCGATTGTCATCTCACTCTCCAAATAAAAAGCGGCCAGCAATTTCTCGCCAGCCGCATAAGCCAATGAAAATTAGGCCGGGGTCATATCGCCCTTGACGAAAGCTTCTGGGCGATACACCGCCAACGCCAAACGCTCTTCCGCAAGGATGGTGACCAGGTTGGTGAGGAAGTCATCCTCATTCTCGGTCGCAATCGTGATAGTCGCCTGCTGACGGTCGAACACCTGGGCGCCGAGACGAAATGCGCCAACCAGGAACTGGTCGAAAGTCATCGCCTGAGTGGTAACAACCGGGCGCCCCCACAGGCCTGGCTGCGCCAAGGATTGCGGGTTGGCGAAGATATATGCGCCGTTGTCATCCTTCAGCAGCTCAATGGCCGTCCAGTCCGCAGGGTGCAGCACGATACCTGTCGACGGGTATTCCGCCAGCTCAGCCTGCAGTAGCGCCAAGCGCAGCACATCGATGCGGGTGGCATTGGCGATGACAAGGGGTGCGGCATAGTCGCTCGCCTGGGTATATACACCCTTGAGGTTGTTGCCAACGCCAGACCCCTTCAACAGCTGCGCTTCTTCGGCCAGCATCAAACCGTAGTTGAGCTTTTCATCGACGATTGATTGCAGTGCCGGAAAGTCCGACAAGATCTCGGTCGACGCCTTGATGTAATGCGGGATTTTCACCACGTTCGCATTCTTCAGTTCGAAGGCAATGTCCGATTGCGGCTTGCGGATGCCCTCGCCGGTGGTCGCCGCAGCGTTCGTGAAACCAGTTTCCTGCAAATACTGATACAGATTGGAGCTTGTATTGCCGGGCGAAAGCAGATCGCGCACCGTCATACGGCGCTGCGGCAGCATTTGCACGCCCGCAGCACGATCTGGTACTACGCCCTGCCCAGCACTACCCACCTGGCTGGTAATGGCTTTCATTCCGATCGAAACCTTGCTGCTTTTACTCCAGCCATCGGCAAGGCGTTCTTTCAAACTTTCGGATTCGATCAACTGCTGGCCCGCTGATTTGGTGCCGCCCGCATCTTCGCCACCACCGCGCCGCGCTTGCTTCTGCTGAACTTCCAGCAGTTGCGCCTGCAGCTCACCTTGCTTGACCAGCAGCTCGTCAACCTTGGCCTTTGTTTCGGTGTTCATATCGCCGGACTTTTTCGCTTCGGCCAGCGCTTTTTCGCCCTGCTCTTTGACCTGGTCACCGATTTTCTCCAGCAGTTTCGCCACATCGTCGACCGACTTGACCTCGCCAACCAGGCTAAATGCAGCCAGCGCGCTCAAGCCAGCGACATGGGGTGCAACCACGGCGCCGAGGTCAATACCGAAGGCATACGCGCCGCCATACGCTACGCAGACGAGTACAGCGAATACCGCAATAATTTTGTTTTTCATGATGGTCCTTAGGATGGGAAGTTAAATTTGAAGTTTTGCAATACGTTCAGGAGTTCGCCGGTTTCGCCACCGGGCTCACCCCGGGAAAGCAGTTCTTTCAAGCCACGGCCAGCGATGACCGTTGCCTGACTTTTCGAAAACCCTGCCTCGCGCAGGTAGTCTTCAAATTCTGGAAGGCTGGGCAGTCTGCCCGCCTTGATGATGTGCCCCATGGACTTGACGCTGTCAATCTGCGCCTCGGCATTGGCCGGAAAGGTTACGATGCTGATCTCTTGCAGATCGAGCTTGGTCAAGGTGCGGAGACGGTCCTTTTCGTTCCAGCTATCTTCCAGCACGTAGTAGCCAATCGACAGCCCCTTGACGATGCGCCGCTTCATCAACTGGTAAGCCTCAGCGGCCTTGACGATGTGATCCTTGAGCAGGAATCCCTCGACCCTCAAGCCGCGCTCGTCCTCGGCCAGCACCTCATAGCCGCCTATCGGCTGGCTGGACTGGTGCTGCCACAGTGCAGGCAGTGGGTCACCGCTCGCCTTGATCGCCGCCAAGCTCTCGGCAAAGGCGCCAGGTGCGACGATTTCGCGGTAACTGTCCACGTTGCCGAAGACCGAGCCGTAGCCGCTGAAGGTACCGTCGTCATTGACCGCGTCCGCCTTGAACGCAAACTGCTTGTGCTGCAATGTTTCACCGCTTTTATGTTTCATCATCGTCCTTTGAAGTATCGATACCGAGCCAGGTAAGAATCGCTGACTTGGCCGCCTGCGCAGAGTTGGTAATTTTGCCGAGAAGGGTCAGCGGTATCAGGTTGCTTTGGACTGTCAGTTCATCGCCACCCGGCATTGGCGGGAGGTTCTCAAATGCGCGTATCTCGTTTCGCGTCAGCCAGCCGTTTTGCCCGCCAGATGCGTAGAAGGCACTGCGCGCCGCAGCATCCGCACGCAGCAGACCTTCCAAGCTGAACTCCGCGAAATAGCTCAAGCGCTCTGGCGCCGACAGCAACCCTTTTTTGATACCCTGCTCGATGCGGGTCAGGTATGGCCGCAGCGCGAAAGTGAGGAAGCCGAGCATGATCTGTTCACGGCCGGTCCCCCAGTTCGAGACCGCCGTACCGTGGCCGATCATTGAAGGTGGCACGCCAAACCAACGACACATCTCCTCGATGTTGAAGGTCCGCGTTTCCAGCATTTGCGCATCCATCGGGTTAATACTGAGCGGGACATAATTGGTTTCGCCCTCCAGCAGCATCATGCGGCCGCCCGTCTCCGCGCTGCCGAACAAGCTGTCCATCAGCTTTTCTTTCATCAAGCCGCGCTGCTCTTTGTTCATAAATCCCTTCATGGACAGCACCGCTGTCGGACGCATGCCGTTTGCAAACATCTTCGCGCTGGCCCTGTCGGCCGCCATCGCCGCGCCGAAGCTGCGTCGGGCATAGGCAATCGGCGATAGTCCGCACAACCCATTCGTGCCGAAGCCCTTCACGTGCCATACCTCGGCGTCGGTGTACTCCTTCAGGCCGAGCGGATCGGAGTACACGTACGTCACGCTGCCATCACGCTCACGGCGCACGCGCATCAGATCCGGCCGCAGCGGATCCAGCGAGATTAGCTTCAGCCCCGCGTAGGTTTTCAGGCAGTACGCATTACCCCACAGGCAAAGCTGCGCGATGATCGCCTCCCAGAATTCAACCGCCGTCATATCCGCGTTCGGCGAATCGTGGAGGATCGTGTACAGCGGATGCGCGCGCGCGACCTGTCGTGCCTCGCCGTTGCGCTGGTAGACCATCAGCGGCAATGTGGAGATGGTTTCCGAGATCAACCGCACGCATGCCCACACCGTGGCCATCTGCATTGCCGTCTTGTGATTGACCACATGCCCCGATTCCGGGTCGCGACCGCCTGCCTCGCGATAGCCCTTTGCGTCGGAGATCGAGAACGATTTCCGCGCAAAGGCCATCACCTTTTTGAATAACTTCATGTGGTCACCGGTTAGATAAATACTCGTCAAGACTGCCCTGGTCCTCATGCGAGGTTGCCCGGGTCAGCGCCATCACGGTCGCGACAATTCCGTCGATGCGCCCATTGGCGTTCGACTTCTTTTTGTCGGGGCGGAAGTTGCCATTTGAATCGAAAAGAAGCGCGGTATTTGCCGCGCACCAGCGCAAGACGGGATTGCCGCCATGCTGGAATACCAGCCCGTAGACCAGCTCCTCAAGCCGCTTGCTGCCCGGATGCATGCCACCAGTGTTCTGCGGCACTTCCACCAGCGGCACGCCCTCGTCGATCAGGTCGTTCGCCAGCTGTAGCGCGTTCCATCGATCAAAGCCGATTTCGACCACGTCATACTCCTTGCGCGACGCCAGGATGCGCTCGCGTACCGGTTTGTAGTCGGTGACGTTGCCCTCGGTGCCGGTGATCCAGCCAGCCTCAGCCCAAGCCTTGTAGGGCGCAGCATCGTCATGTTCCTCGAAGTCGATCTTCGCCTGGGGACACCAGAACCAGAGCAGCACGTACCACTCGTCGCCATCCTCGTCTGGCGGAAACACCAGCGAGTAGCATGTCAAATCGCGAGTGCTGGCCAGGTCAAGACCGCCAAAACAGCGCCGTCCCCGCAACATCGCAGGGTCGAATTTGGACTTGCCCTTGTCCCATACGCTGATATCAAACCAGCCATCAGCGCTGTTGCACCAGATGTTCAAATCCTTAGTCTTGAAGTTGGCACGGGCGCCCGGCAGCGCTGCCGCTTTGCGGGCCATGCCGCGCATGTACTCCAACGTCTTCGACCTGCCCAGGCCGGGATTCGCCTTGATCCAGTTACGTTCATCGAATGGATCGTCGTCGTCGTCGAGGGTATAGACGTAGCCGAAAAACGCATCGTCAACACGCTTGCCTTCCAGTACCGATATCAGGTAGTCCCGCACCTCGGTACAGATCCCGTCCAGGATGAAGCCAGCCGTTGTAATGGCCGACAGCAGCGGCTGCAGCCGGGCGCCCAACGCGGACTCCATGACGTCCCAAACATCACGGTTGCGCTGCGCATGCAGCTCATCGAACAGGATCGCTGATGGGTTCAAACCGTCCAGGTTCTCGGCATTCGCCGGCAGCGGCGCGAACACCGACAGCCCGACGGAACTATCCAGCTCAACCTTCTCCTGGTTCAATCCACCAAACACCTTGAAGGACTTGGCCGCCCCCTTGGAGCGACGCACCCAGCGCTTGATGTTGTCGAAAGCGGGCCTGAATACCGTCATCGCCTGCGCCCTGGTGGTGGCCACTGCGTAAACTTCTGCTCCAACCTCACCATCCATGCTGAACAGGTAGCTACCCTGCGGCCCCTTCCAGGTGGACTTGCCATTCTTCCTGGCCACCTCTTCATAGCCACGATTGAAGCGGCGCGCACCATCAACTTGCCTGCGCCAGCCGTATAAAACGGCGGTCCAGAACTTCTGCCACGGGTCCAGGTAAATGGGCTTGCCCGCCAGCGGGCCTTTTATGTGTACAAAGAACTTTTCGATGTACTCGATGATGTGCCAGCCATGCGCCGGTACGAACACCAGGCCGCGCGCACCAGCCTTAAGCATGTCGTCGTAATGCCTCTTGACCGCTAGGTAAACCAACCGACCAACTACGATTTCACCGCGCAGCACAGGCAGGCCGTAGCCCGTGTCCCACTCCTCAGGATTGGATGGCGTTAATTGATCGACCTTCTTCCTGGTGAGCTGGTGGCGTGGGCGACGAGATCGCCGAACAGATCGTCCTGGCCGCCCCTCTCGCCCGTGTCCTTCCTTACCCTCGCCAGCGACGGGATTGTCAAACACGCTTTTGGTAGCCATTGGCCCAACTCCATTTTGAGCCGCTTCTCATCATCGGCCCAGGGTAACGGCGTAACCCATCCGGTTTTTGAAACTTGCGTACGGCCTTTTTCAGCACACATCTTCGACGCCTTGATCCAGTCGCAGAATGTTCTAACAATGACTGCAATCGGCATGCCGGCAGTGAGGTGCTCAATTCCCGCCAGGCGCAGCGATTCACACAGGTATTCGTAGACCTGCAGCTCCTCACCACTCAGGTCGACGACCGGAGGCGGACGTGGCGAAGTCGTATCGCCACCTGATATGACGTGATCAGCGCCAACTGCGGGCAAGCCGGTCTTGAAGTTCGGGTTTTGGTCCATGGGTTTCTCCTGCATGATCAGTGGCCGAAACCCCCCGGGGGTAGTTTTCGATTTCCATAAATTTGACGCTACATGGCCGGTCTTTCGCGATTTCCGGCTAAACTTTCGACCCACCCCGGATATGTCAAAAAATAAACATTTCACATGTGAAACGTTTCAAATTTGAAACACTTCCTTGCCCGGCCTTTCTCGTCGCCCGAACGCGCCCTCTTCCGTTCCTGTCTTGAAGTCGTGATGCGGCTTGCAAAGCGGCTGCCAGTTGTTCTCGCTATCCCAAAAGAGCGCCTTTGCCTTGGCGATTGCGGCAGCATCACCGCTGTCCATCGCGGCCTTGAACTTATGATTGATGATATGGTCGACGACCGACGCGGGCACCGCGCGCCCCTCAGCCAAGCAGTGCACGCAAAGCGGATGTTTGCCAAGATAGCCGGCCCGTGCCTTCGCCCAGGCCGATGTGTACCCGCGCTCATGCGCCGTGCCACGTGTTGCCGCATCCATAGCCCGCATTTGCTTCCTGTGCTTGTCGCATCTACCTCGCCCATCACTGACAAGCGTGCGGCAGGCTGGAAAAGCGCAAGGCCGAGGGGCAGCTGTAGGCATAGGTTCACCGGTTAGAACGACGATGTGCAGACGTCTGCACAAAAACACCCGACAAGAAATCCGGGTGCCTAGAGGTTGATGCGCGTTCCCTGATGGCACCATCATCAATACAAATAAAAAAACCGCCCGAAGGCGGCAGGGAACAGCTCAGCGACAGCACAGTGTCACATGTGCGTTTCTACTTAGTCATAACTGTCGAAGGCTTTGTTTCAGCCTTAACTTGCTCTTTGTCTGCGTTACATTTACTAACGAGCTTATCAAGATTATCCGGATTAATAACACTTTCTGAAATTCCATCCTTCAGAAGTTTCTGCCGCTGGTCCTTGAATTTTTTAGCTGACTCGCACATCTCTGGCAACTGTCCTAAGTAATCAGTTGCAGCTTTAGTGGCAGCCTCATTCGCCCGCAGTGCCGACTTGACGGCATACTCGACCGCATACCCAGATGCAGAACGTACTGCCTTCATCTCCTCGTCCGAGCGTTGTCGCGTCGCACTCACAGTCAAACTCTTCTTACTCAATCCAGCTAAACTGCGGGTAAGAACTTGTCCAGCCCGGAGATACTCAACAGCCAAAGTTTGCTTTCCTGGAGCAATGGAAGCGTCCAAGCTCTGCAACTCGATAATCTTTTTGTCTATCTCCGACGTGTTCTCGTCCAGCTTTTTAATCGCCTCGCCAAAAGTAATATTCCCGGGATCAACTTCGACCAATACCGAATCGTTGACTCTGATCGACCCATTCTTTACCAGGGGCGCCATTGCAGCAACGAGCTGTGACTCTCTATATTTAACAGAGCCCCAATAGCCCCCGATAGCAACACAGACCACTACAAAACCAACGCCAAGCGCCTTTTTCATGCTGAATCCTCAAGTGATTTTTAAGCATGATACAGCACAGCAACTAATGGATGACCTTCCAAATTCTCAACTAGCCTGATTCCGACAATTTCCCTTATGCATCCGCTAAATCCGCATCGTCATTCGTGGTTAATATTACGTGCAGACGCCTGCACATAATTGCCACCAAGATCAATCACTGGTTGTGGTTGATCGCAGGGCGTCTCGCCGGTACGATCAACACAAGTAAAAAAGCCCACCGAAGTGGGCAAGCACGAGAAACGAATGTATCCCCCGCTATGGAGCGGATCGAGATAGATCACCTCTTTCGCTGTTGAGAAATCGTCTCGCAAAATGCAAAAAGCCCGCTTGTGCGGGCTTTAGGCGTTACTGCTGCGAGAATGACCGAAATATACACCCGCTGTAACAGCCGCGTCAAGCTATTGCAAAAACCCCTCGACCACGCCATCAGCGACAAAGCTTGGCGCCAGCCGGATAAAGGCCATCTGCTCCAGCTCCCGCAAATGGCCCTGCATCCTTGTCGATGCGCGCTGGTACGTCATATGGTGACTGCCGAAAGACTTGGCCAGGTCACGCACCGTGATGTCTAGCTGCTTGTGATTGGCGAATAGGCGGCCAAGCATGCAGTCAATAGCCAACGGATTCAGGTCAGGATACATTGGCCGGAACCACTCGGCCAACCCCTTGATCGCCTCGATGCGCTCGGCAGAGAAAGCAAAACGACGCTTGCCATCCACATCTTCGAAATCCGTCTGCCCGTACTTCGCCTGGAGCACCCACATTTCCGTCTTCGGCAGCCGATGCTTTACCGCCTGCAGCACCATGGCGCACTGGGCGCGGACCTCGTTGCCATCCAGGCCGCCGAAATTGATTGTGCCTGACGCTGTGCCGCGCAGCTGCTCTAGCCAGCAACGCTGCCGGCCGTTCAACTGCACCGACTCCATCGCCTTGATCAACGCCGCCCGCAACGGCGCGTCCTGCTTTGCCTCCTGGGCCATGATCAGGAATGAGACATGCACCGCCTGCCCCACATTTTCAAATACCGCATCTTCCGCTTTCACTTCCATCGCCTAGCCCCTTTTCTCGTTATCAATCGCTTGCTGATCCAATGCTGCCTGCCACGCCACTTCACCCATCCGCCCCACATACCCCCCAGGCGTTCTATCCAGCGGCACGCCCCGATAAACCGGCGTGCCCACCTCATGCCCATTCTCAGTAGCGTGGAACCCCTGCCCACCACGCATGCCGCGCCGAATCGCCGCATCCACCACCTCCGCCCCAAATGCCTCGCGGAACGCATCGATGATCGCCGCCACCTGGGGCATTTGCTCCCGCATGCTCACCTTCTTGTTCATCGTCCTGCCCTCCACTTCCTTCTTCGATGAAAACCAGCCGTACTCCGCTAACCCTTCATACCCATCACATACCCATCACATCGCTAACCCGCATGGATACTTACTTGTGATGGGTATGAGTACTGTTACTACTTCTTTCTACTTTCTGACAAAAAAAATACAGCGAAGCATCGACATTCAAACGGCCTTGCCCATCAATACGCGCATGTGTGCGTGCGCGAGAACCCGTAATACCCTTCATACCCATCACATTCGAACATCCATGCGGGTTTGCGATGTGATGGCTTGGTACGATGTGATGGCTTAACCCTCAACATCGGCCGCATCAACCCCACTGCGACTCCGGTATGCCCTCAAACTTTTTTCGAACAGGCCTGATGCATCAGCCGCCCACTCTGCAAGCGTCTTGCCCTCTGGCTTCTTCCCGGCTAAAAACACGTTGCGCTGCTTGACCACCGATCCCAGCTCATACTTGATCAGGTGCTTTTCCAGCGCCTCGCCGGCGTACCGCAGCACGGTGGGCGAGAAGATGGTCTGCGAGATGTACTTCGATTCCCCGCTCTTGTCGCACCAGACCTTGTAGGCGTCGTATAGCTGGGTAGCGCCGCACGTGATGAAGGGCAGCGGCAGGAAACCCCGGCTCCAGTCGCGGTAGAAGCGCTCGGCTGGCGTCAGGCTTTTCTCGATCAGGTCGTCCTTGGCGTCGGTGTAGATCGGTTTGGTGTGCTCGTCAAAGTCGCCCATATCCAGCTCGTGCATAAGGTAGTGGTAGTACGCCTCGATGCCGCCATTGGCGATCTCTTCGGCCACCTGGACATAGAACTCGCGCGACAATGCCGGCGGCGTCCAGATCACCAGGTAGCGCCGGTCCGTCTTGTCCAGGGCCAGCGGCTGCAGCTCGTTCGACAAGAACACGAAGTTCATGTGGTTCGCCTCACCATGCTCAGGCAACCCCTTCGGGTTGATGATGATCATGTCGCCTGACACCAGGTACTTGAGCTTGCCCTTCATGTGCTTGAGCTCCGAGCGCGTCACCACCTCATCGGCCACCATGAACAGCTTCATCGAGGCCCAGTCGTTGAACTGGCTCTCCAGCTGCGCATTGCCGATCACATAGCCATACTCGCCGTAGATTTTCTTGATGACTTTCTCGAAGAAGAAGTTCTTACCGCTACCCTCGTCGCCGTGCATGATGATCGACGTCTCCATCTTCGCGCCGCGATTGCGCAGCGGATAGGCCAGCCAACGCTCCACCCACTCGACCAGGGCGTCATTGCCGTCGCACAAGTGCGCGATCAGTGTCTGGATGCGCAAGCAGCTGCCGCGTCGTGCCTGCATCTTCCAGCCATTGAACAGGTTCACCGTGGCCGTGGCGCCGCTCGATGCCGGCGACGGTATGTCCTGTGGGTCGAAGACGATGTTTTTCTTCAGCACCCAGCGCCGTGCATCGCCACCCCAAAACTTCATGACGTCGTTGTTGGCCACGATGGTGCGCATGCTGGAAATCTTCATCAGCATGCGCTGCGACACATCCCACACCAGGTCCTCGCCATAAACAAGCACAAAGTTCTTCAGCACGTACTCAACCTGGTTCCAGTGGTCGGCGCCGTAAACTTTTTTCGGTTTGTCCTTCGCCTGTTTGCCGTCACCCCCCGCCCCCGGCGCGGAAGCGGAGCCGCCCTCGTCAGGAGGCTCAGGCAGCGATCCATCGGCGTATCCCGCTTCCAACGTGGCGGCAAGACGCGCCTCACTATCGTCCGCCTCTGCGTCGACAGTGCTCCTGCGGGCTGGCTGCTCCGCACCAGGGGGAGGGGGGGATTCGTCCGTCACGCCTTCTAGGAACAACACCCCGAGGTCAAGCACTGGCGCGATCACGCCGGCGTCGGGAAAACCAGAATCTGGCTGCTGCGCAGCAGGGGGAATGGGGGACACGCCACCGGCCACCGGAACAGCTACAGGCGGAACCATTGAATTGGCCGCTGGCGCGGCGGAAGGGACAGGAAGGGCAGATTTAGGCTGCTGCGCAGCAAGGATGGCAACCCCGATCTGCGCCGCTACCGCCTCAAGTCCCTCCTCAATCTGCAGGTCATTGAAATCGCTAAGCTTGCGCCCTACCCTATCGGCAAACGCAGGCATGACCATCGACGTGCGCTGCATCTTGCGGCACAGCGCCGAGCAGCTGGCCACGCCGGCGTTCTTGAACGTGTAGCGCTGTTGCCGGCGGCCGGTACGCACGTCCGCCTCGATGTACGGCACGCCGGCCGCGTCCGTGCGCCACCAGGCAGTCACATCGACGTCGACGCCATCATCGGCCAGAACCAAATGCGACGCGCCGTCGATTCGCACGGCAGCCAGAACCTGATAGTCCTCGCGCAAGCGCTCGATGAAACGCTCCACCACCTGGTCATCATCGTCCGTCAGAAAAAGCAGATGCGCCTGCGGGAACGCCTCACGCAAAGCGGCAGCCACGGACGCCAAAGAGCCGGCATCAAAAGCCACGGCCACCGGCAGATCGACGCCAGCCAGCGCTGCGGCCGCACGCGCACTTGCACACGTGGCGTAACCCTCGCCAACGCCGATGATAGGCGCATCGAGCGGCTGGCCGAGCATATGGAACGCGCCCGGCTTGTCCATGCCGGCGTTATAGCGCTTCTCACCAGCCTGATCAATCTTTTGCAGGCCAATGATCTGGCCAGCACGCTGCAGCGGGATCAGCAATGATCCGGCGCGGTCGACGCGTACACCCTCGCCAGTAACCTGCTTGCGGTCCAGGTAAGGATGTTGCACGACGTTGCCTGCGGCCTTCATCCACTGATCGCGCGCGCGGTTGGCGGCCAGCTGCGCTTCGCGCTGCTTCTTCTCGGCCTCGCGCTTTTCGTTCTCGCGCAGCTTGGTAGAAAATTCAGCGCGCTCGTCTTCCGTCATCGCCTCGGCGTCGATGGTGACAGGTACGGTATTCCGGTTGTCACCCTGGTGAAAACCGAAAGCGCCAGTGACGACCCTGCGACCGGTCTTGAGAACCAGTTCACGCAGAATGTACCAGCCCTTTTTCTTAGGGCCGAAACGATGAAACTTGCCATCTAGTACGGGATGATTCGTTGGAAGCGGCGGCATATCACAGTCCGCCATTTGAGCAATTACCTGGGCAACATTACTCACTGACCATCGCTCCCAGCACCCCAGGCATAGCCAGGACGTGCGGCACGCGCTGGCTGCCCATTCGGGAGGGTATCGTTGCATAGTCAAACGAACCAGGACGTGCCAGCGGCGCACGCACCATGTTCGCGGGAGACAATGGGAGTTTCTTTCCGACGTAGCGTGGCCCTGCAATCTGGCCTGCCGGCGCCGCCTTGGTTGCAGGCGCGCGGCCAACAAAATCCCAGCCTTTCTGGGTCACCACGTAATCGCCAGCCTCGCGGCGCACTACGTGGCAGCGCATCAGCGAGTTCACAATTTCACGCTCAAAGGCTGTAATCGGGCGCGTCCAGGCAATGGCATTCATCCAGCCATGCAAGCCGGCACGCCCACCCAGCTGGGCCAGCTTGCGAAAGGCGAGATCAGGGCGCGTTCCGGTGCGCGGGCCGTAATGGGCACTCATGCAGCACCATCCTGGTTGCCATCCGGCTTGCAATACACGCGAATGCTCAGCGCCATCATTTCGGAAAGCGATTGGTGAACACCATCCAGAATGGCATCGAGTTCAGCACGTTCCTTCGCGTCGATTTCATCGTCGCCGGCGATGGCCTCCTCGAAACGCTCAGCGAAGCGGCCCAAGCGGATATAGACCTCACGGAACTTCTTGGCAATTACTTCGTTGCCATCCGAAAGATCAGCTGGCAGCTTCACGAAGGCACCGCCGCTCGATGCCGCTACGGCTTCAGCAAACAGCGTCGTGTTGGAGAACGCCTGCAGTTGCAGGGCCGTGTCAACAGCAACGCCCTGCCCCTTGCGTTCGTAAACGCGGTTTTCCAGTCCATTGCGGCTCATGCCCAGGGCGGCCGCGATTGCGTCCCAACCGCCAGGAAATGCCTTGATCATTCCAAGGTACGATTTTTTTATTTTCACAACAGTTCCTTCAAAGTGGTGGTTGTGGCCCGCAGTAGCAAAACGGTATTCTTGGAAATCAATCACTGACCCGGTGTCGCTGGAACACCCGCGCGGAGATACTCCCAATCAACATCCCCGCGCAAATCCTCACACCGGACGGCTCTTGAGGACTCACGCTCGATCTTGATACAGAGACCTTCACCAAGCTTTTGCTGGATGCTGATCGCTTTACGTAGGTAACCCTCACTCGTTCCGACCCGCGCAAAAAATGAGGCTCTGGCGTCCTTTGTGAGGCTATTTAGGTAACGGTGTAATTTATCCATGCCAAATATTACCAAACGGTAATGATAAAGGTCAACACCCTTTGGTAATTTACTAAGCGGTAATGAAGGGGGACAATCTGCAGATGACTATTCAAGACATCCGCCGCGCACGACTAGCCAAGCTAATACAGGAGCACTACGAGTCTCAGGCCGACTTCGTTGCAAAAACGGGTGAAAGCCAAAGCGAAATTTCTGGGTTACTCAAGACCAAATCTTTTGGCGAAAAAAAGGCCCGCAAGATTGAAGCCAGGGCTGGCGTCCCAACTGGCTGGCTTGATGGCCTGGCGGAACTCGCGCCAACAGACAACCTGATCAAATTCCAGCGAGTTGTTCTTGCGGACCCAGATGAAAACAGCATGGTTTTCATTCGCAGGGTCAAGTTGCGACTATCTGCAGGCATTACTGGCTTTCAAGTAGAGGATGACCGTCGAGAAGGCGGCGTATATGCTTTAAGCCGCGAATTCATTAGAGACCACGGCCTTGATCCTGATCGCCTAATCGCCATCCAGGTGAAGGGGGATAGCATGATGCCCGCCCTCTACGATGGAGACACGGTAGTCGTCAATACCGCCGACACAAAACCCGTCGACTCGGCCGTATTTGCCGTCAACTATGACGGCGAAGCCGTGGTAAAGCGGCTGACGAGGGATGTCGGGGAGTGGTGGCTGAGCTCCGATAATCGAGACCAAGCGAAATATGGACGAAAGCTTTGCCGCGACCGGGAGTGCCTGATCATAGGTCGCGTCGTCAAGAAAGATAGCAACTACGTCTAGCACTCACGAGCACAGAAGCGCAGCACCAAGCGAGCAAGATCACCAAATAGCACAGTAAAAGGCCCCAATCGGGGCTTTTTTTTCGCCCTCAATTTGTAACTCCTTCCCCCAAAAATCCCAATATCACCATTTAGTGTTGACTGACTCATTACCATTTAGTAATATCCGCCAAAGGTCAACCACATCAATGGAGCAAAAGTAATGGGTCCAATAGGTATCTTTGCCGTCACGGTTCGCATGCCTGGCCAACTGCCTTGCGATGCTCTTCCAATTGCCGCCATCGCTGTAGACGCTGCGTCCGCGATCATGAACATGATCGACATTTTCGGTCCGTGCTTGGTATCCGTTCAGCCGCTCAAGGCAGCGCAATGAAGACCGCCACCAAGCCGCTGGCACACGACCAGCGTCTGAGCCAAGCACTGGCCGCGAACGCCGCACTGGCGCGCCTGCAGCACCTGGCCAAGTCTGTTCGCTGCGATCCGACAGACCTGTCGTCTGACGGCGGCCGCAGTATCGACATGCTGCGCTTGCTCGACGTCATGCGTGCACGAGGCTACCGCATCGATCCGCCCGTCATGGCCACCGCGCAGCCCAGCCCGCTGCACACCATCTGGCTGATCAACATCGTCGTGCCGACGGGCGTCGGAGTCAGGTTGGGCGTACCACTGCCGCGGGTGCCAGCATGACCGCCCCGCTCGTCCACCTGGCAATCGACGTACGCAGCGTGCTGGCCAGGCCACTACACGAGCTGCGCGGTTTCACCCACCCGGACGGCCGCGCCATGACTCCCCGCCAGGCCAAGGCCGCATTGGTGGCGCAGCTGGCCGAAGGCCATGAGCTGCTGGCCATCGGCCGCAGCACTCCTTTCGATTTCATTAAACGCTAACCGGGCCGTACCCGCCCACAACCAGGAGCCGCACATGAGTAGCGACCTCGTAATACCCACCATCGGAGGCATGAAGAAAGCCCCGGCCCGCAGCGAAAAACGCATCGTCGTCGACGAGCTGGTCGACGACCAGGTGTTCGCCATCACCGAATGGGCTGACATCCGCCCCAGCTACACCAACCGCAAACGGTTCAACCAGACCGCGCTGGAGCAACTTGCCGCCAACATCAAGGAAGTCGGAATTGTCCAGCCCATCCTGATTCGCCCTGTCACGCCAACCGCTGACGCGCCACAGCATTTCGAGATCGTCGCCGGCGAGCGCCGCTGGCGCGCCGGTAACATCGCCGAGCTGCAGCGCGGGCCGACCATGATCCGCAAGCTGACGGACCTGCAGGCGCGCGAAATCCAGCTGCTGGAGAACCTGCAGCGCGAAGACCCACACCCGATGGAAGAAGCCGAAGGGTTCCAGGAGCTGATGCTCAATGCCGGCTACACCGCTGATCGCCTGGTAGAAAAACTGAAAAAATCGCGTAGCCACATCTACGGCCGCCTGAAACTGTGCGCCCTGACGACCGAGGTGCGCGAGAAATTCCTCGATGACGCGATCTCGCCGTCGACCGCGCTGCTAATCGCACGCATTCCCGTGCCGGCGCTGCAGATCAAAGCTCTCGGTGAGATAAGCACCCCTACCTACCAGGGTACTGGCGAACCTATGCCCTATCGCGCCGCACTTCGGCACATCCAGCAAAACTACATGGTCGATCTGACGCGCGCACTGTTCAAACTGACCGACGCAACCCTGCTGCCACTGGCTGGTGCCTGTACCAAATGCCCTAAAAAATCCGGCAATCAACCGGAGGTATTTAGCGACACCAAAAGTGCAGACGTCTGCACAGACCCTAATTGCTACGCCGAGAAGCGCCTGGCGCACGATGCGTTGACGATTGTTGCAGCTGCCAAGGGCGGCATCCCTGTCTATGAAGGCGAGGAGGGAGCAACGCGATACCACCGAAACACCAACGACAAATACACCCTGTTCGTCAAAGCCGACGCAGCCTTATGGATGTTTGACCGTAACGCACCGGCCACGCAAAACTACGGGAATGCAACCATGTTCCTCGAAGGCGGCCTGCTGCCTGAGCCGGCATGGTATGTCAAGCAGCCCAACGGCGACCTGATCCCCTTCTATGACAAAGCACTCATCCAAAAACTACTGGAAGACGCTGGCGCATGCGAAACGGTCGAAGTTCATGCCGCACGCATGGCTGATGTGCGCGCCATGGCGGAGATAAAGGAAGCGGCAGCGAACACGCCGGCCAAGCAGGCAGAAGCAGCCAAGGCTCGCGCGGAAGAGGCCGCAGCCGAAAAACAGGACGAACAGGACGAACGCTACCGCATCGAACTGTACAAACGTCTACGCGCTAAAGGCGCGAACGGATTCTCACTGGCCTCGCTGCGCGAATTCACCAAACTGGCGCTGACCACCCACGAGCTGCCGGATCAGGAACTGGACTATCCGTTTGACACGTCGACCACCGAGAGCATTCACGCATACATCGACCAGGCCGGCCTGCCCGACGTACAACTGCTACTGGTCGACATGCTGCTGGGCGACTGCCTGGCAGGTAGTCGATGGCTCGACGATGATGAATATGTAAATCAAGAAGCCGCCATGCACGCCATGGCCAGGCATGAAGGTCTTGATCCAGATGCCGTGCGCCTGCAGCTGGAAATGGAAGAGATTCCATTCGAAGACGTCCAGGTACAGCAACTGGGCGACATCATCGCCAACTCACCAGGCCGCCTGAACGATCTCACCAAGTTCATCCTCGCCGAGTGCCCGCTGATGATCAAAGCCCTTGAACAGGCTGCAAATACCCACGGCTGGTATTACGCGCCTGGTCAAGTCTGGCTGCGCGCCGAAGAAACAAGCACACCTGGCGCGGCCCACGTGGTGCGGGAGCAATCCGACGAAGAAGATGCCGACGACCTCGCAGATCAAATCAACTTGGCGCCGCAGGACGAAGTCGCCGCAATCGAGCCGCCTGCAGCAACTGCGGACAACCAGCCAGAGCCAGAAACCAAGAAGCCGGCGCCGCGTGTACGCAAACCCAAAAGTCCTACGAAGCCAGCAGCATGGCCTTGGCCAACATCCGCAACCGCATCACCTACCACCGCGAAGGAAACACAATGAACAGCGAGAACATCGCGGCCACGCCCGCCCAGGAACGTATTGACGCAGTCGAAGTCCAAGAGCGCCTGGCCTGGCCAAGCGCACCAGCCACCGGTTACTGCGATACCTGGCTGATGGTCAACGCCGGCGCACTCAATTTCAAAGCCAGCAATGACCACCAGGTCGCGGCCATGGCCAACATTGGCTACCAGCTGCTGCAGGAGATCGCCGCCTATCGGCCGGAATTCAAATGGGCCACCAGCCCGGTCGAGATCGTCGGCGCACTGATCGAGGAATTCGGCACTAAGCATCCCACGCAAACACTAGTCGAAATCGCGCCAGAAATGTGGCAATCCAGGATCGCAGCGGTAAAGGAACGGTTTCCGGCCATGACCCATCAGCAAGCCCAAAATAACGCAATTCTGTCAGAGGTAGTTGATCTGCGCCGGGCACTTGCCAATTCCTTGGTCGCAATCCCAAGCGGACAATCGCAATCATCGACCGGTCCAGCGGACTCCGAGATGATCGACTTTCTTGAGCGCGCGGGAGCAGTGAATTGGGATGAGGAAAGCTGCACTATCCGGATTGAAGTTCCAGACGACCTCACGTCCGGGACAGTGCGTGAAATCTTGAAAGCAGCACTCGTTGCCGACGAGGAGAAAGCATGAACACTTTTTCCAACCAAGGACTTGTTCGACGACTGCGCTGCCTGGAGAAGCGCCTCGCCCAAAAGGCCGAGCAGCGCGAAAACAGCTCTATCGCGGCGCACATTGCGGCCGTCAACGCATCGCTTGGCAAACCAAGCAAACGGCGCCAGGGTCGCGCTGAGCCAATGCCATACCGCTTGCATATCGCCGTCGCGTTTGCGTCGCTGGCCGTCGCGTTTGCGTCGCTGGCCAGCGCGTTGTTCAGCCTGTACTGGTCGTATCCGTGATGCAGGGTGCCCACAACGCAGCCAAGCCTCCACCTGCATTACCACTTACTGAGAAACAAAACGATATGGACATTCAACACACCACTAAAACCGGCAAGCACTCCAGGGAGCAAAATATGAGTGACGTTGATCTGATTGAGCGCCTGGCCGATGCGGTCGCCCAGCGGATGACACCATCGATTCCGCTGGCCATTGACCTGTGGGACATTGCCACTATTGCCGCGTACTTGAAACGCGAACCAGGTACGGTTCGTGAACAGATGGCATGCCTGCCATCGTTTCCCAAAGCAATCCGCCTGCCGACATCAAAGGGCCGCGCGCAGCCCCTGTACAATGCCAAAGAGGTGATCGCGTGGGCACAATCGTACCGCGAGAAAAATTAATTTCGATTACGCACGAATTACGCACGAACACCGCAAAGCCGCATTAATACAGGAGAGACGATTCCGGCTCCCGGCACCACCAGACATCGCAACACCAGAAAACAACCACTCATTCTCAGGATCGGGTGGTTTTTTTTCGCCTGATTTTCCACACTTTCACCGCCCCCTCCGTGTCAAATGCGCACCCTGTGCACCCAACTTGCTAGTCACGCGCCGCAGCACCGGCCGCGCACGCCCTGCAAACGGTAAAAATGGAGTATTTCATACTGTCAAGAAAATCTTGCATTGCAATAAAAAGATGTGGCTCAAAAGTAAATTAATTTATAGCCAATATTTCATTTTGCCGGAGCAAGCGGCATACTAAAGCCTCAGGCCCTCGCCCACTTTACGGCTCACGTCTGGGCATGCAAGCTGCCGTCATGCCTCGCCGTACGGGATGCTCAATGTCCATAAATTTTTCGATCCTACCTTCCGGTGCCTATGAACTCCCTCTCTGAACTTGCGTCCGCCACGAAGCAAAATGACTTCGCCTATTTTCGTGAACTCAATGCGCGGCTGGGAACCCTCAAGGCGGCCAACTATGATGTGGCGTCAAAATGCAATTTGCGTTGCGAGGGCTGCCTGTTTTTCGAAGGCGAGGAAAACGAAGGACACGAAGACAGCCGTTCGCTTGCCGAATGGGATGCCCTGTTTGCCGCCGATGCGGCGCGTGGCGTCACGCTGGCCTACATGGCGGGCGCGGAACCGAGCCTGGTGCCCGACCGGCTGCGTGCGGCCCAAAAATACATCCCGCATGGCATTGTGTTTACCAATGGTACGATACGCTTGCCGGACGATATCTTTTATCGCATCCATATCTCTTCCTGGGGTGTCGATGAAATCGGCAGTTCATTGCGCGCCGGCGACGTGCTGACCAAGGCGATGAACAATTACCGCGACGACCCGCGTGCCGTTTGCGTGTTTACCATTACCTCCCTGAATATCAATCAGATCATGATCATGGCAGAGCTTGCCAACAGTCACGGCTTGCCGCTCACCTTCAGCTATTTCAGTCCCACCACC
The DNA here is from genome assembly GCF_036231865.1 of Janthinobacterium sp. P210005. Taxonomy (NCBI): domain Bacteria; kingdom Pseudomonadati; phylum Pseudomonadota; class Betaproteobacteria; order Burkholderiales; family Oxalobacteraceae; genus Janthinobacterium; species Janthinobacterium sp. P210005. Next base: position 315,354 of record NZ_JAZARC010000003.1, read on the forward strand.
CGCTATCTGGACAAGCTGGAAAACAAGGCCGATAACGACAAGGCGTATTTCCGCATCAGCAGTGCCACGCAAAGCCTGGCCCTGACGCAAGCCGACTTTGCCCATGCACGCGCGGAAATTGTGCGCGCCATGCTGGCCTATCCGGAAACGGTCCAATACTCCCTGCACTATGACGACTGGGTCACGGGCGACAAGCTGTATGACATCGATCCCGTCACCAAGATCGCCAGGAACTGCGGTTTTCGCGTCACCAAGCAAGTGCATGTGCATGTCGATCATCAACCGGGCAAGGGCAAGTGCTGCAGTTCGAATATCGATTGCAGCAACTGCCGCGCTTATGCGATGGGACAATCGACCTATCTGTCGCGTATCCGTGAAGCCGTCAGAAAACCGGAAGAACTCGCCAAATGGCTGGAAGTGCGGGAAATCTGGGCCAAGCTGTTTTTGAACGCCACCAACTCGGCCAAGGCACGCCTGTAATACGATGAGTTTTACCTCGTACTGGTTTGCCCTCGCCTTCCTGCCCCTGTCCGCGTATGGCTATCGCCACTTGCTGTCGACAAGCCATGTCAAGCTGCTGCTGCCGCTGCTGATTTCGCTGGCTTTTTATTACCTCAACGATGCGCACAACCTGCTGCTGTTTTGTGCATCGATGGGCGCCAACTGGCTGCTCGCCGGCGTCATCGGCAGGAACCGCGGGAAAACCCGCTACCTGGCGCTGGCCATTGCGGGAAATTTATGTTTTCTTGCCGCGTACAAGTATGCGAAATTCTTTGTCGTGCCCGGGATGGCGATCCCAGCCTTACCGCTGGGCATCTCGTACTTCACGTTTACGCAAATCGCCTTCCTGGTCGATACGGCGCGGGGACAGGCCCGCAGCACCAATCCGCTCGAATACGCGCTCTTCGTGGCCTGGTTTCCCCACTTGCCTGCCGGCCCCCTGCTGTCGCACAAGGACATGCTGCCGCAATTCCTGGGCGCGCCGGGCACGTCGTCGGCCTTGCATCCGGCGCCGCGCGACTATGCCGTCGGCCTCACCCTGTTTACCATGGGCCTGTTCAAGAAATCCTGCATTTCCCCCATTTTCCTGTACGCGCAAGGCGACGTTTTCCTGCGCGCGGGACAAGGCGACCCCATCGGCCTCGTCGAGACCTGGATCGCCTGCCTGGGTTTCCTGTTTGAAACGTACTATGATTTTTGCGGCTATTCGGAAATGGCCATGGGCATCAGCCGCATGTTCGGCATCCACTTGCCCGTCAATTTCCATGCCCCGTTCAAGTCGTCCAGCCCGGTCGAATTCTGGACCCGCTGGCATGTGACCCTGGGTGCCTTCATGCGCGACTACCTGTATCGGCCCCTGACCAGGAAACGCCAGGTATGGCGGCATTACGCAGCCCTGTTCGTGGTGATGATGGCTGTCGCCATCTGGCATGGCGCCACCATTCCGCTGCTGATCTTTGGCATTTATCAAGGGCTGCTCGTCACGGGCAACCACGCCTTGCGGAGCTGGAATCTGGTGTCGCGCAAAGGCGGCAAGCTGCAGCACTGGGCTGGCAGGGCCTTCACGCTGGCGGCCATCGGCTTTTCCGTCAGCCTGTGGGCCACGCCCGACTGGCAGGAGGCCAGGCACGTCATGCTCGGCTTGCTGGGTGCCGGGCAGGCAAGCGCCTGGCCTGGAGGTTTTTTCGGCATCACCGCCATCCTCGCCGCCGTGGCATTTAACTGGTCGGCCCCTTCCCTGATCGACCTGATGGCGAAAGAGCTCCCCGCCTGGAGCGTGCAGCTGAAAAAGTCCACGACCAGCTCGCTGGCCTGGAAACCCAGCCTGGCGTGGGCGGTAGCAGTCGCCGTCGCGCTGTGCCTGGCACTCATCAATTTGTCCGCTGTCAAAGAGTTCAAATATGCAGGGTTTTAATCAAGACATCCCCATCGCGCGCTTTTTCGCCTGCGTTTTTTTCATTGCGCTCGGATTCGCGCTCCTTGTTGCCGGACTCGTTTTTATCGTCGATCCCTATGCCATCTGGCGGCACCAGTCGAGCCATAAGATCAATACCATCAGACTGGAGATTCCTAACAGTAGCCAGACAAGCGCGGCTGTATTGCGCAGCACGCTGAACCCGCCTGACGTGCTGATTCTTGGTTCTTCCCGGGTACGGCGTGGTTTCAACGAAACACTCGCCTCCAGCTTATACGGCGGCAACGTTCAAGTGGCTGGCATCGATGCCCTGCCGCTATCAACAGCCAGGGATCTGTTTTTCACCCTGAGCCAAGGGGCACGCATTCGAAGGCTGTATTTGGAAGTCAATTACCTCACATCCAATGCCTGCGAAACGAAAAATGAAAATGCGGTGACAAAAAATGAGCTCGACTTGCCGTTTCATTATCTGTCGCCCGAAAATGCCGTCATATACAGCCTAAGAACGCTGAAAATAAATCTGTTCCCTCCGCGCTCCTTCGACAGCTATTTTGACAAACAAGGACGTTACTATGACGATCAGGCTAAAGGGGCGACACGTGCAGGGGGAGCGCAAGCACATGAGTCGCGCTTTAAGCAGCTCTTCAAGACGATTGCAAGCGCTTGTCAAAATCATGCAAACAATGCCGCCGATATCAGGGATTTGACGGCCATCTTCCATCTCGCGCAAACCAGGCAGATAGAAGTTATTTTGCTGATTTTGCCTGTTAGCGAAAAATGGCAAACACGTATCCGCCAGGCCGGACTCGTGCCTCAAGCCGCGCAGTGGAAAAGGGAGGTCACCTTGCTCGCATCGCAATTCCATGTGCCTTTGCTTGACTATGAGCTGCGCAACGGTGAAAGTGATCATTCTGACAATGTCTCTCCTTCCATGCCCATGTTTTGGGATGAGACGCACTTCTCAAACCGCCTGGGCGACCAGCTGTTACGCGCTATGCTGGACGCCAGCGGCCGCTCTTCCATCCGGCCAAAAATCCCCTGACACCGCAGCCTGCCCTCCAGGCCCGCCTTCACCGCCGCCCACTCCGTATCGATAATGCTGAAACGCACGGAATTGCGTTTGCGCCCGTCCGGCTATCCAAACGGCCGCACGCCAAACAGCACGCCGTGCAGCCAGAACGCCAGCAGCAGCCACAGCGCACAGCCCGCGCCGACCGCGATCAGGGTGCCTGCCATGGTGCCGCCCTCGTACGCCACTCCGGCCGCGCGGTCGCGTTGCACGGCGGCATACAGATCGATTGACGACCAGACGAGAAAGCCGCCGAACAGCAGCACATCGGCCACGTTGCCGTTGGCCAGCAGATGCGCCACGGCCCAGAATTGCGTGCCCAGCAGCATGGGGTGGTGCACCAGGGTCTTGATATGGTTGCGCGGCACATTGGCCGCCGCCAATAAAATCAGCGAGAACAGCATCAGCAGGGCACTGATGTGGCGCAAGCCCATGGGCGGCGACCACAGCACTTGCGGCTGCTGGCGCGCCAGGGCGTAGCCCCAGATGATCAGGCCCAGCCCCACGAACGCCACGAGCGAATACAGGCCCTTCCAGCGCTTTTCGCCGAGGCGCGCCAGCTGGGCGCTGCGCCAGCCGTCAGCGACGATGCGCACCGAGTGCAAGCCCAGGAACAGCAGCAAACCGAGTATCAGCACCGTCATCGTCCACTCCCCCAGTCCATATCCTCTATCCAGCATACCCGACATCATGGCCGGCGGCGTCCGCGCAGATCAACGTTCTTCGCGATAGTAGTCGCAGCCCTCGAACGTGGTGCGCAGCGCCTGCTGCAGCTGGGCGTAGCGCTCCGGCGTCAAATTGAAACGCACGTCGATCTGGCCGTCGTCGTCCATCTGCATGGCGGCCTCGGCATCCATCTGCACGGACAAACGGTTCGGATGCAGGATGACGGCGTGCATGTGGCCATACCAGGCAAATTCCTGGCCGCCATATTCGATGTAGGGCTCGTCCATGCCCATGGCCACGTCCTGCTCGTCATACTCGTCGGCGCGCTGCAGCATCAGGTAGACGGGCTCGCCTTTGCCGGCTGGCGCGGCCAGGGTGGTGATCAGGGCGTCGTCTTCATTGATGACGGACAACTCGGTGGCGGTAAATCCTGCGGACATGGCGTGCTTTCAACAAATATGGGGATGGCGCCACCATAGCGCAAAAGCGGCACGGACGACATAGCGCGCGATGAATAAAGCCTGCCGTCACGAAAATCCATCGCCGCCTATAATTGCCGCTCCAAACTATTTCTACAGGAGACCGCCTTGACCGCAGCATCGCCCTACACCACCCGCCTGGCCATCCCTTCCATCGCCACCTACCAGCACCTGCGCGTCGCCGCCGGCCTGAGCGCGAAAACCACGGCTGCCGCGGCCAGGGGCTTGCCGAATTCCCTGTTTGCCGTGCAAGTGCTGCATGGCGACGAGGTGGTGGGCATGGGCCGCATCATCGGCGACGGCGGCTGTTTCTTCCAGGTCGTCGATATCGCCGTGCTGCCGGCCCACCAGGGCAAGGGATTGGGCAAGCTGATCATGCGCGAAATCCGCCAGTTCATCGATCGCGGCGTGCCGGAAAGCGCGTATGTCAGCCTGATCGCCGATGGCCAGGCGCAAGACCTGTATGCGCAGTTCGGTTTCAAGCACACGGCGCCCGCCTCCGTCGGCATGGCGCTGAAGCGCTAGGCGCCCGATGCCGGCCTGGTTGCTGTGCACCATGGCGCTGGCGCTGCTGTTGAGCGCCGCCGCCTGGCGCGCCGAGCGCACGCAGCAAAGGCGCGGCCGCACGACGCGCTGGCTGTGGCTGGCGGCCATCGCCGCGTCCGCCATCGTGCCCCTGGCATGGCTGCCCGGCGTGCTGGCGGCCATGCCCGCGGAACAGGCGCAGCTGAAACTGGGCTGGTTCATGCTATCGAGCGGCATGCTGATGCTGCTGGCGCTGCGCAGCGTCTGGCTGCTGTCGCACCAGCGGCGCTGGCAAAAGAGCACCTTGCTGGGCACGCCCGTCTTCCTGAGCGGCGGCATCGGTCCCTGCGTGGCGGGACTGCTGCGGCCGCGCATCGTAATGCCCGTCTGGCTGCGATTGATTTCGTCCCAGCAACAGGCGCTGCTGCTGGCGCACGCCCAATGCCGGCTGGCCGCGCGCGACCCGCAGCTGCTGGCCGTGGCGTACGCCCTGATTATTCTCATGCCGTGGAATGTGTCCCTGTGGTGGCAGTTGCACCGGCTGCGCTTTGCCATCGAAGTCGATTGCGACGCGCGCATGCTGGCGCAGGGCCACGTGCTGCGCGACTATGCCATCGTCCTGCGCCAGCACGGCCAGTATTACTCGGGCTTGACGGGCGCCTCGCCCATCGTGCTGAACGACCCGCGCGCACTGCGCCGGCGGCGCCGCCTGATGGCCAGATTTACCCGGAACCAGGCGGCGAACTTGCTATAGTAGCGGCAACGCCGCGCAATGCGCCCGCGCCACCGGCTTCCCCTTCAGAAATCAGAGAGATACCATGCTTTACCTGCTTGCCATCGTGATCGTCATCGCCCTGCTGTACTACGTCTTCAGCGGCCGCACGCCCGCCAAACCGCTGCACAAGCCGCTCATGTCGGTGCGCCAGTACGTGCCGGCGATTCCTGCGGGCGCACCCGCGCATCACTGGACCGATGAGGGGCGCTTTGCGTCGGAAGTGGAAAACGAATCGATGTACCAGCCCGCCATCGCCAGACTGGCCGGCGAGCACGGTCCCGGCAATGCGGAAGAGAAATGCCTGGCCCTGCTCGTCTGCGACGATGCCAACCCGTTCCAGGACAAGGCCATCGCCGTCTTCATCGATGGCCAGCTGGTCGGCTACCTGTCGCACAACGACGCGCTGCGCCTGCGCCGCAACCTGGGCCGCATGGACCTGGTGGGCCAGCTGACCTCGTGCGACGCCGTCATCCGCGGCGGCGGACTGTGGAATGGCAAGCGCCTGTCGTATGCCGTCTGGCTGGACTTGCAGCCCTACAACTAAACGCTATCCCGCGCGCGCCAGCCTGACGGCGCGCGTGGCGATAAAGCTGGGCAGGTATTTTTCAATTTCAAAACGCGGGTGGGGATGCATTTCCTCGTGGTATCCCGCCAGCACGAAGCCCGCCGCCAGCTGGCCGCCGATCTGGCTGTCCAGGCCGTGGCCAAAGATCAGTGCCTCGCCCCTTTCCATGCGCGCCGCCAGCGCATCGGCATCCATATCCGCCACATCCGAGTACGGCAGCACGAAACGGGGCCGTATCAAGCCCTGTTTTGCCCATTGCGGGTCGCGGTCGCCGATGAACACGGCCGGGTTGAAGAAACTGCTCAACAGCACGCCACCGTCCGCCAGCACGCGCGCGCATTCGCGCCACACGGGGGCGATATCGGGCACGTACTGGTTCGACACGGGATGGACGATGACATCGAAACTGGCGTCGGCGAAGCAGGCCAGGTCGCGCATGTCGCCCTGTACGGTGATTAACTGCAAGCCGTCGCGCTCGGCCACCATGCGGTCTTGCGCCAGTTGCTGCTCAGACAGATCAAAGACGGTCACGTGCGCGCCGGCGGCCGCCAGCACGGGCGCCTGTTGCCCGCCAGCACCGGCCAGGCACAGGATGCGCTTGCCACGCACGTCATCCAGCCAGCCGGCCGGCAAGGGGCCGGGCGTCAGGTGGATGAGCCACTGTCCGGCGCGCGCCGCGGCGATGGTGGCGCTGTCGACGGGCTGCGACCAGGGACTGTTCCGGGCCGCCTGGGCATCCCAGGCTTGCTGATTATGCCGCAAGAAGTTGTTACCTAAAGGCATCGTCATCCTTTCAGAAAAAAGCAGGACGCGAATGTAGCATGACACAAGGCAAGACGTCGCACTTTGCAAAAAAACCACACAATTCCTGATGGAAACTTCTTCGCCCGCACCGCCATTCCCTTGGTGCGGCGAGGCCTGCGCCCCGCTTTTCCGCCTGCGCACGGCTTGCACGACAGAGAAAATAATTACAAATAAGATATTTGTTTCCAGAAATCTGGTAAGGTCATTTGCATCGGCCACCCGCAGCGATGGCCGGCCCCGATCCTGTTTTCAGCGCCACGACGCTCTCTTTGCCTGCCCACGATGATACCTGCCAGCGTCCAGCACCTGTTCCACCTTCCCGCCGATCCGGCCCAGCTGCACCACGGCCAGCATGCGCCGGGCCTGGTGCTGCTGTCGCTCGTGATCGCCATTTTCACGTCGTGGATGGCCTTCCAGATGACGGCGTACAGCCGCGCGCAGGCGAGCATCAGCCGCCGCTTGCACTTGCTGTGCCTGCTGGCCGGCAGCCTGGCGCTGGGCTGCGGCGTGTGGGCCATGCATTTCATCGGCATGCTGGCCTTCGAGCTGGGCACCAGCGTCGCCTACGATCCGGGCCTGACCTTGCTATCCATCGTACCCAGCGTGGCGGCCTCGTTCGTGGCCCTGGCCACCATCAGCCGGCGCGCCGTCACGGCGCCGCTGCTGCTCAGGAGCGGCTTGCTGGTGGGCCTGGGCATCGGCGCCATGCATTACACGGGCATGCACGCCATGCGCATGGGCCTGTCGCTGCGCTACGAGCCGCTGCTGTTCGCGCTGTCGCTCGTCGTTGCCGTGGCGCTGGCCACCGTGGCCCTGTGGATACGCTTCGGCCTGCGCGGCTGGAGCGGCCGCATGTCCGCCTCGCGGCGCACCTTGATCAGCGCTGGCGTCATGGGTTGCGCGATTGCCGGGATGCATTACATGGGCATGCAAGCCGCCCGCTTCGTGGGGACGATTCCCCCAGGCAATGATGCCGATGCCAACCGGCCCATGCTGGTGATCAGCGTGACCCTGCTGACCATCGCCCTGACGATCCTCGTCGCCTCGGCCGTGGGCATCTTGCGCTACCGCGAACTGTTTCGCCACCTGAACCAGAGCGAACACTGGACACGGTCGCTGTTGACGAGCACGGTCGACGGCGTCATCACCATCGACCGGCATGGCAGCATCATCGACTTCAACGGCGCCGCCGAGCGCATCCTCGGCTGGCGGGCGGCGGAAATTGTCGGCCGCCACGTCAGCCTGCTGGTCAGCGACGTGCGCCAGTCGGAACAGCAGGGCCTGCTGCACTACCTGCGCACGGGCGAAGGCGAGGCGGTTCACACCAGCGAGGAAATCGTCTACCTGCGCAAGGATGGAGTACCGGTCGCCGTGCAGCGCTCGATGGCCAGCGCGCGCCTGGCCGACCAGGATTTATATGTGCTGTTCATTACGGACATCAGCGAACGGCGCGCCATGCTGGCCGCCCTGCGCGAAAGCGAGCAGCAGTTGCGCTCGCTGATCGGCAATCTGCCCGGCATCGCCTTTCGCTGCACCACGGCGGAAAACCAGCCCATGCTGTTCATCAGCGACGGCGTGGAAGGGGTCACCGGCTATCCGCCCGCCGACTTTCTCGGCGCGGCGCCGCGCCGCACCATCACGGGCCTGATCGCCAGCGAAGAGCGCGCCTACGTCATCGATGTCTTCAACCGCAGCGTCGCCAGCGGCGAGCCCTACCTGCTCGAATACCGGCTGCTGCATGCGGACGGCACGGCGCGCTGGCTGTGGGAGCGGGGCACCGTCGTGCACGACGCGGCAGGCGCCGTACGCTGGGTCGACGGCGTCATCCTCGACATCAGCGAACGGCGGCAAATGGAGGAAGACTTGCGCATGGCCAAGGAAAAAGCGGAGCTGGCGGCCGCCACGCGGGCCAGCTTTGTCGCCAACATGAGCCATGAAATCCGCACGCCGATGAATTCCATCCTCGGTTTTACCGATGTGCTGCTCGACTCGCCGCTGGCGCCCGAGCAGCGGCGCCACCTCGATACCGTACGCCAGTCCGGCCGCTCGCTGTTGCGCCTGCTCAACGAAGTGCTCGATACTGCCAAGCTGGACAAGGGCGCCGTGGCGCTGGAATTGCGCGACTACAGCCTGCTGGCGCTGGTCGACGAGCTGGCGTCCACGTATGGCATCCATGCGCGCGCCAAGGGCTTGCGCATGGAGGTGCAGTACGACCCGCAACTGCCGGCCATGCTGCATGGCGACGAATTGCGCATGCGGCAAGTGCTGGGCAACCTGCTCGACAACGCCATCAAGTTCACGCCCGGCGGCGCCGTCAGCCTGGCGGCGCGCCGCGACGATGGCCAGCTGCACCTGCTGGTGCAGGACAGCGGCATCGGCATCCCCGCGGAACGGCGCGACGCCATTTTTGATCCCTTCGTGCAAGCGGACGCCTCGACCACGCGGCGCTTCGGCGGCACGGGCCTGGGCACCACCATCAGCCGGCAGCTGGTGACCCTGATGCAGGGGCGCATCTGGGCCGATGCCGCCTTGCCGCACGGCAGCGTGTTCCACGTCATGCTGCCCTTGCTGCCGGCGCGCCAGGCGGCGCTGCCCGCCAGCGAACGGCGCAGCGTGCGCCTGCCGCCCCTGCGCGTGCTGGCCGCCGACGACGTGCCGCAAAACCTGGAACTGCTGAGCTTACTGCTGGGCAAGCGTGGCCACACGGTGGTCACGGCCGGCGATGGCGCGCAAGCCTTGCAACTGGCGCAGCAGGATGACTTCGACGTGCTGCTGCTGGACTTGCAAATGCCACACATGGATGGCCTGGCCGCCACGCAAGCCATCCGTGCCGCCGCCCTGCGCGACGGACGCCCGCGCGTGCCCGTGATCGCCATGACGGCCAGCGTGCTCGAAGCGCACCGCAAGGCGGCGCGGGCGGCCGGCATGGACGGTTTTGCCACCAAGCCCGTCGAATGGCAGGCGCTGGCGCTGGAAATCGCGCGCGTGCTGGGCCTGGCGGCGGACCCGGCCGACGATAGCCTCGCACCGCCGCCCGCTGGCGGACGGGTGCTGCACCATGCGGGCGCCCTGCAGCGCTGGGCCGGCAACGACAGCGCCTACCGCGCGGCGCTGGCCCGTTTCGGACGCGAGCATCCGCGCCTGCCTCCCGCCCTGCTGGCCGCCATCGAGGCACGCGACCACGCGGCGCTCTTGTCGCACAGCCACCAACTGCGCGGCGTGGCCGCCAACCTGGGACTGGAGCAACTGGCCGCCAGCCTGGCGGCGCTGGAGCAATGCTGCGCCGGTCCCGGTCTCGGTCTCGGTCCCGCTCCCGCCACGGCACTGCAGCTCGACGAAATCCTGGGCGCCCTGCTGACGCAATGGCCGGCGGCAACGGCCGCCATCGCCCGGCTGGCGCCGCCTGCCTTGCCAGCGGCAACGGCGGCGGCGGCCATCGACGCGCCCGCCGTCCGGCAAGCGGCCAGTGCCCTGTTAAGCGCCTTGCGGCGCGGCGAACTCGATGACGCGGCGCAAGCACAGTTGCAGCACGCCATGGGCGCGCAAGCGGACGAGCTGACGCCGCTGCTGCATGCCATCGACGACTTTGATTTCCCCCAAGCACAGTCGCTGCTGCACGACTTGCTGCACACCTACGCCCCGGAGTCCCCATGAATGCACCAGCCAGGCCCGTGATTCTCATCGTCGACGATGAGGCGGCCAATTTGCAATTGCTGCGCCAGATCTTGCAGAACGACTATGCGCTGCTGTTCGCCAAGGATGGCGCGCGGGCGCTGGCGCTGGCGCAGCAGGAGCGCCCGGCCCTGATCCTGCTCGACGTGATGATGCCCGGCATGAGCGGCCACGACGCCTGCCGCCAGCTGAAGGCCGCGCCGCTGACGGCCGCCATCCCCGTCATTTTCGTCACGGCCCTGAACGACATGCGCGACGAACTGAGCGGTTTTGAGGCGGGCGCCGTCGATTACATCACCAAGCCGCTCAGCCCCGCCATCGTGCGCGCCCGCGTGCGCACGCATCTGTCGCTGGTGCGCATCGATGAATTGAAGGAAACGCGGCTGCAGATCGTCCAGCGCCTGGGCCTGGCGGCCGAATACAAGGACAATGAAACAGGCTTGCACGTGATCCGCATGAGCCATTACGCGCGCCTGCTGGGCGTGGCCGCCGGCATGGACGAGGCCGCCGCGGACGACCTGCTGCACGCGGCGCCCATGCACGACGTGGGCAAGATCGGCATCCCCGACCGCATCCTGCAAAAGCCGGGCAAGCTCGACGCGGACGAATGGAGCATCATGCAGACGCATGCGCGCATCGGCGGCGACATCATCGGCGAACATGCGGAAGGCGGCATGCTGGCGCTGGCGCGCGCCATCGCCGTGTCGCACCATGAAAAATGGGATGGCAGCGGTTACCCGAACGGCTTGGCAGGCGAAGCGATCCCGCTGGCGGGGCGCATCGTCGCCGTGGCGGACGTATTCGACGCGCTGACCTCGGTGCGCCCGTACAAGCGCGCGTGGTCGGTGTCGGACGCCGTGGGCTATCTGCAAGCGCAACAAGGCAGCCATTTCGATGCGCGGCTGGTCGACCTGTTTGTCGGGGAATTGCCCGCCATCGACGCCATCCGGCTGCGCTGGGCAGAGAAAGCGGAACACCACGCGCCCGCTTGAAGAGTGAACTCCCGCCACGGCCAGCGTTGTTGCGTCACACAAGCAAGTGCCGGACAGATGGCGCCGGCGCCGATGCAGACCACTGGAGGGGCCAGGAGTTCAATGCCATTATGGCTGGCGCTGGGGCAGGCATTTTGATGCACATCAAACAGCTCGCACTTTCCTGGCTGCGCACTTGCAGATGGCCCTGGCCTCTCTTTTTTTGACTTACATCAAGCCCAGCATAAGAAAAGCCCCGGCCAGCACGGCAATGCTGGACTTGCCCGTGTTGCCGTTCTAGCCTTGTTGCCATCCTGACTACCGAGTGACAACATGGCTTACAAATCCATCCTCGTCCACGCCGACCTGTCGCGCCATGCGCCGCAGCGCATCGCCATCGCGGCGCGGCTGGCGCACGCGCACCAGGCGCACCTGATCGGCGCCGCCATGACGGGCATGTCGCGCTTTACCCTGGAAAACAACCGCGGCATGCGCGGCGGCGCCGTGGCGGCGCAGATTTCAGCCTTGCATGGGCAGGCGGAACAGGCGCTGGACCAGTTCGAGACGCTGGCGCGCCAGGCCGGCGCCGCCTCGCTCGAGCGCCGCCTGATCGAAGACGACGAGGATGGCGGCATGGCCGTCAGCGCCCGCTACAGCGATCTGACCGTGCTGAGCCAGCACGACGCCGGCGAAGCCTTGCCCGGCGCCATGAGCGACCTGGTGCCCTACGTGATGCTGAACGCTGCCCGTCCCGTGCTGATCGTGCCGCGCAGCGGCCAGTTCGCACAGGTGGACAACACGGTCGTGGTGGCCTGGGATGGCAGCATGGAAGCGACGCGCGCCATCGGCCACGCCCTGCCCCTCTTGCGCGCGGCGCGCCTGGTGGTGCTGGCCCTGCTGCATCCGCCGGTCGGCCACGCGCAGCCGGCGCGCCATCCGGGCGCCGACATCGCCGCCTACCTGAGCCGCCACGGCGTGCCCGTGGAAGTGCGCCCGGCCGTCGCCACGGGCGACATCGGCGCGGCGCTGCTGGCCATGGCCGCCGAAGTGCATGCGGATCTGCTGGTGATGGGCGGCTACGGCCACGCGCGCTTCCGCGAAATCCTGCTGGGCGGCGTGACGGAAACCGTGCTGCGCCAGATGACCTTGCCGGTGCTGATGGCGCACTGACACCAAGCGCGCTCCATGTCGTTGCACAATGGGTATACTTGCCTGTTTATCCATATCAAAGCAATGTACATGAACCAACAACTCCTCAATTGGGGCAATAGCCTGGTGCCGTTCGGCGGCGAACTGCTGTGGACCGCCCTGCCGTGGATGCTGCTGTGCAGCGCGGCCGGCTTCGTGCTGGCGCTCGGCATCTGCTACCAGCTGGCCAGAAAATGCCTGCTGGTGCGCCGTCCCCGCGCCTGGCATGTGGCCGCCAAGCTCAGCTATGTGCTGATCCTGCTCGCGCTGCCGCTCCTCGGTGCCGGATTTGGCGCCGTGCACAGCGTGCACCGCGTGGTCAACCAGGCCCTCGAGCGCGACTTGCAGCCTGTGGTCGAAGCGCAGATGCCGGCGCTGCGCGTCTACCTGGAACAGCAGGTCAAGCTGATCGCCCCGGGCCAGCCCATCAGCGTGCGCAGCCTGCTCGAACCGTTCGTGCAAGGCATGTATTACCAGCCCACATCGAGCAGCTACTGGGAACGCAGCAAGGCGCGCTGGATCAATGAATTCATTCTGCGCCGCGGCAGCGTGCTGCTGACGCAGGTGCTGCAGGAACAGCTGATCGCCAGGGTCGGCCTGCTCGGCGAAGCGCTCAAGGGCGCCAACTTCCGTGGCCAGGCGACTGGCGAGCTGGCCGCGCTGGGCACCGACCTGGCCGTGCGCCTGACCACCGACGTGGCGCGCCATGCCGACTTCAGCAAACTCGACAAGTCAGTGCCGATGATTTTCATCGACGCCATCAAACGGCAAGCCGGCGCCTATTTCAATTCGCTCAAGATCACGCTGGGCCTGTTCGCGCTGGTGGCGCTGCTGCTGGTATGGGGCGAGATCATGCTGTACCGCCATTACTACCTGCGCCGCCATCCGCCCGCCGCGGCCCTGCCCGTGTCGCCCATGTAAAAAAAGCCGCGCCTCCTTGCGGATGGCGCGGCTTTCAGGCGGCAGCTAACAGCTTAGGCTTTGCGCTGTGCCACGGCGTCGACGACGCACAGGGCCGTCATGTTGACGATGCGGCGCACGGTGGCCGATGGCGTCAGGATGTGCACGGGCTTGGCGCAACCGAGCAGGATCGGACCGACGGCGATGCCGTTGCCGGCCGCCGTCTTCACCAGGTTGTAGGCGATGTTGGCCGATTCGATGTTCGGCATGACGAGCAGGTTGGCGTCGTTCTTCAGTGCCGAATTCGGCATGATTTTCTGACGCAGCTTGCTGTCGAGGGCCGTATCGCCGTGCATTTCGCCGTCGATTTCCAGGTCCGGCGCGCGTTCCTTGATGATGGCGAGCGCGGCGCGCATCTTTTGCGCCGAGGCGCTATCGCTGGAACCGAAGTTCGAGTGCGACAGCAGGGCTGCGCGCGGCGACAGGCCGAAACGGGTCATCTCTTCGGCGGCCATGATGGTGATCTCGGCCAACTGGTCCGCGTCCGGGTTTTCATTGACGTGCGTGTCGACCATCACCAGCTGGCGTTCCGGCATGATCAGCACGTTCATGGCGGCGTAGACATTGCTGCCGGCGCGCTTGCCCAGCACCTGGTCGATGTATTTCAGGTGCAGCTGGGTGGTGCCGAAGGTGCCGCAGATCATGCCGTCGGCGTCGCCCTTGTGGATCATCATCGAACCGATCAGGGTGTGACGGCGGCGCATTTCCAGTTTAGCGTATTCCTCGGTGACGCCTTTGCGGCTGGTCATGGCGTAGTACGTATTCCAGTAATCGCGATAGCGCTCGTCGAAGTCCGGGTTGATGACGTCGAAGTCGACGCCTTGCTTGAGGCGCAGGCCGAACTTCTGGATGCGCGCTTCGAGCACCGGTGGACGGCCGACCAGGATGGGACGCGCCAGTTTTTCATCGACCACCACTTGCACGGCGCGCAGCACGCGCTCTTCTTCGCCTTCGGCGTAGACGATGCGTTTGAGTTCGGCCGGCGTGGATTTGGCCATCAGGAACAGCGGCTTCATGAAGGTGCCGCTGCGGTAGACGAATTGCTGCAGGCTGTCTGCGTACGCTTGCAAGTCCTTGATCGGACGCGTGGCGACGCCCGAATCCTCGGCCGCCTTGGCGACCGCCGGTGCGATCTTGATCAGAAGGCGCGGATCGAACGGCATCGGGATCAGGTATTCAGGACCGAACGACAGGTTGCTGATGCCGTAGGTGGTGGCCACGATGTCGGACTGCTCGGCATGCGCCAGGTCGGCGATCGCGTGCACGACGGCGATTTCCATCTCGCGCGTGATGGTGGTGGCGCCGCAATCGAGGGCGCCGCGGAAGATGTACGGGAAGCACAGCACGTTGTTGACCTGGTTCGGATAGTCCGAACGGCCCGTGGCGATGATGGCGTCGCTGCGCACGGCCTTGACTTCTTCCGGCAGGATTTCCGGATTCGGGTTGGCCAGCGCCAGGATCAGCGGGTTCGGCGCCATCTTGCGCACCATGTCTTGCTTCAGCACGCCGCCGGCGGAGACGCCGAGGAAGATGTCGGCGTCCGGGATGATCTCGGCCAGGGTGCGCAGCGGCGTGTCTTGCGCGAAGCGTTCCTTGTCCGGGTCCATCAGTTCCGTGCGGCCCTTGTAGACGACGCCGGCCAGGTCGGTGACGTAGATGTTTTTCAGGGGGAAGCCCAGGTCGACGATCAGGTCCAGGCAGGCCAGCGCCGCGGCGCCCGCGCCCGATACGACCAGCTTGCAATCCTCAATTTTCTTGCCGACGGCTTTCAAGCCGTTCAGGATGGCCGCGCCGACGATGATGGCGGTGCCGTGCTGGTCGTCATGAAAGACGGGAATCTTCATGCGGTCGCGCAGCTGGCGCTCGATGTAGAAGCACTCGGGCGCCTTGATGTCTTCCAGGTTCACGCCGCCGAAGGTCGGTTCCAGCGAAGCGATGATGTCGACCAGCTTGTCCGGGTCCATCTCGTTGATTTCGATGTCGAAGACGTCGATGCCGGCGAACTTCTTGAACAGCACGCCCTTGCCTTCCATCACCGGCTTGGCGGCCAGCGGGCCGATATTGCCCAGTCCCAGCACGGCCGTGCCGTTGGTGATGACGGCCACCAGGTTGCCGCGCGCCGTATATTTATAGGCATTCGCCGGATCGATGACGATTTCTTCGCAGGGAGCGGCCACGCCTGGCGAGTAGGCCAGCGCCAGGTCGCGCTGGTTGGTCAGTTGTTTGGTCGGCGTCACGCTGATTTTGCCGGGGCGCGGGCACTCGTGATACTCGAGTGCGGCCAAGCGCAATTGTTGACGCAATTCTTCTTTTTTATCAGATGACGAATCCATGCTGTGCTGCCTTCCTGTTTGGTCGATCGGGTGTTCCGGATTTTATCAGACCGATTCTTTCAATTAGCTAGGTATTTTCCGCTAGCCACAGTCTGATATCACGAAAACGCATAACCTAGCATTGTAAGGCCGTGCGGCGGCACAAACGTCCTGAACAGGAAAAACTATCAAATTTTAGATTTCAATTAGTTTTTATGATGGAATATCGGCGGCGCGCCACAGCGGCAGCGCGGCGACGGCCCGCTCGATATCGTCCATGTCGTCCGCGCCGAGGGTGCCGTCGAACGGCGCGGACAAAATGCGGCGCATCAGCGCCAGGCGCGTCGTCGCTTGCTGCGCGTCGATGAAGCGCGTCGTCTCCGCGCAATACTGCGCGCGGCGCAGGGCATCGGCGCCGTCATCGTCGCCATCGGGATAATAATGGCGGCCGATGTGATGCAGCGACTGCAGCAGGAATTCGATCTCGCGCAGGATGCGCAGCGCATCCTCGCCGGACAGCACGATGCGGCGGTTGGCGGGCAGCAGGGACGGCGGCGCGGCCCGGTTATTCAAAATTCTCATCTGTCAGGAAGGCATAGCCGTCATCGATAAGCATCTGCAAATACGAGTCGAAGCTGTCGGCGATGACCAGGTAGCTGTCGGGATCGTGCAGGAAGCGCACCACCTGCCCCACCTTGCCCGACGCCGTGGGCGTGAAATCGATATACAGCCGGGACGAGCCGCCATTGTTCATGCAATGCGAAAAACACAGGCGCTGGCCCTGCCGGATGCCGGCGTCGATGCGGGCGTCGACAATGCCGGGATCGTCGTCCAGATAATGGCCGTAGATGTCGGCGATGCTGCGCTGGTTCGCCTGCCCATCCTTGAGGATCTGCTCGACGGAGCTCAGGTAATACGGATACTCGAACACGTCCGACCCCAGCATGTACACCAGCACCATGCCGCCCGCATACTTCTGATAATAGGTGCCGTTGTACTGGCCCAGCAAGCGCAGCAGGCTGTCCGGGCACAGCGGATACGTTTCGCGCAGGCTGGCCAGTTGCGCCGCGCTGGCGCCGCTGGCCAGCGCCAGCTCCGCCAACGGCTCCGGCGGCATGGCCTGGCGCAATCCTGTCAAATAGTGGTCGACGATGTTCATGAGCGAAATATAGCAGCTGCCGGCACCCGGCAGGCGCACGCTAATCCAATGGGGCCAGGCGCGCGCGGGGTGCGAAGCGCACGGCGATCAGCAGCAAGACCACCACGCCGCCGGCCATCACCATCCACGCCTGGGCCAGGCTGGACGAATGCTGGCGGATCAGGCCGGCAATGAAGGGCATGCTGCTGGCGATGATGTAGCCGCCGCCCTGCACAAAACCCAGCAGCGCACCGGCGCCGGCCGGGTCCGTCACATGGTCCATGCTGACGATCAGCGACAGGGGAAACAGGGCGCCGATGCCGCAGCCCAGCAATATCACGGCGGGCAGCGCCAGTTGCGCGGGCGCCACGATCAGGCAAGCCAGGCCGGCCAGCACGGCCAGCAGGACGGACAGCAGCAGGATGCGGCGGTCGGGAAAGCGGTGGATGACGCTGGAAATAACCAGTCCCGCCAGCACTTCCACCAGGGTCAGGCCGCCCAGCAGCAAGCCGCTGTCGGCCGCGCTCCAGCCCAGTTCCGTATAAAACGGCGGCAGCCAGGCCAGCACCAGGGTGTAAGCGCCCGTGCCGATGCCGAAAAACACCATCAGCAGCCAGGCGCGGCCACTGCCCACGGGCAGGCTGGCGCCGGCACCGCCGGCCACGTCCACGCGCGAAGCCGACGCGCGGCGCCACAGCAGCGCGGCCGCCACGGCGGGCAGCGCCCACAGGGCCAGCAGCGCCTGCCAACCCAGCGACTGTGCCAGCGGCGAGGCGGACGCGGCGGCAATGGCCGCGCCGCCCATGATGCCCGTCGTATAAAACCCCATCAGCTGCCCTGCCCGCGCGGGGAAATGGCGCTTGATGAAGGCCGGCAACAGCGCCTGCACCAGCGCGATGCCCAGGCCGCCCAAGGCCGCCGTGGCGATCAAGCCGCCGCTGCCGTGCAAGGGCCAGCGCAGCGCGCAGGCACAAGCGATGATGGCGATGCCGATACCGATGCCGCGCGCCACGCCCAGGCGGCGCTGCAGCTGCGCACCCAGCAAGGCGCACACGCCCATGGCGAACACGGGCACGGTGGTCAGCAAGCCCGCGTCGGCATTGCTGAGGCCCGTGCCGGCCTGGATGCTATCCAGCAAGGGGCCGATGGCGGCCAGGATGGGCCGCAGGTTCAGGCCCAGCAGGATGATGGCGGCCACCACCAGGGCGGACGAGGGAAGCGGGGAAGAGACGGGGCGTTCGGATGGCATGGGAGAGTAGTCCTTGCCTCGCTGGGAGGCACATGGTTTAATGCGTCATATAAAATAACTCGATGAAAAGTATCTTAACATAAAGATAGAAATGTATCTTGATGTCGAGATAAATGGATGGCACCATGACCGATACCCCGCAAGAACACACGCGCGCGCAATTTGCCGCCGCACAATGGCAGCGCGAACTGCCGCAGATGGATACGAACGCCATGCAGCTGGTGGGCCAGCTGGGCACGGTGGCGCAGCTGATGGCGCGCGACTGGCTCAACCCCCTGTTTGCGGAACACGGCTTGCAGCCGGGCGAATTCGACGTGCTGGCCACCCTGCGCCGCTCCGGCGCGCCATATGCGCTGACGCCGACGGCCCTGTACGAGGCGGCCATGCTGTCCTCGGGCGGCATGACCAACCGCATCGACCGCCTGGAAGCGGCCGGCCTGATCGAACGCCAAAAGCATCCGACGGACCGGCGCGGCGTGCTGGTGGCCCTGACGCAAAGGGGATTGGAATTGATTGAACGGCTGGTGCTGTTGCACGTGGACAACGAGCGCGCGATGCTCTCGGCTTTGAACTCGGACGAGCAGCGCCAGCTCGACCAGTTGCTGGCCAAGCTGCTGCACGGCATGGCGCAGGCGAAGAAAGTCTAAGTTTAGGAAAGCAGGCGCGCCAGCTCGCGCAGGGCCGCATGGCCGCGCCGGGCTTGGCGCTGCAATTCTTCCGGCGCGCAGTGTCCATACAGGGCCTGGACGTGGCCCTCGCTGGCGGCGCGCAGGTCGAGTTCGCCCGCACCGGGATCGGGCAACTGCCCCTCGACCAGGGTCAGGAAATAATGGCGGGGCGCGCCATGCAGGTTGGTCGCGAACTGCAGCACCAGGCCGCTGTCGAACAGCAGCGCCCCGCTGTGGGCGCCACTTTCCAGCAGCAGCCGGAACGGCGGCAGGGGGCGCCGCGCCGCGCGCAGCACGCTGGCCAGGCGCACTTGATAGCCGAGCTCCAGCCCGTTCGCGTGCAAGCGGCCCTGCTGCAGATACACCTTGAACGAGGCCTGCACGGCGCGGCCGGCACGGCGGAAGTAACGTTCGTCCTCATACAGGCACAGCTGGCCGCCATCGCACAGCTCGTAAAACCCGCGCGCCAGCAGTTCCGGCGCCGTAAACGTGTCCAGGCCGACGGCCTGCGGCTCGCGCAGCCAGCCGTCGTCAAGATAGGATTGCATCAGGGCGTGGATATCGTGGAAGGGCATAGGGGCATGATCGGCGGTGGCAAAGGCCTGTATTGTAGGCCAGCCTATAATAGCCGGGCCACACCATCATTCAACGAACAGACCACGCCATGGCCCCACACGACGCGCTTTCCGAATTCGACCTGATCAAACAATATTTCGTGCGCCAGCGCCCCGGCCGCGCCACCCTGGGCATCGGCGACGATTGCGCGCTGCTCACGCCCGGCGCGGGCAAGCAGATCGCCATCTCCTCGGACATGCTGGTCGAGGACCGGCACTTCTTTGCCGGCGCCGACGCGCGCATGCTCGGCCACAAAAGCCTGGCCGTGAATTTGTCCGACCTGGCCGCCATGGGAGCGCGTCCCGTCGCATTTACTTTGGCGCTGGCGCTGCCGCAGGCGGAACGCGCCTGGCTGGCCGGCTTTGCCGAAGGCCTGTTCGCGCTGGCCGACGCCTTTGATTGCGAACTCATCGGCGGCGACACCACCAAGGGCCCCTTAAATATCTGCATCACCGTGTTTGGCGAACTGACGCCGGGCCAGGCCCTGCGCCGCAGCGCGGCCGTGGCGGGCGACGATATCTGGGTCAGCGGCACGGTCGGCGACGCGCGCCTGGCGCTGGCCGGCTACCGCATGGAACAGGAGCTGGCGCCCGCCGACCTGCTGACAGCGGCCGCGCGCATGCACACGCCCACGCCGCGCGTGGCGCTGGGCTGCGCCCTGGCCGAGGCGGGCCTGGCGCATGCGGCCATCGACATCTCGGACGGCCTGGCGGGAGACCTGGGCCACATCTTGAAAGCGTCGCAAGTGGGCGCCACCCTCGACGTCGACGCCCTGCCCGCCGGCCCCGTGCTGGCGCGGCAAGCGGCCAGCGTGCGCCGCCGCTACACGGCCGCCGGCGGCGACGACTATGAACTGTGCTTCACGGCGCCGACATCATCGCGCGAGGCCATCGCCGCCCTGGCGGCAAGCTGCGGCACGCCCGTCACGCGCGTGGGCAGCATCGAGGCGCAGGCGGGCCTGCGGCTGGTGGATGCAAGGGGGCAGCCGCTCGACCTGCGCTTATCGTCTTTCGACCACTTCAGCGACTAAGTTCTACCGCACCGCCACCCGCGCCAGCCCCGGCTGGTTCACCATCCAGTAGTGCTGGAAGGCCAGGCGGATGTTGTCGCGCAGCTGGGTGTCGTCCCACGGCTTCGTATAAAAACGGTAGATGGCGCCGCGGTTGATCGAATCGAGCACGGCTTCCAGGCCCGTGTAACCGGACAGGATGATGCGGATGGTTTCCGGGTACAGTTCCTTGACCTTACTGAGGAATTCCGTGCCGCTCATGCTGGGCATGCGCTGGTCGCAGACGATGACGTGCACGCGGTGCAGGGCCAGCATCTCGAAACCTTCGGCCGGCGTGCTGGCCGTGAGGATGTGATAGCCCTCGGGACGGAACAGGCGGTGCAGCGATGACAGCACGTTGACGTCGTCGTCGACGATGAGCAGGGTTTGCGCCGGCTGCGCGGCCGGGTCGTGGCCGGGCGGCAGGCCGGCGCCGGCCACGATCATCTGCCCCAGTTCCAGCGCCGGCAGGGCGCGGCTGAAATAGAAGCCCTGGATTTCGTCGCAGCGGTTGCGCCGCAGGTATTCCAGCTGCGGGCGCGATTCCACGCCCTCGGCCACCACGCTCAGTTTCAGGCTGTGCGCCATGCTGACGATGGCCAGCGCGATGGCCGCGTCGTTCGGGTTGCTGGTGATGTTGCGCACGAAGGCGATGTCGATCTTCAGCTTGTCGATGGGGAAGCGCTGCAGATACGCCAGGCTCGAGTAACCGGTGCCGAAATCGTCGATGGCCACCTTCACGCCGATTTTCTTCAGTTTGCCCAGCACGACGATGGTGCGCTCGGCGTTCGACATCAGCGCCGTTTCCGTCAATTCCAGCTCCAGCAATTCCGGCGCCACGCCGTGCAGCGCCAGCGCCCGCGTTACTTCGCCTTCCAGATCGCCTTCGGCAAACTGGCGGCTCGACACGTTCACGGCCACGTGCACGGGCCCCACCTCGCTGTCGCGCCACTCGGCGATCTGGCGGCAGGCGGCCTGGATCACCCAGGCGCCCACGCGCACGATCAGCCCCGTGTCTTCCAGCACCGGCACGAATTCGGCCGGCGCCACCAGGCCGTAGCCGGGACGGCGCCAGCGCAGCAGCGCTTCCACGCCGCTGATGCGGCCCGTGCGCAAATCCACCTTGGGCTGGTAGTACAGGATGAACTGCTCGTGTTCGAGCGCATGGCGCAGCGCCAGTTCCAGGTCCAGCCGCGCCAGCACCTGCACGTTCATGCCGGCCGTGAAAAAGCGGTAGCCGTCGCGGCCCGCCTGCTTGGCGCCGCCCATGGCCGTATTCGCGTATTTGATCAGGGTTTCCGGGTCGGTGGCGTCGTCCGGATACATGGCGATGCCGATGCTGGCCGTCAGGGTGGCCGCATGGCCGCGCAAGTCGAATGGCGCGCGCAAGGCTTCGCGCACCTGGTTCGCCACGGCCACGGCTTCCTGCTGGTTACGGCTCATGGTCAATATGAGCGCGAATTCGTCATTGCCCAGGCGTCCCACCGTGTCGCGCAGGCGCACGCATTCGACCAGGCGGTTGCTGAACTGGCGCAGCAGTTCGTCGCCCAGCGCCGCGCCCAGGGTGTCGTTGATGCTTTTGAAGCGGTCGAGCGCGATGAACAGCACCACGATGCGCCAGCTTTTTTCCTGCGCCAGTTCGACGGCCTGGGCCAGGGTCTGGTAAAACAGGCTGCGGTTCGGCAGCCCCGTCAAGCCATCGTAATGGGCCAGGTGCTTCAGGCGCTCCTGCGCCTGGCGCCGTTCGCTGATGTCGCGCGCCACGGCGATCAGCAGCAGGCCGCCCGCGCCCTGCCCGCCCGCCACGGGCGCCTGCGCATACCAGTGCCAGCCCAGTTCCACGGGCACCAGGCTCAGGTCGCGCCGCACCAGTTCGCATTCCGTCACTTCCGTGGCCAGGTGCGCCGGGCCGCCCGGCAGCCCGGCCAGCGGCGGGGCCGGCGGCGACGGCAGCAAGGTGCCGGGCGCCAGCGCCAGCAGTTCGGCGCGCGCATAGCCGAGCAGGCGGCACGCGCCATCGTTGACGTCGACCAGGGTCATGCCCAGCACGTCGACGAGGAAGATGGCGTCGGTGGTGGCGTCCATGGCGCCGCGAAAGCGCTGCAGTTCGGCCGTGCGCTGGCCCACCGTGCGTTCGAGCAAGGTGTTGTAGTGGCGCGCGGCGCGGTGCAGCAGCCGCACTTCGAGCATGTTGCGGATGCGCGTGAGCACCTCGAGCGCGTCGAACGGCTTGCTGATGAAGTCGCGCGCCCCCGCTTCCAGCGCCGCCAGCTTGGCGTCCGGGTCGGCGGCGATCACCAGCACGGGCAGATAACCTTCCAGTTCCAGCGGGCGCAAGGCATCCATCACCTCGTAGCCGCTCATGCCGGGCATCGCCAGGTCGAGGATGATCAGGTCGAACTGCTGGCGCTGGTGCAGGCCGGCCACGGCGCGCGCGTCGAGGGTGCTGGTGACGGCCGTGTAGCCGCCGCTCTGCAGCAAATGCTCGAGCAGGCGCAGATTGACTTCCTGGTCGTCGACGATGAGAATTTTCGCCGCGTAGATATCGGCCTGGCTGATCATGGCGCGCCTGTTCCCTTCTGCCGGCGCTGCTGCGCCACGTAAGCCAGGGTGCTGTTGATCGCCTCGGTAAATTCATCGAGGTTGATCGGCTTGGTCAGATAGCGGTAAAAGCCCAGCGCCAGGCTGCGCTCCACGTCGCCCGGCATGGCGTTGGCCGTCAGGGCGATGACGGGAATGTGCGCCGTGCGGGGATCGGCGCGCAGCAGTTTCAGCGCGTCCGTGCCGTTCACGTGCGGCAGGTTGATATCCATCAAGATCAGCTGCGGCAGGTGCGTGCGCGCCATTTCCACGCCCAGGCGGCCATCCGTGGCCGTCAGCAGCTGCAATTGCGGGCAATAGCGCACGATTTCCTCGACCAGGGTCAGGTTGGCGGGATTGTCTTCCACGTACAGCAAGGTCACGGGGGCGCTGTGCTCGAGCAGCGCGCCGGCCAGGTCCGGCCGCGGCAAGGCCAGGGTGGCGGGCGCGGGCAAGGCATCGACCACGCGCAGCTCGATCCAGAACGTGCTGCCCTCGCCGGGCGCGCTGGTCACGCCGATGCTGCCATCCATCAGCTCCACCAGGCGCTTGGTGACCACCAGGCCGATGCCGCTGCCCTCTTCCGTGCCGCCCTCCTGTCCCAGCCGGTTGAAAGGCTGGAACAGCAGCGCCACCTGTTCGCCGTCGAGGCCCACGCCCGTGTCGCGCACGCTGATGCGCACGCGCCCGCCCGCCTGCGGCGCGCAAGCGATGCTCACTTCGCCCTGCTCGCGGTTGTACTTGAGCGCATTCGACAGCAGGTTCAACAAGATCTGCTTGAGGCGCGTACGGTCGGCCAGCACGTTCAGGGGGCAGGCGTCGGGGAAAGCCATGCCGATGCCGCGCTGGCTGGCCAGCGGCGCGATCATGTCGCGGCATTCCTGCAAGATGGCGTCGAGGCCCACCGGTTCGAGCGACAGGCTGACCGTACCCGATTCCACCTTCGCCAGGTCGAGGATTTCATTGATCAAGGTCAACAGGTGGCGCCCCGATTTCAGGATATGGCCGGCGAACTCCTTCTTTTGCTCCAGGGTCGACGGCAGGCGGTCGGAACTGAGGATTTGCGCGAAGCCCAGGATGGCGTTGAGCGGCGTGCGCAATTCATGGCTCATCGACGACAAAAACGCCGATTTGGCATAGTTGGCGCTGCGCGCCTCTTCCATCGCCATGGCCAGTTCGCCATTCGTCATTTCCAGCTGCACCGTGCGCTCGTGCACGCGCACTTCGAGCTCCTGGTTCAGGCGCATGACTTCCTGCTGCGCCTGGGTGCGCTGCTCGCCTTCGCGCGCCAGCTCGCCGTTCGAGCGCTCCAGCGCCTGCGTGCGCAGCTCGATCTCGGCCAGCATCTTGTTGAAGGAATCGACCAGCTGCGCCACTTCGTCGACGCTGAGCTTGCGCGCGCGGCGCGAATAGTCGCCCGTCTCGATCACTTCGCGCGCCACGTCGGCGATATCGAGGATCGGTTGCGTGATGACGAAATCGAGGCGGCGCAGCAGCAGCAAGGCCACCAGCAGCGCCAGCACCGTCACGCCCAGCGCGATGGCCAGGTAATCGGCCGTGCGGCCGGCCAGCTCGTAATCGGCGCGCAAATACACGGTGCCCAGCAGTTCGCCATTGTCGACGATGGGCTTGAACAGCTCCACCGAGGTGCCCTGGATGCTTTCGCCTTCCTTGCCCACCTTCGCCGGCAGCTCGCCCACATTCTGGTTCGCGCGGTAGCTGGCGAACAGGCTGCCGTCGGCCTTGTACAGGGCGCCGGCCGTCACGCGCGGGCGGATGCGCATCAGGTTGAGGTTTTCCAGCGCCAGGCGTTCGTCGTCGAAGGCCAGCGCAGCCGAGCTCATGTGCCCCAGCAGCTCGGCCTGGGTACTGATATCGGCCACCAGGTTGCGGTGGTAGGCGCGCAAGTCGTAGACGACGATGGTGCCCAGCGAAATGACGAGGGCCACCAGGGTGGTCAGCAAGACCACCGACATCAGCTTGTGGCGGATGGAGCGCAGTCGTATCATCTAGGCGCCTCCCGTCTGCACGCGGTAGGCGGCCAGCAGCATGCGCGCACTGATGCGGATATGCGCCTGCGCCACGGGTTTCAGGGCCACGTCGAAGCGCACCTTGTCCTCGGCCATCACAAAATTGATCATGCTGCCCATCGCGTAGACCTCATCCGAATCGGACACCGTCAACAACGCCAGGCCACGGCTGGCGGCCAGCATCTCCTGCAGCGCCGCCTTCTCCAGCGCGCCCAGGTACAGCACGTGCAGCCCAACCAGCGTTTCGCCGCGGCGCACTTTTTTCACCTGCACGGCGCGGCCGTTGACGCTGTGCCCGGCCACGCTCTGCTCGAGCTGCTCGGCCAGCGCATCGGCGCCCGCCACGCCGATCACCAGCGGCGCGTCGGGCCGGGCAAAGCTGCCGTCGGGCCATTCGACAAAGCCGGCAAACTTGTACAGATACGCGGCCTTGACCTGGCGCTCCAGCTCCCCCGGCACCTGTGCCAGCGTCTCGGCGCACAGCACGCCCAACAGCAGCAATAGCCAGCCCCAGCGGTGAGCGCGGCGGCCGGCGCCGCGCGCGGGGTGGCGCAGGGGGCCAGGATGACGCCACCAGGTCCAGTTCAGAATTACCATGACAACCGAGTAAAGATAATGCATACGAAGGCGCGGCACCATGCCGCTGGCCTGTTCGAGCGATGCGCACCAGGGTGGCGCAGCGACAGAGCGCCTGCCGGCCCGAAGTGGTAACAAATGTATAAAAGAGTGTACGCATTTTCGCTGTGACCGGGGAAAGTTTCTTTTACCGTTGGCCATGCTACAGTCTTGCCACCATTTTCACCGCCTGCAGGAGTCATCCATGAGCAACGAACTCGTCCCCCTCTCCACCGCGCTCGGCCTGGCCTTGCATGCAAAGGGCTTGCTGCTGGCCACGGCCGAATCGTGCACGGGCGGCGGCGTGGCGCAAGCCGTCACCGATATCTCCGGCTCGAGCGCCTGGTTCGAACGGGGTTTCGTCACCTATTCCAACGGGGCCAAGACCGGCATGCTGGGCGTGCCCGCCGCGCTGATCGCCGCACACGGCGCCGTCAGCGAGGAAGTGGCCGCCGCCATGGCGCAAGGCACCCTGCGCCACAGCGAAGCCCAGGTGGCCGTCTCGACCACGGGCATCGCCGGCCCCACGGGCGGCGTACCGGGCAAGCCCGTCGGTACCGTCTGCTTCGGCTGGGCCATGGCCGGGCGCGTGCAGACAGAGCGCCGGGTCTTCGCCGGCGACCGCCAGGCCGTGCGCGAGCAGGCCGTGGCGCACGCCCTGCGGGAACTGCTGCGTTTTATCCAGTAGCATCGGCGATGCAGGCGCGGTCGCGGCCCGCCTGCTTGGCCGCGTACAGGGCGCTGTCGGCGCGCATCAGCAATTCGTGGCGGCCGGCACCGTGGCGCGGATATTCGGCGATGCCGGCCGAAAAAGTGCAGCCGGACAAGCTGTGCGGCGCCTGCTGGATCAGCAACTGGCGGTAGCGCGCGGCGATATCGTCGATCTTGTGCGCCGCGATGAGGCTGTCGGCTTCGCGCAACAGCAGGCAGAATTCCTCGCCGCCATAGCGGCACAGCATGTCGCTGCCGCGCAACTGGCCTTCCACCAGGCGCGCGAACTGGATCAGCACTTCATCGCCAAAGTTATGCCCGTAGGTGTCGTTGACGCGCTTGAAAAAATCCAGGTCGATGATGGCGATGGCCACGGGCGCATCCGCATCGGCTTCGTGCAGGATGGCATTGAGGCAAGTTTCAAAATGGCGGCGGTTGTACAGGCCCGTCAGGTGGTCGCGCATGGCCTGCTCCTTCAGGCTGTCCTGCAGGGAATTGACGTGCAGGATCTGGTGCGCCAGTTCGCGGTTCAGGTGCTCGAGCTTGGCGTTTTCCGTCTCGCGCGCCGCCTGCAGCTCCAGCGCCTTGTCGCGCTCCGCTTTCAGGCTGTGCATTTCCTTTTCCAGGTTGCGCATCAGGCTGCGCGAAGCGCGCGCCGACTTGCTGCTGGCCTCGTACGCGGCCTGGTATTGCTGCAGGAAACCATACGCGGCTTGCCATTCGCCCAGCTGGGCATTGATATCGGACAAACCGCGCAAAATCTGCTGCTGGTGAAACGGGTTGCGCGTCCAGCTCAGCAGGCTGTGCGCCTGCGTCAGCGACGCCAGCGCCTGCGCCGTCTGGCCCGCGTGCAGATCCAGCTTGCCGCGCACCAGCCACGCATGCATCTGCTCTTCCAGGTCCTGGCCGCGGCGCGCATATTCTTCCGCCCGCAACAGCAATTGCAGGGCGCTGGCCGGCTGTTGCAGCAGGATGGCGGCGTGGGCGGCGATACAGAACAGAAAGGCGCGCACGGCCAGGTCTTCTTCCGGCCACTCGTAAAACGGCTCTACCAGCGCCAGCGCCTCGGCCGGCTTGCCCGTGGCTAATAAACACATGGCCAGGTTGGCCGAAACGATGGTTTGCTGGTATTTGAGCTTTTGCGCACCGATGATGTCGAGCGCCTCGACCAGCAGGGGAATGGCGTCTTCATCGTTGCCCAGGTCATGCTGCGACGACGCCAGGTTCGACAGGCTGTTGACCCGGTGCGCGGGGCTGCCGAAACGCTCGGCGATGTCCAGTGCCAGCAGGAAATTGCGCGGACCGTCCTGCGTATCGCCACGGTTCAGGGCATCGACGCCCAGGCGCGCGTACAGCATGAACTTGTGCAGCGAGTCGGGTATCTGCGCGGCCTGGCTGCGCGCCTGCAGGAAATGCTGCTCGGCATCGGCAAAATCGCCGCGCCGGCTCGCATACGCGCCCTGCAGGGCGGCCACTTCCATGCCCCCTTCCAGGTCGCCGCTGTGCTGGAAATACGCGTCCAGGCGTTCGCACGACGGTTCGGCCTCGCCCGCGTAATACGCCAGCCAGCAATGATTGAGTTCCGCATACGCGCCGCCGCGCGCATACTGTTGCCGTTGCGCCGCCGCCAGCGCCATCTGCGCCAGCCGGCGCGCCTGGCGGCGGTTGCCGACCAGGCAAGACAGGGCTTGCTGATTCAGACGGTCAATGTCGGCTTTATCGAGACTGGAGATCGGCACTGCGTCCTCGTTCACACTCTGGGGTGGATTTTTCACACAAAACTTGCTCTGTATCAATGGTATCCTGATTAACATCATAACCAGATTCGCTGTTCCGCATGGCATATTTGCAAAGGATTGTGGTAAAAATGCCAGTCGTGGCCTGGCCGGGCGCCTGCGCCGCTGTCACGGATCTTTGATTGTCACTGACGCAACAACTTGGAGTAGTCGCAATGCAAAACACGGTACATTTCATCCTGCAGGGCAAGGGCGGCATCGGCAAGACCCTCGTCTCGACCCTGCTGGCCCAGTGGATAGGCGGCAAGGACGGCACGCCTTTGCGCTGCTATGACACCGATCAGGAAAACGCCACGTTCTCGCGCTACAAGGCGATGAACGTCAAGCATGTGCCCGTGATGACGGATGCGCGCAACATCGACCCGAAACGCTTCGACGCGCTGATGATCGACATCCTCGAAGAAGACGGCAACTGCGTGGTCGACAATGGCGCGAACACGTTTTCGCCGCTGATGGGCTACCTGCTGGAAAACGATTGTTTTTCACTGCTGCAGGAATCGGGCCGCAAGGTGTACATTCACACCATCGTTGGCGGCGGCGACACCCTGCACGACACGGCCACGGGTTTTGTCGCCACGGCGCAAGCGACGACCGTGCCGCTGGTGCTGTGGCAAAACGAACACTTCGGCCTGCTGCAATCGGCGTCCGGCAAGCAATTCGTCGAATCGCAGTCGTACAGCGACAACCGCGCGCGCGTCAAAGGCAGCATCACCTTGAGCCAGCGCAATCCCGACACCTTTGGCGCGGACGTCAAGAAAATGAACACGGCGCGCCTGACGATGCAGGAAGTGTTGCAGAACGACAAGTTCAACATCATGGAAAAGCAGCGCATCAAGGTCGTCTACCGCGACATCTTCGAACAGCTCGACAAGGTGCAGTGGTAGATGGACCAGCACAAACTGCGCAGCCACGTATTCGACAAGACGGGCATCAAGATCGACGTCGATGACCCGATATTCGCCCTCGTGGCGCTGAACGAAGCCGTGCTGGCGGAAACCGTCGAGCGCCAGCTGACCCTGCTGGATGCCGCCACGCAGGCGCTGGCGGCCCAGGCGCGCGCGGCGGGCGGCTTGCCTGAGCTGCCGCCGGCGTCCCTGGCCAGCCTTGCCGACAAGGCGACGCCAGCCGCAGGCTTCACGCCGCGCGAATGGCGTTTGCTGGGCGCCGCGGCCATCGTCTCCATCGCCAGCGCGCTGCTGGTGCTGGGCGGCGCGGCCCTGTTGTATAAACTGTAGCACCGACCGTAGCACCGTCGCGCTGCGCCAGCCACGAGCGAGCCGCAGCGTCTCCTCCACCTATCCCTGGAAGCATGCATGAAACCGATCAAATTGCTGGCCCTCCCCGCCCTGCTGCTGTCGCTGTACGGCGCTCCCCTGAGCCTGACCCACGCCGCCGATGCGGCTGCGGCGGCCCCCATGGGCGCGACGGCCGTGCCGCACATCGCCTACGAAAAATACACCTTGCCGAACGGCCTGGACGTCATTCTCGTGGAAGACCATAAATTGCCCGTCACGGCCGTCAATATCTGGTACCACGTGGGACCGGCCAATGAAGCGCCGGGCTTGACGGGCTTTGCGCATTTGTTCGAGCACATGATGTTTGCCGCCACCAAGCACGTGCCGCGCGGCATGGCCGACCAGTTGCTGGAAGGCGCGGGCGCCACCGATTCGAACGGCAGCACGGATTTCGACCGCACCAATTATTTCGACACGGTGCCGTCGAACCAGCTGGAACTGGCCCTGTGGACGCATTCCGACCGCATGGGCTACCTGCTGGACGTGCTCGACCAGACGGCGCTGACGAACCAGCAGGATGTGGTGCGCAACGAGCGCCGCCAGAGCGTGGAAAATGCGCCGTACGGCATCGTGCAGGAAGCCCTGTACCACCAGCTGTTTCCCAAGACCCATCCGTATTACGCCAGCGTCATCGGTTCGCACGCGGACATCCAGAACGCGAAACTGGCCGACATCAAGGATTTCTTCACCAAATACTATGGCCCCAACAATGCCAGTCTGGTGATCGCCGGCGATATCGACAAGGCGAAGACCAAGGAACTGGTCAACAAATACTTCGGCAGCTTCAAGAGCGGCCCGGCCGTGCCGAAACCCGCTGTCGTGACGCCGCCCATCACGCAGGAACGCCGCATCGTGGTGCAGGACCGGGTCGAATTGCCGCGCGTCTTCATGGCCTGGCTGACGCCGTCCGCCTACACCAAGGATGACGCGGAACTGTCGATGGCCGCGCACATCCTGGCCGGCGGCAAGTCCAGCCGCCTGTACAAATCGCTCGTGTACGACAAGCAGATCGCCCAGGATGTGGGCGCCAGCCAGGGCTCGAACGCCCTGACGTCCATCTTCACCATCGACGCGACGGCGCGCCCCGGCCACCAGCCCGAGGAAATCGAGCAAGCGCTGCAGGTGGAGCTGGAGCAATTGCGCGCCAAGGGCCCCACCGAGAAGGAGCTGGAACGGGCGCGCAACAGCATCGAGACCACCATGCTGAGACAGGTGGAAAAAATGGGCGGGCGCGGCGTGGCCAACTTGCTCAACGAATACAACCAGTACCTGGGCGACCCCGGCTACCTGGCCAAGGATATCGAGCGCTACCGCCAGGTGACAGCGGCCGGCGTGCAGCGCGCCGTGGATACCTACCTGAAGAAGCAGTCGCGCGTCGTCGTCTACGGCGTGCCGGGCAAGCCGGACCTGGGCGCGGAAGTGCCGACGCCGGCGCCGGGCAAGGTCAAGCCTGCGCCAGGCATGGCCATCAATGCGGACGAACCATGGCGCAATGCCGTGCCGAAGGCCGGTCCCGCACCGAAGATTGTGCTACCGCAAGGAAAATCGTTCACCCTGGCGAACGGCCTGACCGTGATCCACCACTACAATCCGGCCGTGCCGCTCGTTTCCAGCCAGCTGGTGATCAAGAGCGGCTCGGGCGCCAATCCGCCGGCGCAGCCGGGCTTGTCGAGCTTTACGGCGCAATTGCTGCAGGAAGGCACTGCCACGCGCAGCGCGCCGCAGATCGCCGACGATGTGGCGCAGCTGGGCGCCCTGCTGAGCACCGGTTCCGGCACGGATGCCTCGTTTGCCCAGTTGACATCGCTCAAAGCCACGTTCCCGCAAGCGCTGGACGTGCTGGCCGACGTGGTGCTGCACCCGCAGTTCCCGCAAGAAGAGGTGGAGCGCCAGCGCGCCAGCCGCATCGGACAGCTGGCGCAGCAGCGCGAAAACGCGGGTGCCGTGGCGGCCCGCGTGGAAGCGGCGGCCCTGTATGGCCCGCAACATCCGTACGGCTACATCCAGCTGGGCACGGAAGCGGCGCTGAAGGCGGCCAGCCGCGCCGACCTGCAAGCGTTCTGGCAGCAGCATTACCTGCCGAACAATGCGGCGCTGATTGTCTCGGGCGATATCGGCGAAGCGGAATTGAAGGCGCTGGCCGAAGCGAAGTTCGGCAGCTGGAAGGCAGGCACCGTGGCGCAGTCCGTGGCCGCAACGCCGCAGACGACGAAGGCAAAACTGATCTTGGTCGACAAGCCGGGCGCGCCGCAAACGGCCGTGCGCCTGTCCGCCATCGCCGTGCCGCGCGCCACGCCCGATTATGCGCCGCTGCAAGTGATGAACGCGGCGCTGGGCGGCTTGTTTACCAGCCGCCTGAACACCAACTTGCGCGAAGAAAAGGGCTACACATATGGCGTGCGCTCGCAATTCCAGTACCGCAATCAGCCTGGACCGTTCTCGATTGCCGCCAGTGTGCGCACCGATGTGACGGGCCCGGCCGTATCGGAAACCGTCAAGGAATTGCGCGCCATGATCGCCAAGCCCCTGAGCAGCAAGGAATTGGCGAATGCGCGCAACTCGCAGGTGCTGTCGCTGCCGGGCCAGTTCGACACGAACGCCAGCATCAGCGCCAGCATGGCGAACGCGTATATCTACGGCCTGGGACTCGACTATTACACGACCTTGCCGCAGCGCTTTGCCAGCGTGACGGACAAGCAGGTGCAGCAGGTGGCGAAAAAATACCTGCAGCCGGAAAAGCTGATCGTCATCGGCGTGGGCGACAAAGCGAAGATCGCCCCGCAATTGAGCAAGCTCAAACTGGCGCCCGTGGAACTGCGCGATGCTGAAGGTAACGTGAAATAAGACTAGCGGCGCTTGAACAGCGCCAGCTTGTCGATGATCGCCGCCACGGCCACGCCGGCCGTGTAGGCGATCAAATCACCCCAGCCGAAGGTGGAACCCAGCGCCAGGTGTCCCAGCGGATGCGCGCGCAGCTCGACGATCCACGGCGCCTGGTAAAGCTGGCCGAATTCCACGGCAAAGCAGATCAGCAAAGACCACAAGGCCAGTTGCCACGTGCGCATGCGCGTGGCAATGATGCCCAGCGCAAAGACGATCATCATGGCCCACAAGGCGTCGCCCGGATATTTGCCCAATGCAGCGGGAAGGAATTGGGGATAGGCGCGCGAGGCCAGGCCCAGCGCGATGACAGCCACGGTTGCGCCCACCTGCAGCAGGCGGCGGCGTTCAGGTTTTACCAGGAACATATTTCCATTCAAAGGCACGATACGGGCCGAACCATTGCGGCCCGTCCGATATTGTACTGCGCGGCCGTGTCCGCCTGTAGCCTAATGCGCCTGGACACGCTCAGTCCAGGTCGACGTTCTCCGCCAGGAAATCGAGCAAAGCGCGCACACGTAGCGGCACATGCCCGCCTTGCCCCACGAAGACGGCATGCACGTCCTCGCTGTCGCCCGGGTTGAACGCTTCCAGCACGGCCTGCAAACGGCCCGCCGCGATATCGCCGCGCACCTGGAAGGCGGCCAGGCGCGCCAATCCCAGTCCCGCCAGCGCCAGTTGCCGCAAGGCTTCGCCATCGCTGGCCTGCGCATTGCCGGTGACCGGCACGACGACGTCCCCCTCGGGCAAGCGCAGCGGCCAGCCCGAGCGGGCGCGCGCGTAATTGGCGTCGAGCAGGTTGTGCGACGCCAGGTCGGCCGCCAGCAGCGGCGTGCCGCGCCGCGCCAGGTAGCCTGGCGATGCCACGATGACCATGCGCGTCTGGCCCAGCTTGCGCGCCAGCAGGCTGGAACTTTTCAGGGGACCGGCCCGCACGGCCACGTCCGTGCGCTGTTCGAGGATATCGACCACTGCATCCGTGAGCACGATGTCGAGCGTCACCTGCGGATAGCGTTCGAGGAACAGCGGCGCCAGCGGCAGCAAAAAATGCTGGCCGAACGGCACGTTCGCATTCACGCGTATTTTGCCGCGCGGCACATCCTGCACGCTGGCGCAGCGCTCGGCCTCGTCCAGGGCCGCCAGCACCTGCATGCCCCGTTCGTACAGACCGCAGCCCTCGGCCGTCAGCTGCAGCTGGCGCGTGGAGCGGTTCAGCAGGCGCGCGCCCAGGCGCTCTTCCAGCCGCGAGACGAGCTTGCTGACGGCCGATGGCGTCATGCCGCAAACGCGCGCGGCGGCGGAAAAGCCGCCCAGCTCGACCACGCGCACAAACACTTCCAGCTCGCCGGAACGATTCACTTCCAGTCTGGCCATTGTGAATTCAACTCATAAATGTTCTTCGATAAGATAGTCTAGTGCATAAATGGCTTTGCTCGCATCATGCGGACATTCCCCTTGATGAAGCGAGCCGCCATGCAACGATTTTCCATCCTCCCCGCCGCCCTGCTGAGCCTGGCACTCGGCACAAGCACTGTCCAGGCCGCCAATGCGGACACCACCTGGCTGGCCAGCTGGACGGCCAGCCCGCAAGCCGTGTGGAGCACCGATTTCCTGTTTCCCAGCAATGTGCCCGCCGTGCTGCACGGGCACACCGTGCGCCAGGTAGCGCGCCTCAGCGTGGGCGGCCCGCGCGTGCGCATCGTGCTGTCGAATGCGTATGGCAAGGTGCCGCTGCGCATCGGCGCGGCCACCGTGGCCCTGGCCGCTTCCGGTTCGGCCATCGAAGCGGGCAGCCTGCGCACGCTCACGTTTTCCGGCCAGCCCTCGGCCAGCGTGGCGCCGGGCGCGCCGCTCGTCAGCGACCCCGTCGACCTGCCCGTGCCGGACCTGGCCCGGCTGACGGTGAGCGTCCACCTGCCGCAAGCCAGCCCGACTTCCACGTTTCACTGGGATGGCCGCGAGACGGCCTGGATCGCCCCGCATGACCAGACGCGGGCCGCGCGCATCGATGATGCACAAGCCGGCGTGCACACCACCACGGCGCGCCTTTTACTCAGCGCCATCCAGGTGGAAGCGGCGCCAGCCGCGCAAGCCGTGGCCATCCTGGGAGATTCGATCACCGATGGCGCCAGCGCCAGCCTGGGGATGGATGCGCGCTGGCCCGATTTCCTGGCCGAACGCCTGGCGCCGCAGGGCGTGGCGGTGATCAATGCGGGCATTTCCGGTGCGCGGCTGTTGTCCGACGGCATGGGAAGCAATGCCCTGGCGCGCTTCGAGCGCGACGTGCTGGCGCAGCCGGGCGTGCGCACGGTCGTCGTCTTGCTGGGGATCAATGACATCAGCTGGCCCGGCACGGCGTTTGCGCCACGGGAGCAACGGCCGACATTGGAGGAACTGAGCAGCGGCTACGCCCGGCTGGTCGCCCAGGCCCGCAGCCGCGGCGTGCGCGTGGTCGGCGCCACCCTGACGCCGTTCGCAGGCGCCCTGCCCGGCACGCCGCTGAGCGACTATTATCAGCCTGATAAAGATACGCTGCGGCAACAACTCAATGCGTGGATACGCGCCAGCGGCACGTTCGACGCCGTGCTCGACTTCGATGCGTGGGCGCGCGACCCCGCGCACCCGCTGCGCCTGCTGCCCGCCTACGACTCGGGCGACCACCTGCACCCGGGCGACGCGGGCAACCGGGCGCTGGCGGAAGGGATAGACCTGCCGCTGCTATTGAATCAGTCGCCCAGGCCTGCGTACAAGGCCGTGCTCAAGTAGCGCTCGCCAAACGACGGGATGATGGTGACGATGGTCTTGCCCGCGTTTTCCGGACGGCGCGCCACTTGCAGGGCGGCCCACAGGGCGGCGCCCGAAGAGATGCCGACCAGCAAGCCTTCATCGCTGGCAGCCAGGCGCGCCGTGGCGAACGCGTCGTCATTCTTGACGCAAATGATTTCGTCGTAGATGGCCGTATTCAAAATCTGCGGCACGAAGCCGGCGCCGATGCCCTGGATCGGGTGCGGTCCCTTGGTCCCCTTCGACAGCATCGGCGACGCTTCCGGTTCCACGGCGATCACTTGCACGCCGGGCTTGCGTTCCTTCAGCACTTCGCCGACGCCCGTGATCGTGCCGCCCGTGCCCACGCCGGCGACGACGATGTCCACTTGCCCATCCGTATCGCGCCAGATTTCCTCGGCCGTCGTGGCGCGGTGGATGGCGGGATTGGCGGGGTTATTGAATTGCTGCAACATCAGGTAGCGCGGGTCGGCCGCCACCAGTTCCTCGGCCTTGCGGATGGCGCCCAGCATGCCTTCGCTGCCGGGCGTGAGCACCAGCTCGGCGCCGTAGGCGCGCAGCAGGATGCGCCGTTCGCGGCTCATGGTGTCGGGCATGACGAGGGTGCAGCGGTAGCCGCGCGCGGCGCACACCATGGCCAGCGCGATGCCCGTGTTGCCGCTGGTGGGCTCGACGATGACGGTGTCGGCATGGATCTTGCCGGCGGCTTCGGCCGCAACGATCATGGACAGGCCGATGCGGTCCTTGACGCTGTGCGCGGGATTGTAGAATTCGAGTTTGGCCAGGATGGTGGCCACACTGCCGGCGGCGATGCGGTTGATGCGCACCAGGGGGGTGTTGCCGATCAGTTCAGTGACGTCGTTGGCGATGTTCATGGGAGTCTCCACAGCAATTACAGAAGAATCCAGTCTACCGCTTTTTCACGGCAGCGCACGTGGTGCGCTGCCGAAACTGAACAATTACTTCACGTCCAGCAATTCCACATCGAAGATCAATGCCGAGTTCGGCGGGATGTCGCCATTGCCGGCGCCGCGCGGGCCGTAGGCCAGTTCGCCTGGAATGATCAGGGTGCGCTTGCCGCCCACTTTCATGCCGGCCACGCCCTGGTCCCAGCCCTTGATGACCATGCCCTTGCCGAGCGGGAAGTCAAACGGGCCACGGCCCACGGAGCTGTCGAACTTCTTGCCGCGCGAATCTTTCGCCAGCGGACGATACAGCCAGCCCGTGTAGTGCACGGTGACGTTGTTGCCTGCGGACGCTTCCTTGCCCGTGCCGACCTTGTTGTCGATCAAGATCAATTTATCGGCGACAGGGCCGGGGCTCAGCGAGACGGCGGAGGCGGGAACAGGCGCTGGCGCCTGTGCCTGCGCCAGCGACGCGGCGACGGAGCAGATCAGGGCAAACAAAACGGAGCTACGCGTCATGATGTATTCTTTCAGTGAGTTTCGGTGAGATCCCTGCGCCAGCGAACCGGCAGGGAACGCCAATAATAGCAAACCGCCGCAACGATAGGAAAAACTTGTCGCCCGATGCCCATTGCCCCCGCCTGTTTTACGCGCTATGGCCCGATGCGGCCACGCGCGCGGCCCTGGCCGCCTGGCAGGCGCGTCTGGAAGGCAAGCCCGTGCGCGCGGACAAGCTGCACCTGACCCTGGCTTTCCTGGGCCAGCGCCCTGCCAGCGAGCTGCCCGCCCTGCTGGGTATTCTGGAACACATGCCGGCGCGGGCCATGCCCCTGCTGTTCGATCACGCCAGCCATTTTACGCAGCTGGCGCTGGCCTGGGCCGCCCTGGCGCGGCCCTCGCCCGCCTTGCTCGACTTGCGCGCGGCCTGCATGCAGCGTCTGGCGGAACAAGGGCTGGCGCCGCGCTTCGAGCACGACCGCTTTACGCCGCACGTGACCCTGGCGCGCCAGGCGCCGCAGCCGGCCATCGAGGATTTCGCGCCCATCGCCTGGCAGGCGGACGAACTGGTGCTGGTGGAATCGCTGAAAAGCAGCGGCGATTACCGCATCCTGGCCAGCAGGAAGCTGATCTAAGCAGCGAGACTCAGGCGGCGTCCGGCACTGGCATTGGCGCTGGCACTGCGGCAACTTTGTCCTGGCGCAAGCTTTTCAGCGCATGGGCGGCCGCCACCATGCCGAAGCTGGCCGTCACCACCACGCTGGAACCGAAGCCGGCGCAATTGAGTCCCGTCACGCCGGCGGGCGCGCTGCCGTCAATGGCGCACGCTTCCGCGCTCTCGGGCGTGCTCAGCGGCTCCATGGAAAACACGGCGTCGACATTGAATTTGTTTTTCACGCCACGGGGGAAACCATATTCCGTGCGCAACAATTTGCGCACGCGCTTGAGCAGCGGTTCCTGTTCCGTCTTCGACAAGTCGCGCACGGCGATCAATGTCGGGTCCGTCTGCCCGCCCGCGCTGCCGATGGTCAGCATGGGAATGTTGCGCGCGCGACAATATGCAATCACGGCCGCTTTCGCCTTGGCATTGTCGATGGCGTCGACCAGGTAGTCGAAATCGCGTCCGCCCAGCAATTGCTCCAGATTATCGGGGGTAATGAAATCCTCGATCTGCGTGACCTGGCAAAACGGGTTGATCAATTCGATGCGTTCGGCCAGGGCCGTGATCTTGGCCTTGCCGATGGTGTCGCTCATGGCCTGGATCTGGCGGTTGATGTTCGATTCGGCCACATTATCCAGGTCGATCAGGGTCAGGCGGCCGACGGCGCTGCGCGCCAGCGCTTCGACGATCCAGGAACCGACGCCGCCCACGCCGATCACACACACATGCGCGGCGCGGAAGCGCGCCAGCGCGGGCGCGCCGTACAGGCGGGCAATGCCGCCAAAACGCCGCTCAAAATCGATCTCGGTCAAGTCCATGGAAATTAGTTCATTGGTGGAGGTATGCATGGCGCCATTTTAACGGACACTGCGCTGGCGGATATTCTAAAATAGCCGAATTGACACAGCGACAAGAGCAATTGTCGCCGCGCCCCCACACCGCTCACCACGAGAACTCGCCATGACCTCTCCCCTGTTCGACTCCGTTCCCGGCTTTGACCAGCCCATCGCCGTGCTCAAGCATTGCCACGACAAGATCCGCAAGCAGCTGACGACCCTGCAAAACCTGCTGGGCCATCTGGCGCAACACGGCAACACGGCGGACGCGCAGCAGGCGGCCAAGGCGGTGTTGCAATATTTCAATAAAGCGGCCCATCTGCACCATGACGATGAAGAGCAGGACTTGATGCCCATGCTGCAGGCCACGGCCACGGGCGACGATGCAGCCCTGCTGACCACGCTGGTGCCGGAAATCCTCGCCGACCACCAGCGCATGGATCAGGCCTGGCTGACCCTGCGCCCGGAACTGGACGCCATCGCTGTCGGCACGGGCACACAGCTGTCCGCCGACGGCGTGCGCGATTATGTTGCCGCTTACCAGGCCCACATGGCCAAGGAAGAAGGCCAGCTGGCGCCCATGGCCAAGCGCCTGTTCAGCGCGCAACAGATGGAGCAGCTGGGCACGGCCATGCAGCACCGTCGCGGCATCGCGCCGGAAGAGACCGCCGCCCCGGCAGCGGCCACCGTGCCCGTGCACGATGCAGCCACCCTGGCCGCCATGCGCATCGATTATGTGCAAAGACTGTTATCCGAGGAAGACGTGCAGCGCGACCCGATTGCGCAATTTGAAAAGTGGTTCGACGAAGCGCTCAAGTCCCAGGTCAGCGAGCCGAACGCCATGAGCTTGTCCACCGTCAGTCCCGACGGCAAGCCCAGCTCGCGCATCGTGCTGATCAAGCAGTTCGATGAACGGGGTTTCACCTGGTACACGAATTACAACAGCGACAAGGGCCAGCAGCTGGAACACAACCCGCACGCGGCCTTGCTGTTCTTCTGGCGCGAGCTGGAGCGGCAAGTGCGCATCGAGGGCACGGTGGTGAAGACCACGGCGGCCGAGAGCGACGAGTATTTCAATGTGCGCCCCCTGCAAAGCCGGCTGTCAGCGATTGCCTCGCAGCAAAGTACACCGATCGCCAGCCGCGCCGAGCTGGAAAGCCATTACGAGGCCGTGGCCGCCGCCGTCGGCGATGCGCAGCCGCCGCGCCCCGCCCACTGGGGCGGCTACCGTTTGCAGCCGGAACGCATCGAATTCTGGCAGGGACGCCGCTCGCGCTTCCACGACCGCATCGTGTTTACCCGCGATGCTGACGGGCAATGGAGCATGCAGCGCCTGCAACCCTGAACAGGATAAGCAAGGCGGCGCAAAGCAAGCTGGTCAATATAGGTGTAGGCTATGAGGGTAGAAGTTACTAAATGACATTGTTTCTCAATTTGCGGCTGCCATGGCGGCCGCTTCATTGGAGGCCATTTTGTTTGTACAAAACCAACTCAAGTCCTGGATCGCCAGCATCCGCAGCAAGACCGCCTTGCCGCTGCGCATAGAATTGTGGAATGGCCAGCATGTCGACCTGTCCAGCGAAGCGCCCAGAGTCACCATCCGCCTGCCGACCGTCGCCTCGGCCCGCTACCTGCTGAACCCGTCGCTGGCCAACCTGGGCTCGGCCTATGTGGAAGGCAATATCGAGGTCAAGGGCACGGCGATGGACATGATTTCCATCTGCAATGCCCTGGCGCGCACGACCTTGAAGCCGGAAGGCAAGCTGGCCCGCATCGTGCGCAGCTTTACGCACGACAAGAGCAAGGATGCCGAAGCCATCCGCTACCACTACGACGTGTCGAACGCGTTCTATGAACAATTTCTCGACCCCGCCCTCGTGTATTCCTGCGCGTATTTCGAGCATGGCGATGAAACCCTGGCGCAGGCGCAAGTCAAGAAGATCGACCATATCCTGAAGAAAATCCAGCTGCAGCCGGGCCAGACCCTGCTCGACATCGGCTGCGGCTGGGGCGCGCTCGTGATTCGTGCCGCGCAGCAATATGGCGCCCGCTGCGTGGGCGTGACCCTGTCGGAAAACCAGTACGCGCTGGCGCGCGAGCGCGTGGCGGCGGCCGGCCTGGCCCATTTGATCGATATCCGCCTGCAAGATTACCGCGACGTCACGGGCCAGTTCGACCGCATCACCAGCGTGGGCATGTTCGAGCACGTGGGCCTGAAACACTTGCCCGACTACTTTTCCATCATCCACAAGCTGCTGGCGCCCGATGGCATGGCGATGAACCACGGCATCACCTCGACCGACCCGGACAATGGCGAAACGCCGTATGGCGGCGGGGAATTCATCGAAAAATATGTATTTCCGCACGGCGAGCTGGCGCACATCGGCAATGTCTTGAAAACCATGCAGCAGGGGGGACTGGAAGTGCTGGACGTGGAAAACCTGCGCCGCCACTATGCGCGCACCTGCGCCCTGTGGACGGAGAATTTCGAAGCCCATGCCGAGCAGATCCGTCCGCTGGCGGGCGAACGGCGCTTCCGCATCTGGCACGTCTACCTGGCCGGCTGCGCCTATGCCTTCGAGCAAGACCTGATCAGCTTGTACCAGATCGTCTGCGTGAAGGCGGGCCGGCGCTCGTCCACCCTGCCCTGGTCGCGCAACTACATGTATGCGCAGGAGAATACGCAGGAAACAAGGCCGGCGCCCGTGCTCGCGCCCTGACAGGCGCGCGGGGCCGTCTTACTTCAGGCGGCCCGCATACATGGCGCGGAATTTCTCCACCTTGGGCGCGACGACGAGGGCGCAATAGCCCTGCAAGGGATGCTGCTCGACATAATTCTGGTGGTAATCCTCGGCCGGATAAAAAGTGGCGGCCGGCGCCAGCTGCGTGACGATGGGCGCATCCCACACGCCGGCCATTTCGGCGAGCACCTTGCGCGCCACGCTTTCCTGCGCGGCCGACTGGTAACAGATGACGGAGCGAAATTGCGTACCGACATCATTTCCCTGGCGATTCAGGGTGGTGGGGTCGTGCAGCGTAAAAAAGATTTCCAGCAAGTCGTGGTAAGCGATGATGGCAGGGTCGAATTCCAGGCGCACCACTTCCGCGTGGCCCGTCTCGCCCGTGCACACCTGTTCGTAGCTGGGATGGGGCACGCTGCCGCCCGTGTAGCCGGACTCGACGCGCGTCACGCCGCGCACTTCCCCATACACGGCGGCGAGGCACCAGAAACAGCCACCGCCGAATACCGCCACTTCCGTCTGTTGATTCATGATGTCCTCCCGCAACGCTGCTGCGACTTATCATTTCACCACTGTAACGCAAAGCGCCATCGCTTGCAGCGTCGCTTGAAACGGCGCGTGGGACACCGCACATACGGGCATGCCGGCCACGATTGCGCTGGCATGGCCGATTTTTGGCATAATGTCAGCAAATAGACAGGTCACCCATGAACACACGCTCTCCCCGCGCGCCCGCGCAAGAATTCGATACGACACATTTCCGCCAGGCACTGTCGCAGTTTGCCACCGGCGTGACGGTCATTACGACGCGCCTGGCCGACGGCAGTTTCCGCGGCTTGACGGCCAGTTCCTTCAATTCCGTCTCGCTGTCGCCGCCCCTGGTGCTGTGGAGCCTCGGTTCCGTGGCGAACAGCATGCCCATTTTCAGCGGCAACTCGCATTACGTCATCAATGTGCTGGGCGCCGACCAGGCGGAACTGGCCACGCGCTTTTCACGCCGCACGCCGAATCCCTTCGACGACGTCGAATACGAACTGTCGCGCACGGGCCAGCCCATCCTGAAAGGCGCATCGGCCTGGTTCGAATGCCACAACCGCAGCCGCTATCCGGAAGGCGACCACGTCATTTTCGTGGGCGAAGTGGAACAATGCGCGTTTGCCGCGCAGCCGCCCTTGATCTTCCACAATGGTAAGTTCAATACACCGCCAGCCTGAGCGGGACAAAAAAAAATCCGCCGAGGCGGATTTTTTGTTTTACAGGGTAAAGTTATACCCGATGCTGATACTCACGGCGACCGGGTCGAGCTTGATGTCCTGCGTCTGCCCCGTGGAGAATTTCGCCTTGGTTTTCAGGTAAGTCTTGACCACGGCCACATCGGCAAACCAGCGCTCGTTGAAGGCCAGGGTGCTGCCGACCACCAGGCTGCCTGTCAGCTTGTTGTCCATGCGGTAAGTCACGGGTTTTCCACCCGGATCCAGCAAGGCCGTCATCTGGCCCGAGCCTTTTTCCTTCTGGAAATAGGCATACGTCAAGCCCGCGCCCACGTATGGGCGGATCATCGCATTGGGCTGGAAGAAACGGTACTGGATGAAGGCCGTCGGCGGCAAGGCTTCCGCCGTCCCCAGCTTGCCCGTGCCCTTGATGGAACCGGCGCCGATCAGGTCATGCTTGTACGGCACGCCCAAAATCATTTCAGCGGAAACATTGTCCGTGATCATGTAGGCAAAGGTCAGGATGGGCTTGGTATCCGACTTGACGTCGGCTTTCGTGCCCGGCAATGCTGGCGCGGAAATGTCGCCACTTTCCACGTGCGGCGTGATCTTGTTGAGGCCAGCCTTGGCCATCCAGGTGCCTGCGCTTTGCGCCGAAGCGCCCGTCGCCATGGCCATCGCGGCGGCCGCGGCCAGCACGCGTACAGCGGTATTCAAACGATTCTTCATCTTGTCTCCTGATTCATTATGTGCGGATAGCCCCGCTATCCAGTCTTGTCGCTGCCAGCGCCAGCCACATCGCGGGGATGCAGCTGGCGCGGCCCTCCCTTACAGCCAGCCCCGCACGACCATGTCCTTGGCCACATAACGGGCCAGCAACAGGTTGTTGAACGGCGTAGGGTGCACATCGTCGGCATACGAGTAGTGGCTGACGTCGCCCGCTTTCAGGTTCGTGCCATTGCACACGAGCGAGCTGCCCAGGAAATTCTTCGCTGGCGTCAGGTCGCACGCCGTCTCGCTGACATTGGTCAAGCCATACGGGCCAGGATTGACGCCCTGGTCATGGCTGACGGCAAACACGTCGACCAGCAAGACTTTCGCGTTGCCGTTCAAGCCCCCGCTCAGCTCTCCGTTGAAGGCGCTGACCATGGCATTGATGAGCGCCTTGGTATTGGCATCCTTGCTCAGGCCCGATGGTGTACCAGCCACGTCAGGCAGGTTGTTGACCACCACATAGTTGGCGCCCTTGGCAATGATCTGATCCTTGACCAGCGCCACCAGCTCGGTGCCAGCCTGTTTCATGGCACCAACCAGTGCAGGACCATTCGCCGCGGCGTAATCGGCACCAGCCTTGGCGCCGGCAGCGGCACCGGCGGCGTTGCCGGTGACCGTCGCATCGGCTTGCGCCTTGGTCACCAGCGGGCTATACACGGCTGGCGAAGCGACCGCCGTATCGCCGGCGGTGGCGGCAGCGGTCACGGCAGCGCCCACGATCGATGCTGACGTGGCGCCAGGCGCCGCAGCGGCGGCCGCCACGGCCGCGCCGATGGCTTGCGCTGCCGTGGCAGGGTTGGCGGCGCGCGCTGCCAGGGCAGCAACCAGATTGGAGGCAAAGGCTTTCGCGCCAGCAGCGGCACCGGCAGCCGCGCCAGCCGTCTGGCCAGCAGCAGTGGCCTTCGCTTGCAAGTCGCCCAGCAGGAACAGCACGTCGTTACCGCCCGCCATCACGAAGACGGCTTCCGTACCGCTGAACTTGCCGCCGGAAACGGCCAGGTGGTTCGCAATCTGCGTCACCACGGGCACGGTCAGGGCGCCCAGCGCACCGCCCGCCAACTTGTTGTTCGGGCCGACCGGGTTGGTGACGCGCGAACCGCCCATGGCGTAGCCGAAGCAGCCCGCATGCTTGACGCGCGGAGCCTGCAGGGAGGGAATGCTGCCTTCCAGGCCCGTTTCGGCGGCGCATGGCGCCGGCAAGCCGAATTGCGCGGCCAGGTGCTCGGTCCAGTTCTTGCCCGTCAGTTCAGGATTGATCTTGGTATTGTCGCCATTGATGGTGAATTTGCCGCCACCGCTCACCGCCACGCCGGCGACGGCATACGAACCGACATCGGACAGGCTGTCGCCGAACGA
This sequence comes from Janthinobacterium sp. P210005, assembly GCF_036231865.1. Classification (NCBI taxonomy): domain Bacteria; kingdom Pseudomonadati; phylum Pseudomonadota; class Betaproteobacteria; order Burkholderiales; family Oxalobacteraceae; genus Janthinobacterium; species Janthinobacterium sp. P210005. The sequence continues at coordinate 359,646 of NZ_JAZARC010000003.1, forward strand.
CACCTGCGCCGTGTATTTGACTTTCAAGGCTTGATCACCGCCACTGGCGCCGCCGCAACCTGCCAGGACAGCCGCAGCCAGCACGGCCAGCGCGAATTTTGTTTGATGCATTTTGTCTCCTCGGTCTTTTTTCTGGTTTCTAAACGAACGGGCGTGCTATTCGCTACCCAACTAATATGCCATCGTTCCTCAGGCTTGTATAGAAAATATGTTTTAAAAATCAACGAAATAACAACACCGCCAGCGCCCCGTCACGACCGGGCGATCCGCTGAATTATGGAGGATATAAGATGTTTCGTGGCAAGCATCTCTATTGCGCTGCATCAAGAAAAAGCCCCTTGCGGGGCTTTTATTATGCGGACAGAAATTGCTGCAAGATACCACTTGAGCCGAAGGCGGCACGCCGCAGACGGTCATTCACGCCCAGCCACGCGGGGCCGGTGGGCGGTGCTTCGACGAGTATCAGCTCGGCGCCGACCTGGTCCATCGTGCGCAGCGAGGCATACAGCGCATGTGCGTAATTTTCCGGGGTCGCTGCCAGGCGCACGCTGGCGCTGGCCGGCGGCAGATCCGAGTAGTGGATCAGGGCCACGCGGCGCCCGTCATTGAGCAGGCGGTTCAAGGTGGCGCGCACGTCGTCGCTGTGCTGCATCGCAACAGGCGTGTGCGGTGCGTAATGCGATTCCAGGGTGCCCGAGGCACGCGGCGCGGCCGCGTCCGCCACGACCGGTGCGCGGCCAATGACGGCGGCGATCTGCTCGCTGCTGATATGGCCGGGACGCAACAACACGGGACCATGCGTGGCCAGGCGCGACAAATCGACGATGGTCGATTCGATGCCGACATCGCTCTGTCCGCCGTCGAGGACTTGGCCCAGCAAGCCGCTGGCGAGTTCCGCCGCGAATTCATCGCGCACGTGCTGCGCCGTGGTGGGGCTGACATTGCCGAATTTGTTTGCCGACGGCGCCGCCAGGCCGCCCTTGCCGCCCTTGAAGGTGCGTAGCAATGCGATAGCCACCGGGTGCGACGGGCAGCGCAAGCCCACCGTATCCTGGCCGCCGGACACGGCGTCGGGAATATGCGCGGCGCGCTTGACGATCAGGGTCAGCGGACCGGGCCAGAAGGCAGCCACCAGTTGCTGCGCTTCGGGCGGAATATCGTCGGACCAGTGCGCCAAGTCGGCGCCAGGCGCCACGTGCACGATCACGGGATGGTCCGAAGGCCGGCCCTTGGCTTCGTAGATGCGCGCCACGGCGGCCGGGTTTTCCGCATCGGCGCCCAGGCCATACACCGTTTCCGTCGGGAAAGCGACGAGGCCGCCCCCTTCCAGCACGGCAGCGGCCGCCGCCAGATCGTGTGCAAGTACGCTCACGGCGCGATTCCCAGAATCAGGCAAGCGTCGCGCAGGCGCTGCTGCGCCTCTTGCAAGGTGGCAGCGATGAAAGTCAGGTGGCCCATCTTGCGGCCACGGCGCGGGTCGTCCTTGCCATACAGGTGCAGGCACGCGCCCGGCAGCGCCAGCATCTGGTCCCACGCCGGTTCGCAGGCAACATCGCTGTCGTCGGCAAACCAGGCGTCGCCCAGAATGTTGAGCATCACGGCCGGCGAATGCTGGCGCACGTCGCCCAGCGGCAGACGCGCCATGGCCCGCACCTGCTGCGCGAACTGGCTGGTGACGCAGGCATCCATCGTGTAGTGGCCGCTGTTGTGGGGACGGGGCGCCATTTCATTGACCACCAGGCTGCCATCGTCCAGCACGAAAAATTCGATGCACAGCACGCCGACATAACCGAGTTCAGCGACCATGGCTTGCGCCGCCCGCTGCGCCCTGGCGGCGCAGTCGTCCGACACGTTCGGGCCCGGCACGGTAGTGGTAAACAGGACGCCGTCGCGGTGCACGTTTTCAGCGATCGGATACACGACCGATTCGCCATCCACGCCGCGCGCCGTCAGCACGGACACTTCATACGCCAGCGGCAACATTTTTTCCAACAGGCAAGTTACCTCGCCCATTTCCGCAAAGGCGGCGCGCACGTCGTCGCGCGTGCGCACGCGGAACTGGCCCTTGCCGTCATAGCCCATGCGCACGGTTTTCAAGATGCCCGGCAGCAAGTCGTCGCCGATGGCGTCGATATCGTCCTGCGTGGCGATGACCCTATGCGGCGCCGGCAGCACGCCGGACTTGGCGGCGCAGTCGACAAAGAAACGTTTTTCCGCGATGCGATCTTGCGCCACCGACACGCCGTGCGCATCCGGCGCCACGAATACCCGTTCGGCCAGGCGCGACAGGCTGTCGGCCGGCACGTTCTCGAACTCGGTGGTGACGGCCAGGCATTGCGCCGCCAGGGCGTCGAGGCCGGCGACATCATCATATGCGGCATGGATCAGGCGCTGCGCCACCTGCCCCGCAGGGCAAGTAGCGGCTGGCTCCAGCACAGGTTCAAGAACTGCAACCTGGTAGCCCATGCTCTGGGCGGCCTGGGCAAACATGCGGCCGAGCTGGCCGCCGCCCATCACGCCCAGCCATGCCGGTGGATGGGCGGCAGGCAGCAATGGGGAAGTCGATTTACTATTCATTATTTTTCAAACATATTAATCAGGCAAGACCATGGCCTTGGCGGCGGCCGTTTGCGTGGTACGGAACGCTTCCAGCTTTTCGGCCAGGACATCGTCGTTGGCGGCCAGCATCGCCACGGCCGTCAGCGCCGCATTCGCCGCGCCCGCTTCGCCGATGGCGAAAGTGGCGACCGGCACGCCCTTGGGCATTTGCAGGATGGACAGCATGGAGTCTTCGCCACGCAAGTATTTCGATGGCACGGGCACGCCCAGCACGGGCACGATGGTCATCGCTGCCACCATGCCAGGCAGGTGGGCCGCGCCGCCGGCGCCGGCGATGATGGCGCGCAAGCCGCGCGCGCGCGCGCTTTTCGCGTACGCATACATCTCGTCGGGCATGCGGTGCGCGGAAATGACTTGCGCTTCGTACGGCACGCCAAACTGTTTCAGGATGGCAACTGCATTTTGCATCACGTCCCAGTCCGAGGACGACCCCATGATGACGCCGACCAGCGGCTTATTCTGCTCGCTCATCTCAGGCCTTCAGCTTCTCGCCCGTCAGGCGTTCGATGGCTTCGAAGTACTTGGCCTGGGTTTTTTCGATGACGTCGGCCGGCAGCGCCGGCGCCGGTGCGGTCTTGCCCCAGGTCAAGGTTTCCAGGTAGTCGCGCACGAATTGCTTGTCGAACGACGGTGGCGAAATGCCAGGCTGATACGAATCGGCAGGCCAGAAGCGCGACGAGTCGGCCGTCAGCACTTCATCCATCAGATGCATGACGCCATTGTCGTCCAGGCCGAATTCAAACTTGGTGTCGGCGATGATGATGCCGCGTGTGGCAGCGTATTCGGCGGCCGTCTTGTACAGGGCAATGGCGACGTCGCGCATCTTGGCGGCCAGGTCGGCACCGATGCGCTCTTCCATTTCAGCAAAGCTGATGTTTTCGTCATGCTCGCCCAGTTCGGCCTTGGCTGCCGGGGTGAAGATCGGCTCCGGCAGTTTTTCCGCCTGTTGCAAGCCCGCTGGCAGCGCGATGCCGCAGATGCTGCCCGTATCTTGGTAATCTTTCCAGCCCGAACCGATGATATAGCCGCGCACGACTGCCTCCACCATGATCGGTTTCAGGCGCTTGGCCACCACGGCGCGGCCTTGCACTTGCTCCACTTCCTCTGGCGCCACCACGGATTCCGGCGCCACGCCGGTCAGGTGGTTCGGCACGATGTGGCCCAGCTTCTCGAACCAGAAATCGCTCATCTGGTTGAGGACCTTGCCCTTGCCGGGGATAGGCTCGTTCATGACGACATCGAAGGCCGACAGGCGGTCCGTGGTGACGATCAGGATCTTGTCGTCGCCAACGGCGTAGTTGTCGCGGACCTTGCCGTGGCCCAGCAATGGCAGGGAGTGGATGGAAGTCTGATAGAGGCTGTTCATAGCGGGGGAATAGTTGGATGAAACGAAACCGGCAGGCAGGGGGTGCCCACCGGTCGAGAAAATCGGGCACGGAGCATTGCTTCCGGCCCGTTCCAGACAGAATTTTACTTCACAATTTGCGACAGCTCGCCGGCCTTGTAGCGCTCGGCCATTTTTTCCATCGTGATGACCTTGATTTTCGACGCCTGGCCTTCGCAGCCGAACGCCTGCATGCGCGCGCGCACGATTTGCTCGGCGGCGGTGCGGGCTGGCTTCAGGAAGTCGCGCGGGTCGAATTTCGACGGGTTCTCGAACAGGTACTTGCGGATCGCGGCCGTCATCGCCAGGCGGATGTCGGTGTCGATGTTGATCTTGCGCACGCCGTGACGGATGCCTTCCTGGATTTCCTCGACTGGCACGCCGTAGGTTTCCTTCATGTCGCCGCCGAATTCGCGGATGATGGCCAGCAATTCCTGCGGTACCGACGAGGAACCGTGCATCACCAGGTGGGTGTTCGGAATGCGCGCGTGGATTTCCTTGATGCGGTCGATGGCCAGGATGTCGCCCGTCGGCTTGCGGGTAAACTTGTACGCGCCGTGCGAGGTGCCGATGGCGATCGCCAGGGCGTCGCACTGGGTGCGCTGCACGAAATCGGCCGCTTGCGCCACGTCCGTCAGCAGTTGCTCGCGGGTCATGGTGCCGTCGGCGCCGTGGCCGTCTTCCTTGTCGCCCTTCATGGTTTCCAGCGAACCGAGCACGCCCAGTTCCGCTTCCACCGTCACGCCGATGGCGTGCGAGAATTTCACCACTTCACGCGACACTTCCACGTTGTATTCATACGAAGCGACCGACTTGCCGTCCGCTTCCAGCGAACCGTCCATCATCACGGAAGTAAAACCCGAGCGGATGGCGGCCATGCAGACGGCCGGCGACTGGCCGTGATCCTGGTGCATGACGACAGGAATGTGCGGATACGCTTCGACGGCCGCGTCGATCAGGTGGCGCAGGAACGCTTCACCGGCGTACTTGCGCGCGCCAGCGGACGCTTGCATGATCACCGGGCTGTTCAGCGCATCGGCGGCAGCCATGATGGCTTGCACTTGCTCCAGGTTGTTGACGTTGAAAGCAGGAATGCCATAACCGTTTTCGGCGGCATGGTCCAGCAGTTGACGCATGGATACGAGAGACATGGTAATACTCCAGATAACAATAGAAACCGTTGCGGCGCTTCGCGGTGGTCAATAACCGCGGCGGCGCCTGAATTCTTTCAACTAAATTAGAACGTCCAACAAACTGCTCAGGGCTAGGCGCGTTGCCGAAGGCAGTACAACTAGTACGACTAGGCAATGCAACAACGCCCTGGCAGTTTTTACTCGAATTCGCCTACCTTCACAATCTTCAAGGCATTCGTGCCGCCCACCTGCCCCATCGGCTCGCCCCAGGTGACGACGATCATGTCGCCCTTGCGGACGATGCCCTGCGCCACCAGCAGCTCTTCCGCCTGCTTCAGCACTTGCGCGCTGGGGGCGTTCTGCATCAGATGATACGCCCGAACATTGCGGTACAGCGCGGCTTTGCGCAAAGTGGTGACACTGGGCGTGAGCGCGTAGATCGGCGTGTCGATACTGTGGCGGCTCATCCACAAGGCGGTGGAACCGGATTCCGTCAGCGCCACGATGGCTTTGACGCGCAGGTGATGGGCCGTGAACAGCGCGCCGTAGGCGATCGACTGGTCGATGCGGGTAAACGTGACGTTGAGGAAATCGGCATCGAGCTTGTTGTATTCGGACTGTTCCGCTTCCACGCAGATGGCGGCCATCATTTCCACCGTCTCGATCGGGTACTTGCCCGAGGCCGTTTCGGCCGACGTCATGACGGCGTCCGTGCCATCGAGCACGGCATTGGCCACGTCGGACACTTCCGCGCGGGTCGGCACGGCGTTGACGATCATCGATTCCATCATCTGTGTTGCCGTAATAGCAATCTTGTTCGACGCGCGCGCCATCTTGATCATGCGTTTCTGCAGGGCCGGCACGGCCGCGTTGCCCACCTCGACCGCCAGGTCGCCGCGCGCCACCATGATGCCGTCGGACGCGTCGAGAATCTCTTGCAGGGCAGGAATGGCTTCCGCGCGCTCGATCTTGGCGATCATCATCGGCTTGTGGTGGTACGGTTCGCCGGCGATATTGGCCAGCTGGCGCGCCATTTCCATGTCGGTCGCACATTTCGGGAAGGAAATAGCCAGATAGTCGGCCTGGAAACTCATGGCCGTCTTGATATCTTCCATATCCTTGGCCGTCAACGCGGGCGCGGACAGGCCGCCGCCCTGGCGGTTGATACCCTTGTTGTTCGACAACTCGCCGCCAATCTTGACGGTGGTGTGGATTTCGCTGCCGTGGATGCGCTCGACGATCAGCACGATGAGGCCGTCGTTCAGCAACAGCACGTCGCCCTTGTGCAAGTCGCGCGGCAGGGCCTTGTAGTCGAGGCCGACACGCTCCTGGTTGCCCAGTTCGCCGTTTTCGCCCCACTTGGCGTCGAGGATAAACTTGTCGCCCGCTTCCAGCTGGATGCGGGAATTTTCAAACTTGCCGACGCGAATCTTCGGCCCTTGCATGTCGGCCATGATGGCCACTTCGCGGCCGCACTCGGCCGCCGCCAGGCGCACCAGCGCCGCGCGGTCGATATGGTCTTGCGCCTTGCCGTGGGAAAAATTCAAGCGCACCACGTCGACGCCCGCACGTATCATCTTCACCAGGATATCGAAGTCGGTGGAAGCGGGGCCGATTGTTGCTACGATTTTTGTACCGCGTGGCATAGGAGTCCTTGTGCGCGAGCGAAGGTGAGCAAGACCTGGCGGCTGAACCGCCCGGCAAGGTAAAAGCGCAGCGATCAGGCTGCGCTTGGTACTGAATTGCTGACGGCAGCGCCTTAAGCGGCGCGCTGCATCAGGATTTCAACGGCGGGTAAAGTCTTGCCTTCCAGGAACTCCAGGAAAGCGCCGCCGCCCGTCGAGATATAGCTGATTTTATCGGTAATGTCGTATTTGGCAATCGCCGCCAGGGTGTCGCCACCGCCAGCGATGGAGAATGCTTTCGAATCGGCAATGGCCAGGGCCAGGGTCTTGGTGCCGTTGCCGAACTGGTCGAATTCGAACACGCCCACGGGGCCGTTCCACACGATGGTGCCGGCGGCGCCGATTTGCTGCGCCAGCAAGGCCGCCGTTTTCGGGCCGATATCGAGGATCATGTCGTCGTCCGCCACGTCGGCCACGTCCTTGACGGTGGCAACGGCCGTGGGCGAGAATTCCTTGGCGCACACGACATCGACGGGAATCGGCACTTGCGCGCCGCGCTTGGCCATGATGTCGATGATGGCTTTCGCTTCCTCGACGAGTTCCGCTTCCACCAGCGACTTGCCGACATTCAAGCCGACAGCTTTCATGAAGGTGTTGGCGATGCCGCCGCCGACGATCAGGTTATCGACCTTGTCGGACAGGGCTTTCAGGATGGTCAGCTTGCTCGATACTTTCGAACCAGCAACAATGGCCAGCAGCGGACGGGCTGGCGCGTGCAGCGCCTTGCCCAATGCATCGAGTTCGGCGGCCAGCAGCGGGCCGGCGCAAGCGACGGGCGCGAACTTGGCGATGCCGTGCGTGGACGCTTCGGCGCGGTGAGCCGTGCCGAACGCGTCATTGACGTAGATATCGCACAATTTGGCCATTTTTTGCGCCAGCTCATCGCTGTTTTTCTTTTCGCCCTTGTTGACGCGCACGTTTTCCAGCAGGACGACCTGGCCGGCAGCCAGGTTTTCCAGGCCGGCGCCATCGACCCAGTTTTGTTTCAATGCAACTTCCTGGCCCAGCAGCTCGGACAGGCGTGCCGCCACGGGCGCCAGGCTGTCGGCCGGCTTGAACTCGCCTTCCGTCGGGCGGCCCAGGTGCGACGTCACCATGACGGCGGCGCCAGCGTCCAGCGCGGCGCGGATGGCCGGCACCGAGGCGCGGATGCGCGTATCTTCGGTGATCTTGCCACTGTCATCTTGCGGGACGTTCAGGTCGGCGCGGATAAACACGCGCTTGCCTTGCAGTGCATTTTGGGCGATCAAATCTTGCAGACGGATGAAGTTGAGAACAGCTGACATGGCGATCCAGATGACGAGTGGAAGGAAGTGCGCTATTTTACCGCAATGACCAGAGCAAATCCCCGATTTGTCCTGCTTTACTGAAAAACGTGCAACAGTCGCAAGCCCGTGAAAACCAGCATGCCAAACACGATGGTTTGCAGCATATTGCGGCGAATCACAAAAAAGAGCGTGGCGGCAATACCGGACAAGAGTTTCAAATTCGACAATTCAAGGTGCACTTGCTGCCCCTCCATCAGCATGTCGGGCGCGATGATGGCGGCCAGCGCGCAGGCCGGCGCATAGCGCAGCATCTCGCCCACGCGGCGCGGAATGGTGATGTGATGGCCGATCAGCCAGAAGGTGCTGCGCGTGGCGGCCGTCGCCACCACCAGCACGCCGATGGCGATCCACACGTCGGCCCTGCCCCAGTCTATGCCGTCAAACATGGCGTTTTGTCCATTTTTCTGTCAATTCTTCCACGGCCATGGCGCTGACCATGCCCACCACGACGGCCACCAGCAAGCCCAGCTTATACGGCAGGCCGTAGGCCAGCACGGCCACCGCACCCGCCACCAGCACGCCGCACAGGGCGGCGCGGCTGAGGATCAGCGGCACCGTCACGCACAGGATCGCCAGGGTGCCGGCAAAACCCAGCCCCCATTCGGCCGGCACGACGGCGCCCAGCACGATACCGATGAAGGAACCGATTTGCCAGGCCAGCCAGTTGGGGTAGATCAAGCCTTTCAGGAAAGGCAGCTTGGCCGGGTCCGGCGTTTCGTGCGGATAGCGCTGCAGGAACAGGCCCACCGTGATGTCGCCCGCCACATAGCCGAGCCCAAAGCGCTGGCGCCACGGCAGATGGGAAAAATGGGGCGCCAGCAGCACGGAAAAGATGACAAAACGCAAATTGACGACGAGGGCCGTGGCGAAGATCACCCACACGGGCGCATGCGCGGCCAGCAGCGGCAAGGACGCGAGCTGGGCCGAGCCGGCAAAGACAAACAGGGTCATGGCCCCCGCCTGCGCTACAGTCAAGCCGCTTTTCACCATGGCCACGCCCACCACCATGCCCCAGGCGGCGATGCCCAGCAGGGTGGGCGCACCCAGGTTCAGGCCGGCGCGCCAGGCATCTTTCAGCAGGGCGTCATCCTTGGCGGCCAGGACGGCGTTCACGCGGCGCTCCGGCAGGCGTACTGTGGTAACTGCACAACAATGGTGCGTGGCGACAAGGGGGACAACGGCGATACCGGCAAGGCAAATCCAGTCAGTGTGGCGCTGCAGCTGCCATATTTCCGTAAAAACCCGCGCCGCAGCCGAAGATGATCGAGCCGCCATTTTAGCCATGATTTTTGCTGTCTGCCTGAATCCGTTAAAATCGTGGTTTTGGCAGCAGCCGACTTCCTTCCATACAGCCTCACGGAGCATGACAAGATGACAAAAACCACCCAGCCAGCGGTCGAACTCGACAGTAAAGACCTGCCAGCCCACTGCCCTAACCCGGCCATGCCGCTGTGGTCGTCGCATCCGCGTGTGTTCCTGGAATTCAACAAGGACGGTATCGCCAAGTGCCCGTACTGCGGCACGGCCTACACCCTGAAGGAAGGCGCCAGCGCCGGCCATCATTAAACTGCCCAGCGGCGCGCCCCCAGCGCGCCGTTTTCATTTACACAGCTAGCTGTACCGATCAAGCCGGAGTCGTCATGAAACGTCTGAAAGAACTCAATGGCAGCGCCGCGGAAGTCGAGGCGGCGTTCTACGATGCCTTGCACCGCGCCGACCTCGAAGCGCTGATGGCACTGTGGGCCGACGATGAAGAGATCGTCTGCATCCATCCGGGCGGCGCGCGCCTGATCGGCCATGCCGCCATCCGCGCCTCGTGGGAAACCATCCTGGCGGGCGGCGGCCTGCACATCGTGCCGGCGCAGCTGCATGAAACGCACAACCTGATGAGTTCGGTGCACACGGTGATCGAAGGCGTCACCCAGGAAGAAGGCGGTCCGGCGCATCTGCTGGCGACGAATGTGTACGTGAAAACGCCGCGCGGCTGGCGCATCGTGCTGCACCATGCCTCCATCGCGCCGGGCGGCGCGCCGGCCGACGCCACGGGGGCGCAGATCCTGCACTGATGTCTTTGTCTCTTTCCTATACTGCCCCGCTCTGGCTGCCTGGCGGCCATGCGCAGACGATTTATCCTGCCGTGTGCCTTGCCAAGCCGGCCGTGGCCTTCCGCCGCGAACGCTGGCAGGCGCCGGATGGCGATTTCGTCGACGTCGACCTGGTCGACGGCCAGCCGGGCCAGCCCTTCGTGGTGCTGTTCCACGGCCTGGAAGGCTCGTCGAACAGCCACTACGCGCGCGCCCTGATGGCCGAAGTGGCCGCGCGCGGCTGGTCGGGCGCCGTGCCGCATTTCCGCGGCTGCTCGGGCGAAGCCAACCTGGCGCCGCGCTTCTACCACTCGGGCGATGCGCAGGAAGTGGACTGGGTCGTGCGCACATTGCGCCCGCGCGCCACGGGCAAGTTTTACGCGGCCGGCGTCTCGCTGGGCGGCAACGCCCTGCTGTGCTGGCTGGGCCAGTCGCAGCACCAGGCCGATTTCGTCGATGCGGCAGCGGCCGTGTCCGCCCCCCTTGATCTGGCGCAAGGGGGTAAGGCCCTGTCTTCCGGCGCCAACCGGCTCTACACGCGCATGTTCCTGAACACCTTGAAACCGAAATGCCTGGCCAAGCTGGAACAGTTTCCCGGCCTGTTTGCGCGCGACGCCATGCTGGCCGCGCGCGACTTGCACGCCTTCGACGACGTCGTCACGGCGCCCCTGCACGGCTACCGTGATGCCGACGATTACTGGCACCGCGCCAGCGCCAAGCACGTCTTGCCGGACATCACCGTGCCGACCCTGGTACTGAATGCGCAAAATGATCCTTTCCTGCCCGGACGCTTCCTGCCGCGCAGCGCCGCGCCGACGGTCACCCTCGAGTATCCGCGCCACGGCGGCCACGTCGGCTTTGCGGCAGGCAAATTGCCGGGAAGCACACGCTGGTTGCCGCAGCGCCTGATCCACTTTTTTGAAGGCGGCAACACGGCGCCATCGGCGCCGCAAACCTGTCACGCTGGCGATGCGCGCACTCACACGGAAAACGCTACACATGGATGAACTCGTCAAGCAGGCCCTGGCCAAATGGCCGAACGTGCCCCACTGCTACGGCTGGCTGGGCCTGGACGCGCGCGGCCACTGGCGCATGCGCGACCAGCAGGCGCAACTGCAAAAATTGCCGGGCGACAAGATCGCCCACGCCGCCCTGTTGAGCTTTATCAACCGCAATTACGCCCAGGACGAACGCGGTTGCTGGTTTTTCCAGAATGGCCCGCAGCGCGTGTATGTGAATCTGGAAGCGACGCCCTACGTCGCCCGCAGCGACCCGCAGCACGGTTTCGTCTTGCAGACGGGTGCGCCGCTGGAACAGATCGCGCAAGCGTATTGGTGCGATAACGGCGCGCTGCTCTTGCGCCAGGGCGACATCGTCGCGCAGGTGGATGACCGCGACATGGCCCAGGTGCTGCCCGCGCTGCGCATCGACGGCCGGCAAGCCAGCGACGACGCCTTGCTGGCGTGGCTGGAAGAACAGCGGGGCAAGCTGACCGTATTGCATGCAGGCAAGGAGATTGCCGTGCAGCCGCTGGCCTATGCCGGCGTAGCGCAGACCTTCGGCTTCCAGCAGGCGCCGCAAGCCGGGTAAGCGCTAACCCTTCTGGTCCTTGATCTGTTCGCGGCGTTTTTCCTGCAACTCGCGCTCGCGCGCATCGATCACGGCCTGGTCATAAAAAGTCGCGTCCGTCGATTTGCGGGCAATCGTCAGCTGGTCCAGCGCGGCCATGGTGGCGCCCTGCAGCACGTAGGATTCAGCCAGCGCCATGTGCTGCAAGGTCATCTTGCCCTGGTCCGCATAGGCTTTCGCCAGTAAATCATACAGTTCCGGCTCTTCCTTGTAGAGCTGCACCTGCTCGCGCAAATACAGCGTGGATTGCTCCAGCTTGCCGGCAGCCATCAGCGCTTCCGCATACTGGTGGGCGATGCCGCGCGACAGGGGAAACTGCTGGCGCGCAGCGTCCGCCGCCTTCAGGACCTGTTGCGCCACTTCCTTCTTTTGGCCCGGCATCAACAGCACTTCCAGTCCCATCGCCGCCAGCAGCGAATTGGGGCCCTGCGTGCCGCCCGACGTCAGCACATTCGGCCCGGCCGGCTGGTGCAGGGCCGCATTGGCCGCATCGAGTTCCTTTTGCGCTTCCGCAGGCTTGCCCTGCTTGACGGCGACGAAAGACAGGCCGTAATGGGCGGCCGTCACCTGGAAACGGCTTTGCTGTTCCAGCTGCGTCTTGAAGAGAGCCTTGGCATTCAACAGGCCTTGCACGCTTTCATCCTGCAGCACGCGGGCGCGGGCCCGGGCCAGGTGGAAACTCAGGCTGTCGGCACGCTGCTTGTACGGCTGCTCGCGGATGCGCGCCTGGATGTCGGCGATGCGTTCGGTCGTCAGCGGGTGGGTCTGCAGATAGGCGGGCATCAGGTCGCTGTACGAACGGCTGGCCGCCTGCATACGGCCGAAAAAGGCCACCATGCCGGTGGTGTCGAAACCGGCTTCGCCCATGATCTGGAAACCGATGCGGTCCGCCTCGCGCTCGGCGTCGCGGCCGAAATTGAGCTGGCGCTGGATGGCCAGGCCCTGGCCGGCGGCAAACACGCCCATGGCCACGTCGCCGCCCGCGCGCGAAGCGAGCGCCGCCAGCAACATGGCGGCCAGCGGCATCAGGGCATCCTGGCGCTGCTGGCCCAGCATGCGCGCGATATGGCGCTGCGCCACATGGCCGATCTCGTGCGACAGCACGGAAGCCAGTTCCGCCTCCGTTTGCGCCGCCAGCACCAGGGCCGAGTGCACGCCGATGAAGCCGCCCGGCAAGGCAAACGCGTTCAACTGGGGATCGCGCACGGCAAAGAAAAAATAGTCGTAATTCGTTTCGCCCCGCACGCTGGGGCGCGCCGCCACGAGGGCGTTGCCGAAGGTGTTCAGGTATTCCAGCAAGGGCGCGTCGTCGAGGTAGTCGCGGTCGCCGCGGATGCCGCGCATGATTTCCTCGCCGATCTTGCGCTCCATCGCCGGCGACAGGTCTTCGCGCGACGTATCACCCAGGTTCGGCAGATTCGGCGCCGGCGGCACGGCCAGCGGCGTCCAGCTGCCGGCCGGCTTGGCCGCCACGCTGGCAACCGGCGCCGCGGGCGCGGAGGTATAGGTTTGCGCCAGCGTACAGGGCGCCGCCAGCCACAATGCAGCCAGCACCGACGCGCGCCGGGAGCTGCGCAGCCATGCCGCGCCGGCGTTTTCAAGGACGATCGGAAGAAGAGTTTTTGAATTCACGGGTGCTATCATACCTTGTTCGCGGCGCCCATTCCCACGCAACAAGCATGCGCCATGCCAGTAGCATGGCGTCGTGGTCAGGCCTGCCGCGCCCCCACTCCTCACCTATTTTGACGCCATGACAACAGCAGACAAGCAAGCCCCCGCCGGGGAACTGACCCATTTCGACGCCACGGGCCAGGCCCATATGGTCGACGTGGGCAGCAAGGAAGACACGCGCCGCAGCGCCGTGGCCGCCGGCACCATCCGCATGCAGCCCGCCACCTTGGCCTTGATTATTTCCGGCACCGCCAAGAAGGGCGACGTACTGGGCATCGCCCGCATCGCCGCCATCATGGGCGCCAAGCGCACCAGCGACCTGATTCCCCTGTGCCACCCGCTGGCCCTCACGCGCGTCACCGTCGATTTTGAAGTGGACGAAGCGGTCAACAGCGTGCACTGCCGCGCCCAAGTCGACACGGCGGGCAAGACGGGCGTGGAAATGGAAGCGCTCACTTCCGTGCAGATCGGCTTGCTGACGATCTACGACATGTGCAAGGCCGTCGACCGTGGCATGGTCATGACGAACGTGCGCGTGCTGGAAAAACATGGCGGCAAGTCGGGCGACTGGCACGCCGAGGTGTAAGACGCCACCGTTTCAGGCGGGCACTGGCCGCGTCACCTTGACGCGGCGCAAATCGCGCAACAGCCACACGGCGCATGCCAGGCACAGCACGATAATGGCCACGGATAGGGGCAAGTGGAACTGTTCCTGCCCTGCCAGCGCGAAGCCAGCGTGGATCAGGAAGGTGCCTGCGCCCAGTGCGGCGCAGATACCCGCATAGCGGGGCGCCTGTCTGGTGTTCAGCAGCACATGCCGGTAACCGGCCAGCACCAGGACAATCGCCGCCAGGTTAAACACCAGAAAACCCTGCACGCCGCCCGGCACATGAAACATCTCCCACTCTTTCCAGTAGGCAGCGTCAATTTGATGCAGGATCAGAAACAACATGGTCCAGAAGTAGCTGCGCGGCATAAAATTTACATTCGTCAATATTGACGCAATTGTAAAGCCTGAATCCTGCCCCGGCACGCGCGCATGGCATTTTTCGATGCCAATATGAATTTCATTGATATAAATGCTTTTTCATTAAGAAATCATGCATACTGCGAGTCGACCATATCCAGATGAGCATCGCATGACTAGCAACAAGCCCGCCGCGGAAAGCAAGCTCCAGGACTTCGAATTCGAGGCCATGAATCTGCAGGTGGGTGGACGCATCCAGTTCATCACGCACCGCACTATCAAACCCATCCAGCATTTCTCGACCCTGATCGGCTATGTGAAAGACGAATACCTGATCGTCAAGATTCCCATGGAAAACGGCGCCGCCATCATGCTCAACGAGGGCGACAAGCTGACCATCCGCGTGTTTTCCGGCGTCACCGTGTGTTCGTTTTCCTGCAGCGTGCTGCGCATCTTTGGCCGTCCGCTCAATTATGTCCACCTGAGCTTTCCCGACGCCATCCAGGGCACCAGCCTGCGCACGGCCATGCGCGTCAAAGTGGACATTCCGGCGCAGCTCAGCTACCGCGACGTGGCGGCCGTGCCCGTGTTCATCGTCAACCTCAGCGTTTCCGGCGCGCTGATCGAGGCGCCCAGCATGCTCACGCCGGACGACGACGGCGTGGCCCTCAGCTTTACCCTGCTGGTGCAGCCGAACAAGCATCAGATGCGCGTCAACACGCGCGCGCGCATCCAGAACGTCAGCGTGGGCAAGCCGTCGAATGGCCACGCCGCCGAGGTGACGGAAATCTATACGTATGGCGTGCAATTCATCGACCTGGAACCGACCCACTACACCTTGCTGCAAAACCTCACCTATGAAGCGCTGATCGCGGACCGGCAAAAAATCGTCTGACGCTGGCGCGGCAGGGCCACTTACAGCGTCGGCGTCACGTCGGGAATGTTGTTTTTGGTAATCGCTTCCTTCGCTGCCGCATTCGTCACGGTGGTGCTGTTGAACCAGGTCAGGCTGCTCGTGCCCGGCTTCATGGTCATCGTCACGGTTTGTCCACCGATACCCGTGCCCAGGTCGGCCGCCAGGGTCAGCACGATATCGCCCTTGTCCACTGTGGCGCTGGCCACTTCGCGCGTGGCACTGAACACGGGGATGGCGCTGGGCACGGCCTGGGTAGGCGTGCTGCAGGCGGTAGCCAGCCCGCCGTTTTCCTGCACGCACAGGGCCACGGCAGTCTTCAGTGGCGCGGCGGCCGCCAGCACATTGCTGACCTTGGCCCGCATCGTGTAGTCGCCATACTGGGGAATGGCCACGGCCGCCAGGATGCCGGCGATGGCCACCACGATCATCAGTTCTATCAGGGTAAATCCGCTTTGCGCGCGCATCGTATCCTCCCATTGTGCATTGCTCACGCCGTGCATGGTGCAAGCGCCATGCCAGCGGCGTGCCCGGGCAGTGGCGGCACACGTGGAAAGAAAAGCGACACATTTGGGCCGGTTCGGACCAGCGCCGTCGTCCCGGGCCGGGATGCGGCCTGTCTTGCGGACAAAAAAAAGGAGCCGAAGCTCCTTTTTTGTACTACGGTAAGCCGGCTGAGATTACAGCATGGCTTTCAGCAGACGCGCCATTTCCGACGGGTTTTTGGTGACGGTGATGCCGCAAGCTTCCATGATTTCCAGCTTGGCTTGTGCCGTATCGGCACCGCCCGAGATCAGCGCGCCGGCGTGGCCCATGCGCTTTCCTGGAGGAGCCGTTACGCCAGCGATGAAGCCGACGACCGGTTTTTTCATGTTGTCTTTGATCCAATAAGCCGCGTTGGCTTCGTCCGGACCACCGATTTCGCCGATCATGATGACCGCGTCGGTATCTGGATCGTCATTGAACATCTTCATGATGTCGATGTGCTTCAGACCGTTGATCGGGTCGCCGCCGATGCCGACTGCCGACGATTGGCCCAGGCCCAGTGCGGTCAGCTGACCCACTGCTTCATAGGTCAGGGTACCCGAACGCGAAACAACGCCGATACGGCCCTTCTTGTGGATGTGACCTGGCATGATGCCGATCTTGATTTCGTCTGGCGTGATCAAGCCTGGGCAGTTAGGGCCCAGCAGCAGGGTTTTGCTGTTGGCTTTGGCCATGCGGTCTTTCAAAGCCATCATGTCGCGGACAGGAATGCCTTCGGTGATGCAAATGGCCAGATCCATTTCAGCTTCGACAGCTTCCCAGATCGCCGCTGCCGCGCCTGCTGGCGGCACGTAGATGACGGAAACGTTGGCGCCGGTTTCTTTTTTCGCTTCGGTAACGTTAGCGAAAATAGGAATGCCTTCGAAATCTTCGCCGGCTTTCTTCGGGTTCACGCCTGCCACGAAGGCAGCTTTGCCGTTCGCGTAGTCGCGGCAACCGCGGGTGTGGAACTGGCCGGTCTTGCCGGTGATCCCTTGGGTAACAACTTTGGTATCTTTATTGATCAGAATGGACATGTTGATTCCTTAATTAAGCTTGACCGGCAGCGGCGGCAACGACGCTCTTGGCTGCATCTTCCATGGTGTCGGCTGCGATGATAGGCAGACCGGAATCGGCCAGCATCTTTTTGCCCAGGTCTTCGTTGGTGCCCTTCATGCGCACCACCAGCGGTACGTTCAGCGAAACGGCTTTCACCGCGGCGATAACGCCTTCGGCGATCACGTCGCAACGCATGATGCCGCCGAAAATGTTCACCAGGATGGCTTTCAGGCCTGGGTTTTTCAGCATGATCTTGAACGCTTCGGTCACTTTTTCTGCCGTGGCGCCGCCGCCGACGTCCAGGAAGTTGGCTGGCTCGCCGCCGAACAGTTTGATCGTGTCCATGGTGGCCATGGCCAGGCCGGCGCCGTTCACCAGGCAACCGATGTTGCCGTCGAGCGAGATGTAGGCCAGGTCGAATTTCGACGCTTCGATTTCAGCTGGATCTTCTTCGTCCAGGTCGCGCAGGGCGATGATTTCCGGATGACGGAACAGGGCGTTCGGGTCAAAGTTGAACTTGGCGTCCAGGGCGATGACTTTGCCGCTGCCGGTGACGATCAGCGGATTGATTTCGGCCAGCGAGCAATCGGTTTCCCAGTATGCTTTGTACAGGCCTTGCAGGTTGACGCGGGCGTCGACGATGGAACCGGCAGGCACGCCGATTTTGGTCGCGATGTCGTCTGCCTGGGCATCGGTCAGGCCAACGCTCGGCTCGATGGTGACGTGGTGGATCTTCTCTGGGTGGCTCTCGGCCACTTCTTCGATGTCCATGCCGCCTTCGGACGACGCCATCAGGACGATTTTCTGGGTAACGCGGTCGGTGACCAGCGAAACGTACAGTTCTTGCTTGATGTCGGCGCCTTCTTCCACCAGCAGGCGGTTGACTTTCTGGCCTTCGGCGCTGGTCTGATGCGTGATCAGCTGCATGCCCATGATCTGGTCAGCGTATTCCTTGACCTGTTCCATCGATTTTGCCACTTTCACGCCGCCGCCCTTGCCGCGGCCACCTGCGTGGATCTGCGCCTTGACAACCCACACCGGGCCGCCCAGGGTTTCCGCAGCCTTGACGGCTTCTTCGACGGACATGCACGGAATACCGCGTGGTACCGTCACTCCGAATTGCCGGAGGATTTCTTTGGCTTGATACTCATGGATTTTCATGCTGGCTTCCCTTCTGATACTGATGTGTAAAAATACGGTTAGTGGTGCAAAAAAAACAGGAAAAACAGAGCGCCGGGATCACGCTTTGGCTACCCAGCGCGGGTAATACTGTGCAACCGCCCCGCCATCGGTGCGCAGGGCGTGGCATTTGTCGAGTTGAAACGGCTTTTCATGCGACAAGTCAGCATTCGCACCGTCACGGGTCGACCAGACATCGCCGGCAAATGCCTGAACCGTCGCAGTCGGCAAGACTTGCGCCAGTTCGGTCAAATGGGTACAGCCGGCGATTCCCGCCAGGCGCTGTTTCAAGTCGCGGCGGAAATTCTTCAATAAATTCAGACCGATCAGCGCTCTGTAAGCGGGGCCGATGGTATCGCAAAAACCGGGATAGGGCACGGCATCGGAGGCGGCTTCGGCCTCGACGATGGTCAGTTCGCGATCGACGGTAATGCGTAAGTGGAGGTCATGCAGGGGGGAGCCGGCGGGACGGGGGCCGGAGGCCAGGGTCGCGTCATAGCTTTTGATATCGGTGATACGGGCGTCAATATCCCACAGGCCGTCGTCGCGCACATACGCTTGGACGTCGATAACGCGGGAGTGCCGGAGGGCGCGCCGGGATACGGGAGTTGACAGGGGCATAAGACCGATGCCGCTTGCGCGGCCATAATTTAGTAAGCAGCCATGTGCCTAAAGCACTCTGTTCGCAGCTTCTACGAACAGCAACCGCACCTGCGGCGCCGCAAAAACCCTAAAAGTGTAGCACACTGGGCGCTGGTTGCGCCGCAACATAATTTTTCGCCGGTCTGCTCGCCTGCCTGCGATTATTGATGCAAATCGCAAGATCAATGACGATCATTCGCGATTCGCATAACTTGCGGCATGGCGCGGACACGCCAACACCGTGCCTCAGTCGGTCACGCCCAGCGCGCGCAAAACCGGCAAGGCACGCTCGGCAAAATGGCGGGCATGCTCCCACAGCTCGGCCAGGTTCTCTTCCTCCGTCAGCAAGGGCTGCCCATCCTTCGACAGCAACTGCTTCAGGCGTATCAGCACGGTCCATGTCTCACGCACCCAGTCCTGCGGCTCTTGCCATCCTTGCATTTTCGCCCACAGGAACAGCTGTTGTAAATGCGGTACAAACACGCCGCCGCCCGTCATCGGGCTGGCAAGGCTGTACAGGTCGGACCTTGCCAGCGCCTGCTCCAGCAAATACGCATTCAGGCGCGCCGTCTGCGGCCTTGCCACGGCAATGTCGGCATCGTCCTGGACGGCGTAGACACTGCCCTTGCTGATCAGAATCAGCATGATCTGCAACAAGGCGGCCAGGCTGGCTTCCGTGCCAGCCAATTGCTGCTCCAGTTCCCCGATCGTGCGCACACGGTGATCGGCAAGCGCATCGAGCACGGGCCCATACACGCGCTCATCCATATCGGCATCGCCCAGCACGCCATGCACGCTCAACACCACCGTATCGCGCGGCACCGCCAGCATCACGCGCACGGCCCGCAAGGCCGTGGCCTGGGCGAACGGCGTCAGCGTGCGTGCACCCTTGATCCAGTAATCCCTGCGAAATTGCTGGTTGATCAGAAAAGCCCGCGTCGTTTCGCGGAAGATGGGATCAGGAATCTCGGCCAGGAATTGCTGGTGCTCGGCCGTCAGATTGAGCATGTCGACATGCTCGGTGTAGGTGGCGGAAGCGGCGAACTCCAGCTTGGCTTCACTCAACATGGCAGCCACCTGGGAAAAAGCCATCGGCTGCCAGTCCGCATTGAAATACTCGTGTGCAACATAATGACGTTCAAACGATTTCAGCTTCTCGAAGCGGTCGGCCAGCAGGGGATTGGCCTCGAGATAGCGCGGCTTCGTGGCGATCATCCTGTCGACGAAATCGATGGCGCCGTCGATACGCGCCAGCACGCCTTGCCCCGGCGCCCCCATGACACGGCTATGCTCCGTCAGCAAGTCGCGCATCGGCATCATGGCCGCCCAGCCAGGCTGGGTGTTGTAGCTGAGGTAGGCGACGCCGCCCACTTTCAGCTTGCGCTGCAGGAAGTCCACGATCAATACACGGTTTTCCGCCGAAATCCAGCTCCAGATGCCGTGCAGGCAAATGAAATCGAAATCGGGCAAATCATCGCGGCGGCAAAACTGTTCGAACGATTCGTCCGTGAACTGCGCCCCGGCGCCAGCGGCGCTGGCCAGTTCCTGGGCATAGGCCGCCTGGGCCGGATTGAAATCATTGCCATACCAGCGCGTGGCGGACGCCGCAGCATGGAAGTTGGCACTGACGCCCTGGCCGAAGCCCAGTTCGCAAGCCGTGCCATTGACAGGCAGGACCAGGCCGGCGGCCAGCAGGGGCAGGCGCAGGCGCAGGGGATTCAATTCTTCGTAATAGCCATAGGTATAGGCGACCTCGGCCATATAGCCGGCATTCCAGTTGCTCATTGCGCTTCCTGTCTCGATCAGTGGCGGTGCACGCAGCGCACCGGGTTCGAGCGCCAGAATACCCGATATCGCGGGCGCCCAGTAGCGCGAACAGAGGGCATTTGAAAGCGCAGTTCACGGCCGCGCGGCGCGGCGGCCGGGTCATGGCCAGGGCGCAAAGCAGACGGCAGGAGCGGCAAAGCGACCTTGTCTGGCGGCATACGGGAGCGCCAGTGCACGCACGACGGCCTTAGTCCTCGTCGGGCTCGAGTCCCTTCAACGCCACCTGCACAGCGCGCTGGGAAAAGCCGCGCTGCATCAGGAAGCGCATCTGCTTGTTACGCTGCTCGGCATCCTGCGCCACTGCGCCAAATTTGCGGCGCCACACTTCGCAGGCGCGCGCCACTTCCCCTTCGGCCAGGCCCGCCTTGAGTTCCTGCAACGCCTCGCCCCCAATGCCATGGCTTTGCAATTCCGCCATGATGCGACTATTGCCGAAACGGGCCGAGCGGCGATGGATCAGCGACTCGGAAAAACGCTCCTGCGACAGCCAGTTGGCTTGCTCCAGGCTGTCGAGCAAGGCTTCCACATCGTCGCCCTCCTGCGCATGGCGCTGCAGCTTGCGCCGCAATTCCATGCGGCTATGTTCGCGCATCGACAGAAAGCGTAGCGCCCTGCCCTTCAGGCTTAGTTGTACCCCTGCCATACCCGTATCCCATCTTTACCACACCGGACTGAAAACACAATTGCCGCCAGGCGCACAGGCGCAGGGCGGCAATCATTGTAGAACTTTTTTGTGCGGCAAGCTGCCGCCGGCGGGCCAGGCGGGCCCCGCCACTGTCGCTTACTCGGCGGCCTTGGCTTCCGCAGCCTTGGCAGCCTTGTCGGCAGCTTTATCCGCTTTTTCCGGCTTTTCAGCAGCCAGCGGCGGCAGTTCGCGCACGCCCAGCGAAGCGCGGACCTTGTTTTCGATCTCGCGGGCCAGCGCCGGACGCTCTTGCAGGAAGGCGCGGGCGTTGTCCTTGCCCTGGCCGATGCGTTCGCCGTTGTAGCTGTACCACGAACCGGATTTTTCCACGATCTTGGCATCCGAACCCAGGTCCAGGATTTCGCCTTCGCGCGAGGTGCCGGCACCGTACAGGATGTCGAAGTGCGCTTCCTTGAACGGTGGCGCGATCTTGTTCTTGACGACCTTGACCTTGGTTTCGTTGCCGATCACTTCATCGCCGGACTTGATCGAGCCGGTGCGGCGGATATCCAGGCGCACGGAGGCGTAGAATTTCAGCGCATTGCCGCCGGTGGTCGTTTCCGGGCTGCCGAACATCACGCCGATCTTCATGCGGATCTGGTTGATGAAGATGACCAGGGTATTCGTGCGGTTGATGGAGCCGGTCAGCTTGCGCAGGGCTTGCGACATCAAACGGGCTTGCAAGCCCGGCAGGGAATCGCCCATGTCGCCTTCGATCTCGGCGCGTGGCGTCAGTGCGGCCACGGAGTCGATGACGACCAGATCGACGCTGCCCGAACGCACGAGGGCGTCGCAGATTTCCAGCGCCTGCTCGCCCGTATCCGGTTGCGAGATCAGCAGTTCATGCAGGTTCACGCCCAGCTTTTGCGCGTAACCGACGTCGAGCGCGTGCTCGGCATCGATAAAGGCGCAGGTGCCGCCCAGTTTTTGCATTTCAGCAATGGTTTGCAGGGTCAGGGTGGTTTTACCCGACGATTCCGGACCGTAGATTTCCACCACGCGGCCGCGCGGCAAGCCGCCTACGCCTAGCGCGATATCGAGGCCGAGCGAACCGGTCGACACGACTTGCACTTCTTCGATCGGTGCGCTGGCATCCATGCGCATGACCGAACCTTTGCCAAACTGCTTCTCGATCTGCGCCAGTGCGGCGGCGAGCGCCTTGGCTTTTTCCGATGCGGGTACTACAGCTTTTTTATCGTCCATATGTTCTTTCAGCCGTTCTACAGTCGACGATTCACGTGAATCGGTCGGCCTGCGATAGCGCCAGTGGGTTAAATTCTTTACACAGACAGTACTGTATAAAAAAACAGTGATCAATGCAAGCGGAACGTGGATTTGTTTTGAAACAGATCAATACAACCCTGTTTTTCACAAAAATTCGCCACCTTGCGGAAAATGAAACACAATACAAGCTTCTACCGTCGCAAGCATAGGAAGTGCACCATGCGTATTTTACTTGCCGAAGATGACAGCGTGCTGGCCGATGGCCTGACCCGCTCGCTGCGCCAGTCCGGTTATGCGATCGACTACGTCAAGACCGGGCAAGAGGCCGATACGGCCCTGTCCACCCAGGAATTCGACTTGCTGATCCTCGACCTGGGCTTGCCCAAGATGTCCGGGCTGGAAGTGCTGCGCCGCCTGCGCGCGCGCGCCTCGCTGCTGCCCGTGCTGATCCTGACGGCCGCCGATTCCATCGAGCAACGCGTGAATGGCCTCGACCTCGGTGCCGACGATTATATGGCCAAGCCGTTCGCCTTGTCGGAACTGGAGGCAAGAGTGCGCGCCCTGACGCGCCGCGGCGCCGGCGGCGGTGCCACCATCATCAAGCACGGCCCCCTCAGCTACGACCAGGTGGGGCGCAGCGCCTACATCAACGACCAGATGCTCGACCTGTCGGCGCGCGAACTGGGCTTGCTGGAAATCCTGCTGGGCCGCACGGGCCGCCTCGTTTCAAAAGAGCAACTGGTCGACCACCTGTGCGAATGGGGCGAGGAAGTGTCGAACAACGCCATCGAAGTGTATGTCCACCGCTTGCGCAAGAAGATCGAAGTGGGCGGCGTGCGCATCGCCACAGTGCGCGGCCTCGGATACTGCCTGGAAAAATACTCGGAAGCGGCGCGCCTGAACGCCGAAGCGGGCGAATCGGCAAGCCCGGCCAGCGGACCCGCCAGCAAGTGAAGGTGCGCGAGGCGCCAGCGGACGAGGCGGAAGACGACGACTGGTTCGAGCCGCCCACCACGGAGCAGGATGACACCATCGAGCATTCGCTGTTCGGCGAAATCCTCGACTGGATGCTGGCGCCCTTGCTGCTGCTGTGGCCGATGAGCATCGCCATCACCTATCTGGTGGCCAAGAGCATCGCCAATCAACCGTTCGACCATGCGCTGGAAGACAGCGTGACGGTGCTGACGCAACAGGTCAAGCAAGCCGATGGCGCGATGCTGCGCCACGTGCCGGACAAAAACGGCAAGGGCCGCGACTTCCTGCGCGGCGACGATGTCGACACCCTGTATTACCTGGTGGTGGGCCCGCGCGGCGAATACCTGAACGGCGACCGCGATCTGCCGCCGCCGCAAGACCCCGACAAATACCGCAGCGGCATGGTGCTGTTTCGCAACGACACCATCCACGGCACGCCCGTGCGGGTGGCGTTCAGCTATCTCGACATTCCTTCCGGCAACGACGATGAACCCAGCCGCGCGCTGGTGCAAGTGGCGGAAACCCTGGAAAAGCGCGCCCAGCTGGCCAATGAAATCATCAAGGGCGTGATTTTGCCGCAGTTCATCATCCTGCCCGTGATCCTGGCCCTGGTCTGGTTTGCCCTGGCGCGCGGCCTGTCGCCGCTGGCGCAATTGCAGGAACGCATACGCGCCCGCCCGCCCGACGATTTATCGCCCATCGAATCGGGCCAGGTGCCCGAGGAAATCACGCCGCTGGTCGGTTCGCTCAACGAGATGCTGGCGCGGCTGTCGCTGTCGATCGACATGCAGAAACGCTTCATCGCCGATGCCGCGCACCAGATGAAAACGCCGCTGGCCGGCATGCGCATGCAATCCGAGCTGGCCCTGCGCCAGACCGACCACGACGAAATCCACCGCTCGCTGCTGCAACTGGCGAAAAGTTCGGAAGCGGCCACGCGCCTGGTCAACCAGTTGCTGGCTCTGGCGCGCGCGGAAAACCAGCCGCAGGCGGGCACGGCGTTCGAGCCGATCGAGCTGAGCGAACTGGCGCGCGGCGTGGTGCAGGATTGGGTGCAAGCCTCGTTTGCCCAGCATATCGACCTGGGCTTCGAGCAGCCCGCGTATTCGATCTTGATCTCCGGCAATGCCATGATGCTGCGCGAGCTGCTGAGCAACCTGATCGACAATGCCTTGCGCTACACGCCGGCTGGAGGCAGCGTCACGGTGCGCGTGCGCAGCACCCTGGAACTGGCCATCCTGGAAGTGGAAGATACGGGCCCCGGCATACCGCAGGCCGAGCGGGCGCACGTGTTCGAACGCTTTTACCGCATTCTCGGCAGTAATGTCGACGGTAGCGGCCTGGGCCTGGCCATCGTGCGCGAAATTGCCCAGCAGCATGGCGCCGAAGTCGATATTTTTAACAATCCGCGCGCGCAGTCGCCGAAGCTGCCGGGCACCCTGCTGCGCCTGAGCATCGCCCTGCTGTTGCCGGACGCGCCAGAAGAGGATGACATCACGTATGGATAAGCCGAGCCCACCCGCTCCCCCCGCGCGGCCGGCGCGCACGCCCAGCCCCGAGCTGCAGGCGCGCCTCGATGTGCACTGGCGCAAGACGCGGCGCCTGACGGCCATCCTGCTGCTGGTCTGGCTGCTGACGGGCTTCCTGACCGTGTTCTATGCGCGCGAGCTGTTGCATCTGAACCTGTTCGGCTGGCCGCTGCCCTTTTATATGGCGGCCCAGGGCGCCTCGCTCGTGTACCTGGCCATCATCGCCTTCTACGCCTGGCGCATGCGGCGTCTCGACCGGGCTTTTCATGCCGAGGAGCAAGCATGAGCGGCCAGCCCACCTTCTTTGCGCGGCTGTGCCGCTACTACCTGCTGTTTACGGCCGGTTTCGCCGCCTTCCTGCTGGCCCTGTCGGTGCTGGAGCAGGAAGGCATGCCGCGCGCGTGGATCGGCTACCTGTTCATGCTCGTCACCATCACCCTGTACGCCACCATCGGCGTCATCAGCCGTACCTCGAACGTCACCGAATACTATGTGGCGGGGCGCCGCGTGCCGGCCATGTTCAACGGCATGGCCACGGCCGCCGACTGGATTTCGGCGGCCAGCTTCATCAGCCTGGCTGGCGGCCTGTACCTGAACGGTTTCGACGGCCTGGCCTTCATCATGGGCTGGACGGGTGGCTATTGCCTGGTCGCACTGCTGATCGCGCCCTACCTGCGCAAGTTCAGCCAGTACACGATTCCCGATTTCCTCGCCGCCCGCTACGGCAGCGGCACCGACAAACGGGGCGCCAGCGTGCGCGTGGTGGCCGTGGCCGCCACCATCATCGTCTCGTTTACGTATGTGGTGGCGCAGATCTACGCCGTCGGCCTGATCGCCTCGCGCTTCACGGGCGTGGATTTTTCCGTCGGCATCTTCCTGGGCCTGGCCAGCATCCTCGTCTGCTCCTTTCTGGGCGGTATGCGCGCCATCACCTGGACGCAGGTGGCGCAGTACATCATCATCCTCGTCGCCTTTCTGATTCCCGCCATGTGGCTGTCGGTCAAGCATGCGGACAATCCCGTGCCGCAGATCGCCTACGGCAAGGTGCTGCCGCAACTGAGCGCGCGCGAACACGTGCTGGAAACGGATCCGAAAGAAAACGAAGTGCGCGCCATCTTCCGCCAGCGCGCACAAAGCTACCAGGCGCGCATCGACGGCTTGCCCGCTTCCTGGGAACAAGGCCATCTGACGGCCCAGCGCCAGCTCGATAGTTTGCGCCAGCGCAATGCTTCGCTGTTCGACATCCGCAACGCGGAACGCTACCTGATTGCCTATCCGAAAAGTCCGGACGAGGCACGCGTGCTGTGGCAGGCGGCGCAGGCGCAGAACCAGAAACGCGCCGAGCCGATCATTCCGCACGCGCAGCCGTTTCCCGCCGCCGACCGGGAACAATCCGACATCAAGCGCAACAATTTCCTGGCCCTCGTGTTCTGCATGATGCTGGGCACGGCCGCCCTGCCCCACATCCTGATGCGATCGTACACCACGCCGTCCGTGCACGAAACGCGCGTCTCCGTCTTCTGGACCCTGTTCTTCATTTTGTTGATCTACCTCACGATTCCCGCGCTGGCCGTGCTGGTCAAATACGATATTTACTCGGCGCTGGTGGGCACGCAATACACGAACCTGCCCACCTGGGTATCCTACTGGGCCAACGTGGACAAGCTCAGCCCCCTGATCAGCATCGTCGACGTCAACCGGGACGGCATCGTGCAACTGGCGGAAATTTCCATCGACGCCGACGTGCTGGTGCTGGCCACGCCCGAGATCGCCGGCCTGCCCTACGTGATTTCCGGCCTGGTGGCGGCCGGCGGCCTGGCTGCCGCCCTGTCGACGGCTGATGGCTTGCTGCTGGCCATCTCCAACGCCCTGTCGCACGACATTTATTACAAGGTGGTCGATCCCACCGCCTCGACGCAAAAGCGCGTGACGATCTCGAAATTGCTGCTGCTGGCCGTAGCCTTCATCGCCGCCTATGCGGCCTCGCAAAAGCCGGCGGATATTTTGTCGCTCGTGGGCGTGGCCTTTTCCCTGGCCGCCTCGACCCTGTTTCCGCCGCTGGTGCTGGGCGTGTTCTGGAAACGCGCCAACCACCAGGGCGCGCTGGCCGGCATGCTGGCGGGCTTTGGCGTGTGCCTGTATTACATGCTGCACACGAGCACCATGCTGGGCGGTAATGCCAGCGGTCAATGGTTTCATATCGCGCCCATTTCCGCAGGCATCTTCGGCGTGCCGGCCGGCCTGGCCGCCGCCGTGCTGGTCAGCTGGCTGACGCCGGCGCCAGGACGCCGCAGCACGGGGCTGGTCGAGCATATCCGGGCGCCGGAATAACAGCGCATCCAGGCCGTGGGATGAAATGGAAAAATTCCGCGACAGAACTATCGGAAAAGACAGCGTCCCGGCAAAAAAGGAGTAGGCTGGAGGGCCGTTCCATTTACGAGGAAATCCCATGCCGTCTGGAAAAATTCTTGTTGCCCAGGGAGGCGGTCCCACCGCCGTCATCAACCAGTCGCTGGTGGGCGTGGTGCTCGAATCGCGGCGCTTTCAACATGTCACGCGCGTGTATGGGGCGCTGCACGGCGTGCGCGGCATCATCAATGAAGAGTTCGTCGATCTGACGCAGGAGACCAGCCACAACCTGGAACTGGTGGCCGCCACGCCCTCGTCGGCGCTCGGCTCCACGCGCGACAAGCCCGATATTGCCTACTGCCAGCAGATCTTCGAAGTGCTGCGCGCGCACGAGATCGAGCATTTCTTTTACATCGGCGGCAATGACTCGTCCGACACGGTGCGCATCGTCAGCGAGGAAGCGCATAAGGCAGGCTATCCGCTGCGCTGCATCCACATTCCGAAAACCATCGACAACGATCTGGTGGGCAGCGACCATACGCCCGGTTTTCCCTCGGCCGCGCGCTTCGTCGCGCAAGCGTTCGCCGGCGCCAACCTCGACAACGCGGCCTTGCCCGGCGTCTACGTGGGCGTGGTAATGGGCCGCCACGCAGGCTTTTTGACGGCCGCCTCGGCGCTGGGCAAGAAGTTCCCCGACGATGGCCCGCACCTGATCTACCTGCCCGAGCGCGTCTTTGCGCTGGATCAATTCCTCGCCGACGTGAAGGCCATGTATGAAAAACATGGCCGCTGCGTGATTGCCGTGTCGGAAGGCATCCACGATGCCTCTGGCGAGCCGATCGCCAGCCTGCTGGCCACACAGGCGGGCAATGCGGTCGAGCGCGATGCGCACGGCAACGTGCAATTGTCGGGCACGGGCGCGCTGGCCGACCTGCTGTGCGACGCGATCAAGGCGAAACTGGGCATCAAGCGCGTGCGCGGCGATACCTTCGGCTATCTGCAGCGCTCCTTCATCGGCTGCGTCTCTGATGTAGATCAACGCGAAGCCCGCGAAGTAGGCGAAAAAGCCGTGCAATTCGCCATGTGGGGCGAGCGCGACGGTTCCGTCGCCATCAAGCGCACGGGCTTTTATTCCGTCGATTACGAGTTGCTGCCACTTTCCGACGTGGCGGGCAAGACGCGCACCATGGAAGACGAATTCATCAGCGCCAGCGGCACGGACGTGACAGATGCTTTCCGGCTGTATCTGCGCCCGCTGCTGGGCTCGGGCATGCCGGACGCCTTCCGCCTGCGCGCGGCGAAGGTGGCAAAGGTCTTGAAACCCTAGCTGTTTTCCGCCAGCAACAGAGGCCGCAGCTTGACGGCCGCCTCCTTGAGCTGCGGCACGTGCTGCAGCAGTTGCTCCACGGACTTGCGCGCCACGGGCGCGTGGCAGGCCACGGCCGCCACGATGCGCCCGTCGGCCGCGCAGATGGGCACGGCCACGGCGACCATGCCGTGCACGAATTCCTCGTCGTCGATGCCGATGCCCAGGCGGGCGATGCGCACGATCTCGCGCTCGAGCAGCACGGGGTCCGTGATGCTTTTCGGCGTGCGCGCCTGCAGGGTCAGCATGGCCAGCAACTCGCGCCGCTCCAGCAACGTCATATGCGCCAGGAATAATTTTCCGCTCGCCGTGCAATGCATGGGCGCGCGCGTGCCCAGCACCAGGTGCAGGCGCAACGGTTCCTGCGTTTCCACGCGGTCCACGTAGACGATCGCATTGCCCTCGGGAATGGCCAAGTTGCACGTCTCGCCCGTGGCCGCCACCAGGCTCCCCAGGATGCTGCGGCTCACGCGGATCAGGGCATTATTGCGCAGAGTCGCCAGCGCCAGGTTGGTGGACGCGGCACCGGGCACGTAACCGCGTCCCACGGGCGTGCGCAGCACATAGCCATGTTGCTCCAAGGTATCGAGCAGGCGCATCATGCTGGCCTTGGGCACCTGCATGCGCGCGGCCAGCTGCGACAGGGTCAAGGGCTGGCTGGCGCTGGCCAGGTGCTCGATCAGACGCAGCACGCGCAAGCCCCGCGCCTCGTCGCCATGGCTGGCCGCCGTGCTGGGCGCAGCCTGGCTACCCTCTTCGGCCTCGGCCGGCCGTTTTTGAAACGCATCATGCATGTTCTGTTTCACCTCTCGCGTATGCGGCTGTTTCCGCTTGTCCCGGTGCTGCACGTCTTTTATAAATGGAACAAGACGTTCCAAAAATAATCAATAAAGACCAGTGTATCGCAAAAAACGCCCGCCGAGGCGGCGCGATACCGCAACGCAGGAGACAAGCACCATGTTGCAAACACACTATGATTACATCGTCGTCGGCGCCGGTTCGGCCGGCTGCGTGCTGGCCAACCGCCTGTCGCACGACAGCAACAATCAGGTATTGCTGCTGGAAGCGGGCGGCAAGGACAACAATCCCTGGATACACGTGCCGGTCGGCTATTTCAAGACCATGCACGACCCGAAGCTGGACTGGTGTTACCGCACGGAAGCGGACGCCGGCATCGCCGGGCGCCAGCTGCAATGGCCGCGCGGCAAGGTCTTGGGCGGTTCCAGCTCGCTCAACGGCCTGCTGTACGTGCGGGGCCAGAAGGAAGATTACGACCGCTGGGCCGAACTGGGCAACGCAGGCTGGAGCTATGCCGAGGTGCTGCCCTACTTTAAAAAATCGGAAGACCAGGAACGGGGCGCCAGCGATTACCACGGCGTCGGTGGCCCATTGAAGGTGTCGGACTTGCGCCTGCGCCGTCCCATCGCGGAACACTTTATTGCGGGCGCCACGGAAAGCGGCATCCCTTTCAATGCCGATTACAACGGCGCCACGCAGGAAGGCGTCGGCTACTTCCAGCAGACGGCCAGCAAGGGTTTGCGCTGGAGCACGGCGAAAGCCTTCTTGCGGCCGGCCCGCAAGCGCGCCAACCTGCGCGTGGAAGTGCGCGCGCAGATCACGCGCGTACTGTTCGAGGGCAAGCGCGCCGTCGGCATCGAGTACAGGCAAGATGGCCAGCTGCGCCAGGCGCGTGCCGGCGGCGAAGTGATTTTATGCGCGGGCGCCATCGGCTCGCCGCAGATCCTGCAATGCTCGGGCGTGGGTCCGCGCGCCCTGCTCGAGGAAGTGGGCGTGCCGCTGGTGCACGACTTGCCCGGCGTGGGACAGAACCTGCAAGACCACCTGCAAATCCGCCTCGTCTTCAAGACGCGGCTGAAAACCCTCAACGATGAAGTCAACAGCTTGTGGGGCAAGCTGTGGGTGGGCATGCAATATGTGTTTTCGCGCTCCGGGCCCTTGACCCTGGCGGCCAGCCAGGTGACGGTATTTACCAAATCCTCGCCCGAGGTGGAGCGGCCCGACATCCAGTTCCACATGCAGCCGCTAAGCGCCGACAAGCCGGGCGAAGGCGCGCATCCGTTTTCCGCCTTTACGTCGTCCGTGTGCCAGCTGCGCCCGCACAGCCGTGGCCACGTGTCGATCAAGTCCGCCGATCCCCTCGCTTATCCGGGCATCTACCCGAACTACCTGTCCGACCCGCGCGACCAGCGCACGGCGATCGCCGCCCTGCGCGTGGCGCGCAGGATCGCCGCCGCGCCGTCGCTGGCGCCGCACATCATTTCCGAGTTCGTGCCCGGCCCGCAGTTCGAGACGGACGCGGAATTGCTGGACGCGGCGCGGCGCTTCAGCCAGTCGATCTACCACCCTAGCGGCACCTGCAAGATGGGACATGACGCCATGGCCGTCGTCGATGACCGCCTGCGCGTGCACGGCATGCAGAACCTGCGCGTGGTCGACGCGTCGATCATGCCGGAAATCGTCTCGGGCAACACGAACGCGCCCACCATCATGATCGCCGAAAAAGCGGCCGACATGATCCTGGCGGTCGCCGTGCGGCTGCCCAAGGCTGCCTAGTCCGCGCCCCACGCCACCTCACCCGGGAGGATGCCAGCGCGGGCAGACGGCCCCGCCCCTCAATGACTTGGCAATCAGCCAGGCATCAAAAAAACACACATAATCGATATCGATTGGAGACTAGATATTATGGATAACAATACGAACAATCCGAAAAAGGCCAAAGAGCTACGGAAAGTCGTGATGGCCAGCGTGATCGGCGCCACCATCGAGTGGTACGACTTCTTTTTATACGGCGTCGTCGCCGGCATCGTGTTCAGCAAGCTGTATTTCCCGGGCGGCGATCCGCTCGTTTCGACCATGCTGGCCTACGGCACCTTCGCCGTGGGCTTTTTGTCGCGCCCCATCGGCGGCGTGATCTTCGGCCACTTCGGCGACAAGATCGGCCGCAAGAGCATGCTGGTCATGACCCTGATGATCATGGGCATCTCCACCTTCCTGATCGGCGTGCTGCCCACGTATGACCACATCGGCTACTGGGCGCCCGGCCTGCTGCTGTTCCTGCGCGTGCTGCAGGGCATCGGCCTCGGTGGAGAATGGGGCGGCGCCGTGCTGATGGCGTATGAATATGCGCCGCCGAAGGAGCGCGGCTTCTATGCCAGCCTGCCGCAGATCGGCCTGGCCATCGGCCTGTGCCTCGCTTCCGGCGTGGTGGCGATCCTGTCGTACAGCTTGAGCGATGCGCAATTCCTGTCCTGGGGCTGGCGCGTGGCCTTCATTTTATCTGCGGCCCTGGTCTTCATCGGCATGTGGATACGTTTGAACGTGATGGAAACGCCGGAATTCCAGGCCGTCAAGGAAAAGAATGCGGAGACGCAGATTCCGTTTTTCGACCTGCTGAAACGCTATCCGGGCAACGTCTTGAAGGGCATGGGCGCGCGCTATATCGACGGCGTGTTCTTCAATATCTTCGGCGTGTTTTCCATCACCTATCTGACCAACACCATCAAGATTGCCCGCACGGAAGCGCTGATGGGCGTGATGGCGTCGGCCGTCGTGATGTGCTTTTGCATCCCGTTCTTCGGCCGCCTGTCGGACCGCATCGGCCGCACCAAGGTGTTTTTCTGGGGTTCCTTGATCACGGGCGTGTCGGCCATTCCCGCCTTCTGGATCATGCTCAACCACGCCGACAATCCGCTGCTACTCTGGTGTTCGGTGATTATCCCGCTGGGCGTGCTGTACTCGGCCGTGTACGGCCCGGAAGCGGCCCTGTTCTGCGACCTGTTCGATGCCAAGGTGCGCTACACGGGCATCTCCTTCGTCTACCAGTTCTCCGGCATCTTCGCCAGCGGCCTGACTCCCATCATCGCCACCTACCTGCTGAAAACGGGCAATGGCGAACCGTGGCACATCGTCGGCTACATCCTGTTCGCGTCCCTCGTCTCGGCCGTCAGCGTGGCCATGATCGGCAGGGGCGGCTCGCAGCCGGATGGGCGCATGAAGCCGGCGCACGCAAGGTAAGCTGGCAACTGGCATAAAAAAAGCAGGCTCTCAAAGAGGCCTGCTTTTTTCTTACGAACGCCACAGCGCCTGACAAAGGCGTAGCGCGGCAGGGTTGGTCAGGTGATCAGATCACGATCGTCTGATGCTCGTCGCCCACGCGGGCACGGATGGTGCCGATGCGCGAGACGGTTTCGCCGGCCGCTTGCAGCTGAGCGATGGCGGCGTCCGCGTTTTCCTGCGAGACGATGACGGTCATGCCGATGCCGCAGTTGAAGACGCGGTGCATTTCGGCGTCAGCCACGCCGCCGTGCTGTTGCAGCCACGTGAACAGCGGCGGCATGGTCCACGATTTCGAGTCCAGTTCGGCCACCAGGCCAGGCTGCAGCACGCGCGGGATGTTTTCCACCAGGCCGCCACCGGTGATGTGCACCATGCCCTTGACTTCCATGGCATCCATCAGCGCCAGCAATGGCTTGACGTAGATGCGCGTCGGCTGCATCAGCACGTCGGCCAGCTTGCGGCCGTGGAAGTCGCCTTCCAGGTCCGGTTTTGCCACTTCGATAATCTTGCGCACCAGCGAGTAACCATTCGAGTGCACGCCCGACGAGGCCAGGCCCAGCACCACGTCGCCCGGGGCGATCTTGGTGCCGTCGATGATTTTCGATTTTTCCACGGCGCCGACGGCAAAACCTGCCAAGTCGTATTCGCCGGCCGGGTACATGCTCGGCATTTCCGCCGTTTCGCCGCCGATCAGTGCGCAGCCCGCTTGTTCGCAACCCTGGGCGATGCCCTTGATGACGTCGGTGGCGATGGCCACGTCCAGCTTGCCGCAAGCGAAGTAATCGAGGAAGAACAGCGGTTCGGCGCCTTGCACCAGGATGTCGTTGACGCTCATGGCGACCAGGTCGATGCCGACCGTATCATGGCGGTTCAGTTCGAACGCCAGGCGCAATTTGGTGCCCACGCCGTCGGTGCCCGAGACGAGCACCGGTTCCTTGTACTTCTTGCTGATTTCAAACATGGCGCCAAAACCGCCCAGGCCGCCCATCACGCCTTCGCGCAGGGTGCGCTTGGCAAACGGCTTGATTGCTTCGACTAAAGCGTCGCCTGCGTCGATATCGACGCCAGCGTCACGGTAGGAAAGGGAAACATTAGAAGTCTGGTTCATGGTGTGGTGGCAGCGGAGGCGGTAAAATAGAAGGCGGATACCCGCCGACACGCGCGCG
This sequence comes from Janthinobacterium sp. P210005, assembly GCF_036231865.1. Lineage (NCBI taxonomy): Bacteria > Pseudomonadati > Pseudomonadota > Betaproteobacteria > Burkholderiales > Oxalobacteraceae > Janthinobacterium > Janthinobacterium sp. P210005. Next base: position 393,662 of record NZ_JAZARC010000003.1, read on the forward strand.
CAAGCATGTTTTTCAACATCGTGCGGCAGGACGCCAGCGGGTGAATTCGGTCGATCAAGTCGCTATTTTATCAAACTGCCCCGCCATTTCGTAATTAACTGCCTTTTTTTAACGCAACAGTACAAACTCCATGCCATTCGCCATCTCCGCCGAACAGAAGCAAACAGCATTTTGGATCGCGGTCTGGCTGGCATTCCTGCTGCTGCTCGTCAGCCTGGGCCCCATCCTGACGCCCTTCCTGGCCGCCGCCATCCTCGCCTACGTGCTCAATCCCGGCGTGGACCGATTGCAACGCCTGCATTACAAGCGCTTTTACCTGCCCCGTCCGCTGGCCGTGCTGGTCGTCGTAGTGTTGTTTTTCCTCGCCATTACGGCGCTGGTGCTGATCGTCGTGCCCGTGCTGCAGAAGGAAATTCCCTTGCTGCAGGCGCAGATTCCCCAATTTCTCAGCAAGGCCAACGAGTTCCTGGCGCCGAAACTGCGCGACCTGGGCATCCGCGTGCGCCTGGATGGCACGGGCATCAAACGCATGCTGAGCCAGCAGATGGCCACCAGCGGCGATGAAATCTGGAGCACGGTATTGGCCTCGGCCCGCATCGGCGGCACGGCCGTGCTGGGCTGGCTGGCCACCGTGGTGCTGATTCCCGTCGTGCTGTTTTACTTGTTGCTGGACTGGCATCCCATGCTGGCGCGCATCGCCGGCGCCGTGCCGCGCCGCTGGGTCGGCCGCACGGTAGGCATGGCGCAGGAAGTCGACACCCTGCTGGCGCAATACCTGCGCGGCCAGTTGCTCGTCATGCTGGTGCTGGCCACGTATTACTCGGTGGCGCTGGCCATCGCCGGTTTCGAAGTGGCATTGCCTGTGGGCATCATCACGGGCTTGCTGGTGTTCATCCCCTACCTGGGCTTCGGCCTGGGGCTGATGCTGGCGCTGATCGCCGCCCTGCTGCAGTTCGCCGACTGGAGCGGCGTGATCGCCGTGGCCGTCATCTACGGCTGCGGCCAGGTCATCGAAGGCTTTTTCCTCACGCCGCGCCTGGTGGGCGAGCGCATCGGCCTGAACCCGCTGGCCGTGATCTTCGCCTTATTGGCTTTCGGGCAACTGTTTGGTTTCGTCGGCGTACTGCTCGCTTTACCCGCTTCTGCCGTGTTGATGGTCGCTTTTAAGCATCTAAGACGCCACTACCTGTCCAGCACCTTCTATAATGCATAATAAAAGCGGATATCATATCAACCTGGCAATACCAATGATGCACAAGCAGTAATGAAAAACAGGACAAGGCGTACGCCATGAAACAACTGGTGCTCGATTTAGGCACAGACCAGGCGCACAGCCTCGATACCTTCGAGGTGGGACAGAATGCCGAAGTGGCGCAGCTGATGCGCCAGTTCGCCGCGCGCACTTCGCGCGAACATTTTGCCTACCTGTGGGGCGAACTGGCCGCCGGCAAGAGCCACCTGCTCAAGGCCCTGGCCAGCACCGAGCGCGCGCGCTACATTTCGCCATTCTCGATCGAGTCCGAATTCGTGTATTCGCCCGACGTCGACCTGTACCTGCTCGACGACTGCGAAAAGCTGTCGCCGCTGGCGCAAATCGATGCCTTTGCCCTGTTCAATGAAATCCGCGCCAACAAGGCCTTCATGGTGTGCAGCGGCGCCGTGCCGCCGGCCGTGCTGCCCGTGCGCGAAGACTTGCGCACACGCATGGGCTGGGGCCTGATCTATCAAATCCACGGCTTGACCGACGATGAAAAAATCGCCGCCCTGACCCAGGCGGCCACCACCCGCGGCTTGACCTTGTCGCCCGGCGTGTTACCCTATCTGCTGTCCCATTTCCGGCGCGACATGCGTTCGCTGTCGACGATGCTGGACTCTCTCGACCTCTACTCCCTTGAAACCCAACGCCCGATCACCTTGCCATTATTGCGCGAGTTGCTGCAGGCGGAAGCGAAAGAATGATGAATCTGGCCCTGTTTGACCTCGACCACACCCTGCTGCCCATCGACTCGGATCACGAGTGGGGCGAATTCCTGGTACGCATCGGTGCCGTGGACGCCGCCGAATTCACCCGCCGCAACGACGAATTTTTCGCGCAATACCAGGCCGGTACGCTCGATCCGGTGGAATATCTGGAATTTTCCCTCGGCACCCTGGCGCAATTCCCGCGCGAACGCCTGGAAGCGCTGCACAAGCAATTCATGGCCGAAGTGGTCATGCCGGCCATCCGCCCGGAAGTCGTGGCCCTGCTCAAGCAGCACCAGGACGCGGGCGATTTGCTGGCCATCGTCACGGCCACCAACCATTTCATCACCAAACCCATCGCTGACGCGCTCGGCGTCGAGCACCTGCTGGCCGCCATGCCCGAGTATGACGACAAAGGCAATGTCACGGGCAAGCTGGTGGGCACGCCGACCCTGGGCGCGGGCAAGCTGACCCACACCCATGCCTGGCTGGAAAAAATGGGCAAGGAACTGGGGCAGTTCGAGCGCAGCTATTTTTACAGCGATTCGCACAACGACATTCCCTTGCTGTCAGTCGTGACCCACCCTGTCGCGACCAATCCCAATACCGCTTTGAGCGCACACGCATCCCTCCACGGCTGGCCATCACTCCACTTATTCAATGATTAAAAAATTCATCCGCAAGATCCTCGGCGTTAAAAAAGAGGCAGCGCGCGACACCACGGCCCCCATCGTGCTCGGTCCTGCGCAACACGGAATCGACCCGAAACTGGTGTCGTCGAATGCCATCCGCGTCACCAGCAGCCTGCAGGAAGCGGGTTTTGAGGCCTTTGTCGTCGGCGGCGCCGTGCGCGACCTGCTGCTGGGCGTCAAACCCAAGGACTTCGACATCGCCACCAACGCCACGCCGGAACAGGTCAAGCGATTGTTCCGCCGCGCCTTCATCATCGGCAAGCGCTTCCAGATCGTGCACGTGATGTTCGGTCAGGATTTGCTGGAAGTGACGACCTTCCGCGGCGCGGGCGCCGATTCCGCGCCCAAGGATGAACACGGCCGCGTCCTGCGCGACAATACCTTCGGTTTGCAGCACGAAGACGCGCTGCGCCGCGACTTCACCATCAACGCCATGTACTACAACCCGGCCACGCAGGAAGTGCTCGATTACCACGGCGGCGTGGAAGACATCCGCGCCAAGACTCTGCGCATGATCGGCAAGCCGGAAGAGCGCTATCGCGAAGACCCCGTGCGCATGCTGCGCGTGGTGCGCTTCGCCGCCAAGCTGAAATTCACCATCGAGCCGCACACGGCCGCGCCGATTCCCATCATGGCGCCGCTGATCAACAATGTGCCCGCGCCGCGCGTGTTCGACGAGATGCTGAAACTGCTGATGAGCGGCCACGCGCTGGCCTGCCTGCAGCAACTGCGCAAGGAAGGCTTGCATCACGGCTTGCTGCCGCTGCTCGACGTGGTGCTGGAGCAGCCGCTGGGCGCGAAATTCGTCACCCTGGCGCTGGACGCCACCGACCAGCGCATCGCCGCCGGCAAGACGGTCTCGCCGGGCTTCCTGTTTGCCTCGCTGCTGTGGCACCAGGTGCTGGAAAAATGGACGGCCTACCGCGCCGCCGGCGAGTCGACCATCCCCGCGCTGCACCTGGCGGCCGACGACGTGCTCGATTCGCAGACGGAAAAACTGGCCTTGCAGCGCAAGATCGGCTCCGACATGCGCGACATCTGGTCGATGCAGCCGCGCTTCGAGCGCCGCGTCGGCAAGGCGCCGTATAAATTGCTGGAGCACCTGCGCTTCCGCGCCGGCTACGACTTCCTGCTGCTGCGCTGCGCCTCGGGCGAGATCGACATGGATATCGGCGAATGGTGGACGGCCTTTTATGAAGGCGACGAGGAAACGCGCGAAGCGCTGCTCGTCAGCGCCAATGCCGCGCCGGGCGCCGTCAAGAAGAAGCGTCCGCCACGCCGCAGCACGCGCAGCAAGACGGGCACGGGTGGCTCGACCACCGGCAACACCAGCGGCGAGTAAACGCAGCCATGCAGACAGCAACGGCAGTTATCGCTTATATCGGCATCGGGGCGAACCTGGGCGACGCGCGCGCCAACGTGCAGGATGCGCTGGCGCGCCTGGCGCGCCTGCCCGGCGCCAGCTTGCTGGACGCCTCGGCCAGCTACCGCACGGCGCCCATCGATTCGAGCGGCGACGACTACATCAACGCCGTGGCGCGCATCAGCACCACCGTGCCGGCAGAGGAACTGCTGCTGGCCCTGCACGCCATCGAAGCGGCGCACGGGCGCGAACGGCCCTACCGCAACGCCCCGCGCACGCTGGACCTGGACTTGCTGCTGTACGGCGACGAGCAGATCGCCAGCGCCACCCTGACGGTGCCGCATCCGCGCCTCACCGAGCGCGCCTTCGTGCTGGTGCCGCTGCTGGCCCTGGCGCCAGCCATCGCCGTGCCCGGCCTGGGGCCGGCGCAGGACTACCTGGCAAGCGTGGCCGACCAGGCCATCAGCCAGCTCTGACCCCGCCTCTGCCCCATCTCGCTCCCATCCTCTACAATGCCGCTCCTGCAGCGCGCCGCATAAAGTACTACACTAGCGGCGTCGCAATCGCATCACCCCCTTTCACTCTAGAGAATACCTATGTCCGCTTATTTGCAAGGAACAGATCTGGCAGCCAAAGACAAGGCCGCCGCACCGGCGCCGGCGCCATCCAAGCCTGTCGCCAACAAGGCCGTGACCATCCATACGCTGGCCACGCTGCGCGCCGCCGGCGAGAAGATCACCATGCTGACCTGCTATGACGCCAGCTTCGCGTCCCTGATGGACCGCTGCGGCGTGGAAATCCTGCTGATCGGCGATTCGCTCGGCATGGTCTGCAATGGCCACAGCTCCACCCTGCCCGTCACCGTGGCCGAACTGGCCTACCACACGGCATCCGTGGCGCGCGGCAGCAAGTCGGCCATGATCCTCGCCGACCTGCCGTTCGGCGCCTATGGCACGCCCGAGACAGCCTATGCCAACGCCGTCATCCTGATGCAGGCTGGCGCGCACATGATCAAGATCGAGGGCGGCGCCTGGCTGGCCGAGATCGTCCGTTTCCTCACCGAGCGCGGCATCCCCATCTGCGCCCACATCGGCCTGACGCCGCAATTCGTGCACCAGCTGGGCGGCTATAAAGTGCAGGGCAAGAGCACGGAAAGCGCCACGGAGCTGAAGAACGACGCGCTGACGCTGCAAAACGCGGGCGCCGCCATCGTGCTGATGGAAGCGATGCCGTCGCAACTGGGCAAGGAAGTGACCGAGATGCTGACGATCCCCACGATCGGCATCGGCGCCGGTCCCGATTGCTCGGGCCAGGTCCTCGTCATGCACGACATGCTGGGCGTCTTCCCAGGCCGCAAGGCACGCTTCGTGCGCAACTTCATGGAAGGCGCGGCCAGCATCGACGACGCCGTCATCGGCTATGTCAAAGCCGTCAAGGATGGCAGCTTCCCGGCGCTGGAACACTGCTTCTGATGTCATTCCGCCTGTCGGCCTGCGCGCTGCGCGCCAGGCCGACAGCGCTTCGCTTTACCCCACCTGTATCCACGTCGTCTTCAACTCCGTGTACTTGTCCAGCGCGTGCAGCGACTTGTCGCGCCCGTTGCCCGACTGCTTGTAACCGCCGAACGGCACGGTGATATCGTCGCCGTCGTACTGGTTGACGTGCACGGTGCCCGCGCGCAGGGCGCGCGCCGTCTGGATGGCCTTGGTGATGTCGGAGGTCCACACGGCCGCCTGCAAGCCGTACGGCGTGGCGTTGGCCTGTTTCACCGCCTCGGCAATATCCGTAAAGCCCAGCACGGACAAGACGGGCCCGAATATCTCTTCGCGCGCGATCGTCATGCCGGCGTCCACGCCGAAGACGGTGGGCTGCACATAGTAGCCCCCCGTATCAAGGCGCACGGCCTCGCCGCCGCCCAGCAGCTGCGCGCCTTCCTGCTTGCCGGAAGCGATATAGTCCATCACGGTCTTCATCTGCGTGGCGTCGACGATGGCCCCCATGACGGTGGCTTCATCGAGCGGGTCGCCCGGCTGAAAGCGGGGCAGCATAGCCAATGCCTTGGCCATGAATTCGTCCTTGATCGATTCTTCCACGAACAAACGCGAGGGCGCATTGCAGCTTTCGCCTTGGTTGAAAAAGATGGAGCCGACGGCGGCCGCCACGGCCTTGTCCAGGTCAGGACAATCGGCGCAAACGATGTTGGCGGACTTGCCGCCCAATTCCGTCCACGCCCGTTTCAGATTCGACTGGCCCGCCATCTGCACGATTAATTTTCCCGTGCGCGTGGAACCCGTAAAACCGATGCAATCGACATCCATGTGCAGTGCCAGCGCGGCGCCCGCCTCGTGGCCATAGCCGGGCAGCACATTGAAGACGCCTGCCGGCACGCCGGCTTCGAGCGCGATGTCGGCCAGGCGCAGCGCCGTCAGCGGCGATTTTTCGGACGGTTTCAATATCACGCTGTTGCCGGCGGCGAGCGCGGGCGCGATCTTCCAGGCGGCCATGATCATCGGGTAATTCCACGGCACGATGGCGGCGACGACGCCGACCGGTTCGCGCGTGATCAGAGCCAGGCTGTTGGCAGGGGTGGGGGCGATTTCATCGTAGACCTTGTCGATCGCCTCGCCATACCAGCGCAGGCAGTTGGCCGTGGCGCCCACGTCCACGCTCTGGCTGTATTTGATCGGTTTACCCATGTCCAGGGTTTCCAGCAGGGCCAGTTCGGGACCGTATTTCTGCACCAGGTCGGCGAACTTGATCAGCACGCGCTTGCGCTGCGCGGGCGATTTTCCTGCCCAGCGGCGGTCGTCAAAGGCGGCACGCGCGGCCTGCACGGCCGCATCCACGTCCGCGCCATCGCAGCGGGCCACCTGCCCCAGCAAACGCCCATCGATGGGCGACAGATTGTCGAAGGTCTGGCCGGACCTGGCCCAGGCGCGCTCGCCGTTGATGAAGGCACGCCCATCGATCTTGATCTCTGCGGCACGTGCGTGCCAGCTGGTGTTTTCCGTCATGGTCGTCTCCTGCAAGATGAAAACGCCAGCTTACTCCTAGTCCGCCGAATACGCCGCAGACAATTGCTTGCGGCGTCTGCGGTCGGCGCGCGCCAGCATCACGGCATACGCGATCACGGCGAGCGTCACGACGAGGATGGTCAACGCGGCGATGGCGTTGACGCGCGGATCGAGCCCCAGGCGCGCGCGCGAGAAAATCACCAGCGGCATGGTCGTCGAGCCGGGACCGGACAGGAAAGCTGACAGCACCACGTCATCGAGCGACAGGGTAAATGTCAGCAGCCAGGCCGATGCCAGCGCCTGCGTGATGTTCGGCAGGGTCACGAGGAAGAACACCTGGTGCGCACGGCAGCCCAGGTCCATCGCCGCTTCGGCCAGCGACTTGCTCATTTCCTGCAGGCGCGACTGCACCACCACGGCCGCATACGCCATGCCCAGCAGGGTGTGCCCCAGCCAGATGGTCAGCACGCCCCGCTCAGGGAAACCGAAGACCTTTTGCATGGACACCAGCATCAGCAGCAGGGATAAACCGATGATCACTTCCGGCATCACCAGCGGCGCGCTGACCATGGCGGAAAACACGGCGCGGCCACGGAAGCGCTGGTAGCTGGTCAAGGCGAAGGCGGCGAACGTGCCGAGGATGACGGAAGATGTCGCCGACATGAAGGCGATCTTCAAGGACAAACCGAAACCCGCGATGATTTCCGTGTCGCTCATCAGCTCCTGGTACCAGCGCAGCGAGAAGCCGCTCCACACCATGTCCTGGCGCGAGCTGTTGAACGAAAAGACGATCAGCACGATGATGGGCAAGTACAGGAACAGATAGCCAAGCGAGAGCCAGCCGCGCCCGAACCAGCGCTGCAGGAAATTACGTCCGTTCATGTGCGCTCCTCCGCGTCCTGGTCCGTCTTGTATTTGTTAAAAATGGCCATCGGCACAAGGATCAGCAGGATCACCAGCACCGTTACCGACGAAGCCATGGCCCAGTCGTTATTGGTGAAGTACTCATCCCACAGCACCCTGCCGATCATCAGGGTTTCCGGGCCGCCCAGCAGCTCGGGAATCACGTATTCGCCCACGGACGGGATGAACACCAGCATGGCGCCGGCGATGATGCCCGACTTCGACAGAGGCACCGTGATGCGCCAGAACGCCTGCAATGGCGTGGCGCCCAGGTCGGCCGCTGCTTCCAGGTAGCGCATGTCCATTTTGACCAGGTTGGCGTACAGGGGCAGGATCATGAAGGGCAGGTAGGCGTACACCATGCCGACCACCAGGGAAAACGAGGTATTCATCATGTGCAGCGGTTCGCTCACCACGCCCAGCGCGATCAGCAAGTCGTTGAGCAAGCCGTGATTAGCCAGAATGCCCTTCCACGCATACACGCGCAGCAGGAACGAGGTCCAGAACGGCAACATCACCAGCATCATCAGCACGGGGCGGATCGACGGTTTGGCGCGCGCCATGAAGTAGGCGAACGGGTAGCCGATAAACAGGCAGATGGCCGTGGTAATGGCCGCGTACTTGATGGAACTGAGGTAGGTAAGCAGATACAGTTCATCGGCGGCGATGAACAGGTAATTGGCGATTTTCACCTTCAGCACGACGATGCCGTCGACATACGACAGCAAGCCGCCGAACGGGCTGCCCGCCGTGTCCATGTCGGACAGGCTGATGCGCAGCACGATCAGGAAGGGCACCAGAAAGGCGGCGGCCAGGAACAGCGACGGCACGGCGATGACGACGTTGCGGCCCGCATTTTTCCCCGTTATCCAGCGCAGGGTGACGAGATTGCGCAGCAATTGCAGAATAGGCGTCATGATGGCCTCAGCTGGTCAGCACGACGATGTCGGCGCCATCCCACCATACCCACACGCGCTGCTCGCGCTCGAGGCGCGAGACATCGTGGCGGGCCGCGTTGGTGCGCGAGACTTTCACCACCGTGCCGCTGTCGAGGCGCACGTGGTAACTGGTTTCATTGCCAAAGTACGCCATGGCGACAATCACGCCCTGGGCACAGTTGTAGCCATGTTCCGCCGGCGACGCGCGCTCCTCCAGGGTGGGGGGCGCGATCTGGATGCCGATTTTTTCGGGGCGCACGGCCACCGAGACATCCATGCCCAGGTTGCCCGTGATGCCATGCGCGACATACTGGCGGCCGTCGGGCGTATCGATGATCACGTGATCCGGTTCGTCTTCCGTGATGCGGCCATCGAACAGGTTCACGCTGCCGATGAAGTCGGCCACGAAACGGCAGTTCGGCGTTTCGTAGATTTCGCCGGGCGCGCCCACCTGCAGGATGCGCCCTTCGCTCATGACGGCGATGCGCGTGGCCATGCTCATGGCCTCGTCCTGGTCGTGCGTGACCATCACGCAGGTGACGCCCACCTGCTCGATGATGTTCACCAGTTCCATCTGCGTGCGTTCGCGCAGTTTTTTATCCAGCGCGCCCAGCGGCTCGTCGAGCAGCAGCAATTGCGGCCGCTTGGCCAGGCTGCGCGCCAGCGCCACGCGCTGCTGCTGGCCGCCCGACAGCTGGTGCGGCTTGCGCTTCGCGTATTGGCCCAACTGCACCAGCGCCAGCATCTGCTCGACGCGCGCCGCCACTTCCGCTTTCGGCAAGCCGTCGCGGCGCAGGCCAAAGGCGATGTTGTCCCACACGGACAAATGGGGGAACAGCGCGTACGACTGGAACATCATGTTGATGGGACGCTGGTGCGGCGGCACATCGACGATGCTGTTGCCCGCCAGGGCGATACGGCCCGACGTCGGCGTCTCGAAGCCGGCCAGCATGCGCAGCAGGGTCGACTTGCCGCAACCTGAACTGCCCAGCAGGGCGAATATCTCGCCCTTGTTGATCGTCACGGAAATATCATTGACGGCGCGCACGCCATCGAATTCCTTGACCAGTTGATCAATCAGCAAAAAAGGCGCTGGGGCGTCGCTGGCCGAAGCAAAGGGTGTTGCTATCGTCATGTGGGTGCTTTGGGTAAGGGGTGTCAAAATGAAAAACTGGCCGCTACAAAGAGCGGCCAGGATGGAAGTTTAGCGGAACTGCCGCCATTGCGGTCCAAAAAATGCGCAGATGGCGGCAAAATGGGGCAAAAACCTACACCCAGCCCTTCGCCTGCACCTCCGCATGGGTCTTGTCCAGGCACACGCGTATCAAGCCCACCATTTCGTCGATCTGCGCGCGCGTCATGACCAGCGGCGGGGCGACGATCATGCGCTCGCCCACGGCGCGCATGATGACGCCATTGTCGAACATGTGGCCGCGGCAGATCATGCCCACGCCTTGGTTCTCGTCGAACAGTTCATTCTCGTGCACGCTGGCGCCCTTCCGACGCACCAGGTTCAGGCCCGCGACCAGGCCACAGCTGTCCGCATAACCGACCAGCTGATGTTCGCCCAGGCTGGCAAAGCACTGTTTCAGGTACGGTCCCGTATCCTCGGCCACCTTGGCCACCAGTTGCTCGTCCTCGATGATGCGGATATTTTCCAGCGCGGCCGCGCAGGCCACGGGGTGGCCTGAATACGTGAAACCGTGCGTGAATTCGCCGCCCTGTTCGATCAGCACCTTGGCCACCCTGTCCCCCACCAGCACGCCGCCCAGCGGCACGTAGCCCGAGGTGACACCCTTGGCAAAGGTGATCAGGTCGGGCTTGATGCCGAACAGTTCGGAGCCGAACCAGCGCCCCAGGCGGCCGAATCCGCAGATGACTTCATCGGCGATGAGCAAAATGCCGTACTTGTCGCAGATACGCTGAATCTCGGGCCAGTAGGTCGATGGCGGGATGATGACGCCGCCGGCGCCCTGTACCGGTTCGCCGATGAAGGCGGCCACCTTGTCGACGCCGATTTCCAGGATTTTGTCTTCCAGCCAGCCAGCCGCCTTGATACCGAATTCCTCGGGACTCAAGCCGCGACCCGATTCCAGGTAATTGGGCTGGCCGATGTGCGCGATGCCGGGTATCGGCATACCGCCCTGCGCATGCATGCCATCCATGCCGCCCAGCGACGCTCCCGCCACCGTGCTGCCGTGATACGCGTTATGGCGGCTGATGATAGTGTGGCGCTCCTTGTAACCGAGGATATCCCAGTAGCGGCGCACCATGCGCAAATTCGTGTCGTTGCCCTCGGAGCCGGAGCTGGTGAAGAACACGTGGCCGAACTGCGGCGGCGATATCTGCGCCAGCTTGGCCGCCAGCTGCGCGGCCGGCACGTTCGTCGTGCCAAAGAAGCTGTTATAGAAGGGCAGCGTCTCCATTTGCCGGTACACGGCTTGCGAGATCGACGTGCGGCCATAACCCACGTTCACGCACCACAGGCCCGACATGCCATCGACGATTTTCTTGCCCTGGCTATCCCACAGGTAGACACCGTCGCCGCGCACGATCACGCGCGCCCCCTTGCTGGCGAGGTCCTGGAAATCGGTGAACGGGTGCAGGTAGTGGGCCGAGTCCATCTGCTGGATGGCGGCCGTGTCGTACACCTGCGGCGCCGCGTTTTTCTGCGCCACGGAGGATACAAAAGCGGCGCTCGGCGCCAGCGGATGGTTGGTTGTGCTCATTGCGATCCTTTCCTATACGTGGAGCAGAAGATGTTCGCGCTCCCACGGGCTGATCACCGTCATGAACTCCTGGTGCTCCAGGTCCTTGATGGCCGCATACACGTCGATGAAGCGCTCGCCCAGTACCGTGCGCAGCTTGTCTTCCGCGCGCAGCAACTGGAGAGCCTCGGGCAAGCCTTGCGGCAGTTCGAACTTCATGTCGTAGGCGCTGCCCACCATCATCGGCGTCGCTTCCAGCTGTTCCGTCATGCCCAGGTAGCCGCAGGCCAGGGTGACGGCCAGGGCCAGGTAGGGATTCGCATCGGCGCCGATGATGCGGTTTTCCACGCGCCGGTCCTGCACGCCCGACTCGGGCACGCGGAAGCCCACCGTGCGGTTATCCAGGCCCCACTGGATGTTGATGGGCGCGGCCGTGTGGCGCACGATGCGGCGATATGAATTCACGTAGGGCGCGACGATGGCCATGGCCGACGGCATGTAGCGCTGCAGGCCCGCGATGTAATGCTTGAAGATAGGCGCAGCCGAACCGTCCTCGTTGCTGAAGATGTTCAGGCCCGTCTTCGCATCGACGACACTCTGGTGCACGTGCATGGCGGAACCCGGTTCGCCCGCCATGGGCTTGGCCATGAAGGTGGCGTACATATCGTGTTTCAGGGCCGCTTCGCGCAGGGTGCGCTTGAAGAAAAACACCTTGTCGGCCAGGCCCAGCGGATCGCCGTGCAGGAAGTTGATTTCCATCTGCCCTGCGCCGATCTCGTGGATTAAGGTGTCGACGTCGAGGTTCATCAGTTCGCAGTAATCGTAGATATCCTCGAACAGCGGGTCGAACTCGTTGACGGCGTCGATGCTGTACACCTGGCGGCTCGTCTCGGCCCTGCCGCTGCGCCCGATGGGCGGCTTCAAGGGCAGGTCCGGGTCCGTGTTTTTCGCCGTCAGATAGAACTCCAGCTCCGGCGCCACCACGGGTTTCCAGCCCTTGTCCGCATACAGTTTCAGCACGCGGCGCAGCACGGAGCGCGGGGCGAAATCAACCAGCATGCCGTCGGCGAAATAGCAATCGTGGATGACTTGCGCGGTAGGATCCGTGGCCCACGGCACCATGGTGATCGTGGTGGGATCGGCCTTCAAGATCATGTCGCGGTCGGTGCTGGAAATGGCGCGGTCGTAGCCGCCATCGTCGACCGGGTAATTGCCCGTCACCGTCATGCCCAGCACCGCTTCCGGGATGCGCATGCCGCGCTCCTGGGTGAATTTTCCGCGCGGCAGGATCTTCCCCCGCGCCACGCCCGTCAAATCGGGGACCAGGCATTCGATTTCCGTGACGCGCTTTTCATTGAGCCACAAATCCATATCCGTATAGGTGAAATTTTCGCGTATTGCCATGTTTCCCTCTCGTTGGTCTTGCGCTTTTCCTGATTAAGCGCCGCATGGTGCCGGTGCGGCGCGCCTGTCATCCTTGCCTGTTATCTTTCCTTTCTGTGCTGCTGTTCCTGGTAATCGCGGCAAGCCTGGCCAAAGGCATCGAACAGGCGCATCGACTGCGGATTGTCTTCCACCTGCCATTCCGGGTGCCATTGGACTGCCAGGGTAAAACCGGGGGCGCTGGCCACGCTATACGCTTCCACCAGGCCGTCGTCGGCCAGGGCTTCCACCAGCAAGCCGTCGGCCAGCCGGGCGACGCCCTGGCCATGCAGGGAATTGACCATCATCTCGCTCTCGCCGCCCAGCAGGCGCGACAGCAGGCCGTCGGGCATCAGCTTGATGCGGTGCGCGGGCGCGTACTGGCGCGCCAGGGGATCGAGCACATTCTCCCGGTGCTCCATCATGCCCGGCACGGCGTGCACGGCCTGGTGCAGGCTGCCGCCAAGGGCCACATTGACTTCCTGGAAGCCGCGGCAGATTGCCAGCAAGGGTAGCTGGCGCGCCAGCGCGGCGCGGATCAGGGGCAAGGTGGTGGCGTCGCGCGCGGGGTCTTGCGGCAGGTCGGGATGCAGGATGTCTTCGCCATACAGGCGCGCGTCGACGTTCGAGGCGGAACCTGTCAGCATGACGCCGTCGGCGATGTGCAGCGCCGCTTCCAGGTCCGCAGCTGCGCCCAGGGCGGGCAGCAGCAGCGGCATGCAGCCGGCGCCGTGCAACACGGCGTGCAGGTATTTGTCCTGCGCCATGTGCCAGGCGTGGCTGCCAAGCTGGCGCTGGCAGGCGGGGACGAGAACGATGGGACGGCGCATAGAGTGCTACCTCGCTGGCGTGACGATCCAATGACAGCCCATGACGGCGCTGCCGCTCGCTTCACTGTACAGCAGAGCCGGCAGGGGCGGCCACACCGATGGCCGTGGCCAGCGGCGGCACACATCGCCTACACTACGGCTTTGCAATATTGCCTTTGTTAAAATCATCATATGCCCGTCCGGCGCCAAATACCAGCGCCACCGGCAAAGTCCCCTACTTTCCCATGCATCCACACCGTTTCCCAGCCTTTCCAAATACCTGTTCCCCCCTGCGGGAGCAGCCATGAAGCACATGCCATGGCGCGACTTCTTCGCTCTCGTGGTGAGCATCGGCGTGGTGGGCCTGGGCCTGGGCGCCACCATGCCGCTCACCGCGCTGACCCTGCACCAGCGCGGCGTGGGCACGGACATCATCGGCATGATCACGGCCGTCAGCGCCCTCGGCATCCTGGCCGCCTCGCCATTCGTCTCGCGCTGGGTGGGACGCTTCGGCGCGCGCGCCACCATGCTGGGCGCCGTCTGGGTGGCGTCGCTGGCGACGATCGCCATGCAGTTCACCGACCACCTGCTGGCGTGGAGCGTACTGCGCTTCCTGTTCGGCGGCGCCATGGGCGTGCTGTTTACCATCGGCGAAGCGTGGGTGAACCGCCTGGCGCCCGATAATTCGCGCGGCCGCGTGGTGGCCATGTACACCACCAGTTTTACTTTCTTTCAGCTGATCGGCCCTGCCCTCGTGGCGCTGTTCAACGACAAGATCAGCTGGAGCTTCGCCGCCTGCGGCCTGCTGTTTTTGCTGGCCGTGCCGGGCCTGATGCTGATCTCGAACAGCGGCCCGGAACGCGAACCGGAAGAACATGGCGTGAAGTGGACCCTGATCCTGCCGCGCATGCCGATGATCGTGCTGGGCGCCGCCTTCTTCGCCCTGTTCGACACGCTGGCATTGAGCTTGCTGCCCCTGTACGCGATGGAGCACGGCATCGGCACGGACCTGGCCCTGCTGTCAGCCACCGTGGTGCTGGTGGGCGACACGGGCCTGCAATTCGTACTCGGATGGATGGCCGACCGCTTCGGCCGCGCCAAAGTGCACGCGGGCTGCGGCGTGGCCGTCTGCCTGCTGCTGCCGCTGCTGCCGTTCGCCGTCGGCACGCCGTGGCTGTGGTGGACCTTGCTGCTGTTGCTGGGCGCGGCGGCGGGCGGCATCTACATGCTGGCGCTGGTGGCCTGCGGCGAACGTTTCACGGGACTGTCGCTGACCAGCGCCAGCGCCATCGTCAACGCCACCTGGGGCGTGACCAGCGGTGGCGGCCCCCTGCTGACGGGCGTCCTGATGCAATCGGTGGGCGTCAACGCGCTGCCGGCCGTGATGTGGGTGTGCGCCGCCATTTTCGTGGGCAGCGCCGTGTGGGAACGCAGGAAGGGGATCGTTTAACTTCCGCTACTTCTTTTCCAGGCGCCGCTGCAATTCCTCGGCCACGGGATAATCGGGATACGCCTGCCGGAACGCCGTCCACTCCTCGTGCGCCAGCGCCCCTTCGCCCGCCTTGAGCAAGGCGTCGATCTTCACCAGCCAGACGGAAGCGTCGAGCTTTGCCGGTGGCGGCATCGGCGCAGAGCGGGCCACGACGGGCGCGGGCATGGCCAGCGCCCGCTGCACGGGTGCCTGGCGCTGCATGCTGGCCTCGGCCTGCATGGCCGCTTGCTGCTCCATGGCCTGAGGCATTGTCGTGGCAGGAGGCGGTGGGGCCGGTGGCGCTGGCGCAGGAACCGGCGCCGACATGGGTGCCGGCACTGGCTCGACCTGCACCGGCGGCCTCGGTACCGCCTTGGCCATGGCGCGCGGTGCCGGGGGCGGTGGCGCAGACTCCGTCGCGGGCGCAGCGGCCGGTTCGGACATCACCTCCTGCGTGACCGGCTCCCCCACCACGGGGAATTGCGCCGGCTTCGAGCCGAACCAGTCCACGCCGATCAGGTTCACCGTCAACAGCACGGCCGCGGCCAGTCCCAGCGGAACGCGCCAGCGCTGCAGGTAGTCCGGTGCTTTCTTGGCCGGCAAGGTGCGCAGCACGCCATCGGCGCTGTCGTTCGCGGCCGCCGGCTGCTGCAAGGCTTTTTCCGCGTCCGCCAGAATGGCCGCGTCGAGCGCGCTGGAAGGCGCGGGCTGCGGCAGGCTGGCCAGCAGCGCGTTCAATTCCTCGTCGTGCCGTTCGTCGTTATCTTGATTGTACGTATTCATGCCTGTCCTCCCGCGCCAGCGGCGCTGTCCAAGCCCGCGCGCAATTTCTGCATGGCGTAGCGCAGCCGACTCTTGACGGTTTCCGCTTCCGCCCCCGTCACCACGGCGATGTCGAGGATGCTCATGCCGCTGAACTGCTGCAGCACCAGCGCTTCCTTTTGCTCGGCCGGCAGCGCGGCGATGGCCGCATGCAGCAGCGCGTGCTGCTGTTTCTGCTCCAGCGATTGCGGCGGCGATGCGCCCTCGTCCGCCAGTTCGCCCGCGTCATCGTGTTCCTGTCCTTCCCGCTGGCGCAGGAGGTCGATCAGGCGGTTGCGCGCGATCTGGTACAGATAGGTGCGAAACGCGGCCTGCGGCTGGTAGCCGGCGCGCGCCGCATGCAGGCTGGCCCACGCATCCTGCACGATCTCGTCCACCCACGCGCGGCGCGGCGCGCGCCAGGCCACGAATCGGTACAGTCCCTGGCTATGGCGCCGGTACAATTCGCGAAACGACGGCAGGTCGCCGGCGCTGTAGCGCAGCATCAGGTCTTCATCCGTCGCGGTAATGAGGGTGTCGGGCATGCGAAACAGTGTAGCCGAACTGCGCGGCAGCGGCAATTTCCCTGCTCCTTCAGCGTAAAGTGGACGCAATGGGCGCATAGCTGATGCGGCGCACTTCGCGGATCTGTCCTTCCTTGAGCGCTCCTTCCACCAGTTCATAGCCGAGCAAGGCTAAGACCCGCCCCTGCAGGAACAGTGGGCGCGCATTGCCATACCAGTCCACGCAGGACGCGCGGCAGCCGTCGTCCGGGGGCTGGCCGGGCCGGGCCGCCAGCGCGCCCAGTTCCGTCAATTGCAAGCCGCTGTTGCGCAGGTATAGCACGGAAGCCGATGACTTGTTCAAGCCTAGCCGCTCGTCCCCGCCCAGGATGGGCAGGCCGATCATGCCCTCCCCCGCCGCTTGCGGTTTGTAGAAAAAGCCGTGGCTGCGCGACTCGCCCTGCGCCGCATCGGCGCGGATGTAGCGCGTGGCAATCGCCGCCTGCGCCCCCAGGCGGATGCTGCTGAAGTGCAGATCCTTGCCCTGCGCGCCGATCACCACGGCGTCATCGCCCAGCGCCTCGATGCGTTCCACGCCGTGCGGCAGGGACAAGGCTTGCACGCTGCCCCCATCGGCCCAGCCTACGGCATACAGGGGCTGGCGCGGCCAGGCCTGGTCCGCCTTGCGGCGTCCGGGATTGCCCGGATTACCGTACAACAGATACGGTCCCACATAGCGGTTCTGCAGCCCGTAGCCGCCGCCACCGGGCAGCGCCTTGTAGCTGCTGGCTGGCGCACTGTCGCGGCCATCGGAAAACGACGCCAATGGCACGCGCAGCAGCGCCATGTCGCCTCGGCCACGCGTGCCATCCCACATGGCGTCGCCCTGGCCTTCTGCGCGCAGCAGGACGTTCAGGTGGCCATCCGCGCTTTCCAGGAACGAGAACTGGTCGACGGGTGCGCCGGCCACCTTCAGGGCGCTGGGCGCCGTGCCATCGAGGGGGATGCGGAACACGCCCGAGTCGCTACCGCGCCGCGTGGTCCAGACAAAGACGGATTCGCCCGACACATAGAACACGCGCCCCTGCGGTCCCATCACGGCGGTAGCTTCACAGCGCATGTCGCGCTGCGCCAGGTCGCACACGGTGACCGTATGCAGGGTCAGGCCGGCGCCCATCTCGGGGTCTTCGTCGGTGCGGTAGATGCGCGTGGCTGGGGCGATGCGCTTGAAGTCCGATGGCACGGCGTCGGGACGCCAGCGGCGCAGCGCGGGAAAGCCGCCGAACGGGTCGCCACGGCGCAAGTTCAGCGACAGGGGCGAGTAAAACACCAGCTTGCTGCCGATCAAACGGCTCGCGTAGTTGCGCGACGAGTAATAGTCGTTGGAGCGCAAGTGGTAGGTGGCACGGTAGGCCAGCTTGCCGTCCGCATCGATGTCGAACAGGCCGATCTCCGTGCCGCCCCGGCTGTAGCTGTAGCCGATCACCACCACCGTGTCGCGATCGATCAGCATCTCGTCATACCAGCTGCCGGAAGGGTCGCTGCCCGGCGCGAACGCGTCGAGCGAGGCGACGGGCTGCAGGGCCTTGCCACTCACCTGCACGGTAAACAGCTTGCCGCGCCGCAGCATCACCAGGTGCTTGCCATGCAGCTTGACGATGCCGCCTTCGTCCACGCCCGCCGTCTGCACATTGGTGACGGATTCCGCCGCTTCCGCCGACGCTGCCGGCGCGGCTTTCGCCACCATCGGCGCGGGAGGAGCCGGCGCTGGTACCGCCATGTACTGCGCCGTGGCGCCCTGCAGTTTCTGTTGCTCCCTTTGCTGTGCCGCCTGGCGCGCCTGCAACTGCTGCAGGTAGCTGCTCAAGGCCTGCTCGCTGGCAAACGGCGCCAGGGTCTTGCGCGGCGCCGTGCCGGCGGCGTGGCAGCCCGCCGACAGCAGCAGGGACAGTATCAATGTGATCTTGAGGGCGCTGGACATCGCTTCTTCTCCGGTTGGCTGGGGTGTCCAACATGAAACGCAGCGGCGGAGAAAAAGGGGTTAAATGCGCGTAAAAATATTCAGGAAGCCAGCGCCCTATTCAAATCCGCGAATCCGGTCGTCATTGAAATTCGGCAGGCGCCACTCGAAGTGCAAAGCCAGGAAGCGGAACAGGAAACCGGCGCCGATGGACGCCAGTTGCGCCACCGAGCTGTCGACCTTGAAGTACAGCAGGCCGACATACAGGCTGCCCGTAAACAGGGCCACGGTGGCATACACTTCGCGCTGCAGCACGAGGGGAATCTGGTTGCACAGGATATCGCGCAGCAGGCCGCCGAAAACGCCCGTGATCATCCCCGCCAGCACGACGATGGCCGGATGCATCTTGGCCGACATGGCGATGTCGCAGCCGATCACGCAAAACGCCACCAGGCCCAGTCCATCGACCAGCAGGAAGACGGCGCGCAGATGGTGCAGGTAGCGCGCGACAAAGGCCGTAACGACAGCCGCGCCGATGGTAAACAGCAGGTACTCGGGATGCGCGATCCAGCCCAGAGGATAGTGCCCCAGCAGCACGTCGCGCACCGTGCCGCCGCCGAGCGCCGTAACGGTGCCGATCATGCAGATGCCGAACAAATCCATGCCGCGCCGCATGCCCATGATGGCGCCGGACATCGCTTCGGCGACAATTGCCACCAGGTAAATCGTATATAACAGCATGCTCTTACTCTTCCGAAAATGATTTGAGAATTTGTTCGCGTTCGCGCGCTTCGCTCAGGGTGCGCGCCTCGTTCGTGCCCGTGCTGGAGCCGCCATTGCCAGCGTCACCGTGCGCCATGCGCGTATCCGCACCCAGGCTGCCGCAACTGACGCTGCTGTGGATAAAGGCAAAGTTATCCTTCAGGCAGTCGCCGGCCAGGTATTCGGCATACACGTAATCACCGTCGAGCAGGGACAGGCCTGCCGGTTCGGCCAGCACCTGTTCGCGCCGGCCCTGCACGGCCACCTGCATGTAATCGCGCCAGACGGGCAGCGCCAAAGTCCCCCCGGTGGCGTTGCCCAGGCTCTTGGGCTGGTCGTAGCCGAGCCAGACGACGGAGACGAGGCCCGAGGAATAGCCGGCGAACCAGGCGTCGTACGCGTTATTGGATGTTCCCGTCTTGCCGGCCGCGTCGCCGCGTCCCAGCGCCAGCGCGCCGCGGCCCGTGCCGCTCTTGACGACGTCGCGCAGCATACTGTCCATGACGTAGGCGTTGCGCGTGGAGATGACTTGCGTGCCCGGCGCCGGTTCTCCCTTGGCGCGTGGCGCGGCATCGCTGAACAGCACCGCGCCGCTGCGGCTGCGCACTTCCTTGATCAATTTCGGCGGCATCTGCACGCCGCCATTGGCAAACACGGCATACGATTGCGCCAGCTGCAGCGGCGTGACGGCGCCCGCACCCAGCGCCAGCGGCAAGGAAACGGGATTGCGCGCGCCCTCGAAACCGAAGCGCGTGGCGTAGTGCTGCACATAGCCTGGACCAGCCGCCTGCATCAGGCTGACGGCCACCAGGTTTTTCGAGCGCACGAGGCCCCGCCGCACGCTGATGAAACCTTCATAGTTGTTGCCGTAATTGCGCGGACGCCAGGGCTGCGCGCCCGTTTCCTGCGGCAGCAGCAGGCGCTGCGTATCGTCGACGGCCGTGCCAGGGAAGTATCCCTTTTCCAGCGCCGCCGAGTACACGAAGGGCTTGAAGCTGGAACCGGGCTGGCGGTAAGCTTGCATGGCGTGGTTGTAGTGGTTGCGGTAGAAATCGAAGCCGCCCGCCATGGCGACGATTTCACCGCTGTGCGCCTCGACGGAAATGAGCGCGCCTTCCATCTCGGGCAACTGGCTCACCAGCCAGCGGTTTTTTGCCGCGTCGTACACCACGCGGATCACGCTGCCCTCGACGATGGCGCGCTTGCCATCCCACTGCAGCTTGCCGCCCAGGCGCGCATCCGATGCCGTCAGCACGATCTCGTCGCCATTGCGCAGCTGCGCCTTGACCTGGCGCGTGCCGCTCGTCTCCACCTTGCGCACCAGCGCGGCGCGCAATTCGCCGCTGTCCGGATAGGCAGCCAGCTGGCGCGCCACGCTGTCTTCGGAGGCGGCCAGGCGCGCTTCCGGACCACGGTAGCCGCGCCGTGCCTGCGCATTCAATAAACCATCGCGCAGCGACTTGTCGGCCGCCCGCTGTGGCGCCATGCGGATGGTCGTCGTCACGTCCAGGCCCATGCTGTAGGCACCCTCGGGATAGCTTTGCAGGATCAATTGGCGCGCTTCCTCGACCGCATACGCGGCCGCGTGCACGGAGCTGTTGCGGTCCTTGTTAAGGGCCAGCTTCTCCGCCACGGCGGCCGTGTATTCGGCCGGCGTGATGTAACCGAGTTCGCGCATGCGCTGCAGGATGTAGTGCTGGCGCACGGTCGCGCGCTGCGGATTGGCGACAGGGTTGTAGGCCGATGGCGCCTTCGGCAAGCCGGCCAGCATGGCTGCTTCGGCGATGCTGACGTCGGCCAGCGGCTTGTCGAAATAAATGTTCGAGGCGGCGGAAAAGCCGTAGGAGCGCTCGCCCAGGTAAATCTGGTTCATGTACAGCTCCAGCAGCTTGTCCTTGCCGTAGTGCTGTTCCAGCTTGTAGGCGAGCAGCATCTCCGTCAGCTTGCGCTGCACGGTCTTGTCGCGCGACAGGAAAAAGTCGCGCGCCACCTGCATGGTGATGGTGCTGGCGCCCTGCGCGTGATGGCCCGTGACGACATTGGCGAGCGTGGCGCGCGTGAGGCCATAGAAATCGACGGCGCCGTGTTCGTAGAAGCGCGCATCCTCGATGGCCAGCAAGGCCTGGCGCATGCGCAGGGGGATCTCCTTCAAGGGCAGAAATTCGCGGCGCTCTTCGCCGTATTCGGCCAGCAGCTCGCCTTCGCTGGAGAAAATGCGCAGCGGCAGCGCGGGCTTGTACTGAGCCAGGTGCTCGACGGCGGGCAAATCCTGCCACGCCTGGCGCAGCCACCAGCCACCCGCCAGGGCTGCGGACAAGCCCAGGCCCAGGGTCAGTCCCAGGCCGAATTTCAGCTTGCGCGCCAGCTTGGATGGCGGCTTGCGCGCCGTGGCGCTGTTTTTGCCGCTGTCCTGCGAGCTGTCTTGCGCCGTATCTTGCGTTTCCATATTGTCATTCCTTTGCTGCCAGGAGGCCCCGCGCAGGCGCGCGGCACTCCATCAAAGAAGCATTGTGCACTGCAACACACCTATCCTTATAAAAAGTAAGTATTATTTAGTATTGATAAATTTTTCTTATGTTAGGCGCGCACCATGGACCTCAATCCCAAGCACACGGAAGCGTTCCGCGCCGTCGTCGAAACGGGCAGCTTCGAGCAGGCGGCGCTGCGGCTGCACCTGACGTCGCCCGCCATTTCGCAGCGGGTGCGGGCGCTGGAAAGCCAGCTGGGCAACGCGCTGATCGTGCGCAGCCGTCCCGCACGCGCCACGCGCATGGGCCAGCGGCTGATGCAGTATCTGAAGCGGGCCAAGCTGCTGGAAGCGGACTTGCAGGCGGAACTGGCGGTGCAGCAGGATGCCCCGCTGACCCTGGTGCTGGCGCTGAACGCGGACTCGATGGGTACCTGGTTCTTCCCTGCCCTGTCCGAGGTGCTGATACGCGAGCGCGTGCTGCTGGACCTGACCGTGGAAGACCAGGACCACACCTACACCTTGCTGGAAACGGGCATGGCGATCGGCTGCATCAGCACGGAGCCCAAGCCCATGCGCGGCTGCACGGCCGAGCCGCTGGGCGTGATGCGCTACTGGCTGGTGGCCACGCCCGCGTTCCGCCAGCAGTGGTTCGCGCACGGGCTGACGCGCAAGGCGGCGCGCACGGCGCCCGTCGTCGCCTACACGCGCAAGGACACCCTGCAATCGTCGTTCCTGCAAGAGGCGCTGGGGCTGCCCGAAGGTGCCTACCCCTGCCATTACGTGCCGGGCGCCACCTCGCACTTCAACGCCATCCGCTACGGCCTCGGCTACGGCATGGTGCCCGAGCTGTTACTGAAGGCAAATACGGACGGCGAGCTGGTGGAAATGCTCACGCCCAAGACCCCGGCCGACGTGGCCCTGTACTGGCACACGTGGAAGGTGCAGTCGCCGCGCCTGGAGCAGCTGTCGCGGCAAATCGTCGCGGCGGCGCGCAGCATGCTGAAGTAACTACCGCTGCATGCCCCAGCGCTTCAGGGTGACGCGTTCCAGGCTGCGAAAGCCGATGTTTTCCACCAGCAAGCCGATGAGGATGACGGCGGCCAGGCCCGCGAACACCTTGTCCGTGTACAGCTCGTTGCGGTTCTGGAAGATGTACCAGCCCAGGCCGCCCTGTCCCGACGTGGTGCCGAATACCAGCTCGGCCGCGATCAGGGTGCGCCAGGCAAACGCCCAGCCGATCTTGAGGCCCGAGACAATCGAGGGCAAGGCGCCCGGCACGAGGATGTGCAGCACCAGGCGCAAGCCGTTCAAGCCGTAATTGCGGCCCGCCATGCGCAGGGTGTCGGGCACGCCCTGGAAGCCCGCATACGTGTTCAGGGCCAGCGGCCACATCACGGAATGAACGATGACAAAGATCAAACTGGCGCGCCCCAGGCCAAACCACAGCAATGCCAGCGGCAGCAAGGCGATGGCCGGCAAGGGATTCAACATGGCCGTCAGGGTTTCCAGCACGTCGCGCCCGATGCGGCTCGACACTGCCAGCAAAGTCAGCACGAAGGCGGCCAGCACGCCCACGGCATAGCCCTGCAACAAGACGACCAGGGACGCGGCCGTACGCGTGAGCAATTCGCCGCTGGCGATGCCGCCGATGAATGCCTGCGCCGTCTGCAGAAAACTGGGCAACAATAAATCATTGTGCGTCCAGCGCGCCGCGCCTTCCCACAGCAGGGCCAGGCTGAGCAAAATCAAGGCCTTGCGCCATAGCGCATGCTGGCCCAGGCGCTGCCAGCGCGACAGCGGCCGCTCGACGGTGACGCCGGCCGGCGCCGGCGCCGCATAGACGAACTCCTGGCGGATGGGCGGTTCCAGCAGCGCGCTCATACGGCCTCCCTGTGCGCAGTCTGTGCTGGCGGGGCGGCAACGGTTTCCTCATCGAACAGCAAACCATGGATGCGGCTGCTGGCGGCCTGGAATTCCGCGCTGCCGGCGCTGTGCAGGCCGAACTGGTGACTGTTGAGTTCGGCGCGCACCCGGCCCGGATGGGGCGACAGCAGCAGGATGCGGTTGCCCACGACCAAGGCTTCCTCGATCGAATGCGTGACGAACACGAGCGTAAAACGCAGCTCTTCCCACAAGCGGCTCAGCTCTTCCTGCATCTTGCGCCGCGTCAAAGCGTCGAGGGCGGCAAACGGCTCGTCCATCAGCAGCACTTCCGGCTGCATGGCCAGGGCGCGGGCGATGGCTACCCGCTGTTTCATGCCGCCCGACAAGGTATGCGGATGGGCATCCTCGAAGCCGGCCAGGCCCACCTTGGCGATCCAGTGATGGGCGCGCTCGCGGGCCGCCACCTTGTCCAGCCGCTTGCTGGCAAGCAAGGGGAACATGACGTTTTCCAGCACCGTTTTCCATGGCGGCAACTGGTCGAATTCCTGGAATACGACGACACGGTCCGGCCCCGGTTTCTGGATGGGCTGGCCCTGCATGGCGATGCTGCCCGCACGCGGCGCGATGAAGCCAGCCACGGCTTTCAGCAAGGACGATTTGCCGCAGCCGGATGGCCCCAGCAGCACAAAACGGTCGCCGCGGAACACGTCGAAACTGACGTCATGCGTGGCGCGCACGGTGCGCTGTTCGGTCCGATATTCCAGGCTGACATTCTTGACGCTGAGCAAAGGCTGTAAGGCGACTGGCGGACGTACCAGGTGAAAAGCGGGTGCGTTCATGTCAGCCTCCCTGCGTGATGGCAGGGTCATCAAAGAAGTAATCGCGCCAGCTGTCGGGCAGGTTGCGGATGGCGTTCACGCGGTGCAAAAATTGCGCCAGGCCATGGGTGTTTTGCGGCGCGATCTTGAATTGCACTTGCGGGTTGGCAAAGATTTTCAGCAGCAGATTGCGGTCCACTTTGCTTTTATTCACCTTGATATAGATGTCGGCCGCGCCTTGCGGATTGCTGCTCGCGTACTGCGCCGCTTCCGCCAAGGCGGCGATGAAGGCGCGGTAAGTCTTCGGATTGTCCTTGCGGTACTTTTCCGTCGCATACAGCAGGGTCGACGAGCTGGGCCCGCCTTGCACGTCGTACGAATTCAGGATGATGTGGGCGTTCGGGTTTTGCGCCAGTTCCTGTTCCTGGAACGGCGAATTGCCGAAGTGACCGGTCAGCTCCGTGCCGCCGGCGATGATGGCGGCCGCCGCGTCCGGGTGCGGCAGGGTTTGCGTGATTTTATCGAGGCGGGCGAATTCCTTGTCGCCCCACTGCTTCGCCACTGCCATTTGCAAGATGCGCGCCTGCACGGAGACGGACACGGCGGGCAAGGCGATGCGGTCCTTGTCCGTCAAGTCCGCCAGGGTTTTCACCTTGGGGTTGTTGCTGATCAAATAGTAGGGAAAATTACCGAGCGAAGCCACGCCGCGCACGTTCTGCCTTCCCTTGGTGCGGTCCCAGATGGTCAGCAGCGGCCCCAGCCCAGCCCCCGCGATATCGATATTGCCGGACAACAAAGCGTCATTGATGGCCGGCCCGCCGGACAGGGTGATCCACTCGACCTTGACATCGACGCCCTGCTGCTTGCCATGCTTTTCAATCAGCTTTTGTTCCTGCGCAATATTGAGCAGCAAGAAGGTGATGCCATGCTGGCCCGCGATGCGGATCTGCCCTTCAGCCCGTGCCATGGGCATGGCCATGCACAGGAGGGCGATGGCGGCGAGCAGGCGGCGGGCAAAGCTAAAGATCGGCAACATGGACACTCCTTGAGTCAGATCAACAATCAAAAAATCAGTAAGGCGCATCGCCTTCGATGGTGGTGCGATACAACTTGCGGCGCTGGTCGGGCGGGCAGCCCGTCGCCAGGTGCATCAGCGAGCGGTTGTCCCAGAACACCAGGTCGTACGGCTGCCAGCGGTGCACATATAAATGCTCCGGGCGCACGCTGTGGGCAAACAGTTCATCGAGCAGGGCGCGGCTTTCATCGTCGGGCAAGCCGACGATGCGCGTGGTGAAATGCTCGCTGACAAACAGGGCGCGGCGGCCCGTTTCCGGGTGCACGCGCACGACGGGGTGCGTCACGGGTTTGACTTCATCGACCTGCGCCTGGGTCAGGGCGGGCCGCCATGGGTTGCGGCGGCGCAATTCCTCGTACTGGCTCAGGTAGCTGTGCTCGGCACGGGCACCGCGCACGGCGTGGCGCAGCGCGGCCGGCAAGCTTTCCCACGCCAGGTGCATGTTGGCAAACACGGTATCGCCTCCGTCCTGCGGCAATTCTTGCGCGTGCAACATGGAACCGAGGCTGGGCACTTCCTTGTACGACAGATCGGAATGCCAGAAATGGCCCGCGTCGCCCAGGCCGATGGGCTGGCCATCCTCGACGATGTTCGAGATGATCAGCACTTCCGGCTGCGTGGGCAGCTGGAACTGGCGCAGCACGTGGATTTGCAGGGGGCCGAAGCGGCGGCTGAAATCGACTTGCTGCTGCGGCGTGATGCGCTGGTCGCGGAACACCAGCACGTGATGGTCGAGGTGGGCGTGGTGCAGGCGCTGGAAGTCGCCCAGCGACAGCGGCTGCGCCAGGTCCAGCCCCAGCACTTGCGCGCCGAGCGGCGCATCGAAAGTCTCGATACGGAACGGGCTGGAAGAAAACGCGGGTTTCAGGACGGCCGACATGGGAACTCGACTAGAGTCAGGGGAAGTCCACTGTATGCCGGCCAGCCTTGCTTGCAAACGAAGCATTTACTATATGGATATGCGCGGCGCGTTGCGCCACGCTGCCACAGCGGCTGTCACGAATTGGCACAGCAGCACCGGCCTTGCCCGGGCATGGTGCTAGCACGAAACTTGCTTATCTACCAAGCTTTAACCCTAACCCAGGAAAGCCATGCCCACCTACGCCCTGCTGCTCGCCTTGCTGTTGACCGTTCCCGCCCATGCCCAGGATAGCCAGGGTGAAAGTGATCTCAGCTACAAAGCCTATGTGCACAGCGACAAGCGCATCAAGTGCTTGTACGGCTATGCGGCCGACAAGACGGGCGACCACGCGGCAGCCGTCGCCATCTTTGAAGATTGCATCCGGCGCTGGAACGATGTGTATTCGATGATTTGGCTGGCCCAGCTGTATGAAACGGGCATCGGTGTGACCAAGGACCTGGCGCAGGCGACGGCGCTGATGCGGCGCGGCGCGCATACGAATGATGACGCCGCCTATGCGCGGCTGGCGCGCTACCACTATGGCGTGGCGCTGGCCGAAGGCCGGGGCACGCCGCAGGACATTCCCCAGGCCAAGACCTGGCTGCGCCAGGCGGCGCAAGAGGGCGTGCGGGAGGCGGCCGACTACCTGGGCCGCCTGGAAGGCGCGGCACCTTAGCGCCGCGCCAGCATTGCTGGCTTACGCCGTCGCTTCGTAGCGGGCCAGGCGGGCCGCCATGCGTGGCGCCAGCTCGTGGCCAGCCGTGACGGTCACTTCCAGGTCGTTCAGCAAGCCATCCTTCAAGCCATAGACCCAGCCATGGACGCTGAGTTCCTGGCCGCGTTCCCACGCATCTTGCACGATGGTGGTCTGGCACACGTTCAAGACTTGTTCCACCACGTTCAGTTCGCACAGGCGGTCGCCGCGCTGGCGGCTGGTCAGCACGTCGCCCAGGTAGCGCTCGTGCTTCTGGCCCACGTCCTGGACGTGGCGCAGCCAGTTGTCGACCAGGCCGATGCGCGTGCCCGTCATGGCCGCATGCACGCCCTTGCAGCCGTAATGGCCGACGATGATGACATGTTTGACTTTCAGCACGTCCACGGCAAATTGCAGGACGGACAGGCAATTGAGGTCGGAATGCACGACCACGTTGGCAATATTACGGTGCACAAACACGTCGCCAGGCGCCATGCCCAGCAGTTCGTTGGCGGGCACGCGGCTGTCGGAGCAGCCGATCCACAGGTATTCGGGCGACGTTTGCGCTTCCAGATTCTTGAAGAAGTTCGGGTCTTTCGCCACCATCGAGTCGGCCCAGCGGCGGTTACGCTGCAGCAGTTCCGCCAGGGCCAGGCCATTTTTCGGTTCGGTCATATCGCTCCCATTGTGTGCGTACGACTGAGTTGGCGGCAGATCGCGCCCATAGGCCGGCGATGCGCGCATATTTCTCAGTCGTGGTGAAAAAAACGCCGGGATGTTTCAGCATCCCGGCGCATGGTATTACGTGTGCTTACTCAAAAAAATCCTTGACCTTGTCTTTCCAGGTCTTGCTTTGCGGACTGTGCTTGGCACCGCCCTCGGTCGTCGACTTTTCAAAGTCGCGCAGCAGGTCTTTCTGTTTTTCCGTCAGTTTCACCGGTGTTTCGATGGCCACGTGGCAGAACAGGTCGCCCGCGTAACCGGAGCGCACGCCCTTGATGCCCTTGCCTTTCAGGCGGAAAGTTTTACCCGACTGGGTACCTTCGGGAATCGTGAACGACACTTTGCCGTTCAGGGTCGGCACTTCGATTTCGCCGCCCAGGGCCGCCTTGGCGAACGAGATCGGCATTTCGCAATGCAAGTCGTCGCCTTCGCGCTGGAACACGGCATGCGGCTTGATGTGGATTTCCACATACAGGTCGCCCGACGGACCGCCATTCGTGCCCGGTTCGCCGTTGCCGGACGAACGGATACGCATGCCGTTGTCGATACCGACTGGAATTTTCACTTCCAGGGTCTTGTTGCGCTTGATGCGACCGGCACCGCCGCATGGCGTGCACGGGTCGGTGATGACCTTGCCGCTGCCATGGCATTTCGGGCAGGTTTGCTGGATGCTGAAGAAACCTTGCTGCATGCGCACCTGGCCGTGGCCACCGCAAGTACCGCAGGTGGTGGGCGAGGTGCCCGGCTTGGCGCCGCTGCCGTGGCAAGTGTCGCACTTGTCCCAGCTCGGCACGCGGATGGTCGTGTCGAAGCCGTGAGCAGCTTGCTCCAGTGTAATTTCCAGGTTGTAGCGCAAGTCGGCGCCACGGTACACCTGTGGACCCGCATTGCGGCTGCGTCCACCGCCACCGCCAAAGATGTCGCCGAAGATATCGCCGAAGCTGTCGGCAAAGCCGCCAGCACCGCCGCCGAAGCCGCCACCGCCGCCCATGTTCGGGTCCACGCCAGCGTGACCGTAACGGTCATACGCATCGCGCTTTTCCGGATTGGTCAGCATCTCGTAGGCTTCTTTGACTTCCTTAAACTTTTCTTCCGATTCCTTGCTATCCGGATTGCGGTCCGGATGGTATTTCATCGCCAGTTTACGGTAAGACTTTTTGATCTCTTCTTCCGAAGCATTTTTTGCGACACCGAGTGTCTCGTAAAAATCACGCTTTGCCATGTTGTCGGCACCTTGCAGTCTATCTACTGATGTAAAAATTACACGAAAAAGCCGAGTCGAGTGCTGCGCTAGGCGCAGCGACTCGGCTCGGCCGGTCTTCGCGGCTAATCCCGCGATGT
Organism: Janthinobacterium sp. P210005; assembly: GCF_036231865.1. Lineage (NCBI taxonomy): Bacteria > Pseudomonadati > Pseudomonadota > Betaproteobacteria > Burkholderiales > Oxalobacteraceae > Janthinobacterium > Janthinobacterium sp. P210005. The sequence goes on from NZ_JAZARC010000003.1 coordinate 422,876, forward strand.
AGCGTTCAGCCCGGCTACCCCCAGTTCATGGGAGCGCAAGACAATTACTTGCTGTCTTTGACTTCTTTGAAGTCAGCGTCAACAACGTCGTCTTGCTTGGCGCCTGCGTCCGATGCGCCAGCAGCTTGCTGTGCACCTTCCGCGCCGCCGGCAGCTTGCTGCGCTTGCATGTCTGCATACATTTTTTCGCCCAGTTTCTGCGATGCGCTCGACAGTGCTTCCACCTTGGCGTCGATCTCAGCCTTGTCGCCCGCCTTGATGCTTGCTTCCAGGTCGGTGATCGCCGCTTCGATCTTCTCTTTCTCGCCCGCATCCAGCTTGTCGCCGTATTCGGTCAAGGATTTCCGGGTCGAGTGTACCAGAGCATCGGCCTGGTTGCGCGACTCGGCCAATTCTTTGACCTTCTTGTCTTCTTCCGCGTTCAACTCGGCATCTTTCACCATCTTCTGGATTTCCGCCTCGGTCAAGCCGGAATTGGCCTTGATCGTGATCTTGTTTTCCTTGCCGGTGGCCTTGTCTTTCGCGCCGACATGCAAGATGCCGTTGGCGTCGATGTCGAAGGTCACTTCGATCTGCGGCGTGCCGCGCGATGCTGGCGGGATGCCTTCCAGATTGAATTCGCCCAGACCCTTGTTGCCGGCGGCGATTTCGCGCTCACCCTGGAAGACCTTGATGGTCACCGCAGGCTGATTGTCGTCGGCCGTCGAGAAGACCTGGCTGAACTTGGTCGGAATCGTCGTGTTTTTGTGGATCATCTTGGTCATCACGCCGCCCAGGGTTTCGATACCCAGGGACAGAGGGGTGACGTCCAGCAACAGCAAATCCTTGCGTTCGCCCGACAGGACCGAACCTTGAATCGCTGCGCCCACGGCGACGGCTTCGTCCGGGTTCACGTCCTTGCGTGGATCCTTGCCGAAGAATTCCTTCACTTTTTCCTGTACCTTCGGCATACGCGTCATACCGCCGACCAGGATGATGTCATCGATGTCCGACACTTTCACGCCAGCATCTTTGATAGCGGTACGGCATGGTTCCATCGTGGCCGTGATCAGCTCTTCCACCAGCGATTCCAGCTTGGCGCGGGTCATCTTCAGGTTCAAGTGGACCGGTGCGCCGTTCGCCATGGCGATGTACGGCTCGTTGATCTCGGTTTGTTGCGACGACGACAATTCGATCTTCGCGCGCTCGGCCGAAGCCTTGATGCGCTGCAGGGCGATCGGATCTTTTTTCAGGTCGATGCCGTTGATCTTCTTGAACTCGTCGATGATGTAATCGATGACGCGCTGGTCGAAGTCTTCGCCGCCCAGGAAGGTGTCGCCGTTGGTCGACAGCACTTCAAATTGTTTCTCGCCATCAACATCCGCGATTTCGATGATCGACACGTCGAACGTACCGCCACCCAAGTCATACACGGCGATTTTACGGTCGCCTTTTTCGGTCTTGTCCAGGCCGAACGCCAGCGCTGCCGCGGTTGGCTCGTTGATGATGCGCTTGACGTCCAGGCCAGCGATACGGCCGGCATCCTTGGTAGCTTGACGCTGCGAGTCGTTGAAGTACGCAGGCACGGTGATGACGGCTTCGGTGACTTCTTCACCGAGGTAGTCTTCTGCCGTTTTCTTCATCTTGCGCAGCACTTCAGCCGAAATTTGCGGCGGCGCCAGTTTTTTGTCGCGTACGCCGATCCATGCATCGCCGTTGTCGGCTTTCATGATTTGGTAAGGCATCAGCGCGATGTCTTTTTGCACTTCTTTTTCGTCGAACTTGCGACCGATCAAACGCTTGACTGCGTACAGCGTGTTTTTCGGATTGGTCACGGCCTGGCGTTTCGCTGGCGCGCCGACGAGAATTTCGCCATCTTCTTGATAAGCAATAATCGACGGCGTCGTGCGTGCGCCTTCAGCGTTTTCGATTACCTTTGGTTGACCGTTTTCCATGATGGAAACGCAGGAATTCGTGGTTCCCAGATCGATACCGATAATTCTACCCATGATTTTTTTCCTTTTATTTGCTAGATTTCAGATGGTTCTTATATGTGGCAAAGCGGCATGGTTTCAAGGCTTGCTTGATGCCGCCCTCTGATTATTTTGCTTGCGCGGTCGTTACAATGGCTGGACGCAGCAGGCGGTCCGCAATCATATAGCCCTTTTGCAGGACTGACACGATGGTATTGGCTTCCTGGTCCGCTGGCACCACGGCAACAGCCTGGTGTTTCATCGGATCGAGCTTCTCGCCCTGCACCGGCAACACTTCCACCAGGCGGTTGCGCTCGAACGCGGCGTTCAGTTGCTTCAGGGTCATCTCGACGCCTTCTTTCAGCGAATCGATGGTCGGTGTTTCCACCGTCAGCGCCGTTTCCAGGCTGTCTTTCACCGGCACCATGGCTTCGGCAAAGCTTTCCACTGCGAATTTATGCGCTTTAGCAACATCTTCCTGCGCGCGGCGGCGGATATTTTCGCCATCGGCCTTGGCGCGCATGAAGGCATCGTGCATCTCTGCAAGACGCGCTTCGGTACTCGCCAGCTGCTCTTCCAAAGTAGGCTCTGCGGGAGTCGATGGGGCAGTCGCCGCGGCGTCCGCTTGCGGATTAGGTACAGCTTGGTTTTCCTGATCTTGCATCTGAAAAGCTCCTACAATCAATGACTTAAATGAGTTAGTCTAACTATCTTTACAACACTAACGGGCAGATGGGGCTATATCCTATTGTTTCAAGGGGTATGCATGGCAAAACCGGAATTACAGCGATCCATGTTACAGCTTATTACAAAGCACTTCCCATTTCAGGCAGCGATCCGTGCGCGCCCCCCTTGATTTTCCAGGCTTCCCACGGCAAAGCGGGCATTCTACCAGCCCCGCCGCAGCCATCGCCACTGGCGATGTTGCTATTCAGAAAACCCCTTGGCTGCGCCAGACATGACAAAGCCGCGCAAGCGCGGCTTTTTATTGTCAAAAATAATTGCCTTTAATTCGACGCACCCAGGGCCAGGGCCGCCGTGCGCGCCTGCTCGCCCGCCTTCTTGTCCGCTTCGCGCTGCGCCGCCGTCTTCATCGTCGGCCAGCCAATCATGTGCTGTTCGGCAATTTCCGCCAGGCCCGCGATCCAGGCTGGCGTTTCGTTCAGGCAAGCGATGTAATGAAACTGCTGGCCGCCGGCCGCTTCGAAGTCATGCTTGGCTTCCATGGCGATCTCTTCCAGCGTTTCCAGGCAATCGCTGGTAAAGCCGGGACACAGCAGGTCGACGCGCTTGACGCCCTGTTGCGCCAGCGCCACGAGGGTGGGCGCCGTGTATGGCTGCAGCCATTCGGCCTTGCCAAAGCGCGACTGGAAAGTCACCACGTATTGCTCTTTACTTAATTTTAACTTTTCCGCCAGCAGGCGCGCCGTTTTCAGGCATTGGCAGTGGTAGGGATCGCCCAGCAGCAGGGTGCGCTTGGGCACGCCATGAAAACTCATCACCAGTTTTTCCGGACGGCCATGCGCTTCCCAGTGGTTCAGCACGGAGTCGCGCAAGGCGTCGATATACGTGTCGTGCTCGTGATACTGCTTGATAAAGCGCAATTCCGGCACATTGCGCACGTTGGCGTAATGGGCAAACACGGCGTCGTAGATGGAACCTGTCGTCGTGCCCGAGTATTGCGGATAGGCAGGCAGGATGGCGATGCGCTCGCAGCCTTCGCTTTTCAGCCTGGCCAGCACCTCGGGCAAGGAAGGCGAACCGTAGCGCATGGCCATGGCCACCGTCACGCCGTCGTGACCCCGCTCGGCCAGGGCGCCGGCCAGCAACTTGGCTTGCTTTTGCGTGTGCACTTTCAGGGGCGAACCTTCGCGCGTCCAGATCGACGCGTATTTCTTGGCCGACTGGCCGGAGCGGAAGGGCAAAATGATCAAGTTCAAAATGAACCACCAGACGATGCGGGGAATCTCCACCACGCGGGGATCCGACAAAAATTGCTTCAGGTAGCGCCGCACGGCCGACGACGTCGGCGCATCGGGCGTGCCCAGGTTGACCAGCACCACGGCGCTGCGGTCGATGCTGCCATGCGTGTACGGAGGTTCTGTTTGAAATGACATGAAGGCTCTTCGAAGGCGTTGGATGGATTAGCCGACCATTATAGTTACATTGCATCAACATCGGGAAAGATGGAAAGGAACGGCATAAGGCTAACTGCTATTCTCGCCAGACCGGTTTACGCTAACAACGCCTAACAAAACCGTAGCGAGCGGCAGCGAGGCTCGGCGCCCCCGTTGGCCCGAGAAGCGGAGCTGTGCGAAGCATGGGGCCGCCGAGGCAGTGAGCATCGCAGGCCGCGACCCACGACGCGCAGTAGGTTTGGTTAGGTGTACTAGATAGCCAGCAACTCGCGTGCATGCTTGCGCGTGGTGGCCGTGATTTCCAGGCCGCCCAGCATGCGCGCCACTTCCTCCACCCTGGCCTTGGCGTCGAGCATGTCGATGCGCGACGCCGTCTTGCCATTGTCCAGGGTGCTTTTTGCCACCTGGAAATGCTGATTCGCCTGGCTGGCCACTTGCGGCAAGTGGGTCACGCACAGCACTTGCCGTCCCTGCCCCAGGCGCTTCAGCAGCCGCCCCACCACTTCGGCGACGGCGCCGCCGATGCCGCTGTCGACCTCGTCGAAGATCAGGGTCGGCGTGGTGGTGGCGTGCGAGGTGATGACGGAGATGGCCAGCGCGATGCGCGCCAGCTCGCCGCCGGACGCGACTTTCGCCAGCGAGCGGGGCGCCGTGCCCGCATGGCCGGCGACGAGGAACTCCACTTGCTCCAGGCCATGGGCGGCCGGCTCGCACGGGTGCAGGGCGATTTCAAAGCTGCCGCCCGTCATGCTCAGTTCCTGCATGGCACGCGTGACGGCGTGCCCCAGTTCCAGGGCGGCGGCGCGGCGCGTGTCAGACAAGCGCTCGGCCACGCTGCGGTACTCGGCCTCGATCTTCGCTTCCTGGCGCAGCAAGCCTTCGATGTCGGAAGCGTCGGCCAGGTGCTGCAGCTTTTCCGACAGCTTCGCGTGTTCCTCGGGTAGTTCTTCCGGCGTGACGCGGAATTTGCGGGCCGTGCTGTGCATGGCTTCCATGCGCGCGTCGAGCTGGTGCAGGCGCTCCGGGTCCAGCTCGACCCGGTCCAGGTAATTGTTCAGCGCGTACACGGATTCCTGCAACTGGATGCGCGACGATTCGATCAGGTCGACGATCGGCTGCAATTCCGCATCGACGGAGACGAGCTTGCCCAGCTTCTGGTTCAGTGCCGACAGTTGCGACACGATCGGGTGGTCTTCCGACTCGGAAATAGTCGACAGGGCTTCCTGCGCCCCTTCCAGCAGGCTGGCCGCATGCGACAGGCGGCTGTGCTCGTTCGTGATGTCCGTCCATTCACCGGGCTTGGCGGCCAGCTTTTCCAGTTCTCCCACTTGCCATTCGAGGCGTTCGCGCTCGTACAGCACGTTGGCGGCGTTGGTTTCGAATTCTTCGCGCTGGCGCACGAGGGCGCGCCAGCGCTTGTGCAGGGCCGCCACTTGCCGCGCATCCTGTTCCGCGCCCGCTTCGCGCGCCGTCGCCTGGCCATCGAGCAAGGCGCGCTGGGCTTCGCTTTTCAGCAGGGACTGGTGCGCGTGCTGGCCATGGATGTCGACCAGCATGTCGCCCAGTTCGCGCAGCTGCGCGGCCGTGGCGGGGATGCCGTTGATATACGCCTTCGAGCGGCCCGCATTGTCGATCACGCGGCGCAACAGGGCGCCGCCATCGTCGTTGGCGAATTCATGCGCCACCAGCCAGGCCTGCGCCACTTCGCTGACGGAGAAATCGGCCGTGATGTCGGCCTTGGCCGCACCTTCGCGCACCACGCTGGCGTCGACGCGCCCGCCCAGCGCCAGGGTCAGCGCATCGATGAGGATGGACTTGCCGGCGCCCGTCTCGCCCGTCAGCACGCTGAAGCCGGCGGAAAATTCCAGTTCAATGGTATCGACAATGACAAAATCGCGGATGGACAGTGTATGGAGCATGGCTTCTGTGGTTAGGCGGCGCACCGCGGGTTGACGTAGAGAAAACTAGTTAGCTGAGCTTGCCCTCGCCCGACGGGTACTCATTCCAGTGCAACTTTTCACGCAGGGTGTTGTAGTAACTCCACCCTTCCGGATGCAGGAAGGTAATCGTATGCGGCGAACGGCGGATGAGGATGCGGTCTTGCTGCACCAGGCTGGCAAAGGTCTGCATGTCGAAATTGACGCTGATATCGCGCCCGCGCACAATTTCCACGACGATCTGGCTGGAGTCGGGCAGCACGATGGGGCGGTTCGACAACGCATGCGGGGCGATCGGCACGAGCACGATGCCGCCCAGGGTCGGGTGCAGCAATGGGCCGCCGGCCGACAGCGAATACGCGGTCGAGCCCGTGGGCGTGGAAATGATCAAGCCATCCGAACGCTGGTTGTACATGAAGTGGCCATCGACCTCGACGCGCAATTCGGCCATGCCGGCACCGGCGCCGCGCGAGACGACGACATCGTTGACGGCCATGCCCACGTGTATCGACTCGCCGTCACGCAGCACGCTGCCTTCAAGCAAGGTACGGCGTTCGGCCTTGAAGCGGCCACCGAGAATTTGCGCCAGCACGGGCAGCATGCGCTCGAGCGGGATATCGGTCATGAAACCCAAGCGTCCTTGATTGATGCCGATCAAGGGTACGTCGAATGGCGCCAGCTGGCGCGCAATGCCCAGCATGGTGCCGTCGCCACCCATGACGATGGCGCAATCGGCGGCGGCGCCGATCTCGGCCGGCGACATGGCGCGCACGCCGGGAAACGCCAGGTTCAGATGCGCGGCCGTCTCCGCCTCAAAGACCACCGTGTGGCCCAGCACTTGCAGGAAATCGACGATGCTTTTCACGGGTTCGGCAATGCCATCCGTATTCTGGCGCACGACCAAGGCGATGGTCTTGGCGCCCAGGTTGAAGCGTTCGCCCGGGGCTGGCGAGTGCGCGGCTGGCTGTTCGGCGGGTGTATCGACGGGCATAAGAGTCTCGGTAGTAAATTCGGTGGCAAACCGCCCCAGGCTGTCGCGTCGCACGCCGGCATCGCATGATACTGTATATATGCACAGTATAGTGCGGCTGCCGTGTGCCCGCAAGGGGCGTTCTTGGTGTTGCACGCAGTGTAGCGCAGAAAAAGATTCGTCCATGCGTGCGCCAGCGCTCCCAGCATGGACAAATCCGCTTGCAGGCGGCCTGGCGCGGCGGGACACTGGTTTCACTTTACTGCCAGGAGGCCATATGCATACCCCACCAAGCGAACGCAAGATCAATACCGATGAAAAGGTCAAGAATGACGGCGTCGACCGCCTGCCGCACGAGCGCGACGAGTCCCCCGATGCGCAAAACCCACGCCCGCGCAAAATCATGCAACAGGCGGCCAGCGACCTGGAACAGGGCCTGGTCGATACGGATCGGCGCGCCCAGCCCGGCGTGGAAAAGGTCAAGCCGGCCGAACCGAAACAGGCCCGTCCCGACGCGCAGCTGGAACCAAAGAAGGCACGCTGAGTCGAACTGTCGTTGGCCGCGCATGCTCCCACAGTGTGACGCAACGAACGGAAGCGCCAAGCCCTGGCGCGCATGATGGACGCTCGAACCACGCAAGGAGTACATCATGAAAAAAACAGGATCAGCCGTCTGGAGTGGCGGCCTTAAGGATGGCAAAGGGTTTATTTCCACCCAAAGCGGCGCGCTCGACAATGTGGCCTATGGCTTCAACACACGCTTCGAAGACGGTCCCGGCAGCAATCCGGAAGAACTGATCGGCGCTGCCCATGCGGCCTGCTTCACCATGGCCCTATCCGGCCAACTGGGCGAAGCGGGCCTGCGTGCTACGGCACTGAAAACCACGGCCGATGTCAGCCTGGAAAAAATCGATGGCAGCTATGCCATCACGGCCGTGCACCTGACCCTGGTGGCCAGCATTCCCGGCGCCACGGAAGAAGCATTCCAGGATGCGGCCCTGCGCGCCAAGCTCGGCTGCCCCGTGTCCAAGTTGCTGGCCACGGAAATCACGCTGGATGCCCATCTGGAGTAAATCCAGCGGCACTAACGTCACCGTCCGCTGCTGTCCTGCACCAGGACAGCTGGGGCGGTCTCGGCAAGAAAGCCGTAAAACGCATAAAATCCTGCCATTCCCCTATCATCATCAAGGATTTACGATGCGTATTTTGCACACCATGTTACGGGTCGGCGACCTGCAGCGCTCCATCGATTTTTACACCAAGGTCCTGGGCATGACATTGCTGCGCACCAGCGACAACCCGGAATACCAGTACACGCTGGCCTTCGTCGGCTATGGCTCGAATCCCGACCACGCGGAACTGGAACTGACGTATAACTATGGCACCACCAGCTATGAGCTGGGCACGGCCTACGGCCACATCGCCATCTCGGCCGACGACATCGTCGCCGCGTGCGACGCGGCACGCGCAAATGGCGGCAACGTCACGCGCGAACCGGGTCCCGTGAAAGGTGGCAACACGGTCATCGCCTTCATCACCGACCCGGACGGCTACAAGATCGAATTGATCGAGCGCAAGTTCGACGGCCAGGGCGGCGGCCTGTAATACCTCAGCCTGGCTCAGCGGCCTGTGCAATGGCCGCGCGCAGCCAGGCGATGCCCGCGTCGCCCTCCGTGCGGCGGTGCCGTATCACTTCAAACGCAAACGGCGCGATGGCAAATGGCGCAGCGTACTGCGCCAGCCCTTGCGCCGCGCTGCCCTGCAAGGCGCGGCGCGCCACCGTCAGGATCAAGTCCGTCCCCCTCACGACGTCCGGTGCGACCGTCCAGTACGGCACACGCACGGCGATGCGGCGCGTCTGTCCCAGCTGGGCCAGAGCCGCGTCGACTTCGGCCGCCATGCCGCCTTCGCTGGATGCCACCAGCACGTGCGGGCGCGCCAGATAGGTGTCCAGATTCAAGGTTTGGCCGTCTGCCAGGCTGGCCGGATCGAGCGCGCACGCGAACGTTTCCTCAAACAAAGTTTCTCTGTGTAGCTGCTCGGGCAGTTGCGGGAACACGCCGAGCGCCAGGTCGATCTCGCCGTCCTGCACGCCAGCGATCACGGCCGGACGACTGGCGTAGCTGACAACCAGGTCGATGCCGGGCGCGTCCGCGCGCAAGCGCCGCAGCAAAGCGGGCAAGAGCATGGCCGCGCCGTAATCCGACATGGCCAGGCGAAACACGCGCTGCGCCGTGGCCGCCTCGAAGACGGCGCCGCCCAGCACGGAACGCACGCTTTGCAGGGCTTCGGCCAAGGGCCGCGCCAATTCCAGCGCGCGCGCCGTCGGCTGGAAGCCGCCCTTGCCGCGCAGTAGCAGCGGGTCGCCAAGCAGGTGGCGCAAGCGGGCCAGCGCATGGCTGACGGCAGGCTGGCTCATATGTAACCGTTCGGCCGCGCGCGACAAATGGCGCTCGCTGAGCAACGCATCCAGGATCACCAGCAAGTTCAAATCGACGGCGCGCAGATTATTCATTTCATGCATAGTTGGATGACAAACTACGAATTGGATTTAATCATGACAGCATAATACGATGATCGCATCAACTCAACAAAGATGGAGTAGCACATGCATGGATGGATCACCGTATTTGCCCCGCTGGCCATGCTGGCCGGCGCCGTCGTTCCCTTCCAGGCGGGCGCGAATGCCGCGCTGGGCCGCAACCTGGGCCACCCGCTGTGGGCCACCCTCGCCTCGCTGGCCGTCAGCGCCGTGCTCGCGTCCCTCGTGATGCTGCTCTGGCGGGTGCCGGCGCCCGATGTCAGCCTCGCCATGCGCGGACCGGGCTGGTCCTGGCTGGGCGGCGCGGCCGGCGTGTTTTATATTACGGCCGCGCTGATGCTGGCGCCGCGCATGGGGTCCGGCCCCTTCATGGCGGCCGTCATCGGCGGGCAAATGCTGGCCGCGCTGGCCATCGACCGCTACGGCTTGCTGGGCTTTGCCGTGAAGCAAATTTCTCCGCTGCACTGGGCCGGTGCGGGGTTGGTGGTGGCGGGCGTGATCCTGACGCAAGTGGCCAACAGCCGCGCCGTGTGATAACACGGCAAGACGAAAAAAAACCAGCGCCGTCGCCGGTGCTGGTTTTGATCGTGCGCAATACTGGATTATTTGTCCAGCAAGGCATTGACCGGCATCAAGTCCGTTTCCTTCAGGGTGCCGGCCGCCGCCTTCAGGCGCAAGCCGTTCATGATGGTGTCGTAGCGGGCTTTCGACAGGTCTTTTTGCGTCGAGAACAATTGTTTCTGCGCATTCAACACGTCGATATTGATGCGCACGCCCACTTGATAGCCGAGCTGGTTCGACTCCAGCGCCGACTTGCTCGACACTTCCGCCGCTTCCAGCGCCTTGACTTGCGCCAGGCCGCTATTAACGCCGAGGAAAGCCTGGCGCGCGCCTTGCGATGCCGTGCGGCGTGCCGTTTCCAGGTCGTTGCGAGCCTTGTTTTCCAGCGCGATCGATTCGCGCACCTTGCTGGTGACGGCAAAGCCGCTGAAGATCGGGATGCTCCACTGCACGCCGATGGCATTGTTGTTATTGCCGCTGCCATTGCCGCCACCGGAAGTGTAGCTATGGCCCGTGTTGGCGATCAGGTCCAGGGTCGGGTAGTGGCCGGCGCGGTTGCGGCCGATGTCGCGCTTGGCCGATTCCACGTTGAACTGGGCCGTGACGACGCCATAGTTCTGCTCTTCGGCGGATGATACCCACGGCTCGACGGCAGCCGGTTCCGGCGCGCTGATGACCACGCCCGTGCGCATCGGCGCCAGATTCGTTGGCGCCTCGCCGATGATGGTTTGCAAGGCGCTGCGCTTGTTGGCCAGGTCATTGATGGCGGCAAACTCCTGCGCCACCACCAGGTCGTAGGCCGCCTGCGCTTCGTGCGTGTCGGTAATCGTTTGCGTGCCGACTTCGAAGTTGCGCTTGGCCGATGCCAGCTGCTCCGTCGTGGCGACCTTTTGCGCCTGCGTGGCGCCCAGGTTGTCCTGCGCGCTCAGCACGTCGAAATACGCCTGCGCCACGCGGGTGATCAGGTCTTGCTGGACTTGCGCAAATTGCGCTTCAGCAATCGCTTGCGCCAGCTTGCTTTGCTGATAGGTTTCCCAGCGGTCCCAGCGGAACAGCGGCTGCGCCAGGGTCAGGTTGTAGCTGTTCGTGCGCACGTTCACGGATGGCGAAGTGATCTTGTTGCCGCCATTGTTCTGGACGATCTGTTCCTGATTGCCGCGCGTATTGCTGCCCGAGGCAGAGATTTGCGGCAGCAAGCCTGCCAATCCCTGCGGAACCCGCTCCATCCCGGCCGACAGGGCCGCCCGCGCGCTCGCATACTGCGCGTCATTGGCCAGCGCCTGCTGGTACACCTGGATGAGATCGGCCGCCTGCGCTTGCAGCGAGTATGTCATCGAGACAAAGGCGCTGGTCATCAGCACGGCGATAAGGGGTTTCCGCATTGCATTTCTCCGTTGGAGTCGTCAAAAGTTGATGGAATCAAAAATCTGCTACCGCTTGCCTTGCGCCCGCCGGGTGAGCGGGGTACAGGCCTCCGCAGGCATGCAGGAAAACATGCCTGGGTGCATCTACTGCAAAATAACTTAGTATTTAGGCATCGCGCTGTCGACTTGCAGCGCCCAGGCATGCACGCCGCCCGTCAAATTACTGATCTTGCCAAAACCATTGCGCTCCAGGAAGGCTGCCACTTGCATGCTGCGCATGCCGTGATGGCAGATGCAGACGATCTCGGCGTCTTCATCGAGATCATCGATGCGCGCAGGAATCGAATTCATCTGCATCAGGGTGGCACCGTCGAGGTGGCACAGGTCGAACTCCCACTGTTCCCGCACGTCCAGCAACAAGGGGCGCGGGCGGGAAGGGTCAGCCAGCCAGGCGGCCAGCTGCGGTGCACTCAAATGCTCCATCGAATCGGTCGCCTCAGAACTGGAAATGCGACGGTGCCACGGCTTGCAGCGGCGTGACATTGGTTTCAAACAGCTTGCGCGTGTCGTAGGCCTTGTCCGAGCTGCGCGTGATCAGGTGCGCCGACATGATCGGCGCTTCGCCGATGATGGCCAGGATGCGGCCGCCGACTTTCACTTGTTGCAACAGTGCTTCCGGCAACACGGCCAGGGCGCCGGACACGACGATCACGTCATACGGTGCGCCCTTGCTCCAGCCCTGGGCGCCGTCGCCCAGTTCCACGGTGACATTCGTCACGCCGTTGGCGGCCAGGGTCTGTTCGGCCAGGGTTTTCAATTGGGGAACGATTTCCACGCTCGTCACATGACGTGCCTTGTGCGCCAGCAACGCGGCCATGTAGCCGCTGCCGGTGCCGATTTCCAGCACATTTTCATGCTTTTTGACGGCTACGTCTTGCAAAATGCGCGCTTCCAGCTTCGGCGTCAACATGCATTCGCCACCGCCCAGTGGAATTTCGGTATCGACGAAGGCCAGGTTCTTATAGGCGGCCGGCACGAAATCTTCACGCTTGACCACGTTCAACAGCTCCAATACGTCGATATCCAGTACGTCCCATGGACGGATCTGCTGTTCGATCATATTGAAGCGGGCTTGTTCGATATTCATCTTTGGACTCGGTAAGTGAAGTAATAATCCGCCATTTTATCGTTGAACTGGCTGAAAGCACATGTTAACCATAAAGGCGGGGAATGGAGGAAATTTGCGACGATCTGCAGATTTGGGGGGGCGAACCTTGGAAAAGGGGCAACTGAACGGTAGAGGCAAGCTCTACATATCAACTTTTCCCGGGCGCCTCCACCTGCAAGCTGCGCAAGCTCATGTCGATAAAGGCATCCATGTAGGCGACGGGATCGATGTTCTTGACCTCGCACGGCAGGAAGGAGTGCGTCCACATCATCAGCATGGTGACGGGCGCGCTGAGGATGGTGCTGACCAGCACGGGATCGACCTGGCGGAATTCGCCGCGCTGCATGCCCCGTTCCAGCAAGGTGGCGATCAGCGCATTGCCGCGCGTGACCACCTCTTCGTTGTAAAACTGCGCCAGTTCCGGGAAATTGTTCGCTTCGGCCAGCATCAGCTTGGTCAAACCGGCCAGCTTGGTGGCGCCGAATTCTTCCCACCATTGCATCATCATGCTGCGCAACAACTCGGCGCTGCTGCTGTCCGAGGCAGCCATGCTGTCTTCCGCCTCGCCGATGGAATGCACGATATTGTCGCGCACCACGGCCTTGAACAGCTCTTGCTTGTTCTCAAAGTACAGGTACAGGGTGCCTTTCGACACGCCGGCCCGCTTGGCCACATCCTCCAGGCGCGTCGATGCGAAGCCCCGTTCGACAAACAGGTCGAGGGCGGCGGCGAGCAATTCCTGCGGGCGGGCATCCTTGCGCCGCTCCCAGCGGGGCTTGGTATCAATCGGGGCTTGCATGTGTCTTTCCAAGTAACTTACTTTTGAGTCATTAATGGTAGACCGGTCTACCGTCAAGGTCAAGCGCCGGTTGCCAGACCCATCCTGATCGCACGAAAAGGGCGCAGAAGTACACTGATGCGTTTACATAAGCAGCCGCACCTCGCCGGCTGGCCGATCCGCACGCTCGCCATTGTAACGCGTCGCTGTGGCATGGCGCCCATCGGCTGGGAGCGTCCGACGCTGACGCCATGCGGCAAGCCCGTCTCAATCGCGCAAGGCTTGCGCCGGCGCCATGCGCATGGCCAGCCAGGCGTGGCGCGCAGTCGCCAGGGCCACCACGAACGCGGCCGCCAGCAGCGCCAGCGCCAGAGGCCAGGCACCGATGGGCGGATGCGCGCTGAAGGCCGCCAGGTAGCGCGCGATCGCCAACGCGGCCGGTGGCAAAGCCGCCACGCCGGCGATGGCGAGCAGCCACAGGAACTCGCGCACCACCAGCGTCCCGATGGCCAGGCGCCCGGCGCCATGCAGCTTGCGCAACACGATCTCGCGCGCGCGCCGCTGCACATTGTGCGCCACCAGCACATATACGCCAAAGGCCGCCAGCACGAAGATGGCGGCGCTGGCCCAGGCCAGCAGGCTGGCCATGCGGCGATCGTCGGCATAGGCGCTGGCGGCATATGCCGTCAGCGGCTTGGGCGCATACACTTGTCCCGGAAAATAGCGCTGCCACAGGGGGGCGATGGCTTCCGTCACGCTGGCGCCGTCCGCCCCCGCCGCCAGGCGCACGGTCAGCATCGCATTGGCAGGGTCGAGTCGGTACATCACAGGCAGCAGCGGCTCGCGCAAGCTTTGCCAGCGGATGTCCGGCACGACGCCGACGATCTGCAAGGCCTGGCCATTGAGCCAGCGTCCCGGCGCCTGCTGCGCCGTGGCCATGCCCAGCGCGCGCACAGCCGCCATGTTGATGACGACGGCGCTCGCCTCCGGCGCACGCTCGATGGCGGGATCGAACGCGCGCCCCGCCAGCGCGGCCACCCCGTACGCGTCGAAAAAGCTGGCGCTGACTTCACGGATCTCCAGCGAGATGCTGCCGCCGTCGCCGCGCTGCACGATATCGCTGGAACGCGTGCCGCCGCCCCCGTCGCGGCCAGGCACGTCGCGGCTGTCCGCCACCGCCGCCACGCCGGGCAGGCGCAGCACGGCGTCGCGGAAGGCCACGCTGGCCGGCTGGCGCATATCCTGCCCCTTCGGCAATTCCAGCACCAGCAGCGGCGCCGCATCGAAGCCGCGCGCAGCCTCGCTGGCATAGCGCGTCTGCCAGGCTACCGCCAGCGCCACGCTGCCCAGGCCCATCGCCAGGGCCAGTTGCGACACCGTCAGCACGCGGCGCAGGCCGGCGCTGCCGCGGGTGTCGCCGCTGCGCTGCGCCAGCGCCTGGCGCATGTCGACACGGCAGACCAGCCAGCCCGGATAGGCGCCCGCCGCCGTGCCGGCCAGCACGCACAGCACCAGCGGCAGCGGTGCAAAGATATCGTCCAGCGGCCGCGCCACCAGCGCGGCGAACAGGGGCAGCAGCAACCAGGCCAGCAGCACGCCCAGCGCCGTGGCCCCCAGCGACAGCAGCAGCGATTCGGCCAGGAACTGGGCCAGCAACTGCCCCGAAGAAGCGCCCAGCACGCGCCGCACGGCGATTTCACGCTGGCGCTGCAAGGTGCGCACGGCCGCCAGGCTGATGTAGTTGGACACGGCCAGCAGCAGGATCAGCAGGCCGATGGCGCCCAGTCCCAGCACCAGCCGCCGGTCGGCGCGCGGACCGCTGCCGATGGTGTTGGCCACCGTGGTGTCGAAATAGGCGTCGCGCAGGGGCCCCAGCGCGATCTCGACGGGCTTGCGCTCGCCCAGCGCGGCGCGCTGCTGCGGCGGCACGAGGCTGTTCCACGGTCCCTGGTCAGTGGCAGTCTGCAGCGCGCCGCGCAAGGCTTCGGCGCTCACGCCCGCTCCCGCCTTGACATAAATCTTGCCGGCGATGCCCATCCAGTTGGCCAGCGCCGCGTCGCGCTGGGGCGCCGGCCACAGCACGCTGCCCGTGCCCGCCAGCAGCGCATAGGACACCGTGCTGGCCAGCGGCGGATCGGCCAGCACGGCGCGCACGCGCAGGCGTTGCCGGTCCAGCGCGATATCGCGCCCCAGCACGCGCTCCGGCGCGTCGGCGTGGCCGAACAGGCGGCGCGCCATCGACTCCGTCACGGCCAGGCCATCGGGCCGGCTCAGCGCCGCCGACAGGTCGCCGGCCAGCACGCGCGGCTGGAAGATGGCGGCAAAAGCGGGATCGACGGCCGTGATCTCGAGTTCCTGCTGGCGGCCATCCTGCTCGAAGGTCGCCTTGCGCGGCCAGAACACGCTCGCTTGCAAGGGGAAACCGCTGCGCAGCGCCACGTCGCGCAGGGCAAATGGCGTGTATTCCAGCCACTGCGGCTGCGGAATGAAGTTGAGCCGGTGCTTCAGCACATAGACGCGCTCGGCTTGCGGCACGGCGGCATCGAAGCTGAAGGAATAGCGGACCAGACAAAGCAGCAACAGGCACAGTGCAAAACCCGTCGCCAGCCCGCCCAGCGCGGCGGCGGAATACGCCGGTTGCTGCGCCAGCAAGCGCCAGCCGATACGAAAATTTCGTGCAGACATCATGCTATCCCTTGAAGTATCAGTCAGCGCGCAAGGCCAGCGCCGGCGCCATGCGCATGGCCGACCAGGTGTGCCGCACGGTGGCCAGCAGGGCCACCAGCATAGCCAGCAGCAATGCCGCCGCCAGGGGCCAGGCGCCCAGCGGCGCGCGCTCGACAAAGCCGGCCAGGTAGCGCGCGATGCCCAGGGCCGCCAGCGGCAGGCCCAATACGGCGCCGGCGGCAAGCAGCAGCATGAACTCGCGTCCCACCAGGCGGGCGATGGCGGCGCGGCCGGCGCCATGCAACTTGCGCAGCACAATTTCACGGCTGCGGCGCTGCACGCTGTAGGCCGACAGCACGTAGATGCCGAAGGCGGCGAGCAGCAGGGCGATCAGGCTGGCCAGGCCGAGCATGCGCGCCAGGCGCAGATCTTCGGCATACATCCCCGTCAGCAGGCTTTGCGCCGTGCGCAGTTCCAGCATCCGCTCCGGAAAATAGCGCCGCCACAGCGGTTCGATGCGCGCATGGGCCGCGGCCACGGCGTCCGCGCTGCGCAAGGACAGCGTGCCGCCATGGCGCAAATCGAACAGCATCGGCTGGGCCGCCTGGCGCATGTCCTGGAAGCGGATCGGCGGCGCAATGCCAATGATCACCTGCCCGTCCGGCATCGCCTGCCCCACGGCGGCCTGCGGCGTGGGGTAGCCCAGCGCCAGCGCCGCCGCCGCATTGAGCACCACCACCTGGCTGCCGACCCTGTCCCGCGCCGCATCGAACAATCGCCCGTGCAGGGGCACGATGCGGTGCAGGTCGAACCAGCCCGGCGTCATGGGTTTGTATTCGAGGCGCACGTCGCGCCCGTCGCGCGTCCTGACGCTGCCGACGACCTTGCTGCCATCGCGCCCGACCGCTTCCAGGATGCCCGCCACGCCGGCGATACCGGGCAGGCGCGCCAGCGCCTCTTCGAAGGCACGCGCCTGCGGGCTGTCCTCGCTCCCGGGCGGCAAGTCCAGCACCAGCAAGCCATCCGGCGCAAAGCCCGGCGAGGCATGGCTGCCATACCAGGCTTGCCAGCCGACGGCCAGGGTCGCGGCGCACAGCGCCATGGCGGCGCCGAACTGCAATACCGTCAGCACGCGGCGCAGCCACAGGCCAGCCGCCGTTTCGCTGTTGCCGCGGCCGGCCAGCGCGGGACCGGGCCGCACGCGCAGCGCGCACCAGGCGGGATAGGCGCCCGCGCACAAGCCCGTGAGCACGCCGGACAGCAAGGCGCCGGCGCAGCGCCAGGCAGTGAACATATCGTCCAGCGGCCGCTGTACCAGCTCGGCGAAGAGCTGCAGCGCCAGCCAGGCCAGCAGCAAGCCGACGGCGGCCGCCAGCAGCGCCGTCAGCACCGACTCGGCCAGGAACTGCCGCACCAGGCGCGCCGCACTGGCGCCGAGCAGCTTGCGCACGCCGATTTCACGTTGGCGGCGCAAGGTGCGCACGGTGGCAAGGTTGACGTAATTGATGACGGCCAGGGCCAGTATCAGCAGCGCCAGCACGGCCAGTCCCGCCACGCTGGCGCGCTGCCCATGCCGCGCCGCCGCGCGGCTGTTGTACAGGTCCGCATCGAAGTAAGCCTGCGCCAGCGGCAGCAGCGCGATGTCGGTGACGTTGCGCCCCTCGAGTGCGCGGCCCATCGAGGCCCCGCGCACCTGCCGGTCTTGCGGCGAATCGTTGACGGCCCGCTGCAGCAGCGCCGCCAGCGCATCGGGGTCTGCGCCGGGGCGCATCCGCAGGTAAATGGCGCCGCGCCCCGTGCCGGAAAAAGCGGCCTCGCGCTGCGCCGCCGGCCAGGCGCTGCTGAGCGTACCCACCAGCACTTCATACGGCACGGTGGTGTTGCGCTGATGGTCGGGCAGGATGGCGCGCACCTGCAGCGTGACGCCGCCGACCCGCAGCAACTGGCCCAGCGCGGGCCCGTCGGCAAACAGTTTGCGCGCCGCCGTCTGCGTCAGCGCCACGGCATCGGGCTGCGCCAGCGTGGACCGCAAGTCGCCCTGCAGCGCCGTCACGCCGAACAGGCTGGCAAAATCCGCATCGACCGCTTGCACGTTCAGTGCATACGGGCGCTCGCCGCGCTGCACGGGCAAAGCCAGTTGCCTGACGATGCTCGCCATCTCCACCGCACCGCTGCGCCGCGCCACGTCGCGCAGCGACAGATAGGCGTAGTTCTGCCACTCGGGGCGGATGAACAGATTGATGCGCTGCTTGACCAGCTGCACGCGCTCGCGCTGCGGTACCTGGCTATCGTAGCCCAGGCTGTAGCCGACAAAGCCCAGCAGCAGAAAGCAGGCCGCGAAACCCACCGCCAGGCCCAGGATGACGGCCACCGAGGCGCCACGCTGCTGCGCCAGCAGGCGCCAGCCGATGCGGAAATCGGCCGCCTTCATGCGGCTTGCAAGGCGTCGACCACGATGCGGCCGTCCAGCAAATGCAGGGTGCGCGATGCCTGCGCCGCATGGTCGGGCGAGTGGGTCACCATCACCACCGTCGTGCCCTCCGCATTGATGCTGCGCAGCAGGCGCATGACTTCATTGCCGTGCGCCGTATCGAGGTTGCCCGTCGGTTCATCGGCCAGCAAGACGGCCGGCCCGGCCACCAGCGCGCGCGCGATCGCCACGCGCTGCTGCTGGCCGCCGGACAGCTGCGACGGCCGGTGTCCCGCGCGGTGGGCCACGCCCAGCTTGTCGAGCATGGCGGCCACGCGCTGGCGCCGTTCGCACGCCGACGTGCCGTTGTATTCGAGTGCCAGCTCCACGTTCTCGAACACGCTCAGTTCCTCGATCAGGTTAAAGCTCTGAAAGATGAAGCCGATGCGCCCGCGGCGCAGCACATTGAGCTTCGCCTCGCTCCACCCTGCCACGTTCTGGCCCTCGAACCAGTATTCGCCCTGGCTGGGAATATCGAGCAAGCCCAGCAGACCCAGCAGGGTCGATTTGCCGCAGCCCGACGGGCCCGTGATGGCCACATATTCGCCCGCCTCGATTTCGAGGTCGATGCGGTCCAGGGCCTTGGTCTGGATATCGCCTGACTGATGCAGCTTGCTGACGCCGACTAGTTTGAGCATGGGTGGAACCTTTATGGAAGATGAGAGGGAATTTACCGGCTTATGTGCAATCTGGGGGAATTTCCATAGGCGGCGTAGGCGGACAGGATCACGCGTTCGCCTGCCTGCAGCCCTTGCAGCACTTCGAGCTGGCTGTTGTTGCGCCGGCCGATACGCACCGCGCGCCGCTGCGCCTGGCCGCCGGATGCATCGAGCACGTAGACCCAGGCACCGCCGCTGTCGTTGACGAAGGCGCCGTTCGGCAGCAGCAGCGCGGCGGCCGGCTCGCCCAGGGTGATCTGCGCATCGAGGCTTTGTCCCGGATTGAGCACGGGCGGCTGGCCGTGCGTGAACACCAGTTCCACCGTGAAGCGGCCCTCCTTGATCTGCGGATAAATCGTCTGCACGCTCAGCGCGTAAGTGCGGCCATCCTGGACGATGCTGGCTTGCCGTCCCGCCGCCATGCGGTTCAGGTAAAACTCGTCCACCCTGGCCGACAGCTTGTAGCGCACAGGGTCGTCGATGCGGCCCACATTCTTGCCCGTCGCAATCGACTCGCCCACCTGCAGCCGGAAGTCCGTCAGCCGGCCGGCGGACGGCGCGCGCACGGCCAGGGCATCGACCGTGGCGCCGACCAGCAGCAGGCCCGAACTGAGGCCCGCGATGGACGCCTCAAGCTGGGCGGCCGCATCGCGGCGCACTCGCGCCTCGGCCTGCGCCGCCTGCTGTTCCTGCGCCAGCGCGCGCTGCTGCTGCAGCAGGCTGTCGGCCGACTCCTCCAGCGCCACGCTGGAAATGAAGCCCTGCGCCGCCAGCCTGGCATGGCGCGCATGCTGCTTGCCGCCCTGCTGCAGCACGAACGCCAGGTCGTCCAGGCGGCGCTGGTGCTCGCTGGCGCTGGCCTGCTGCGCCACGCGCAAGTTGGACAAGTTGAAAATCTGCTGCGCATGTTCGGCCTTGCGGGCCAGCAGTTCCAGGTTGCGCTGCGGATTGGAGATGCGGAACAGCAGCTGGCCCTTCGTGACCAGCGCGCCGTCACTGGCAAGCACCTCGTCGATGCGGCCCGACTCGACCGAATCGAGGAGCACGGAATGCAGCGGCTCGGCGCTGGCGCGCACCACCACTTCATCGAGAAAAATGCCGCGCTCTGCGATACCGATGCGCAATTCGGCGGCAGGCACCTGCAAGCCGCGCGGCATGGCCCACCACCCCGCGGCGGCAAGCGCGGCCAGCAGCAACACGCCCGCCAGGCCGGCGGCGACCAGCTTGCGCCGGCTGCGCGGCACGCGCGTATCCATGGCGGCGCCGCTGGCCGGCAAAGGGGGGATCGAAGATCGGGGAGCATGCATATTTATTTTCACGTCTTTCGCACTGGTCTTGTCCCTGCATCAGCAAGCAGCGTGCCAGCGGCAGGCGCCACGCGGACATGCGCCCTGCAGCCGCGCGTCGGCACCGGCGGCGCGGCGCGGTGTCCCGCAGTGTCCATTTCCGGACAGCGGCTGTTCGCAAGCGCACAGCGCCGGCAAACGGGCATGCCCGCAGCAGCCGCCACGCCCCCTGCGCGGCTGCTAGAATGCGCCACCGACCGACGCTCACTATGCTCTCCATGGCCCACACCGCAGCCCACGTCCTGATCCTCGACGACGATATCGATGTCGCCTGCGCCGCACAGCTGCTGCTGCGGCGGCGCTACCGCGATGGCCAAGTCGATACGCTGTGCGACCCGGCGGGGCTGCCCGCGCTGCTGGCCCGGGCCGTGCCCGACGTGGTGCTGCTCGACCTCAATTTCCAGCCCGGCCAGACCGATGGCGCACAAGGCCTGGCCTTGCTCGACCTGCTGCGCGCGCTGCCACGGCCGCCTTGCGTGATCGCCATGACGGCGTATGCTGACGTGCCGCTGGCCGTGGCGGCGCTGCAGCGCGGCGCCGGCGATTTCATCACCAAGCCCTGGGACAACGCGCGCCTGGCCGCCGCCGTGGAACAGGCGCTGGCGCGCCGCGCCGGCATGGCATCGCCAGGCACGGCCGCGCCGGACCTGATGGGCGACTCCCCGGCCATGCGCGCGCTGCGCGCGATGGTCGCCAGCGTCGGTCCCACCGAGGCAAACGTGATGGTGCTCGGTGAAAACGGCGTCGGCAAGGAACTGGTGGCGCGCGCCCTGCACCAGGCCTCGCGCCGCGCCGCCGGTCCCCTGCTGCCGGTGGACATGGGCGCCGTGCCGGAGACAACCTTCGAAAGCGAATTGTTCGGCCACCGCAAGGGCGCGTTCACCGACGCCAGGCATGAACGCGCAGGACGCTTCCAGGCGGCGCGCGGCGGCTCGCTCTTTCTCGATGAAATCGGCAACCTGCCGCTGGCGGCGCAAGCGAAGCTGTTGACGGCGCTGGAACGGCGCGAAGTGACGCCGCTCGGCGCCGACCGTCCGGAAGCGATCGACGTGCGCATCCTCAGCGCCACCAATGTCGATGAAGCGCGGCTGTTCGATCCGGCCGTGTTCCGGCCCGACCTGCTGTTCCGCCTCAATACCATCGTGCTGCGCGTGCCGCCGCTGCGGGCGCGCCGCGAGGATATCGCCATGCTGCTGCGGCACTACCTGGCGCACTACGAAAGCCAGTACCAGCGCCCTGCGCGCGCGCCCGCAGCGGAGGCGCTCGACTACCTGCAGCAGCATGACTGGCCTGGCAATGTGCGCGCGCTGCGCCATGCCTGCGAACGGGCCGTCATCCTGGGGAACGAAGCGCACTACACGCGCGGCGATTTCGGCCTGTTCGACGGCGCCGGCCAGGCGCCAACGGCGCCCGCCCACGCACGCCAGACGCTGGGCGCGCTGGAACGCGACGCCATCCACCGCACGCTGGAGCAGGTCGACGGCAATATCAGCCATGCGGCCAAGGCGCTGGGCATCAGCCGCGCCGCCCTGTACCGCAAGCTGAACAAACATGGCATCTGAGCGCAGCCTCAAGACGACGGCCAGCGCCAGCATCGTCGCCATGCTGGCGCTGGCCGGCGGCGCCGGGTATTTTGTCGCGCTGGCGTCGCCGCGCCTGAGTGTATTGTGCCTGCTGCTGTCGATAGCGCCGGCGTGGCTGCTGTCCCGCTGCCTGACACGCCTCGCGCCGCGCCTGTCACGCCAGGAGTCGACGATGGCAACGGCAATGACGGCGGCGCCGTCGCCTACGCCCGATGAAGAATCGCTGAGGGCGCTCGAAGCCTGTCTCGAGCACGCGCCCATCGCCCTGTTCCGCATCCGGAACGACGCCGAGGAACGCAAGGTAACGCCCCTCAATGCAAGCGCACGGCGCCAGCTGGCGCCCGGACATGCGAGCGAACCGCAACGGTGGCAGCAACTGCTGGCGGCGCAGCCGCCCGGCCAGCGCCGCCTGCTCAGTTTTGACACGGAGCGGGGCGTGGAGCGGGCGCTGGTGGCCGTGGCGGCGCTGACCTTGCAAGGCGCACCGCAGCACTTGGCCGCGCTGATGCCGGTGGAGAGCGAACTGGAAGCCGAGGCGCTCAACGCCTGGCGCGACCTGGTGCAAGTGCTGACGCATGAAATCATGAATTCGCTGACGCCCGTCGCCTCGCTGTCGCGCACGGCCTGCGACCTGCTGGCGGACGTGCGCGCCCTGCTGCCGCACGACACCCATGCCGACCTGGCGACGGCGCTCGACGCCATCGCCCGCCGCGCCGCCAGCCTGGCCGACTTCGTGGCCAGCTACCGCAGCCTGTCCAGCGTGCCCGCGCCGCAACCCGAAGCGGTATGCCTGGAGCAGCTGTTCCAGCGCCTGGAAGCGCTGCTGGCACCGGCCTGGCAGGCGCGCGGCGGCAGGGCGGAATTTTCCGTCGAACCGGCATCACTGGAAGTGCGGATCGATGCAGGCCAGCTGGAACAGGCGCTGATCAATCTGCTCAAGAACGCTGCCGAAGCCACGCAGGGGATTGCTGCGCCGCGCGTCACGGTCAGCGCCCGCCTGAGCCGGGGCGCGCGCCTGCGCATCGAAGTGCGCGACAATGGCCATGGCGTGCCCGATACGCTGGCCGCGCACATCTTCATGCCATTTTTCTCGACCAGGAAGCAGGGGCGCGGCATCGGCCTGGCGCTGGTGCGCCACCTGGCCCATGCCAACGGCGGCACTTTGCGCCATGCGCGGCCCGTCGGCGCCGGCGCCTGTTTCCTGCTCAGCTTTTAAGGCGGACGGCACCGCGTCAGGCGCACGCGCCTGCAGTTCACCCCGCGTTTTACGCAGTTCGTCGCATTTCCCTGCCAGCCAGCGCATCGCTTTGCTATCTTCTCATCGACAGCACGGCAGCCGCGGCGCGGCAGCCGGCTCTTTTCTTGTCCCGAACTAAAACAATCATAAAGGAAACACCATGCGTACCTTGCTGGCCCTGTGCTGTGCCGTTGCCCTTGGCGGTTGCGCCATCGTCATCAACCCCAACGATGGCGAAGTGCGCTATGCCGATTCCAGCAGCAATGTCATCCAGGGCAATGGGCAAGTGAGCCGCGACGTGCGCCAGGTCAGCACCATCAGCGCGCTCGACATCGACAACATGAAGCGCATCGACATCAAGATCGACGTGCGCGTCGGCCCGACGGCATCGCTGGTGATCGAAGCGGACAGCAATCTGCAACCGCTGATCCATAGCGACGTGAACGGCAATACGCTGCGCCTGTGGAGCGACACGAACATTCGCAGCAGCAATGGTATCCACGTCATCTATACGACACCGCAATTGAGGAAGATCAACATCTCCGGCTCGGGCCGCCTGGTGGTCAGCGGCCTGAATGGCGACGATTTCAGCCTGGAACAGCGCGGGTCGATGAAGAGCGAATTGTCGGGCACGACGGGACGCTTCGACGTGGCCAACAATGGCTCGGGCAGCATCAACGCGGCGGCCCTCGCCAGCGGCAACACGGACGCGGTGCAGAACGGTTCCGGCAGCATCCAGCTGGGCAGCGTGCACGGCGAACGCATCAACGTGGCCGTCAACGGCTCGGGCAGCATCAGCGCCAACGGCGCCGTGCAGCGCCTGGACGCCAACGTGAATGGCTCGGGCGATGTCAACCTGGCGTCGCTGCGCAGCGACGTTGCCTATCTGGCGAGCAACGGCTCCGGCGACATCGACGTCAGCGTCCAGAATGAAGTCAACGCACGCGCCAGCGGTTCCGGCCGCATCACCGTGCATGGCGATCCGGCCCGCCGCACTTTATCGGGCAAACGCGTCAGCATCGTGCGCTGAACGCGCCCGGGCAACACATGGGAGCCGGCTTGCTATACTGTCGGCTCCTCACCCGCCCGTCTGAACTCCCATGTCACCATCTGCCACCCTGGCATGCCGTCCCTCGTGCGGCGCCTGCTGCACCGCACCGTCCATCACCAGCCCGATTCCCGGCATGCCGGAGGGAAAACCGGCGGGCGTGCGCTGCGTGCAGCTGGCCGATGACAACCGTTGCAAGATCTTTGGCCAGCCGGAACGGCCCGCGTTTTGCGGCGGCTTGCAGCCATCTGCGGAGATGTGCGGCGACAGCCGCGAACACGCGGTGCACTGGCTGGCCGAGCTGGAACGGCTGACGGCGCCCTGAGCGGCGGCGCGCACGGCGTCCCTGCTTGCGTCGCGCTTAGCGCGCGTCTTCCGCTTCCTCGGCGTCGCGCTGCCGCTTGTATTCCAGCAAGGTGGCAATCCCCAGATAGATCAGCAGCAGGCACACGGAATCGCGTGCATCGCTCCAGCCCAGCGTGTCATGACGCATCCAATGCAGCGCATTCAACACGATCATCATGCCCAGGATCAACCATCCACTGCGGCGCAGGGCGCGGCCCGGCAAGCTTGCCTTGAAAGAGATACTTGAAAACATGGCTGCCCTTATTTTATTCCATTTTTTACAACACTAACAGAACTTATATCTTTTCGGCAATATTTGATGGAAACCTGCGTACGCTTGACTCTGTTTGCACGTTTGCGTATATTCATGCACATTCCTGCACGTTTATAGGTTCACCATGTCCGCCACCCTGCTCCTCAAACAACGCCACGCGCTGATCCAGCAACAATTGCATGCCGACGGTCGCGTGCTGGCGCTGGACCTGGCGCGCCAGCTCGACGTATCCGAAGATACGATACGGCGCGATCTGCGCGAGATGGCGGCGGCCGGCCTGTGCCAGCGCGTGTATGGCGGCGCCCTGCCGCTGGCGCCGGACGGCGGCACCTTGAGCCAGCGCAAGCAGGAAGCGCCGGAACGCAAGGCGCGCCTGGCGCAGGCCGCCGTCTCCCTCGTGCGCGCGGGCCAGGTGCTGTTTCTCGATGCGGGCTCGACCAACCTGGCCATCGCCAGCGCCCTGCCAGAGTTAGCGCTCACTGTCATCACCAACGCGCCAGCCATTGCCATGGCCCTGATGGAACGCCCGGAAATCGAGTTGATCATGGCTGGCGGCAGGGTCGACCGCCGCGCCGGCGCCAGCCTGGGACCGCAGGCGCTGCGCACCGTCGAGCGCATGCATCCCGACCTGTGCTTCCTCGGCGCTTGCGGCGCCGATGCGGACGCAGGCGTGACAGCGTTCAATTACGACGAGGCGGAATTCAAGCGCAGCATCGCCGGCGCCAGCAAGGCGGTGGTCGTGGCCGTCACCAGCGACAAGCTGGGCACCGCCGCACCCTTTGGCGTATTGGCCACGGGCTTGCTGCAGCACCTGGTGCTGGAAGCCGATGCCGACGCTGCCCACGTGGCCGCCTTTGAACGGCTGGGCGTACAAGTGTTGCGCGCCCGCGCCTGATTTTATCCACCCCGACTTTGAAAAGCTCCCCCATGCATCTCACCGGCACCCTGCAACAACGCGCCACGCGCCTGGTCTTCTTCGCCGCCGGCCTCGGCATGGCCGCCTGGGCGCCCTTGGTTCCCTACGCCAAGTCGCGCCTGGGCCTCGATGAAGCCACCCTCGGCATTTTGCTGCTGTGCCTGGGCGCTGGCTCGCTGTGCGCGATGCCGTTTACGGGCATGCTCACGGCACGCTTCGGCTGCCGCAAGGTCATCGTCGGCGCCGGCCTGCTGCTGACCGCCATCCTGCCCGGCCTGGCGCTGGCCGCCACGCCGCTGCAACTGGGCCTAGTGCTGCTGGTGTTCGGCGCGGCCATGGGCACGTTTGACGTGGCCATCAATATCCAGGCCGTGATCATCGAAAAAGCCAACGGCGGCGCCATGATGTCGGGCTTTCATGCGCTGTTCAGCGTGGGCGGCTTCGCCGGTGCGGCCTGCATGGCCCTGCTGTTGTGGCTGGGCCTGACGCCGGCCTGGTCCTGCGTGGTGGTGATGCTGCTGCTGTGCGGCGTGCTGGGCGCGGCGCAAGGCCATCTGCTGCCGACGGCGTCCGCCTCCGGCGAAAAGACGCCGCTGTTCGTCATGCCGCATGGCGCCGTCATTTTCATTGGCCTGTTGTGCTTTATCGTCTTCCTGGCCGAAGGCGCCATCCTCGACTGGAGCGCCCTGTTCCTCACCACCACGCGCGGCGTGGAAGAAGCCAAGGGTGGCCTCGGCTACGCCGCCTTCGCCATCGCCATGACGGTGGGCCGCTTCACCGGCGACAAGGTGGTCAGCCGCTTTGGCGGAAAGCGTGTGCTCACTTTTGGCGGCTTGTGTGCAGCGGCAGGCTTCTTCTTGGCCGTGCTGGCGCCGCACGCCAGCCTGGCCATGCTAGGCTTCGTGCTGATCGGCCTGGGCGCGGCAAATATCGTGCCCATCCTGTTTACGGCGGCAGGCAACCAGCATGCCATGCCGGCCAGCCTGGCCGTGGCGGCCATCACCACCATCGGCTACGCGGGCATCCTGGCCGGCCCGGCCGTGATCGGCTTCGTCGCCCACGCCACCAGCCTGAATATCGCCTTTGCCATGCTGGGCGCCACCCTGCTGCTGGTGGCGGCCAGCGCGCGCCTGGTGGCGCAGGCAAAACAAGTATCCTGATCCTTCCTCCCGCCTGGCGGACGGCGCTAAAAAAGCGCCGCCCAACTGCGCCCAAATAAGGTTCGCGGGCCTGCGGCATGGTAAGCTTCGACCCCGCGCACATTGCTGGCGCCACGCGGTTACCCCATCCTGTCACTTATACCCGTTTATACATCTATGGATCTCATTCTTGCGTTAAAAGCCATCATCATGGGGCTGGTCGAAGGTTTTACCGAATTCTTGCCGATTTCGTCCACGGGGCATCTGATCCTGGCCGGCAGTCTGCTCGACTTTACCAAGGATGTCTCGAAAGAAGTCATGGACGTCTTCGAGATCGCCATCCAGGCCGGTGCCATCCTGGCCGTGTGCTGGGAATACCGCCAGCGCATCGGCAGCGTGCTGTCCACCTTCAGCACCGAAGTCAAGTCGCGCAAATTCGTGCTGAACGTGGCCATCGCCTTCATTCCGCTGGCCGTCATCGGCCTGGCCATCGGCAAGATGATCAAGCATGCGCTGTTCAAGCCAGTACCGGTCGCCATGGCCTTCATCATCGGCGGCATCATCATCTTGCTGGTGGAGCGCCGCGCGCGCACCAACCCCGTCACCGTGCGCGTCAACTCGGTCGATGAAATGACGCCGTTCGACGCCCTGAAGGTGGGCTGCGCGCAGGCATTCGCGCTGATTCCGGGCACCAGCCGTTCCGGCTCGACCATCATCGGCGGCATGCTGCTGGGCCTGTCGCGCAAGACAGCCACCGAATTCTCGTTCTTCCTGGCCATCCCGACCTTGTTCGCGGCCACCTTCTACTCGCTGTACAAAGCGCGCGACATCCTGTCGGCCACCGACGTGCCCCTGTTCGGCCTGGGCACCGTGGCCGCCTTCATTTCCGCCTTCCTGTGCGTGCGCTGGCTGCTGCGCTACATCAGCTCGCACGACTTCACGTTTTTTGCCTGGTACCGCATTGTGTTCGGCTTGCTGGTGTTGGCCAGCGCCCACTACGGCTGGGTTGTTTGGGCAGAATAAGGCACTATGAATCAAGATCTTAACCAGCGCGCGCTGCACCTGCTGCAAACCGTTTTCGGCTACCCGGCCTTCCGCGGCCAGCAAGCCGACATCGTCGACCACGTCAGCCATGGCGGCGACGCGCTGGTGCTGATGCCCACGGGCGGCGGCAAATCCCTGTGCTACCAGATTCCCGCCCTGCTGCGCGACGGCGTCGGCGTCGTCGTCTCGCCATTGATCGCGCTGATGCAGGACCAGGTGGACGCGCTGGAGGAAGTCGGCGTGCGCGCCGCCTTCCTCAATTCCACGCAAACCTACGAAGAAGCGAGCCGCATCGAGCGCCTAGTGCGCACAGGCGGCATCGACGTCGTCTACGTGGCGCCAGAACGCCTGATGACGCAGCGTTGCCTGGACCTGTTCCAGGCCTCGAAGATCTCCCTGTTCGCCATCGACGAGGCGCACTGCGTGGCCCAGTGGGGCCACGACTTCCGTCCCGAATACATCAAGCTGTCGGTGCTGCACGAACAGTTCCCGGACGTGCCGCGCATCGCGCTCACGGCCACGGCCGACCCGCAGACGCGCGCCGAAATCGCGCTGCGTTTGCAACTGGAAGACGCGCGCCAGTTCGTCTCGTCCTTCGACCGCCCGAACATCCGCTACCAGATCGTGGAAAAGGCGAATGGCCGCAAGCAGCTGCTCGACTTCATCAACACGGAACACACGGGCGACTGCGGCATCGTCTACTGCCTGTCGCGCAAGAAAGTCGAGGAAACGGCGGAATTTCTGAACCAGAGCGGCATCCGCGCCCTGCCCTATCACGCCGGCATGGAATACGCGAAACGCAGCGCCAACCAGGCGCGCTTCCTGCGCGAAGAAAACATCGTCATGGTCGCCACCATCGCCTTCGGCATGGGCATCGACAAGCCCGACGTGCGTTTCGTCGCCCACCTGGATCTGCCGAAAAGCATCGAGGGCTATTACCAGGAAACGGGCCGCGCGGGCCGCGACGGCATGGCCGCCAATGCCTGGATGGCGTACGGCTTGCAGGACGTGGTGCTGCAGCGGCGCATGATCGACGAGTCCGAGGCGGACGACACCTTCAAGCGCGTGCTGGGCGTCAAACTCGACGCCATGCTGGGCCTGTGCGAAACGCTCAGCTGCCGCCGCATGCGATTGCTCGAATACTTCGGCGAACCGGCTTCGCCGTGCGGCAATTGCGATACCTGCCTGGTGCCGCCCGTGTCGTTCGACGGCACCGTGCCCGTGCAAAAACTGCTGTCGGCCATCTACCGCGTCGACCAGCGCTTCGCCGGCGGCCACGTGATCGACGTGCTGCGCGGCGTGGAATCGGAACGCATCAAGACCTGGCACCACGATGCACTGTCCGTCTTCGGCATCGGCTCGGACCTGGGCGAAGCGGAATGGAAATCGATTCTGCGCCAGGCCATCGCGCTGGGCCTCGTCTCGGTCGACCATGAACAATACAGCTCGCTGAAACTGACGGATGCCTCGCGCCCCGTGCTCAAGGGCGGCCAGAAAGTGCAGCTGCGCCAGTACCAGAAACCGGTGAAAACCAGCAAGCGCAGCACCAGCGTGGCGAAAGGTTATGTCGAGACGGATCTGTCCACCAGCGAGCAGGCGATTTTCGACAAGCTGCGCTGGTGGCGCGTGGAGACGGCACGCACACACAACGTGCCGGCCTACGTGATTTTTGTCGACGCCACCCTGCGCGAAATCGCCAAGGCCAAGCCCACCTCGCTCGAGCAGATGCGCGGCGTGAGCGGCGTGGGCGAGAAAAAACTGGCCTCGTACGGCGACGAAATCGTCGCCATGATACTGGAGATGATTTGATGGAAGATTTGATGGAAGCACTCTCGTCCGACCTGATCTATCAGGCCGTGAAAATTCTCGGCGCCCAGCCCGACGCCGAAGACGAGGTGGAAGCGCAAGTACGGTTACTGGTGCAGGACGATCTCACCGTGCGCCGCCTGGCCGACGTGGTGCCGGAAGCCTTCGGCCTGGTGCTGGCGTCGCACCTTCCCGGCGCCGAAAACATGACCCTGCCCCATACGTTCTGCGCCCAGGACGAGGACGGCGAATGGGTGGAGTTTCCCATGCGCCGCGAGCCGATCTTTGTCGTCGCCGCGGATATCGCCCAGCATACCTTCCACAACGGCCCGCGCGCGCTGATACAAAACCTGGCCAGCCGCAGCTCCCTGCTGTCGGCCATCAACAAGGCCTTGAATGCGGGCGGCTCGCTCGAAGGCACGACCCTGGGTCCGCCATCCTTCTTCGGCCTGCCTGCATCGCTGTACCAGCCGGCGGCATCGACCAGCACGGCCTGACCACTTTACCTTGCCTCTGCCCTTGATAACGGAATGCTGCCGCGATGGAAACCAAATGGCTGGAAGACTTCATCTCGCTCGCTGAAACGCATAACTTCAGCCGTTCCGCGGCCCTGCGCCACGTCACTCAGCCAGCATTCTCGCGGCGCATCCAGTCGCTGGAAAACTGGCTCGGTATCGACCTGGTCGACCGCACGTCCTACCCGACGCGACTGACGCCGGCCGGCGCCGTGTTCTACGAGCAGGCGCTGGAAATGCTGGGACAGATCAACGGCGTGCGCGCCCTGTTGCGCGGCAAGCGGGCCGCCACGCAGACGAGCGTCGATTTCGCCGTGCCCCACACCCTCTCACTGACCTTCATGCCGAAGTGGCTGACGGCCCTGGAAGAAGGTTTTGCGCCGATCAACAGCCGCCTGATGGCCCTGAACGTGCACGACGCCGTGCTGCAGCTGGTCGACGGCGGCTGTGACCTGCTGCTGTGCTATCACCATCCGCGCCAGCCGGTGCAGCTGGACCCGGGCCGCTACGACATGCTGGTGATGGGCCGCGAAACCCTGCGCGCCTATGCGCGCTGCGGCCAGGACAAGGTGCCGGACTTCGTCCTGCCCGGCAGCGCCAAGGAGCCGCTGCCCTTCCTCTCCTACACCAGCAACGCCTACCTGGGACGCATGGTGGAATTGCTGGTGGCCGACGCCAAGGCGCCGCTGTTCCTGGAAACCTGCTACGAAACGGACATGGCGGAAGGCTTGAAAATGATGGCGCTGGAAGGCCGCGGCATCGCCTTCCTGCCCGAATCGGCCGTCATGCGCGACGTCAAATACAAACACCTGGCGCGCGCCGATGGCGGTGCGCCAGGCTGGGAAATCGAGCTGGAAATCCGCCTGTACCGCGAACGCCCATCAAGCCTGCGTCCCGGCAAGCAGATCGTCGAAAGCCTGTGGCAATACCTGGTGCAGTCGCAGGATGGCAAGGCGCGCATGGGCAAGCGCCGCAAACGCGCCACCGAGGCCACCCAGTCCTGACTGGCAATCCTGGCAACACAACTATGCAATAAATGCATAACCGGATGCGCACAAAGCATTGGCCGGGGCATGAGGCTATCGCCTACGATGCGGTTCCGCTGCGCGCAGCTGCATATCGGCTGTGCCTCTAACGTATTCGTATTGTCCAGGAGCTTATCAAGCATGACCAGCAAGCACGCACTTCCTTCCTACCTGAATCCTGAAGACCTTGGCCCATGGGGCGTCTACCTCGAGCAGATCGACCGCGTTACGCCGTACCTGGGCAACCTGTCGCGCTGGGTGGAAACGCTGAAGCGTCCAAAGCGCATCCTGACGGTCGACGTGCCCATCGAGCGCGATGACGGCACCATTGCCCACTACGAAGGCTACCGCGTGCAGCACAATCTGTCGCGCGGCCCGGGCAAGGGCGGCGTGCGCTTCCACCAGGACGTGACGTTATCGGAAGTGATGGCCCTGTCGGCCTGGATGACGGTCAAGAATGCCGCGGTCAACGTGCCATACGGCGGCGCCAAGGGCGGTATCCGTGTCGATCCGAAAACCCTGTCGCGCAACGAACTGCAACGCCTGACCCGCCGCTACACGAGCGAGATCAGCATGATCATCGGACCGAACAAGGATATCCCGGCGCCGGACGTCAACACGAATGAACAAGTCATGGCGTGGATGATGGACAGCTACGCCATGATCGGCGGCAATATGTCGACCGGCGTGGTGACGGGTAAACCAATCTCGCTGGGCGGCAGCCTGGGCCGCCGCGATGCGACGGGCCGCGGCGTGTTCGTCGTCGGTTGCGATGCGGCCGCCAAGGTCGGCATGTCGCTCGAAGGCGCAAAAGTCATCGTGCAAGGTTTTGGCAACGTGGGCGGCGTCGCTGCACGCATGTTCGCTGAAGCCGGCTCGAAAGTGGTGGCGGTACAAGACCACAAGACCACCGTCGTGCACGCTGGCGGCTTGAACATCCCGCAATTGCTGGCACACGTGGCCGAAGTGGGCAGCGTCGAAGGTTTCCCAGGCGCCGAGGCATTCGTGCCACGCGAAGATTTCTGGGGCATCGATTGCGACATCCTGATCCCGGCCGCGCTGGAACAGCAGATCACGGCTGAACGCGCTCAAGTCATTCGCGCCAAGATCATCCTGGAAGGCGCCAACGGCCCGACCCTGCCGGCAGCGGACGACATCCTGACCGACCGCGGCGTACTGATCGTGCCGGACGTGCTGGCCAACGCCGGCGGCGTGACCGTCAGCTACTTCGAGTGGGCGCAGAACTTCTCGAGCTTCTTCTGGACGGAAGAAGAAATCAACAGCCGCCTGACCCGCATCATGCGCGAAGCGTTCGACGCAGTATGGCAAGTGTCGCAAGAGAAGAAAGTGTCGATGCGTACCGCGACCTTCATCCTGGCATGCACCCGCGTCCTGCAAGCTCGCGAAGTGCGCGGCCTGTACCCTTAATGGCTGCCTGAGAAAATGCCTGGGGCGTTGTTGCCGTGCCTAGCCCCGGGTATTTTTCAGGCGCCATTGGGTTGATGGCGCTCTAAAAAAATCCCGCCACACTTGCGTGTGAGCGGGATTTTTTGTATCTGGCGGATTTTTTTACGCCGCGTAGCCTTGCGGATTCTGGTGCTGCCAGCGCCAGTGGTCGCGGCACATGTCGTCGATGTTTTTCTGTGCTTGCCAGCCCAGCAGTTCCTTTGCCTTGTCGGCCGAGGCGTAGCAGCTGGCGATGTCGCCCGGGCGGCGCGGCACGATGTCGTACGGTACCTGACGGCCGCTGGCGGCTTCGAAGGCGCGTACGGTGTCGAGCACGCTGTAGCCGTGGCCCGTGCCCAGGTTGACGGTAAAGCCACCCTCGGTGGCAAACAGGCGGTTCAACGCGGCCACGTGGCCCAGCGCCAGGTCGACCACGTGGATATAGTCGCGTACGCCCGTGCCGTCCGGCGTGGCGTAGTCGTTGCCGAAGACCGCCAGGCGTTCGCGGCGGCCCACGGCCACCTGGGCGATGAACGGCATCAGGTTGTTCGGGATGCCGGCCGGATCTTCGCCGATCAAGCCGCTGGCATGCGCGCCCACCGGATTGAAGTAGCGCAACACGCCGACTTGCCACTGGGCATCGGCATGCACGAGATCAGCCAAGATCTGCTCGACCATCAGCTTCGAGCGGCCATACGGGTTGGTCACGGACAGGCGCGACGATTCCAGAATCGGCAAGGCCTCCGGGTCGCCATACACGGTGGCCGACGAGCTGAACACAAAACGTTTCACATTCGCCGCCGCCAGCACTTCCAGCAAGGCCACGGTGCCCGTGACATTGTTGTCCATGTACATCAGTGGCTGCGCCACGGATTCGCCCACCGCCTTCAAGCCTGCGAAATGGATCACGGCATCGATGGCGTGCTCGCGCAGGACGGCGGCCATGGCCGCGCGGTCGCGCACGTCCGCTGCATAGAAGGGTACGCTTTTGCCGGAGATGCGCTCCACGCGCGCCATCGCTTCGCGCGCGCTATTGCACAGGTTATCCACCGCGACGACTTCAAAGCCGGCAGCCAGCAATTCGACACAGGTATGCGAGCCGATGAAACCGGATGCGCCCGTCACGAGTATTTTCTTGGACATAATATTGGTCAATGCAAAAAAGATAAGACTACCGTAATTTCACCACCTTGCCTAGGCAGCGCACGCTAGCGCGCGCATGAAAAAAGCCTGCGGCGTCGCCGCGGCAGGCTTGTTCTCGCGCAAACGGCACACGTGGGCAAACCGCCAGGTTATTTCTTGATGAACACCAGATCCCACACGCCATGGCCCAGCTTCAAGCCGCGGTTTTCAAACTTGGTCAGCGGACGATACGCCGGCTGCGGCGCATAGCCATCGGCGCTATTGCGCAATTGCGGCTCGGCGCCCAGCACTTCCAGCATTTGCACCGCGTAATCTTCCCAATCGGTCGCGCAATGCAGATAGCCGCCCGGCGCCAGGCGATCGGTCAATTGCTTGACGAATGGCGACTGGATCAGGCGGCGCTTGTTGTGGCGCGCCTTGTGCCATGGGTCAGGGAAAAAAACGTGGATACCGGCCAAGGAATTGGCTGGGATCATGTGCGTGAGCACTTCCACGGCATCGTGCTGCAGCAGACGCAGATTCGTCAGCGACTCTTCACCGATCAGCTTCAACAGACTGCCAACACCAGGCGTATGCACTTCGACGCCGATGAAATCCTTCTCCGGCATGGCTTTGGCGATATGCGCGGTCGTCGCGCCCATGCCGAAGCCGATTTCCAGGATGACGGGCGCCTTGCGGCCGAACACCTGCTCGAAATCCATCGGTTCTTTGGCGAAAGGCAACAGAAACTGCGGGCCCAGGGTCTCGAGCGCGCGCGCCTGCGCTACGGAAAGCCGTCCCGCGCGGGTCACGAAACTGCGGATGCGGTGTTCGGTCGGATCGTACATCATCGGCCGCGCCGGGCCGTTTGCTGGGGTATCAGAAGACATGGGAATGGAGAAATAAGTGGCTGCGCCGCATCAAGCCAGGCGCCAGCGAAAAATGGAGCGGGTGAAGGGAATCGAACCCTCGTCGTAAGCTTGGGAAGCTTCTGCTCTACCATTGAGCTACACCCGCGAAGCCTGCATTTTACGCGGGATGGCGAGGACTTGGCAAACTTGTGGATCGCTTTCGAATGCATCAGCAATTCCCGCGATATTTAACAAAAACATGGACCGCAGCCTCGGCAAGGTGCCGTTTTTGTTGATAGAGAACAACATCTTCAGGCCGCCAGACACGCAGAATGGTCAGGTATGTAGCTAAAATAGAATAAATTATCGTTGCCACGAACTGTACGGCGCAGACTAGCAAGAGAAATGTTGCTACAATCATGTGACAGTTTAGCATTCCCGCTGTTCAACCTAAAAGGATATCCCATGAAGAAAATTCTGATCGCTTCGGCAATCCTGTGCTTCGCTTCCGCACAAGCCATGGCTCAATCGGCTCCAGCTCCTGTACCAGTCGCAGCGGCACCAGCTGCTGGTGGTGCTGCTGCTGGCGCCGCTGCCGGCGCCACTGTTGCCGGCCTGAGCGTGAGCACCCTGATCGCTATCGGCGCAGCAGTTGCCGTTGTGGCCGGTGCAGCTAGCTCGGACTCGACCACCGCGCACACGACCCCAACCCACCATTAATACCTGGCTGCTCAGGCAGCGACAGGTAGGCCCATCCTGCAGCTTGATGTAAAGCCAAAAGGTGAAGGCCTGACACCGCAATAGTTCACATACTTTAATATGCCAACTATTGCAATAAGAGCCCTTTTCATTTGAAAACGGGCTTTTTTACTTTTTATCAAACATCAAAAAGATTGGCACCAGTCTTTCTGCTGTGGACAAATGATGTCATATCGTATGGCCATGCCTGCGTTCCTCATCTATTCATTGAGAGATCCGCCTTCATGTCAGTAAAATATTGCGCACCATCGCTTCAGTTGCCATGAAGAACCAGCCTCTCCATAAACGCATGGGATTTGCCCTGCAAGGCTTGGGTGCCGCCTTCCGCATGGAATCGAGCTTTCGGCTGCAATGCCTTGCCGCCCTCCTGGTATTGCTTGTACTTGCCTGGTACCGGCCAGCGATGATCTGGTGGGCTTTGTTATTGCTCAACTGTGGCATGGTCCTCGCGGCGGAGCTCTTCAACACCGCTCTCGAAAATCTGATTGATCACCTTCATCCGGCCCTCCATCCCAGCATCAAGATCGTCAAGGACTGCGCCGCAGGAGCCGTGCTCATTCTCAGTATCAGTGCCCTATGCGTGTTTGTTGCTTTTTTGCTTGAAAACGTTGCGTGCTAAGCAGAAATACCGGGGCAGCAAACTACAATACAGGACGCGCCAAAGTGCGTGTCTCTCAGGCTCCATGGAGTCCGGAGAAAATACAAAGATTCCTGTAATTTATTAAAAATATTGCTCCCATTGGCAATAATTACATTTACATTGAAGCATAAATGACTATTCCCCTCGTACCGGTAATTCTTTGTGGTGGTTCCGGCACACGTTTATGGCCGCTTTCGCGCGAGGTATTCCCGAAACAGTTTCTGCGCTTGTCCACTCAGGGCAGCATGCTGCAACAAACGCTGCAGCGCCTGGCAGGCATAGACACCGTGTCGCCAGCACTGCTGGTATGCAACGAATCCTCGCGTTTTGTTGTCGCAGAGCAAGTGCGTGAGATCGGTCTGGAAAATAGCCGCATGCTGCTTGAACCCATGCGCCGCAATACGGCTCCAGCAATCGCCTCGGCAGCCTTGCATGCGATGGAGAGTGGTGAGGATCCGCTCCTGCTGGTGCTGCCTTCGGACCACGTCATTCTGGACGCCCCGGCCTTCCATCGCGCCGTCGCGCTGGCGCGTACTGCAGCAGAGGCAGGTCAGTTGCTGACGTTCGGCATCACGCCAACGGGACCAGAGACAGGATACGGCTATATTCGCGTCGAGGGCGCTGCAAGCGGGCAAGTCCAACGCGTGCTTGAATTCGTGGAAAAGCCGGCCCTGACGCTCGCGGAACAATATGTCGCCAGCGGCGACTACTTCTGGAACAGCGGTATGTTCCTGTTCCGCGCCAGCCGCTACCTGGAAGAGTTGGCGTGCTTCCAACCCGCTGTTCTGGCAGCTTGCCGCGCTGCCATCAGCGCCGCGAAAAGCGACCTCGACTTCATTCGCCTGGACAAGGATGCCTACGCCGCCAGTCCCGATATCGCCGTGGACTACGCCGTCATGGAGCGCACCAGCCATGCTTCGACCGTCGCCCTCGATGCAGGCTGGAATGATATCGGTTCCTGGAAAGCCGTACTCGACGTGGCGGAAAAGGATGCCAGCCAGAATAGCACCCAGGGCGATGTAGTGATCCAGGATTGCAACGATTGCCTGGTACACAGCACTAGCCGCCTGGTCACCGCCATTGGCATGCGCAATACCGTCATCGTGGAAACCGCCGATGCCGTGCTGGTCATGGATGCGGATCAGGCACAACAAACGAAAACCATGGTCGCGCAATTGGTCGACAGGCAGCGCCCCGAGGCCACCATGCACCGTGAAGTCTTCCGTCCGTGGGGTTCCTATGATTCCATCGGCAATGGCGAGCGCTTCCAGGTCAAGCGGATCACCGTCAAGCCTGGCGCCAAGCTGTCATTGCAAATGCATCACCACCGCGCCGAGCACTGGATCGTGGTCTCCGGCACTGCCCAGATCACGAATGGCGACAAGGAATATTTGCTGACCGAAAACCAGTCTACCTATATTCCCCTCGGCGTCGTCCACTCGCTGGCCAACCCGGGCAAGCTGCCGCTGGAATTGATTGAAATTCAATCGGGTAGCTACCTTGGGGAAGACGACATTGTCCGCTTTGAAGACCGCTACGGCCGCACTTGACCGAGCAGATACGTAAGCACCATGCATACGGCACCACAAGAATTTACACCGAAGTTTATAAGGTTTAGCAAGTCATCATGAAACCAATCGAAGGCATCTTTGTACAAGAAATAAAATGGTATTGCAGCAGCAGGGTAGAAAAATATTTCCTCACCTTTGCCGATGCGTTAGCCATGTTCACGGCATTCTGGCTCGCCGGCACATGGACCCTCGATGGCGGCGATTTGAACAACTGGGGCTTGGATAGCTCACGCCTGCTCAGTTACAGCCTGCTATCCGTGGTCACTGTGGCGATCTTCAAGCTGAAGGGCCATCATGCCAAACGCCGCCCGTACTCGAATGAAATCAAGGAACTGCTGAAGATCGCCATGGTCATGGGCCTGATCGACGCGGCCCTGGTCTTCCTCGACAAGCGCGACTCTTCGCGCGAGGCACTGTTGGCCACCTGGCTGCTGGTGCCATGCTGTGTCCTGCTGCTGCGCGGCATGGTCAAATACCTGCTGATGAAAGCTGGCGGCTGGATACGCCCCATGGTCATCATCGGATGGGGTGACAATGCCTTGCAAACAGCGCGGGCCTTCGATGAGGAAGCATTAATGGGCTATCGCCTGATTGCCTTCCTGATCCCCGAAGGCCAAGGCCGCCTGGAGCAACACTACGTGAACCGTAGCAAACAGGCGGTGCCGTGCATTCCGCTTGGTGTCAATCCTGAAGAAACGCTCAAGCTGCTGGGTGATCCGCATGCAGTTGTCGCTCTGGAGCAAGGCGGCATCGATGCCTATCAGGGCATGATCCAGCAAGTCAGCCGTTGCGTTGCCAATATGCAAGTGGTACCTGCCGTACGCGGCCTGCCCCTGTATGGCATGGAGGTCAACCATTTCTTTACACATGAGGTGCTGCTGCTGACCATGCGCAACAACCTGGCACGGCCAGGTTTACAAATGATCAAGCGCTGCTTTGATCTGACGACGGCGATCGCCGTGATGGTCGTCGGGGCGCCCATCCTGCTGTGGATCGCCGCCAAGGTCATGGCCTCTGGCCGCCCCATCTTCTACGGCCACAAACGTGTGGGGCAGAATGGCAAGCATTTTCTCTGCTACAAATTCCGTACCATGGCCGTAAATGCAGACGTCTTGCTGAAAGAATTGCTGGAGCGCGACCCTGAAGCCCGTGCCGAGTGGGACCGTGATTTCAAACTGAAGAACGACCCTCGCATCACCTCGATCGGCCACTTCCTGCGCCGGACCAGTCTTGATGAATTGCCGCAGCTATGGAACGTACTGAAAGGCGAAATGAGCCTGGTCGGGCCGCGCCCGGTTGTTGATGCGGAACTGGAGCGTTATGGCCCCCAAGTAGACTATTACCTGGAAGCGAAACCCGGCGTCACGGGTCTATGGCAAGTCAGCGGCAGGAACGACGTCAGCTATGATACGCGCGTTTATCTGGATGCATGGTATGTCAAGAACTGGTCTTTATTCAATGACATTGTTATTCTACTGAAAACGGTTAAAGTCATTTTCAAGAAAGATGGCGCGTATTAACTACATGATCAAATAAAATTTCAAATAATTTCATTTCGGAAATAGAAGAGTGAAGCATCGTGACGATGTTCAAGTAAAAAAGGATAACAACATGATTTTAGTGACTGGCGGCGCCGGCTTCATCGGCTCCAACTTTGTACGCGACTGGCTGGCGCTCAACGACGAGCCCGTGATCAATTTTGACAAACTGACCTATGCTGGCAATCTCAGCAATCTGGCCAGCCTGGAGCAAGACCCGCGGCATATCTTTGTGCGTGGCGATATTTGCGATACCGCTCACATCT
Source organism: Janthinobacterium sp. P210005 (assembly GCF_036231865.1). Taxonomy (NCBI): domain Bacteria; kingdom Pseudomonadati; phylum Pseudomonadota; class Betaproteobacteria; order Burkholderiales; family Oxalobacteraceae; genus Janthinobacterium; species Janthinobacterium sp. P210005. The sequence goes on from NZ_JAZARC010000003.1 coordinate 462,553, forward strand.
CGCGCCTGCTGGCAGAACACCAGCCACGCGCCATCGTGCATTTTGCCGCAGAGAGCCATGTCGATCGCTCGATCCATAGCCCCGGCGAATTCATTTCGACCAACGTCAACGGTACCTTCAGCCTGCTGGAAGCGGCACGCGCCTATTGGAGCGGCTTGACGGGCGAAGCCAAGGATGGATTCCGCTTCCTGCACGTCTCGACCGACGAAGTGTATGGCACCCTGGGACCGAATGATCCGCCATTCACGGAAACGACGCCGTATGCGCCAAACAGCCCCTACTCGGCATCGAAAGCGGCGTCCGATCATCTGGTGCGTGCGTATTTCCATACGTATGGCATGCCCGTGCTGACGACCAACTGTTCGAACAACTATGGCTCCTTCCATTTCCCGGAAAAACTGATTCCGCTCATCATCAGCAACGCCCGCGCCGGCAAGGCCTTGCCTATCTATGGCGATGGCATGCAAGTGCGCGACTGGCTGTACGTGGGCGACCACTGCTCGGCGATTCGCCGCGTCCTGGAGGCAGGTCGTCTGGGCGAGGTCTACAACGTGGGCGGCTGGAATGAAATGGCCAATCTGGAAGTCGTGCATACCTTGTGCGACATCCTCGATACGCTCGATCCCAAGGCGTCCGGCAGCTATCGCGAACAAATCACCTATGTACAGGATCGCCCTGGCCACGACCGCCGCTATGCCATCGACGCACGCAAGATCGAGCGCGAACTGGGCTGGAAGCCAGCCGAAACCTTCGCCACCGGCATCCGCAAGACCGTTCAATGGTACCTGGACAACCAGGCCTGGGTACGCGATGTCCAGTCGGGTGACTACCTCAAGTGGGTAGAGAAAAACTACGCGGCACGCGACACGGCCAAGGAGCAGCAATAATGGCAACACCCATCGAACGCAAGGGCATCATCCTGGCTGGCGGTTCCGGCACGCGCCTGTACCCTGTCACCATGGCCGTCTCGAAGCAACTGCTGCCCGTATATGACAAGCCGATGATCTACTATCCGCTGACCACCCTGATGCTGGCCGGCATACGCGATATCCTGATCATTTCCACGCCACAAGATACGCCGCGCTTCCAGGAGTTGCTGGGCGATGGCAGCCAGTGGGGTATCAGCCTGACCTATGCCGTGCAGCCCAGCCCGGATGGCCTGGCACAGGCGTTCATCATCGGCAAAGAGTTTGTCGGCGATGCACCATCGGCGCTGATTCTGGGTGACAACATCTATTACGGTCACGACTTTGAATCGCAGTTGCGCGAGGCCTCGGCGCGCACCAGCGGCTCGACCGTGTTTGCCTATCATGTCACCGATCCGGAACGCTATGGCGTCGTCGATTTCGATGCACAACGCCGGGCCATCAGCATTGAAGAAAAGCCGCTCAAGCCAAAATCGAACTACGCCGTCACCGGCCTGTATTTCTACGATAGCCAGGTGTGCGATATCGCCGCCGGCATCGCCCCGTCACCACGTGGCGAGTTGGAAATCACGGATGTCAACCGTACTTATCTGGAGCGCGGGCAGTTGAACGTAGAACTGATGGGGCGCGGCATGGCCTGGCTCGACACCGGCACGCATGAATCCCTGCTCGAAGCGGGCCAATTCATCGCCACCATCGAGAACCGTCAGGGCTTGAAAGTTGCTTGCCCTGAAGAAATCGCCTACCGCCGTGGCTACATCGATGCAGCCACGCTCGAAGCATTGGCACAACCCTTGAAAAAGAACGCTTACGGTCAATACCTGCTGCGCTTGCTCGAAGAAAAAATATACTAAAGCCTGAACGGCTCATTTCACACCATGCAAATTCAAACCACCGCCATACCGGACGTCCTGATCCTTGAACCCACCGTGTTCGGCGATGACCGGGGCTTTTTCTACGAAAGCTTCAATCAGAAGCGCTTTGCCGAACTGACCGGCGTCACGCGCGATTTCGTGCAAGACAATCATTCCAAGTCGGCCAAGGGCGTGTTGCGCGGCCTGCACTACCAGATCCAGCAACCGCAAGGCAAGCTGGTGCGTGTGACCGCTGGCGAAGTCTTCGACGTCGCCGTCGACCTGCGCAAAAGCTCGCCGACGTTTGGCCACTGGATAGGCGTGACCTTATCAGCGGCCAATAAACGCCAGTTGTGGATACCAGAAGGCTTTGCCCACGGTTTTGTGGTCACCAGCGACAGCGCCGAGTTCCTGTACAAGACGACCGACTACTGGGCACCGGAGTTCGAACGCAGCCTCCTGTGGAACGATCCAGCCATCGGTATCGACTGGCCGCTCGATGGCGAACCACTGCTGTCTGGCAAAGATAAAGTCGGTACCTTGCTGGCCAATGCCGACGTTTTTGCCTGACCGTTACCGACCAATCTGACACACTGGAACAAAACTATTTCATGAGCCGTATTTTAATCACAGGAAAAACCGGCCAGGTCGGTTACGAACTAGAACGCAGCCTGCAGGGCCTGGGCGAGATCATCGCGGTGGACCGCAGCCAGATGGACCTGGCTGACCTGGACCAGGTGCGCGACGTCATCCGCCGCATCAAGCCGACGCTGATCGTCAACCCGGCAGCCTATACGGCGGTCGACAAGGCTGAAAGTGAACCGGAACTGGCGCTGCGAATCAATGGCGAAGCGCCGGGTGTCATGGCGGAAGAAGCAAAGAAACTGGGCGCTGCGATGATCCATTACAGCACCGATTACGTCTTTGACGGGTCGAAAGACGGTGCCTACGTCGAAACCGATCCGACCTGCCCCGTGAATGCGTATGGCAGCAGCAAGCTGGCCGGCGAAAAGGCGATCCAGGCGACCGGCATCCCGCATCTGATCCTGCGCACCAGCTGGGTTTACAGTACGCACGGCAAGAACTTTCTGCTGACCATGCTCCGTCTGGCCCAGGAACGTGACGAACTGAGTATCGTTTCCGACCAGTTCGGCGCGCCGACATGGAGCCGCACCATTGCCGATACCACGGCGCATATCGTGGCGCAAAGCCTGGCCACGGCTGACCGACAAGGATGGTGGGAAGAACGTTCGGGCCTGTACCATTTGACGGCCCAAGGAAAGACAAGCTGGTTTGGCTTTACCGAAGCGATCATGGCACATACGTCGGTTCAGAAAAAACCCCGCGTGAAACCGATTCTGGCGCGCGACTATCCGGTACCAGCAAAGCGGCCGAACAATTCAGTACTATCGTCGCAGCGTCTTATCAATACCTTCTGTAGTTTGCCGCAGTGGCAAGATGCGCTGAAACTGTGCCAGGATTGAGCTCGACCCAATTCCGTTTTGCATACTCAGTGCAAAGTCCGCGCGGCCCACGGAGGTAGCTCAAGCAGCGACGCCATCTTGGAGCCACGTGCTCGGGATGTATCTTCGCATGCGCTGACAGCAATCTTTTCACGTTGAGCAATGCTAACGAGCACTACGGCGTAGTGTATGACTCAAATGAGTTTGCGCCAGAACGCGCATCGGCAGCAACGATCTGGCGATACATGGGCGTAATCGCCAGGTCAGCCAATACAGAGGACCGTGAAGTTGCTATCTGCCCCCGTATTGGCCCATTCATTTTTTTATCATCTCCCTCTCGTGATTTTTCCGTCTCAAAAATCAACAATTAACTTCATTTTCCATGATAAAAAAATCCCTAAGCAATGAACAATCTTTGAGACTACAACTATTGCGTTTCCCTTTGATTGTTGGCGTCGTTTTCATTCATGTGTATGGCGCCACATTGATGTTTTCCGGGATCGCCACTGGAGCAGGTGAGAAGAATCATATTAGCGATTTCATTCAATCTGTTATTTCACAGGAAATTGCACGTTGCGCCGTCCCCCTTTTTTTTCTCATCTCTGGCTATTTATTCTTTCATGACACACAATGGTCAACCGAAAGCTACGTCAAGAAAATCATCTCCCGCACCCGCACACTATTGTTTCCATTTCTTTTCTGGAACATTTTGACGTTACTGATTTTTTTTCTCGCACAGTCAGTTCCGGCAACACTGTCATACTTCTCCGGCAATAAAACATTAATCGCCAATTATAGTTTCTTCGACTACCTCAATGCAATCTTCGGGCTTACCAGATATCCTATTTCCTATCAATTTTGGTTCATCCGAGATTTGATGATATTGGCTCTATTGACACCATTGATACATTTCTCCCTCAAATGGCTGCCAAAAACTGTGCTTGGAGCACTATTTGTTCTGTGGTTTTTGAATATTGGAGAAAACAGTTCTGAATCAGCATTCTTTTTCGTACTTGGCTGTTATTTCGGCATATATTCACAAAGCATCTTCTTGCTTGACCAGCCAATCTCAAAATCTCTAATGCCAACGCTAATAATTTATACTCTTCTGATCATCGCCAATGCATTATTCCTGGAAGTACCAAGTTATCAATACATGCACAAGACTGGCATTATTCTCGGGATACCGATCATCTTGTATCTGACGCAACCGGCGTTGTCCCTTCCTCGTCTGAAAAAAATGCTTATTGCTCTTGGATCCACCAGTTTCTTTTTATATGCCATGCATGAACCGACACTTACTGTATTCAAAAAAATATCGTATAAATTAATCCAGCCAGAACATAACTCATCAATTATTTTTATCTATTTCTTCTCGGCAATCATTACCATCATCACATCCATAGCTCTACATAAAATACTAATAAAAACATTCCCAAAATTTACTGCCGCAATTACTGGCGGCAGGTAATTAATCATCATTCAAAAACAAACGACACAAACAGCACCGCAACAATGTAATTCTTAATTTTCCTATATTCATTGCAACAGCCCCTCACTCTTTTAATCTTACGTTTACTATATTGAATTCTCATGGAACGCGGAAATACAAAACTGAAATTTTTTGACAAATATCTCGGGCCTGTCCTATTACTCGCTCTGACCCCCTTGCGTTTATTTCGCACCAGGCAAGTGCCAAAGTTAATCAATTCGGTTGCATTGCTGAAAACAGCAGCCATTGGCGATACCGTGTTGCTATCCGCAGCCATCACCGATCTACGTGTCGCCAATCCAGATATGAAAATTGTTCTGTTCACCGGCGCCTCAAATTTTGAGTTTGCCAAGCTGTTATCGGGCGCTGACCAGATTGTCAAGCTACCGCTGACCAATCCTTTCGCCTGCGTCAAAATCATACGCTCCCATCAAATCGACATTTTTATTGACTTCGACTCGTGGCCACGTATCAGTGCTCTACTCGCAGCACTGTCGCGTGCAAAAATACGGATTGGCTTCAACACATCGCAGCAATATCGCCACTTCATGCAAGACATCCCCGTACTTCACCGTAATGACCAGCATGAACTGGAGAACTATCGCGACTTGCTTGGAGTGATTGGCCTGAATGCTGAAAATTTGCCGCAGCAATTACAGCACTCTTGGAAAGAAGGTGGAAACACCATCGTCTTCCATATGTGGCCAAGTGGCACCCAGAGTCATCTGAAAGAATGGCCGGCCGAAAAATGGCACACTCTTGCGAACGAATTGCTATTACTGGGAAATTACTCGTTCGTATTGACTGGGGGACGAGAAGACATTTCCGGCTGCGAAGCTTTTCTAGCAACCCTGCCGGCGTCACTGCGCCCGCGATTTATCAGTCACGCGGGTACATCTTTCAGCAACACACTATCGTTGTTACAGCAAGCTGCGCTGTTGGTCAGCGTCAATACAGGCATCATGCATGTGGGGGCGGCAATGGGAGTGCCAACTGTTGGCCTGCACGGCCCGACGGACCCGAGACGTTGGGGGCCTGTCGGTCCACGTACTCGCTCAGTCGTCAGTAAAAGCAAAGGTGCAGGGACCTTGAATCTGGGCTTTGAATACACTCTTGAAACCGATTACATGAGCGGCATCGACGACGGTGACGTCATAAATGCCAGCCGTGAACTGCTTTGCTGGACAGCAAGCAACTGATCAGGTCAACCAGGTGCATGCCAGCGATGTGAAGTGAAGCACAGGTAGCAACACTTCACTTCCTGTCTTGAACACATAGGTCAGGCTTGCTGCCGTAAGAATAGCAGCCAGTAGCGCTGCAGCCTGCCCCTAGAATGCAAGGAGGGAGCGTCAATAGCGGAGAGTTACCAGACTCGCGTCAATTTGGAACGGTCGAGTATCTTTGTAGTCAAATATCCAGTATGGAATTCCAGCGCGATAACTTTGCCACCTGCATTTTTAACCGTATCATAGCCAACGATTTTTTCAGGAACATAATCACCGCCCTTGAGCAAGATGTCGGGCACCAACAGATTGATCAAACGCTCGGGTGTACTCTCCGAAAATTGGACCACCCAGTCGACGCTTTTCAACCCCGCCAAGACTTGCATCCGGTCAGAGCAATGATTAGTTTAACCGATGCAACTTCATTGACAGCCACTACTAACAAGTCGCCCAACAACTTTGCAGCGGCCAGATAGCGGACATGCCCAACATGCAGAATATCGAAGCAGCCATTGGTAAATACAATGCGTTTTCCCGCCGCCTTTGCTTCGAGTACCCGTTGTAATAAGTCCCCTTCCCGCAACACCAACGAGGGCTCACCACCAGATAGATGCATGACACGCTCAAGCTCCAGTGACGTCACAGTCGCGGTACCGAACTTCCCTCACTGCAACATTGGCTGCACCGCCCGGACGCAAGTCGTCCTTGGCAATATTAACCAGTGGCACTGGCGCCTCTGATGATATGCGGCCCGTACTGCCAAACCAGTAACGATCCAGCATTAAATCGCCCCTTTACCAGCACCCGCGCACCATTCAATTGCAAACAAGCATTCCCATCATTCGACATAAATACCCTAACAATCAGGACAAACCCAGCTTTTCCTCAATAAGTTCAATAATGATATGTAACATTTTTATATGCAGTTCTTGAACACGATCTGCAAACTGGCCGGCCTTCGTGCAAATACTGACGTCTGCCATGACGTCAAGAGCGCTACCAGCACGCCCTGTCAGGCCAACCACGATCATGCCCTTGTCTTGGGCGGCTTTGACCGCGTTCAAAATGCTCGGGCTGGTACCGCTGGTACTGATTGCCAACACGACGTCTCCTTTACGACCATGACCTTCGATAAAACGCGAGAACACGTAGTCATAGCCATAATCATTCGCCACACAAGTAATGTGGGCTGGATCACTGATGGACATAGCCGCCAGCGCCTTGCGGTTTTTCCTGTAGCGGCCGGATAGTTCTTCAGCAAAGTGAATTGCATCGCACATCGATCCACCGTTACCACAGGAAAGCACCTTACCGTCATTGCGCAACGATTCAACGATCAGATTCGCCGCCCGGTCTACATTTGCAAGCACCACTTCATTGTTGAGCAAGTCACTGAGAGCTGACTGTGCTTCCAGCAAGGAATTTCTGATCAGGGCAATACTCATTAAACACCTTTAAATAAAGAAATTTCAAATAAGCCATTAACTTGCTCTAATTATTGACATGCAATCATTAACAGCCAAAGTTTTTCATACGCTAGCCAAGGCTGCCTGTACCTTGCGGATTGTTTCGTCCCAAGAAAATTTTCTGGCCTGGAGCAAGCCCTTGGTGCACAGGGATCCACGCATGTCGGTATCATTACACAAGGTATAAATACCTTTGGCGATAGACTCGACCGAATCCGGATCTACCAGCAATGCGGCATCGCCCGCTACCTCCGGTAATGAAGTGGTATTCGACGTCAATACCGGAATACCACATGACATCGCCTCAATCACGGGCAAACCAAATCCTTCGTAGAGAGACGGGAAAACCAGTCCTAGCGCTCCGCGATAAAGTCCAGGCAATTCGCTTTCCTCAACCCGTCCGGCAAATACCAGTCGTTCAGAAATTCCCAGCGTCTTCGCCTGAAGCAGTAACTCCTCAGTCGGCTTCCCCGTAAGTACCAGACGAATTTCTGGATCAATATTGGACAATGCAAATGCCTGTAATATGCGTGGCTCATTCTTATGTGGTTTTCGATTGCTTACACTCAACAGATAAGAAAAACCAGGACTATACGGTGCAACATTAACGTTGTATGATGGATCGACTCCATTGCCGACATTAATTACCCTGGAAGGGTTAATGCCCGACCAATCGATAATTCGCTGCCGGGAAAAATCAGAGACGGTTAATACTGCCGAAGCATTATGGCAAGCGCGACGCATAATTATGGTGTAATACAATGTCTTCAGCCAACTGCTATTTTCTGTGCGATCAATATGATTTAGGTCATGAATCGTGAACACAAAGCGGCGCGAAAAAAACAGCGGTGCGTTATAACCTGGACTGAATAAACCGCTCCCTTTTGGAATACGCTTCAATGTTGCCAACCACAAACGCAACGCGTCAAACGGTGCTGAGGGCGAGCCCTCCACCTCCAGATGGGGAAATTTCAGCGCATTGTCCAATACGCGAGCAACCCGGCCAATGCCATGATCCCCAATCCAGCGGGCGTCATAGAAAAATTTCAAAATACTATACCTTCAAAGAATTTTGGTTATCAAGAATTATTACAGACAAGTTTTGGCGTTTGAATACTGCATAAACGGCTGCCATTACTGAGATATGTATCCATAAATATTGACGTAAAATGTTTTGATTAAATTGCAATATCAAAAACTCAAACAGCAGTGCCAGACCCAGACCTTTCAAAATCTGTGCCTGCTCAGGCGGCAATTTTCTGGCTAGGCGCATGGGTTCGACAACGATCATGAAGATATAAATCATGAAGGGAATGAATCCAAAAAATCCGCTGGCAGCTAAAACTTCTGCAAATACTGCATTACCCTCGTATAATTTGACAGTTTCAAAATCGAGACTGGTTACTCCGTGTAACTTGGCAATTCCAGGAGCAATTCCTCCCAAACTTGTGCCAATAATCGGATTATTAAGAAACAGCGTTAAAGTATCACGCAATCCATTCTCACGATCATTGACCGAGTGAGAAGACCCGCCAAATAACCCAACACCTTGAAACAAAAAAGCAATATTGTCGATGCCAATCACATATACGATAGCTGACACCAGGCAAATCAATAGGGCGCTCATGAATAATACGATTTTCGCCAGTTTTCGATCCACTTTTCCGCATGCGAGTTTCACGAAGAAACGTACAGGGTGCTGTAAATACCAAAGAATTATCATCAGCAGTCCCATTCGCGAAGAACTTAGGACTATTGAAAGGGTAATTGTTAAGAAGCAAAATTTCAAAACTCTTCTGGAAAATAATGTATTCTTAACTTCCATAAAATATGCGCAAACAACCCAGCCCATTAACAGATAAGTGGCATAGAAAGATGGTTCATATGAGAATCCATTGATCCTGGCCAAAACACCAGGAATCCACCATTGTTGAACCAGTAAAAAACTACCAAGGCCAATCAATGGAGAAATAAACTGCAGCACCCCATATAATGCAATGGCAACAAAAGAATAAATATACCATCTCATCAGCAGCCTCACCTTTTCCTTACTGGAAAAAATCTGGACGCATGCGAAAATAGTGGCAATATTGATAATTAGCCAGGCAAAATATCCAATACTCCGCTCAGGGAAACTTCCATTGGGAATAAACAATAAAATAAATACTGCCCATAAACACAGCCACTTCAGTCCCAATGGCACAGTAAATTTCTTTTCAAGCATGCTCGCCATCACTATACAAATAGGAAATAGCAAAAATATTTGTGAAATTCTGAAATTTAGACCAAGATTTATAATTAAAAAAATATCGAATGAGGATGTAAAAGCTGCTGCAATAAACAGACCCTGCATCAACCCCATTTGATTATTTTTCTCAAGCAAAAAATAATTTTTCATCTATTTTGCCAAATGCTAATACAACTAAAAATAAATCTGAAAGAAGTGCTGTTGACAACGTCGCCGACTATCATGAGATACATCACAGTCATTTTGGCATGACAATGCTCTCAGTGAATTCTTCAGTAGTGGCATATTGCAATACAGCATATCTTTAAATGGCACTGCTTCTACCACGCAGTGGAAGATATTACATCTTGAAACCATCAAAAATACCTGAGATTAACTTCTTACGTAAATCCAACCTATATAGCTTAAATTTCAAAAACCTTGTCAAAATAAAAAAAGTCAAAGCAACTAACGCTACGAATGCAGGGTAATTTTTCTTTATAAAATATATACGATTTCTCGATCCGAAATATACCGAAAAAGGTGTCATATCCCCTCCGGTACTGCTACTTACTTTGTGCCATACCTGGCCTTCGGGCCAATAATAAACATGAATATTATTCTGGTTACAACGCAGTACAAAATCGGTATCATCGTAGTATACGAAATACCGCTCATCCATGATTCCTACCTTTTCAAATACCGATGCGTGGATCAACATGAAACATGTTGGAGCATAAGCTGTATATTCGGCCATATCATATTGCCCAATATCAGCATCACCTTCGCCTCGATGAATCGTGCTGCCGCGCCACTTCTTAATCTCTCCACCCGCACACCAGATCAATCCAGAGTCGTGAAAGTAGATTTTTGGAACAACTATTTTCTCATCACGTTTTTTCGCCAATGCAAGCATGCGACTCAATAAATCGGCATCTTTAAACTCAATATCGTTGTTAAGAAGCAAGACATATTCACACTGCATTTTCAGTGAAAGTGCAATACCTTGATTATTCGCTTTTGCTACACCGACATTCTGATCATTTTTTATCAACGTAACATTCTGCATGCCAGTCTTTTTTATCAACTCTTGCGACTTTAAAAAAGATAGATCATCTAAACTATTATCAATGATGAATAGCCAATAATCCAAGAATTTTTGACGTGTTAAACTTTCAAAAAAACCAGGCAACACATCAGCACTGTTGAATAAAACAGTTACCAAACCAACTTGAGGGGTCATTTATACAATCCCCGTTTTTTCATTTCTTCGATGCTTGACTCGTAGTTATCCGTCTGTACTTCCTGTTCGTTTACCCAAGCTGTGAAACTAGCAATGCCTTCGCTAAACGGCACTTTAGGTTGAAATCCAAGTAAACGTTTCGCTTTGGCTATATCAGCATAATTGTGACGAATGTCACCGAGACGATAAGCACCGGTCACCTCGATGGGTACTTCCTTGCCAAACAGACCAACCAATGACTTGGCAACAGTGAGTACATCCGTCGCAACGCCAGCTCCGATACCAAATACTTCTCCATTCGCCGCGTCACTCGTCAATGCAAGGGTCGTTGCAGCAACGACATCTTCAATGAATACAAAATCACGGCTCTCCTTACCATCTTCAAAAATACTCAGACCATTTCCATTTTTAATCCGGGTTGAAAAAATCGACAAAATACCGGTATAAGGATTACTCAGGGACTGGCCAGGGCCATAGACATTCTGATAGCGCAAAGCTGTGGCGCCAATTCCGATTGAAGCGCAGACCGTCATTACCATCTGTTCCTGATTTTGTTTGGTAATACCATAAACTGACGATGGATGAATTTTTGAGTCTTCATCGGTAGCAAGCAGCATCAACGGTTCTCCCGTCTTTGGACATAAAGGTTCGAATCGACCTGCTTGCATATCTTCATCCTTGCGTGCACCGGGATAGATAATGCCCAATGCAGAAGAATGATACTTCCCTTCGCCATAAATCGAGCGCGACGACGCTATTACAATTTTTTTGATTTGATATGAACCATTTGCCAATAAATCCAGCATCAAACCCGTACCACCAATATTAACATCTACGTAACGGCGTATTTCATACATGGATTGCCCAGTACCAGTTTCCGCAGCAAGATGCACAATCGCATCTTGACCAGGTAAAACAGATTCCCAAGCGGCGCGGTCCGTAACAGACCCAAGTACAAAATTTGTTTTGTCTTTGATACTGCGATACAGCATTGATGTTACGGCTGGATTCGGGCCATGAATTTGTGGGGATAAATTATCCAGAATCGTAACTACATGTCCTGCTTTTATTAATTGCAAAGCAAGATTTGATCCGATAAAACCTGCACCACCTGTTATCAATATATTCATTGCATCTTTACCCACTCGTTTAACTCAAAATTATATTTTTTTATAATCCGCATCGGATTCCCACCAACTATGCAGTAACTTGGTACGTCAGAATTAACTACCGTATGAGCACCAATGATAGAATTTTTTCCGATCCTGGTATTTGGTAGAATTATCGAACCATAGCCGATAAAAACACCATCGCCGATTTCAACATAATTACCTTCACATTGAACTCTGTCTCCAACCTTTATTGAATTATAAATATCATTATAAGGATGATTCACATCAACAATAGCAACATGCCCCGTTATCGAAACATTATTCCCTATCGATATTCTCGAACCACAAACAATGTGTACATTTTGCTCTATATTTACATTATCGCCAATTAACAATTCTGGCTCCCATGCATTATTCTCTCCAACAACTTCCAGTCGAGCCCCCGAACGTATCATCGTATTATTCCCAATTTCTATACATTGAGGATTTCCGATGTAAAGTGGCTTAAATAATAAAGATCGCTTGCCAATTTTCTTAAAAACAAAATTATAATAAATTTTTGTTTTTAAAATAGCCAATATTAGAAAGCATCTATTAACTTTCTCATGGAATGGCAAATGGAGAAATTTAACAATTTTCAAAATCATCACTTATCATCCAATGGAATTGGATATTTTCATCCGTAAAAATTTCATTTTTAAACCAAGATAAAAAGGCAATGCCCTTCCAAAATAACGACATAAAAATAATTTTATTTTGAAAGCCGGCTCTTCAATAAATAAATTTGTCAAACCATGATTTTTTTCAAGCAAATATTTTTTGCACAGGATGTATTGATCCAAACCAATAGCTGCAGATTTCAACAAGCATGATTGGACTCCATTTTTTGCATTCACATTCTCAAGAAATTTATTAATCTGACTTGCACTTAATTTATCTTTTGCAAAATCATGCACATTAAAAATAAAATCAAGATTTCCCAATCTTAATGATGGAGAATATGAAATTGTATTAACTAAGTTGCTTGAATGAAACCGATAGACAGAATTGTTTCCCTTGACAATACCAACATTTCCAAGCAATGCACATTTTAGATACAATTCAGAGTCGCAGGATAAATTATCCGGATTGGAGAATGCATTCAACTCCATCGCTAATCTTCGATTGAATGCCATATTACATAAAGTTGCATCTTGGGGTTTCACTGTACCCCGCGACATAAAAATATCTATACCTGAGACAACATCGGGAAATGGCAAGGAAAGAAATGTACTTTCTTTCTTTGTTTCATCAAAAATAGTACCTTCACCGTACACAAGTACAATGTTTTCGTTTTTCTCTATGCAGCTTAGTACGCTTCTCAAGTAATCATCATTAACAAAATAATCATCATCCGATAAAATAATAAACCACTCCGCGCTAGAGCGATTAAACACTGCCTCTTTCCAATTATTTACCATCCCAATATTTGTTGTATTTTTAAAATACTTAACACGTGGATTCATTAAATATTTCTCGACCACCTCAGAAGTATTATCAATTGAGCAATTATCGGAAATTATTATTTCGAAATCGGCATTCTTTTGGCAGATTACACTACCTATTGTTTGATCAAGATATTTAGCACGATTATAAGTAGGGATAACCACACTAATTTTTGGCAAATGCATAATTTATCTTTATGGAAAATGTTTATTGGTTAATCGCCATGCAAAGGCAGCGTAAAAAATAAAGTTTATGCACTGGGTTAGCAGTCCAGCAATGGCAAGCCACCATACAGAAAAATTATTTGGAATAAATTTTACCGTAACAAAAAAGCTGATAATAAATAATCCATTGACCATCCATAGAATCATGCTGCGCTTTGCGATAACGACGACTCCCGCGAATATTGTTTCTATCGAAATAATTCCTTGCCATGCAGCCAAAGCAAGAAATACAAATTTAATCCCGATAACGCTGTCGGCATCACGTCCTTGAGATAGAATCTCCAGAAGCCATGGCATAATAAACCAAACTAAAAATACTCCCACCATATAAATCGGGAGGGTATTTTTCAAATAAACTTTTACATTGACATAAAATAGTTTTTTATCACGCTCAACCCATGCTTTGGCCTGCCTGGCATGATATATATTGGCTTGCGGTCCTATTGCAACGCCCGCCAAACCGTCCGAAAACTTCTTGGCATATTGGAAAATGGATATCATTCCTGGCGCCAGATATGAAAGCGCATTGTTTAATATCATTCCGACAAAGAAATTATGAAAGGAATGTCCAATACGCATCGTAAAACTATTTTTTATGAACGAAATGAAAAATTTTGCATCTATATTTTTGGGTAAACTTGCCCATTTGATCAAAATTAATGGATACAACACCAACTGCACCAATATCGAAAAACTGCTCCATTTAGCAAGTTCAACAACATCATGCTCATCAATAAAAATAAAAACAAGCAAACTTAATAATTGACCTAAAGGCAATATCAAGGATAGGCAATAAGATGCACCATAATAGTGATGCACATTCAAGGTGCAGCGCACTACATGAAGCAGCGGCGAAAAAGCTACCTGGATTAGTAATATTAAAAATACGGGGATGGCAAGTTCCTTGGCTTGCCTTCCAAATCCTCCTGCAAATCCATCCATTATTGCATCAACAATTACAAAGCAAACTGCGCTAAATACTAAGCCACTGACTATTGCCCATACAAATGCACCTCCCAAGAAATCAGCAGCATCCTCTTTATTTCTTAGATATATCTCGGTATAAAATACCTGGAACTGCTCTACTCCAATCAGTACCAACAAGCTTAGTATCGCTATAACTCCAACATTCAATAACCAGATATCAGAGTTAATATCCGTACCAAACAGTTTCCATACCAGCACCGAGTTCATCAGGCCAATTCCGGCGCCGAGAACCGCGAGCATGTTGTACTTGAGAAGCATACTAAACGTCGTCTTTCAACTCAAAATCGATATCGAGCGCGGGCAATAATTTTTCATTGCAGGTTTTGACAAAAAAGCTCCGCATCTCATCGAAGCGATCTGGTTGCAAAAAAAGAGTGCTCTGCAAAAGTTCAGCGACGATATGCATACTCAGATGTATCAGAAATTCACGCCAAAGAATTCTTCGATCTTGCTGATCGAGAAATCCATCATTTCGCGGGTCAAGCCTGGGAAGACGCCGATCCACAGCGTGTCGTGCATGATGCGGTCGGTATTCGTCAGCTCGCCCGAAACACGGTAGTTACGCCCGATCATGTACGGCTGGCGCGTCAGGTTGCCGGCGAACAGCAGACGCGTACCGATCTTGTGCTGGTCCAGGAAGGTCAGCAGGCTGACACGGTCCACATTCGCTTCCGGACGCAGGGTGATCGGGAAACCGAACCACGAGGGATCCGAGTTCGGCGTCGCTTCCGGCAGGATCAGGAACTCCGCACAGCTCTGCAGGCCATTTTTCATGTAGTTGAAATTGTCCTTGCGCGCCTGCACGAAACCGGCTGCGCGGTCCATCTGCGCCAGGCCGCAGGCGGCCTGCATGTCGGTAATCTTCAGGTTGTAGCCCAGGTGGCTGTAGGTGTACTTGTGGTCATAGCCGTCCGGCAGCGTGCCCAGCTTGCAGCAGAAGCGCTGGCCGCAGGTGTTGTCCTTGCCTGGCGCGCAATAGCAGTCGCGGCCCCAGTCGCGGAACGATTCGGCAATCGCTTTCAGTTCCGGATTGTTGGTGAACACCGCGCCGCCTTCACCCATGGTGATGTGGTGCGCAGGGTAGAAACTCATGGTGCCGATATCGCCGAAGGTGCCGCACATCTGGCCGTTGTACGTGGCGCCCAGGGCGTCGCAGCAATCTTCCACCAGCCACAGATTGTACTTTTTGCACAGCGCGACGATGACTTCCAGGTTGAACGGATTGCCCAGGGTATGGGCCAGCATGATGGCCTTGGTCTTGTCCGTGATGGCCGCTTCGATTTTGCTGGCGTCAATATTGTAGGTGCCCAGTTCCACGTCGACGAAGACGGGTACCGCACCATATTGCAAAATCGGATTGACGGTGGTCGGGAAACCGGCCGCCACGCCGATGACTTCGTCACCGGGCTGGATGGCGCGCGCGCCGAGTTTCGGCGACGTCAGCGCCGAGAAGGCCACCAGGTTGGCCGACGAGCCGGAGTTCACCGTGATCAGGAATTCGACGCCGATGAACTTGGCCAGACGCTGTTCGAATTCGTCATTGAAACGCCCCGTGGTCAGCCAGGCGTCCAGCGAGGCTTCGACCATCAGGCCCATCTCGGGGGCGCCGACGACTTTGCCGGCCGGTGGAATCACCGTCACGCCCGGCTCGAAGGGTTTCGGCACGCTGGCCAGTGCGCCGTATTGCGCCACCAGGGCAGCGATCTGCTCGCGGATTTGTTGTTGGGTCAGTTGTTCGCTCATGATACAGCCTTCAATTTATTAGGTAATTAATCAGGTATTTTGATAGGTGGCGATTTGCGCCAGCGTCATTGCCCGCATGTCCGCGCCCTGGTCGCAGGCCTTATGCCATTCGACGATCTTGGCGATGGTCTGGCCGATGTCCCAGCGCGGATGCCAGCCCAGCTGGCCGCGTGCCTTGGAACAATCGAGCTTCAGATAGGTCGCCTCATGCGGATGGTCCTGGCCATCGAGCGACCAGGAGGCGCCCGCGCCCCATTCTTGCGTCATGCGCTCGATGATCCATTCGACGGGCTTGGCGTCGGTATCGTGCGGGCCGAAGTTCCAGCCTTCGGCATGCACGGGGCCTGCCGTATACAGCTTTTCCGCCAGGGTCAGATAGCCGCTGAGCGGCTCGAGCACATGCTGCCACGGGCGGATTGCATGGGGATTGCGGATCATTACCGGCTCGCCGGCGCCGATCGCGCGCAGCATATCCGGGATCAGGCGATCCAGCGCCCAGTCGCCGCCGCCGATGACGTTGCCGGCGCGGCCGCTGCCCAGAGCCACGCCGTGTTCGGCGTATTTGTCGGCATGGAAGAAGGAACTGCGGTAGCCGGCTGTCACCAGTTCGGCGCAGCCCTTGCTGTTGCTGTAGGGATCGTAACCGCCCATGGCCTCGTTTTCGCGGTAGCCCCACGGCCATTCGCGGTTTTCATAGCACTTGTCGCTGGTGACGTTCACCACCGCACGCACGCCAGGCGTGGCGCGCACGGCTTCGAGCACATGCACCACGCCCATGACGTTGGTGGAATACGTTTCCACCGGATTGGCGTATGAGTAGCGCACCAGCGGCTGGGCGGCCATGTGAATGACGATGTCCGGGCGCGCAGCGGCCATGGCGCGCTTGACTGCGTCGCCATCGCGCACGTCGCCGATGATCGACTGCATGCCACTGGCCACGTCGGCGACCTCAAACAGGCTGGGGGTGGTCGGTGCCGCCAGCGCATAGCCGGTCACGTCGGCGCCAAGCTGCTGCAGCCACAGGCTCAGCCAGCCACCCTTGAAGCCGGTATGGCCGGTGAGGAAAACACGTTTTCCTTGCCAGAATGCGGGATTCATCAAGCCGCCTTCCAGGGGGCCTTGCCCGATTGCCACAGTTCTTCCAGATGTACCTTGTCGCGCAGGGTATCCATCGGTTGCCAGAAGCCATGATGGAAGAAGGCATGCATTTCGCCTTCCCGCGCCAGGCGCTCCATCGGCGCCTTTTCCCACACGGTACTGTCTTCGGCGATATAGTCGATGACTTGCGGCGACAGCACGAAATAGCCGCCGTTGATCCAGGCGCCATCGCCTTGCGGCTTTTCCTGGAAACTGTTGATCTTGTTGCCATCCAGATTCAGCGCGCCAAAGCGGCCGGGCGGCTGGGTCGCGGTCAGGGTGGCGAGCTTGCCGTGCGCCTTGTGGAAGGCGATCGATTCAGTAATGTTGACATCGCTCACGCCATCGCCGTAGGTGAAACAGAATGCCTCTTCGCCTTCCAGGTAGGGCTGGACACGCTTCAGACGCCCGCCGGTCATGGTCTCGTCGCCCGTGTCGACCAGCGTCACTTTCCACGGCTCGGCATTGCGCGCATGCACTTCCATCTGATTATTCTGCATATCGAACGTCACGTCCGACGTGTGCAGGAAATAATTCGCGAAATATTCCTTGATGACATAGCCCTTGTAGCCGCAACAGATGATGAAATCATTAACACCATGTGCAGAATAGGACTTCATGATATGCCAGAGGATCGGTTTGCCACCAATTTCCACCATCGGCTTGGGCTTTGTTGATGTTTCCTCACTAATACGGGTTCCCAATCCTCCCGCCAGAATAACAGCTTTCATTTAATTCCCTTACTCTTCAATTTACTACCCGCAGGCAGGCCCAGGCATACCCGCTATTCAATTATTTTTTCCCGCCCAAGCATTTTTCAGAGCGCTCCAACGATATTTGCTGCCCTCATCATGAGCAGACCGCAAATATGCATCACGCATCAATGCCAAAAACAATGCCAAGAATCCACCACCGACAAATCCCAAAATAATAATAATCATTTTTTTCGGTTTTGATTTTTTTTCTGCCGGTACTGCACTATCGAGAATTTGTATGTTCGACGATTCTTTGGCCTCGTCTATTTTTGCCAACTCATACTGTTTTGACAGCAATTCAAATATGGTTTCCTGATATTTAACATTACGCAAGCTTCGTATATATTCAACCCCCACCTCAGGAATCTTTCCGGTTGGCACCATCAAATCGCCGTCCTTGGATGATTTCCCTGTTTTCAATCTACCAAGTTGAGCTTGATATCCTTGTATTTCCCCCTGCAAACGCATAAGATCTGGATTGTTATTTGTTGCAAAGCTCCGCATTGCATTCAGTTGCACTTCTTTGGCTGCAATCGTTCCTTCCAACTGGGCAACGTTACGGATAATGCCCTCGACTTGTCCATCCAATTGCAGCATGCCAGTACTTTCCTGTGTCTTGCGCAAAGCAATTTCGGCATTCGCCAAGTCGTCTTTAACCGCGACTAACTGTTTTTCAAAAAACAGGCGGCGCTGCGCAGCATCGGTTATCGCAAGGCCCTTGGTCAAATTCGACAGCTCAATGACAAAGGCATTGGCTATTTGGGCCGCAAATTTCGGATCTTTATCTTCGACAAGCACAGAAATAGTTCCGGCTTTATCATTAACGACAGTCGCCATGCCGTCCAATTTCTTGCGCGCCTCGTCTAATGTTTCCACATCAAAGCGTGTTTTCAAATCAAATTGACTTATCAGTTTGTCTGCGATGGTTCGACTTTGCAACATGGCAACATACAAATCATTAGGATTTTTCAACCCTGCAATGCCGCCGGCGGCTCCAGCCAGCCCGCCAAGCTGTCCCAACATGGCAGAGACTCCCGAGCTTTGCTGCTGAGGAGGTAAAATGACTGCTGTCGATAAAAAAGTCGGCTTAATCAGGAATGCAACAGCGATTGCGAATACTCCCGTTACCAACGGCACCATAAACAATATTTTTTTTTGCCGGGCAAGTGCAGTCAATATATCCAATAAGTGAATTTCATCATTATTTTCATTCATCGGTACGCTCTGCTCTCTATTTTTTAATTGCTCAGACATCTTTTTCTCTCGGTTGATAACCCGTCATATTTTCAGCGTCACCAAGGTTCGTTTGTCTTACGCATATCGCATAACTATCAAGATACCCTGGCATCTACTTGACATTAGTCTTTCAGCACCTTCAAACCAGCCGCACCCAAACCAAACTGATAAAAAATAGCTGTCCATTCCTTCAAGCTCTGCATGAACGTACTGCGTTCGATTTTTTCAGGCACCACGACGGTATCACCCGGATTCAACGCCGTGCCGCCGAGGCCACCGAACCAGCCGGTGCCTTGGCCGCTTTTCGCCGTGCCATCCGCACGAATCACGTACATTTCGGATTTATCCGCATTCGCGGTGATGCCACCAGCTTGCTGTACATAGTCGTTGACCGTGCGCTGTGAGCGATAAACGAACGCGTTTTGCTGGAAGACAGAACCCAGCACATCCACGGTGCCGGGGCGGCGCGGGATCAGGATCGAGTCGCCGTCCTGCAAGGGCAAATCGGGCAGGTTTTTCACTTGCGTATCGACGCCAGGCAAATCGAGCACAATACGGCCTTCGGCCTTGACGGTGCGCAGTTTTTGCACGATGCGGCGCTGCTGCTCGACTTCAGCAGCCGTTTTTGCCGCATTCTCCTTGTCGCCACTCGAGGAGATGCGCTGGGTGGCATTCGATTCCAGGTCGCGCTCAAAGCGGTCGGCCACCTGGTTCAATTTGATTTGCTGGGCGCGGCGTACGGATTCGCGGTTCAATTGGGTGGCGTACAGGTAGCCGTTTTCATTGGCACCACCGACACGGGCGATCAGTTCGCGCAAGGTTTCACCTTTTTTCAGCAAGAAAATACCGCTCTGCTTTGCTTCGCCAGCCACGCGCACGTATTCATTCTGGATTTGTGCCTGGACGGGTACAGCGCCTGGTGCGAACACGCGCAGAATATCGGTAGGCTTGACGGCAATGCCGGCCAACTGGCTGCTGGAAACGCCTTTGTCGGCTACCAGTTCCAGCACGGTTTTATATTGATTGTCGATGTTCTTTTCGACCACGATCTGCTTGGTTTCCGCCGCCGAATCAAAACCGCCGGCCCAGCTCAGTACATCAGCCAGTGTCGCGTTGCCTTTCAACTCGAAGATGGCCGGTTGCTTCACGCTGCCCGTCAAGGCCACCAGCGGGCCCACCTCAGGAATATAGATCACGTCGCCGTCGCGCAAGGTGACGTCACGGCTCTTGTCGCCGTTGACCAGCATGTCATACAGGTCGAACGTGGTGACGGTATCCTTGCCGCGCTTGAGCTGAATACTGCGCATGCTGCCGGTAGCGTCCGGACCGCCCGAGGTAAACAGGGCGTTGAGCAGGGTGCTCATGGAATTGAGGGTATACGTACCGGGACGAACGGCATGGCCAACCACGTAGACCTGCACGGCACGCGTTTGCGCAATGCTCGCAGTCAAGTCGAAATTGGTGTATATCTTGCCGATGGCCTTTTTCAAATAGCCCTGCAAATCCTTGTACTGCACGCCGCTGACCTTGATGGAGCCGACGCGTGGGATGAAAATCGCACCGCTGCGGTCAACCGTGGCGCTGACGTCAATGTCAACCATGCCCCAGCCGCGTACCTGCAACTCGTCACCCGTGCCAATCACGTATTCCTGGTTCACCTGGACACCATCGAGCGGCGCAAAGGTGGACGGCACGTCGCCGAACAGATCCTGGCCAAAGATCCTCAATTTCTTACCGGTCACGCCATCGACATACTCTTCGAAAGCCCCGACTGGCGCATCAACATCAGTACCAGTACCCACAATGCTCCGTTTGCCGTTACTGTTGACGGGGACTTTTTTTGCCTGACGCTGCTCACCACGTCCGCTGCGAATACTGGGCAAACTGCTGCCGCCCATTTCATTCGCCTGTGCACGAGAAATATCCGTGCGGGGCATGTCAGTTACGCCAAGTTCCTGTTCGACGGCATAGGCCGAAGTTGCACCCAGCAGGAAAGCCGAGAAAATCATGTGTTTCACGAAAGGCGGGGGAGTACGAAATTGCTTTTTCATGCTGGTCTTTGTCTGGATGAATGTTGTATGAATAAAGGGAGCGCCATGCGCGCTTAATACTTGCCCTGCCAGGTCACGCTGATTTCTTTCGGGCCGGGATTGATCGACAAACCCGATTTGCTCTGGTCGCGCTGCGCGTGCCACAGCCAGCTGCCCATGGCGTAGCCCAGGATGCCGCCGGCGACCGTGTCGGACACCCAGTGCTTGCGGCCGAACACGCGGCCGGCGGAACCCACGGCGGCCACGCTGTACAACCATGGCGCATCGTATTCCTTGGCAAATGGCGTCACGGCAGCAAAGCCGATCGCGGCATGCGCGGAAGGGAACGACGAGTTCGAACGGGAACTGCCGCTGCCGACGCGGCTCCACGTTCCGAGGTCTTCCTCTGGTCGGGCGCGGCCAAACGCATATTTTCCGGCCACTGCCACGCCCGTTGCCACGGCAACCGATTGCAGGGAAATGAGTCCCGTATTTTGCATGCGCTCATCGCCCAACGCGAAGGCGGCGGCAGCGGCGCCCACTGCCGCGTATGGCATGGCCTTGCCCAGCTTGTCCCAGTTGCGGTAGACCTTGGAATCCTCGTGCTTCTTGACGAAACGGTCGACGGGCTTGTCGCTGAGGGCTGATGCCAGCACCACGCCCCCGACCACCGCCGTCGCCTTGAGCCACTCAGGGGCGCTGGGCGTCGCAGATGCGGATTGCTCCAGGCGCGCGCGCATGGCGGGCCATGGACTGACAAACGGCCGGTCTGGCGGATTGACGGCAGGCAGGTGCTGTTCGTCCGGGCGCTCCGCAAAGTTGCCCAGGCCATCGTAGCTGTGCATGTCGGCACGCGGGCGCTCGAACATGTCGTACAGGTCGCCAGGCGAGGCCACCATCTGCCCCACGTCGCGCGTCCATGGCGCAATGGCAAAGCCGGCCGTTGATTGCGTATCCATCGGCAACATACTGTTCAGCGGCACGGACAGGAAGATGCCACGGTCCTGATACGGCTTCGACGGCGTGCCAGGGCTGGTGATGTCGTTGCCGTTCGTATGCGTGTACCACGCGCCGACTTCGATGCCGGACTGGAAGCGGCGCTTGAACTCCACGCGCACGCCCGTGTCTTTGGCCAGGAAGCGGCCGGCGCGCGCCGTCACGGTAATATCGTGCGGCAAGCGGTAATGCAGGGAACCGATCGCCGTCACCGTCTTGTAGTCGCGCGAATCGAGCAAGCCCTTGTAGCCACGCTGCTGCAAGGCATCGACAGCCACGTCGGCCGCCCAGCGGCTATCCTTCGGCAGGTACAGCACCTGGCCGCCCACGCCGCGGAACATGTCTTCATACAGGCCGGCCGACATGCGGGTATATACGCGCTCGGCGGGATTGTTGTATTTGTTCAGCAAGACGCGGCTCAGCGAGAACCGCCCGCCGCGCAAATACTCCGCGATATCGGTACGCACGTGCGGCAAATTGCTGTTCGATGGCTGCTTGACGCCCGATACGGTTTCCAGCAACTGCAGGCTGGCGGCGCTATTCAGGTACAGGCCGTCGCCGAGGCGGCGGTCGTAGTTGGCCACGGCCGAGATCGAATAACGGAAGGCGCCGCTCGGGTCATTGAAGAAGAAGCCCACCTTGGGAGCGACCTTGAAACGGTTCGCTTCCCGGTCCAGCGATTTGATTTGCACCACGTCGCCATCGACGCCAACGCCGACGGCCAGCTTGCCATCGTCCTGCAGGACATTGGCGGCGTTGGCGGGAGCCGGTGCGGAAACGGCAGGAGCAGACGCCGCGGGCGCCATGGCAGTCGCGGAAGCGGCGGCAAGTACCGGCGCGGGCGCAGGTACTGGCGCAGGTGCTGCGGCAACGACGGGTGCCGGCTTGTCGAGGAATTCCTGCAGCCAGCCTTGCTGATCGTCCCGGATGACATCGCTTTTTTCAGGGTAGCGCAGCAGCACGACGTCGAGGAAGGCCTTGCGGTCGATCTTGCCTGCCAAATAGTCATTCAGTTTTGGCAAATCAAAGAATTCGTAGGTGGCGATTGGCTGGTCCAGCTTGGTATACGTGATGCGCAAGGTCGTCACGCCCTTTGGCGCGAAGGCGACAGCCGTGCGCGCGGCACGGCCAACGGCGCGACCCATGTTCGAAATCCGGCTGTTGGTCAGACTCAGGCTCAGGACATTGCCTTCCTGCTCGACACGGATGTTCTTGTAGTCCTGCTTCACCAGGGCATTGACCAGGTCGGCGCCATACACGGCGTCGCGGTGCCATTCTTCCTTGCTTGGCAGCGGTGGCGGATTCTTGTCATCCACGAAATACGGCGGTTCGTACACCTTGGGGACAAACTCGCGTTCGCCAAACGGAATGCTGATATAGGCGTTCACGCTGAACTGGTCGCGGTTACGGGCCGCTTGCAAGGCAAGCCAGCCCCAGCGGTACTCCAGGCCCACGGACGCGCCTTTGCGGCGCTTGCCGGCGTCCGTTTCGCTGGCACGGAAGTCGCGCAAGTAATTCGTTGTATCGTATTCGGCCACCACCGACCAGCGTGGCAGCGCGGCCGGCGTCCAGCGCGCGCCGGCGAACACCCCGTCCGGGCGTTTATGAGCATAGCCGAGGCTCGCTTCGATATTCTTGCTGACGCCAAATGTCTTGGTGGCAACCACATATTGGCCCTTGAACAGCTCGGTACCGAACAAATCCGTCATGCCGACGGCAACGGACGGCATCCACTCCGTTTCTGTCCACAGGCGCAATTTGCCGTCGACGACTTTATCCTTGTAGCGGCCATAGCCACTGCCATATTCACCGGGCACATTGGTAAAACCAGGTATGCCCGTGATCGACACATAACGTCCCGTCATTTGCAGGAAAGGCAGGATATTGGCCGTGGCCCATAACTGGCCATACGGGCTGTCGTAGCTGTAGCCGACGCTGAAGGTGCCATCCGTTTCCACCACGGCGCTGGGCATATTGATATACCCGGACTGGCCACCATGATTCGGGGTCGCGGCCATCACCGAAGGCGCGCCAAGCACCAGACAGCCACACCAGGTATATTTGATTGATTTTCTGAGTACGCTTAACAAATCCGGCTACCTAAAGATCCTGCACCTGGAATTCCTGACAATGTCTTCAGAAAATCAATGAGCTTGGGGAAAAGTGAATGAAACGAAAAAAGGCCAACCCACGGGCATCTTGCAATGCCACGTATCAGTTCGCCACTAAAACTAGGCACTCCCGGGCAACAGATCGTTGCTTAATCATGCCTCAGGAATATATGTCGCAGAATTTTAACATTGTTTTCTTGTAGCAAATGCTTAACTTGTTTCCCTAGCGCCACACCTCCCCCTGCACCGCAAACGCCGCCTGCGGCGCTGCGGCAGGCGGGAAAGGTCACTTCAAACTGCCAAATACTTTGCCGATAATCTTGCTGCCATATGCGAGCGGATTGCTGCGGATGGCTTTTTCTTCCTCGCCGATCATCAGGTACAGGCCGTCAAGCGCACGGTCCGTGACATAGCCTTCCACCGTCGATTGCTGCTGCGGCACCAGTCCCGTCTTGCCGATCTGGCTCATGGTGCTGTTGTACTTGCTGGCCAGGCCGGAGCGGTCGGTAACGGATTTCACGATGGGCAGGAATTTGACGGCCAGGGGTGCCGATGTCTTCTGGCGGAAGAAATCCGTGACGGAGGTATCGCCACCGGACAGGATATTTTTTGCATCGCTCACGCTCATCGATTTGACAGCGTCGAGCAACAAGGGCTTGGCCATGGGCACGGCCGACTCGGCGGCACGGTTCATCGACACCACCAGATCGTCCAGTTGCTGGCCGCGGCCCGTCATTTTCAGCAAGGGCTTGGCTTGTTCCAGGATGCCGGGCAACTTGATCTTCACCTTGTCGTTATTGAGAAAACCATTTTCGATGCCCAACTTGGCAACGGCGGCGGCCGATCCGGCTTCCAGCGCCGCCTTCAAGCCATTGCTCGCATCCTGGTTACTGAGGGCATCCAGGGGACCGGCGCCGGCGCCGGACGACAGCAACACCAGCGCACACAGGAGGACGGCCGAACGGCCAGGGAAAGGGTTCAGGCGCATAGTTTTCCTTTTCTAAAGAATAGACAGACTACCTTCTGCTGGAACCTTAGCACATCAAAACTGCAAATACTGCAGCAATTTTTTGCGTGTTGGGGGAAACAAGGGGTGCCACAGATGGCGAAGGGAAAGGACTATACAACACCGGCTGTTGTATCCGCGCACGCTAACGCCGGCGGCATAGTTTAGGCTGCTATCGCCGCCAGCTGTTCGCGCACCCGCGCCAGATCCGTCTCGCGCATGCGCGCCGCCGTCTGGCGCAGGGATTTTTCCGCGCCCGCCACGCCGGCCGCCGCCGCCATCGACAGCCAGATATACGCCTGCTGCAAATCGAGCGGGCCACCCTGGCCGCTGGCCGCCATCAAGCCCAGATTCATTTGCGCCCGCGCATGGCCCTGACGCGCGGCCAGCGCATACCAGTCCCAGGCCGCGGCATAATCCTGCGGCACATCCTGGCCATTGTCATGCCTCAGGCCCAGCGCAAACTGGGCCAGGCTGTGGCCCTGCGCGGCCGCACGGCAGTAACAGGCGCAGGCCAGCTGGCAGTCTGGCGCCGGACCATCGTCGCGGTCGTGCAGCACGCCCTGCATGTATTGCGCCGGCGCATAATCCTGCTCGGCGGCGCGGCGGTACCACTCCAGCGCCAACGACAGATCCTGCGGCACGCCCTGGCCATGTTCATAGCGCAGGCCCAGGTCGAACTGGGCCCGCACATGCCCCTGGTCGGCCGCCTTGCGATACCAGAAG
This sequence comes from Janthinobacterium sp. P210005, assembly GCF_036231865.1. Lineage (NCBI taxonomy): Bacteria > Pseudomonadati > Pseudomonadota > Betaproteobacteria > Burkholderiales > Oxalobacteraceae > Janthinobacterium > Janthinobacterium sp. P210005. Next base: position 488,995 of record NZ_JAZARC010000003.1, read on the forward strand.
ATGGCTTCCTGCGCATCGGCAGGCATGCCCTGCCCATGCTCATGCAGGAGTCCCAGCTGATACTGGGCCGCGGGAAAACCCTGCCCGGCCGCCTGGCGATAGAACACTTGCGCCCGGGTATAGTCCTGCGCGCCATGTTCATGGTGCAGGCCCAGGTTGTGCTGGGCCGCCGCGTGCCCCTGGCCGGCCGCCTTCACGTACCACTCGAGCGCCGCCTGTTTATCGCAGGGCACGCCTTGGCCATTATCGTAGATCAAGCCCAGGTTGAATTGCGAACTGGCGTGGCCCTGCTCGGCCGCGCGCCGGTACCAAGTGATCGCCTGCCCGCTGTCCTGCGGCAGCACGTCGCCATTTTCATAGCGCAGCGCCAGGTTGAACTGGGCAGGCGCATAGCCCTGTTCGGCCGCCTTGCGCATCCAGGCCGTCGCCTGCTGGCGGTCCTGGCGCACGCCTTGGCCATTATCGTAGCGCAGACCCAGGTTGAACTGCGCCCGTGCATAGCCCTGTTCGGCCGCCTTGCGGTACCAGGCGATGGCTTGCACGAAGTCCTGCGGCACGCCCTTGCCATTGTCATACATCATGCCCAGATTGTTCTGTGCGCCCGCGTCGCCCTGTTCCGCCGCGCGGCTGAACCACAGCATGGCTTGCCCGCTATCTTGCACGAGTCCCTGGCCCTTTGCATACAGCCAGCCCAGGTTGTACTGGGCCGCAGCGTACCCCTGCTCGGCCGCCTGCTGGTACCAGTGCGCCGCCTGCGCAAAATCCTGCGCCACGCCCTGTCCCTTCTGGCACATCACACCCAGGTTGTATTGCGCATGCTCCAGGCCCTGCGCGGCGGCCAGGCCGTACCAGTGCAGCGCCAGCGCATAGCTTTGCTCAATGCCCTGGCCATTGAAATGCATGAAGCCCAGGCTGTGCTGGGCGTTCGCATTGCCCTTCTCGGCCAGCCCTTTCAGGCGCAGGTAGTCAGCCGTGTAATGAGCAGCCGTGTAGCGGGGGGCGGCAAGCGGCATGGTCAAGCTTCGATGGCCAGCGTCTGCGATAGCGCGGGAGCGGCATCGGCGATCAGGCGGTTCTGCTCCTGCAGCACGCCGATGAAGCTGCCCAGCGAGATGGGCCGGTGGTACAGATAGCCCTGCATCGTGGTGCAGCCCTTGTCCTGCAGATAGCGCGCCTGGCCTTCCGTTTCCACGCCCTCGGCGATCAGGTGCAGGCCCAGTCCCCGCGCAATCGAGATGATGGCCAGGATGACGGGATAGTGTCCATGCTCGTCGTGGATTTCCTTCACAAACGACTGGTCGATCTTGATGGTGTGGATGGGGAAGCGGTGCAGGTACGACAGCGAGGAATAACCGGTGCCGAAATCATCGATGGCCACCGACACGCCCAGCTGGCACAGCTTGTTCAACTGCTCGATCGCATACTGCGGGTTACGGATGCAGATGTTTTCCGTGATCTCCACTTCGATCTTTTCCGGCGCGATGCCATAGCGCGTCAGCGCGCCGCGCATCTTCTCGAAAAAGTCGCCCCGGTCCAGGTACTGCGGCGAAAGATTGAGCGACAGGCGCACGGCTTCGCCGCCGGCCGCATTCCACTGCACCAGATCACGGCACAGGGCGCCCAGCATCCAGTCCGAGATCGGCAGCATCAAGCCGTTTTCCTCGGCGAACGGCAAAAATTCGCCGGCCGTCAGCAAGCCCCGTTGCGGATGGTTCCAGCGCATCAGGCCTTCGGCGCCGACGATGCGGCCCGTCATCACGTCCACCTGCGGCTGGTAATACATCTCCAGCTGGTTCAGCTCCAGCGCCTTGCGCAGGCTTTGTTCGAGCGCGATCTTCTGGTGCGACACGTCGAGCATGGACTCGTGATAAAAACTGTGGCCGTTCTTGCCCAGCGCCTTGACCTGGTACATGGCGATGTCGGCATGGCGCAGCAGTTCGTCGATGGTCTCGCCGTCGCCCGGATAGATGGCGATGCCGATGGAAGCCGAAATATGCACCTGGTTGCCATCGAGGTCGAAGGGTTGGTGCAGGCATTCGAGGAACTTGTCGGCAATCAGGCGCGCATCCTGGCGGTCGCGCAGTTCCGGCAGCACGATGGTGAATTCATCGCCGCCCTGGCGCGCCAGGGTATCGCCGCGGCGCAGGCAATCCTTCAGGCGCAGCGCCACCTGCTGCAGCAGCTCGTCGCCCTTCACGTGGCCCAGGGTATCGTTGACCAGCTTGAAGCGATCGAGGTCGATGAACATCACGGCCAGCTCCGTCAGCTTGCGCCGCGCCTGGATCACGGCCAGCCCCAGACGGTCCTTGAACAGCATGCGGTTCGGCAGGTCCGTCAGGATGTCGTGATAGGCCTGGTAGGAAATGACTTCCTCGGCGCGCTTGCGGTCGGTGATGTCGCGCGCCACGCCGTAGGTGCCGAAGTATTCCTGCTTCCGGGCTTCGTGATCGTGGCTGTGCATGCCGATCGAATTGAGCGGAACCGTCATCAGGGTGTTGTTGAAGGTACGGTCACTGCCGCTGCCGCTATGGCACTTCAGGCGCAGTTCCACATTGCGCGACGCGCGCTCGTCGATGCGGCGCTCATTGAAGGCATAGCGCGCCCGCTCCTGGTCTTCATCGTGCACGAGGATCGAATAATGGCTGCCGATCAGCTCTTCGCGGCTAAAGCCCAGCAACTGGTGCACCCGATCGTTGATGAAGGTGATGCGGCCTTCGTGGTTCAGGGTGTAGATGATGTCGGGCGAGCTGTCGACCAGATAGCGGTACATCTTTTCCGAATTTTCCAGCTGCAGCGCGATGCGCTCGTTTTCCAGCGCCAGCTTGCGCTTCTGCAGCGCATTCTCCACCGTCTTGAGCAGCTCTTCGCGGCTGTAGGGCTTGCGCAGATAATCGTAAGCGCCGCGTTTCAGGGCGCCGATGGCCGCCTCGATGCCGACGTCGCCGCTCATGACGATCACGTCGCCCTCGATGCCGCGCCGGTTGATGTGGTCCATGATTTCATGGCCGCTCATGTCGGGCAGGCGCAAGTCGAGCAGGATCAGGTCGAAGCGCAGTTTCGACAACTGCGCCAGCGCCTCGCTGCCGCAGGTGGCCGTGTACAGCTGGTAGCCGCGGTCCTTCAGCAATTCGTGAAGGGAGGCGAGCAAACGGGGCTCGTCGTCGACCAGCAGGATGCGCGGGCTGTTTTCCAGGTCAAACGGAATGGCGGAGGAGTTCATGGACGTTACGAAGACAAAGCGGTATTGCCGGGCGCGGGCAGCGCGGCTGCAGCACTCGCTGGCAAGGGAATGGGCAGCAGAATTTCAAACGAGGTGCCGGACTTGCTGCTGCGGCAGCCGATCACGCCATGCAGGCGGGTGACCAGGTCATGCACGATGGACAGGCCCAGGCCGTGATGCGCCCCTTCCTTGCTGCTGCGCACAGGGGAAAACAGATTGGCCAGCACTTCCGGCGCCAGGCCGGCGCCATTGTCGCTGACGCACAATTCCAGGTACAGGCGACGGTCGCGGTTGACGTGGCCACGGTTCGCCACTTCGATGCGCCCGCCATCGGGCAAGGCTTCGACGGCGTTTTTCAGCAGGTTGAGCAGGATTTGCTTGAGCATGTCGGCATCGGCCTCCACTTCGCATGGTGCATCCTGCATGCGCGTGACCACCTCGATCTTCGGCGGCAGGAAGTCGGTGGCGCGGAACAGCCGCAGCACATCGTCGACCACGCGCGCGCAATCGGTCACGCCGCTGGCCGCCACCGGCTGCAGGTCGGCCAGGCCGCTGATCAACTGGCCGACCCTGTCGATTTCCTCGTTCAGGATCGACATCTCGCCCGTGACCGGCTCCTGCTTCTCCAGCTTGTGATCGAGCACGCTCAGGTAGTTCTTGATGATGGACAGCGGGTTATTCACTTCATGCACGACGCGACGCGACGCGGCGCGGTATTCCTCGGCCACGTGATCGAGCTGGCGCCGTGCCAGGCCGCGCGCGCTGATGGCCGTTTCCAGCGCCGTGGCGGCCTGGTTGGCATAGGCGCGCAGGAAACCCTCGCGCTTCTGGCACGCGGGAATCTGCCACGCCGCCACGCCGCCAATCAACACGCCCAGGCTGCGCTGGCCCGCCACTAGCGGCACGCAAACCAGGCTGTCGGTACCGAGAATGCGGAACAACTGCTCTTCGACGATGCCCAGCGCCGGCATGTCGCGCTTCAGGAACGCCAGTTGGCACTCCAGCGCCGAAGCGGCCAGGAGCCCGCCCTTGGCCAGCGGGATCGAGAAGCCGGCCAGACGCTGCTGATGTTCGCCCGCCGCAACGCCGACGAGCGCATGGCCGGTGGGGTTTTGCAGCAGGATGACGGCCGTGTCGAAATCGAACAGGATGCGCGCCGAGCGCGTGATGGCTTCGAGCAGGCTGCTTTCTCCCTGCTGGCGGGCGAAGGTCTGGCCCACTTCGGACACCAGCACCATATTGCGCACTTCATCGGACAGGCGCTGCTGCACCGGATCGACGGATGGCGGCGCATACGCGGGTGGCGTGGCGATATCATCCGCACCGGCCAGGTCGATGCCCAGGTGCTGCGCGGCCTGCGCCACCTGGCGCGCGACGCTGCCGGCCAGGTCTTGCAGTACGTCGACATCCAGCGCGCACAGGCTTGCCGCCTGCGTGATCGATTCCGCATCATCGGCATGGCAGCACAGCAGGTGCGCCAGGCGCACGATGCGAATCAGGGGATGGCTCGCTTCCAGGCGCGCCAGCGGTTCGTGGTGATACAGCACGCTGTCGGCCAGGAAGGAATCGAGATGCCAGCGCTCGATCAGCCAGGCGCCCGCTTCAGCATGCGTAATCTGCAAGGTGCGCTGCTCCACCGCGCACAGGGCGGCATCGTCGCGCGCCGTGAAATTGAACGCGTATTCCTTCGGCGCCGTGGCCAGCAAGGCCAGGCGGCCCACGTTGTGCAGCAAGCCGGCCAGATACGCTTCCTCGACGTGCGGATAGGCCATGGCCTTGGCCAGCGCGCGCGCCATGACGGCGGCCGACAGCGAACTTTTCCAGAAGGCGCGCAGATCCGTGCTGCCGGAATGGGGAAAGCTGTTGAAGGTCTGAAAGACGGATTCGCTGATGACCAGGGTCTTGATCATGTCCGTGCCCAGCGACACGAGCGATTGCTCCAGGCTGACGACCTTGCCCTGGCGATGGTAGGCCGAGCTGTTGGCCACGCCGAGTATCTTGCTGGTCATGCCCGCATCCTTGGCGATCAGGGCGGCCAGCTCCGGCATGCCGGCATCGTCGGCCTGCAGGTGGGCGATCAGCTTGATGAGTATCTGCGGCATGGCCGGCAGGCGGGCAATCAGCAGGCGATTGCGAATATCTTGATCAGATTGATGCATCGTATCAGGCATTGCCGGTTCGAAAAGGATGAGCGCTTAGCAGCGAAGCGCGGCCACGTCAGAGGAATCCTCTACTCCTGTAACCCAAAAAATGTCGCCTGAGAGGATGCCGGGAAAAGAAGTCATCTTATCATAAGCGCCGAATATTACTTGCAATATAGAAAATTAAGTTGAAATAAATCTAGCGTTCTGCAGTGGAAACTTATGCCTTGAAGGAACCCAGCAAACGGTGACGAAAGCGCCGCGATATCAGCCACAGCGCCAGCGCCAGGCCCGTAAACGCCAACTGGCCCGAGGCCAGCCACAGCACGGAACCGGACAGCAGCGGCGAGATCACGCCGGCCACCACGGCGCCCAGCAAGGTGCTGGCAAACGACTGACACGAAGCCACCGTGCCGCGGATATGCGGGAACAGATCGAGCGCCAGCAGGGTCGCGCCCGGCCCCACCAGCGACATGCCGAAGGTGTAGAAGAACAGCGGCAGCACCGACCAGGGCAAGGAGGGCGGCAGGAACAGGTGATACACGACATTGACGCTGGCGGCGCACAGCAGAAAAGCAAAGCCGATGCCGATCTGGCGCGCGAACGTCACCTTGCCGGCGATGCGGTTGGCCGCCGCGGCGCCCATGAAGATGCCGCTCACGCAGGGAATGAACAGCCAGCCGAATTGCGATGGCCCCAGGCCCAGCTGCTTGGGCAGCATTTCCGGCGCGGCCGTGATGAACAGGAACAGGCCCGCGAAATTGAGGGCGACGATGCCAGCCTTGATGTGGAACAGGGGCGAGCGCAGGATCTGGCCATAGCTCGAGGCGAGGAAGCGGGGATTGAACGGCTGGCGCTTTTCCATCGGCAGGGTCTCGGGCAGGCGCCAGTAGCAGAACGCCAGCAGCACCAGCGTGTAAAAGGCGAGGAACAGGAAGATCGAGCGCCAGTCGAACCAGATGACGATCCAGCCACCGAGAATCGGCGCCACCGCCGGGGCGATGGAAAAGATCATCGTCACCAGCGACAGCAGCCGCGCCGCCGCCGCATCGGCATACAGGTCGCGGATGATGGCGCGGCTGATCACCACGCCGGCGCCGGCCGAGACGCCCTGCATGATGCGGAAGAACCACAGGTAGTGCACCGTGTGCGCGGAAGCGCAGCCGAGCGAGCCGATGGCAAACATCAGCAGTGACACAAGAATGACGTTGCGCCGGCCAAAAGTATCCGAGATCGCGCCATGCCACAGCACCATGCCGGCAAAGGCCAGCATGTAGAACGTCAGCGACTGCTGTACTTCCAGCGGCGACGCTTGCAGCGAACCCTGGATCGCGCCAAACGCGGGCAGGTACGTGTCGATCGACAGGGGCCCCAGCATCGACAGCCCGGCCAGCATCATCGCCAGCGCACCGCGGCTCAGCGGCGCCATGTGGCTCGGCGTGGGAGGAGGAACGGGGGTAACCGGGTCGGGCGGCACATCGGCCGGAGGGGTGGGAAACATGGCGGATCCAAAATGGCGCGCGGACCGGTTACGGTCCGCGCGCGTGATACTGCATTTTTTAGCGCGTAAAACACCTGAGAAAACCGTAGCGAGCGGCCGCCAATTGTGGCCGAGAAGCGCAACCGTACAAAAGTACGGTGAGCATCGCAAGCCGCAAGTGGCAACGCGCAGTAGGTTTAATCAGATGTTTTTCGGTTTGGCTTCTTCTCTACGGTTGTAGCCGGCGACCATATCAAAGCGGAACAGACGGCATTCCAGCGCGCCGTTGAAGAATGGCGTCTTGCGTGCTTCCTTCAAACGCAGCAGCTTGGGCAGGCCCAGGTCGGCCGTGAACAGGAACACGGTCCAGCCGGCGAAACGCTGCTTCAGGGTCGTGCCCATGGCCGAATAGAAGGACGTCGACAGTTCGTCTTCCGGGATGGTGCTGTCGCCGCGCACACCGATACGCTCGCCGTACGGCGGGTTGGTCAGCATGATGCCCGGCACGTCGCTTGGCGGCTTGACTTCCTGCGCCTCGATCTGTTTCAAGGGCACGTCGAAGCGCACACCGGCGCAACGCAGGTTATGGCGTGTCATGGCGACCATGTCGCCCGAGATGTCGCTGCCGAAGATGGTCGGTTCGGCCGGCAACGGATTGACCTTGATGGCGTTTTTCATGGCATTCCACGGCGCCGGATCGAAGTCATGGAAGTTTTCAAACGCGAACTGGCGCGAGGCGCCCGGCGGAATCCCCTGCAGCATCTGCGCCGCTTCGGCCAGGATGGTGCCGGAACCGCACATCGGGTCGAACAGCACCATGCCAGGCTTCCAGCCCGACACGCGCAGCAGGCCGGCGGCCAGGTTTTCGCGCAGCGGCGCGTCGCCCGTCTCTTCGCGCCAGCCGCGCTTGAACAGGGCTTCGCCCGAGGTGTCGAGGTACACGGTAAACGTATGCGCGTCGAGGAAGCCGACGATGCGCATGTCCGGCGTCTTGGTGTTGACCGACGGACGCTCGTTGAACTGGTCGCGGAAGCGGTCGCAGATCGCATCCTTGATTTTCAGGGTCGTGAACTCCAGGCTGCGCAGCGGCGATTTGACGGCCGTGACGTCGACGCGGATCGTGTGGTGCACGCCGAACCAGTCTTCCCAGGATTGCGCCAGGGTCAGGTCATAAATATCGTTTTCCGTCTTGTAGCCGGAATGGGCCATGCGCATCAGCACGCGCGAAGCGATGCGCGAATGCAGGTTGATGCGATAGGAGTCCAGCAGGTCGCCCGAGCAGTGTACGCCGCCCGGCACCTGGTTGTGGACCTTCATGGTCGAACTATCGTGGGCGATCTCGCCCAGTTCCTCGGCCAGCGCCGCTTCCATACCGCGCGGGCATGGGCAAAAATATGAAGCCATGGTTGGTGTACCCTTATTCCATTGTGTTGAACGCCCGCTAAATTACAGGCGCTGCTTACTACGTTTAAAAAAACTGCTTTTGCTTGACTACCCTGCCAGCGCCCGTTCGACAAAATCGAGGCGGTCCTGGCCCCAGTACCCTTCGCCATCGACGATGTACCACGGCGAGCCGAACACGGAAGCGGCGGTCGCTGCCTCCGTGTTGGCGTCGTATTCGGCCTGCACGCTGGCCGTTTCCGACGTTTTCAGCAACTGGCGGCCATCGAAACCGGCGTCGAGCGCGATCTGCACCAGTGTTTCCTCGTCGCCGATGTTGCGCTCTTCCGCCCACAAGCCGCGCATGATGGCGTGCGCCAGGTTCAGCGACGCCTCCACGCCGTGCGCCAGGCGCGTGGCGATGATCAGCTTGGCCGACGCTTCCGGCGACACGGGAAAAAACTTGGGCTGCAAGGTCAGGGGAACTTGCAAAAAGGCCGACCAGCGTGCCAGTTCGGCCAGGCGATACGCCTGGCGCTGCGGTGCGCGCTTGGCCAGCGGCAGGCCGCCCGAGACGCTGAAAACCTTGCCCAGGTCGAAGGGTCGCACGTCGATCTGGGCGCCCGTCTTCGCGGCGATGGCCATCAGGCGTGCGTGCCCCAGGTAAGTCCATGGAGAGTGGGGCGCGAAGAAATACTGCACGACTTTGTTCTGACTTGCACTCATCTCGACTCCCTTAGAAAGGCTTGACCACGACCAGCACGACGACGGCCAGCAGCATCACCACCGGCACTTCATTAAACCAGCGGAACCATGTGTGGCTGCGCTTGTTGAGACCTTTTTCAAACTTGCGCAGGATGGATCCGCAAGCGTGGTGATAGCCGAGCAGCAGCACCACGAACGTCAGCTTGGCGTGCATCCAGCCCGGCATCTTCATGCGGCCTTCGCCCCCGCCGTACAGCATCCACATCAACGCCAGCCCCAGCACCATGGCCGGCAGCGCCAGCAGGGACATGAAGCGGTACAGCTTGCGCGCCATCAGCAGCAGGCGCTCGGTGGCCACCGTTTCCGTCTCCATCGCCAGGTTCACGAAGATGCGCGGCAAATAAAACAGGCCGGCAAACCAGGACATGACGAAGATGATGTGAAAGGCTTTGGTCCAGAGAAAGAGCATGGGGTTCCCAATGTCAGAAGTGGAGAGAAACGAGAGCACGGGCCGCCTTGTGGGCAGCCCGCGAAAAAGACTATTTGCGTACTTCGCCGTGGCCAAAGACCACGTACTTGAGCGAGGTCAGGCCTTCCAGTCCCACCGGGCCGCGTGCATGCAGCTTGTCGTTCGAGATGCCGATCTCGGCGCCCAGGCCATATTCGAAGCCGTCGGCGAAACGCGTCGATGCGTTCACCATCACGGAAGCGGAATCGACTTCGCGCAGGAAGCGCAGCGCATCGCTGTAGTCTTCCGTGATGATCGATTCCGTGTGCTTCGATGAATACTGGTTGATGTGGTCCATCGCTTCGTCGATGCCGTCGACGACCTTCACCGACAGGATCGCCGCCAGGTATTCGGTGCGCCAGTCTTCCTCTGTGGCGGCCACCAGGTGAGGATAGGCAGCGGCGGCCAGGATCGCATGGCTTTCCGGATCGGCGCGCAGTTCCACCTGCTTGGTCAGGTACAGTTCGGCCAGCTGCGGCAGCACGGTCGCGGCGACGGCGCGCGACACCAGCAGCGTTTCCATGGTGTTGCAGGTGCCGTAGCGGTGGCACTTCGCGTTGAAGCCGATATCGATCGCCTTCCTGATATCGGCCTTGGCGTCGATATAGACGTGGCAAATGCCATCGAGGTGCTTGATCATCGGCACGGTGGCCTCGCCCATCAGGCGCGCGATCAGGCCCTTGCCGCCGCGCGGCACGATGACGTCCACGTACTGCGGCATGGTGATCAGGGCGCCGACGGCAGCGCGGTCGGTGGTGTCGATGACTTGCACGGCATCGGCCGGCAAGCCGGCTCCCTGCAAGCCCTCGGCCACCAGCTTGGCCAGCGCGCGGTTGCAGTGAATCGCTTCCGAGCCGCCGCGCAAGATCGTCGCGTTGCCGCTCTTGATGCACAGGCCGGCGGCATCCACCGTCACGTTCGGACGCGCTTCATAGATGATGCCGATGACGCCCAGCGGCACGCGCATCTGGCCCACCTGGATGCCCGTCGGGCGGAACTTCATGTTCGAGATTTCGCCGATCGGATCGGCCAGCGACACGATCTGCGTCAAGCCTTCGACCATGGTGGCAATGGCAGCGTCGGACAGGGTCAGGCGGTCGAGCATGGCCGGCGCCAGGCCGGCGGCAGCGGCCGCATCGAGGTCGCGCTGGTTCGCCGCGCGCAGCAGGTCGGCATCGCGCACGATGGCGGCGGCAATCAGGCTCAAGGCGCGGTTACGCGTGGCGCTGTCGGCACGCGCCATGGCGCGCGAGGCGGCGCGTGCGCGCGTGCCCACGTCCTGCATATATTCTGTGATGTCCATGCTCGTATCCATATAGTAAAAAACTAGCCTCGGGCGATCTTCAGGCCCAACTGCAGCATGGCATCCCAGGCATCGCCCGCGTAGCCCTTGGCGCGCAAGCCCTTGATCATCTTGTCCACCTGCGCCGCCTGCTGCAGCGCCGCTTCCAGCACGGGTAGCGAAATGCGCCGCAGGGCCGGTTCCATCATCCGCTCACGCGGCCCCCAGATGCGGTATTCCTTCAGCAGCGCGCCCAATGGACGCCCTTGCGCCATGCCCGCCTTCAATTTTAACAGCGTGCGGATTTCTTCGGAGACGGCCCACAAGACCAGCGGCAGCGCCTCGCCCTCGCCTTTCAAGCCTTCGAGCATGCGCACCAGGCGCGCCGGATCGCCGGCCAGCATGGCTTCGGACAGCTTGAAGACATCATAGCGGGCCACGTTCAACACCGCGTCCTGCACTTGTTCATACGTCAGCTTACCCACGGCATGCAGCAAGCCCAGTTTCTGGATTTCCTGGTGCGCCGCCAGCAAGTTACCTTCCACCCGTTCGGCGATGAAGTCGATGCTGGCCCGTTCGGCGCTTTGTCCCTGCGCGGCCAGGCGCTGGCCTATCCACGCCGGCAACTGCGCCCGCTCCACGTTCGGAATCTCGATATATACGGCCGCCTGCTGCAGGCTGGCGACCCAGGCCGCCTTCTGCGTGGCCCAATCCAGCTTGGGCAAGGTGATCAGGGTCAGGTTGTCGGGACTGAGGTTTTTCGCGTAGCTTTGCAGCGCCGCGCCGCCATCCTTGCCCGGCTTGCCGGTGGGGATGCGCAACTCGATCATTTTCTTGTCACCGAATAGCGACAGCTCCTGGTTCGCCGCCAGCAGCTCGCCCCACTTGAAGCTGCGCTCCACCGTCAGCACGTCGCGCTCGGAGTATCCCTGCGCACGCGCCGCGCGGCGGATCTTGTCGGCCGCTTCCAGCGCCAGCAGGTGTTCGTCGCTGGTGATCACATACAGCTGCGCCAGCGGCTTGGCCACATGCCCATCGAGCGCGTCTATCCGCAATTGCATGGCGTCCCCGTCACTGCTGCGGGGCTGCCGGCGCGACAGGCGTCACGGGCGCCACTGGCGCCACCGACATGGCCGGCAGCACCGGCTTGATGGCGGCCAGGCGGCGCATGATCTGCTGCACCAGGTCGTTGCGCATGTCGCGGTACAGCGCCGCTTCTTCCGTTTCCTTGGCCAGTACCTGCGAGTCGTCGAAGGTGATCGGACGCACCAGGCTGATGGTCGTCGGCGCCAGCAACTGGTTGCCGGCCTTGTCCACCACGCGGAAATTGATCGAGTAGCCGAGTTGATACTCTTGTACCCGGCCATTTTTGTTCAGCGACAAAATAGTCTTGGTCTGATTCCTCTCCGGGTCGCTGAGCACTTCAAGGACGGCGTCGGCGCCATCCCTGGTATTCACCACTTCCGTGCTGCCAATGGCGCGGATATAGCGCTTCAGGCCGATCGCCAGCGGCGACGTGTCGGGCAAGCCGATGTACATCGTCGCGAACGGCAGCATGAAACTGCCGTTCGAACCGCGCAAATGGAAGCCGCAGGCCGACAGCAAAACAGTCAGGCCCAAGGCCAGCACGGCGCGGCGGCCCAACAGCGATACGGAAGAGGAAGTCGTCATGATTACACCACGATGCTGATTAACTTGCCTGGCACGACGATGATCTTCTTCGGCGTGGTCTCGACGTACTTCTGCACACTTTCGCACGCCAGCGCAGCCGCTTCGATGCTGGCCTTGTCCGCATCCTTGGACACGGTGATCGAGCCGCGCAGCTTGCCGTTCACCTGGATCATCATCTCGATCTCGGACTGCTCCAATGCAGCCGGGTCGACTTGCGGCCAGGCGACGTTGAGCAGGTCGCCGTGCACGCCCGCGTAGCCCAGTTCCTGCCACAGCACGTGAGTGATGTGCGGCGCGACGGGGTTGAGCAGGCGCAGGAAGATGGAGAAGCCTTCGGCGATCAGCGCCTTCGACTGCGCGCTATCGTCCAGCTTGGCCGATTCCAGCGTGTTGAGCATCTTCATGCAGGCAGACACCACGGTGTTGTACTGGATGCGCTTCAAATCGTAATCGGCTTGCTGCAGCAGCTTGTGCAATTCGCGGCGCAGGTTTTTCTGCGCGTCGCCCGTGGCCGGTGCGGCGCCGCCGGCCAGCGCGGCTTGAATCGTCGCCGACTGGGCGTAGCCGAAGTTCCACACGCGGCGCAGGAAGCGGTTCGCGCCTTCGACGCCGCTGCCCGACCATTCCAGCGTCTGTTCCGGCGGCGAAGCGAACATGGTGAACAGACGGGCCGTGTCGGCGCCGTACTGCTCGATCTGCGCTTGCGGGTCGATGCCGTTGTTCTTCGACTTCGACATTTTTTCCGTGCCGCCGATTTCTACCGGCTGGCCGTCGGCCACCAGGACGGCGCTTTGCGGACGGCCCTTGTCATCGAGCGACAGGCGCACGTCGTCCGGGTTGAACCAGGTGGTCTTGCCCACCGCGTCCTTGCGATAATATGTTTCGTTGAGCACCATGCCTTGCGTCAGCAGGTTGACGAATGGCTCGTCGAACTTGACCAGGCCGAAGTCGCGCATGATCTTGGTCCAGAAGCGCGCGTACAGCAAGTGCATGACGGCGTGTTCGATGCCGCCGATGTACTGGTCCATCGGCATCCAGTAATCGTTGCGCGCGTCGACCATCGCGTCGTTCGAGCCTGGCGAGGTATAGCGCATGTAATACCACGACGAATCGACGAAGGTATCCATGGTGTCCGTCTCGCGGCGCGCCGGCTTGCCGCACTGCGGGCAGTCGCACTGCAGGAAGGCTTCGTATTTGTTCAGCGGATTGCCCGTGCCGTCCGGCACGCAGTCTTCCGGCAGCACCACCGGCAAGTCTTTTTCCGGCACCGGCACCACGCCGCAATCGGCGCAATGGATCATCGGGATCGGCGTACCCCAGTAGCGCTGACGCGAAATGCCCCAGTCGCGCAGGCGGAACGTGGTTTTCTTTTCACCCAGGCCCAGTTCGGCCAGGTCGGCGGCCACCGCATCGACGGCGGACGCGAAATGCAGGCCGTCGTATTTGCCGGAAGCGACGCAGACGCCGTCCTTGCTGCCATACGATTCCTGCCAGGCGTCCGTCGAGAATTCCTGGCCCTTGACTTCGATGACTTGCTTGATCGGCAGGTCGTATTTCTTGGCAAAACCAAAATCGCGTTCGTCGTGCGCCGGCACGCCCATCACGGCGCCATCGCCGTAGGTGATCAGCACGTAGTTGCCGACCCAGACTTCCACTTGCGCACCCGTCAGCGGATGGGTGACGAACAGGCCGGTCGGCATGCCCTTCTTCTCCATCGTTGCCATGTCCGCTTCGATCACGGAACCGAGCTTGCATTCGGCGTTGAAAGCGGCCAGCGCAGGATTGCTTTGCGCGGCGTGGATGGCCAGCGGGTGCTCGGCGGCCACGGCGCAGAAGGTCACGCCCATGACGGTGTCCGGACGGGTGGTAAACACATACAGCTTGCCGTCGCCGATCAGGGCGCCATTCGCGTCCTTGATGTCATGCGGGAAGGCGAAGCGCACGCCTGTCGACTTGCCGATCCAGTTGGTCTGCATGGTGCGCACGCGCTCGGGCCAGCCCGGCAGCTTGTCATCCACATACGCCAGCAATTCTTCCGCATAATCGGTGATGCGCGCGTAGTACATGGGAATTTCGCGCTTTTCGATCAGCGCGCCCGAACGCCAACCGCGGCCGTCGACGACTTGTTCGTTGGCCAGCACGGTCTGGTCGATCGGGTCCCAGTTCACGGTACCGGTCTTCTTGTAGATGATGCCTTTTTCCAGCATCTTGAGGAACATCCACTGGTTCCATTTGTAGTATTCGGGCTTGCAGGCGGTCATTTCGCGCGACCAGTCGATGGCCAGGCCCATCGATTCCATCTGCTGCTTCATGTGGGCGATGTTCGAATACGTCCATTGCGCGGGCGGCACGTTGTTGGCCATGGCCGCGTTTTCCGCCGGCATGCCGAACGCATCCCAGCCCATCGGCATCAGCACGTTGTAGCCATTCATGCGCAGGTAGCGGTACATCACGTCATTGATCGTATAGTTGCGCACGTGACCCATGTGCAGCTTGCCCGAAGGGTAAGGCAGCATCGAACAGGCAAAATACTTGCCTTTTGGGAAACGCGGGTCGTGTTCGACGGCTTTATAGGCGTCGATCGCCTTCCAGTGCGATTGGGCGGCTTGTTCGACGTCGGCGGGACTATATTTATCTTGCATGATGTGCGGCCAATAGTGGATATGAACCGAGCATTATACTGGTTGTCGCCGCCCGATAGCGCGGCGCGCCGGCGGCCCGGTCTCGCATATTTCGGCCGGCGCACAATTATGCTATGTCGTATGCAACAATACATATGCCACAATCTTGTTCTTTGCATCAACGCCGACCATGATCGTCTACCAGGAATATCCGCCCATCCCCGCCCTGCGGCCGTGGCTGGACTGCGTCTGGACGTGTCGCGTGCAAACGGGCGCCACGCCCCTGACGCACCAGGTCTTGCCCGACAATTGCATCGACATCCTGTGCCAGGACCAGCAGGATGCCAGCTTTGCCGTGGGCATGATGACGGCGCCGATTGCCGTCCTCAGCCAGGGTCTCGTGCAAACGGTGGCGGCCCGCTTCAAGCCGGGCGCGGCGGCACACTTTTTCCAGCTGCCCTTGTGCGAACTCAGCGATGGCCGCACGGGCTTGCAGCAACTGTGGGGCCGCGAGCTGGCGGCGCGCCTGGCTGACGCCCTGTGGAGCGAGTCCTTGTCCAATGCGCAAAGAATTTCTATTTTGCAAGATTATCTGCTGCTGCGCCTGCGCACCGCGCCGCCACGGCGCCAGGCCGGCGCGGCCGAACATGCCATCGCGGCCATCGAGCGCGCATCCGGCCAGGTGCGCGTGGAGGGCCTGGCGCAGCAACTGGGCGTATCGCGCCAGCACCTGGCGCTGCAATTTCGCCAGCAAGTCGGCATCAGCCCGAAGCTGTTTGCCCGCATCTGCCGTTTTCGCGCCGCCAGCCAGGGCCTGACAAGCCTGGCGGGACAGCCGGACTGGGCGCAAGTGGCCTTGCAATATGGTTATTTCGACCAGTCGCACCTGATCCACGACTTCCAGGATTTCACCCGCAGCTCGCCCGAGGCGTGGCTGACGGGCCGGCGTGCATGACCACCTTCCATTTTTCCAATCGCGCGGCGCGCGCCGGTGGCATCATGGCGCAAGGTACTTCGCCGACTATTTCAACCAACAGGAGCAGAACATGATCAAGGGCTTGCGCACCGTCACCTATCCCGTCCCCGACCTGGACAAAGCCAAGGCCTGGTACAGCCAGGTATTTGGCACGGCGCCGTATTTCGACCAGCCGTTCTATGTCGGCTTTGCCATCGGCGGCTTCGAGCTGGGCTTGCTGCCGGGCGGCGAAGCGGGCACGCAGGGCAGCGTGACGTATTGGGGCGTGGACGGCATCGAACAGGAAGTCGAGCGCATCGTTGCGCTGGGCGGCACCCTGCACCACCCGATCACGGACGTGGGCGACGGCATCCGCACGGTGGAATTGCTCGACCCGTTCGGCAACCAGATCGGCCTGATCGACAATCCCCATTTCGATACGGCCAAGGTGGTTTGAATTGCCTCAGGCCGCTTCGCCCTGCAGCCATAGCCGGAACTGCTGCAAGGCCGTCTTTTCATGCGCCGTTTCAGGCGTGATCAGGTAATACGCGCGCTGACCGCGCAGTGGGCGCTCGCATGCGATCTGCAATTCGCCACGCGCCAGTTCCGCTTCGACCAGCATGCGTGGCAGTAAGACCACGCCCTGCCCTTGCACGGCCGCCATGGCCAGCATGGAAAACAGTTCGTAGCGGGCGCCGTAGTGCGCCCCGTCGCGCCCCTCGCCCTCGACCTGCATGGCGTCAAACCACTGGCGCCAGGCGCCCGGGCGCGTACTTTGTTGCAACAAGGTCAATTCCAATAAATCCTGCGGCTGCCACTGACTGCGCGCCGCCAGCAGGCGGGGGCTGGCGACGGGCACGATTTCTTCGTGCATGAGCAAGGTGGCGCGCGTGCCGGGCCAGCGCGCCAGCTGCTCGGGCGTGCCCGCGTACAGGGCGCCGTCGTATTCCGTATCGGCAAACATGAACGGTTTTGTATAGGCGTCGATATGCACGACGATGTCCGGATGCAAGTCCGCCAGCGAAGACAGCCGCGGCATCAGCCAGCGCGTGGCAAACGTGGGCACGGAAGCGAGCTGCAAGGCCCCGCCGCCGCCCTGGCGCGCCATGGTGTCGAGCGTGTCGCGCTCCAAGCCATCGAGGCGGGCGGCGATCTGCCGTGCATACGCGGCGCCGGCACTGGTCAGCAGCACGCCATGGCGCGTGCGCTGAAACAGTTGCACCCCAAGAAAAGTTTCCAGGGACGAAATCTGGCGCGACACGGCGCTTTGCGTCAGCGACAGTTCGCGCGCCGCATGCGTGTAGCTCTGGTGGCGCGCGGCCGCCTCGAAGCAGTTCAGCGCTTGCAGCATGGGGATTTTGCGTGACATGGGAATATCCGGCCGGTAAAAGAACGCCAGTATGCCGCAAGATATGCGTAGCACGCATGTCTGGGTGCGAAAAAATCGTTTGCGCAAGGCTAGGCAAAAACCTACCATGAGCCATATTCAATCTTGCGCCGATCACCGGCGCTCACCTGCGAGGCCTGTGATGAGCAAAACCGTATTCGACTGGAATTCCCCCCTGCTGCTGGAAGAACAACTGACGGGCGACGAACGCGCCGTGCTGGAAGCGGCCCGCGACTATTGCCAGGGCAGCCTGGTGCCAAGGGTCCTCGAATCGTTCCGCCATGGCCGCACGGACGCCGCCATCTTCCGCGAAATGGGAGAACTGGGCTTGCTGGGCACGACCATTCCCGAGGAATACGGCGGCGCCGGCCTGAACTATGTTTGCTACGGCCTGGCCGCGCGCGAAGTCGAGCGCGTCGATTCGGGCTACCGCTCGATGATGAGCGTGCAATCGTCGCTGGTGATGGTGCCGATCAACGCTTTCGGCAACGAAGAAACCAAACAGAAATACCTGCCGAAACTGGCGACGGGCGAATACATCGGCTGCTTCGGCCTGACGGAACCGAACCACGGCTCCGACCCTGGCAGCATGGTCACGCGCGCGCGCAAGGTGCCGGGCGGCTATAGCTTGTCGGGCGCCAAGATGTGGATCACCAACAGCCCCATTGCCGACGTGTTCGTTGTCTGGGCCAAGGACGATGAAGGCGCGATCCGCGGCTTCGTGCTGGAAAAAGGCTGGAAAGGCCTGTCGGCGCCGGAAATCCACGGCAAGGTCGGCTTGCGCACCAGCATCACCGGCGAAATCGTCATGGATGAAGTATTTTGCCCGGAAGAAAACGCCTTCCCGGACGTGCGCGGCTTGAAAGGCCCGTTCACTTGCCTGAACAGCGCCCGCTACGGCATCGCCTGGGGCGCACTGGGCGCGGCAGAAGACTGCTACCTGAAAGCACGCCAGTACACGATGGACCGCCAGCAATTCGGCCGCCCTCTTGCTGCAAATCAACTGGTGCAAAAGAAACTGGCCGACATGTTGACGGAAATCACCATGGGCTTGCAAGGCTGCTTGCGCCTCGGCCGCATGAAGGATGAAGGCTCGCCGGCCGTGGAAATCACGTCCATCATGAAACGCAACAGCTGCGGCAAGGCGCTGGACATTGCCCGCGTGGCGCGCGACATGATGGGCGGCAACGGCATTTCCGACGAGTTCGGCGTCATCCGCCACCTGGTCAACCTGGAAGTGGTCAACACCTACGAAGGCACGCACGATGTGCACGCGCTGATCATCGGCCGCGCCATCACCGGCATCGCCGCGTTCAACTAATGGACGCCTTGGCTTCCACCCTGCGGCCCGCGCCGCTGACCGGCTTGCGCGTGCTGGACCTGTCGCGCGTGCTGGCCGGCCCGTGGGCCGGGCAAATGCTGGCCGACCTGGGCGCCGACGTGGTCAAGGTTGAACAGCCGGGCCGCGGCGACGACACGCGCTCCTGGGGGCCGCCGTATCTGAAAGACGAGGATGGCCGCGACACCGCCGAGGCCGCCTATTTCCAGTGCGCCAACCGCAACAAGCGTTCCCTGTGCATCGACCTGGCCGCCCCGGAAGGGCAAGCCCTGGTGCGCCGGCTGGCCGCCGAGGCGGACGTGCTGCTGGAAAATTTCAAACTGGATGGCTTGAAGCAATACGGCCTCGATGCGGCCAGCTTGCTGGAACTCAACCCGCGCCTCGTGTATTGCTCGATTACCGGCTTCGGCCAGGATGGGCCGTACGCGGCGCGCGCCGGCTATGACTTTTTGATCCAGGGCATGGGCGGCTTGATGAGCATCACGGGCGTGCCCGATGGCCAGCCGGGCGCCGGACCGCAAAAAGTAGGCGTGGCGCAGACGGACATCCTGACGGGCCTGTACGCCACCATCGCCGTGCAGGCGGCGCTGGCCGAACGGGAACGCTCGGGCCTGGGCCAGCATATCGACCTGGCCTTGCTCGACGTGCAAGTGGCCGCGCTGGGCAACCAGGCCGCCAATTACCTGTGCGGCGGCAAGGTGCCCCAGCGCATGGGCAATGCGCATCCAAACATTGTTCCATATCAAGACTTTCCCACGGCCGACGGCGACATGATTCTGGCGATCGGCAACGATGGACAATTCTCGCGCTTTTGCGCCGTCGCCGGCCATCCGGAATGGGCGCAGGACGAACGTTTCGCCACCAATCCGCAGCGCGTGGCGCACCGGGCGATCCTGATTCCGCTGATGCGCCAGGCCACGGTCATGCGCACGACGGCCGAGTGGATCAGCGCCTTCGAGGCGCAAGCCGTGCCGTGCGGCCCCGTCAACCGCATCGACCAGGTCTTTGCCGACCCGCAAGTGGTGGCGCGCGGCTTGAAAGTGGAGATGCCGCATCCGACGGCGGGCACGGTGGCGCTGGTGGCCAATCCCGTGCGCCTGTCGGGCTCGCCGGTGCAGTACCGCTTGCCGCCGCCATTGCTGGGACAGCATACCCAGGAGGTGCTGCAGCAATGGCTGGGCCTTGATGGCGGCCAGATCGACGGCTTGCGCGAACGCAAGGTCGTCTAAAGAAAAACGCCGGGCAGTGGCAACACTGTCCGGCGTTTTTTTATCGATTCAGCCTTATTTCAGCACCAGTTTCAGCGCCGGTTTTTCACCGTAATCTTCATAGCGCTCGTTGATGCCGGCGATACAGAACGTGATTTCTTCCAGTAAATCAGGCACTTGCGCCTTCATGCTTTCGGCGTCCTGCACCACGATGTCGAGCACTTCGTTCGGTTTCAAACGGAACTGCGTCATGTTTTCGTCGTCGCGCAGATAGCTGAGGCAATCGACCCAGGCATCCATGCTGTTGCCGTAAAACTCGGGGAAACCGAAGGCTTGCACGCATTGCGCGTGAAAGCTCGCTGCGTCGGTGATGTCTTTTCCATTCAGGATGGCAGTGGCCATGGTCTTCCTCAGTTCTTCAGCGACAGCACATCCTGCATGTCGAACAGGCCGGTGGGCTTGTCGGCCAGGAAACGCGCGGCGCGCAGGGCACCGTGGGCATAGGTGACGCGGCTGCTCGACTTGTGGCTGATCTCGATGCGCTCGCCGATGCCGGCAAACAACACCGTATGGTCGCCCACGATATCGCCGCCGCGGATGGTGGCAAAGCCGATGGTCGACGGGTCGCGTTCGCCCGTCACGCCTTCGCGGCCGTACACGGCGCATTCCTTCAGGTCGCGCCCCAGGGCGCCGGCCACCACTTCACCCATTTGCAGGGCCGTGCCCGACGGCGCATCGACCTTGAAGCGGTGATGGGCTTCGATAATTTCAATGTCGTAGCCTTCGGACAAGCTTTTCGCGGCCAGTTCCAGCAATTTCATGGTGACATTCACGCCCACGCTCATGTTCGGCGCGAACATGATGGCCGTCTTTTCAGCGGCGGCGGCAATGGCGGCCTTGCCAGCGTCATCGAAACCGGTGGTGCCGATGATCATCTTGATGCCGTGCTCGGCGCAATACGCCAGGTGCTGCAAAGTGCCTTCCGGACGCGTGAAATCGATCAGGAAGTCGGCGTTCGCCAGGCCCTTCGCCAGGTCGGACTCCGTCAGCACGCCGGCAGGCTTGCCGAGGAAGGCAGCCGCATCCTGTCCGATCGACGGCGAACCGGCACGGTCGAGCGCACCGGCCAGCACGGCGTCGGGCGCATTGCTGACCGCTTCGATCAGGATATGGCCCATGCGGCCGCTGGCGCCAGCGATGGCAATTTTCAGTTCAGTCATTTTATTCTCTTACAGCAACTTATTTGGTGGGTTCGGCAGCAGGTGCAGGTGCAGGCTCGGCGGCAGGCGCAGGCATCACTTCCGGCTTGCTCACAGGAATGGCAGGGGCGGCATCGGCCGGCACGGGCACGGCGCTCGGCGCCACGGGCACGGCGCTCGGCGCCACGGGCGACGGCACGGCGGCGGCTGGCGCATCGGCCTTGGCGACCTTGGCGAACGGTGACGGGCCGGCGATGCGGTCGATGTATTCTTTCTCCGTCGGCAAGTTACCGCCTTCGAAACGTTCAACCTTGCCATCCTTGCCGAAGTACACGACCACGCGGCTGCTGGTGGTTTCGCCACTGCCCCGTGCCAGGCGGAATGGATAATCCCAGCGGTCGGCATGGAAGATATCGGTCAGCAGCGAGGTGCCGAGGACGAAACGCACCTGATCGCGCGTCATGCCCACTTTCAACTGGGCCAGCATCTCTTCGGAGACAAAGTTGCCTTGTTGAATGTCAGGACGGTAGGGCGAGAAAAACCACATGAATTTTTGCAGCGGCGTAATGGTGGTCGTTTGTGCGCCCTGTTCGGGAACCAGTTCCTTGCCTTCTTTTTGAGCAGCTGCCGGCTTTTCGCCCAGGATGCCACGGTTGGCGCAGCCGGACATGGCCAGCGCGACACAGACCATGCCTGCCAAGACTGGTGCTCGAAATGGAATACGGTGCCAGAGAGATGGCAATACAGCCGGTGTTACGCGCATAAATGACCTCAATTGGATGAACAAAACGCCAGGAGTGACCGGCCCGCCAAAAAAAAGCATATTTTGGCACTCCCCGACAAAACGCTATATGATAAAGCACCTGACCCACATACGAGCAACAAACATGAGTAACAATCCTAGTGATCTCAAGGCAAGCGGCCTGAAAGCCACCCTGCCACGGCTGAAGATACTCGATATCTTCCAGAGTAGCCCGGTACGCCACCTGACCGCGGAAGACGTCTACAAGATTCTGCTGGCCGACAATATGGATGTCGGTTTGGCAACTGTCTATCGCGTCCTGACGCAATTCGAACAGGCCGGCTTGCTCAATCGCAACCATTTTGAAACCGGCAAGGCGATTTTCGAGCTCAACGAAGGCTCCCACCATGACCACCTGGTGTGCCTCGACTGTGGCCGGGTCGAAGAATTCTTCGACGAAGACATCGAAGTGCGCCAGCAAAAGGTCGCCGAAGAGCGCGGCTTCAAGATTGCCGAACACGCTTTGGCCATCTACGGCAACTGCATCAAGACGGCTTGCCCGCACAAAACAGCCTGACCACAGCTGGCCTCTCCCATGGGGCGGCCAGCGCACCAGGCAGTACGATCAATGATGGCTCAGCGCGCTTGACAGCAGCTTGGCCGTGATATCGACGATCGGGATGACGCGCTCGTAAGCCATGCGCGTCGGCCCGATCACTCCCAACGTTCCCACGATCTTGCCGTTGACTTCATACGGCGCCGTCACCACGCTCATCTCATCCATCGGCACCAGGTTCGATTCGCCGCCGATAAAAATCTGCACGCCCGTCGCCTTGCTCGACACGTCGAGCAGCTGCATCAAGCCCGTTTTTTGCTCGAACATGTCGAACATCTGGCGCAGCGAATGCATGTTCGACGACAGATCGCTCACGCTGAGCAAGTTGCGCTCGCCGGAAATCACCATGTCATCGCTATGGTCGGCCATCGCTTCGCTGCCCGCTTCCACGGCCGCCTGCATCAAACTGCCCATATCGTCGCGTAACTGGCGCAATTCGCCCTGCAGGCGCACGCGCACGGCGTCGAAGGACAGGCCGCCATAATTCTGGTTGATGTAATTGGCTGATTGCACCAGTTGCGCCGGCGTATAGTCGGCCTCCGTCAGCAATAAACGGTTCTGCACGTCGCCGCCAGGCGCGACGATGACGAGCAGGATGCGTTTTTCCGACAGGCGCAGGAATTCGATTTGCTGGAACACGGATTCGCGGCGCGGACTGAGCACGACGCCGGCAAATTGCGACAGCGACGACAGCATCTGCGCCGCGTTGGCGATGGTTTTTTGCGGTTGCGGCGTCTGCAGGCGCATGCGCGATTCCACCAGGTGCTCGTCCAGGTGCCGCACGGTCAGCAAGGTGTCGACAAAGATGCGGTAGCCGCGCGGCGTGGGGATGCGTCCGGCCGAGGTGTGCGGACTGGACACATAACCGAGCTCTTCCAGGTCGGCCATGATGTTGCGGATCGTGGCCGGCGACAGGTCCAGGCCGGAAATTTTCGACAAGGCGCGCGAACCGACCGGCAGGCCGTCGGCGATATATCGCTCGACCAGGGCTTTCAGCAGTGTTTGGGCACGTGTATCGAGTTGCATGGTGTTTTATTTAGGCAAGTATTTTGTTAAGCAAGCGGCAACGAAAGCGGCCGAACGTGCATCAACAGCGCCTATTATGCACGTTCGCCCGGCCTGCGGCGATCAATCTTCCAGTTGCCCTTGCAGCCACAGCAACAATTCATCAAAGTTGGCGCAGATGGCGTCGGGCTGCACGCCGGCCGCCAGGTGCGCATCGCTGCCCTTGCGGTTCATCCAGACGGCGCGCATGCCCGCCCCCTGCGCTCCCGTCACGTCGAAATACAGGTCGTCGCCCACATACACGGCTTCATGGGGCGCGACGTCCAGCGCGGCGCAAGCTGCCAAGAAAATGCTGGCGTCGGGCTTGGCCACGCCAAAATCGCTGGCGGCGATCGATACCTTGAAATGCTGCGCCAGGCCGATAATGTCAAGGTCCGCATTGCCATTCGAGATCGAACCGACCAGCATGCGCTGGCGCATCCAGGCCAGGCCCGGCAAGACGTCGTCATACGGCTGGACGCGGTTGCGCGCGGCCAGGAATTGCAGGATGGCGCCGTCGACCAGGGCGGGATCCTCGCCGGCAGCCTCGAAGGCGGCCAGCAGGCCCGCGCGGCGCAACTCGATCAGGTTGCCATGGAAATGCGGTTGTTCCTTGAGCATGGCCAGGCGGTGCTGGCGCAGCACCTCGATGGAAAACTGCCGCGCCACCTTGGGCGCATGCGTGGCCAGCCAGTCGTGCAGCAGGGTTTCCGCGGCGGCGATCACGGGCGCGATGGGCCACAAGGTATCGTCGAGGTCGAACAGGATGGCCTTGGGCGGCACGGCGGGTTTTACAGGGGCAAGGGACATGGGACTCACAATGGGATGCTGCGTCACGTTGCGCAGGGTGCGTCTATTGTCGCACCGATCGACGCCGCCGGCATGGCTGCGCCCCCGTGAAATGGGGCCGGGCCAGCGCTTCCCGGCGAAAAATTGTTACAGGGTGATACAAGGCAAGGTCATCCAGCTTGCCAGATAGACTAAAATAGGCGCCATTCCAATGCGGCGCCAGCGTCCGCGTTGCGCTACCCAACTTAATTCGTTTTGGAGAATGTATGAAAAATTTGTACCTGCGCTCGATGCTGGCGGCGGCTTGCGCCGTCACCCTGGCAGCCTGCGGCGGCAGCGGCGGCAACCTGTATCTGCAAGTCTCAGTCAGCGGCCTGGCCAAGGATGGCCTGATTCTCCTGAATGACGGGGAACGCTTGCCGGTTCCTGTGGGCCAGGGCACCGTCGTCTTCACCAAGCTGGTCAAGAACGATGACCGCTACAATATTACCATCGCGGAACAGCCCAAGGGCGCCGTTTGCACCATCGCCAATGGCGCCGGCAAGGCATCGAGCTATTCCGTGAACACGGCCTTGGTGAGCTGCACAACCAACAGCTACCCGCTGAATGGCACGATCACAGGCCTGAGCGCCGATGGCTTGCGCCTGGTGATGGGCCCCAAAGGCATCACCCTATCGGCTGGCGCCACCGCCTACACATTCACTTCGGTAGCTGACGGCGCCCCGTACGGTATTTCCATACTGACTCAGCCAACGGGCCTGACGTGCCGCTTCCAGGGTTCAAAGAGTACCGACGCCAGCGATACGGTCGGCACGATGGGCTCTGCCGCCACGACCGCGGCCACACTTGACTGCACGCCGCAGTAATCCTTGCGATCCGTCACCTATTTTTTGGAGAAATACATGAAGTTATCTTGCTTGCGCCCACTCGCCGCGCTGCTGCTGACCCTGGGACTGGCCGCTTGCGGCGGCAAGGCCTCGTATGAGGTCGGCGGAACGATCTTTGGCTTGACCAATGAAGGGCTGATCCTGGCAAATGGCAGCGACACCCTCCCGGTTCCTGCGGGCAAAACGTCGTTCACTTTTATCAAGCGCATCGACTATGGCACCGACTACAACATCACCTTCAACAAACAACCGGCCCACATGACTTGCAGCATCAGCGGCGGTTCCGGCTCGGCTGGTCATTACATCAATATTAGCGCCGCTGTTACTTGCTTGCAAAACAAATATACCGTGGGCGGCACGATTTCCGGCCTGACCGTGGATGGCCTGGTGCTGATTAACGGTAGCACAATAACAACGGTGGCCAAGGACACCACGACGTTTACCATGGCCGGCCCAGTCGACTATGGCGACACCTATGCCGTCAGCGTCTCCGTTCAGCCGAAGGGTCTGCAGTGCGACCTGGCCCCAGGTACCGAAAAAGGCACCATGGGCGAAGGGAATGTAACGGCGGTGAAGATCGCCTGCAAACCCGTCTGAGTTGCGGCAACGGTAGCCGCCAGGCGGCTACCGGGAAGAGATATCATGGAAATCTATAGTTGATATTCCAAAGATAAATTGGAGTTATATGTGGCGATGCAGCATAATGCATCTGTCTCCTCCAACTCTTCCAAGAATTGGATTTAGCCCGCTTTTACCAGCGGGCTTTTTTTTGCCCAGAATTTCTCACGCGGGTTTATTCAAGCCCGGCTGCAACATCTGCACGATGCTGGAAAAATCCTGCTGCGCATAACCGGCTTGCGCATGCATCTGGTACATCTGCCGCACCAGGCCGCCCAAAGGCGTGGGCGCGTTCGCCGACAGGGCCGACTGCTGCGCCAGGCCCAGGTCTTTCAGCATCAGCGCCGTGCCAAAGCCGCCCGTGTAATTGCGCGACGCGGGCGTGCCATCCATGACGCCGGGCCACGGGTTGTACACTTCCAGGGTCCAGTTGCGGCCCGAACTCTTGGCCATGATGTCGGACAACACTTTCGGGTCCAGGCCATGCGCCACGCCCAGGTTCAGCGCTTCGGCCGTACCGGCCATCAAGATGCCCAGCAGCATGTTGTTGCAAATCTTCGCCACCTGGCCCGCGCCCGCCTCGCCCGCATGGAAGATGTTCTTGCCCATCTTTTCCAGCAGGGGACGCGCCTGCTGCAAGGCCGCTTCGCTGCCGCCGACGATAAAGGTCAGGGTGCCGGCCGCCGCGCCCGCCGTGCCGCCCGAGACGGGCGCATCGATCATGGTAAAGCCCCGCTCGCTGGCCGCCTGCGCCACCTGCCGCGCCACATCGGCGGCGATGGTGCTGCAATCGATGAACAGGGCGCCGGGCTTGGCCGAGTCCAGCACGCCGCCCGCCGCCAGGTACAGCTCCTGCACGTGCTTGTTGGCTGGCAACATGGTGATGACGGCGTCAGCCGTCTGCACGGCCGCGCTGGCGGAGGCGGCCGCCGTGGCGCCCGCCTCGACAAGCGACGCCACTGCCGCCGGCGTCAGGTCGAATACGGATACGTGGAAGCCGGCGGCCACCAGGTTGCGGGCCATCGGCGCGCCCATGTTGCCCAAGCCGATGAAAGCGATATGTTGCATTTTAAAATCTCCTGTTGTTCTTTTAATGTAGGTCGCGCAAAGGATGGCTATCCCACGGCGCCGTGAAATACCCATTGAGATACGCGTCGCCGACGTCGGCCAGGCTGGCTGGCTGCCACTGCGGCGCGTTGTCCTTGTCGATCAGCAAGGCGCGCACGCCTTCGCTGAAGTCCGCATGGGCGCAGCACTGCACGGCAACGATCAATTCCAGCTGGAACACTTGCGCCAAACTCATATGGCGCGTGCGTACACGCATGGCCCAGACCAAAGCGGCGGAACTGGGCGCGCCCTTGTGCAGCGAGTGGGCCGCCTTTTGCAGCCAGGCCGAATCGCCGTCATACGCGGCGATGGCGGCCACCACTTCGGGCAAGGTGGGCGCTTGCGTCAGCGCGGCGATGGCGTCGAAGTTGGCGCGCACTTCGGACACGGGCAGCAAGGACGCGGGAGCCGAGAAGCCGCGCAGCAGGCGGTCCAGCTGCTCGCTGTTCGCCTGCGGGCTGGCTTGCCATTGCGCCAGCGCCAGCGCGTCGAGCACCATGTTCCGCTCTTCCTGGCGCAGGAAATAGTCGCCCAAGCCCGCAAACAGGGCGTCTGCCGCGTTCATCGGCGCCCCCGTCAGCCCCAGGAACAGGCCGCTGCGACCCGGCATGCGGCCCAGGAACCAGCTGCCGCCCACGTCCGGGAACAGGCCAATCGTAATTTCCGGCATGGCGATGCGCGTGCCTTCCGTCACGACGCGGTGGCTGGCGCCCGCCATCAGCCCCAGGCCGCCGCCCATGACGATGCCGCCGCCCCACACCAGCAGCGGTTTCGCATACGTGTGGATGCGGTGGTCGAGCCGGTATTCCTCGGCAAAGAAGGCCAGCGCCTGCGGATTCGGCACGACACCCGCTTGCTCGACGACGGCCGAACGCAGGCTGCGCACGTCGCCGCCCGCGCAGAAGGCCTTGTCGGTCGACGATTGCAGCACCACGCAGGCGATGGCGTCGTCACCGGCCCAGCGCACGAGGGCGCCATCGATGGCGCGGATCATGTCCAGGGTCAAGGCATGCAAGGACTTTGGCGCATCGAGGGTGATGACGCCCAGCTTCATGCCGCCGGGACAGTCGCGTTCCTCGATTTTCACAGTTTCAATCAGGGTACTTTCAGCCATTCTTCCACTCCGCCGGACGTTTTTCCAGGAACGCTTGCACGCCTTCTTTCTGGTCTTGCGTATCGAACAGGCCGAGGAACAGGGTGCGTTCATCGGGCAAGGAAGCGACCAGCGGATGGCTGCGCGCGCCCTGGATCAGGGTCTTGCACGCCGTCACGCTGCTGGGGCTTTGGCGGGCCACCTTGGCGGCCAGGGCCAGCGCCGTGGCGGCAGCCTTGCCGGTTGGCACGACTTCCTCGACGAGGCCGATGGCCAGGGCCTTGGCCGCATCGACCCGCTCGCCGCACAGAATCATGCGCTTGGCCCAGCCTTCGCCCACCAGCCACGGCAAATGCTGCGTGCCGCCCGCGCACGGCAGCAAGCCGACGGAAGCTTCCGGCAAGGCCATCTGCGCATGTTCCTCGGCAATGCGGATATCGCACGCCAGCGCGCATTCCAGGCCGCCGCCCATGGCGTAGCCATTGATGGCGGCGATGCTGACGCCGCGAAACGCGGACAGCGCCTCGAACGCCTCGCCAAAGGCGGCGGCCATGGCGAACGCCATATCCTTGTCGCCGTCGGCAAACACCTTTAAATCGGCGCCGGCCGAGAAGAACTTGGCGCCGCCGCCCGTGATCACGAGCGCATACACGTCCGGGTCCCCATTCAGGTCGGCCACCAGCTCCTTCAGGGCGCGCAGGCTGTCCAGGGTCCACGTGTGGGCGGGCGGGTTGTCGAGGGTCACCAGGGCCGTATGGCCACGGCGTTCCAGCAGCAGATTGGTATACACTCTGGTCATCGTAAGGTCTCCGTGGCGCCGTCTTTCAAAATCGCTCGCGCGACGATCAGGCGCATGATTTCATTCGTCCCTTCCAGGATCTGGTGCACCCGCGTGTCGCGCACGTGGCGCTCGAGCGGATACTCGCGGATATAGCCGTAGCCGCCATGCAATTGCAACGCATCGTTGGCCACATTGAAACCTACATCCGTGGCGAAACGTTTTGCCATAGCGCAATATGCCGTGGCGTCCGGGCTTTCCTGGTCCAGTTTCCAGGCCGCCAGGCGCACCATCTGGCGCGCCGCCACCAGTTCCGTCAGCATGTCGGCCAGCTTGAATTGCAGGGCCTGGAATTGCGCCAATTCGCGGCCGAACTGCGTGCGCTCCTTCATGTACGCCTGCGCCCGCGTCAGGGCCGCCTGCGCCGTGCCCACCGAGCACACGGCGATATTGATGCGTCCGCCATCGATGCCCTTCATGGCGATGGCAAAGCCTTCGCCTTCCGCGCCCAGCAAGTTGCCAACAGGCACTTTCACCTGGTCGAAGCTGATGATGCGCGTGGGCTGGCTGTTCCAGCCCATCTTTTCTTCTTTCTTGCCATACACGATGCCGGGCAGGTTCGCCGGCACGGCAAATGCGGAAATGCCGGCCGCGCCCTCGCCGCCCGTGCGCGCCATGACGATCAGCATGTCCGTCTGGCCCGCGCCGGAAATGAAGGCCTTCGTGCCGTCGAGAACATAAAAATCGCCCTCTTTCACTGCCTTGGTGCGCAGGGACGCCGCGTCGGAGCCTGATTGCGGTTCCGTCAGGCAATAGCTGGCCAGCTTCTGGCCGGCCGCCAGAGCAGGCACCCACTCGTCGCACAGGGCTTCCTGCCCCCAGCGCGACAGCATCCAGGTGGCCATGTTGTGGATCGTGATGTAAGCCGTGGTCGAGGTGCAGCCACCGGCCAGCTCCTCGAAGACGATGGCCGCATCCTGGCGGGACAGGCCCAGGCCGCCCCAGCGCTGCGGCGTGTACAGGCCGCAAAAGCCCATCTCGCCCGCCTTGGCGATGGTTTCCACCGGGAAAATCGATTCCGCATCCCAATGCGCCGCGTGCGGCGCCAGTTCGCCTTCGGCAAACGCGCGCGCCGCCTGCTGGAACTCGCGCTGCTCGTCGCTCAGTTCAAAGTCCATGCCAGCTCCTTATTTGAGGCTGATGGTGGTGTTGACCTTGCCCACCGAGGCCGCGTCCGTGAACCAGCGCTGGGTAATCGTCTGCGTCTGCGTGTAGAACAGCACGACTTGCTTGCCGAACGGGCCCAGGTCGCCCAGTTTCGAGCCGCGCGACCCCGTAAAGCTGAACAGGGGCACGGGCACGGGGATGGGCACGTTGATGCCCACCTGGCCCACGTCGATTTCTTCTTGGAAATAACGCGCGGCCGCGCCGCTTTGCGTAAACAGGGCCGTGCCGTTGCCATTCGGATTCGCGTTCACCAGGGCAATCGCTTCATCGAGCGTGTCGACTTCGACGACAATCAGGACGGGGCCAAAGATTTCCTGGTCATACACGACCATGCCGGGTTTCACGCCAGACAGAATCGTCGGTCCCACGAAGTTGCCGTTCGGATAGCCATCGACCTTCACGTCGCGGCCGTCCAGGGTCAGTACGGCGCCCTGCTCGATGCCCTTGGCGACGAGGCTGTGCACGCGATCCTTGGCTGCGCAGGAAATCACGGGACCCAGGTCCGGATTGTCCTTGCCCGCGCCCACGGTCAGGGTTTGCGCCTTGGCCGCCAGTTCCGGCAGCCAGTCGCGCGCTTCGCCCACCAGCACGGCGACGGACGCGGCCATGCAGCGCTGGCCGGCGGCGCCGAAGCCTGCGCCCAGCAACTGGTTCAGGGTTTGTTCCTTATTTGCGTCAGGCAAGACGACGGCGTGGTTCTTGGCGCCCATCATGCATTGCGCACGCTTGCCGTTGAGGCTGGCGCGCTGGTACACATGCGTGCCCACCTTGCTCGAACCCACGAACGAAATCGCCTTGATGTCCGGATGGTCGCACAGGGCATTGACCACGTCTTCGCCGCCGTGAATCACGTTCAGCACGCCGGCAGGGATGCCCGCCTGCAAGGCCAGGCGCACGAGTTTTTCCGTCACCAGCGGATCTTGCTCCGATGGTTTCAACACGAAAGTATTGCCGCAGGCAATCGCCATCGGGAACATCCACAGGGGGATCATGGCGGGGAAATTGAACGGGGTAATGCCCGCGCACACGCCCAGCGGCTGCATCACGCTGTAGGTATCGACGCCGCCGGCCACGTTTTGCGCGTACTCGCCCATTTGCAGGGTGCCGATATTGGCCGCATGTTCCACCACTTCCAGGCCGCGGAAGACGTCGCCTTCCGCGTCGAGCAGGGTCTTGCCCTGTTCCATCGTCAAGGTGGCGGCCAGGTCGGCCATGTTTTCACGGATCAGCTGCTGCAATTTGAGGAAGATGCGGGCGCGCGCGCCGATCGGCGTCTTGCGCCAGGTCTTGAAGGCGCGCTGGGCAGAGGCGATGGCGGCGTTGACTTCCTCCGGCGTGGCGAACGGCACACGGGCCAATACTTCCTGCGTGGCAGGGTTGACGACGTCGCGCCAGACGGTGGTGGTCGATTCGACCCACTCGCCGTTGATCAGCAGTGGAACGGTAGGGATGGCAGTTTGCGTGGTCACTCGGTGTCTCCTCGTTGGGGGTATAGGTCTGTTTGCATTATTCGCACAATACGGGCCGCAAACAAGGCGTGAAAATGCGAGATAATGCAAAGCTGAATCTGTTAATCTGCAAAGATTGTAAATTTGCAGATTCCACAAACCGGGGAAGGAGAAGCGCGATGGCAAAGGTTTTCATGGGCGTGCGCCTGCAGCGCCTGCGCGAGGAACGGCGCATGACGCAGGTGGCGCTGGCCAAGTCCCTGGGCATCTCGCCCAGCTACCTGAACCAGATGGAGCGCAACCAGCGCCCGCTGACGGTGCCGATTTTGCTACGCATCGGCAGCGTGCTGGGGGTCGATCCGCAGATCTTTTCCGAACACGACAGCGCCAGCCTGGTGGCCGACGTGCGCGACGTGTTCGGCGAATTGCCCGACGCGCCGCCCACCTCGATGGCGGAATTGAAAATGCTGGTGGAAAACATGCCGGAACTGGCGCGCTCGATTTTGCTCTTGCAGCGGCGCTACCGGGTGATGGCGGAGCGGGCCGACACGCTGGCCGCGCGCCTCGACGACGGCAGCCGCGGCGCCAGTTCGGCCGCGCCGTCCACGGACGAGGAAGTGCGCGAATACCTGAACCGGCGGCAAAATTACATCGATGAGCTGGACCGGGCGGCGGAAAGCGTGGCGGGTGAACTCGATCCGGCCCTGCGCACGCTCGATGCGCTGCAAGGGCGTCTGCTGGATCGCCACGGCATCCGGGTGCAACTGTCCGATGGCGACGCGGGCATGGTGCGCAAGCACCGCTATGACGCCCAGCAACACATCTTGTGGCTGCCCGACACCCTGACGGGCGGCCAGCGCGCCTTCCAGATGGCGGCGCAGATCAGCCTGCTCGAGCACAGCGAGCTGATCGACGCCCTCGTGCTGACGGCGGGATTCTCCGGCGCGGCCGCGCAAACGAGCGCGCGCCTGGCCTTTTCCAATTATTTCGCCGGCGCCCTGCTGATGCCGTACCAGCGCTTCCTGCAGGCGGCGGAAACGCGCGCCTACGATATCGAGCGCCTGGCACACCAGTTCGGCGTGGGTTTCGAAGCCGTATGCCACCGCCTGAGCACCATGCAGCGCCCCGAGGCGGCGGGACTGCCATTCTTCTTTGTGCGCGTCGACCGGGCCGGCAATGTCTCGAAGCGCCAGTCGGCCACGGACTTCCATTTTTCAAGAGTGGGCGGCACGTGTCCGCTGTGGATCGTCTACGACGCCTTCAGCCATCCGGGCCAGGTACTGACGCAGGTGGCCAGCATGCCCGACGGCTGCACCTATCTGTGGATCGCGCGCCAGGTCAGCACGGCGTCGCCGGGCTTCCGCGCGCCGGGCAAGACCTTTGCCGTGGCGCTGGGCTGCGATATCTCGCAGGCGCACCGGCTGATCTATTCGAAGGGACTCGATCTGCACGACCCCACCAGCGCCACGCCCATCGGCACGGGCTGCAAGGTGTGCGAGCGGCAAAGCTGCCCGCAGCGGGCATTTCCATCGCTGCTGGCACCGCCGCCAGCGTCCGCCTGACTTACTCGACGACCCGGGCGCGCAGCGCGTCGAACTCGCGCGCAAATTGCGCGCGCCAGTCGCGCCGCGTGGATTCGGCTATCCAGGCCGCGTCGAGGCCATTGAGCATGAAGCCGCGCATGTCGTCCAGGCCGAAGCCGAATTCGCGCATCATCATCCAGGCACCGGTGGGCGTCACGTGGTGCAGGGTCGGGTCGTCCGTGTTCGGATGCAGTTTCAGGCCCAGTTTGGCCATGGCGCGGATCGGGTGATCGAGGGCCCAGCGCTCGGGCGCCAGGGTGCGCAGGTAATATGAATTGGTCGGCACCACGGTAAACACCAGGCCCCGCTCCACGCAGCGCTGCGCCAGTTGAGGATTATCAACAATCGTGTAGCCATGGTCGACCCGGTCCACCTGCAACTGCTCGATGGCCGTCTCCACGTTCATCCACGGCATGCCGAATTCGCCCGCGTGCGCCGTGCACTTGAAGCCGGCCTCGCGCGCGGCGCGGTAAGCTTCGATGAAGAGTTCTGGCGGGCGGTCGTTTTCGCGGTAATCGATGCCGATGCCGATGACTTCCGGCGCGCGGTAAGCCTTCATCCATTCCACCATCTGCACGGCTTCGGCGGGACTCGCTTCGCGGTCGATGCTGGGGATCAGACGGCCGATCACGCCGAAATCGCGCTGCGCGTCGCGGATGGCGGCCACGATGGCGTCTTGCGCCGCGTCATAGCGGATGCCCGACACGCGCACGGTGCCGGTGGGGTTCCAAAAGAATTCCGCGTAGCGCACGCCGTGGCCATGCACGTCTTCCAGGTATTCGTAGGCAAGGCAATACAGGTCTGTCGGCGAGACGATCAGGTGCGCGTCGAGCGCGCGCAGCACGCGCAGCACGCCGACAGGCTTGTCGCCGCGCGTGTAAAACGCGTCGATTTCCTCGGGAGTGACGACATTGCCCGTCTTGGCGGCCAGCGCACGGAAAGTGGCTTGCCGCACCGTGCCGAACAGGTGGCAATGCAGCTCCACTTTCGGCATGGCGCGTAAAAACTGTTCGATGCTCAGGGCAGGCAGGGTGTCGGCAGGATGACTCATGAAGCTCGCTTCGTTAGTGGAAAAAGGGTCAGACGAGAATGGCGGCCAGGCGGCGCATCAGGCGCTCGATGGCGGCCGGGCCGTCGGCCAGCATCGCCACTTGCGTGTTGATGGGTGCGCGGCGCGGCACGCGGAACTCGCACACCGTCATGCCGCGCGTCAGTTCGCCCGTCAATTCGATGGCCACGTGGGCGCTCTGGAACTGGAACAGCTGCGGCGCTTCCAGGTACAGGGCCACCACGGGGTCGTACATGGGCATGGGCACGGAACCGTCGGCACTGCGGATGCGTACATACGCTTCCAGGTAGCCGGCCAGACGCTGCGCGCGCGGCGTGCCGATGGCGCGCAGGCGTTCCACTTCCACGTTCGTCACCAGCAGCTGGCGGCACAGGTTCAAGCCGAACATGCGCAGCGGGATGCCGGCCTGGAAGACCTGGGCGGCCGCTTCCGGATCCGCATAGATATTGAATTCCGCCGCCGCCGTGTGGTTGCCCTGGTCGGTCGAGCCGCCCATCAGGATGATTTCGACGATTTTTTCCGCGATGTCCGGCGCGCGGGTCAAGGCTGTCGCCAAGTTCGTCATCGGCGCGATCGCCATGATGGTGATCTGGCCAGGATACTTGCGCACGGCGGCGATCAGCGCGTCGACGGCGTGGCCGGCAGCGTCGCTGGCGGCGCCGGGCGGCAGGATCTCGCCCGTCGTCGGCATGCCGCTGTCGCCGAGGATGCGCTGCGCCGTTTCGATGACGCCGGCCAGCGGCTCTTCGCAGCCGCGGTAGATCGGCACCGTCAAGCCATCATGGGCCTTGATGCGCAAGGCGTTGTCGTAGGTGATGTCGACGGGCGCATTGCCCGCCACCACGCTCACGCCCAGCCACTCGATATCGGGATTGCTGCCCAAGAGCAACATCGTCAGCCAGTCGTCGAAACCGGGATCGGTATCGAGCCAGATCTTTTTCAAGGATTGGGTCATGATGCTTTCCAGTAAGAAATTACGCGCCCAGCCACAGGGCGCTGTCGGACGGCAGCACGAAGGAGACGGCCGTGCCTTCGCGCCAGGCGGCGCCACCGGCCGCGCAAATGCCCTTGACCTGGCCCAGCGGCGTTTGCAGCAGGTATTCGACAGTGTCGCCGAGGAAGCCCCGCGCCAGCACGGTACCCGGGTATTGACCGGCCGCGTCGTCGGGCGCGCAGACGCGCACCTTGTCCGGACGCCAGCCCAGCACCGTGGTGCCGGCCGCGACGGGCGATGTGTACGGCAGGCTGGCGCCTGCGTGGTGCAGCGCGCCGTCGCGGTAGTCGAACAGGTTTTCGAAGCCCATGAAGTTGGCGACGAAACGCGTCGACGGCGTATTGAAGACGGCTTCCGGCGCGGCCAATTGCTCGATGCGCCCGCCATTCATGACGACGATGCGGTCGGACAGCGCCAGCGCTTCTTCCTGGTCATGCGTCACGTACAGCATGGTGATGCCCAGCTCGCGCTGGATGCGGCGCAATTCGGCGCGCATCTGCACGCGCAGCTTGGCGTCCAGGTTCGACAGCGGTTCGTCGAGCAGCAGCAGGGCCGGCTCGACGACGATGGCGCGCGCCAGCGCCACGCGCTGCTGCTGGCCACCGGACATCTGCGCCGGCAGGCGCGTTTCAAAACCCGTCAGGCCGACGGCGGCGATCACGGCTTCCACCTTCGTTTTCAGCAAAGCTGGCGCGACCTTGCGCAAGCGCAAACCGAAAGCGATGTTGTCGTATACATTCAAGTGTGGGAACAGCGCATACGACTGGAAGACCATGCCGATATTGCGCTTGTTCGGCGCCAGCTTGCCGATTTCGCGGCCGTCGAGCACGATGCGGCCCGACTGCAGCGGCATCAGGCCGGCGATGGCGCGCATGGTGGTGGTCTTGCCGCAGCCGCTGGGGCCCAGCAGGGAAATCAGTTCGCCCTGCTCGACGTGCAGGTCCAGGTCTTTCACGGACGTCGTGTTCTTGGCGTAGCCGAGGTTCAGCTTGTGCAGTTCCAGATAACTCATGGTGTGTTGCCTCTTACATGTATTTAGAAATGCCCAGCACCTTCTCGGTCACCATCACGAAGGCCATGGTGAACAAGACCAGCAAGGTCGACAGGGCAGCGATCGACGGATCGAAACTGTTTTCCATATGTCCCAGCATCTCGATCGGCAAGGTGCTGATGCCCGGGCCCGTCAAGAACAGCGAGACGGGCACCTGGTTGAACGAGGTGACGAAGGCGAGGAAGAAGGCGGCGATCACGGCGTTGCGGATATTCGGCAGCACGATCATGAAGAACGCGCGCAAACGCGACGCGCCCAGCGTGATGGCGGCATCCTCGATATCGACGCGCAGGTTCACCAGGCTGGCGTACACGACGCGCACCGAGTACGGAATCAGCAGCGCGATATGGCCGATCAAGAGGCCCACGTAGACGGGCGCGTTGATGGTCAGGACCAGGTGGTGCAGCAGTCCCAGGCCCACGAGGATGGCGGGAATGATCAGCGGCGACGTCAATATCTGCCGGATGGCGCCGATGCCCGGCGGCGGCATGCGCGAAAACGCATACGCGACGGGAATGCCCAGCAACAGCGCGATGACGGTGGCAATCAGGCCGATTTCCAGGCTAGTCTGGAAGGCGCGGCGGAACTCGGGCGCCGACCACACTTCCAGAATCCAGCGCAGCGAATACGACTCGGGCGGAAACGCCAGGGTTTCGCCGCCGGAAAAACCGGCCAGCACGACGATGGCGAAAGGCCCCAGCAGGAACAGGAATACCAGCCATAAAACGGCACGTGAAAACAGGCTTTCTTTCATACGGAACTCCGGCTCGAGGAAATACGTTTAAGGCCGGCATTCACCAGCAAGGTCATGCAGACGAGGATGACGGCGATGACATTCGCCGCGCCGAAATCGCTCTCCACGCTGACCTTTTGGTACAGCAGGGTTTCCAGCATCAGCACCTTGGTGCCGCCCAGCAGGGCCGGCGTCACATAGGCCGTCACGCAGCCCGTAAACACCAGGGTGCCGCCGACGACCAGGCCTTCCTGCGTCAGCGGCAGGGTGACCTTGCAGAATACTTGCCATGGATTGGCGCCCAGGGTGGCGGCAGCCGGTTCCACGTCGCGCGGCAGGTTTTCCAGCGCGCCCGCCAGCGACATCAGCATCAGCGGCAACAGCAGTTGCAGCAGGCCGACAAACACGGCGAACTCGCTGAACAGCAGGCGCAGGGGCTCTTCCGTCAAGCCCATGTTGACCAGCGCCGCGTTGACGGCGCCGTTGCGGCCCAGCAGCACGATCCAGGCGTAGGTACGCGCGATCGGCGAGACCATCAGCGGCAGGATCATCATGCCCACCACCAGGCCGCGCCACTTCGGCGACACGCGCGCCACGGCTTGCGCGGCCGGGTAGCCGAGGATGATGGAAGCGAGCGTCACCAGCGCGGCGATGCGCAGGGTACGCCAG
Organism: Janthinobacterium sp. P210005; assembly: GCF_036231865.1. NCBI lineage: Bacteria > Pseudomonadati > Pseudomonadota > Betaproteobacteria > Burkholderiales > Oxalobacteraceae > Janthinobacterium > Janthinobacterium sp. P210005. Next base: position 526,539 of record NZ_JAZARC010000003.1, read on the forward strand.
AAGATGGTGCGGTTGAACTCTTGCGAAAAGAATTCGACGAAGCGGTCCACGCCCCACTGCATGCCATCGCCGACGCGGAAGGCGTCGACCAGCAAGGCCAGCACGGGCAGCAGGAAGCAGACAACGATAAAGATCAGCGCCGGCAGGACCAGCAGCAGTCCCAGGCGCTTTTTTGGATCAGCAAACATGGTGTTTTCTCCTCGTCACCACTATTTGCTCATGGCCTTGTTCCACTGCGTCATCCAGTTGCTGCGCTGCTTGATGATGGTTTCCGGTTTGACGAATTTCAGCGAATTGATCTGGTCGGCGCCATAGGTGTTGAATTGCGCGGCAGCCACGGACAGGCGCACGTCCTTGTTGACGGGCGAGTCGACCAGGTTGGTCGCCAGCTGCGTCTGCACTTCCTTGGACAGCCAGAAATCCATCAGCTGGTACGCCAGGTCCGCATTCTTCGAGCCAGCAACGATGCCCATCACGTTCATGCCGGCCGCCTGGCCTTCGGCCGGGATGCTCCATTTCAGGGGCAGGCCAGTCTTGAGCATTTGCGACCAGGTGAAGCGCGCCACGGGCGCGGCCCAGATTTCATCCTGGGCAAACAGGGCGGCCAGCTGCGCGCTGTTTTTCGAGAACGTGACGACGTTGCCCTTCATGCCGACGATCTTGGCAAAGCCGGTGGCGTAATCGTCCGTCTTGCCGCCCCAGGCCGCATCGGCCATGCGCAGCATCAACGGGCCCTGCGTGGTGCTCACGTCGGGGAAGGCCACGCGGCCCTTCAGTTCGGGGCGCCACAGGTCCTTCCAGGACGTCAACGGGGCGATCTTGTCGCTGCGGTACACCAGGCCGACCGAATACAGGGTGTAGCCGACGGCGAAATTGCCGCCGACGGGGTTTTTCGCCACGTCGTACAGCGCCTTGTAATTGCTCAGCTTGGAGTAATCCATGGGCTGGATGACGCCCTTTTGCGCCGCTTCCAGCATGCCGGAATCGGACAGCAGCACCAGGTCGATCACCGGATTCTTGGCGTGCACCACCAGCTTGGCGATGCGGTCCGCATTATTCCCCGTTTCCACCTTGATATCGCAACCGCATTTGGCCTTGAACGGCTCGTACACATACTTCATGAACAAGGGCTGGGCAATCGGGTAGGCCGAAATGACCAGCTCGCGTTTTTCCGCGTGGGCGGCGTTGGCCAGCAAGCCTAGGCTCAACGCCAACATGAGGTGCTTTTTCAAGATGCTTCCTTTCAGGGGACGGCGCTGCGGGACAGCGCCTGTAAAGATGAATCAGACTCAGAAATAATGTCGCATGCCGACGATCAGCACGCTTTGCGTCTTGCCGCCCGAGGCGCCGAAGCCGAACACGCGCGCGAACGTCGCATCGCCGGCCGCTTTCTGGTAGCTCCAGGTGATGGCGACATCGGTGCGCTTGGACAGGAAATAATCGGCCTGGAAGTTGACCTGATGCCATTTCGGCGTCTTGTTGATCACATCATATTTACCAGTGGTAAAGAAATACGACGCGCCCAGGTTCAACGCTTCCGTCAGCTTGTGGTTCACGTTCAAGTCCACGTTTTGCAGGGTCAGGTTGCTTTGATCCAGGTAGTGGTAGCGCACGTTGGTGTACAACGCGCCGAACTTGGTCCTGCCCACATTATAAAAGCCTCCCGTGCCGGCGATGGCCTGGCTGTCCACGCCCGCGCCCTTGACGGCGCTCTTGTTGAAGATCAACAGGGAACTGCCGTAGTCATTGCCGATGGCGCCATTCGGCGCGTCCGGGCTGTTCGGGCGATCCATCTTGGTGTAGGCGACGGCCCAGCTGAAGGCATCGACTTTGTAGCCGGCGCCCATGCTGTAGACGCGGTTGCGGTTGGAATCTGCCGGATTTTCGCTGAAACCGTACAAACCCGTAAACGACAGGTTGCTGATGTTCGGGCTGACATACTTGACGGCATTTTGCACGCGCAGGTTGTTGTAGCCATTGTCGTTGTCGCCAATGTGCACGCCGTTACTGGCGATGACTACAGGACCCAGCAAGTCCTTGACGGCTTCGTACTGGCGGCCCAGGGTCAGGGTGCCCTTGTCGTTGCTCGACAGGCCCACATACGACTGGCGACCGAACAGACGGCCGCTTTGCGAGGCCGTTCCCGTCATGACGTTAAAACCGTTTTCCAGCGCGAAGATGGCCTTGGTGCCGTTGCCCAGGTCTTCCTGGCCACGGAAACCGATGCGGGGATTCTGATTCGTGCCGCTCAGCGCATGCGTGCGGCTGCCGTTACCCTCATCCGATACATAGCCGATACCGGCCGACAGCAAGCCATACACTTGCACGCTGCTTTGCGCCTGCGCCGCGCCCTGCGCCGCCAGCAAGCCCCCAACTACCATCGTTCCAGTCATCCATTTGTTCATCGCCGCCGCCCTAAAAAGAATAAACCCTGAGTTTTTTTGGAATTATTTTATTGATGCGTCCCTTGCCTGGCGCACCGCCGCGAGTGCCGGCGCCGCATTCCAGGCTCTTCTCCCGAATATTGTTGCATTCAAGACAAGTAAAGACCAGTCCAGAATATGGTAAATTGCGGGATAAGAAAATTTGTTTATTTTTATAAATCCATTACTTTTTCTAATAAGCAAAACCATGCATGAGTTGAGCAAGAAGATTTCCTTACGACATTTACAAGCGTTTGCCACCTTAGCCCGGGTAAACAGCTTCAGCAAGGCTGCACAGGAATTGTGCGTGACCCAGCCGGCCCTCAGCGCGTCGATCAAGCTGCTGGAAAATCAACTGGGAAAAAAGTTGTTTAACCGCACAACCCACCAGCTGGAACTGACGCGCGAAGGCAAGCTGGCGCTCGATTACGCCACGCATTTATTGAATACGGCGAGCAATACCTTTGCCGACATCCAGCGCGCCATCGGCAGCGGCCGCCACCGCATCCGCATCGGCGCCATCCCCTCGGCCATGGCGATGACGGCTGTGGTGGTGGCGCGCTACTGCGAGCAGCATGGCGATGAAGTGGAAATCGTCCTGTCGGACATGCCCAACGATGGCTTGCTGCACGCGCTGCATTCGGGCCAGCTGGACTTTTGCGTGGGCATCGAGGTGCCCGGCTCCGTGTCGCTGGAAAGCGTGGGCCTGTTCGAGGACGAGCTGGTGCTGGTGACGGCGGGACGCCATGCGCTGGCGTCGCTCAAGGAAGTGCGCTGGGAACAGTTGGCGGGGCAGGAAATCGTCGTGTTTACCAAGGGCAGCATCTGGGAGTTCGCCTCGAGCGCCCTGCGCCAGCATGGCTTGAGTCCGTCGAGCCTGTACCAGATGATCCACAGCGAGTCGCTGTATGGCGTGGTGCGCGCCGGCATCGCCGTGGGCATCATGCCCAGCCTGTACACGACTTTCCTCAATGACGAGGACTTGCACGTGGCGCCGCTGCGCCAGCCTACGTGCAAGCGCAAGATCGCCTTGATGCGGCGCAATGAAATCAGCCGCAACCACCATGTCGACGATTGCTTTTCAGCGTTGCGGCAAGATCTGCAACAGGTCGACCAGTGGTTTTGAGTTAAACCGGGGGCTTAGGCTGGCGCCTTCAGCAAGTTCGCCAAAGCAACATATTGCTCCAGGCCCACGGTTTCCGGACGCAGGGTCGGGTCGATGCCGGCCGCCTTGATCTGCTCTTCCGTAAACATCCCGGCCAGGCAGTTGCGGATCACCTTGCGGCGCTGCGAGAAGGCCTTCATGACCACCGCTTCCAGGGTCGCCTGGTCGCACGCCAGGCGCTCGGCCACGGGGATCATGCGCACGATGGCCGATTCCACTTTCGGCGGCGGGTCGAAGGCCGTCGGCGGCACGATGAACAGCAGCGACATGTCGTAGCGCCATTGCAGCATCACGGACAAACGGCCATACGCCTTGCTGCCCGGTTCGGCCACCATGCGCTCGACGACTTCCTTTTGCAGCATGAAATGCTGGTCCTGCACCAGCGGCGCGAAGTCCGCCAGGTGGAACAGCAGCGGGCTGGAGATGTTGTACGGCAAGTTACCCACGATACGCAGCTTCTGGCCGGCCGGCACGGGAATTTGCGCGAAATCAAACTTCAGCGCATCGCCCGAGTGGATCGTCAGCTTGGCCGGATTGAAGGTCTTTTCCAGGCGCACGATCAGGTCGCGGTCCAGCTCGACCACATGCATCTGTTTCAAATGGCGCAGCAGCTGCTCCGTCATGGCGCCCAGGCCGGGACCGATCTCGACCATGGCATCGTCCGCCTGCGGCGCGATGGCGGCCGTGATGTCGTCGAGGACGAAGCGGTCATGCAGGAAGTTCTGGCCAAAGCGTTTGCGGGCAACGTGTTTCATATTCTGTTTTTCTATTCTAGAGGCGGTGTAGCGGGGTAAAACCGGGGGCGGTCAGGCGCGGGTGCTGGCGCGCAGCATGGCGAGCGCCGTTTGCAGGGCTTGCTCCATGCTGTGGCAATCGGCCAGCCCCAGCCCTTGCGCGGCCAGGTCCAGCGCCGTGCCGTGGTCGACCGAGGTGCGGATCAGCGGCAAGCCCAGCGTGACATTGATGCCGCGCCCGAAGGTCGCGTATTTCAGCACGGGCAAGCCCTGGTCGTGGTACATGGCCAGCACGCAATCGGCATCGGCCAGGTATTTGTGCTGGAACAAGGTGTCGGCAGGATACGGTCCGCGCGCATCGATGCCGCGCGCTTGCGCCGCGGCAATCGCCGGAGCGATGACATCGATTTCCTCGCGTCCCAGGTAGCCGCCCTCGCCCGCGTGCGGGTTCAGGCCGGTTACCAGGATGCGTGGCGCGGCGATGCCGAATTTCTGTTGCAGGTCGCGCTGGATAATGTCCAGGGTGACGGCCAGGCTGTCCAGGGTGATGGCGGCGGACACGTCCTTCAAGGGCAGATGCGTGGTGGCCAGCGCCACGCGCAGGGCCGGTTCGCCATGGCCGGGTTCGCCGGCCAGCATCATCACCACCTGCGGCGTATCGGTTTTTTCTGCCAGGTATTCCGTATGGCCGGAAAAAGCCACGCCGGCGTCGTTGATCGTGCTCTTTTGCAAGGGTGCCGTGACCATGGCGCCAAACCAGCCGGCCTGGATACCTTCCACGGCCGCGTCCAGGGTAGCGAGCACGGAGCGCCCGTTTTCCTTGTCCAGCACGCCAGGGATGACATTGTTGACGGTGGGAATATCGATCACGGCTAGGCGGCCCGGTCCGAACTGGGGCAAGCCGCTGTTGCGCACGGCTTGCAGCGACAGCGCCGCCAGGCGGATATCCGGGTCGATCAGGCTGGCCGTCAGCGCCAGGAAGGCGGCGTCGCCCAGCAGGATGCAGTTGACTTCATTGCGCATGGCCCAGGCCGCGCGTATGGAGATTTCCGGGCCGACACCGGCCGGTTCGCCACAAGTGATGGCGATGGCCGGGCGGCGTGCAAGGGGCAAGTTACTCATGCGCAATGAATCAGCAGCATTACTGGTCGTCCGCGCGGAATTCGACGTAGGCACGGTCGCGCACTTCGCGCGCCCAGTTTTCCGTCGCCTCTTCCAGCTTGCGTTCGCGCAAGGCATTGCGTGCGGCGGCGCGCTGTTTCTCTTTCGAGACGTCATCGCTCTTGCGTTCCAGCACTTCGATCAGGTGGAAGCCAAAGCTCGATTCGATCGGCTGGCTCACTTCGCCCGGTTTCAGCGCATTCATCGCCGTTTCAAATTCCGGCACGGTGTCGCCTGGATACAGCCAGCCCAGGTCGCCGCCCTTGGCCGCGGAACCGTCGTTCGAGAACAAGCGGGCCAGGTCTTCGAACTTGGCGGCCTTGTTATCGAGACGCTCTTTCAATTCCAGCAATTTGCGCTTGGCTTCGGCAGCCGACAAGGTCGGGGTTACTTTCAGCAAGATATGGCGGGCATGCGTCTGCTGCACGGCAGCGACGGCTTGCGCTTCGGCCGCGCTGCGGCGGTCCACCAGCTTGAGGATATGGAAACCGGTGTTGCTCTTGATGATAGGCGTGATCTGGCCCGGCTTCAGTTTCAGCAACTGTTCCGTGAACAGGGGCGGCACGCGGTCGCTATGGCGCCAGCCGATATCGCCGCCGCTCAGCGCATCGCTGGCATCGGAATAGGTGGCGGCCATCTTGGCGAAATCGGCGCCCGTGCGCAGCTGGCGGCTGACTTCTTCGGCGCGCGCGCGGCGCGCGGCGATCTGTTCGGGGCTGGAATTTTCCGGAATGCGCACGAGAATCTGCGCCAGGTTCAGTTCCACCTGTTCGCTGGCGGCCGCTTTTTCCGCTTCCAGGAAGTTATCCACTTCGGAATCGGAAATCTGGATCTTGGCATCGACTTCATGCTCGCGCAGGCGCTGCATGATGATTTCATCGCGGATTTGTTCGCGGAAAGTCGCAAACGGCGTGCCTTCCTTTTCCATCTGGTTGCGCAGTTCCTGTACCGTCATTTTTTGCTGTTCAGCAATACGGCTAATCGCGCGGTCCAGGGTCAGGTCATCCACGCGCACGCCCATTTCCTTGGCCAGCTGCATTTGGGCGCGTTCAACAATCATGCGCTCCAGCAATTGACGACGCAGGTCGGCAGGATCGGGCAAGGGCACGTTCTGCGCCTTCATGCGCTGCTCCACGCTCGTGATGCGGGCCGCCACTTCATTACGCGTAATCACCTCGTCATTGACGACGACGGCGATGGAGTCGATGGTCTGGCCACTGCTCGAGGCCGGTGGCGTGAACCCCTTGGCCGGTGCCGCGGCGGCGGGCTTGGCGACAGGCGCTGACGCAGCCTGTTGCGCCCAGACACTACTGGTCGTGGCGCCGGAAATGGCGCACAACAAAACCGTTGCAATTTTGAGTTGGTGCATACTGGCATTACGCATAATGTGTAGAGCGCTCATGAGTTCAGGTGAATAAAAAAACCGGTTTGTGCCAGCGCCGGGAACACCGGCGGCGGCAACGGTGCCTATCTTAACGGAGTGGCTGGCTCAGTGTCTGGTAACCAGGGATGGTTTTTGTAAAAGTTTCCAGGCCATTCGCGCCCAGACCCAGGCCATTCGACAAGCCCGTCAATTCCAGCTGGAAGAAGATCGGCGTCGAAACGGTATTGGACGTCGTCACGAAACGCTGCGCGCCCATGCGGAACACCCAGCAATCGCCCTTGTATTCCAGGCCGACCAGGCTTTCCAGCATGCTGCGGTTCTTCAAGGAGTAACTGATGCGGCCCACGCCATACAGGCGGTCCGTCAACGGCCATTGCGTCGATACTTCCGCATTGCGCCAACCAGCATCCCCACGCTGGAAACGATTGCTGAAATTCAATACTTTCTTGGCACCTGGCTGATATTGCAAGGTGTAGTTGTAGTTCATCAACTGGCGATCGCTGGGATTGTACTGCACCAGGCTGTCGGCGGTCCAAGTCTCGGACACGCGGCCCGTCGCGGCCAGCAGGATGTCCGAACGCGACTGGTTGACGGGCGTGGTCGAATTGAGTTGCACGCGCTGGTCGGCAAAATAGAAACGCTGGCCGAAGGTCAGGCGCATGCGTTCCGTACCGTCCGCCTGCAGGAAGCGCGATACCAGGGCGGCCGTGACCTGGTTGGCGTCGCCGATGCGGTCGCTGCCGACAAACCGGTTTTCCGTGAAGATTTGCGTCAGGTTGAAGGTGCCGTCGGCCGTATCGAATTTCGGGAACTGCGACTGGTCGCGGTACGGCGTATAGACATAGAACAGGCGCGGTTCCAGAGTTTGCGTGCCGCCCTTGGCGCCAAACAGATTCGTGTCGCGTTCGAACACCAGGCCGCTGTCGACCGAGAAAGTCGGCACGGCGCGCGTAAACGAGGTCGTATTGAACAGCAGCGCCTTGGTCCTGGCATCGTTATCAAGCTGATATGCGCTGGCATTGAGCATCAGCTTGGGCGTGACGAAGTAGCCAGGGCGCACGATGGGGAAACTCACCTGCGGCACGGCCACGAGGCGCGACCCTTGCACCTGGGTCGGATGGGCGAAACGCGTCGCTTCCGCGTCGAAGGTCCAGTCGAAGCCGCCCCAGACGTCATATTTGCCAGCGTGGAAGTTCACCGCCGGCAAGCGGTCATACGGGCGCGGCACGGTCGCCGTGGGATCGGGATCCTGCAGCACCTGGTAATTCTGCACGCGCGCCGTCAGGCTCCAGTCCTCGGTGCGGTAATCGGTGCGCAATTCGCGCAGCAACTGGCGCTCGGTGGCGGTGGCGACGGTTTTCGAAAAATCGTTCGGGTAATTATTGTCGGACGCCTCGCGCAAATCCCAGCTGTAACTCCAGCCCTTGGCCAGCGCCTGCTCATGCTTGGACTTGATCATGTAGCGGTTGGTCTTGGTTTGCTTGTCGTTAGGCAAGAATTCAAACGACGTTTCGCCCTGGTACAGGCCGGCATCCGTCTCGCCCATGTAGCGGCCCGTCGCACCGAGCTGGATGCCGCGCCGCTGGATGTAGCGCGGGTACAGGGTCAGGTCGCGGTTCGGCGCGATATTCAGGTAATACGGCATCAGCAGCTCGAAACCGTTCTTCGAGGCAAAGCCCGGCGTGGGCGCCAGCCAGCCCGAGCGGCGCGCGCCCGACAGCGAAAACGAGATGCCCGGCGTGCCCAGGATCGGCACGTCCTTGAAATAGATGATGGTCTTGCTGCCGGTACCCACGTCGCGGCCCGTATCGAGGTTCAAGGTGCTCGATTTCAGGTACCAGTCCGGGTTCGGCCCTTCGCAGGTACTGTAGGTACCGTCGATGACATTGGCTTCGTCGGGGTTGATGAAGTCGACGCGCTCGGCCTTGCCCTGGCCGCCGCCCACTTCGAAGCGGTATGTCGGGTTGAGCAGGAAACCCTTGCCGGTCTCCATGTTCAGCTTCAGGACGTCGCCCGTGTAGTAATCGCCGAAACGCCACATCTTGATATGGCCCTCGGCGTCAAACTCATCTTCAACTTGTTTGTAACAAGCTGTATCGGCCGTCATTTTTGTGGTTTTTCCGCGCTCAATCACGACATTCTGGTCGAGATTGAGCTCCCTTTCGGGGCGTCCCTTCATGCTGTTTGCCGTCATGACGGTGGGCGCGTCGGGATCTTCCACATGAACCGGACGCGGCGCTTTCTGGGCGTGGACAGGCACCGTCGTGGCGGCGACAAGCGCGCTGATGGCGAAAGCCCAGCGCTGCGAAGGGGGGGAGGCCGAAAACCAGCTCATGAATTGGAAGGGGCAAGCACCATTGACAGGCGATTTTTTGATTTGAATCCCTTATTATATGGGAATCTGCACCATCAACCCGATTCCACAGGCCGCTTAATGTCATTCTCCCCCAATTCCCCTGCCGCGCCGGCCTCCGCCGACGCTCGCCTGACCCTGTTGAAAGCCTGGTTGGCCCCGCTGAACCTCGTTGCGCCCGATTCCGCCCGCCCCGCTTCCAGCGATGCGAGCTTCCGCCGCTACTACCGTCTCGACGTGCTGCCAGGCAATACAACCTTGCCAGGAAGTACATTGATTGCCATGGATGCGCCGCCCGAGCGCGAAAACGTGCCCGCCTTCGTCAAGGTGGCCGGCTTGCTGAAAGGCGCCGGCGTATCCGTGCCCGAAATCATCGCGCAAGACCTGGACAATGGCTTCCTGCTGCTCTCCGACCTGGGCACGACCACCTACCTCGACGCCCTGAACCACGACAATGCCAGCGTGCTGTACGCGGAAGCGCTCGAGTCGCTGATGAAAATCCAGCTGGCCAGCCAGCCGGACGTCTTGCCCGAATTCGACCGCGCCTTCATCCTGCGCGAAATGAATTTGTTCCCGGAATGGTTTATTGGCAAGCACCTGGGCGCCACCTTGACGGATGTGCAACAAACCCAGCTGGACAAGGTCTTCGAAGCCATCACGGCGAATATCTTGTCGCAGCAGCAAGTGTTCATGCACCGCGACTACCATTCGCGCAATTTGATGCACATCAACGATGGCTCGATTCCCAATCCCGGCATTCTCGATTTCCAGGACGCCGTCTTCGGCCCCGTCACCTACGACATCGCCTCGCTGCTGCGCGATGCGTATCTCCAGTGGGATGAAGAACTGGTGCTCGACTGGGTGATCCGCTACTGGCAGCGCGCCAAGCAGCTGGGCTTGCCAGTCAATCCCGATATCGACGCTTTCTACCGCGATTTCGAATTCACGGCCCTGCAGCGCCATTTGAAAATCCTCGGCCTGTTCGCGCGCCTGAATTACCGCGACGGCAAGGATTTGTACATGGGCGACCTGCCAACCGTGCTCGACTACGTGCGCAAGACGGCCAACCGCTATACGGAACTCAAGCCGCTGGTGCGTCTGCTCGATGCATTGGAAAACAAGACTCCGCAAGTCGGCTATACATTCTAGGCACCTTCCCGCTGCGCGGCGTGCCCGCGCAGCCGACTTACCGATACAGAAAACGACTACCCATGAAAGCCATGATCTTTGCCGCAGGCCGCGGTGAACGGATGCGTCCGCTTACCGATACCTGTCCCAAACCGCTGCTGAAAGTGCGCGGCCGCCCGCTGATCGTCTGGCATGTGCTGAACCTGGTGCGCGCCGGCATCACGGACATCGTCATCAACCATTCCCACCTGGGCCACCTGATCGAGGAAACCCTGGGCGACGGCAGCGCGTATGGCGCGCGCATCGCGTATTCTCCCGAGAGCACGCCGCTGGAAACGGCGGGCGGCATCGCCCAGGCGCGCCACCTGCTGGGCGAGGAACCATTCCTCGCCATTTCCGGCGACATCTATTGCCCCTACTTTGATTTCAAGCAAGTACTCGACGTGCTGGCCGACAAGGACGTGCTGGGCACGCCGTATCCGGCCGACCAGCGCGACATCGCCTGGACGTACCTGGTGCCCAATCCCGACTTCCATCCCACAGGCGACTTCGGCCTGACCTTGTTCGCGATCAACAATACGGACGATACCAAGTGGACCTTCGCCAACATCGGCGTGTACCGTCCCGAGATGTTCGACGGCATCGCGCCCGGCAGCCACGCCAAACTGGGCGATTTGCTGCGCCAGTACGCGGACCAGGGCCGCGTGGGCGGCGAAGTCTATCCGGGCGAGTGGACGAATGTGGGCACGCCGGCACAGCTCGACGCCCTCAACGGCGTCACGGCCAAGGCCAGCGCAACATGATGGCCAACTACGCGGCGCGGCGCGCGGCGCTGCTGGCGCAGATGCTGCCGGGCAGCGTAGCCATCCTCGCCACGGCGCCCGAAGTGCCGCGCAACAGCGATTGCGATTATCCGTACCGCCACGACAGCTATTTCTATTACCTGAGCGGCTTTACGGAGCCCGACAGCGCCGTGGCACTCGTGGCCGCCAGCGCCACGGCGCCGGCGCGCGCCATCCTGTTTTGCCGCGCCAAGAATACGGAGCGCGAAATCTGGGACGGTTTCCGCCACGGCCCCGAGGCGGCGCGCGCCAGCTTCGGCTTCGACGCCGCCTTCCCCATCGAGGAACTCGACGTGGAAATGACGCGCCTGCTGGCCGACGTCCCCGCCATTTACTATGCGCTGGGCGGCAGCCTCGATGCACAGGTCAAGGTCTGGCGGCACAATGTGCGGCAACAGGCCCGCAGCGGCGTCACGGCGCCCGCCATCGCGCATGACATCCATGGCATGCTCGACGCCATGCGCCTGCTGAAAGACACGCAGGAACAGCAGTTGATGCGCCGCGCGGCCGCCATTTCCAGCGCGGCCCACGCGCGCGCCATGCGCGCCACGCGGCCCGGCATGCACGAATACGCGCTGGAAGCGGAGCTGCTGTACGAATTCCGGCGCAGCGGCGCGCAATTCCCCGCGTATTCCTCCATCGTGGCCGGCGGCGACAACGCCTGCATCCTGCATTACAGCGCCAACAACGCGGTATTACAGGACGGCGAGCTGGTACTGATCGACGCCGGCTGCGAACTCGATGGCTACGCCTCCGACATCACGCGCACCTGGCCCGTCAACGGCCGTTTCAGCGGCCCGCAGCGGGCCCTGTATGAACTGGTACTGGCCGCGCAACAGGCGTCGCTGGACATGGTGCGCCCCGGCTTGCCGCACAGCGCCATCCACGAGGCGGCCGTGCAGGTGCTGGCGCAAGGCATGCTGGACCTGGGTTTGCTGGACCGGCAGAAAAGCGGCAGCGCGCAGGACGTCATCGCCGACAAGGCCTATATGCCCTTCTACATGCACGGCACCAGCCACTGGCTGGGCATGGACGTGCACGACGTGGGGGCCTACCGCGACACGGACGCGCCCGGCAAGCCATGGCGCCCGCTCGAAGCGGGCATGGTGCTGACGGTGGAACCGGGCATCTATGTGCGTCCCGGCGCGGGCGTGCCGGAGCAGTTCTGGCATACCGGCATCCGCATCGAAGACGATGTGCTGGTCACGCCGCAAGGCCACGAAGTCTTCAGCACGGCGCCCAAGGGCGTCGCTGAAATCGAACAACTGATGTCACAGGATTAACGCCGCCGCATGCATACACCGTCCACTTTCGATCTCGCCATCTGCGGTGCCGGCCCCGTCGGCATGGCGCTGGCCGCCCTGCTGGTGCAGCGCGGCAGCCGCGCCGCCGGCATCGCCCTGCTCGACGCCAAATCCCTCGACCAAGCCAGGCGCGACCCGCGCACCATCGCCCTGTCGCACGGCAGCCGCCAGATTCTCGAGGAAGCGGGCGCCTGGCCCGTGGCAGCGACGCCGATTCATCAGATTCACGTTTCGCGGCGCGGCCAGTTCGGGCGCAGCCTGATGGACCGCGGCGAGCATGGCGTCGAGGCGCTCGGCTATGTGGCCCGTTACGGCGCCGTCGTCAGCGCGCTGGCCGACGTCTGCGAACGCCTGGGCGTGGCCAGTTTGCGCCCGGCCCTGGTCACTGGCAGCGTGGAAGACGCCGATGGCGTCAGCGTGCAGCTGGAACAGGAGGGCGCCGCCTCGAGCTTGCGCGCCAGCCTGCTGGTGCAGGCCGAGGGCGGTCTGTTCGGCCAGCAGCCGGAACGCGCCGTCAGCCGCGATTATGGTCAAAGCGCCATCATTGCCCACGTGCGCACCAGCGATCCCGTCGCCCACCGCGCGTACGAGCGCTTCACCGATGAAGGGCCGCTGGCCCTGCTGCCGCAGGACGATGGCTACGCGCTGGTCTGGTGCGTGCCGCCCACGCGCGCGGAACAGTTGCTGGCGCTCGACGAGGCAGCCTTCCTGGCGCGCCTGGGCGCCGCCTTCGGCAGCCGCCTGGGGCGGTTTACCCACACGACGCCGCGCCTGGCCTATCCGCTGGGCCTGAACGCGCAGGCGGGCGGCACGGCGCGCACGGTCGCCATCGGCAATGCGGCGCAAACCCTGCACCCGGTGGCCGGACAAGGCCTGAACCTGGGCTTGCGCGACGCCGCCGTGCTGGCCCGCGTGCTGGCGCAGGACAGCAGCCCGGCCGGGCTGGAACGCTACGCCAGCCTGCGCCAGGCAGACCGGGGGCTGACCGTGCGCGTCACCGACACCATGGCGCGCATCTTCACGGGCAACGCGCCCACGCAAGGCTTGCTGGGCCTGTCGCTGGGCCTGCTGGACGCATTTCCCCCTGCGCGCAAGACGCTGGCCGAGCTGATGATGTACGGCCGCCGCTGAGTCTTAGCAATAAGGAAAGGGCACGGGCGAAAAAGAAACAGGCGGGCGATCCGGCATGGAGTAAACGGCCCGCGGATGCGACAATGGCTGTCACCTGGCTTTTGGCGACCGTTCCATGACAGATGCATTGCCCGCAGCACCGCCTGCCGCTCTTCCCGAAGTCCTCTTTTCCCGCCTGCTGGAAGACGCCCTCGACGCCGTCATCATCATCGACGAGCAGTGCCGCATCCGCTATATCAATGGCGCCATGCAAACGCTGTCGGGCTATGCCAGCGGAGAATTGCTGGGCCAGACCCTGAACGGCCTGCTGCCCGACGCCGTCGGCGCGCAGCACGACAACCACGTGCTCAACTACATCCGCAGCTCGCGCACCTCCAGCGTGCTGGGCAAGATACGCGAATTCGCCATCCGCCACCGCGACACGCAAATGATCCCCATCGAAATGAAGGCGATGGACCTGGGCGTGGTCGACGGCATGCGCTATTTCGGCGCCTTTTTGCTCGACGTGCGCGAACGGCGCGAACTGGCGGCGAAAAACGCCAGCCTGCTGGCGCAGCTGGAACAGCAGGCGCTGCACGATGCGCTGACGTCGCTGCCGAACCGGCGCGCCTATGAAGCGCAAGCCGAGCAGGCGATGGCGCGCGCGGCGCGCAGCGGCGCCGCCCTGAGCGTGGGCGTGGCCGACCTCGACCACTTCAAGAAGATCAACGACCGCTATGGCCATGCCGTGGGCGACGCCGTGCTGCGCACGGTGGCGCAGGCGCTGCGCGACACGGGACGCATCACCGACGTGGCGGCGCGCCTCGGCGGCGAGGAGTTCGGCCTGCTGTTCCCCGACGCCAGCCTGCAGCAGGCACACCAGGTGGCCGAACGCATCCGCGCAGCCGTGGCGGCGGCGGTCACCGTGCTGCCCGACGGTTCCCCGCTGCACGTCACCATCAGCATCGGCGTGGCGCCGCTGGTGCAGGGCGCCAGCCTGGATGCGGCCATGTCGGATGCCGACAAGGCCCTGTATGTCGCCAAGCACCAGGGACGCAACCATGTCGTCGCGGCAGCGGCCGGCCAATAAAAACGGCCCGCGCAAGGCGGGCCATCTTCAATTGACCAAGGCATTGCCTTAATCGATTGCCTTCACCATATCCTCGATCACCTTCTTGGCGTCGCCAAACACCATCATCGTGTTCGCCTGATAGAACAAATCGTTGTCCAGGCCCGCATAGCCGGATGCCATCGAGCGCTTGTTGACGATGATGCTCTTGGCCTTGTAGGCTTCCAGGATCGGCATGCCGGCAATCGACGATTTCGGGTCTTTCGCCGCCGGGTTGACCACGTCGTTCGCACCCAGCACCAGCACCACATCCGTCTGGCCGAATTCGCCGTTGATGTCTTCCATCTCGAAGACCTGGTCGTACGGCACTTCCGCCTCGGCCAGCAGCACGTTCATGTGGCCCGGCATGCGCCCCGCCACGGGGTGGATCGCATACTTGACGGTGACGCCCTTGTGCGTGAGCTTTTCCACCAGCTCTTTCAGCGAGTGCTGCGCGCGCGCCACGGCCAAGCCGTAGCCGGGCACGATGATGACGGTTTCCGCATTGCCCATGATGAAGGCGGCGTCGTCGGCCGAACCCGATTTCACGGGACGCTGTTCCTGCGCGCCCGCCACGCCGGCGGCCGGCGCATCGCCGCCGAAGCCACCGAGGATGACGTTGAAGAACGAGCGGTTCATGGCCTTGCACATGATGTACGACAGGATGGCGCCGGACGAGCCGACGAGCGAACCGGCGATGATCAGCATCGAGTTATTCAGCGAAAAACCGATGCCGGCCGCGGCCCAACCCGAGTAGCTGTTGAGCATGGACACCACCACCGGCATGTCGGCGCCGCCGATGGGGATGATGATCAGCACGCCCAGCGCAAAGGCGATGACGGCCATGACGATGAACGGCGTCCAGGCCGGCTCGGCGCCGTCGGCAAAGCAGAACACCAGGCCCAGCGCGATCATCACCAGCGCCAGCACCAGGTTGAGCATGTGCTGGCCCTTGAAGCTGACGGGCGCGCCCTGGAACAGGCGAAACTTGTATTTGCCCGACAGCTTGCCGAAGGCGATCACCGAACCGGAGAAGGTGATGGCGCCGACAAAGGTGCCGATGAACAGCTCGAAGCGGTTACCGATGGGCAGCGCCTCGCCCTGTTTGGCGATATTGAAGGCCCATGGCTCGGAGACGGCCGCCACGGCGATGCACACGGCCGCCAGGCCGATCAGCGAATGCATGGCCGCCACCAGTTCCGGCATCTTGGTCATTTCCACGGTTTTCGCCAGGTAGGCGCCGATGGCGCCGCCCGTGACGATGCCGATGATGACGAGGGTCAGGCCCATGCCGCCCGCTTGCTGTTCCTTCAGTTTCAGGATCAGCGCCACGGTGGTGACGGCGGCAATGGCCATGCCGCTCATGCCGAAGGCATTGCCGCGGCGCGCCGTCGAGGGCGACGACAGGCCTTTCAAGGCCTGGATGAAGCACACCGAGGCGATCAGGTACATCATCGTCACCAGGTTCAGGGTGACGAAGCTCATGGCGTGACTCATTCTTTTGCTCCTTGCTTGGCTTTCGGTTCTTTTTTACGGAACATCTCGAGCATGCGCTGCGTGACGAGGAAGCCGCCAAACACGTTGACGGCGGCCAGGGCCACGGCCAGGGTGCCGGCTGCCTGCGCCAGCGGGCCTTGCGTCAGGCCGGCCGCCAGCATGGCGCCGACGATGATGATGGCGGAAATGGCATTGGTGACGGCCATCAGCGGCGTATGCAGCGCCGGCGTGACGGTCCAGACGACGTGGTAGCCGACATAAATGGCCAGCACGAAGATGATCAGGTTAATGATGGTGTGACTGATTTCCATGATGTGGTTCTCTCCCGGTGCCGCGTTGTTTTTGTAACTTATTTACGTAAGATTTCGCTGCCCGCACACACCAGGCTGGCCTTGATGATTTCATCCTCGCGGTCGATCAGCAACTGGTCGTCCTTGTCGATGATGAGCTTCAAGAAGTCCAGCACGTTGCGCGCATACAGGGCCGAAGCATCGGCCGCTACCAGGGTCGCCAGGTTCGGTTCGCCCACGATGTAGACGCCGTGCTTGAGCACCGTCTTGCCCAGTTCCGAGAGCGGGCAGTTGCCGCCCTGCTCCACGGCCAGGTCGACGATGACGGAACCGGGTTTCATGGCCTTCACCGTTTCTTCGGAAATGAGCACGGGCGCGGCGCGGCCGGGAATCAGCGCGGTGGTGATGATGATGTCGGCCAGTTTCGCCCGTTCATGCACCAGTTCCGCCTGGCGCCGCATCCAGTCGGCCGGCATGGCGCGCGCATAGCCGCCCGAACCCTTGGCGATCTCCTTTTCTTCATCCGTGAGGAAAGGCACGTCGAGGAACTTGGCGCCCAGCGATTCCACTTGTTCCTTGACGGGCGGGCGCACGTCGGACGCCTCGATGACGGCGCCCAGGCGCTTGGCCGTGGCGATCGCCTGCAACCCTGCCACGCCCACGCCCATGATCAGCACGCGGGCCGCCTTGACGGTGCCGGCCGCCGTCATCAGCATCGGCATGAAGCGCTGGTAAGTGTTGGCCGCCACCAGCACGGCCTTGTAGCCGGCGATGTTCGCCTGCGACGACAGCACGTCCATCGACTGCGCGCGCGTGATGCGCGGCACGGCTTCCAGGGCGAAGGCGGACAGGCCGGCCGCGGCCATGGCGGCGATATTGTCCGCGTCAAACGGGTTCAACATGCCGATCAGCACCGTACCGCTGGCCATCAGGGCCCGTTCATCGGCATCGGGCGCGCGCACCTTGAGCACGATGGCGCAGCCATAGGCTTCCTGGGCGGTGCCGATCTGCGCGCCGGCGGCGGCATACGCGTCGTCGGGAATCGATGCTTGCAGGCCCGCTCCCGATTGCACGACGATCTGATGTTTGGCTGCCAGCTTCTTGACTGTCTCGGGCGTTGCTGCCACCCGTGTTTCACCAGGCCGTGTTTCGGCCGGTATGCCTATCCTCATGATGCCTCCGCTAATTGATAAACTGACTAGAATCTAACACGGAAAGCAGCGCGTTAAACGTTTGTGAACCAGCAACTTTTAGTCGTACGACACTAATTTCACCAGCATCCCACGATTCGTTTCACCATGCGGCGCGGCGCCCATATTGTGGGAAAGGTGTGTCAATCTCACCACAGTCGAGCGTGCGTGCGCGCTTGTTTTGGCCACAGGGAAAGCCTATATTAGCGGGCGTTTCCTGCCATCTTGGCGACTAAGCCCCCATGCTAGTGCGCTCCCCGGGAAAGACGTAAGTACCTCCCACCGCTATTTGCTAAAACGTTGTCATTTATCAATATGTCCGCGCAACAGAAGGCCGGGTTCAAACCGCGCGCGCAGAACAAGATAAAATGTCGGCTCTTTCAAGGATGGAATCATGCCGAGAATCTGGAAACCCTCTGTCACCGTTGCCGCCATCGTCGAGCGCGACGGCCTGTTTTTACTGATTGAAGAAGAGACCAGCGAAGGCATCAAGCTCAACCAGCCGGCCGGTCACCTCGACCCGTTCGAGTCGCTGGAACAGGCGGTGATCCGCGAAACGCTGGAAGAAGCGGCCTACGATTTCATCCCCACGGCACTGGTCGGCATGTACATGTCGCGCTATCAGTCACTGCGCACGGGCGAGGACGTGACCTATTTGCGCTTCACCTTTTGCGGTACGGCCGGCGCCGAGCATGACCGCCCGCTGGACGAAGGCATCATCCGCACCCTGTGGATGACGCGCGACGAGCTGGCGGCGTGCCAGGAACGCCACCGCAGCCCGCTGGTGCTGCAGTGCGTGGACGAATACCTGGCGGGCCGGCGCGCGCCGCTGGCCCTGCTGCACACGCATGCGTCCGTTTTCAATAGCGCATAGCTACACGCATTGCCATATTATTAAAGTAACTGGAAAGCAAGATGAGCAAGAAGAAAGTCGTTATCGGCATGTCGGGCGGGGTCGATTCCTCGGTCGCGGCATGGATGCTGAAGGAACAAGGCTATGAAGTCATCGGCCTGTTCATGAAAAACTGGGAAGATGACGACGATTCGGAATACTGCTCCACGCGCCAGGACTGGATCGACGCGGCCAGCGTGGCCGACGTCATCGGCGTCGATATCGAAGCCGTCAATTTCGCCTCCGAATACAAGGACCGCGTGTTCGCCGATTTTTTGCGCGAATACCAGGCCGGCCGCACGCCGAACCCGGACGTGCTGTGCAACGCCGAAATCAAGTTCAAGGCCTTCCTCGACCACGCCATGACCCTGGGCGCCGACCTGATCGCCACCGGCCACTATGCGCGCGTGCGCCAGGCGCCGACCGATGCGGGCCGCTACGAGCTGCTGAAAGCCGTCGACGCCAGCAAGGATCAAAGCTACTTCCTGCACCGTTTGAACCAGGCGCAGCTGTCCAAGACCTTGTTCCCGCTCGGTGAAATTCCGAAGACGCAAGTGCGCCAGATCGCCGAGAAACTGGCCCTGCCGAACGCGCAAAAGAAGGATTCGACGGGCATCTGCTTCATCGGCGAACGCCCGTTCCGCGAATTCTTGAACCGCTACCTGTCGTACAAGCCCGGTCCCATGAAGACGGCCGACGGCAAGACCGTGGGCGAACACGTGGGACTGAGTTTTTATACGCTGGGCCAGCGCAAGGGCATCGGCATCGGCGGCGTGAAGTCGTACCAGAACGCGGACGGCAGCAGCGACGCCTGGTATGTGGCGCGCAAGGATATCGCCAACAACACCCTGTGGGTGGTGCAGGGCCATGACCACCCGTGGCTGCTGTCGCCATCCTTGACCGCCGACCAGGCCAGCTGGGTGGCAGGCAGCGCGCCGCAGGCGGGCGCCTTGAGCGCCAAGACGCGCTACCGCCAGGCCGACGTGGCTTGCCAGCTGCTGCCGGACGGGAATGAACAGTTCAGCCTGGCGTTTGACCAGGCGCAATGGGCCGTCACGCCCGGCCAGTCGGCCGTGCTGTATGACGGCGACGTCTGCCTGGGCGGCGGCATCATCGCCAGCGCCACAGGCCTGAGCGGCGTCTAGGAATTGCCTTGCGCGGCGGCAGCGAGTGCCTGCTGCTTGCGCACCATGGCAATGACGGTATTGCGCACGGTTTTCAGGACCGTGTCGGCCATGAACGGTTTCACGATGAAGCCCGACACGCCCATGGCGTGGGCCGCCTGCAGCGAGGCGGCGTCGATGCCGCCCGAAACCATGAAAATGAGCGTCTTCGGATACTGGGCGCGGATGGTCTGCACCACATTGGTCCCGTCTTCCACCTGCTCGCGCGCGATGCACACGAAATGCGGGTGGTGCTTGACCAGCAGCGCCAGCCCCAGCGCACTGGTATGCGTCTGCCCGCAGACATCGTAGCCGCCATCGGTCAGGACCGTGTTCAGCAGGCCGCGCGCCACGGCGCTGCTATCGATCAGGACTGTCTTTAACATCATGATTACTTTCCTTGCTTGATTTATTCCGTGTTCTGGCCAAAAGAGCTCTATTTTTCCCACACGAGCTTGTTCCAGGTCACGCCTAACGTGACATCCGTTTTCAGCGCCACTAACTTTCTTGAAAGATACAGTATTTCCCGCTCTTTTCGCAGGCTTTCGCCCAGCGCGCCCGGCAAAATGCCCGCGCCGGCCATCACGGCATCGATATTGCCGTAGGCGCGCAACAGTTTCGCGCCCGTCTTCAGGCCGATCTTCGACACGCCGGGGATGCTGTCGGTGACGTCGCCCATCAGCGCCAGCAGGTCGGGCAGCAGTTCCGGCGGCACGCCGAACTTTTTCTCGACCCAGGCGTGGTCGTGCCAGACGCCCTTGAAATGGTCCCACACAAGCGCGCCGTGGGCGATCAAGCCGTGCAAATCCTTGTCGGTGGTGGCGATGACGGCCGCGCCGCGCCCCTCGTGCAGCCAGCGCATGACGGCCGTGCCGATCACGTCGTCGGCCTCGACCTCGGGAATGCTGACCACGTGCATGCCGAAGCTGGCCAGCGTGGCGTAAAAGCCGGGCAAGGCGTCGCGCAGCACCTGCGGCATGGGCTGGCGCCCCTCGCGGTAACCGGCATACAGGGCGTGGCGCCAGGTGGGGCCGCCAAAGTCGAAGGCCGGCAGGATGTGCGTCGGCTCGTGGTCGTTGATGAGGGTGCGGAACGACGACAGCGCATGGCGCAGCGCGATCTCCGCCTTCAGGTCGGAATCGGGTTCAGGACTGGCTTCGTAGACGCGGCGTACGATATTCAAGCCGTCGATAGCGAGGAGTCTGGCCATGCGGTAAGTGGATACAGGTTGAATCGGGCATTTTACCGTATGGTTCCCCGCATATCGGCCTTGAATGCCGCTTATTTGACGAAATCGTAGGGCCCGCCTTTTTCCAGCGCGCGCTGGTAGGCCGGGCGTGCATGGATGCGCTGCAGGAAGGCCGTCAGCTTGGGCAGGCGCTCGTCGAGTCCGCCGCGCATGGCCGCCGCTTCCAGCGGAAAGCTCATCTGGATGTCGGCCGCCGTGAATTCATTGCCGGCAAACCATTTGGTTTTTTCCAGCTCCGCTTCCATATAGGCCAGCTGGCTGTTGATATTGGGCATGATGAAGCTGCTCTTGACCTTACTGGCGATGCCGCGCGCGATGGGTTTGACGAAAAACGGCATCGGCGACGACTCGACCTTGTCGAACACCAGCTTCAGCAGCAACGGCGGCATGGCCGAGCCTTCCGCGAAATGCAGCCAGTAGGTCCAGCGCAGCTTGTCCGGCGTGCCCGCCGCCGGGATCAATCGGCCATTGCCGTAGCGCTCGACCAGGTAGTCGATGATGGCGCCCGATTCGGCGATGGTGTTGGCGCCATCCGTGATCACGGGCGACTTGCCCAGCGGATGCACGGCCTTCAGCGAAGCGGGTGCCAGCATGGTCTTCGGGTCGCGCTGGTAGCGCTTGACCTCGTAGTCGAGGCCCAGTTCCTCGAGCAGCCAGAGCACGCGCTGCGAGCGCGAATTGTTCAGATGGTGGACGACGATCATGGTTTTCCCGGTAACAATGGTTGAGTTCCAGTATAGCCGGGGATGGCCGGATCGGGTCAGCGCAAGCGAATCGACGAAAATATTGCGAAAAACAGTATTTTCAATTGATAACTTTTCAATAATCCCTTATCTTGTTTTGTTTCCAATAAGTAAGGAAACCCCTGTGGATTTCGACGCAAACAACACTACTCCCCGACAAGAAGCCATCACCTTCAGTGCCACCGGCAGCGAATACTTCCGTATCTGGATCGTCAACCTGCTGCTGAGCATCGTCACCCTGGGCATTTATTCCGCCTGGGCCAAGGTGCGCCGCAACCGCTACTTTTATTCGAGCACCCACCTGGCGGGCGGCAGCTTCGAATACCACGGCAACGCCGTCGCCATCCTGAAAGGCCGCATCGCCGCCGTGGTGCTGATCGCCGGCTACAACATCGCCTTCCAGGTCTCGCCCATCGTGGGCTTGCTGATGTTCGTGCTGCTGGCCGCCATCCTGCCCTGGCTGGTCTGGAAAAGCCTGCAATTCAAGCTGTACAACACCAGCTACCGCGGCATCCGCTTCGGCTTTGGCGGCAGCGCCAAGGAAGCCTACAAGTACTTCCTGTGGCTGCCCATCCTGAATACCTTCACGGGCGGCCTGATGACGCCTTTCCTGCACCAGCGCCTGAAGCGCTTCCAGCACACGCAAAGCCGTTTCGGCGCCACCCATTTCAGCTTTGACGCCACGGTCGGCAGCTTCTACAAGACCTATTTGCTGTTCTTCGCCCTGCTGCTGGGCGGCTTGCTGGTCCTGATTTTCGTCGTCTTCGGCAGCGTGTTCGCCTCGTTTGCGGCCAATGCGAATGACAAGACCAAGGTTGGCAGCCTGCTGTTTGCCATCGGCGCCCTGTACCTGTGGGCGTTCACCGTGCTGCCGCTGTTCCTGACCATGATCCAGAACCTGATCTGGAACCACACGCGCCTGCAGCAGCACCAGTTCCAGTCGCAGCTGACGTGGGGCCGCACCACCTTCGTCATGCTGAGCAACCTGCTGGGCATCGTCGTCACCCTGGGCCTGTTTACGCCATTCGCCCACGTGCGCTGGCTGAAGTACCGCCTGGAAGCGACGTCCATGCTGGTGCACGGCAGCCTGGACGAATTTGTCGCCGCCACGGGCCAGCAAGTGTCGGCCACGGGCGAAGGCGTGGTCGACCTGCTGGACTTCGACCTGTCGCTGTAACATGACGCTCGATCACCACGCGCCGGGCGCGGCCCCCGTGCCCGCGCGCTATTTCGACGGCCAGACCTCGCGCCTGTACCACGTGACGCTCAGCGTGCGCGATGGCCAGGCCGTGCTGGCCGGCGACATCGAGCGCAGCTGCCCGCTGGACGAGCTGCACGTGTCCGAACGCAGCAGCCACGCCGTGCGCAAGGTCAGCTTTGCCGACGGCGCCTACCTGGAAATCGCCGACCAGGCAGCCTTCAACAGCCTGCTGCACGACACGGGCCACCGGGACGGCTGGGTGGTGCGGCTGCAGCAAAGCTGGCGCGGCGCCCTGCTGGCCACCGTGGCCACCATCGTGGCCCTGTGGCTCAGCTATCAATACCTGCTGCCGCTGGCGGCCAAGGGCATCGCGTATACCCTGCCGCAGTCGGTCGAACGGCAGCTGGGTCAGGGCGTGCTCGACATGCTGGACCGCCATGTATTCGCGCCCAGCCAGCTCGATGGCGCGCGCCAGCAAGCCTTGCGCGCCCAGTTCGCGCGCCTGGCCACGCCCGGCGACAGCACGCCCGAGCACCGCATCGTGTTTCGCAAGAGCAAGATCGGCCCGAACGCGTTTGCCTTGCCGTCGGGCGACATCGTGCTGACCGATGAAATGATCGAACTGCTGCCGGACGACCAGGCCATCATGGGCGTGCTGGCGCATGAGCTGGGGCATTTGCAGCAACGCCACCTGACGCGGCGCATCATCCAGACCTCGGCCGTGGGCGCCGGCGCCGCGCTGCTGTTCGGCGACGTGTCGACGGTGGTGGCGACCCTGCCGCCGCTGCTGCTGGACTTGAAGTATTCGCGCGACGTGGAACGCGATGCGGACGACTACGCGATCGCCATGCTGCGCCAGAACGGCATCCCGCTGGAACACCTGGCGCAAGTGTTTGTCGCCCTAGGCAAGCTGGACCACGGCACGCCGTACCTGTCGAGCCATCCGGCCAGCGCCGAACGGGTCGAGCGCATCCGCGCCGCACAACGGTGAACACCCGACCAAACCTACTGCGCGTCGCGCTTTGCGGCCGGCGATGCTCACCGTACTAAAGTACGGTTGCGCTTCTCGGCCACAAATCGCTGCCGCTCGCTACGGTTTTGTCAGGTGTCGCACGTATGGATAGCGTCACTCTGACAGTACACTTTGCCAGTCAGCAAGATCTACAAATCACCGGTACACTCAGCAATATCAGCCTGACTTCCCCGGAGTGCCCATGCACCTAGTACCATTTCGCTACCTGACCTTCATTGCGACGGCAGCCATCTTTGTCCTGTCCCTGTTTTACTACGATCACTACTGGCTGCCCGTGCTGGCCGGTGCGCTGACCCTGGTCGGCATCAGCGACCTGCTGCAAACGAAGCGCGCCCTGCGCCGCAATTACCCCATCCTCGCGCACTTCCGTTTTTTCTTCGAGAGCATCCGCCCCGAAATCCGCCAGTATTTCCTGGAAAGCGACAGCGAAGCGACACCGTTCTCGCGCAGCCAGCGCAGCATCGTCTACCAGCGCGCCAAGGAGCAGACGGACAAGCGCCCGTTCGGCACCCAGCTCGACGTGTATGAAGCGGGCTATGAATGGATCAACCATTCCATTGCCCCCGCCAAGGTGACGGGCCACGATTTCCGCATCGAGATCGGCAACCATCCGGACTGCCCGCGTGCAAAACCGTATTCGGCCAGCGTCTTCAATATCTCGGCGATGAGCTTTGGCGCCCTGTCGGCCAATGCCATCCTGGCCCTGAACGGCGGCGCGCGCAGCGGCGGCTTCATGCACGACACGGGCGAAGGCAGCATCAGTCCTTATCACCGCGAAAACGGCGGCGACCTGGTGTGGGAAATCGGCTCCGGCTACTTCGGCTGCCGCAACCAGGACGGCACGTTTTCCGAGGAACGCTTCATCGCCAACGCCAGCTCGGAGCAGGTGAAAATGATCGAGCTGAAAATGTCGCAGGGCGCCAAGCCGGGCCACGGCGGCGTGCTGCCGGGGCCGAAAGTGACCATCGAGATCGCCACCACGCGCGGCGTGATGGTGGGCGAGGATTGCGTCTCGCCGGCGGCGCACAGCGCCTTTTCCACGCCGCTGGAAATGCTGCACTTTATCGACCGCCTGCGCACGCTCTCCGGCGGCAAGCCGACGGGCTTCAAGCTGGCCATCGGCCACCCGTGGGAATTCTTCGCCATCGTCAAGGCCATGCTGGAAACGGGCATCACGCCCGACTTCATCGTCGTCGACGGCAGCGAAGGGGGCACGGGCGCCGCGCCCCTGGAATTCACGGACCACGTGGGCACGCCGCTGCAGGAAGCGCTGGTGCTCGTGCATAACACCCTGGTGGGCGCCAACCTGCGCGACAGGATCAAGATCGGCTGCTCGGGCAAGATCATCACGGCCTTCGACATCGCCCGCCTGCTGGCGCTGGGCGCCGACTGGTGCAATTCGGCGCGCGGCTTCATGTTCGCGCTGGGCTGCATCCAGTCGCAAAGCTGCCACACGGACCGCTGCCCCACGGGCGTGGCCACGCAAGACCCGCAGCGCCAGCGCGCGCTGGTGGTGTCGGACAAGATCTCCCGCGTGGCGCACTTCCACCAGAACACCATGAAGGCGCTGGCCGAACTGATCGCCGCCGCCGGCCTGGCGCATCCGCAGGAACTGCGCCCGCACCACCTGGTGCGGCGCATCTCGCCGAACCAGGTGAAACTGGCCTCGGCCCTGCTGCCCTTCCTCGAAGCGGGCCAGCTGCTCGACCCGAGCCAGCTGCCGCAGCTGCCGCCCGTGTTCGGCCTGTACTGGCCGAAGGCGCAATCGGCATCGTTCCAGCGCCTGGATTGAACCCGGCTTTGCGCAAGTGGAGCAATACCACTTAATAACCACTTGCGCAAAAACCCAAATCCAATACAATACCAAAATAAGGTCAAAACCAAGGCAGCTTTCCGGTGAGCGCTCCATTGCGCCACCGCGGGCCACAATACGGACTTGTCGTCATCAGAATGAATACCGGAGGAGTTGCAGCATGGAGCAGGGTTTGCGCGAGAAAGTAGGACAGCTATTCATGGTGGGCTTCGACGCCCTGCAGGCGGACGAGCATATCAAGACCTTGATACGCGACAAAAAGGTAGGCGGCGTGATCCTGTTCCGCCGCAACGTGCACACGCCCGCGCAAGTGTCCGCCCTGTGCCGCGAGCTGCAGGAAATCAATGCGGAAGTGTCCGACATTCCGCTGCTGATCTCCATCGACCAGGAAGGCGGCATGGTCATGCGCATCGAGCAGGGCGTCACGCCGATTCCCGCGGCGATGGCTTTCCAGGCGGCCGGCTCCATCGACGATTGCGAACGCATGAACCAGATCAGCGGCGATGAAATGCGCCAGGTGGGCATCAACCTACTGCTCGCCCCCGTACTGGACGTGAACAACAACCGCAACAACCCCGTTATCGGCGTGCGCGCGTATGGCGAGGATGCCGCCACCGTCATCGACTACGGCATGGCGGCCATGCGCGGCCAGCGCGCCAGCGGCATGGCCGTCACCGCCAAGCATTTCCCCGGCCACGGCGACACGGCCATCGACACGCATTACGCCATGGCCCTCGTCCCGCACGACAAGGAACGCCTGCGCGCCGTGGAACTGGCGCCCTTCCGCGCGGCCATTGCCGGCGGCGTGGACGCCATCATGACAGCGCACGTGGTCTTCCCCGCCTTCGAAGCCGATACCAGCGTGCCGGCCACCCTGTCGAAAGGCGTGCTGACGGACCTGCTGCGCGGCGAGTTGAAATACCAGGGCGTCGTCATTACCGATTGCCTGGAAATGGCGGCCATCGCCGACGGCATCGGCATCGCCCAGGGCGCCATCGCTACCTTGCAGGCAGGCGCCGACATCGTCCTCATTTCGCACCGCGAAGCACAGCAGACGGCGGCCATCGACGCCGTCATCGCCGCCGTGGAGCGCGGCGACATCGCGCTCTCCCGCATCGACGCGGCCTGTGCCCGCGTGGCTGAACTCAAGCGCAACCGCGCCGTGCGCGACTGGCGCGCCCGTCCGCTCACGCCGCCGGCGCTGATGCAGCCGGCCGCGATGGCCCTGTCGCAGCTGCTGCAAAAAGCGGCATTGCGCGTGCAGGGCGACTACCGCCCGCTCGACGCGGGCCTGCCCGTGACCCTGCTGACGGTGGAAGTGCGTTCGCGCAGCGAAATCGACGAAGTGGCGCTGGGCCGCAACAAGGAAGCGCGCAGCTCGATGCTGCCGGCGCTGCTCGAAGCGGGCCTGGACGTGCGCGAGTACGCCTTGTCGGCCGAGGCGCTGGACGAAGAAGTCAATGCAGCCATCGCCTTTGCGCAAGGCGCGCAGCAGATCGTGCTGCAAACGTATAACGCCATGTTTGTCGACGGCCAGCGACGCCTCGTCGACGCCCTGCCGCACGATAAACTGTGGCTGGTGGCGGGCCGCCTGCCGTATGACCTGGACCTGGCGCCGAATGCGCAAGGCCGCCTGGCCGCCTTCGGCTGCCGCCCGGCCGCGCTGGTGCCCGTGGTGGAAAAACTGGCGGGCAAGGCGTAAAGCCACGCCCCCTCCTGCACATGCCGGGCCTTGCCCGGCATTTTTTATGCCGCGTCGCAATCGAAGCGCACGCCCGTCATCTGTTCGCTCAGCATCCATAGCCGGCTTGCCTGCCCGGGATCGATGGCCCAGCGCCGCACGCCCGGCCCCATGCTGTCGTCCTCCACCAAGGGGGCGATATCGCCATCCTCGCAATACACGCCGCCAATGCCCTCAAGCTGCGCGCTGGTGGCGCACCAGACGGTGGTGGCCGCTCCCTGCGCCACATTCTTGAAACCCGACTGCGGCGGCGGATTCACGTGGCCCGCATCGTCAAGCGCTCCCACCCTGCGCAAATCATCCTGGTCCAGGTGGCGCACCAGCGGCGTCAGGATGGCGCCCGGATGCAGCGAAAAGGCGCGCACGCCGTGCGCCGCGCCGCGACGGTCCAGTTCCACGGCAAACAGCGCATTGGCGCTTTTCGACTGCGCATACGCGCGCCATTTATCGTATGGCTGGCGCAGGAAATGCGGATCGTCCAGGTCGACGCCCGCCTGCCGGTGTCCCAGCGACGACACGCACACGACGCGCGCGCCCTGCGCCTGCCGCAAGGCGGGCCACAGGCGCGCCGTCAGCTGGAAATGCCCCAGGTGATTCGTCGCGAACTGCGCCTCGTAGCCGCGCGCATCGCGCAGCAAGGGCGTGGCCATGATGCCGGCGCCGTTCACCAGCAGGTGCAGGGGGCGGCCGGTGGCAAGGAAGACGGCCGCGAATGCGTCGATCGATTGCGGATCGAGCAAGTCGAGCGCCGCGACCTCCACACCAGTCATGCCGGCCATGGCCGCTTGCGCCTGATGCTGGTCGCGCGCCGGCACCAGCACCCTGGCGCCGGCGCCAGCCAGCACGCGCACCGTTTCCAGCCCCAGGCCCGACGCGCCGCCCGTGACGATGGCCTGCACGCCGGACAGGTCGCGGCCGGCCAGCACCTCGCTGGCGGTCGTGGCCGCGCCGAAGCCGGAATGAAGGGGAATTTGCCTGTGATCGCCGTATGTCATGTCTGCCTCTGCATGTGGGTGGCCAGCGCAGGATGGCTGGCGACATGCGTATTTTGCGCGAGCAGTTCTGGACGGTGAATGGCGTAAAATCCGCAATACTATCGCCATCGTCCAGAATTGCCGCCACCATGGATTTGCTCTCCGATGTACTCTCGCTGTTTGATACGCGTAGCTCCTACTTTGCCGGCCTGAAGGCGGGCGGCGAGTGGGCCATCGATTTTCCGCCGCCGGACGGCATCAAGTTCAACGCCGTGATCGAAGGCGCTTGCTGGCTGACGGTCGCGGGTATCGACGCTCCCGTGCAGCTGCAGACGGGCGACTGCTTCCTGCTGGCGCCGGGACGCGCGTTCACCCTGGCCAGCACGCCCGGCTTGCCGGCCGCACTAGCGCTGGAAGTGTACCGGCACACGCAGCAGGGCGTGGCCCGCCACGGCGCGCCGCAGCACGATTTCTTCCTCATCGGCGGACGCTTCCACTTTGGCGACGAAGCAGCCATCCTGCTCGACTGCCTGCCGCCGCTGCTGCACGTGCGCGGCGATACGGACCAGGCCAGCGTGCTGCACTGGGCCTTGCAACGGCTGGCGCAGGAACTGCAGGCGACGGCGCCCGGCGCGGCGCTGATGACGCGCCACCTTGGCCACATGATGCTGCTGCAAATGCTGCGCCAGTATCTTGAAGCGCAGGCCTCGCACCCGGTGGGCTGGCTGTTCGCGCTGGCCGATCCACGGCTGCGCGCCGCCATCGAGGCCATGCACGCGCAACCGGCGCGGCGCTGGACCTTGCAGCAGCTGGCCGCCGTCGCGGGGCAGTCACGCTCCGCCTTTGCCTTGCACTTCAAGAAGCGGGTGGGCGTAACGCCGCTCGACTATCTGCTGCGCTGGCGCATGCGCCTGGCCACGCGGCGCCTGAAGGACGGCAGCGCGCCCGTCACCTTGATCGCACAGGCGCTGGGCTACGATTCCGACAGCGCCTTCAGCCACGCCTTCAAGCGCGTCATGGCTTGCTCGCCGCGCCAGTACCGGCTGCGCCACGCGAACGCGCAGGCGTAAAAAAACCCGCGCTTGCGGGTTTTAATCATACAAGGTCAGCGCGCCGGCACGGGCGGCAAGGCTGCCACCGCCAGCAAGGCAAACGGCCCGAGAAACAGGCCGATGCCGAACCACAGTCCCCCGTGGCGGCCGCGCCGGCTGGCCAGCAGCCAGGTGGCGACCGCAAACAAAAACATGAAGATCAACAGTATCGCCATTGCCACTCCTTGCCATGCGGAAAGCCCAGTGTAGCCCACGGGCGCGCCCGTGGCTACACTGCAATTAGCGCTGCACCTGCATCAGTATCACGCGCTTGCTGCTGCCATCGGCTGGCGGCGCGCTTGACGGCGGCGGCGGGCTGTCGCACGAGCCGCAGGAACCGCAACCGCTGCCGCAGCCCGGCGCCACCTTGAAGAAGGTCGACATCTTCGCTTCATCGAGGCCGCAGCGCACGAGGCCCCGCACGATGGCGCGGCGCACGCCCGCCGGCAGGTACTTGGTTGAAAAATGCAACAGCGCGGCTGCGACGATCAGGGCGACGATGAGGGTTTGCCACATGGTTTTCTCCTAAGCGCCCAGCATCAGGGCGACACGGTACGTGATGAACGAGGCGGCATACGCCAGCGCGAACATGTAGCCGGCCATCAGCAGCGGATAGCGCCAGCCGCCCGTCTCGCGCTTGACCACGGAGAGCGTCGACAGGCACTGCGGCGCGAACACATACCAGGCCAGCAAGGACAACGCGGTCGCCAGCGACCACGAATGGGCGATCAGCGGCTCCAGGGTGGTGGCCAGCGCGTCGCCCGTTTGCGACAGCGCATACACGGTACCCAGGGCGCCGACGGCCACTTCGCGCGCCGCCATGCCCGGCACCAGCGCGATGCAGATCTGCCAATTGAAGCCGATGGGCGCGAAGATCACTTCCAGGCCGCGGCCCAGGATGCCGGCCAGGCTGTAGTAGATCGGCGGGTGGATGGCGTTATCCGGCGCGCCGGGGAAGGTGCTGAGGAACCACAGGATGATCATCAGGCTCAGGATGATGGTACCGACGCGCGTGAGGAATATCTTCGCGCGCTCCCACAGGCTGACGGCCAGGTTGCGCAAGTGCGGCCAGTGATAGGCGGGCAATTCCAGCATCAGCGGCTGGTTGCCGCGCACGCCCATGCCGCGCTTCATGACCCAGGCCACGGCCATGGCCGAGATGATGCCGGCGAAGTACAGGACGAACAGCACCAGGCCTTGCAGGCTCAGATAGCCCCATACCTGGCGTTCCGGGATGAAGGCGGCGATGATCAGCGCATACACGGGCAGGCGCGCCGAACACGTCATCAGCGGCGCGATCATGATGGTGACCAGACGGTCGCGCGGATTCTGGATGGTACGCGCCGCCATCACGCCAGGAATGGCGCAGGCAAAGCTCGACAGCAGCGGGATGAAGGCGCGGCCGGACAAGCCCACGCCTCCCATCAGGCGATCCAGCAGGAAGGCGGCGCGCGGCAGGTAGCCGCAGTCTTCCAGGCTCAGGATGAAGAAGAACAGGATCAGGATCTGCGGCAGGAACACCAGCACGCTGCCGACGCCGCCGATGATGCCTTCCACCAGCAGGCTTTTCAGGTGACCGTCTGGCATGTTCGCCGTCAGTACGGCGCCCAGGTGGCCCACGCCATCGGTGATCATTTCCATCGGCGTGGCGGCCCAGGCAAACACGGCCTGGAAGATCAGGAACATCAGCACGGCCAGGATGATGGGACCGAACACGGGGTGCAGCACCACGTCGTCGATCTTTTCCGTCAGGTTGCCCTTGTCGCTCGCGTCATTGCTGACGGCGGACAGGATGCGGCGCACTTCGCGCTGGGTTTCTTCGACGCTGACGGCATCGATGGCCGCCAGCGGTTTCGCTTCCACGGCCGGCAGCGGCAGCATGGCGTCGATGGCGTTCAGCAAGGCTTTTTCGCCATCGTGCTGCACCGCCACGGTTTCCACCACGGGCATGCCCAGTTCCTGCGACAGTTTCACCGTGTCGATCAGCATGCCGCGCTTGCGCGCCACGTCCGTCATGTTCAGCGCCAGCAGCATGGGCAGGCCCAGGCGCTTGACTTCCAGCACCAGGCGCAGATTCAGGCGCAGGTTGGTGGCGTCGACCACGCAGATGATGGCGTCCGGACGCGGGTCGCCGCGGCGCAAGCCGCCCACCACGTCGCGCGTGATGGCTTCATCGGGCGTGGTGGCCGACAGGCTGTAGGCGCCCGGCAGATCGAGCAGGCGCACGGGCTTGCCGGCTGGCGAGGTGAAATGGCCTTCCTTGCGCTCGATGGTCACGCCGGCGTAGTTCGCCACTTTCTGGCGCGCGCCCGTCAAACGGTTGAACAGGGCGGTCTTGCCGCAGTTCGGATTGCCCAGCAAGGCAATTTGTGGCTGATGCGGCGGCTTGTGCACGCCTGCATCCACGATAGTTTCGACAGCACCCATGGTCATTCCGGTTGAAGCAGCGGTTGAATCGTAATCAGCGCCGCTTCGAAGCGGCGCAGTGCGAACGTGGCATTGCCGACCTTGATGGCCAGCGGATCGCCGCCGGGAATGCCGCGCTTGAGCATGCGGAGTCGTTCGCCGGGAACGAATCCCAGCTCCATCAGGCGGCGGGCCAGGTCGACGCCGTCCTCCGTCTGTCCTGCCGTGTGGGGCGTGATATGCAACACCGTGCCGCTCTGGCCGACTGCCAGCGCATCGAGCGTCATCATGGGTGGAACTAGAGTCATGAGCAAATTCCGTTCAAATTAAGAACACCTGATACCGGCGACGGCGCAAGGCGCCTTGCACCGGTTCCAGGTTTGTGACGTAAAACGCAACTGTTGCGCATTACCGACAAGCGGCCATTCAATCTGTCCAGACGGCGACCGTCCGAGACAATACCAGCATTATAAACATGAATGCGAATAGTTTTTATTTAGCCCGGAGAGCCGCCCCCATCAAGGGCTGCGTCATTCGGAAACATGGCCTGTGAAGCTGCGGCGCCAGGCCGCCAACTGCCGCACACTTGATCAAAATCACTTGCATTGTCCCCCGCTTTGCGCGACAATGAAACGTAATGATAATGATTCTCATTAAAACACTAGCAACAATGCTTTCCAGCACTAGTGTCTGTTCATCCTCCAGCCAGAAGGTGTATCAATGATTGTATGTGTCTGCAACAACATATCTGATCGTGAAATCCGTCAAGCCGTCGATCTTGGCCTGTCCAGCATGGCCGAACTGCGCCGCGACCTGGGCGTGGCCACCTGCTGCGGCAAATGCCACACCTGCGCGCGGGAAGTGCTGAACGATCACCTGAACGCCACCGTGGCGCTGCAAGAAACCGTATTGATGCGAGCTGTACTGACAAACTAAAGAAAGCGATGAACGCCATGACGATGATGCCCCCGCCCGTAACGGTGCAGGCCGTGCAGCAATTTGCCGACTTCGACAAGAAGCGCAACAAATTCGCGCCGCTGATGGCCATCGTCGTCCTGCACATCGCCGGCTTTTACGCCATCCAGAGCGGCCTGCTGAGCCGTGTGGTCACGGCGGCCATGCCGACCATCACCACCATCAGCATCATCGCCCCGCCGGCGCCGCCCAAGCCGCCAGCGCCGTCCGTACCGAAAACCGTGGAATTGAGCGCCCCCGTGCCGCGCGCCGTGATCCCGCCGCTGCCGCTGATCGCCGTGGCGCCGAGCGAACCGACGATCACGCCGCCGCAGCCGACGCGCGCCGAAGCGGCACCGGTTGCCACCGCCGCGCCGACAGCGCCATCGACACCGTCGCCGACGCCACCGGCGCCGTCGACGCCGCGCACCGTCAGCAGCGTCGAATACATCAAGGCGCCGCAACTGATCTACCCGAATCTGTCGCGCCGCCTGGGCGAGAGCGGCACCGTGGTGTTGCGCATCCTGATCAATGAAAAAGGTTTGCCCGAGCAAATCCTGATCCATAAATCGACCGGCTACGGCAACCTCGACGAAGCGGGCCGCCAGGCCGCCCAGCGCGCGCTGTTCAAGCCGATGATCGAAAACGGCAAGCCTGTTCCCGTGTACGTGTTAGTACCGCTGACCTTCCAACTGAGCTAGCCTTCCGGCGGCCCTTGCGCCGCTGCCAGCCCGCAAGCACCGCACCCTGTGCCCTGCTTGCTTTTTTGCGCCCTGTTTTCTGTACCAGTCAAGCAACTGCTTGTTTCAGTCTGCCAGCCTACATCCCCGGGCCAGGCAGACTTTTTTTTGCGCGCTACATCTCCGCCCACATCCTGAGCAGGTTGTGATAATGCCCCGTCAAGCCCACCGTCGCCGGCGAATCGCCGTGTTCTCCGCGCACGCTCTGGATGTTTTGATCGAGCTCAAACAGCATGCTGCGCTTCCAATCCTCGCGCACCATGCTTTGCGTCCACAGGAAGGAGCAGATGCGCTCGCCGCTGGTGACGGGCAGCACCTGATGCACGCTGCTCGACGGATACACGATCACGTCGCCGGCCGGCAATTTCACTTCATGCGTGCCATACGCGTCGACCACCACCAGCTCGCCGCCTTCGTACTCGTCCGGCTCGCTCAAGAACACGGTCGACGAGACGTCGGCGCGCATCGATTGCATGCCGTTTTTCGGCGTGCGGATGGCGCCGTCGATATGCAGGCCATAGTGCTCGCCGCCCGCATAGCTGTTGAAGAACGGCGGCAGGATGCGCAGCGGCAGCACGGCGGAAAAGAACAGGGGATTGGCCATCAGCGCGCGGCTGACGATCTCGCCCAGTTCCAGCGCCAGCGGCGAACCTTCCGCCAGCTGGCGGTTGCGCTTGACTTGCGCGCCTTGCGCCCCGACGCTGGCGCGCCCGTCGACCCAGTCCGTCTGCGCCAGGCGCTGGCGAAACTGCGTGACCTGTTCCGGCGTCAGCACGCCGGGTATATGCAGCATCATCTTGCTATCCTTTTTCAGTAAATATCGCTGCCTGATTATCGCATCGCCGGCAGCGGCCAAGAAGACACAAAAGCAAGAACGGAGCAACATTTCCCGCCTTTTCAGCGCGGCCATGCAGGCGCGCCAGCAGCAGCA
Organism: Janthinobacterium sp. P210005; assembly: GCF_036231865.1. Taxonomy (NCBI): domain Bacteria; kingdom Pseudomonadati; phylum Pseudomonadota; class Betaproteobacteria; order Burkholderiales; family Oxalobacteraceae; genus Janthinobacterium; species Janthinobacterium sp. P210005. The sequence continues at coordinate 561,159 of NZ_JAZARC010000003.1, forward strand.
AAAAAGCGCCAGGAACGCGAATGAGAATGGCCTTCATTTTCCTTAACAAATAAAAAACGGAAAAATGTGGCAATCCATTTGAGAATGGGTTTTATTCGCACGATATTTACGTTAAAAAGACGGAAAAATGCCGTTTACCGCCCGAAATCGCCCATATTTTGCGCTATCATGCGGGCATAGCGAAACCGGCAACCTGCGCGCCACCAGGCAGCCAGCGCCACCCGGCAGTGAACGCCAGCAGCCTCCGGTTTCATCATCGAACGCGACACAGAACAAAGGAAATCCCATGAAGGGCGATAAAGAAGTCATCCGCATGCTCAACGCACAGCTCACCAACGAACTGTCGGCCATTAACCAGTACTTCCTGCATGCGCGCATGTACAAGCACTGGGGCCTGGAGAAGCTGGGCAAGAAGGAATACGAAGAATCGATCGGCGAAATGAAACACGCCGACAAGCTGATCGACCGCATCCTGATGCTCGACGGCCTGCCGAACCTGCAAGCGCTGCACAAGCTGCTGATCGGCGAGAACACGCCGGAAATGCTGGAATGCGACTTGAAGCTGGAACGCGCCGCGCACGCCACCGTCAAGGAAGGTATCGCCATCAGCGAAAAAGCGGGCGACTACGTCTCGCGCGACCTGTTCCTGATGATCCTGGAAGATACGGAAGAACATATCGACTGGCTGGAAACGCAGATCGACCTGATCGCCAAAGTCGGCATCCAGAACTACCTGCAAAGCCAGATGGCAATTGAAGAGTAATTTTTCTTCGAGGCAGATAAAAAAACCGGCAATCGCCGGTTTTTTTACGTCCGCGCCTTATTGCGGCACGGTGTCCTTGAACGATGGCCGCTCGGACAGTTTGTCGAACAGGCGGGCCAGCGCGGGGTGATCGGCGCGCCAGTCGATTTCCGGGAAGCGGAAGCTGAGCCAGCCCAGGGTGCAGCCCACGGCCACGTCGGCCAGGGTGTAGTTCTTGCCGGCGCAATATGCGCTCTCGCCCAGGCGCGCTTCCAGCGCCGCCAGGCCCAGGGTGACTTTGTCCAGCTGGCGCGCGATCCAGGCCGCGCTTTGCTGCTCGGGCGGGCGCTGCGTGCGCTCCAGGCGCACCAGCACACCCGCGTCGAGAATGCCGTCGGCCAGCGCTTCCCAGTTCTTGATATCGGCCCGCTCGCGGCCATTGCCGCCGGCCGGCAGCAGCTTGCACACGGGCGTGAGCGTGTCGAGGTATTCGACGATGACTTTCGAATCGATCAAGGTGCTGCCATCCTCCATCACCAGGCAGGGCACCTTGCCCAGGGGATTGGCCTGGGCGATGCGGGTTTCCGGCACCCACACGTTTTCCAGCTCGAAGACATAGTCGAGCTTTTTTTCCGCCAGCACGATGCGGGCTTTGCGGACATACGGGCTGGCGAGGGAGCCGATCAGTTTCATAGGTACTTTAAGGTAAGGGAGCAGCAAGCAGTATAGCATCGGCGGCAGCGCTGTTTGGCAGCACGCGCCCGGCGGCCCGGCGGGTGTGGCAGGCACGCCGCATCGGCGCCGGATTCGGTCCAAAAGCGGCGTGCCGGCGGCCAACGGACGGCTGGCCAGCGGCCAGCGGTGGTAAAATCGCCCTTTACTGTGGCGCCGTCAGTGTTGCTGTATTGCAATAGCCCTGCCCTCCCCGCGCGCCACACGCCAACCGTTTCTTTAACTTGCGTCCGCTCTCATGACTTCTACTACTCCGTATTCCACGCTGTCGGCCCTGTCTCCGCTCGATGGCCGCTACGCCAGCAAGACCGATCTGCTGCGCCCGATCCTGTCCGAAGCCGGTTTCATGCACCACCGCGTGAAAGTGGAAATCTCCTGGCTGCAAGCGCTGTCGCAAGCCGGTTTCGCTGAAATCAAGCCTTTTTCGGCAGAAGCGAGCGCCCTGCTCGACAAGATGGCAGCCGACTTCTCGGAAGCCGACGCGGCCCGCATCAAGGCCATCGAAGCGGTCACCAACCATGACGTCAAGGCCGTCGAGTACTGGCTGAAGGAACAAGTGGCAGACGTGCCGGAACTGGTGGCGGCGTCGGAATTCATCCATTTCGCCTGCACCTCGGAAGACATCAACAACACTTCGCACGGCATGATGCTGAAAGCGGCCCGCGATGGCGTGATGCTGCCGGCCCTGCAAAGCTTGGTGACCAGGCTGACGCAAATCGCGCACGACAATGCGGACGTGCCGATGCTGTCGCGCACGCACGGCCAGACGGCCAGCCCGACCACCCTGGGCAAGGAATTTGCCAACGTCGTGGCCCGCCTGCAGCGCGCCGTAAAACGCATCGAGCAAGTGGAAATCCTCGGCAAGATGAATGGCGCCGTCGGCAACTACAACGCCCACCTGTCGGCCTACCCCGGCTTCGACTGGCCGGCATTCTCGCAGGCCGTCATCGAACAGCGCCTGGGCCTGGTCTTCAACCCGTACACCATCCAGATCGAGCCGCACGACTACATGGCCGAGCTGTTCGACGCCTTCGCGCGCGCCAACACGATCTTGCTCGACCTGAACCGCGACATCTGGACGTACGTGTCGCTGGGCTACTTCAAGCAAAAACTGAAAGCGGGTGAAATCGGTTCCTCGACCATGCCGCACAAGGTCAACCCGATCGACTTCGAAAACTCGGAAGGCAACCTGGGCCTGGCCAACGCCGTGCTGAAACACCTGTCGGAAAAACTGCCCGTCTCGCGCATGCAGCGCGACCTGACCGATTCGACCGTGCTGCGCAACATCGGCGTGGGCCTCGGCTACACCCTGCTGGCCTATGACAGCTGCCTGCGCGGCTTGAACAAGCTGGAAGTGAACCATGCGCGCCTGGCGCAAGACCTGGACGCGACGTGGGAAGTGCTGGCCGAGCCCGTGCAAACCGTGATGCGCCGCTATGGCATCGAAAACCCGTACGAGCAGCTGAAAGAGCTGACGCGCGGCAAGGGCATCTCGAAAGAAGCGCTGCAAACCTTCGTCAATGGCCTGGCCATTCCGCAGGATGCCAAGGACGTGCTCCTGACCATGACGCCGGCTAACTACATCGGTATCGCCGCGCAATTGGCCAAAGCCATCTAAGCAGTTTCCACATGGGGATCTTCACGATCCCACTCCCACGGGGCGGCCAGCACACAAATGCTGCCCGCCCCGCGGTTTTTCCGGCAATCTTTCTTGTAGAATCTGCAGCACGCAGCGCAATTTGCTTTTCTTTGGTATATTAGGCCGAATTAGTCCTAACACGTACTACTTTCAAGAAAGCCGTCGATGCAACGCTACACCACCACCGCCATCATCCTGCACTGGCTGACCGCCCTGCTGATCATCAGCGCCTTCGTCATGGGCCTGGTCATGGTCGATATTCCCGGCCTGACGCCCACCAAGCTCAAATATTTCTCGTGGCATAAGTGGCTGGGCGTGACCGTGCTGGCCATCGCCGCCATCCGCCTGTTGTGGCGCAAGGCCAACGTGCCGCCGCCGCACCCTGCCAGCATGGTGGCCTGGCAAAAGAAGGCGGCCGACGCCATGCACGTGCTGCTGTACATCCTGATCTTCGCCGTGCCCGTCTCCGGCTACCTGTACACCCTGGCCGCCGGCGTGCCCGTGGTCTACCTGGGCCTGTTCCAGCTGCCCGTCATCATGGCGCCGAACCCGGAACTTAAGCCGCTTTTAAAAGAGATTCATTATGTTCTGAACATGACGATGGCTGCCGCCGTGGCCGCCCATGTGCTGGCGGCGCTGAAGCACCAGTTCATCGACCGCGATGGCGTGCTGAAACGCATGCTGCCATAAGAACGTCGAACCAAACCTGCTGCGCGTCGCGATTTGCGGTTTTGTCCGGCGTTCCAAGCCCTTCTTAATCTGCTTTGCTCACTGAAACTCCAGGAAAAATAAGATGAAAACCACCCAACGCATCGTCCTCGCTTCCCTGCTGGGCCTGTCCGTGGCCGCCACCGCCGCCACCCTGCTGAAAGTCGATCCAGCCAAGACCAGCGTGTCGGCCGTGTTCAAGCAAATGAACGTGCCCGTGGAAGCGAAGTTCAAGAAATTCAATATCGCCATCGATTACAACCCGGCCACGCCGGACGCGTCGAAAGCATCGGTGGAAATCGAGACGGCCAGCATCGATATCGGCGACCCGGAATACAACAAGGAAGTGGCCAAGAAAGAATGGTTTAACGCGGCCCAGTTCCCGAAAGCCACCTTCGTCTCGAGCAGCATCAAGGCCGCCGGCGCGGGCAAGCTGACGGTCAGCGGCAAGCTGAGCATCAAAGGCAAGACCACCGACGTGACCTTCCCCCTGACGGTGAAAGCCGACGGCGGCAAATATGCGTTCGACGGCGCCCTGCCGATCAAGCGCCTGACCTACAACATCGGCGAAGGCGAGTGGAAAGACACGAGCATGGTTGCCGACGAGGTCACCATCAAGTTCCACGTCGCCGCGCAGTAACACCTGAGAAAACGTCCATGGCTGCGTTGCTCTTGCCTCGTCGTACTATTCGTACTGCCTTCGGCAAGGCGCCTTGCCCTGAACGTTTTTCAACCGCTACTGATTAAAATCACACCACCAACCGATTCTTTTTAGGATATTGATGAAACTTAAGCACTTGATGATCGCCGTGCTGGCAGCCGCCGGCGCGGGTTCGGCCATGGCCGCTACCGACACCTACAACCTCGACCCGACGCACACGTTCCCCAGCTTCGAAGCCGATCACATGGGCATGTCCGTGTGGCGTGGCAAGTTCAACAAGACCAAGGGGACGGTCACCCTGGACCGCGCCGCCAAGGCGGGCAGCCTGGACCTCGTCATCGATGCCGATTCGATCGACTTCGGCCTGGACGCCATGAACACGCACGCGAAGAAAGCGGACATGTTCAACGTCGAGAAATTCCCTGAAATCACCTACAAGAGCAAGTCGCTCAAGTTCGACGGCGAGCAGCTGGTGGAAGTCGATGGCGAACTGACCCTGCTGGGCGTGACCAAGCCCGTCAAGTTGAACGTGAGCAAGTTCAAGTGCATCATGCACCCGCGCTACAAGCGTGAAGTGTGCGGCGCCGATGCGACGGCAGAATTCAAGCGCAGCGACTTTGGCTTGAACTATGGCATGCCGGCGTTCTCGCCGGAAGTCAAGCTGGCCATTCAGGTGGAAGCCATCAAGGCCGATTAAACACTGCCTTGTCGCATGACAAGCCCGCCTCGCTGCCCGCAGCCAGGCGGGCTTTTGCATGCGCCATGCGAATCCGCTGGACTTTTCTATCGTGCGGCATCAGTATCAATTTGCCATGACGTGCAGGCCGCACCGCTCTGGCACAACCACTCATCCATCGCGCGGAGGATTACATGAATTTCATTATCTGGATCGTTATTGGCGGTGTCATCGGCTGGCTGGCCAGCATGGTCATGAAAACGGATGCGCAACAGGGCATCTTCCTCAATATCGTCGTCGGTATCGTCGGCGCCTTCCTGGGCGGCTGGCTGCTGGCGCCCCTGTTCGGCACGGGTACCATCAACAGCGACAATTTCAGCCTGTCTTCGCTGCTCGTCTCGTTCCTGGGCGCCGTGATCCTGCTGGGCATCGTGAATCTTTTGCGCCGCGGCAAAATACGCTAAGCAGACCAAAAGCAGCACATCCGCAAGTGGCCGGGCCGCGCAGGCGCCTGGCCATTTTTATTGCTGCCAGGACAATTGTATGGACAATACCACAGCCGCGGCACGGGAAAATGCCAGCTGGCAGCCGCTTTCTGCCCCTGCAATGTCGAAAATAGTGCCATTTAAACAAGCAACTACAAACATGCCGCCGGGAAAATGTGATTGACTAGTGCGAGTTCGGTGCGGATACTCTAGGTCGCCCGCTGAGAAAAAACACTGGGTACACGTTGGTTCCGACTTCCCTTCATGTAAAAGACTAGAACTCGAATGAAAAAATCTTTAATCGCGCTCGCTATCCTGAGCAACTTCGCACACGCCGACGAAGGCATGTGGATGCCCCAACAGCTGCCACAAGTAGCCAAGGAACTGAAAGCGGCCGGACTGAAACTCGATCCGACCACCCTGACCAAACTGACCGAGTTCCCGATGGGCGCCATCGTCAGCCTGGGCGGTTGCTCGGCCTCGTTCGTCTCGCCGCAAGGCCTGGTTGCCACCAACCACCATTGCGTCTACAACAGCGTGGCGGTCAATTCGACCAAAGAGCGCGATTTGCTGGCCAACGGGTTCCTGGCCAAGACGTTCGCTGAAGAATTGCCGGCCGCCCCAGGCAGCCGCATCTTCGTCACCTCCGCCGTGACCAATGTCAGCGACAAGATCATCACCGCCGACGTGGCCAAGCTGCAAGGCAAGGCACGCATCGACGCGATCGAGAAAAACCAGAAGAAACTGGTCGCCGAATGCGAAAAAGAAGCCGGTTTCCGCTGCACCGTGTCGAGCTACTACGGCGGCCTGGAGTTCTACCTGATCAAGCAACTGGAAATCCGCGACGTGCGCCTGGTGCACGCGCCTCCGGCCGGCGTGGGCAAGTTCGGCGGCGACACCGACAACTGGATGTGGCCACGCCACACGGGCGACTACGGTTTCTACCGCGCCTACGTCAGCAAAGACGGCAAAGCTGCCGACTTCAGCAAGGACAACGTGCCGTACCAGCCAAAACACGTGCTGAAACTGGCCAAGGATGGCTTGAAAGAAGGCGATTTCGTGATGGCGCTGGGCTACCCTGGCCGCACCAACCGTCACCGCCTGCCATCGGAAGTGGCGTTCACGTTTGACTGGAACTACCCGGCCTTCGTGAAAGCGTCGGGCGAAACCCTGGCCATCATCGCGCGCGAAACCAAGGACAACAAGGATGTTGCCCTGAAATACGCGGGCCAGGTGGCTGGCGTGAACAATTACTACAAGAACCGCCAAGGCATGCTCGATTCGTACGCGGGCAGCGACTTCCTGGCACGCAAGACGGCAGAACATGAAGCCCTGAAAACCTGGGTCAACGCGAATGCTGCCCGCAAGGCGGAATTTGCCGGCGACATCGAGCAAGTGGAAAAGCTGATCGCCGAGCGCGATGCCGACACCAAGCGCGATTTCTTCCTGGGCTACGCACAGCCACGCCTGCTGAACACGGCACGCAGCCTGTACCGCCTGTCCAACGAAAGCACCAAGGCCGACACGGAACGCAAGTCCGGCTACCAGTCGCGCGACTTGCCACGCCTGGAAGCGGGCATCACCTCGGTCGAACGCACCTACGATGAAAAAGTCGACAAGGCGCTGGTACTGAACAGCCTGGCCAAATACGCCGCGCAACCGGCAGCACAGCGCCGCGCCAGCTTTGACGCCGCCATCGGCATCAAGGACGGCATGTCGCCAGCCGACCTGTCCGCCGCCCTGGACAAACTGTATGCAGGCAGCAAGCTGGCCGACAAGGCCGAGCGCGCAGCATGGCTGAAACGCACGCCAGCCGAATTCCAGGCCAGCAAGGACAGCTTCATCCAGGCAGCCGTCGCCATGTATCCGGATTCGCTGAAAAACGAAGCAGAAGACGAAGAACTGGCAGGCAAGATCCAGCAAGCCTACGCCAACTACATGAAAGCAAAAATTGCCTTCATGAAGAGCAAAGGCCAAGCCGTCTATCCTGACGCCAACAGCACCCTGCGCGTCACCTTCGGCCGCGTTGCCGGCCGTGACCATGGCGCCGACGGCACCACCTGGACCGCGTTCACCACCGTCAATGGCGTCGTGGCCAAAGCCACGGGCCAGGGCGAGTTCAATGCACCGGCAAATCAACTGGCCGCGATCAAAGCCAAGGACTTCGGTAAATTCGTCGATCCGAAGCTGAAAACCGTGCCGGTCGACTACCTGGCGACCCTGGACATCACCGGCGGCAATTCCGGTTCGGCTGCGCTGAACTCGAAAGGCGAATTCATCGGCCTGGCCTTCGACGGCACCTTGGACTCGATCATTTCCGATTGGGACTACAACAAGGCCAACACCCGTTCGATCCAGGTCGACCTGCGCTACATGCTGTGGAACATGAAACACATCGACCACGCAGACAACCTGCTGAAAGAAATGGGCGCTGAATAACAAAAAGCAATAACCCGGCAACGGGCGCTTTAGCCTGAGCCACTCCTGCGGGAGTGGCTTTTTTTTCGCCTAACGTTTGTTCACTTTCGCAAAACGGTAAGGCACGGCTTGCTCTGCGCCAAACACTTGCGCGCTGCCACTTCCCAGCGGCAACATGACCCGCCGGCCATCCTGCAGCAGCAAGGCCAGGTCGGCGCCGGGAAAGCGCTGCGCCAGCAACGGATAGGCTTGCCGTTCGATGGGGGCGGCGGGAATCACGATGCGGTAGTCGCTCTCGCCAAAGTCCAGCAGCAGCGCGGGAAGCGCTTCAAGCCCCGGCAGCGCCGTGATGCGCAGGCGCGCGCTTCCCTTGACGAGCTCGAAGGCCGACCACAGGGGCAAGGTGCGCTGCATGGCGCCGATCTGCAGCAGCGGCGCATGGCGCGCATCCGCCGACGTCAGCACGATGTCAGGCCGCTCTTCCGGCACGGCGCCATCGATGGCCAGCAGCCAGCCCCGGTAGCGTATCAACGCGCCCTGCGCGACGGCCGTGACGGATCCGCCCTGCGCCACCGGTTCCTTGCCCGCAGGCAAGCGCAATGGCGCCGCCTGCACCGCCAGGCCTATCCCCCACACCAGCGCCGCCAGCGCTGCCATCGCCGCCTTGCCCATGCCGCCTCCCCTTGCGCGTGAAACGTATTCATAACACAAGTACGGCAACCAGCCCCTGCGGCGCCTCAAGGCAAGAGCCGGTGCTACAATTGGCCCCTAGCGGGCGTACTTACCCAGCGCGCCTTCCCCCTCCCAGACTCAGACCGCTATGCCACCAGACTTGCGCACGACCTACGAACTCGGTAACCACAACCAGACCACGACCTGGCTGGAATGCATCACCTTCTATCAAGATCTTGCCGCACGCTATCCGCAGGTGCTGCACTTCGAACAGATCGGCCTGTCCGACTCGGGCGTGCCCATCCACGCTGGCGTCGTCAGCGCGGACGGCGTGTTTGACCGCGAGCAAATCAAGCGCGCAGGCCGCACCGTGTTCTTCAACAATAACGGCATCCACCCGGGCGAACCGGAAGGCATCGACGCCTGCATGGCCATCGTGCGCGACCTCTGCACGCAGCCGGAACGCCTGGCGGCGCTGGGCAGCACGGTATTGCTGTTCATTCCGATCTACAACGTCGATGGCAGCCTGAACCGCGCCAACACGTCGCGGGTGAACCAGGATGGCCCGGAGCAATTCGGTTTCCGCGGCAACAGCCGCCACCTGGACTTGAACCGCGATTTCATCAAGTGCGACAGCCTGAACGCGCAAGTGTTCAACCGCCTGCTGGCCAGCTGGGACCCGGACGTGATGGTCGACACGCACACGTCGAACGGCGCCGACTATCCGTACACGATGACCCTGATCCACACGCAGACGGATAAGCTGGGCAATGGCCTCGGTCCCTTCCTGCAAGACACCATGCTGCCGCACATCTTTGCGCAGATGGAACAAGCCGGCTGGCCCACCTGCCCGTACGTGAACCCCGTCAAGGATAGCCCCGACCACGGCATCGCCGAATTCCTCGAAGTGCCCCGTTTCTCGACGGGCTTTGCGGCCTTGCATCACGTCATCGGTTTCATGCCGGAAACGCACATGTTGAAACCGTTTGCCGACCGCTACGCTTCCATGCGCGCCCTGCTCGACATCACCATGGCGTTCACGGTCAAACATGGCGAACAGATCAAGCAGCTGCGCGCGCAAGCGAAGGCGGCCGGACGCACGCAAGCCGCATGGCCGATCCACTGGACCATGAATGAAGAACAGCCGTCGACCTTCCCCTTCAAGGGCTATGCGGCGCAATACACGCCGAGTCTGCTGGGCGACTACCAGCGCCTGTCCTACGACCGCTCGCAGCCGTGGGAACGCGATATCAAGTATTACAACCGCTTCGATGCGGACGTCACCGTGGCCGCGCCGAAAGCCTATATCGTGCCGCAAGCGTGGCGTGAAGTCATCGAACGGCTGCGCTGGAACGGCGTCGAAATGCACCGCATCACCACCGAACAGACGCTAACGGCGCGCTACTACCATATCACCGACGTCGGCACGCGGGCCACGGCCTACGAAGGCCACATGTTCCACGACAATGTGGAACTCGAAGCGCGCACGGGCCAGTTCACCGTGCAGGCAGGCGATTATGTCGTCAGCCTGGACCAGGACAACGCCCGCTACGCCGTGGAAACCCTGGAGCCGCAGGCGCACGACAGCTTCTTCCGCTGGGGTTTCTTCAACAGCGTGCTGGAGAAGAAAGAAGCGTTTTCCGATTACGTGTTCGAAGACATGGCATCCGAGCTGCTGCGCGACGAGCCGGCGCTGGCCGCCAAGTTTGCTGAGTGGAAAGCAGCGAATCCCGCCCTGCTGAGCAATCAGGAAGCCGTGCTGAATTTCATCTTTGCACACTGCCAGCGCTTTGCCGAGCCAGAATGGCGTAGATATCCCGTAATTGCCCTGATGTAAATCAAGGCTGTAGCGACTGCAACATCCTGGCGCCGCATCGGAGACCCCGGTGCGGCGCCTCTTTCTGTGCCCTGCCCACAAGGTAATCCCATGCACTACGCACTGAACCTGCGCACCTTTATTTACAGCCATTATTTTTACCTGGGCTTGCGCGTGGCCATCGGTCTCGTCGGCCTGGCCTTGCTGACCCAGGAAATCAGCGACAGCGCCACCGCCATGACGGTGTGCATCGGCGCCCTGTGCACGACCCTGATGGACATGCCCAGCCCGCTGCGCCACAAGTTCAATGAAATGCTCGCTTCTGTGCTGCTGTGCAGTGCCGTCACCTTGCTGATCAGCTTGTGCGGCCCCGTGCAGTGGCTGTTGATGACGGTGCTCGTGCTCGTGAGTTTCCTCGCCAGCATGATGGTGGTGTACGGCAAGAAATCCATGCCCTTGCAGCTGGCCGCCCTGTTCATCATGACCATGTCGATGGAGCACCAGATGACGTGGCAGCAATCGTTCCACCATGCGGGCCTGTTCATGCTCGGCGGCCTCATCTATCTGGCGTACGCCATGGCCATCGCCTGGGTCTTGCGCCACCGCATCAAGCAGCAAGTGCTGGCCGAAGCCCTGTTCGAACTGGCCGCCTACATCGACATCAAGGCCGATTTCTACGACACGCGTTTTAACCTGACGGAACAGTTCAACAAACTTGTGCGCCATCAAAGCATCCTGGCCGACCGCCAGCAGGCATCGCGCGACTTGATTTTGCGCAGCCACAAGAACAGCAAGGATGCTATCGTCGTGCAGGTGCACGTGTGCATGCTGGATCTGTATGAACTGATACTCTCCACGCACACGGATTACGCGCTGCTGCGCCAGCACCTGGCGGACTCCGACGTGCTGAAATCCTTGCACGACCTGGCCTACAAAGCGGCGCGCGACATCGAAGCCGTGGCCTACGCCGTCACGCGCAAGCGCGCCTCGTATGCGCAGATCAGTTACGACAAGGAATGGGCCGATATCGAAGAGGAAATTGCCCGCCTGCATGTAAAAGGCGATGCTGCGCAAGAAGCGCTGGCCACCCTGCGCGCGCAGCGCAACAAGATCCGCGCCATTCTGAAAATGATCGCGGAATTGCACCTGGCCAGCCAGAAAGTGTATGACAACGTGCCGTTCTGGAGCGGCGCGGACATGGCGCCGTTCCTGTCGCAGCAGAAATACGAACTGAAAACCCTGCTGTCGAACCTGCGCCTGGACTCGCCCGTGTTCCGCTTCGCCCTGCGCGTCTCGATGGCCATCTCGGTGGGATTGCTGATCGGACACTGGCTGCCATATGCGGCGCACAGCTACTGGATCGTATTGACCATCGTCATCATCCTGCGCCCCACGTTCAGCATGACGCGCCAGCGCCGCGCCGACCGCATCATCGGCACCATCATCGGCTGCATCATCACGGCCATCGTGATCCGCTTCGTGCACAGCAATATCGTACTGATGGCCATCCTGTTCCTCTCCATCGTGGCCACGCCCACCTTCATCTATTTGCGCTACCGCTACACGGCCATCGCCGTGAGCCTGATGATTCTGCTGCAAATGCACCTGGTGGCGCCCAGCAACCCGAACCTCGTCAGCGAGCGCCTGATCGACACCCTGATCGGCGCGGCAGTGGCGACCGTGTTCAGCTTCGTGCTGGCCAATTGGGAATACCAGAGCCTGCCACGGCTGGTGCGCCAGGTGCTGAATGTGAATGTGAGCTATATGCAGGCCAGCTTCGCGCTGCTGCAGGGGAAATGTTTCGATGACTTCGCCTACCGCATCGAGCGCAAGCGATTGATGGACAGCCTGGCCGCACTCAGCTCGGCGCTGGTGCGCATGCTCGATGAACCGGCCAGCAAGCAGCGGGCAGTGGAAGACATCAACCTGTTCATCGTGCAAAATTACTTGCTGGTCGCCCACGTGGCGGCGCTGCGCTCGATCCTCGGGCGCCACGCCAGCCAGCTACCCGTCGCGCCCGTCAACGCCCTGCTTGGCCACAGCCATACGCAAGTGTGTCTGACCCTGTCGCGCGCACTGGAACAGCTCGATAACAAGGCCGCCATCAGCGCCCCGCTGGCCGCGCCTGCCGCACCGCCCGTCAGCGACGTGACCTGGTCGGGCTGGCCGCTGGTGCAGCGCCGCATCCGCTTGTTACAGGCAGATGCGGACAAGATCGTGATACATAGCGCGGCGATCGTGCATATTGTAGCGCCGCGCTAAGCCGGCGCAACTTACTTCAGATACTGCTCAAACCAGCCGATGGTGCGCTTCTGCAAGTCGCGCTGATGCTCGGGCTTGCGGAAGGAATGGCCTTCGCCATCGTAGATGAACAGGCTGGACGGCACGCCCATGGCGCGCAAGCCGTGCCAGAATTCCAGCGACTGGGCAGCCGGCGTTTCCACGTCGCGCTCGCCCACGTAGATCAGGGTCGGCGTCTTGGCCGCCTTGATCGATTCGATGGGCGAAGCCTTGCGGTAGACGGCGGGATTGTCATACGCGGAGGCGCCAAAGAACGGGATCATCCACTGGTTGATGCCGTTCTGGCCGTAATAGCTGATCCAGTTCGACACGCCCGCGCCCGCCACGGCCGCCTTGAAGCGGTCGCTGTGCGTGACGCCCCACATGGTCATGAAGCCGCCATACGAATGGCCGATCAGGCCCAGGCGGTCCCCGTCGATGGGCGCCACTTTTTGCGCGGCATCAATGCCGGCCAGGATGTCGCGCCAGTCGCCGCCGCCGAAGTCGGCCATGTTCGCGCGCGTAAAGGCCTGGCCCTGGCCAAAGCTGCCGCGCGGATTGGGCAGGAAGACGAAATAACCCTTTTGCGTCAATTCATGGATCAGGGTACTCGCTCCCACGTAACGGGGCGAGGCGGCGGCGCCCGGGCCGCCATGCACGTTGACGACCATCGGGTAGCGCTTGCCTGCATCCGCCTTCAACGGCCCCAGCAGCCAGCCTTGCACCTTGTATTGCTCGTTGTTCCAGCCCACGTTCTGCACCGTCAGTTGCGGCGCAAAACCGTCATTGTCGCGCGTAATCTTTTTCAACTGCCCCACCGGTCCCGCCACCAGGTAGCTGGCGTGCGTGAAATCTTCCTGGGCGGCAGCGGCGTGACGGCCATCGGCGCTGAACGACAGGCGGCCATCGCTGCCGCTGCTGCTGAGCTCACCGAGCAGCACAGGCCGGGCCGGGCCGCTTTGCGCATCGACGGGCACCAGCGCCAGCTGCGAATCGATCAGGGCCGTTGCCAGCAAGCCGGCGCCGCGCCAGACGACGCCATTGAAGGTGCCGCGATAGTCTGGCGTGAGATTGCGCGGCGTGCCGCCGGCCAGCGGTACGGTGTAGATATCGCCGCCGATGGAGCCGAAATCGCTCATCAGGCCGCCGATGAAGACCACCGTCTTGCCATCCGGTGAAACCGAAGGCAGGTTCAGCTGCATGGCCGGCGACGCGATCACGCGCAAGGCGCCCGTGGCTGCATCAATATGGCTGAGCTTGGCGACCCACCAGTTGCTGTCGCCATTGCCTTGCGCGCTGGTGGCGACAAAGCCGCGGCCATCGGGCGTCCAGCTGTATTCATATACATAGGTGTCGCCGGGCGACAGCAGACGCGGCTCGCCGCCGCTGACCGGCACGACGGCGATGCGCTGGGCATCGTCTTCGCTGCCCACTTCGCCCACCTGGCGCGCACCCGCTTCCACGGCGCCGGCCAGCTTGCGCGCGCCCACCGTCGCGAGCAGGGCCAGCTGCTTGCCATCCGGCGACCAGCGCGCCGTACTGGCCACACCTTTGATGCTCGTCAATATCTGGGCTTGCGCCTGTGTCATCGTGGCAAGGTACAGCTGCGCCGTGCCCGCCTTGGCGTCGTAGCCGACAAAAGCCAGCTGCCGGCCATCGGGCGACCAGCTGGGCTTGTCGTAGGAACACACGGCGCACGGATCGAATTGCTGCACGATGGCGCCGTTGGCGGCGTCGCGCACGACGATGACCGCGTGCGGACGCTGCGGCTGTTCGCCCGCCCTGCTCGATTCGATGGCGGCGATGCGCTGGCCATTGGCCGACAGGGCGACGGCACGGTAATCGCGCAAGGCCGGCTCGGTGGCAGGAGCGGCCTGTGCCAGGGTGCCCAGAAGGCTGCTTGCCAGCAAGCCGCAAGCGGCCAGATCAGTTATTTTCATCATGTAAATTCCGGTTAGAAATAAAAAAAACCGCCGGCAAGCGCGGCGGTTTCGGATAGAACAGACTGCATTAGCGGGCCTTCTTGCCCAGATGCGAATGCCGCATGCTGTACAGGAAATAAATGGCTACCGTCACCGCCATCCACACACTGAACACGACAAACGTCGTATGCGGCAAATCGCGCATGATGTACAGGCAAGCGAGCACGCTGAGGCCAGGAATCACATATGGCCCGAACGGCACGCTGAAGCCTTCGATGCGGTTCGCGCCCTGCTTGTGGCGCAGCACGGGCACGGCGATCGACACCACCATGAAGGCTGTCAAGGTACCGATGCTGACCATGTCCCACAGGTACGTGGCATCGACGGAACCAGCCACCACGGCCACCACCAGGCAAACGATGATGGTATTGCTGACCGGCACCAGGGTGCGCGGGTGGATCTTCTGGAACGACTTCGGGATCAGACCGTCGCGGCTGACGGCAAACAGGATGCGCGTCTGGCCGTAGATCGTCACCAGGGTCACGCTGAAGACGGAAATGACGGCGCCGGCCGACAGCACCAGCGCGGGCCAGGTCTTGCCCGTGACGTTTTGCAGGATCACCGCCAGGCCCGCTTCCTGGCCTTCGAACAATTTCGCCTGTTGCGCGCCGAGGGCGGCCACGGCCACCAGCAAATAAAACACGGTGACGATGAGCAAGGCGCCGAGAATGCCGCGCGGCACATTGCGCGTAGGATTTTTCACTTCATCCCCCGCCGTCGCCACCGTATCGAGGCCGATGAAGGAGAAGAAGACGGTGCCGGCCGCGGCTGTGACGCCCGTCATGCCGGCAAAGCCCTTGCTGTTGTCGGCATTGAAGAAGGGGAAGAAATTGTCGGCATTGAAGCCGGAAAACGCGATAACGATGAAAAACACGAGGATCGCCAGCTTGATGATGACCATGATGGCGTTCATCAGGGCCGATTCCTTGGCGCCGCGCAGCAGCAAAAAGCCGCACATGCAGATCAGGAAGATGGGCGGCAAGTTGATGTGGCCGGCATGAAACTCCATGCCATGCGGGCCGGAAACGATCATCGGCGTGCGCAGCATCTCGGGAATGTGCCAGCCGAAGGCATTTTCCAGGAAATTATTCAGGTAGGACGACCAGCCGATGGCCACGGCACTGCCCGCCAAGCCGTATTCAAGCAGCAGACAGGCGGCCATGATGAAGGCAAGAAACTCGCCCACGGTGGCGTAGGCAAACGAATACGAGGAGCCGGAGGCGGGAATGCGGAACGACAGCTCCGCATAGCACAGGGCCGTCAGGCCGGCCGTAATGGCGGCGATCAGGAAAGACAGGACGACCGAAGGGCCCGCCTTGGGGACGGCTTCGACCATGGTAAAGAAAATGCCCGTGCCGATGGTGGCGCCGACGCCGATCATGGTGAGGGAAAACAGGCCGATGGACCGGCTCAAGCCGCTGCTGCTGAGGCCTTCACCATATTCGACCGTGGTATCGATCGGCTTGGTGCGGCAAAGTTTCTGGACCAGGGTTTGGCTCACTAGACTTCCTTTATGAGGCATGCACTTGAACACCTGCCAAAACCTACTGCGCGTCGTGATTTGCGGCCTGCGATGCTCACTGTGCATTCGCACAGCTGCGCTTCTTAGCCACAACTTACATCCGCTCGCTACGGTTTTGTCAGGTGTCGTTCGAAACATGACGGGTAAAAACACTTAAAAACGGCGCCCCGGCCCTACCTGGCAAAAAACCGGAAAGATCGCGTCCATTTTCAAAACTAAGCGATTATAGGGCTTTCATCGGTTCAGCTAAACAGAACTTTGATGCAAGGAAACAACGCCAGGCGTGCGCCATCAAACGCGCACTGGCGCTAGTGCTGCATGGAATGGCCAATATGAAAGAAAAAGCGCGCCGCTGCAAGTGCAGGGGCGCGCTTTTGATTCAGCTCAACTAGGCTGGATTACTTCTTGCCGTGCGGCACATCGGCCGGCGGCCAGCCCGCTTCGTAGCCTTGCGGCACGTCGTCGCGGCGGTCTTTCGGCGCCAGGCCCAGCGCGTAGTACAGCACCGTCAGCAGGATCAGCCAGGCCGGCCCCACCATCAGGGCGATGCGCGTATCGGGGAAATACGCCATCAGGCCGATCACCAGCGCCAGGAAAGCCAGCGAAATCCAGGAACCGTAGGGCGCGAACGGCATGCGGAAGGCCAGGTTCTTGATTTCCAGCGGCGTCAAGGTCTTGCGGAACTGGATTTGCGTGACGAGGATCACGCCCCAGGTCCAGACGGCGCCGAAGGTAGAAATCGAGGTGACCCAGATAAACACTTTTTCCGGCACCAGGTAGTTCAGCAGCACGCCCAGCAGCAGCGCGAAGACGGATACCAGGATGGCGCGGCGCGGCACGCCGCTGGCCGTCGTTTCCGCAAACGCCTTCGGCGCCTGGCCTTGCAGCGCCAGGTTGTACAGCATGCGGCCCGTGCTGAAGATACCGCCATTGCACGACGACAAGGCTGCCGTCAGCACGACGAAGTTGATGATGCCGGCGGCCGTCTTGATGCCCAGGCGTTCGAACGTCATGACGAAGGGGCTGCCGGTGGTGCCGATTTCATTCCATGGGTAAATCGACAGGATGACGAACAGTGCGCCGACATAGAAAATCAGGATGCGCCAGAACACGGAATTGATGGCGTCGGGAATCGATTTCTTCGGGTTCGCCGCTTCGCCGGCCGTCAGGCCGATCATTTCCACGCCCAGGTAGGCAAACATCACCATCTGCAGCGACATCAGCACACCCTGCGCGCCATTCGGGAAGAAGCCGCCGTGCGTCCACAGGTTGGAAATGCCGATGGCCACGCCGCCATTGCCGAAACCGAAGATGATCATGCCCGTGCCGCCGACGATCATCAGGATGATGGTGACCACCTTGATCAGGGCAAACCAGAATTCGAATTCGCCGTAGGCTTTCACGGCCAGCAAGTTGATCGCACCCATGGAGCCGAGGGCCGCCAGGGCCCAGATCCAGCGCGGCACGTCGGGGAACCAGATGCCCATGTAGATGGCGACGGCGGTAATTTCCGCCACGCACGTGACCAGCCACAGGAACCAGTAGTTCCAGCCCGTCAGATAGCCTTGCAGGGGACCCAGGTAATCCTGGGCATAGCGGCTGAAGGAACCAGCCACGGGATTGTGCACGGCCATTTCGCCCAGCGCGCGCATGATCATGAAGATGACCGCGCCACCGATGATGTACGACAGCATGATGCCGGGACCGGCCATCTTGATCGCATTGCCGGAACCCAAAAACAGGCCCACGCCAATCGCGGCGCCCAGCGCCATCAGGCGAATCTGCCGCTCGCCCAGGCCGCGGTGCAAGCCTTGTTCACTCGTTTTCATTACGTGTCTCCGTTTTTTTCTTGAATACACCGATCCCTCCACCCCAATGGCGGTTCCGCTCTTGCTGGAAAGGAGGAAAAGGCGAGCCGGCGGCAAGCGCCGGCATGCTCAGCTGATCAGGCCAGTTCGGCGATCAGTTCGATCTCGACGCAAGCGCCCAGCGGGATTTGCGCCACGCCGAAGGCGGAGCGGGCGTGCTTGCCGCTGTCGCCGAAGACTTCGACGAACAGTTCCGAGGCGCCATTGGTCACCAGGTGCTGTTCCGTGAATTCGGAAGTGGAATTGACCAGGCTCATGACCTTGACGATGCGCTTGACCTTGCTCAAGTCGCCGCCGCATGCGTCTTGCAAGGTGGCGATCAGTTCGATGGCGATGCCGCGCGCAGCGATCTTGCCTTCTTCCGTGGTGACGTCCTTGCCCAATTGACCCACCCAGACCTTGCCATCCTTCTTGGCCAGGTGGCCGGACAGGAAGACGGTGTTGCCCGTGCGGGCATGCATCACGTAGGCGGCAGCTGGGGCGGCAACGACTGGCAATTCGATGTTGAGGGCTTTGAGTTTTTCGTAAAACGACATGCTATTTCTCCAAGAAAACAATATAAGCGAAACCAAAATTCATGCACGGCAGGGCACGGAGGATGACGCCCTGGCAGCGCGGCAGTGACCGACAACAGTGCCAGATTAAACGTCATCATATTGGTGAACCAGCAGTTTTAGTTCACAAATAGGCCAGGTTATTCAGTGGATTATACCGACAATCAAACAAAATTCAGCATCGGTTCATGAAGCATGCTCTCCAGGCATCGAGCGTGTATTTTTTCATTCAATTGTCACTTGTGCAATGTCAAGCCCTCCGGGTCAAGGTTTATCGCCTGCAGAAATGCCTGGTCGTGCGAAACCACAAGTAACGCCCCCTGATATTGCAGCAGCATCTGCTCGAGCGCCTGCAGGCTGGCCAAGTCCAGATGATTGTCGGGTTCATCTAACAGCAGCAATTGCGGCGGGGTCTGCGCATACAGTTCGGCCGCCAGCGCCACCTTCATGCGCTCGCCCCCGCTCAGCAAACGGCTGGGCATGGTGGCGCGCGCGCCGGCAATGCCCAGCAGCGCCAGCCGCGTGCGCAACTCGCCTTCCGGCACAATGCTGTTGCGTTCCTGCAAGCGTTGCACGGCGCTCCACTCGCCGTCTTGCAGCCCAGCATGCTGGTCCAGCCACGCCACCTGCGCATGGCAGCGCAGCGCGCCGCTGGCGGGCGCCAGCTGTCCCACGATCACGCGCAGCAGGGTCGACTTGCCGCTGCCATTGTCTCCCGTCACGGCCAGGCGGCGCGGGCCGCTCAGCACCAGGTTGATGGCGTGCGCCTGGCCATGCGGCAAGACCAATTCGCGCAGCTCCAGGATCAGTTTCCCGTTCGGCACGCCACTCTCGGGCGCCAGCAGCAGCCGTTCGGCCTCGGGCGCGCAGCGGGCGCTGGCGTCCATCACCCTTTGCTGGCGCGCCTGCTGCGCCTCTTGCGCGCGCACACGCAGCCTGCCCTGGCTATC
The DNA here is from genome assembly GCF_036231865.1 of Janthinobacterium sp. P210005. Taxonomy (NCBI): domain Bacteria; kingdom Pseudomonadati; phylum Pseudomonadota; class Betaproteobacteria; order Burkholderiales; family Oxalobacteraceae; genus Janthinobacterium; species Janthinobacterium sp. P210005. The sequence goes on from NZ_JAZARC010000003.1 coordinate 580,864, forward strand.
CTGGCTTTTCTCCTTTTTCGCGTCCAGCAGCAGCTTGCTTTGATTGCCTTCGCGGCCCTCGCGCTCACCGCGCGTCACCCGTTTCTGCTGGCGTTCTGCCTGTTGCTGCGCCTCGCGCTGTTCGCGCCTGGCGCCGGCCTTTTCCGCCTGCAGGGCGGCGGCGTAGCCAGCCTGTTCCAGCGCGCGCTGCTGCGCAAACATGGCGTAATTGCCGCCATAGCTGCGCAAGCCCTGCGGCGACAGCTCGACAATTTCATCGACGTGCTGCAGCAAGCCGCGGTCATGGCTGATCAGCAGCAAGCCGCCTGGCCAGCGCGCCATCTGCGCCACCAGGCGGGCACGTTGATGGACATCAAGGTGGTTGCTCGGCTCATCGAGGACCAGCCAGTCCGCCTGCGACAGCCAGGCCCCTTGCAGGGCGATGCGCTGGCGCTCGCCACCGCTCAGGCCAGCCGTCGGCGTGTCGGCATCGATATGAGATAAATCAAGCGCGTCGAGCGCCTGGCGCAAGCGCGCATGGGCATCCCAGCGGTCTCCCACCAGGGTGTAGTCGGCCTCGTCGATGCTGCCTTCGGCGATGCGCGCCAGCGCCGCCAGCAAGCTGCTCACGCCAGCGAGGGCCGCCACGGTGGGATAGCGCTGCGGATCGAGTTCCTGTGCCACGTAATGCACGGCGCCGTCACAACGCACGGCGCCAGAAGACGGCTGCGCCTGGCATGCCAGCAGGCGCGCCAGCACGCTCTTGCCCACACCGTTATCGCCGACGAGGCCGATACGTTGCGGGGCAAACGCGAATTGCAAATCGGAAAACAGGGTGCGGCCATCGGGCAGCACGAAGGAAAGACGGTCGAGTTGTAGTAATGCGGGCATGGATACTCCTTGTACGTGCAGACAGGGCTGGCGAACCCGCGCGGCGCAAAGGCGCTGTGGCGGGAAGGGCGAGGCCGTGCACAGCACGGCAGTATCAATGGCGCATGTCGAAGTGTCCTGGAGAAATGGGGAAGAAGCGTCAGTGTAGCAGAGCAAGCCTGTTAGCGCTGCCCCAGGGTCGTGTCGCCGAACAGGTGCTTGAATTCGCGCGGCTGCGAGCGCCAGTACTGCGGTGGCGCCTGCACCTGCGCGCCCAGCTGGGCCGCAGCATGCCAGGGCCAGCGCGGGTCGAACAGGATGGCGCGCGCCAGCGCCACCATGTCGGATTGACCTTGCGCAACGATGTCTTCCGCCTGCTGCGCTTCCGTGATCAAGCCCACGCTGATGGTGGGCAAGCCGCTGTCGCGCTTGATGCGTTCGGCAAACGCCACCTGGTAGCCGGGACTCACGGGAATTTGCTGCTGCGGCGAAATGCCACCGCTGGAGACGTGGATGAAGTCGGCGCCCAGCTGCTTGAGTTCCTGCGCGAAGCGCACGCTTTGTTCTATTTCCCAACCCCCATCGACCCAGTCGGTGGCGGAAAGGCGCACGCCCACGGCCACGCTGTCGGGCACGGCGGCGCGCACGGCTTCATACACTTCCAGCGGAAAACGCATGCGGTTTTCCAGGCTGCCGCCATACACGTCGGTACGGTGATTGGACAGGGGCGAGAGGAACTGGTGCAGCAGATAACCGTGCGCCGCATGCAGTTCGATGCCTTCGATGCCGAGCGCATGCACGCGCTGGGCAGCCGCCACAAACGCGCCCTTGATCTGCAACAAACCCATCTCATCGAGGGCGATGGGCACGGTTTCACCGGGAGAGTGGGCAATGGCGGATGGCGCCACCGTTTGCCAGCCGCCTTCGGCCAGGTGCACGCAGGCACCGCCCTGCCAGGGCGCGCGGCTCGACGCCTTGCGTCCCGCGTGGCCCAGCTGCACCACCAGTGGAATCGGCGCGTGGCGGCGGATCGCCTGCACCACGTTGGCCAGCGCCGCCTGGTTCGCGTCCGACCACAGGCCCAGGTCTTCGGCCGAGATGCGTCCCTCGGGCGAGACGGCCGTCGCTTCCGTCATCAGCAAGCCCGCCCCGGACAGGGCCAGGTGGCCCAGGTGGATCATGTGCCAGTCGGTGGCGTTGCCGTTGTCGGCCGAGTACTGGCACATGGGTGCGATGGCGATACGGTTGGCCACGAGCAGCGGCCCCAGTGCATATGGCGTGAATAACTGGCTCATGGCGGACTCCGGAGAAGGGAATGCACCGATTCTACTGTGCTTTGGAAAGCGCGGCTTACACCTGCTTACGTTTGATACAGCGCAAGGGCTAGCCTTGGGCCGACGCGACCGTTAATCTGGACACATCAACAACAGCGCAACACCTTGCCACCCAGGAGAACACATGAACACGACGACTACCGCCAGCCGCATCCACCCCTTGATGGCCGGCGCCGCCATTTCCGTGACCGTCCTGTGCCTGGTCGGCGCGGCGTCCATCGCCGGCATCCTGCCCAATTCGCGGGCGAACGTGCCTGCCACGCCAGCCATTCCTGCCGACGTGGCCGCCATGACGCCGGCCAGCGCCGCGGCCCTGGCAGCGCCCGTGACGGCCCCGCTCGCCGCGCCTGTCGTGGCGCAAGCCGCCCAGGCACCAGCCCCGGCTCCCGTCGTGCACAAGCGCGTCGTGCACCACACGCAAGTGGCGCAGGCGCGTCCTGCCTACAACGATAACAATGATGGCTACCGCGACACGGCTTACCGCGAACCCGTACGCCAGCCGCAGCCAGTGCCTGCACCGGCGCCAACACAACCGAACTACGTGGGCATCGGCACGGGCGCCGTCATCGGCGGCTTGATCGGCAATCAGGTCGGTGGTGGCCGCGGCAAGGCGCTGGCGACGGTGGCCGGCGTGATCGGCGGCGGCATGCTGGGCAATGCGGTGCAGAATCAGGTCCAACAGCAGCCACAGCGTTAATCGTACGGTCCCAGATAATCGAGCTTGCCCACGGCCACGCCATTGTTTCTGAGGATGGCGTGGACCATCGAGACGTGGAAATAAAAATTCGGCAAGGCAAAGCTGAGCAGGTAATTGTCGCCCGAGAATTTCTTGCCCTCGTCGGTCCAGTTCAGCACGACTTCCTTCTGCGCGCTGCCCGCCATCTGGCCCGCATTCACGCTGTCGATGTAGGCGATGGTGTTGGCGATACGTTCCTGCAGCTGCTCAAACGACGCTTCGTTATCCTCGAACTTCGGCGCCGGCACGCCGCTCAGGCGCTCGACCGACATCTTCGACGTATCGCTGGCGCGCTGCACCTGCGCCGTCAGATCCAGCATGTCGGGCGCCAGCTGCGCGCCCAATAGAATCTCGGGCACGATGCCATCTTCCTCCACATGGGCTTGCGCTTTTTCCAGCAGGGCCGAGACGACCCGCAAGCCGCGGATGAAGACGAGAATGGTTGCCTGATACATGGACACGGACATGGCGGACTCCTGAGAATGAACGATGAGCCAGTGTACCCGAGGCGCCGTCTTCCGGCAGCGCGCGCAACGCCACTCCTGTGCGCCAGCGCACCGAGCGGCCCAGTTGCTATTACTTGTCCAGGTTTACCTTGCCATCCGGCGCATGGCCGGGCTGTTCCGCCGCTTCCGGCTGCGGTACTGGCTGCGGCTGCGGCGCCTGCTTATCCTTGCGCTTGCCGCCGAAAAACTTGACGATGGCCGCACCGCCGCCCACCACGGCCAGGATCAGCACTTTCTTGAAGGCCAACAACAGCGCCAGCAGTTTGCCAAACAGGCCCAGCTTGCTGGCCACGCCGCCCGCCACCAGCGCCGCCAGGCCATATTCGGCTACCTTGTCCGTCTTGCTGTCGAAATCCGTGTAGCGGTTACCCTCGGTAAATTCCGTGAACGCCGTCACTTGCTGCATCTCTTTCTTGATCGCCTCGATCTGCTGCATGCTGGCGATCGCGTTCAGGTTCAGCACGCCTTCGCGGCCCAGCACGCGCACGTTGTAGTTGAGCGAGTGTTCGCCGCCATCGACCATCAAGTCCTTGGCCCAGTACAGCTTGTGCGTATCCTTGGCATAGCTGGGTTTTTCCGCCCAGCCCATCAAATGGATGCCGGGATAGCCCTGCTTCTTGCGCTCCGCATTGTTTTCCAGCACGGACGCCTGCATATCCTTGAGCAATTCGTCGTACTTGATGCTGTCCGCATCGTCATCCTTGATATGCCCTTCCTTTTCATACGTGACGATGACACCCCAGCTGTCGCGCTCGAGCACGCTGGTCTTGGCGGGCACGATCATGCCCAGCGATACCATGCCCGGTGGATTGCCCCAGGCATCGACCAGCACGCGCTCGGCGTCCGTCGGCGACAGATAACGGAAGTTGGCGGGCAAGTCCAGGGTGGCGATACCGCCCGGCAAGGTGATCTTGCCGCGCTGCAAGTGCAACTGGGCGAGGAATTGTTCGGCCGTCATTTCCGGCGCAGAAGCCTTCTCATCGGCAGGGGCGGCAGCCGTCAGGCCGGAGAGGGTCAGGCACAGCAGGGCTGTCAGCAGGCGTTTCAACATGAACGGTCCAATAAATTGCAAAAGGGAAAATATTTTAAACCAATTGATTGCTTAATGGATAATTATTTCTGTGCGGCATCTTTTTGGCAAAAAAAGCGCCAGGCGGGTTTCCCCGGCTGGCGCCTGATGCTATGCATGACTGAAAGATCAGGAAGTACGCACCACCATCAAGCCCGCGCGCAAGCCCACACGCACGTCCGGGTTCGGAAACACCACCAGCTCTTCCGCATGCTGCACCGTGTAGACATGGTCGCCATCGCTGGCGATCACGGCGTGCTGCGGCAGGGAGGTGAAATTCTGCGTGCTGCGATCAAACGCCATGCGGAATTCATCGCTGTGCTTGATGATTTCCTGCGCCACCTTGAACACGTGCGGTTGCGCCTTGACGGGCTGCGCAGGCAAGCCGCGCAGCAAGCCATCGAGCGCCCGCGACACATCGTCGAACAGGGACAAATCGTTCTGCCCCAGGGTACCCACGCGGCCCAGCTCCACCGTGCTGGCAGCCGCGCCGAAATGCTCAGCCGAGTAATAACTGTAGGTGCCGGCCGACTGCGGGTTCATGATGATGGCGCCGATGGCCGCCTGGCCCAGCCAGTCGATCAGCTGTGCCTTGGCGTCGTCGGCCACCAGGTCGGGCACGATGGCAAACGTGGGGTACACGGAAGGCCGGATGGCTGTGTGCAAGTCCAGGTGCCAGCGCACGGGGCCCGCCGCGTCAAAGAACGCTGCTGTCGCAGCGATCATTTCATCGGCGCGCGCGCTTTCCGCCGCTTGCGCCAAACTCCCCCGCACGGGACGGAACATGCGATTCAGGTCGGCGTCGATGAAACGCTTGCCGGCCCGGATCGCATCGACATTGCCCACGCAAACGAGCAGGTCGACGGCCAGCGCCGACGCATCGCGCGACAGGGCGTCGAGCAGATGCGCCAGCACTTCGATCGGCCCCGTTTCGTCGCCATGCACGCCCACCGAGACGGCCACGCTGGCGCGCCCCGCATCGGCCTGCGGCTTGACGACTTGCAGCATGCCGGGCGCCGGCAAGGCCACCGTGAAACCGGCGTTGGCGAACAGCTGCGCCACGCCGCTGAAATCGGCCTGCGCCAGCGCCTGCACGGCTGGCGGCAAGCCGCCAGCGCCCGCTACTACCTGGGTTACTACCTGCGTTACTGCTTGCGTCATTACACCGCCGCTTCCGCTGTGGGTTTCGCCGTGATTTTATTCACGGCTTCCGACAAGGTCCACACGTCCAGCATGGCTTGCTCCAGTTCCGTCGCCGCCACATAGGCCGACAGGCCCAGCGCGCCCGTCACGGCATCGACGGCCTGGCCTGCATTGCCTTGCTCGGCGCGCGCCAGCACCTGCGTCAGCAGACGCTGTTGCGTGCGGCGCAGGGCTTGCTGCGCGTAGTTGCGCAACTGCTCCTGCGACTTGCCTTGCGCGGCCAGCTTCAAGCCACGCTCCAGCGTGCCGATACCCGCCTGGCTGCGCAGGGCCAGGCCCACTTGCAGGAAGGCCGCCAGGTCCATCGCCGCAGGACGCGGCACGGACAGGGCCGGGAACAGGAAGCCGGCGACGACTTCCAGCGCATCGACCGCATCCCACGCCTGCACGAAGGCTGGTGTCAAGCCCGGCACCAGTGCGGCTTCCGACTTGATGCCGACGGCTTTCAGCAGGTCGCGCTTCGATTCCGCGCCAAACAGGCGCGTGAGTTCGGCCAGGCCGGCGCCGCGCAACTGTTCGGCAGGCACCGACAGCACGCCGGCGATCATCGTTTGCTGCAGCACGCGCGTTTGCGCGTCGACCTTGATCGACACGTCGCGTGGGATCGTCAGCGCGTCCGCATCGAGCGCGTCGAACACGGGCGCCAGGTTCAGCGCCACCCATGCCTGGCCCCAGGCCAGGATCACGGTCGATTCGTCCACGCCGTGCTCCGCCGCCAGGTTGCGGATCATCAGCGGACCGCAGCGGTTGATCACTTCATTGGCCAGCACGGTCGCCAGGATGGCGTTGGCCAGCGGGTGGTCGAGCGCCGAACGGGTTTCCACCAGCAAGGACGGGAAGTAAGGCTTCAGGACCGGCTCGGCCCAGGTTTCACCGGTCAACGGCAGGCTTGAGAGGATGCGCTTGAAGCGGTTCTTCACGTTGGCGATCACCACGGCCAGTTCCGGCGTGGTCAAGCCACGACCGTCGGCCTTGCGGCGTGCCAGTTCGGCCACCGACGGCAATTGCTCCAGTTCGCGCGACAGGGCGCCCTCTTCTTCCAGGCTGGCAATCAGGGCGGCATAGCCATCCTGTACGGCGCTTTCGCTTTGCGCCTGCAATTCGCGCACCAGCAAATGCGTCTGCTGCGTGTTGTCGCGCAAGACCAGGCGCTCGACGTCGTCCGTCATCGCATACAGCTCGCGATTGCGGTCGGCTTCCGTCAGCTTGCCCGCATTGACTTCCACGTCCAGCCAGATTTTCACGTTGACTTCATGGTCCGAGCAATCCACGCCGGCCGAATTGTCGATCGCATCGGTGAAGATGCGACCGCCCGTCAGTGCAAACTCGATACGGCCTGCCTGGGTCGCACCCAGGTTGCCGCCTTCGGCCACGACTTTCACGCGCAGCTCATTGCCGCTGACGCGGATATGGTCATTCGCGCGGTCCTTCACCTGTGCATGCGTCTCGGTGGAAGCCTTGATGTAGGTACCGATGCCGCCGTTGTAGAACAGGTCCACGGGCGCCTTCAGGATGCGGTGCATCAGTTCTTCCGGCGGCAGCGAGGTTTCGGCGATATCGAGTGCGGCGCGGATTTGCGGCGACAGTTCGATCGTGCGGGCGGAGCGCGGATACACGCCGCCGCCTGCCGAGATCAAGTCCTTGTTGTAGTCGTCCCACGAGGAACGCGGCAAGGCGAACAGGCGCGCGCGCTCATCGAACGAGACGGCGACGTCCGGTGTCGGGTCGAGGAAGATGTGACGGTGGTCGAACGCGGCCACCAGTTTCAGCTGGCGCGACAGCAGCACGCCATTGCCGAACACGTCGCCCGACATGTCGCCCACGCCGACCATGGTGATCGGGGTGGTGTTCAGGTCGTGGTCCATTTCATAGAAGTGGCGCTTCACGGCTTCGAATGCGCCCTTGGCCGTGATGCCCAGCTTCTTGTGGTCGTAGCCGTTCGAGCCGCCCGAAGCGAACGCGTCGCCGAGCCAGAAACCGCGCTGCACGGCGATGCCGTTGGCGATGTCCGAGAACGTGGCCGTGCCCTTGTCGGCGGCCACCACCAGATACGGGTCGGCTTCGTCGAAGCACACGGTATCGACCGGCGGCACGATATTGCCCAGCGAGCGGTTGTCCGTCACTTCCAGCAGGCTGGAAATGAACAGGCGGTAGACGGCTTCGCCTTCGGCCGCGATGGTTTCGCGCACGGCGTCCTTCGGCATCATCTTGCAGACAAAACCGCCCTTCGCGCCAGCCGGCACGATGACGGCATTCTTCACCATCTGCGCCTTGACCAGGCCCAGCACTTCGGTGCGGTAGTCTTCCATGCGGTCGGACCAGCGCAAGCCGCCACGGGCGACCGGGCCGCCGCGCAGGTGCACGCCTTCGAAACGGCGCGAGAAGACGAAAATCTCGCGGTAAGGACGCGGTTCCGGCACCAGCGCCAGGCTGCTGGTGTCGAACTTGAAGATGATCTTGTCGCCGGCTTGATTGTTCTGGAAGTAGCTGGTGCGCAGCGTGGCGCTGATCAAGTCGGCCAGCGCGCCGAGGATTTCCTCGGTGTCCGCATGGTTCACGGAGGGCAGGCCGGCCTTGATGATAGCGATGGCCTCCAGGGCGGCCGCATGCTGCGCGTCGGACAGCGCAGGATCGAAGCGCAGCAGGAAAGCGTCGACCAGGGCTTTGACCTGGGCCGGCTGCTTGCGCAGGCTTTCGGCAATGTAGCGCACCGAGAAGCGGCTGCCCGTCTGGCGCCAGTAGCTGGTGTAGGCGCGCACCAGTTGCACTTCGCGCGTCGACAAGCCGCCTTCGATGACGAGGCCATTCAGGCGGCCATCTTCGGCCGTGTCGTTGAACAGGGCCGCAAACAGCTCCTGCGCCACGGCGACGACGGATGGCTGCGCCAGTTTCGCCGCGCTGGCGGCATCGACCGTCAGGCTGGTGACGAAATAGCGCGTGCCGTCGGACAGCGAAACCGAATACGCCTGTTCGCGGTCGATCGCCACGCCCGCATTGTGCAGAGCCGGCAGGATGGTCGACAGCGGCGGCACCTTGTTGGCCGAGTACAAACGGATGGTGGTAACGGCACCGGTCTCGATGCGCACGGCCACGTGCGCCGGGTCGGTATTGCGCAGGATGGTGTCGAGGTCGCGGAAGGCGATGGCGGGCGCGGTGGCGGCCACGTAATCGAGCGGCAAAGTAGCGCACAGTTTACGCAGGCTGGTGCGCAGTGCCACGTCGGGCACGGCGTCGGCCACGGCCGCAAAGCCGTTATGCCAGCCATCGAGCACGCCCAGCAACGGCTGTTCGATATCCGTTTCCAGGTCCAGCGGGTAGCGCGCGGCGTGGGCGATCAGGTAGACGCGCGCCAGCGGGCCGTCGGCCACCAGGGTCTGCGTGCTCACATGCGTGGCGCCGGAACTTGCTTGCAGGGCTTTTGCGAGGCTCGATGCCACGCTGGCGCTGTAGCGCTCACGCGGCAGGTAGACCAGCACGTTCAGGTGACGCGCATACACGTCGCGGCGCGCGAAGACCTTGGTGCGCGGCTGCTTGTACAGCGAGACGACGGCGCCGCACACTTGCGCCAGCCAATCGAGGTCCGCTTCCAGCGCTTCCGTGCGCGGCAGCGATTCGAGGATTTCGCGGAACTTCTCGGCACGGAAGCCTTGCTGGCGCACGCCGGCCAGGCTCAGTACCTTGGCCACGCGGCCGCGCGCAAACGGCAGTGCCGCCAGCGGAGTGGAATTGCCGGCGCGGGTGAACAGGCCGACGAAGCAATGCTCGCCCAGGATCGCGCCTTGCGCATCCATGTCGCGCACGCCGATGAAGTCCAGCTGCTGGTCGCGATGCAAAGTGCCTGCCACGTCAGCCTTGACGATGGACAGCGCCGAGTCGCGCTTGGCCAGGGTGTCGAAGTCGCCCGGGATATTCGCCAGGCAGGTGCCGTAGACGGGGTGCGCCGTATCCTGCAGCACGCCGACGCGGCTCGGGATGTCGCGTTCGAGTTCGCGCACGCCCGGCTTGACGCGGTAGTAGGCGTAGCCGAACACTTCAAAGCCGCCGCTGCGTGCCCATTCCAGGAAGGCGGCCACTTCCGCGCCTTCTTCGCCATGCTGGGCGGCAGTCGTGGCGACGGCGGCCAGGCGCTCGCTCATGGCGGCGCTATCGCGGCGCACCACCGCGGCGTCACGCGCGACCGTCTCCAGGGCGGCGACCAGCGCGGCCAGAGCTTCCGGCGCCAGCTCTTCGTCGAGCAGCACCAGCACATACGATTCGAGCGGGTCGCCCGGCTGGCGCACCGCTTCCACGCTGCCGTCGGCGGCGCGGCGCACGGGCAGCACGGTGTTCATCACACCGCGCACGGCCAGGTGCTGGCGGCGCATGGCCATGACGATGGAGTCGACCAGATAGGGCATGTCTTCGTTCAGGATCAGCAAGGCGCTCGCCATGCCGCCACGGCCATCCGCATAGCGCAGGGTGGCGATCTGGCAGCCATTGCCGGTACGTTTGGCCGCTTGCGTGAAGCCGTCGACCAGCACGGGCGCCAGACTGTCCGGCGCGATGTCGGCCAGGTCTTCGGCGTCGAGCGAGTCGAGCCATGCCTGCACCAGTTGCACGACAGGCGCTGCCGCCTTGCCTGCCTTGCCAGCCGCGTTAATCAACTCCAGCGTTTGTGTACGCAAATCTTGTGGCGTGTGATTCATCTTGCATCTCCATTACGGTAATGTGAATGTCCAACGCTGTCGTTCGGGCTTGTGGCTGGGCGGCAGCGGTGTCAAGAGACGGGGGTCGCCCGTCCAATTCTGTCTGTGCTACGGATAGTCTGTCTCGGATTTTTTCTGTGTATTTTCTATCGCCTACAAGTCGTACAATCCTGGTAAGTTGAGGATGATCGTCAATTCTTCAAGCGCCGCATGCACTTCCAGCGCCAGTTGCGGATCGGCCAGGTCGCCCGGCTCCAGATGGTCGCGGTAGTGTTTTTCCACCCACTGCACCAGCCGATGGTACAGCGTTTCCGTCATGATCACGCCCTGGTGCATGGCGCGCGCCTCGGTTTCCGTCAGGGCCACGCGCAAACGCAGGCAGGCGGGCCCGCCGCCGTTGCGCATGCTCTGGCGCAGGTCGAAATGTATCAGTTCATCGACCGGGCCTCCGCTGGCCACCAGGCCGTCCAGGTAGCGCGACACGGCGCGGTTTTCCTGGCATTCCTGCGGTATCACCAGCGCCATCTTGCCGCCCTCTTTCGTCAATAGCTGGCTGTTGAACAGATAGCTGCTGACGGCGTCCGCGATCGGCACCTGGCCCGTGTCCACGCGCAGCGCCTGCAAATCGGCCCCCGTGGCGGCGACGGCGCGGTGCAGCTGCGACAGGCTTGCCTCTTCATCGGCAAACGCCTGCTCGTGATAGAACAGCACATTGCCATTGCCGACGGCGATGACGTCGTTATGGAACACGCCCTGGTCGATCACGTCAGGATTCTGCTGCACGTACACGGTGCGTTTGGTGTCCAGGCCATGCAGGCGCGCCACGGCTTGCGACGCTTCCAGGGTCTGGCGCGCCGGATAGCGCTTCGGCGACGGCGCCGATGGGTCGAACTCCACGCGACCATACACAAACAGTTCAACCGATGGCGCACCGTGGCTTGCGCCCAGGCGCGTGTGGTTGGCCGCGCCCTCGTCGCCAAAGGCCGGCGTCGAGGGCAGCGCCTCGTGCACGGCGAAGTGCTTGTCATCGCTGAAAATGGCGCGCAGGCTGCGCGCCGACTGCGCGTGCTCGAAGGCGCGGTGCAGCTTGTTATTCAGGTTGGCGGCCGTGAAATGCACGCGGCCGTCCTGCGTGTCGGCCGACGGGCTGACCGTGGCGGCATTCGCCGTCCACATGGGCGAGGCGGAATACGCGCAAGCCAGGATGACGGGCGACTCCTTGTAGGCGCGCGCCAGCACTTCGGCATCCGTGCCCGTGAAACCGATGGAGCGCAACAGGCGGAAGTTCGGCCGCTCCTGCGGCGGCAGCAAGGCTTGCGCAAAGCCACGCGCGGCAAGGGCGCGCATCTTGGCCAGGCCCTGCAAGGCAGCCTGCTTCGGATTCGAAGCGCTTTTCACATTGCTGAACGAGGCCACGTTGCCGAACGATAGTCCGGCATAATTATGCGATGGCCCGACCAGGCCGTCAAAGTTGTATTCGCGCGTGCTGTGCATGGGATTTCCTTAAAAATTCAGGCCGGGCGACAGCTTGGCTGGCATTTCCAGCGCGCTGTTCTCGATCGAAGCGACCGGGTAGGCGCAGTAATCGGCCGCGTAATACGCGCTCGGACGGTGGTTGCCCGACTTGCCGATGCCGCCGAACGGCGCTGTGCTGGCCGCTCCCGTCGTCGGACGGTTCCAGTTGATGATGCCGGCGCGAGCGCGCGTTTGAAAAGTTTGCCACAGGGCCGGGTCGTCGGACAAGAGCGCCGCGGCCAGGCCGAATTCGGTGGCGTTGGCCACCTTCAGGGCCGCATCGAAATCGGCCACGCGGATCACCTGCAGCAGGGGACCAAACCACTCTTCGTCAGGGATGCCGGTAGCAGCGGTAACGTCGACGATACCGGCCGTGACAAAGCCCGCCTGCGGATTGAGCTGGCGCATCTGCAGCAAGGTGGTGCCGCCCCTGAAGACCATATCCGCCTGCGCCTGCACCAGGCGCGCGGCCACGGCACTGGACACCACTGGACCCATGAAGGGCTGCGGCTGGGCGTCGGACGCGCCGATGCCCAGTTTCGCGGCCACTTCCACCAGGCGCGTGACAAACGCGGCACCGGCAGCGTTGTCCTGCACCACCAGGCGGCGCGCGCAGGTGCAGCGCTGGCCGGCGGAGACAAAGGCGGAGAAAATCGCGTGGTGCACGGCCGCGTCCACGTCCTTCACGTCCCACACGACGAGGGCGTTGTTGCCGCCCATTTCCAGCGCCAGCATCTTGCCCGGCTGGCCGCCGAACTGGCGGTGCAGGCTGATGCCCGTCTGGCAGGAACCCGTAAACAGCACGCCGTCAAGGTGCGCATTGGCACCCAGGGCCACGCCCGTATCGCGCCCGCCGTTGACGAGGTTGACGACGCCATCCGGCAAGCCGGCCTGCTGCCAAAGCTGCACGGTTTTGATGGCCGTGCGCGGCGCATATTCGCTGGGCTTGAAGACGATGGTGTTACCGGCGATCAGGGCCGGCACGATGTGCCCGTTCGGCAGGTGGCCGGGGAAATTGTACGGGCCGAACACGCCGAACACGCCATGCGGACGGTGGCGCAGCACGGCGTCGCCGTCGGCGATCTTGCTTTGCGTGATGCCCGTGCGCGCGTTGTACGACTGCACCGAGATATCGATCTTGTTGGCCATGGTGGCCACTTCCGTGCGCGATTCCCACAGCGGTTTGCCCACTTCTTCCGAGATCAGCAGCGCCAGCGCTTCGGCGTGCTCCTTCAGCAGCTCGCGGAAGCGCACGCAGATGGCGATGCGTTCTTCGACGGGCGTATCGGCCCATGCTTCAAAGGCGGCGCGGGCGGCCTGGCAAGCCTGCTCCACTTCGTTTTCCGTCGCTTCCAGGCTGGCCCAGGTCTGCTTGCCGTTCGACGGGTCGATGGTGACCAGTTCGCGGCCCGTGCCTGGCAGCCAGGCGCCGTTGATGAAGTTCGATGCTGCGGTAGACGAATTAAATACGTTAGACATGGGGATGCTTCCTCGGGTTGAGTGACAAGGTGCGCACGGTGTCGCCGTGATGGCAGCGCAGCAAATGCAGTTCATCGTCGTCCAGCGCGATCTTGCCGCTGTGCGGATTGGCGCTGGTGACGATCATGCGGAAATCTTTCAGGTCGGTGTTCGACACCAGGTAAGGCTCGGCCTGGACGGCGTCGCCGCACACTTCAGACGCAGCCTCGGCGTCGAGCACAGCCGGCATGCTGTCGCGCATGGCGCGTAACTCGGACACGCGCGCCTGCAGCACGGGACCGGCGTCGAAAATGTCGACATAGCCTTCGAAGTGCAAGCCTTCCTGCTCCAGCAGGCGGCGCGCGGGCGCCGTGCTCAGATGCACCTTGCCGATGACTTCCTGCGCCTCGTCGGGCAGGTAAGCCACGTACATGGGCTGGCGCGGCATCAGCTCGGCGATGAAGGATTTTTTACCGAGGCTCGTCAAGTCGTCGACGTGGTGGAAATCCATCTTGAAGAAGTGGCGCCCCAGGCCCTCGTAGAACGGCGAGCTGCCGTCCGGCGCCTGGTAGCCGCGCATCTCCGCGATCAGTTTTTCCGTGAACAGGTGCGGGAACTGGGCGATGAAAAGGAAGCGGCTTTTCGACAGCAGCTTGCCGTTGTTGCCGCTGCGGTAATCGGGGTGCAAAAACAGCGAGCACAGTTCCGTGCTGCCTGTCAGGTCGTTCGACAGGTACAAGGTTTCCATGCGCGTAAACACGTCGAGTTCGCGGCTGGAATGGACCAGGGTGCCGATGCGGTAGTTATAGAACGGTTCTTCCAGGCCCACGGCGCCCTTGATGGCGCACACGCCGGCCAGGCGGCCTGTATCCGTATCTTCCATGACGAACATGTAGTCGCGCTTTTCGGGCGGGATGGTTTCGGCGAACGAGGCGCAGGCGATGGCCAGGCGGTCGCCCAACATTTTCATGTCCGGCTTGAGGGTGGTCATGCCGGTGCCGACCTGGCTGGCCAAGCCGTACAGGGCGTCCAGGTCAGAAGCGTTGATGGCGCGTACTACTAGCATAATGTTCTCTCGGTTAAATGCGCACGCAAATGACGCTGTCGCCTTCGGCCACGGCCAGCGCCTCGAGCAGCTCTGGCGGCAAGCCGATGGTGTCCTGCGCTTCGAGCGCATCGCAGGTAAAGGTGACGGCGCGGAAGTTGCGCTCCGCGCCCGAAGCGACCGCGTAATGCACTTTCAGGCCCGTGCGGCTGGGCGTGACGCCTGCGACGACGCGGCGCGTGAGCGAGCCCGTAAACGAGCGCAGCGCATGCTTGTGCGCCTGCAGGATCGGGCCGCCATCGAAGATGTCGATGTAATCGTCGGCTTCAAAGCCTTCTTCCGTCAGCAGATTGAAAGCCAGTTCGCCGCTCGGGTGGATCTGGCCCATGGCCGCCTGCGCGTCGCCGGGCAGCAGCGGCACGTACACGGGGTAATGCGGCATCAGTTCGACGATCAGAGTGCGGTTGCGCGCCCCGCCAATGACTTTTTCGGCATCGAGGAAATCCATCTGGAAGAATTTGCGGCCCAGCGCATCCCAGAACGGCGACTGGCCGTCGGCATCCGTGATGCCGGCCAGCGGCACGAAGAAGCGGTCGCCGAAACGGTGCGGCGCCAGCACGGCAAACAGCAGCCGCGCGCGCGACAGCAAGGCCGCTTCCAGGCCCGCCTGCTCCATGTTGCGCACATAGAAACCGGACAGCTGCGAATACGCCGTCAACTCCGAACACAGGGTCAGCGCATGCACGCTGTGGCTGATGTTCAGATCGCGCGAGACTTGCTGGATGACGTCGTTGCGAAAGGAAAAATAGGTGCCGTTCGAGCCGGCCGAGGCGAAGATGGCGGCCGTGCCGGCGATGCTCTTGTCGAGCAGGGATTCAAGCACGAAGAGATACGATTCTTCGCTGGGGATGTCGACATGGGCGGCAAACGAGGCGATGGAGCGCTCGACGGAGGCGGCGATTTTTTCGCGCGTCTTCGGCAGGGTATGGACACCCGGCATGGTTACCGCGGCCAGCGCTTCGAGGGCTGCAATATCCGCGATTTCTACCGGACGGACAACATACATGGGTACTCCTTCAATGCTGACGATACATGGGCTGAAAACCCGGGTAGAACCAAGCCGGCCCGCAGCAAAGCGGCGGGCCGGTGATCAAACAGGGAGCGAGGCTAGCCTCAGGCTTTCAGCATGCCGTCGATGGCGACGCGCAGCAGACGGCCCGCTTCGGCGATCTGTTCGTCCGAGACGATCAGGGCCGGCGCCAGGCGCACCACGTCCATGCCGGCGATCAGCACCATCAAGCCTTGCGCTTCGGCCGCTTTCTGGATGTCTTTCGCGCGGCCCTTGAAGGCATCGCTGACTACCAGGCCCAGCAGCAAACCGCTGCCGCGCACGACGGAGAACACTTGCGGGTAATCCGTGATCAAGCCTTGCAGCATGGCGATGGTGTTGACGCTCGCTTCTTTCACGCGCGCCAGGAACGCCGGCGTGTTGATCGTTTCCAGCACGGTCAGGGCCACGGTGGCGGCCAGCGGGTTGCCGCCGTAGGTGGTGCCGTGGGTGCCGACGGCCAGGGTTTGCGCCAGTTCATTCGTGGTCAGCATGGCGCCGATCGGGTAGCCGTTGCCCAGCGCCTTGGCGGCCGTCAGGATGTCCGGCGTGACGCCGTAGCCCATGTAGGCGAACAACGCGCCAGTGCGGCCCATGCCGCTCTGGACTTCGTCGAAAATCAGCAGGGCGCCCGTCTTGTCGCACAGGGCGCGCAGCTCCTTGAGGAATTCCGGATTGCCTGGCACCACGCCGCCTTCGCCTTGTACCGGCTCGACGATCACGGCGCACACGTCATCGCCGATGGCGGCGCGCGCCGCTTCGATGTCGTTGTAGGCGATGTGGTCGATCGACGGCGGCAGCGGCTCGAAGCCTTCCGTGTACTTGGCCTGGCCGCCGACGGAGACCGTAAACAGGGTGCGGCCGTGGAAGGAGCTGAAGCACGAGATGATGCGCGACTTGTGCGCGCCAAACTTGGTGTGCGCATACTTGCGCGCCAGTTTCAGGGCCGCTTCGTTGGCTTCCGCGCCGGAGTTGCAGAAGAAGGCGCGGTCGGCGAAGGTCGCTTCCGTCAGGGCCAGCGCCAGGCGCAGGACAGGCTCGTTGGTGTAGCCGTTGCCCAAATGCCACAAATTATTGATTTGCTTGGTCAACACGTCGACCAGGGCCGGATGGCAATGACCCAGGCTGTTGACGGCGATGCCGGAGGTGAAATCGAGGTAATGCTTGCCTGACTGGTCCCACAGGTCCAGTCCGGAACCGCGCACGGGCACCATGGCAGCAGGGGCGTAGGTAGGAACGAGGACCTGGTCAAAGGTTTCCCGGGTGACTGGACGAGCCGTTACGGTCGAATCAAGCTTGGCATTCATAGCATTTCCCCATCAATATGTTAGGTACTCCGCAGCTACGACAGCTACGTGTGTACTGCATTATAAAAAGCGGGATGCTAAAACTCTTTTGAATCTGCGACAAGGATTTTCACAATTCATCACAGCTGCCTTGACGCGGCGCTAGGCCGGCGGCATCAGCTTGCGCTGCCGCTCTTCGCGGGGGGTATTGCCAAACAGGGTACCGAAAGCCGTGGAAAAGTGCGAACCGGAGGAAAAGCCGCACATCAGGCCAACTTGCACGATGGAATAATGTGTATCAAGCAATAATTGCCGCGAGCGCTGCAGGCGCAGCTCCAGGTAGTAGCGCGACGGCAGGCTGCCCAGGTATTGCTTGAACAGCCGCTCGAGCTGGCGCCGCGACAGGCCCACCAGGCTGGCGATGTCGTCGGTCGACAGCGGTTCTTCGATATTGGCCTCCATCAAGGTCACCGCTTCGGACAATTTCGGCTGCAGCACGCCGAAGCGCGCCTGCAGGGCCACGCGCTGGCGCTCTTCCTTGCCGCGCACCTTGTCCACGCACAACGCCTCCTTGACGAGCGCCTGCACGTCGGCACCAAAGATGGTCTCGATCAGGGTCAGCGAAAAGTCAATGCTGGCCGCGCCGCCGCAGCAGGTAACGTGCGGACCGTCGATATCGAACAAATGCGGCGTCAAAATGGCCCGTTCGGCCTTCGCTTCCGCATCGGCATACAAGGCCCAGGGCAAGGCGATGCGCACACCATCCATGACGCCCGCGTCGGCCAGCCACAGCACGGCAGCGCCCACGCCGCCCCAGAATGGCGCCGAGCGGCAGCGTTCGATCACGGCCCGGCACAGCTCGACGCGCAGCGGCGCCTCCGTTTCATCGGCCACCAGCAGTGCGATATGCCAGTTGCCGCCCTGCGCGGCCACCTGTTCCGGCGTGCGCACGTCCAGCTGCAGGGCTTCCGGTCCCAGCGCCCGCGCGCACAGGCGCAGCGGCTGCACCAGGCCTGCCCAGGTAATCGACTCGGCATCGCCGGCATGGACCAGCAGCAAACGCAGCGGTTTGTCGAGGCCGATACGGGAAAGATTAGCGAAGGACATCGGCGAGGCGGGCCAGGGGCAAGGGCTGAGTTGCCCACATGATACCGGACTTCCGCCCCATCGAGCCCCTCATGCAAGGGCACATCCTGGCGCGGCGGAAAAAAGCGGGGCGGAAGGATATAATCCCCCCCATGGGTGAACGATATTTAAAAAGTATCCGGCTGCTGGCCGAATGCATGCAAGGCTTCGAGCGGTTTTCTGGCGACTTCGTGCGCCAGTACGGCTTGACGCATGCGCAATTCGACATCATCGCCACGCTCGGCAACACCTGTGGCATGTCCTACAAGGAACTGGGCCAGAAAACCCTGATCACCAAGGGTACCTTGACGGGCGTGGTGGACCGGCTGGAACAAAAGGGGCTGGTGATCCGCGAACGTTGTCCACGCGACAAGCGTTCCTATTACGTGCGCCTGAGCTGCGAGGGCGAACACGTGTTCCATGACGTGTTCCCCAAACTGACAAAACAGGGGCAGCGCCTGTTCGACGGCTATACCGAAGACGATTTCATGCGGTTGGAAACCACCCTGGCGGGCTTGAAGCACGCCATCGCCAACGGCCACGGCTGACCATACACCAAGCACAGACATTCAAACAAGACAAAGGAAACCAAGTTGAAAACCACACTGCTCGAAGGCAAAAAGCCCGCTCATTTCGATAAACACATCATCGGCAACCTGCTGCTCAACGCCAGCACGCCGGAACTGGTGCGCCAGGAAAAACTGATCATCGGCGTGCGCAACGAAGACGGCGAAATCTACCGCCTGATCGGCGCCACCAAGCACAACAGCTTCATGAACGCCGTCGAGGAATTGTTCGACCTGGGCCTGACGGATGAACTGGAAGACAGCGACGAGCTGGTTGAAGGCTGTGACGCCATCTTCAGCGAAGCTCTGTAGTAGCGCTGAACAGGACCTGCTGCGCGGTGCGCTTTGCGGCCGGCGATGCTCACCGGCTCGGCGCCCCCGTACTAAAGTACGGTTGCGCTTCTCGGCCACAAATCCCATCCGCTCGCGATGGTCCTGTCCAGCGCCGTGACGAACGCTGTCGTTAAAAAAAAGGCATGCCACCGATACAGGGGCATGCCTTTTTTCGCTTCCGGGGCATTTGCTTGCCTTTTGCCAAGCTGTTTGCGAAAAGATCACGGTTAAAAAGTTCCGTACGGAAATATTGCGAGTATAATTTTTTCAATGAACAGACTCGACGCCTTTAAAAGCATCGCCGCACAAGCCGCTCGTGGCGAGCTGACCTTTCCTGCCAATGTGGACGCTTCGCTCAAGCTGCAAGAGGCGCTGGCCGATCCCGACTGCCATATCGAAGCCGCAGCCAAGCTGGTGCAGGCTGACCCGCTGCTGGCGGCGCGCACGGTGGCCATCGCCAATTCCGTGGCGTTCAACCGGTCCGGCAATGAAATCACCAGCGTGCGCAACGCCGTGCAACGGCTCGGCGTGCGTACCCTGCAGTCGGTGGTGGCATCGCTGATCGTGCGCCAGCTGGGCAGCACCATCACTGATCCCGTGCTGCAAGCGAAGGCCAACCAGTTGTGGGAGCATACGGCCCACGTGGCGGCCCTGTCGCAGGTACTGGCCCGCCGCGTCACCAAGGTGGACCCCGATACGGCCCTGTTTGCCGGCATCATGCATGAAGTGGGCGGCTTTTATCTGCTGTCGCGCGCGGCCGAATTCCCCGGCATCCTCGACGGCGAACCGGAAGACTGGGTCGAACATGGCGAACAAGCGATCGGCCATGGCGTCCTGACCAAACTGAAGGTGCCGGAAGCGGTGATGGGCGCCATCGATGCGCTGTGGGAAGGCTTGCGCGCCATCCCGCCCGAATCGCTGGGCGATACCCTGCTGCTGGCGAATGACCTGGCGCCCGTCTCGTCGCCCCTCAACGAAAGCCCGGCCGCCATCGCCGTGCGCGCCGCCCGCGCCGCGCGCAGCATCGATTGCCTGATCGGCGACGATGCGACCTTGTCGAGCATCATGGAAGAATCGGACGATGAAGTGCAGTCGCTGCTGAAGGTGCTCGTGCACTAGGCATGGTTCAGCGGGCATGGCCGATGCCTGCCGGCTGATTTCCTGCCCCATCTGGCTGCCCATTGCTGACTGAGGCAGATCATGGGCAAAGCCTTATTTCTCGCGCTCACGGTAGACGCCTGCTCATTGAACGTATCGACGCCTGGCGCATCTCATTGCTTCATGAGGGATGCATGACTCTGGCAATGCGTCATCTACCACATCACATTTTTACCAGATTATCAAACCAGCTCTTGGCATCGTTAATTCTTGGTGGCTTATCTGATATTGAATATAAAAATCCGAACCATAGATAAACAATATCCTATGGATAACATGGAACTTATTGGATAGAAAATTCTCTATTCAAGGGATCCATACTTGAATCCCTTGAAAAAACCAATTAATCGAGTATCATTTTTGCAACAGCGAATACAACACAAACAACTGCCAATGCAGCAAGAGGACCCAAGCCACCGGATACAGCTTCAACTTCACTGATATTCATTTCTTGCATGATTCTATTTCCTTTAGTCTAAGGTTATATGCCATGGAAGTATTCTCAAGGCAGAATAATAGTAGCATAAAAAGAATATTTTTAAGCAATGATGAAAAAATATTTAACTTTTCTTTTTTAAATATAATCTAGAAAGTAGAATATAAAATTGGAGGATATTGGCCACTCAATCCTCATTGGAAATTTTTTAATTAGGCATATTGACCAAGACTTTCATCGATCCCATCCAGCAGGCCATGCTGAAGTGGCTGCGCACCTGGCATCCTGAAAAATAGCCATCAATCTCAATGAATAAGTTATTTTTTCAATAGAAAATTCACGTTGCAAGCCAGACACACAACAAATATATCAGTTTCATCCCAATACATAGCGTAAGCTGTACTTGACTATAATGGAATGCCAGTCCCATGTTTTATCCGGCAGCGTACGCTATGCAGCTTCTTGAACCTGTTGCATCACATCCTGAACGATTACTCCTTGCTGTAATATCACCACCCGCTGCGCCATGGCGATGGTTTCCGGGCGGTGTGCAACGATCACGCGCGTGAGCTGGATTTTCTGGATCGCGGCATTGACAGCTTGCTCGTTCCACACGTCCAGATGGCTGGTCGCTTCGTCGAGCACCAGCAGCTTTGGATTCTTATACAGGGCGCGCGCCAGCAGGATGCGCTGTTTCTGGCCACCGGACAGGCCGCTGCCAATGTCGCCCACCAGGGTATTGAAGGCCATCGGCATGGCGGCGATTTCCGCATGCACGGCGGCCAGGTGCGCGCAGACCTGGATTTGCTGGTCGTTCGGCGACGGGGAAAAAAAGCTGATGTTGTCGGCGATCGAGCCGGCAAACAAGGTGTCTTCCTGCATGACCGTACCCAGCAATTGCCGGTAGTTCGTCAAGCCCAGGCTGCCCAGCTGGATGCCGCCGATGAGGATTTCGCCTTCCGTCGGTTCCAGCAAACCCAGCAACAACTTCATGAGCGTCGTCTTGCCGCAGCCGGACGGGCCCGTGACGGCGATGCACTGGCCGGCGGGAATGCTCAGATTGAGGCCGCTCAAGACATTCGGTTCGCTAGCGGCATAGCGGAAGGTGAGGTTGCGGATCTCGATCGATGGCGAGATATCGTCCATGTCGACCTCGACGTCGCTGCCATCGGTTTCCGCATCGGTCAGGACGATGTCGGCCACGCGCTCACCATGCAGGCGCAGCATGCGCAGCTCAAATAATTTATCGACCAGGCTGGCCATGCGCTGGCTGAACTGGTCCTTGTAGCTGATGAACGCGAACAGCATGCCCACCGAGAAGCGGTTGTCCAGCACGGCCAGCGCCGCCATCCAGATGACGATCACCCGTTCGGCGCTGAACAGCAAAGTATTGGCCGTCTGGTAAGACACGGACAGCTTGGCGATGCGCAGGTCGGCATTGAACTGGTCGGCCAGCGCGTTGGTCCAGCTGGCGCGGCGCTCCGTGGCGCGGCCGAACAGGCGGATGCTCTGGATGCCGCGCACGGATTCCAGGAAGTGCGTCTGCTGCCGGGCCGCATGGATGATCTGTTCGGCCGTCGCTTCGCGCATGGCCTTGAACAAGATCCAGCGCAGCAACACATACAGCAGCACGGCGATGCAGGCCACGCCCGCCAGCAGCGGGCTGTAGACCAGCATCATGCCCAGGGTGGCCAGCACCAGCACGCCATCGATGGCGCCCTCGACAAATTGCGTCGTCAGGCTGCGCTGCATGGTCTGGATGGAATTGAAGCGCGAAACGATGTCGCCCGTGTGGCGCTTCTCGAAGTACGGCAGCGGCAACTTGAGCAGATGGGCAAAGGCATTCCCCAGCCATTGCAGATTCAAATTCGTGGCCAGCACCGTGGTGATCCAGGAACGCACGGCGCCGATGGCCGTCTGCACCAGCACCAGCAACAGGAAGCCGCAACCGAGCACGGTGATCAGGTCGCGGTCGGCGGCCAGCAAGGCCTCATCGACCAGCCATTGCATGTAGAACGGCGCCACCAGCGCGCACACCTGCAAGGCCAGGCCCAGCACCAGCAATTGCAGCAAGCCGCGCTTCAGGCCCACCACGCGCCCCATCAGCGACAGCAGGGAAAACTGCTGCTTTTCCTCGGCCTTCTTGAACTCGGCGGTGGGCGTCAGCTCCAGCGCCACGCCCGTAAAATGTTTCGCCACTTCCGCCAGCGGCAGGCGGCGCTCGCCCACGGCCGGGTCGTGGATCACCACATGGCTGCCGGAGACGGACTTGAGCACGACAAAATGGTTCAAATCCCAATGCAGGATGGCGGGCAGTTTCAGCTCGGGCAAATGCTGCATGTCGAGTTTTAAGGGGCGCGTATGCAGGGCTAGGCCCTGCGCCATCGCCATCAGCCCTTTTAAAGTCACGCCTTTCAATGACACGGAAAAGCGCCGGCGCATGCTGGAAATGTCGGTCTGGTGGCCCCAGTAGCTGGCCACCATGGACAAACAGGCCAGGCCGCATTCGGCCGCTTCCGTTTGCAGCAGGACGGGCAGGCGCTGGCTGCGCCAGAAGGACAGGTGGGCGAGATCAGGAAAATGCATGCGGCGCAGACGTAAAAAGTGAAAAGAGAGCGGGTGGGCTTACAGGCGCCCGGAAATGCTGAACAGGGGTTCGAGCACCCATTCAAACAGGCGGCGCTGTTCCAGCAGCACGCTGGCATCGACCAGCATGCCCGACTTCAGGGGCAGGGTTTCGCCATACGCCTGCACGCTCTGGCGCTGCAAGCTCAAGCGGATGCGGTACAAGGGTTCGCCATTCGTGCCGCTGACGGCGCCCGGCACCGCCAGCTCTTCGGGTCGCAGCGAGGTGCTGGCCACTTCGCGCACCAGCGCCGGATACTGGCCGAATTTCTGGTACGGATACGCCTGGTAGCGCAGCAACACCGTCATGCCCGGCTTGATGAAGCCGACCGAGCGCGACGGCGCGTAGATTTCCGCCTCCAGCTGGGCGCCTTGCGGCAGCACGGAGGCGAGCACGCTGTTGGCCGCCACGGTTTGCCCCAGTTCGGTGGTGATGGCCGTGACCATGCCATCCTGCGCCGCGCGCACGAGGATTTCGCGGCGCGCCTCGTTCTCCGTCAAATCTTGCTCGATGGCGGAGACATTGCGCTGCAAGCCTTCCGTATCGCGCTGGGCTTGCACCTGCAAGTCGCGCACGTCCGCTTCCGTGGTGGCCAGGTCGCGCTGGCTGGCCGACTTGATGCGCTGCAATTCCGCCAGGCGCTGGTGCTGGTCCAGCAGCTCGGCTTGCTTATCCTGCAGTTGTGCGGATGAAATGTAATGGGTGGCGTGCAGGTCGCCGTAGCGCTGGTAGGACTGTTCCGCCAAGGTAATGCGGCGTTGCTGCAGCGTGATCTGGTCATCCATGCGGGCGATTTCCGCCGCTAGGTCGCTGGCACGGCGCTGTCCCGCCGCCATGCGCTGGCGCGATTGCAGGCGCGACTGCTGCAATTCCGCGTCATAGCTGTCGCGCCGGCTTTTCAGCAGGGTCGAGACAACTTGCTGGGGCGCCCCCGCATTGGCGCTGCTGCGCTCGCCCGACAGCACGAACAACACTTCGCCCGCGCGCACGGCCTGCCCTTCCTTGACGCGCACCCCGGCGATGACGCCCGCCTGGCCCGGCATGACGCGGATCACGCCGCTGGTCGGCAGCAGCACGCCCTGCGACTGCGCCTTGCGGGTGGTGCTGAAGAAGATGAAGAAAGCGACGATGGCTAGCGCGATAGCGAGGAACAGCCAGGTCAGGAATACATGGCTGACGGGCCGCGCCAGCAATACGGTGCCGTATTGTTTATTGCCCAGATGCTCGATGGCTTGCTGGCGGAACAGTTTCTGGACTGGCTGGACGGGGCTGGTCTCGATAGCCGGGGCGCTGGGTTGATCACGCAAGATGATTTGCTTTTCGAAAAATAGTTTTAATCAGCCAAAACTGAACCTTGTTATGCAAGAGTGCTGCACTTTACAAATCAGACCGTGACCTCGCATTCCAAAACCATATGCCCCTGTCTTTCAGAATGCAATACGATGATTATTTTCATTGGCATAAAATATTAAAATTTATCAAAATGGAATCCAAAAATCAAGAAAGGTCTCATGCATAAGCAAACCATATCTTTTTAAAAAAATATGCGAAAAATATCCTGATTTTCAGGCCATTTGAAATTTACCTCTTTTTCATGTCACGAAAAACATCTTTGAAAATTTGACAATCAAAAGAAAATTCTACATTAATCCCATCAAAGAAATCTATCAAATTATCACAGAATGGTAAATTTAAAAATCACCAGGATTTTATTTTAAATACCTCACCAAGTTCAAAAATGACTTCCGTTTCGAATTGGGTAATTGCGCATCCCTGCATGGCTGCGCCCGGACCATCTCCCTGGTCCGGGAAAAAATCAAGAATGGGACGTTGCGGTGCCATCGCTGCTGAAGGTGCTCGTCCATCAAACAGCAGGCTTCTTGCCCGCTGGCGGCGGTGCCGCCGGCTTGACCGTGTCGACGATCAGCACATGCTTGTCCATGGCCTTCATTTCCTGCTTTTGCTGGACGACTTGCGTGGCAACCGCCTTGGTACTCAACAGGGGTTTCGGATGGCGTGGCATGAACATGGCGTACCTGCTGGCAGTGGGAGAGGCCCCATATGTGCAGCAAGTATCAAATTATCAAGCCACCCTCAAACACCGGACAAAAAAAACCCGCTCGAAAGCGGGTAAAGTCCAAAGCTAGGGATGTCCTGAAAGAGACAGCCCTATCTTATGCCGTGCGCCGCGCCAGCTCCGTGCGCTGGCACACTTAGCGCGCAGATTATCCCGGCGATAGCTGCACGTCCGTTTCCTGCCAGGCGCGCAGCTGCCGCACGCGGGCAAACCACGTCTGGATATGCTGGTACTGCGCCAGCGGCAGCCGCACGGCCTCGCTGTACATGAGCGGCGCGGCCACGGCGAAATCGGCCAGGGTCACATCTTCTCCGCTGAGCCAGCCGCGTCCCGCCAGATGCGCATCCAGCACCACGGCGCATTCATGCAGATCGCGCTCGCCGCGCGCCTCCTCCAGCGAATCCGCCGGACCATTGCCCGTCATGCCCTTCCAGGCGCGTTCCCAGGCCAGCACGCTGATGGCGGGCGCGAAGTGCTGCGCGGCCCAGAACAGCCACCGGTTGACGTCGGCGCGGGCTTGCGGCGCCTGCGGATAAATCGTCTGGCCCGGCATCTGCTCGGCCAGGTATTGCATGATGGCGCACGATTCCCACAGCAGGAAAGCGCCATCGGCCAGCACGGGGACCTTGCCGTTCGGGTTCAGCTCGGACAGACGGCGGCGGTCATCCGCATTCATCAGGTCGACTTCCGCCAGTTCCAGCGGCAAGCCGAGGTGGATCGCCGTCATCAGGGCACGGCGGGCATTCGAGGACATGGGGTGGTGGTACAGGCGCATGGCAGATGGCTCCGGTGAGTGAAGAAGCCACCATCGTAGTCGCCGTCACTGACAGTTTTTGTCAGGAGCGGATGTCAGGATTCCGGGGCGCTAGCTTTCCGGATCAATCTCGTGCGCCTTGCGCCAGGCATCCAGCAGCACATGGCGCCGCGTGGGATAGCGTTCGTCATGCTGCTGCACGCTGGCGATGCGGTCGATGCGGAAATGCCGGTAATCGCCGCGCAGCTCGCACCACGCGGCCAGCAGGCGCTTGCCTTCGAAAAACGCCAGGGCAAACGGCCACACCGTGCGCGAGGTGGCGCTGCCATGCTCATCCTGGTAGCCCAGGGTGAGCTTCTGTTCGTAGCGGATGGCCTCGCGCACGGGCTGCACGTAGCGGTCGGCCGGCTGCGTGCCATCGGCGGGGCGCCCCAGCGGCACCCACAAGCTGGTCTCGGCCATACTGTCGCGCAGGTCGCGCGGCGAGGCGGCCGCGATCTTCGCCAGGGCATTGCTGGCCGCCTGCGCCAGGCCCGCATCGCCCTGCCGGCGCACCCAGCGCGCACCCAGCACCAGCGCCTCCAGTTCATCGGCGCCAAACATCAGCGGCGGCAAGAAGGCGCCACGGCGCAGCACATAGCCGATGCCGGCCTCGCCCTGCAGGGGGGCGCCCAATTCGGCCAGGGTCTGGATATCGCGATAAATCGTACGCTCGGAAACACCCAGCTGCTGCGCCAGCTGAGCCGCCGTGACGGGCACGCGCCTGGCGCGCATGGCGTCCATCAGCAG
Organism: Janthinobacterium sp. P210005; assembly: GCF_036231865.1. Classification (NCBI taxonomy): domain Bacteria; kingdom Pseudomonadati; phylum Pseudomonadota; class Betaproteobacteria; order Burkholderiales; family Oxalobacteraceae; genus Janthinobacterium; species Janthinobacterium sp. P210005. The sequence goes on from NZ_JAZARC010000003.1 coordinate 607,522, forward strand.
GAACAGGCGGCCGCTGCGGCTCATGGACAGGCCTGCAAAGCCTGGTCGCCCATGACCAGGGCCGACAGGGCCGGCACGTACAGATAGCCGTCGGACGCCAGGCGCGCCGCGCGCGTCCCCTCTTGCACGCCGGCGATGCCGTAGCAGCGCTGCAGCCGGGCGGCGGCTGGCCACCAGTAGACGGCCGCCTCCTGGTCGGGAAAGCGCTGGCGCACGCTCTCGGCCTGCACCGCCACTTGCCGGAAATCGCGGTAAAAGGCGGGTGCGATGCCCAGCTCCGCGGCAAACGCCGTTTCCAGCGCTGCCGTCTCTGCCAATTGGGCCGCCAGCGCCGCCGTTTCACGGTCAAGCGCATCGGCAGGCACGCCCGCCTCGATCAGGCTGCGGCGCATGCGCTCCGGGCCGGCCTGCGCGCGCAGGAACGCCGATTCCTGCAGCGCCAGCACGGCGCCGGCGGGGATGTGCATATGGCGCGCGGCCGGGAAGACGTACAGGGCGCAGCTGCCCGCGCAGACGGTGTCGATGGTGAGACGCCATTGCTGCTGGCGCAGATAGCGGCCCAGTTGCATCGCCACCTGCGGGTCGCCTGCATCGCTATTGACGCGCAACAGCGTGGTGCCTGGCGCTGCCAACCCTTGCAGCTTGGCCACGTCGCCCGCGGCGATCGGGCCGCGCATGGCGATGCTATCGCTGCCAGTGCGGCTGAAATCGGCGGCGCCGGCCAGCGCCGTCACGCCCGCCATCAAACCTACCCATAAAAAACGCTTCATCGTCATCCGCCATAAAAAAAACGACCACCGCAAACGGTGATCGTTCTTCATTCGACCTGCAAAAAAACCTGCGCTTACACCACGGCGCCGTCGGTTTCGTCTTTTTCCTTGACCGGCTTGATCAAGTCTTCGCGCTTGACGCCCAGCCACATGGCGATCGAGGCCGCGACGAACACGGAGGAGTAAATACCGAAGCAGATACCGATGGTCAGCGCCAGCGCGAAGTGGTGCAGGGTCTGGCCGCCGAAGACCAGCATCGACAGCACCATCATCTGGGTCGAACCGTGGGTGATGATGGTACGCGAAATGGTGCTGGTGATCGCGTTGTCGATCACTTCATGCACGGAAGCCTTGCGCTGCTTGCGGAAGTTTTCGCGGATACGGTCAAAGATCACCACCGATTCGTTGACGGAATAACCGAGCACCGCCAGGATGGCCGCCAGCACCGTCAGCGAGAATTCCCACTGGAAGAAGGCAAAGAAGCCCAGGATGATGACCACGTCATGCAAGTTGGCGATAATCGCCGACACGGCGTATTTCCATTCGAAGCGCACGGCCAGGTAGATCATCACAAACACGACAACCATCACCAGCGCGTTCAAGCCGTTCTGCGTCAGTTCCTCGCCCACTTGCGGGCCGACGAATTCGACTTTCTGCAGCACCAGCGCTTCGTTGCCGGCAGGGTCCACGCAGGCGGTCTTGATGACGTGCTCGCCCTTGTCGGTGACGGTATCGATGCCCTTGGTCGTGCCTTGCTCGGCCTTGCACAGCGTTTCAAACACGCGCTGCGAGGTATTCGCGGCAGTCACGCCCTTTTCCACCGGCAGGCGTATCATCACGTCGCGCGCCGTATCGAAGCTGGTCACGCCCGGCTCTTCATAGCCGAGGCCGATCAGGGTGCCGCGTATGCCTTCAAGGTTGGCCGCTTTCGGGTATTTGACCTCCATCAGGGTGCCGCCCTTGAATTCCACGGACAGGTGCAAGCCCTTGTGGAACAAGAAGAAGACGGCGGCAATGAAGGTCACGGCCGAAATGACGTTGAAAATCAACGCATGGCGCATGAAGGGAATATCTTTTTTGATCCGGAAAAATTCCATGAAATCCTCTGAGTTCTATTCTGTGCGTCCGGCGGCTGGGCCGCAGGACGCTATCGCTGTTGACGCTATTCGGTAAGTCGGAACCCTGGCTTATTTGCTGGTGCCCGGTACCCAGACCGTGCCGATCGACAAGGTCGTCAGCTTTTTCTTGCGGCCATACCAGAGGTTGACCACGCCGCGCGAGACGAAAACGGAGGAGAACATCGAGGTCAGGATCCCCAGGCAATGTACGACGGCAAAGCCGCGCACCGGGCCGCTGCCGAAGGCCAGCAGCGCCAGGCCGACGATCAGGGTGGTCACGTTCGAATCGAGAATCGTGGCCCAGGCGCGGTCGAAGCCGGCGGCGATCGCCGCTTGCGGCGTATTGCCGGCGCGCAGCTCTTCGCGGATACGTTCATTGATCAGCACGTTGGCGTCAATCGCCATGCCCAGCGCCAGCGCGATAGCGGCAATACCTGGCAAGGTCAGCGTCACCTGTATCATCGACAGCAAGCCGACCAGCAGCAGCAGGTTGGTGGCCAAGGCCAGTACGCTGAAGGCGCCGAACAGCATGTAGTAGGCGATCATGAAGATGGCGATGGCAATGAAGCCGTACAGGGTCGAGTGGAAGCCCTTAGCGATGTTTTCCGCGCCCAGCTGCGGTCCGATCGTGCGTTCTTCGATGACGGTCATCGGTGCGGACAGAGCGCCCGAGCGCAACAGCAGCGCCAGTTCATTCGCGTTTTCCGCGCCGCCCATGCCGGTGATCTGGAAGCGCGAACCGAGTTCCTGCTGGATGGTCGCAACCGACAGCACTTCCGGCTTTCCTTTTTCAAACAGCACGATGGCCATGCGCTTGCCGACGCGCTCGCGCGTCGCTTCGCGCATCTTGCGTCCGCCGTCGCCATTCAGGTCGATCGACACGGCCGCTTGCTGATTCTGGTCGAAGCTGGCCGTGGCGCTGGAGATATAGTCGCCCGTCAGGATCACGTCTTTCGCCAGCACGACAGGGACGCCCTTGCCGACGGTGAACAGTTCCGAGTTGAACGGGATGGCGCTCGACAGTTCGGTGCCAGGCACGATGGTTTCATCGACCAGGCGCACTTCCAGAGTCGCCGTGCGGCCGATGATGGCCTTCGCGCGGGCCACGTCCTGCACACCAGGCAATTGCACCACGATGCGGTCAGGACCTTGCTGCTGGATCAGCGGCTCGGCCACGCCCAGCTCGTTGACGCGCTTGGACAAGGTGGAGATATTCTGTTTTACGCCTTCGTCGATGGTTGCCTTCAGGGCCGCCGGTTTCAGGGTGATGTTCAGTTTCAAATCGCTGCCTTCGCCCGCATCGGCGAACGCCAGTTCCGTCATCTGGTCGGACAGGACATTTTTTGCCTTCAGGCGCGTCTCGGCGTCACGGAAGTTGATTTGCACGCTGTCGCCCACGCGCTCGATGCCGGCGTGGCGTATATTTTTGTCACGCAACACGCTGCGCGCGGCGGACTGGACGCCCTGGACTTTCTTGTTCAGCACGGCTTTCGCATCGACCTGCATCAGGAAGTGCACGCCACCGCGCAAATCCAGGCCCAGGAACATGGGCAAGGCATGCAATTTTTGCATCCACATCGGTGTATTGGCTTGCAGGTTGACCGTCACGATGAACGCGGGATCGGTGGAATCGGGGTTCAGATCCTTTTCCAGCACCAGTTTTGCCTTGAACTGGGTATCGGGATCGGCAAAACGCACGCGCACGGAGGCGAGATTGCCGGCGCCATCCATGGTGACACCTTCCGACTTGACGTTCTCTTTCGTCAATATTTGCTCGACTTGCGTCATCAGCTCGCCCGTCACTTTGACGGTCGACTTGCCGCTGGTTACTTGCAGCGCCGGTGACTCACCGAAATAGTTGGGCGCCGTATAGAGTGCGCCCAGCAATAAGGCGACGACGATGATGATGTATTTCCAGGCAGGATAGCGATTCATAGTGATTCAGCGTTCAGTGTTGAGCGTCGGAGGCGTCGCGAGGGGCGGCCGATAGCCGCCCCGGATCTATCATTGCCAAGGCAATGACAGCGAGGAATTACAGCGCCTTCAGGGTGCCTTTAGGCAGCAAGGTGGTGATGGAACTCTTTTGCACCGTGATTTCGGTGCCGGCCGCCACTTCGATGGTGACGTAAGCGTCCACTACCTTGGAAACACGGCCCAGCATGCCGCCGGCGGTGACGACTTCGTCACCCTTGGCCAGCGCGTCCATCATCGCCCGTTGTTCTTTGGCGCGTTTTTGCTGTGGGCGGATCATCAGGAAATACATGACCACGAACATCAATACCAGCGGCAGGAAGCTGGTCAGGTTGCCGCCGAGGCCCAGGGCTTCGGTTGGGGCTTGCGCATAAGCGTTGGAAATGAAAAACACGGTGACTCCAGTTCTAATCAGTTTGAAAAAATAGCGCTGTATTCTAGCATTGGCTATACGTCATAACCCGAATTGCAGGCATGGCAACTTTAAATGGGGCTAAAAAAGCATTATGCAATGCTTTATCGCCCCAGTCCAAGCACCAATACACAAAACTTCCGGCCATGCCGCAGCCAGGGCTCAAGCTAAGCTTTTCTTAAGTTCCGCGTGCGCGTTCCGCATGGAATTGCAGGGTAAACGCGTGGAAACGGTCTTCGTCCAGCGCCTCGCGCATCTGGCGCATCAAGTCCAGGTAGTAATGCAGGTTGTGGATGGTGTTCAGGCGCGCACCGAGGATTTCCTTGGAGCGGTGCAAATGGTGCAGGTACGCGCGCGAGAAATTGCGGCAGGCGTAGCAGCTGCAGGTCTCGTCCAGCGGCGCCTGGTCTTCCTTGTACTTGGCGTTCTTGATCTTGATGTCGCCAAAACGGGTAAACAGCCAGCCATTGCGGGCGTTACGCGTCGGCATGACGCAGTCGAACATGTCGATGCCGTTCGATACGCCCGCGACCAGGTCTTCCGGCGTACCCACGCCCATCAGATAATGCGGCTTGTTGGCCGGCAAGCGCGGCCCCACGTGGGCCAGCATGCGCATCATGTCTTCCTTCGGCTCGCCGACGGACAGGCCGCCGATGGCGATGCCGGGGAAATCGATCTCTTCCAGCTTGGCCAGCGACTCGTCGCGCAGCATTTCGAACATGCCGCCCTGCACGATGCCAAACAGCGCATTCGGGTTTTCGCCGCGGTGGAATTCATCCTTCGAGCGCTGCGCCCAGCGCAGCGACATGCGCATGGACTTGGCCGCTTCCTCGATGGTGGCCGGACGGCCCTGGATTTCGTACGGCGTGCATTCGTCGAACTGCATGACGATGTCGGAATTCAAGACGCGCTGCACCTGCATCGACACTTCCGGCGAGAGGAACAATTTATCGCCATTGATGGGCGAATTGAAATGCACGCCCTCTTCCGTGATCTTGCGCATGGCGCCCAGCGAAAACACCTGGAAGCCGCCCGAATCCGTCAGAATCGGCTTGTTCCAGCCCATGAAGCCATGCAAGCCGCCGAATTTCTCCATGACGGTGTTGCCTGGACGCAACCACAGGTGAAACGTGTTACCCAGGATGATCTGCGCGTCGATCTCGTTGAGTTCCAGCGGCGACATGGCCTTCACGGAACCGTAAGTGCCCACTGGCATGAAGATCGGCGTCTGCACGATGCCATGGTTGAGTTTCAAGGTGCCGCGGCGTGCCTTGGTCAGGCCGCTCGTGTCGGTCTTGAGTAGTTTAAATTCCAGCATGTCAGTCTTTCACGGGAGTATCAAGGTTCAGCGCAGCGCGCGATTGCGTGGTGAGCAGCATCGCGTCGCCATAGCTGAAGAAACGGTAATTCTGCGCGATCGCATGCGCGTAGGCGCTGCGGATCGGCTCATAGCCGGCAAAGGCCGACACCAGCATCAGCAGGGTCGACTTCGGCAAATGGAAGTTGGTGATCAGGCGCGTTACCGTTTTAAATGCATAGCCGGGCGTGATGAACAGGGCCGTATCGGCGCTGCCCGCCACCAGCTGGCCGCTTTGCGAGGCCGATTCCAGCGCGCGCAGGCTGGTCGTGCCGACGGCCACCACGTCGCGCCCGGCAAGTTGGGCGGCGCGCACGGCGTCGACGGTTTCCTGCGGCATGGTGTACCACTCGGTATGCATCTTGTGTTCGGCCAGCACTTCCGTGCGCACGGGCTGGAAGGTACCGGCGCCCACGTGCAGGGTCACATAGGCAAAGTTGACGCCCTTCGCTTTCAGCTGGTCGAGCAGGGCCTGGTCGAAATGCAGGCCGGCCGTCGGTGCCGCCACGGCGCCGGGCACCTTGTTGAACACGGTCTGGTAGCGCGTTTCGTCAAATTCGTCCGCATCGTGCTCGATGTAGGGTGGCAGCGGCAAACGGCCATGCGCCTCGATCAGCTCGAACACGTCGGCGTCGAAGTGCAGCGTAAAAAACTCGCCGGCGCGCTGGCCGACGGTCACGTCGAAGGCATTGGCCAGGCGGATGCGGCAGCCGGGCGGCGGCGACTTCGACGCGCGCACCTGGGCCAGCACGGTGCGGTCGTCCAGCACGCGCTCGACGAGCGCCTCGATCTTGCCGCCGCTTTCCTTGACGCCGAAGAAGCGCGCTTTGAGCACGCGCGTATCGTTCATCACCAGCAGGTCGCCCGCCTGCAACAGCCCGACGATATCGGCAAAGCTGCGGTCAACCAGGGCGTCGCCGTCCAGATGCAACAGGCGCGAGGCGCTGCGCTCGGCCAACGGAGTTTGCGCAATGTTTTCTTGCGGCAAATTAAAATCGAAATCGGAAAGCGAATACATGCGTTTTGCTTCAAAAGTACGTCAAAAATGATTAGGAGTGCGCAATGGAACATCTGGCACTATACTGTGCGCCTATACAGGCATTACAATAATCCGCCGCAACAACTACGACTGCGGTACGCACAGGGTGTGCCGGACAACCCTCTATTTTACGCTAGCGGCACCAAAACCTTGCATATGTCCGATCCAAAGCCCGATCTTCCTCCCGCAGCCAAACCCGCCGCGAAGCCGAAAGCCGCCAAAAAAGTGGTCAGCACGGAAAGCCGGCTGGCCAAACTGGGCTTGCGCACGGATATGGACCTGGTGCTGCACCTGCCGATGCGCTACGAGGACGAAACCAAGGTCTACACGATACGCGACGCCTGCCTGCGCGGCGGCGAGTCGTGGCAAGTCGAGGGCGTCGTCACCAAGTGCGAAGTCAATTTCAAGCCGCGCAAGCAATTGCTGGTGACGATCGCCGATGAAACGGGCAATTTGCTGCTGCGCTTCATGAATTTTTATGGCAGCCAGGTCAAACAACTGGCCGAAGGCACGCGGGTACGCGCGCGCGCCGAACTCAAACACGGCTTTTTCGGCGCCGAGATGGTGCACCCGACGTATAAAGTGGTCAACGAAGGCGCGCCGCTGCCCACGGCCCTGACGCCCGTGTACCCGTCCGGCGAAGGCCTGTCGCAGCACGTGCTGCGGCGCGAAATCTCCGACGCCATGCGCCGCATCGACTGGCAAGACACCTTGCCCGATCATCTGCTGCGCGACATGCAGCTGTCGCCGTTCCGCGCCGCCGTGCACCTGCTGCACTATCCGCCGCAGGATATCGATGAAAGCGCGCTGATGGACCGTTCGCATCCGGCCTGGGTACGCATGAAGTTCGATGAACTGCTGGCGCAGCAGCTGTCGCTGAAACGCGCCCAGCGCGCGCGCCGCTCGAAAGGAGCCGCCTCGCTGCCCGTCGTCGGGACTTTATCGAAGGCCTTCGGCGCCGCCCTGCCCTTCAAGCTGACGGGTGCGCAGGCGCGCGTGCTAGAGGAAATCCGCGCCGACCTGCGCCAGCCCTACCCGATGCAGCGCCTGCTGCAAGGCGACGTTGGCAGCGGCAAGACGGTCGTCGCCGCCCTGTCGGCCACGCAGGCCATCGACAGCGGCTACCAGGCCGCGCTGATGGCGCCCACAGAAATCCTGGCGGAGCAGCACTTCCGCAAGATCGCCGCCTGGATGGAACCGCTGGGCGTGAAGGTGGCCTGGCTGACGGGTAGCCTGAAGAAAAAAGAAAAGACGGCGGCGCTGGCCCTGATCGAATCGGGTGAAGCGCAACTGGTGATCGGCACGCATGCGCTGATCCAGGACAATGTGCTGTTTGCCAAACTGGGCCTGGTCATCGTCGACGAGCAGCACCGCTTCGGCGTGGGCCAGCGCCTGACCCTGCGCAACAAGGGCGACAGCGCGGCCGTGCCGCACCAGCTGATGATGTCGGCCACGCCGATTCCGCGCACCCTGGCCATGACGTATTACGCCGACCTGGAAGTATCGGTGATCGACGAGCTGCCGCCCGGGCGCAGCCCCATCGTCACGCGCGCCATCGACCAGAACCGGCGCGACGAAGTCATCGCCCGCGTGTATGCGGCCGCGCTGGAAGGCCGGCAGGTGTACTGGGTCTGCCCGTTGATCGAGGAATCGGAAGCGCTGCAGCTGCAGACGGCCACCGACACCTACATGATGCTGGCCGAAGCCCTGCCCGCGCTGCAGGTGGGCCTCGTGCACGGCCGCCTGAAGCCGGCGGAAAAGCAGGAAGTGATGGACGCCTTCATCGCCGGGCATATCCACGTGCTGGTGGCCACCACCGTCATCGAAGTGGGCGTCGACGTGCCGAACGCCTCGCTGATGGTGATCGAGCACGCCGAGCGTTTTGGATTGTCGCAGCTGCACCAGCTGCGCGGCCGCGTGGGCCGCGGCACGGCGGCCAGCGTCTGCCTGCTGCTGTATCAGGGCCCCTTGGGCGGCGTGGCGCGCCAGCGTTTGATGACCATGCGCGAAACGACGGACGGTTTTGAAATCGCCCGCCGCGACCTGGAAATCCGCGGCCCCGGCGAATTTCTTGGCGCGCGCCAGTCCGGCCAGGCCATGCTGCGCTTCGCCGACCTGGAAACGGATCAATGGTTAGTAGATCAGGCGCGCGACGTGGCGCACGACCTGCTGCACGCCACCACGACGGCCGCCGCGGCCACCGTGGAAGCGCACCTGGCCCGCTGGTTGGGCGGCAAAGAGGAATTCCTGAAAGTCTAGGAGCGCCCTACATGCACATCCAGAAGCGGTTCGCCAGGTCCAGCATGAAATCGGGACGCAGATAGGCCAGGAAGACGAGAGCCAGCAGCGCGGCGCCAGCCAGGCGCCATAGCCAGGTGCGCCAGCTGGCCATTACGCGGCCACCGCCACGCGCTTGACGGCGTGCTCGTCGATGGGCAGGTTGATCAGCGCGGCCAGCAGGCCCAGGCCGATGGTGATCATCCACACGACGTGGTAGCTGCCCTGGTGCTCGTACAGATAGCCGCCCAGCCACGCGCCAAGGAAACTGCCCACCTGGTGCGAGAAGAACACCATCCCCGCCAGCATCGACAGATGCTTCACGCCGAAGATGCCGGCGATGATGCCGTTCGTCAGCGGCACGGTCGACAGCCACAGCACACCCATGCCGGCGGCGAACAGGTACACGGACCACGCCGATAAAGGCGCCAGCAGGAACACGGTGATGACCACGGCGCGCGTCACGTAGATGGCAGACAGCAGGTAGCGCTTGGCGATCTTGCCACCGAGTTTGCCCGCATAGTAGGAGCCGATGATGTTGAACAGGCCGATCAGCGCCAGCGCCGTGACGGCGATATTCGGATTCATCAGGCCCTGGTCCTTCAGGTAGGCCGGCAAGTGCACGCCGATGAACACCAGCTGGAAGCCGCAGACGAAATACCCTGCCAGCAGCAGCCAGAACGAACGGCTGGCGATGGCTTCGCTGAAGGCGGCGCCCACGCTTTGCTGCGGACCGCTGGCGTGCGACACGGGCGGCTCGCGCAAGTAGAAGGCCATCGGGATCATGGCCAGCAGCACCAGCGCGGCCAGCACATAAAAGGCGTTTTGCCAGCCCACGGCGGAAATCAGTTGCTGCTCGACCGGCATCATGAGGAACTGGCCGAACGAGCCGGCGGCCGACGAGATGCCGAAGGCCCACGAGCGCTGCTCGGGCGGCGCGCTGCGGCCGATGATGCCGCTGATGGCGCCAAAGGCAGTGCAGGCCAGCGCCAGGCCGATGAAGATGCCGGAACCGACGATGAACAGCGTGGGCTGCGTCACGAGCGCCATCCACACCAGGCCCGCCATGTAGCTGATGGCGCCGACGATGACGACGCGCATGGTGCCGAAACGGTCGGCCGCCATGCCGGCGAACGGGCCGAAGACGCCCCACATCAGGTTTTGCATGGCCAGCGCCAGCGAATACGTTTCGCGCGTCCAGCCATTCGCTTGCGAGATCGGCTGCATCCAGAAACCCAGGCCATGGCGCACGCCCATCGCCAGGGTCAGCACGACGCCGCTGGCGATGAGGACGGTTTTCAGGCTGGGACGGGATGGGTGCAATGTCATGGGGTTCCTGTTCACGCCTGGTCGGCTCGGTACACGAGGCCGATCTGGCCACGCATGGTGTCAAGGTTGTGCATCAGCGCCACGCTGTCCGCATGCGGCATGACGGGACTTTCCAGCAAGCCGGCGCGGATGCATCGCATCGCTTCGATCGCCTCGTGCGCATAGCCATTGCCCAGATGGGGCGCGGCGACGACGCGGCGTGCGCCATCCATCGCTTCGACGATCAGGTGGTCGGGCTTATAAAAACGGTTGGGCAGGCGAATCCGCCCCAGGCTGCCGGAAATGGTCATTTCCGTCGGCGTTTGCGCGCGCAGGCTGCAGGCGCAGGACGAGGTGCCGCCGCCCGCGTGCCGCAGCGAGAACACGACCTGTTCATCGACGCCTGTGGCGCCCATCTCGGCCAGCGCCTGCACCTGCGATACGGGGCCGAGGAAGAAGGCCGCCATCGACAACGGATAGATGCCCACGTCGAGCAGCGCGCCGCCGCCGAGTTCGGGATTGAACATGCGGTGCTCGGGCGGGAAATTGGCGACAAAGCCGATGTCGGCCTGCACCTGCTGCAGCACACCGATTTCGCCGCTGGCGATGATGCGCTGCGCTTCCTGCACGGCGGGCAGGAAACGGCTCCACATGGCTTCCATCAAAAACAGTTTTTTGTCGCGCGCCAGGTCGACCACGGCCTGCGCTTCGCGCGCATTCATGGTGAACGGTTTTTCGCACACGACGTGCTTGCCGGCGGCCAGGCACAGCATGGCATTTTCAGCATGCAGGGTGTGCGGCGTGGCGATATAGATCACATCCACATCCGGATCCATGGCCAGCGCCTGGTAGGAACCATGGCAACGCTCGATGCCGAATTCGGTGCCGAAGGCCTGTGCGCCAGCCTCGCTGCGCGAAGCCACCGCCACCAGTTGCGCACCGGGCGCATCGCGCAGGCCATTGGCCATCGCGCGGGCGATCTTGCCGGTGCCGAGGATGCCCCAGCGGACGGTATTTTCCATGCTATTGCTCTCTTTCTGCGCCAGCCACCTTGCGCTTCGGGCGGAACACCGCCGCGTCATTGTAAAAATCGTCGTCCTGGCCCTCGCACCAGCCGGGCAAACCGAGCACGGGTAGCGGCGTGAAGTCCGCCGTGGTGAGGCCTTGTTGCGCCAGATCCTGCGCCACCCGCTCGTCGAGCCAGGCGCGGCGTGCCGCATCGTCCAGGGTGAAATAGGCGTCGCCGGCGAAGATCACGCGCGTATGCGCCGTGATGGCCTTGCGCGGCACCACCAGTTTTTCCATCAGCGCGTGGCCGAACAGCCAGACCTCGGCGTCGCCGCCCGCGTCAAACTTGTCGCGCTGCGCAATGAACGCGCTGCGCCAGTCATGCCCGCGCAACGCCGCTTCCAGCGCGCGCCCCGCATCGCTGTCGCGCAGCACCAGCAGGGCGGAATTTTCGTCAAAAATCGTCGCGCCATCGCGTGCGGGACCGCGCGATTTTCCCACGCCAGACAGGGCGATCTGCGCCGCCTGCAGTGCGTTCAATTGCCGCTTGATGCGCGGGAAGGTGAGCCACACGAGCGCGTTGAAAAAATCGTGCAGATTGTCGCGCGTGGGCACGCCGCCCGTCGCGCCGATGAACTCCTCGTAGGCGACGCCATCGGGCAGGTCCGCTTGCGGCACGAAAGCCAGCGGCAGGCCGGAGGGATTGCGTAAGTCCAGCGCCCGTGCCCGGCCGTTCAACGCAGCGATCACCGTGTCGCGCTGCAAGTCCAGCTGCCGTCGCGCTGGCAGCACCGTGGCAAACCAGGGGCGGGTCCAGTCTATCGATGGCAGCATGGAGTAATTACACCATTTTCCAGTTAATCTGCTCGCCCGCATTGAGCGGAATCACATGGCTGTCACCCAGCGGCAGCGAAGCTGGCAAGGTCCAGCTTTCGCGCTTCAGGGTGATGGTGTCCGTGTTGCGCGGCACGCCGTAGAAGGCGGGGCCGTGGAAGCTGGCGAACGCTTCCAGCTTGTCGAGCGCGCCGGCCCGTTCGAACGCTTCCGCATACATTTCCATCGCATGCAGGGCCGTGTAGCAGCCGGCGCAGCCGCAGGCCATTTCCTTGGCGCCTTGCGCGTGCGGTGCAGAATCCGTGCCGAGGAAGAAGCGCTCGTCGCCGCTGGCGGCCGCCGTCATCAGCGCCAGGCGATGCTCTTCGCGCTTGAGGATGGGCAGGCAGTAGTAATGCGGGCGGATGCCGCCCTTGAAAATCTCGTTGCGGTTGTACAACAGATGGTGCGCCGTGATGGTGGCGGCGATGGGGCCTTCCGCTTCGGCCACATACTGCGCCGCATCCTTGGTGGTGATGTGTTCGAACACGACGGACAGGGCCGGGAAGGCGCTGCGCAGCGGGCGCATCACGCGCTCGATGAAGACGGCTTCGCGGTCGAAAATATCGATTTCCGGATCCGTCACTTCGCCGTGCACGAGGAAGGGCATGCCCACTTCCTGCATCACTTCGAGCACCTTGTAGCAATTTTTCAAATCCGTCACGCCCAGGTCGGAATTCGTCGTGGCGCCGGCCGGATACAATTTGACGGCCTGCACGATGCCGCTATCCTGCGCGCGGCGGATTTCGTCGGGCGAGGTGTTGTTCGTCAGGTACAGCACCATCAGCGGATCGAAGTTCACGCCTTGCGGCACGGCGGCCAGGATGCGCTCGCGATAAGCGGCGGCATCGGCCGTGGTGGTGACGGGCGGCTTCAGGTTCGGCATGACGATGGCACGGCCGAACTGGCGCGCGCTGTGCGGCAGCACGCTGGCCATGACGGCGCCGTCGCGCAGGTGCAAATGCCAGTCATCCGGACGGGTGATGGTGATGGAAGCGGGGGTGTGATCGAGTGTGGACATGGCGGCTGCTCTCAGGCGGTCATTGCGGATAGCGCCATTTTACCAGCCGCGGGGCCGACCCGCCGGCCAGGATCACCTGTATGCGCGGCCTCCCGGACGACAAAACGGCCGGTATGCGCCGGCCGTTTTCAATATCAAGAGTACACGCGAATCAGGATTTGGCCTGCGGCTCTTCCTGCTTCGCCACCCAGGCGCGGATATCGGCCAGCATCCGGTCCAGCGCGGCGCGGTCGTACACCTGGCCACGACTGACCACCAGGCGGATCTGGCGCGTGGCGCCGATGTCCTGCAGCGGATTCGCGTCGAGCACCAGCAGATCGGCCGCCTTGCCCGCCGCCACGCTGCCATAGCGATCCAGCTTGCCCAGGAAGCGGGGACCGTTGATGACGGCAGACTGCAAGGCCTGCTGCGGCGTCAAGCCATACTGCACGTACAGGCCGATTTCATCGTGCAAGGCCTGGCCCGGGTAGTCGAAGGAATTCAAAAAGCCCGCATCGGTGCCGGCGATGATGCTCATGCCCTGCTGCTGCAAGATCGGCAACAGCTTTGCCGATTGCTCGAACTGCGCGTGGCGCTGGGCGATGGCTTCCGGGCCATCCTTGGCGGCGCGCTGCACGCGCCAGTCGTAGGTGGCGCGCAAGCCCTTGCCGATGTATTGCAGGGCCGGATCGTGCGTGTGATCTTCGCGGTCCAGGTAAGCCGTCACGCGCGAACCCCACAGGGTAGGCACGATGGCCGTGCCGCGCGCGGCCAGGTAGCTGAAGGCCTTGCGCGCCGTCGGTTCGTCGTAGCTTTGCACGCTTGCGTGCATGGCCTCCTTGCCCGTCATCGCGCCGGCGGCCACCTTGTCCGTCAGCTCCTGCTCGCGCGGCGTGGTGGCGCGCAGCAAATACGATTGATGTTCGATCGTCCCCAGGCCCGCATCGGCCATCTGCTCCAGTGTGAGCTGCACAGGGATATGGCCCGAGGTACGCATGCCCCGTTCGCGCGCCTGGCGCAGCGCTTCCAGGTACAACTCAGGCTTCAGTGTGTTTTCCGTGATCTTCACGAAGTCCACTTGCTGCGCCTGCAGGCCGTCGAGCGCGCGCGTGACTTCCTGCGGCGTGCCCACTTCGATGGTGCCCTTCCACAGCGGCTTGATGCCTTCGAGCTTGGCGCCGGAAGTGAAAATCGTCGGCCCTTGCAACTGGCCTGCGTTGATCTGCCGGCGCCATGCCAGCACCGTGTCGGGCAAGTCGCCCGAGCAGTCGCGCACCGTGGTGATGCCGTGCGCCAGGTACAGGGGCAGCAACTGCTTGTTCTCGTCGATCAGCTCGGGGCCGCCGCCAAAGTGCACGTGCGTGTCCCACAGGCCCGGCATCAGGTATTTGCCGGGCAGGCGGATGGTCTGCTTCGGCGCGTAGCTGCGCAACTGCGCGTCGTCGACGACGGCGACGATGCTGTCGCCCTTGAGCAGTACGGATTGTCCCTTGACGGCACGGCCGCCGGCAACGTCGATCAGGGTGGCGTCGCGCAGGGCGATGTCAACGGCGATCTTGTCGGCCGCGTGGGCATGGGCGAGCAGGCCCAGCGCCAGCATGGCGCCGGCTATTTGTTTCATGACAGGCATTCGTACTCAACTTCAAAAAAAATTAATGGATGATCTTGGCGAGGAAATCGCGCGCGCGGTCCGAGCGCGTCGTGTTGAAGAAGTCATCCTTGCTGCAATCTTCGATGATCTTGCCCTGATCCATGAAGACGATGCGGTTGGCCACGCGCTTGGCAAAGCCCATTTCGTGGGTGACGACCATCATCGTCATGCCTTCCTGCGCCAGGCCCACCATCACGTCGAGCACTTCGTTGATCATTTCCGGGTCCAGCGCCGACGTGGGTTCGTCGAACAGCATGGCGATCGGATCCATCGACAGCGCGCGGGCGATCGCCACACGCTGCTGCTGGCCGCCCGACAGCTGGCCCGGGAATTTATCCTGCTGCGACAGCAGGCCCACGCGGTCCAGGTATTTCAAGCCCTTGGCATTGGCTTCGTCGGCGCTGCGGCCCAGCACCTTGATCTGGCCGATGGTGAGGTTTTCGCGGATCGACAAATGCGGAAACAGCTCGAAATTCTGGAACACCATGCCGATGCGCGCGCGCAGTTTCGACAGATTCGTTTTCGGATCGTTGACACTGATGCCGTCGACGATGATCTGTCCCTGCTGGATCGGCTCAAGGCCGTTGACGGTCTTGATCAGGGTCGACTTGCCGGACCCGGAAGGGCCGCAAATGACCATCACGTCGCCCTTGGCGACATTGGTGGTGCAGTCGGTGAGTACCTGGAACTGGCCATACCATTTGCTGACGTTATTGAGTTCAATCATCTTGTTCTTTCTTTTTCGGTTAGCGAATGATGGCGACGCGTTTCTGCAGGCGTTTTACCAGGAACGACAAGGCATAGCACAGCACGAAATACACGACGGCGACAAACACGTACATCTCCACCAGGCGGCCGTCGCGCTGGGCGATCTTCGAGGCGGCGCCGACAAAATCGGGAATCGACAGCACGTACACGAGCGACACGTCCTGGAACAGCACGATGGTCTGCGTCAGCAGCACGGGGATCATGTTGCGGAACGCTTGCGGCAGCACGATGCTGCCCATGGTTTGCCGGTAATTCATGCCCAGCGCCTGGCCGGCCCACACCTGGCCACGCGGAATCGACTGTATGCCGCTGCGCATGATCTCGCAATAGTAGGCTGCCTCGAACATGATGAAGGTGATCAGCGCGGAAGGAAACGCGCCCACTTTCACGGGTTCGTTCGCGCCGATGACCCAGGCGGCGATATACGGCACCAGGAAGTAGAACCAGAAGATCACCAGCACCAGCGGGATCGAGCGTATCAGATTGACGTAGCTCGATGCCACCCCCGAAACGATGCGGTTACCGGACAGGCGCATCAGCGCCAGCAGGGTGCCCAGCACGATGCCGCCGACCATGGCCAGCGCCGTCAGTTTCAGGGTGAAGACCATGCCGGTCTGGAACAGGTAGACCCACGAGCGGGAGATGACATCGAAGTCGAAATTACCGAACATATCAATGTCCTCCCGTCTTGGCGCCGGCGACGATGAAGCCCGGGATGGCGACCTTTTTTTCGATCAGGTGCATCAGCACCACCACCAGCAGATTGACGACGACATAGATGATGGTGGCGGCCGAAAACGCCTCGAACACCTGGAAGGAAAACTCCTGGATGGCGCGCGCGCTGGCCGTCAGTTCGATCAGGCCGATGGTCAGCGCCACGGAACTGTTCTTGATGATGTTCAAAAATTCGCTGGTCAGCGGCGGCATGATGACGCGCGCAGCCATCGGCAGCAAAATGAAGCGGTAGGTTTGCGGCAGCGTCAGGCCCAGCGCCGTGCCGGCCAGTTTTTGCCCGCGCGGCAGCGCCTCGATACCCGTCGTTACCTGCACGGCCACGCGCGACGAAGTAAAGAATCCCAGGCACAGCACGGCCGTGACGAAAGGCGCATTCGGCAGCGACTTGACCCAGGCGCCCAGGTCAGGCGGCAGCAGCTCCGGCATGACGAAATACCAGAGGAACATCTGCACCAGCAGCGGCACGTTGCGGAACAATTCGACGTAGGCATTGGCCACGCCCACCAGCCATTTGTTCGGCAGGGTGCGGATGGTGCCGATCACCAGGCCCAATATCAGCGCCATGATCCACGCCGCACCGGCCGTGGCCAGGGTCCAGACGAGGCCGGACCACAGGGTGTCCATGTACGTGCCCACGCCATCGGGAGAAATCTCCCAGAAAATGCGCCAATTCCAGTTGTAATTCATGATCATCCTTCCATGCAGCTAAAGGAAAGCGGCTTGTCCGCCACCCGTCCCGTAAATAAAACGGGAGGCTTGCGCCCCCCGATTTGTTACGCACTCTTGTTATTTTTTCCGTTTGTCCGAGGTCTTCTGCGCTTCCGGTACGGCCGCATACGCGGCCGGGTCGCCCGAATCGGTCGGATTCGTGAAGACCGCCTTCAATTGCGGCGGCATGGGGAATTTCAGGTTGATGTTTTTCGGCGGGATCGGCGAAGTAAACCATTTCGCGTAGATGCGGTTGATGTCGTCGCTCTTGTACAGGCGGATCAGCGCGTCGTCGACCACTTTCTTGAAGGCCGGATCGCCCTTGCGCAGCATGATGCCGTACGGCTCGACCGACAGCGCTTCCTTGGTGATTTCGTAGTCGTTCGGGTTTTTCGAGTTGGCCACTTGCGACGCCAGCAGGATATCGTCGTTGGCTTCGGCCACCGCGCGGCCCGTTTCCAGCATCAGGAACGATTCAGGATGGTCCTTGCCGACAGCAATCGTCATGCCCAGGTTTTTTTCCTTGTTCAAAATCGTCATCTGCTTGATGGTCGACGTGCCGGCCGTGGCGACCAGGGTCTTGCCGCGCAAGTCTTCCAGGGTCTTGATGTTCGAGGTTTTTTTCGACAGCACGCGGTTGCCGATGACGAACATGGTAGGGGCGAATGCCACCTGCTGCTGGCGTTCCAGGTTGTTCGTCGTCGAGCCGCATTCGAGGTCGATGGTGCCGTTGGCCATCAGCGGGATGCGGTTGGCCGACGTGACGGGGCTCATCACCACTTTCAGTTCGCTCAGGCCCAGGTGCTTTTGCAGGGCCGTGACGACTTTCATGCACAGGTCGATCGAATAACCCTGGTATTGCTGCTTGTCATCGAGATAGGAAAAAGGCACGGAGCCGTCGCGCACGCCGAGGGTGACGGAACCGGCTTTCTTGATCTTGGCCAAGGTGCCGGTCAATTCCTGGGCCTGGACTGGCGACATGCTGCTGATGACACCGACGCTGAGCAGCGTGGCGATGATTTTGGTCAATTTCATAAATTCTCCTGGGCGGACAAACCGGATGGACTCCGAACGAAACAACTGTGGTGCAGACGCCACCAATGGAATTAATTTTATTTCATTTTCAGCGCTGGACTAGCCGTTTTCTGCGATTGCCCGCAAATAGGCGCTATACGCGCGCCTGAATCGGCGCGGCTGTAGCATTTTTCCTACTGATTTCGCCTTCCCGATTTATTTTGCCGGCGCCAACCCCGCCAACTCGTCCTCTTGCGCCTCGTCGTCCATATTTGCCTGCTGGCGTTGCCACATCTGCGCGTACAGGCCATCGAGCGCCAGCAATTGCGGATGCGTGCCCCGCTCGACGATGCGGCCATGGTCGAGCACCAGGATTTGCTGGGCATCCGCCACCGTCGACAGGCGGTGCGCAATGACCAGGGTGGTGCGGTTTTTGGCGATGTCCTTCAGCTGCGACTGGATCGCCTGCTCGGCCTTGGAATCGAGCGCCGACGTAGCTTCGTCGAAGATCAGGATGGCCGGGTCTTTCAGCAAGGTGCGGGCAATGGCCACGCGCTGCTTTTCGCCGCCCGACAGTTTTAGCCCTCGCTCACCCACCATGGAGTTGTAGCCATCTGGCAAGCTTTCAATAAAATCATGGATCGACGCCGCTTTCGCCGCCGCCACGATGGCTTCCTTGCTGGCGCCCGGCTTGCCGTAGGCGATGTTGTATTCGATGGTGTCGTTGAACAGCACCGTATCCTGCGGCACGATACCAATGGCCGCGCGCAGGGAATCCTGCGTGATGGCGCGCAAGTCCTGGCCATCGATGGTAATGCCGCCGCCATCGACTTCATAGAAGCGGAACAGCAAACGCGACAGAGTCGACTTGCCCGAGCCGCTATGCCCCACCACGGCCGTCGTGGTACCGGCGGGAATCTGGAAATCCACATCGAACAGGATTTGCCGCTTGGCTTCATAGCTGAAATCCACATGCGCAAAGCGCACGGCCGCGCCCCGCGTGACGAGCGGCTTGGCTTCCGGCGTATCGGCGATTTCACGGTTCTCGTTCAGCAGCGAAAACAGGCGTTCCATGTCGGCCAGGCTTTGCTTGATTTCGCGGTAAATCACCCCGAGGAAATTGAGGGGAATGTACAGCTGGATCATGAAGGCGTTCACCAGCACCAGGTCGCCCAAAGTCATCGTGCCGGCGATCACGCCCACGGTGGCGCGCCACAGGATCAGGGTAACAGCCGTGGCGATGATCAGCGACTGGCCCGTATTGAGCAGGGACAAGGAAGTCTGCGATTTGACGGCGGCCGATTCATAGCGCTGCAAGCCTTCGTCGTAGCGCTTCGCCTCGTAATCCTCGTTGCCGAAATACTTGACGGTTTCATAGTTGATCAGCGAATCGATGGCCTTGGTATTCGCTTTGGAGTCGAGGTCGTTCATGGTGCGGCGAAAATGCGTGCGCCAGTTCGTCACCAGCACGGTAAACGCGATGTAGGACACCAGCGCCACCGCCGTGATGACGGTAAACCAGATGTCGTAGTGCAAGACCAGGTAGCCGAGCACGAGGGTGATTTCCACCAGGGTCGGCAGGATGTTGAACAGGGTGTAGGAAATGAGCGAGCCGACGCTGCGCGTGCCCCGCTCGATGTCGCGCGTCATGCCGCCCGTCTGGCGGTTCAAGTGAAAGCGCAGGGACAAGGCATGCAGGTGGCGGAACACTTGCAGGGCGATGGTGCGCACGGCCCGCTGCGTGACCCGCGCGAACAGGAATTCGCGCAACTCCGTAAACAGGGTGGTCGACAGGCGCAGCAAGCCATACGCCACCAGCAAGCCGACCGGCAACACCAGCAGCGCTTGCGGATGGGCCGCCGTGATCGTCATCGCGTCAACGAGTTTTTTCAGGATCAGGGGCACGCCCACGTTGGCCAGCTTGGCACCCACCAGGCATAGCAGCGCCAGCAGCACCCGCCATTTGTAGACCCAGAGATACGGCAGCAAGGTCTTGATGGTGGCGAAATCGCTGTGGCTGGCGGAGGCTGGCGAGCGGGGCGGAGGGGGAGTCTGGGAACGGCGCATGGCGAAGGTCGGCTTTTTATGGTTCAATCGGGGCAATTGTAGCCTTTCATGAGAATAAAAGATGAGCACCTCCCCCGACCGTCCCGACAACTGCCTCGCCTCCGGCCTGCCCGCCGGAAAAATGCCGGAATTGCGCATGATGCCCGCGCCGTCCGACGCCAATGTGTACGGCGACGTCTTCGGCGGCTGGATCATGGCGCAGGTCGATATCGCCGGTTCCCTGCCGGCCACGCGGCGCGCCAACGGCCGTGTCGCCACCATCGCCGTCAACTCCTTCGTCTTCAAAAACCCCGTCTTCGTCGGCGATCTGCTCTCCTTCTACGCCGACATCGTCAAGGTTGGCAACACCTCGATCACCGTCAATGTCGAGGTGTATGCCGAGCGCAACCGCCTGCAAGCATGCATCGTGAAAGTCACGGAAGCCACCCTGATCTATGTGGCGACGGACTCCGACCGCAAACCGCGCAAAGTGCCGCCGATCGAGACCTTGCTGTCGCCTTGATTGTCGCTGTTACATTAATCCCACGTTTTATTTTCAGACGGCATGGATAACCAGCGCCGCATCTTCCTGCAGAGCGCCGCCCGCATCGGTGCGCTGGCCGCCGCCGGCAGCGTGCTGTCCGGTTCCAGCGCGAGCGCCGCCACGCGCCTGAATGGCGCCGGCTACCCGTTTGCGCTCGGCGTCGCTTCCGGCTCGCCCTTGCCGGACGCCGTCGTGCTGTGGACGCGCATCTGCTACGACCCGCTGCATGCCAGCGCCACGCCCGCCATCGCCCTGAACGTGCGCTGGGAAGTGGCGGACGACGAGGCGTTCCGGCGCATCGCCGCCAAGGGCCAGGCCACGGCCACGCCCGCCCTCGCGCATAGCGTGCACGTCGATGTGGGCGGCCTGGCGCCCGGACGCTGGTACTGGTACCGCTTCATGCTGGGCGACGCCGTCAGCCCCGTGGGCCGCACGCGCACGGCGCCCGAGCCCGGCTCCATGCCCGCCTCGATGAAACTGGCCGTCGCCTCGTGCCAGCACTGGGAATTCGGCGCGTATGCAGCGCACCGGCACATCGCCGCCGCCGCGCCCGACCTGGTGGCCTTCCTTGGCGACTACATCTACGAATGGGGTCCATACCAGCTGCAGCACCCGAGCCGGGCCGTGCGCACGCATGAAAGTTTTACTCTGGACGACTATCGCGCCCGCTACGCGCAATACAAGAGCGACCGCGACTTGCAGGGCGCGCACCTGGCCGCGCCGTGGATCGTCACCTGGGACGACCATGAAGTGGCCAACGATTACGGCAATGACCGTGACGAATTGCTCACGCCTGCTTTTTTGCAGCGCCGCGCGGCCGCCTACCAGGCATTTTATGAACACATGCCGCTGCGCCTGCTGCCGCTGGGCCGGCGGGGTTTTGTCGACATGCGCATCTACCAGCGCTATGACTGGGGCCGCCTGGCGCGCTTCCACGTGCTGGACGACCGGCAATACCGCGCCTACCACGCGTGCGCCAAGCCGGGCCGCGGCGGCTCGAATTCCGTCACCACGCGTAACTGTCCCGACTTGCGCAAGCCCGAACGCACGATGCTGGGCGAGGAACAGCAGCGCTGGCTGCAAGCCGGGCTCGATGATTCTCCCGCGCGCTGGAACATTTTGGCCCAGCAAACCCTGATGGCGCAATCGAGCCAGGTGCCCATCCTGCGGCCCGGCGACGAACGCATCTGGACCGATGGCTGGGATGGCTATCCGATGGCGCGCCAGCACTTGCTCGACGCCTTGCGCAGCAGCAAGGCCAGCAACCCGCTGGTGCTGTCGGGCGACGTGCACACCTTTTATGCCACCGAACTGAGCCGCAACGCCATGCGCCCTGTCGGCAAGGATAATCCCGTGCTGGCCACCGAGTTTTGCGGTACCTCAATCACATCGAGTTCCCGCCCGCAGGCACGTACGGAGCAGTACGTGGCGATGAACCCGCACATCCGCTACGGACGCAGCGACAAGCGCGGCTATATGTTGCTGGACATCACACCGGAGAAAACCACGGCCCTGTTCCAGGGCCTGGAGAATGTGCGCGACAGCGCGTCGGCCATCGCGACACTGGCCAGTTTCACCGTCCAGGACGGCAAGGCTGGCGTACAACGCGTCTAGCCTCTGCTTTTCAAGGCGTCGCGGTAGCGCCGGCTGACGGGCACTTCGCCGCCCATGGACAGCACCGCGCGCGCATCGCCCGATTCCAGCGGCACGATGCTCCGCACAAAGTCGAGGTTGACGATATAGCTGCGGTGCACGCGCAGGAAGCGCTTGCCGTCGAGTCGGCGCTCGATGGCCGCCATGGTCGAGCGCAGCGGATAGTCGTGGCCGCGCACATGCAGATTCACATAATTGCCCCACGCCTGTATCCACTCGATTTCAAAGGCCGGCAGCAGAAAATCCTTGCCCAGCTTGCGCACCAGAAAGCGCTCCGGCTGCTGCACCGGTTCCACGGCAGGCCCTTCATCGGGTTCGCCCAGCAGGGTCGCCTCGCCTTGCCAGCGCATCAGCAGCAACTGGTAAAAGCCCGTGAACAATAAAATGGAGAAGTAAGTACGCACATCCTTGACATATTCATACGGCAACTCGCGCCACCAGTTACCGAAATCGTAGTCGCTGCCGGCGCTCCAGTAAGCCAGTTTGCGCAAGGCCACCATGGCCAGCACATGCACCAGGCTGTAGACGAGCGACGCGGCCAGGTGCCAGCGCAAGTTCTTCCTCTGGAAAACCAGGTGCAAGGGGCGAAACTGGTTAGCCAGGATCACCACCGGTACCAGCGCCAGCAGCACCAGGTTGCTGCTCCACTCCCACACGGCCACTTCCCAGAAGGGCGTATCGAGCCCGGCGCGCACGCGGTCGGCCCAGCTGATCCAGCAGTTGAGCGACGTTTGCAGCAGATACAGGACGATCCAGAAAGCTGGCTCGGCGATCTGGCGCCAGCGTTGATATCGTTGCAACAAATCGGTGGAAGACAGGCGCATGGTGACGGACAGTGAATAAGTTGCATGATTGTAAGGTCCCAAAGCCGTCCCAGCGCCACCGCTCGTCACAAACAGCCAGCGATTGATCACTTTTCGCTGGTTCGCCCCGTGCGGCCTGCCTATGCTGGGGCATTCCCTGACCGACGGACCCCACGACCATGACCACAAATTCCCGCCGTTACGATATCGATGCCTTGCGCTTTCTTGTCTTCAGCCTGCTGATCGTCTACCACACGGCCATGCTGTACCTGGATGGCGCCGCCTTCCACATGAAAAGTACTTACTTGACGGAAACATTGAACTTTCCCATGGTCTTTATCAACCGGTGGCGCATGGAAATCGTGTTCCTCATTTCCGGCGTGTCCTGCGCCATGATGACGCACACGTCCAGCGGTGCGTTCCTGTGGCGCCGGATCAAGCGCCTGTTGCTGCCCTTGCTGTTTGGCGTGCTGGTGGTGATCCCCGTGCAACCGTATTGCGAGGGCGTCAGCAACGGTCTGGTCGAGCCTGGCTATGGACCATTCCTGCTGCATTACTTTGGCGGCCACGCCTGGCCGGCCGGCGCATTTACGGGCTGGAAAACCAGTTTTACGTGGAACCATCTGTGGTATCTGGTGTATCTGTTGCTGTACACCATCGTGCTGGTGGCCTTGCAGCCGCTGCTAGCCAAGGCAAGACCGCTGTTTGCGGGCCTGCGCGGCTGGCGCCTGCTGGTCCTGCCCGCCCTGCCAACGCTGGCGGCAACGGCCTTCCTGAAGCTGCGCTATCCGGAAACCCATGCGCTGCTCAAGGACTGGTACGCGCACGCCATCTATTTCACCATGTATCTGTATGGCTGGTGGCTGGGCAATGACAAGGGAGTGTGGCAGGAACTGGCCCGCTTGCGCTGGCAGGCGCTGCTGCTGGCGCCCTGCGCGTTTGCCGTGTATCTGGGTTTTGACCTGGTGGCTTCGGAAAACCTGCTGACCTGGGCCTCGTTTGGTTCCTGGCCCATGCGCAACCTGTACATGTGGCTGGCCATCTGCGCCATCTTGGGCTGGTCGCACACCTTGCTGAATAAACCGTTTGCCTGGCTGCCATGGGCGCGCCAGGCCGTCTTTCCCTGGTACATACTGCACCAGAGCGCGATCGTACTGCTGGCCTACTGGGTGGTGCCGTTAAAACTGGGGCCCGTGCTCGAGCCGCTGCTGGTACTTGCGGGCACGGTGGCCATCTGCTGGCTGGGCACGTCGCTGCTGATCAGCAAGGTGAGCTGGCTGCGTCCCTGCTTCGGCTTGCCCGCCCGGCCACGGCAAGCCGTGGCGGCGGACACAGCCTTGGCGGCGAGTTAAGCCGCTTTCTTTTCGTCGCGCAATTGACGGCGCAAGATCTTGCCGACATTGGTTTTCGGCAATTCATCGCGGAACTCGATGTATTTCGGCTTCTTGTACGCCGTCAACTCATGCTTGCAATGCTCGCGGATCTGTTCCACCGTCAGGTTCGGATCCTTGCGCACGACAAACACTTTCACGGCTTCGCCCGAGTTGGCATCCGGCACGCCGATGCAGGCGCATTCCAGCACGCCCGGGCACGACGCAACCACGTCTTCCACTTCGTTCGGATACACATTGAAGCCGGAAACGATGATCATGTCTTTCTTGCGGTCCACGATCTTCACGTAGCCGCGCTCATCCATGACGCCCACGTCGCCCGTCTTGAAATAGCCGTCGGCCGTCATCGACTTGGCCGTCTCGTCCGGACGCTGCCAGTATCCCGCCATCACTTGCGGGCCGCGCACGGCGATTTCGCCCGGTTCGCCCAGCGGCACTTCCACGCCATCGTCGTTCAAAATCGCCACTTCCGTCGACGGGAAAGGCAAGCCGATGGTGCCCGTGAATTCCGTGATGTCGACACGGTTGCCCGTCACCACGGGCGACGTTTCCGACATACCATAGCCTTCGATCAGCGGGCAGCCCGTCAATTTCAGCCAGCGCTCGGCCACATTGCGCTGCAAGGCCATGCCGCCGCCATTGCACACTTTATAGCTGGAAAAATCGAGCTTGGCGAAGTCGGCATTGTTCAGCAGCGCGTTATACAGAGTATTAACTGCCGGGAAGACGACGATCTTGTGCTTGGACAACTCCTTGACGAAACCGGGGATGTCGCGCGGGTTGGGGATCAGCACGCTCATGCCGCCCAGGCGCATGCCCATCAGGGCACTGACCGTCAGCGAATATATGTGATACAGGGGCAAGGCGCACATGAAACCCATCGAGGTGGCGCGCATTTCCTTGGTCATCACGGGCGACATCCACGCCTCGTTTTGCAGCACGTTGGCGATCACGTTACGGTGCAACAACATCGCGCCTTTCGACACGCCCGTCGTGCCGCCCGTGTACTGCAGGAAGACGATATCGTCATGTCCCTGCTGCACCGGCGTCAAGGTCAAACGGGCACCCTCGGCCAGCATCTTGTTGAAGCTGATGGCGCCCGGCAAGGAAAACGCGGGCACCATTTTCTTGATCTTGCGCACGACGAAGTTGACGATGGTGCCCTTCAAGCCACCGAGCAAGTCGCCCATGGTGGCGACGATCACATGCTTGACCTGGGTGTGCGGCAATACCTGTTCCACCGTGGTGGCGAAGTTTTCCAGCACGATGATCGCTTCGCTACCCGAATCGATCAACTGGTGCTGCAATTCGCGCGGCGTGTACAGCGGATTGACGTTCACCACGGTGTAGCCGGCGCGCAAGATCGCCGCCATGGCCACCGGATACTGCAACACGTTCGGCAACATGATCGCCACGCGCGCGCCCGGTTGCAGGCCCTTGCTTTGCAGCCAGGCGCCCATCTGTTGCGACAGCTGGTCAAGCTCGCGGTAGGTGAGGAATTTATCCATGCACACGAAGGCGTTGCGGTCCGCATATTTCTGGAACGACTCTTCCAGCAAATGCGTGACGGAACGGTATTGCGTGCAATCAATCTCTGCGGGAACGCTGTCCGGGTACGACTTCAACCAAATCTTGTCCATCTCGCCTCATCTTTATCTGTAAAAGGGACGCGCCTCCTGGCGCATCCCACACTGTTTATGCTGCTATCTTTGTTTCGTCACGCAGGGCGCGACGCAAAATCTTGCCGACGTTGGTCTTCGGCAGTTCATCGCGGAACTCGATGTATTTCGGCCGCTTGTAACCCGTGAATTGTTCCTTGCAGTACGCGGCCAGCACTGCCTGGGTCAGGTTCGGATCCTTGCGCACGACAAACACTTTTACGGCCTCGCCCGAGTGTTCGTCCGGCACGCCCACGCAGGCGCACTCGAGTACGCCAGGATGGGCCGCGATGACGGCTTCGACTTCGTTCGGATACACATTGAAGCCGGAAACGAGAATCATGTCTTTCTTGCGGTCCACGATCTTCACATAGCCGCGCTCGTCCATGATGCCCACGTCGCCCGACTTGAAGTAGCCATCGGGGGTCATGACTTTGGCCGTCTCGTCGGGACGGTTCCAGTAGCCGCTCATCACTTGCGGGCCGCGGATGGCGATTTCGCCCGTCTGGCCCAGCGGCACTTCCTTGCCGTCGTCGTCGAGGATGGCGATGTCGGTCGAGGGTACGGGCAAGCCGATGGTGCCGGAAAACGCCGTGCTGTCGGCGCGGTTGCAGGTGGCGACGGGCGATGTTTCCGACAAGCCATAGCCTTCGATGATGGACACGCCCGTCACTTGCAGCCACTTGTCGTTGACGGCTTGCTGCACCGCCATGCCGCCGCCATTGGCGATCTTCAAGCCCGAGAAATCGAGCTTGGCGAAATCGGGGTGATTCACCAGCGCGTTATACAAGGTATTGACCGCTGGCAGCAGGTTGAATTTGTACTTGCCCAGTTCCTTGATCAAGCCCGGAATATCGCGCGGATTCGGGATCAGGATATTCAGGGCGCCCACGCGCGTGCCCCACATCGCGCACGCCGTCAGCGCAAAGATATGGTACAGCGGCAAGGCGCAGACGACGATCATCTGTTCCTTGCTGTTCTGGTCGAGCGCCGCGCCGGACCACGCTTCGCTCTGCAGCACATTGGCGATCACATTGCGATGGCTCAAGGTCGCGCCTTTCGACACGCCCGTCGTGCCGCCCGTGTATTGCAGGAAGGCAGCGTCATGGACGCTCAGCTCGACGGGCGTGAGTTTCATGCGGCTGCCCAGCGCCAGCGCCTGCTTGAAGCGCATGGCGTTCGGCAAGGAATACGCGGGCACCATCTTCTTGACATTGCGCACGACAAAATTGACGATCATGCCCTTCAAGCCGCCGAGCATTTCGCCCATGCTGGCGACGACGACGTGCTTGACGGCCGTCTTGCCCAGCACCTGTTCCAGGGTATGGGCGAAGTTTTCCAGCACGATGATGGCTTCGCTGCCCGAATCATTGAGCTGATGCTCGAGTTCGCGCGGCGTGTATAAAGGGTTGACGTTGACTACCGTGTAGCCGGCGCGCAAGACAGCGGCAATCGCCACCGGATACTGGAGCACGTTCGGCATCATCAGGGCGACGCGCGCGCCCTTCTTCAGGCCGCGGCTTTGCAGCCAGGCGCCCAGCTGGCGCGAATAGGTGTCGAGTTCGGCATAGGTGAGAAATTTGTCCATGCAGACATAGGCATTGCGATCCGCATATTTCTGAAACGCTTCTTCCAGCAAATGCACCAGCGAACGATATTGATCAGGATCGATGTCGGCGGGGACGCCGGGAGGATACGACTTCAGCCAAATTTTTTCCATCCTGTGCCTCTTGTCTCGAATAATCGTGGGGGAGCCGGCGCACCCTGCCGGCGCGGATCATTGCTGCGGATTCTGTCGTCCTGCAGTCAGTTTGAGCATTCTGACGAGCAATTGCTCTATGCTACTAATGCGATGCTATCGGGCGCCGGGCTTCCATGCAAGCGCTTTCAACAGTATTCGAGCGGCAACTCTAGGGGTATTTTGTGCTGCACTGCAACATGATAAATACGCTGTTGCAGGATCGTTCGCCTTGACGTCCGGGACAATCTTTACGGGTCACGGGCTGGACAATTGTTCCAGCGCCTGCCTGCGCTCAGGCTTCTTGATCTGGGCCATTGTGTGCACTGCAGCATAAAAAGCACGAAAGTTCTTTTTTTCTTCCAGCAATTTTTTAAAGGCGGGCAAAAATTCATTGTAGGTAGACACGGAAGCCAGGTGCGCATTGCTCAATGGCTGCTCGAACCAGCGGTCGTAACCGGCAAAACCACCCCAGTTTTGCTTCAGTACCTGGTAGGCATCTTGCAATGCCGCAAATACCTGCGCCTTGCGCGCGCGCTTGTCCGCATCGCTGGCGTCGCTCGCATACACGGACTCCAGTTCGCCCCGGTATTTCAATAGCAAGGCCAGGAAATCCTGGCGCCGCGCCGCATACTGGGCGTACGCCGCGCGCATGCTGTCGTTGCCCTCGCGCGCCAGCCAGCGCTGCACGCCGGCCTCTTCCACGGCACTGGCAAACGACTCGTTGAAGGCCGAGTCGCCAGGCACGTACACCACCTGGTGCGCCAGCTCATGGAAGATCAGGCGCGCCAGTTCCGCATCGTTGTAATGAATAAAGGTCGACAGCAGGGGATCGTCGAACCAGCCCAGGGTGGAATACGCGGGCACGCCGCCCACCTGGACGTCGTAATGCTGGGCGCGCAACTCGTCGGCATACGCGAGCGCCTCCTCCTTGCTGTAATAGCCGCGATAGCTGACGCAGCCGGCGATGGGAAAACACCATTGCAGCGGCTGCAGCGACAATTCCGGCGTGGCTACCACGTTCCACAGCACGAACGGGCGCCGCAGCGCGGCATAGTTCTTGTAGCTGCCATTGTCTGGCAAGTCCAGCTCGCTGACGGCAAAGCGGCGGATCTGCTGCGCCTTGGCCAGACGCACTTTCAGGCGCGGCTCGGTGGCGGGGTCATCGAGCCAGTCGCCGATGGGACGCGCGCCGGACCACAGGGCATATTGCCCCTGCGCCGCTTGCGTGTAGTAGCGCAATTGCGTGCAGCCGCCCAGCAGCAGGCACACCGTGCCGACAAGCAAGCGGGCCGGCCAGCGCGCCATGGTCAGGCAGCCTTTTCCACTTCAACCAGCGTATCGTAGAAGGTCGGCGCGCGGCCCATGTCCGTCAGGCGCTGGCTGGTCACTTCGTTGGCGTTCTTGCCGTCGCTGGCGAGTTTCTTCCACCACACGGACAAGCCCACCACCAGGCCCCGTCGTGCCTTGTCCGTCACCCTGGCCTTGGCCACAAAGCTGCCGCGGTCATTGAAGATGCGCACCATGTCGCCGGCCACGATGCCGCGCGCGGCGCCATCGTCGGGATGGATATCGAGGTGCGGCTCGCCTTCGGCCGCGCGCAGGCTTTTCACGTTCACGAAAGTGGAATTGAGGAAATTGCGCGCCGGTGGGGAAATCATGGCCAGCGGATAGCGGGCCGCCAGCGCGGGATTGCTGGCCAGCGATTCGTGCGGCGCGATATACGTGGGCAAGGGATCGAGGCCCGCCAGCGCCATGGCTTCCGAATACAACTCGCACTTGCCCGATGGCGTGGGGAAACGCCCCTCGGCAAATGGCGCTTCCGGCATGGCCAGCTTTTGCCAGCCCGTGCGCTTCAGCGATTCCCAGTCGAAATGCACGGCGCGCGCATCCGACGCATCGAATGCCTTGGCCGCCAGCGCATCGTCGCTTTCCTGGAAGCACGGGTCATCAAAGCCCATGTATTGGGCCAGCAGGCGGAAGATTTCCGTATTCGCCTTCGCTTCACCCAGCGGCGCCACGGCCGCATTGTTCGCCATCATGTACAGATGGCCATAGGTGGCATGCGTATCGACGTGTTCCAGCTGCGTGGTGGCGGGCAACACGATGTCGGCGTAATCGACGGTATCGGTCTGGAAATGTTCGAGCACGACCGTAAACAAGTCTTCGCGGGCAAAGCCCTGCGCCACTTTCGAGGAATCGGGCGCCACGGCCAGGGGATTCGAGTTGTAGACGATCACGGCCTCGACTTGCGGGCCGAAATCGGCGGAACTCTCTTTCAATAAATCGTCGCCGATGGTGCTCATATTGATGGTGCGCGGCGTGCCTTTGAGCAAATCGGGGCGCTGCAGGGCCTTGCGATTGATGGGGAAGGAACCCGAGCTCGACAGCTGCATGCCGCCGGCCGGATGGCGCCAGGCGCCCGTCAGGGCGGGCAGGCAGGCGATATTGCGCACGGCCATGCCACCGCCATGCACGCGCTGCACGCCATAGTTGGCCCGGATGGCGGCACCCTCGCCGGAGCGGCACGCCTGGCCGTACAGGCGCGCCAAGTCGACCACTTCCGTGGCCGTGATGCCGCACACCTCGGCCACCCGCTCGGGCGGCCATTCCAGGGCCCGCTGTTTCAAGGCCTCGTAGCCTACAGTGTAGCGCTCGATGTAATCATGATCGAGCAAATCTTCCACAATCAAGACATGCATCAAACCCAGCGCCAGGGCCGCATCGGTCCCCGGCAGCAACGCGACGTGCTGGTGGCACTTTTCCGCCGTCAGCGAACGGTAGGGGTCGATGGCGATCAGGGTGGCGCCATTGCGCTTGGCTTCCTGCGCGCGCATCCAGAAGTGCAAATTCGAGGCGATCGGGTTGCCGCCCCAGATGATGATCAACTTGGCGTTCTGGAACTGTTCCAGGTCCGTGCCGATGCTGGCGCCCACCGTATAGCGGTAGCCCGTGGCGCCGGCCGAGGCGCAGATGGTGCGGTCCAGCAAGGAAGCACCGAGCTGGTTGAAGAAACGCGACGACATCGACTCGCCCTGCACCAGGCCCATGGTGCCGCAGTAGCTGTACGGCAAGATCGCCTGCGGATCGCGCGCGGCGATCGGTTTCAAGCGGGCCGCGATGGTCTGCAGCGCTTCCTCCCAGCTGATGCGCTCGAACTTTCCTTCCCCCTTCTTGCCCACGCGGCGCAGCGGATGCAGCAGCCGGTCCGCATGGTAGGTGCGCTCCGTGAAGCGCGACACCTTGGTGCACAGCACGCCCGCCGTGGTCGGGTGGTCGGGATCCCCCTTGACGGCTGTTGCCACCCCGTCGGTCACGGTGACCAGCAAGGCGCAGGTATCGGGGCAGTCGAGCGGGCAGGCGGCGCGCACTTGGGTGGTGGTCATGGGGCAATCCAAAAACGTTGGGGGAAGGCGATACTGTAAACCATTCCGCGCGCTTGCTGTTGGCGCCGTGGCAAGCACGTCCGTGCGCTGGATTTACCCGGCAAACAAGGGCTACAATGCACTATTAGCCGCGTCTGTTTTTGATCAAACAAGCGCGGTCCGGCGCGCCATACATTGCTGCGCGCCAGCATCCACAGGAGAGTCCCATGAAACTAGTTGATCCGATCTTGGCGTTTCAATCCGAGCTGCAAGGTATCCGCCGCGACCTGCACGCGCATCCGGAGCTGTGCTACGAAGAACAGCGCACCTCGGACGTGGTCGCCGCCAAACTGACGGAATGGGGCATTCCCGTGGTACGCGGCCTGGGCCGCACTGGCGTGGTCGGCATCATCCAGCATGGCACGTCCAAGCGCGCCATCGGCCTGCGCGCCGACATGGATGCCTTGCCGATGCAGGAAATGAATACCTTCGAGCATGCTTCACGTCATCCGGGCAAGATGCACGCCTGCGGCCACGACGGCCACACGGCCATGCTACTGGGCGCCGCCCATTACCTGGCGCAACATCGCAACTTCGATGGCACGGTCTACCTCGTCTTCCAGCCGGCGGAAGAAGGCGGCGCCGGTGCACGCGAAATGATCGAAGACGGCTTGTTTACACGCTTTCCCATGGATGCCATCTACGGCATGCACAACTGGCCGGGCGCGGAAACGGGTACCCTGAGCGTGGTGGAAGGGCCAATGATGGCGTCCAGCAATGAATTCCACGTCACCGTCAAAGGCAAGGGCGCGCACGCGGCCCAGCCGCACAAAGGCATCGACCCCGTCATGGTAGCCGTGCAAATCGCGCAAAGCTGGCAAACCGTCATCACCCGCAACAAGAGTCCGCTCGACACGGCCGTGCTGTCGATCACGCAAATCCATGCGGGCAGCGCCACCAATGTGATTCCCGATGACGCCAGCCTGGTCGGCACCGTGCGCACCTTCACCACGCCCGTGCTGGACCTGATCGAAGAGCGCATGCGCGAGATCGCCGTGCACACGGCCGCCGCCTTTGGCGCGGAAGTCGATTTCCACTTCAAGCGCAACTACCCGCCGCTGGTCAACCACGCGAAGGAAACGGCGTTTGCCGTCGAAGTGATGAAAAGCGTGGTCGGCGCCGACAATGTCAACGCGAATGTTGAACCGACGATGGGCGCGGAAGACTTCGCATTTTTCCTGCAGGAAAAAGCTGGCTGCTATATCTTCATCGGCAACGGCGATGGCGAACACCGCGATGGCGGCCACGGCCTGGGTCCGTGCGTCTTGCACAATGGCAGCTACGACTTCAATGACAATCTGCTGCCCATCGGCGCCAGTTTCTGGGTCAAGCTGGCCGAAGCGAGCCTGCCCGTCACGTAAATCAGCTCAGCTTATCCGGACCGGTGCCCAGGCGCTGGCCCGGATTCAACGCTTCCAGGGCCAGCAAGGCAGCCGCGTGGTCTGCCGTAGGATGGCTGGCGGCGAGGGTTTCATAGCGCTGCGTCACCAATTGCGTCACCGGCAAGGTGACGTGGGCCGCCTCGGCTGCCGCGAGGATGTTGTGCATGTCCTTGATCTGGCTTTTCACCTGTCCACCGGCAACAAAATTGCGCTCCAGCATGCGCTGGCCATGCACGTCCAGAATCTTGCTCTCGGCAAAACCGCCACGTATCGCTGCCCGTACGGCGCTCGCATCGGCGCCGGCCGCCTGCGCCAGCAATAACGCTTCCGCCACGATATTCAGAGTGGCGCCGACGATCAGCTGATTGCACAGCTTGGCAACCTGGCCGCTGCCGGCCGGCCCCACCAAGGTCGGGCGCCCCATGGCCGACAGAATCACTGCAACCCGCGCGTAATCGCTGGTGCTGGCGCCAGCCATGATGGCCAGGGTGCCCGCCTGTGCCCCGCCGACGCCACCCGACACGGGCGCATCGATAAAGGCATGGCCTGCCGCGTGCAAGGCGGCATGAAATTGCTGGGCTTCTGCTTGCTTGGTGGAACTCATATCAACCCAGAGCGCCCCTGCACGCAAGGCTGGCAGCGCCTCTTGCAGCACCTGCGCCACGATGGGCCCGGCTTCCAGCATCGAAATGACCACGTCCGCGCCATTGACCGCCTCGGCCACGGAAACGGCGGGCTGGGCACCTGCCTCACGCAGGACTTCGGCCTTGCTGTGCGTGCGATTCCAAATTGTGACAAAATATCCAGCGCGCAGCAGGCACCGGACCATCGGATCCCCCATCAGACCGATACCGAGAAATGCGATTTTTGTAGAGAATGTCAATTGAACCTCTGAAATCAAACGGGTGGCGGGAACACTGTGCAAAACTGGGTGTCTGCGCAAACAAGACGAGCCTTACGGCCAATTTTACGATGAAAGCCTCTATGTCCTTCAAGAAGAATATCCTCAAATCCATCGCCGCCGTTGCCGCGCTGATGGCAGCCAACGCCGGCTTTGCCGCCGACGACAAACTGATCGACTCCGTCTACGGCGAATATGCCAAGGGCGTGAAGGTACAAATGGTACGCGCCGGCGTGACCTCGAACTGGGATAAGGCCTGGTTCGTATCGAATGGCACACAACTGAGCGGTTACTGGGATGCCAGCATCGGCGGCTGGGATGGCAAGAGCTATCGCAATGTCCCCGGCCAGCATCAAAAGCTGTGGGACCTGGGCTTTACCCCCGTGTTCCGCTTTGAAAACACGAACAAGCTGGGCTTCTATGCGGAAGGCGGCATTGGCGTACACATGCTATCCAAGCTGTACGATAACGACGATAACCGCCTGTCGACCCACTTCCAGTTCGGCGACCATATCGGCGTTGGCTATATCTTCAATAACAAATGGGAAGTCGCTGCGAAGATCCAGCATTTCTCGAACGGCGGCTACAAGAAACCGAATAGCGGCGTCAATTACATGAACGTCAAAGTCGCTTACCATTTTTAATGGTTATGACAAATGAACAAGGCACCGCGTAGCGGTGCCTTTTTTTACGCCTGTCTGCTGACAAAACCAAACCGCCAGACGTAAAAAAACCCCAACCGGATCACCGGAAGGGGTTTTTTCGAATAACAAGCCTGACGATAACCTACTTTCACACTGGTTGCAGCACTATCATCGGCGCAAAGTTGTTTCACGGTCCTGTTCGGGATGGGAAGGGGTGGGACCAACTTGCTATGGTCATCAGG